>JBGALR010000031.1:0-89816 GCA_044223735.1 Limisphaerales bacterium | reverse complement strand
TCCCCCCCTCCCGCCAGACCACAATGAGAACTGCTGGGCATAAACAGGTAGCCAGACCCATTATCGGGATGCCCGGAAACGCCACCGCCGGAGAGCCATAGACTGCCGACACCACCAGGATAAAATTCCATGCCTGGCACCAAATAAGCGCCCGAGTTCGCCAATGTTCCAGACGGGGTTCCCTCGAAGGTGTAAGTCATCGTCCCCTGAGCATATCCCGAGGAAAGGACGGCGAAGAAAACCGCTGACGCGGCCAAGAGCGCCCGGGCGTGGAAAACGCGCCATCGCAAAAACGGGTTGGTCTGCGGAGCACTCATCATGCGTTTGTTTGCCGGATTCGGCGGTTGCGTCGGAATCGCGACCAGGCGACCGCTCCGCCTGCGCCTACCAGAGCCAACGAGCCTGTGTTGGGTTCGGGAACGTTGCTGAGAATTAAATTATCCAAAGCGTAAGGGCTGCCCAGAATATCAACGCGGTAAATGTTCTGAAATTGAGAGTCGACGAAAAAGTGCTGAAAATCCGAGAGCGGGCCCGTTCCATCGTTGATGCCATCTGTGGTGAATATATTTGTCACCGTCTGGCCCATAACATGATAACCAACCACCTGTACTGTCACCGGGCCCGGAACATTGGTAAAAGACTCGGCGATATCGAAAGAGAGGAAGTTGAAGTAGGCTCCTCCAACCAGACCGATCTTCACCCCTGGCCCGCCTGCCATATGCAAATACCCCGAGCCGTTTTCTGGATATCCACTGAGGCTTCCGCCTGACAAGGCAAAACCGTTTCCTTGCACACCGCTAATCTGGATTCCCGATTCGGTATACAAGACAATGGGAACCAAATAAGTTCCCGGCGTCTGCCCATCAAAGGACATGGTGCCTTGCCCCAAAACTTGGGGCGCTGGCGGCAGCAGGACCGCTAAAATAGACACAGCTATCGCAATCGTTTTCAAAATGTTTTTTGTTCTCATATTAAAATCGCAGTCTATGCATTGTCATTTTAATCAAGGATAAGGGGCAATAAATAGATTACTTACACCTATTCCATAACTCGCGCTGGAGGCGTCAGTCCACAGATCCAAGCTTATGCCTCCGCTCAAATAGGGTGCATTAGTATCGAAAACACTGATCACATTCGTACCGTGGTAAAGCACATCGATATGATTCGTGTTGAAAATGAGTTTGAGTGGGTGCCAGCCTGTACCCACTGCCAGTAAATTAGCCTGCGAAAGCACGGTGAAGCTGTTCCAAATTGAGGGAAACTTGACCAGTTTCATCACGCTTGAGCCGCCGGATGAACCTTCAGGATAAACCCATGCGGCGTAGTGCTCAGTGCTACCGGCGTTTAGACGCCCTCCGAGTCCCCCACCAAATGCTCCCGCCGGAAATTGAATCTGCGCCTCCAGGGTATAATTGCTCCACACGGCATCAGGACTTACAAATGCGGAGCCATATGCTCCACTGCCACTTGCTCCTCGAATCGTGCGATTTGTGATCTCCCAGGTGCCCAAATAGGCCTGCCAAGGATCAATCTGATTTCCGGTGCATCGTGCAAAATCATCGTTGAACAAGGCATTGGTTTTTGCCACAAAGATTTCCACGGTGGCGGTGCCGTAGTTATTTGCTCCGTCGCTCAATTGGTAGGTGAAACAATCCGTGCCGTAAAAACCCGGGTCAGGTTTATAAGTAAACCCGCCAAGGTTGGTCAGCGTGAGCGTGCCATGTTGCGGTGTGCTGGGGCTGGTAGCCTGCAGACCCGACCAAGCCGGTCCGCCCCAATCATTCGCCATAACGCCAGGAGTAGGGAGGTGCAAGTCAACATCTTGCTGGCCGGAATAGGAGTCGCTTTGGGCTTGGGGAGTGAGGGTATATTGAACGCTGACGTTAGTAACCACGGTTCCGACCCTGACCTTGATGGTTTGACCAAATATACGAAAGCCGTTCGTGGCTATCACCCCATTGGTACGGACTTCCAGGTTGGTGGGTAAGCCATAGCTGGGAATGACGAGTTCCACTGCTGTGTTGGCGTCCTGTGCTCCAGCAATGGAAACCGAAGCCAGCGTTTGCGTGCCATTCGTGGAAGCGCTGGAGACAATCCGGGCGGTAGTGCGTTTCACCCACCAATAATAAACGTCCACGCCATTGGCCGCCCACAGATTCGAATGGATTGCGCTGGCGCAGTATTGAACGTAATCCGGCACCAAATTCCCCGCGTCACCTTCGCCGGTGGAGAGCGTGTGAGAATAAAAGTTAATCAGAAAGCCGTTCGTGTAGTAGAAGTCCACGCCCCGATGCATCGTTTCTGAATTGTGAACGCCGGGTGGATGCCAGGGTTCCAAGGATTGAGCCACCATTTGATAGCTATAACCCGGGTAGGCGGTAAACCAGTCGCTTGCCGGCTCGCTCAAAAAGCCGTAACGCTTGCCGTCAGCCTGAGTGGACAGGGTCCAATGTGGAAATGGCGAAAGCTTTTGATCGCCGCTGATTTTGACATTCAACTGCTCCTGAATGCTGTAGCATTCCTCCCGCGTGGCATTAAAATAGGGCGCCACCCAAGTGCGTGGGTTGGTTTGAACCGCACCCAACCAGTAGTCTATGTCCGCAAACGCCTTGGCGAGCGAGTTGGAGGCGTAGTCATAACCGCCGGGGAGATCGAGAACTTCGTCCGGTCCCCAATGCCAATATTCGTAATCTCCCTGAGCCCGATTGCATACCGGGTTGCGCAACCCTCCATTGTGGGGACCAATGGTCGCCCCATAATTAGTGACCGCTCGACGCAAGCTGGCAATAATCGCATTGGTATCGTAGCCGCCGGGTGCCGCATCTTCCCTCAACGTTCCCGTACAGAAATAGTAGTCACCTTTCGCACTATTTGTGTGCTCGAACTGAGCGGAAGCTTCAATATCTTGAACTTCATTCGTATAGTTCTCCAAATCATGGCGGACGATATAAGCAGAGTTAAATTGATACGGCCACGGGCTAAGCTTCACCACGGGCTGCTGGCGGGATTCGAAGGCCCACTCGATACTTCTTCGGAAAAGCATGTAGGCATACATGCCGGGACCGAATCCGCCATGAGCGATGAGCGGCTCGAGTGCCGCATCGTAGATAAAGCAACCACTACCGTATTGTTTTACAGCCAGGTACGGCTGATTGGTGGTATCGCCACGCACCAGCACCTGAGCACCGATGGATGAAACCTGCCAAATTTGATGGGTGTCGGAAAACCCAAACCCGTTCGAGTGGGACAGGCAAGTGCCCCAGGAAATCTCCGCAGGGGACGACGGCATCCGCCATACGAGCGATCCGTCCGGAATGTCCTCCACGATGCGATGGTCTGCGAGCTTGGAGAAATAGGTGTTATTGAACCAATTGCTGCCGGAAGGGCTGCAACTGAGCCCCATCTGACTGGCGAGGGCAAAATCGGTGCGATTACTGCCATTAGTGAATTTTGTAAAAGCCGATGAGCCCGCAAACACGAAGCCTCCGTTCGCCACGTAATTGGTCAGCGGCGCAATCTCGTCGTCCCGCACCACTTCATTGGCCAGGCAGAAGAGAATCGGATATTTGGGAGTGCCGTTGGCATTGGTCATCACTCCGTTGGCAATATCGAGGTCACTCACCACGACGTAGGGTGTGCCGTCGGAGCGCAACACTTCCTTCATCGCTTCCGGCAGCGTGAAATAGCTCCAATTCGTCGTCGAAAGGCCGTGGAATTTGGTCCAGCCCGAATCCAGAATGGCCACGGCCATGCCGGAGGGTCGCGGGTCGTATATCTTCAAGGTTGCCGTGGCGCTACTCGGACTAACCAAATATCCGTTGGAAATCACCAAAGTCAAGGTGACCGACTCGTCGAACTCCGGCAGGGTGTCATACAGCGGCTGGACTTCGATAATGGCATTGGTTTGACCGGCGCTGATCGTGCCGGAGCCGCTCAAGGTGTAGTCCACCCCGTTGCTCGCCGTGCCGCTGATGGTGTAAGCCACGGTCACGGAATAGGATGCGGCGGTATTGAGGGTGATCTGGAATTTACCGTTTTGGGCGGTGCCGCCGTTGGTGGCGGGTTCCACGGCGAGGTTATAGTCCGGGTGCAGCCGGATGGAGGCGATGACATCCGCGCCCACGCCCCGGAAATAGCGATGGGTGGGGTAGTCGGTCCGGGCATTATCGAAAAAGGTATGGCTGGAACTGGCCGTAACGATCTGTCCCAACTGCCAGGGTGAATTGGTCACGGCGGCGGCGCTCAGCAACTGATAATATTTGCCGCTGACGGTATTGGTGAGGGCAAGCCAGGCGAAGTGGTTGGTCAGCGGACCGATGTCCAGGTAGAGGTCGGCGCCGATATCGGTGGGGCGGCCTAACGGTACGCCGGGATCTTCGCCTTCGCCGGGGTCGCCGGGAGTGGGCGGGTCATCCTCGCCACGGTTTAGTTGTGGCCGGTCGTCGTAGGCGAAGGCGGTGACGCCGTTGAGGGTGCCCAAGGCATAGACGGTCATGTTGGTTGGATACAGAGGCAACCACGGCAAGGGCGGTCCATCAGGCCCGAGCTTCATGGAGTAGAAGTTGCCGTAAGCCGGGGGATCATAGACGATCTGGCCCTCGGACCATTGACCGTGGGCGGTGAAAGCCCCGGCGGTGAGGAGAAATAGCAGGAGCAGACCGCCCATTCGCCGGTTCCTTGTAACCCGCGTCAGTATTTCCGTCCCCGAAAATCGCCCTTTGTGATCTTATTCACGTTGCCCTGATCCTTCCTTGGTATTGGATTGATTACCTTGACTGGTCAGGAAATAACAATAAACGCCAGGCAATGTAAAGTCTTATCTAGCCGGAAATTGAATCACTTGGCGATGGCCGAGTGGTATGTGGATAATCTCGGCTGCACGTTGGCACGCGCCGGCGGACCGCTGGTGAATGGGCGCTTGCTACTAGACAGCGGCGGGTCGGTGATGCTGCGTGACCCATGGGGCATCGCGGTGCAACTCATCAAGCGGGCCGCGCCGATGGTTTGAGCGGGGACTCTATTCGCCCTTTGAGGAGAACTGATCCTCCTTGTTGCGGA
This sequence comes from Limisphaerales bacterium, assembly GCA_044223735.1. Lineage (GTDB taxonomy): Bacteria > Verrucomicrobiota > Verrucomicrobiia > Limisphaerales > UBA8199 > JBGALR01. The sequence goes on along the minus strand of JBGALR010000031.1, from coordinate 84,758 downwards.
ACAGCACGTTGAACGTCGTCAGCGAGCCGTAACAGCGCGAAATATACTGTTGCAGTTCGACTTTCTCGCCGTCGTTCATCGTGGGGTGCGCGTTGATCTTTTGCTCGAGCACGCGCAATTGATTGCGAATGCCCACGACTTTGTGGAAAAATACGTCGAGCGGAATCTCCTTGGTTTGCAAGGTCGGATCGGCGGGATGCAGCACCACTTTGCCTTTGTGCCAGCGGACGCCGAGTTGTTCGGCGACGGCATCCGGCTTTTCGAGGCCAAGCCGTTCGACCGTCGCATCCACGGCCTGCTGGACGAGCTGAGCCAGCGGCAATTCCAGGCCCGACAGTGCAGCCTGCGCCTCGGCGGGGGTGATGCCGCTTGCCTCGGGAGAAATGGTCCGCCGCCCGTCGTTAAACTGGATCTCCGCCGTCGCCTCCGAAATGGTTTTCACAACGCCGATGCCGTATTGGGCATGACGCACTTTCATTCCGATATGCAACGCTTCAATTTTCATGGCCCGATTAAAGCCGTGGTATGCGGCGAGGAAAAGCTCGAAAAGTGGGGTTCGTTTGGTGCGGGTGGATAATCGGGACGGGGATGCTCACTCAATCTCGCCGACACCATTCGTCGGCCAACCTTGCACGCGCCGAAAGCGATTCCGAAATTGAACTACTTCAACCATGCGCGGAAGAAGCTTTTTGGCGCGGTCGCCGGGTTGGTGAAATTCCAAAGGCCGTTGGAATTGCAAATCTCCGACGTGGCCGTGGACCAGTTGGTCAGATTTGTGGAAACCTGCAAAAAGCAAGTGCTGCCCGGATTGCCTTGAAGGGTCATGGCGACGGAACTTGGAGGCGCTTCTAATATTGTCATCATGCCGAGTTGCTCAGGCACATTGGCGGCGGCGACCCGCGCCGAGTAATTGGTCCCGGCGGTCGTAAAGCTTCCGCCGACATACAAATGGCCCTGGTTGTCGCACAAGACACACGCTGCCACGCTATTCAACCCTGAACCCAATGACGACCAGGTGTTGCCATCCCAGCGTGCGATACCCTTAAAATTCTGTTCATTTATTCGTAAAAACTCTCCCGCTGCATAAAGGGCACCAAACGAATCACAAGCCAGCCCTCTAACGATACCCTGACCATACCCTTGGGTGGCCAGTGCAGACCACGACGAGCCATTCCATTTCGCAATGCCGGCTCGATAAGCGGGCCCATAAGTGACTTGGCCTGCTTCATATATGTTCCCCAATTTGTCGAACGCCAGCGCATACACAAAGTTGCTGAAAATGCCGATTGGCACCCAGCCGCCCGTGCTCCATTTCGCCACATAATTGCTCACTACGTTCTGAATGGGAAAACGGCCGCCTGCGACCGGTTCCCCCTGTGCGTTGCACACCAGCGCATTTATGCTCATGTTCGCGATTCCCGGCGTTAGATTCGTCCACGCGCCATCGCTAAAAACACAAAGAGCCGAACCTCCCGCGTAAACCTTTCCCACATTATCGCAGGCTATGGCATTCACGGTCACTCCCGCTGGAAGTCCCGCCGTTCCCAACGGGGACCAACTCGTGCCATCCCACTTTGCCACATTGACCGCCCCCGCCACACCTATCAAGGCAATCGAGCCGCCCGCGTATAGCATTCCCGCATTATCGACAACCAGGCTGCGCACCTGGGAATTGAAAACCATCCCGTCAAGCGTAACCCAATTTGTTCCGTCCAACTTCATGGGGTATGTGTTCCCGCCCACGTAAAGGTTGTGCTTGCTGTCCGTCGCCATCGAAAGAACTGGGTTCGGAAGCGTGGGGGAACCAGGTGGAAGAGCAGACCACGTTGACGCCTCCCATTTTGCGATAAAGTTTCCGGGCCCCTGGGAGGTAGAGAAGGATCCGCCCGCATACAGGGCGCCGTTGGCAATGGAAAGGGCGAAAACGGTGGTTGCCGAACTGCCGACTCCGCCTCCGAGGGCCGACCAGTTGGCTCCATCCCATTTTGCCACACCACTGGTGGCGATCCCCGCGATTCCATTAAAACTGCCGCCAGCGTACACGTTGCCGAAATTATCCCGGGCAAGGGAATTGACGGACGTGCCCGCGAACGGCGCGGAATTAAGGCTGTTCCAGGTAACCCCATCCCACATCACGACGCCGTTGGTGGCGATTCCGGTGGCCGACGACGTTGTGCAGCCTGCAAACAAATGGCCTGCTCCGTCCACCAGCAGGGCATTGACCGTATTGCTGATAGCCGTCCCCACTGCCGACCAGGAGTTTCCATCCCACCGCGCCAAGTATTGTGCGGGTGCGCCCCCGGCCGTGGAGAAATTGCCGCCCGCATACAGGTTTCCTACGCCATCAAAGGCCAGAGCCAATACACTTGCGCCCATTCCGGAGCCGAGTGGCGTCCAGACACTGCCATTCCATTTCGCGACGAAATTTACGTTCGTTCCGCCCGCGCTGGCAAAGCTTCCACCGGCGTAGAGATTTCCGGAAGCATCGACAGCTAGCGCGGAAACGTTGCCGTCCATTCCGCTGCCAAGAGCCGACCACGCCCCTCCGCTCCATTTGGCGATCCGATTCGCAGGCAATCCGCCAGCGGTGGTAAAGGCTCCTCCGACATACAGAGCGCCGCTATTATCAACTGCCAGGGCCGCTACCGCGCCATTAAGACCTGAGCCCAGCGCCAGATAGGTTGTCCCGTTCCATACGGCGATGTTGGTGGCGGTAATAGTGCCCGCCGCATAAAACTGCCCGCCGACATAGAGCAATCCGGCGTTGGTATCCGCTGCAATAGCTGTCACGGTGCCGCTGGTGCCGGCGAGCCAGTTGAGGCTGACCCAGTTCGCGTCACTAAACGTCGGATCAACCCGGATCGGGTAGCAAGCGCCTGCATCCGTCACCACAATCGTCAGGGTGGAAAGAGACTCCGCTTCGATGCGAGCGGGCAATTCCCGTCCTGCATCATCGATCACCCGAAGCCTGCCATAGGCAATTTCCCGGCCGGATGTAGGAAGCGTTAGAAAGACTCCGCTCGCGTTGTGTCCGGTCGTAGCGCCATTAATCGCAAGATTCACGCGCAAATCCCCGCTGCCCTCAGGGCGCTGCAAAACAACAAAGTCCTGCCTTACACCGTTGGGGCTGCTGGAGTATTCCTCCACCATTCCTGCCCTCTCCCAGCGCACTAACCCGGCACGCGTCTGAAGAATCCCGCGTTCGGACAACGCAACTCGTTCGCCGTCGCGGGCCAGGGCACAGGCAACGACGCGGAAACATTCGGCATCCGCGTATTCCTGGGATTTCAGCCATAATCCTTCCTCAGTCGCATTCATCGCGATCTTTTGCTCCGGGCACGCGAGCGTTATGGAGCCGCCAGTTAAAACAGCAGGGGTGCGGGTGTGCTTTGTTAGAGCAATCAAATGAAGGGAATCAGAGGGGGGCGTTCCTTCGGCACCCAGGCAAATGAAAAATGAAACCAATATCGCGGTGGCATAACCGCGTTGCTCAGTCATAATTACCTTTTTGCTTATCATTCGTCACCGCCGCCAAAGTGTCAGGAGCTGGCACACGGTAATTCTCGGCCTCATCCTGTTCGGAAAAGATGAGTTAAGCCACTCCTTGGCTGTCAGGCCACCTGTGACTGCTGACGTTCATAGGTTAGCCTTGGACCTGAAAATTGCAAGCGCGTTTGCGAAGCCTCCATTTTTTGGACCCATAGTGAAATCGCCGATTGATATGAATGATTTATCCGGCTCGACTCATTGGTGATGCATCGGCCTTGGCTTTCCAACGGTCATACCCTGACCACCGGAAGCGAGGCATGGGTTCTCCGTTTTCAGGCGATCTTTCGCGGGAAACACGCAAAAGACTTCCGCGATTGCCGATCCTTCCGGGATTGCCGATAAAAGTTGCTTGTTCTTACACTTTTGATCTTGAAAATTCTCGCGACGACGGTAAGGTTGCGTGTTGGTTCCTCCCTGTGGGACCGCCGGCTTTGGACGCAGGTCCGGGCACGAGGATCTTTGACATTTGAATTTTGAGGTGCGGGGCGGCTGTCGGATTGGCGCGATTGCGCCATCGCCGTGCGCGTCTCCCTTTGGCGAGCCAGCCGGTTTTGATTTGCGCGAAGACGACCGGGACGGCGCTGCAACTATCGGACAGACCTGGGTTGTCGTCCGTTAAATTATTCCGATGCACTCTTCCCGACCGGTCGGGAGACTGGCCATGGCCTCCTACCTTGAAGGCGCACGCGAGCATGGGGATTTGCGGCCGCTTCGAGCCGCTTCACACCCCTTCGCGCCGGTATTTTTGGCTCGGGCAACGAATGATACGCCGTGGTCGCGGAGTGTTACGGCTTGTTACGCTGAATGGCGCGCCGTTGCGCAGCCTGATCTTTTTTGAGGGCCCGGCGGACATTCGCGAAAAGTAAATTTTACCAAACGAACCCAACTCTAAAAATGCGCAAAGTTCTTATTGGTAATGGCTTGCGGCGTTTTTAAACATTAAGAAAATGAAAAACGAACCCAACTTTTAAATGCAAATTGAAGAATGCCTATTTCAAAATGAGGAAAATCCGAAAGCGAAAAGGGCTGCGATGAAAATGCGGAGTTTAAAGGCTTTTCTCAGTGATTCGCACCTTATAGCACCTAATCGCACCTCAAAATTTTTCGGGGCGATATCGGTGATCTGAAAATTGTGTTGAGCTGTGGCACCTGGTTTTGTTTTGACAAGCTTCGGCAAAGTTTGTGGCATGCGTTCCAGCGTGCAAAAATTCTCCGACCGGCTGCGGCCTCATGAAAAAATATAACGTCGGCATCGTCGGTTACGGCTGGGTGGCGACGGCGCATATCCCCGCCATCAACGCCTCCACTCTCGGCAAGGTCACGGCGATTTGTTCGTCGCGGAAACTTGATGCGGCGGAGGTGAATGCGCGGCACGGCGGCGGCATCACGGTTTACCAGGATTTGGACGATCTGCTGGCGAACCCGGACATCGACGTGATTTCGCTCTGCGGTTTTCCCACCAAACGGCTCGACCAGATCGAACGCGCGGCGAAGGCAGGGAAGCATCTCATCATCGAGAAACCCATTTGCCTTTCGCTCGCTGAACTGAAGGCGATCGAGAAAGCGGTGAGGCGCGCGAAAGTGAAATCGTGCGTCTGCTTCGAGTGCCGCTTCGCGAGCCAGTTCGTGGTGACGAAGGCGATGGTGGATGACGGGTTGCTGGGTCAGGTGCATTACGGGGAAGTAGATTACTATCACGGCATCGGTCCGTGGTATGGGCAATTTGCGTGGTGCCAGCGCAAGTCGGAGGGCGGCAGTTCGCTGCTGGAAGCGGGCTGTCACGCGATGGATGCGCTGCTGCTGTGCATGGGGGATGAGGCGGTCGAGGTGACCAGCTACGCGACGAAAACGAAAAGCCCGATCTTCGCGCCATATGAATATCCAACGACCAGCGTGACGCTGGTGAAGTTCAGGAACGGAGCGGTGGGCAAATGCACCTCGTGCATCGATTGCCTGCAGCCGTATTATTTTCACACGCACCTGGTCGGCAGCAAAGGAAGCCTGCTGGACAATAAATTTCATGCGGCGGGTCTCCGGACGGACAAGGCTGCGTGGAGTTCGCTGGCGATGAAGCTGGTTGATTCCGGGGATGTTTCCGATCATCCCTACCAGGCGCAGTTCGAGGCGTTCTTTAACGCACTCGACAAGGGCAGGGAAATGCCGCTGACGACTTTGAGCGACGCGATACGGAGTCACAAAGCAATCTTTGCTGCGGATCTCTCCGCGGAGCGCGGGCGGCCGGTGAAACTTTCAGAATTGAAGTGGTGAGATGAAAAGCTGTGACGGAAATGAAATGAATTATGCCGGATAAGGTTGCCATTGCGATCGGGGCGCACCCCGACGATATCGAATTTTACATGGCGGGGACGCTGCTGATGTTGAAGGAAGCCGGATATGAAACGCATTATATCACGGTGGCCAACGGCAATTGCGGGAGCGCGAAATACAGTCGTTCCATGCTGCAATCGATTCGTGCCGCGGAGGGACGGGCGGCGGCAAAAATCCTGGGGGCGCATTTTCATGCGAGCCTGACGAACGACCTGGAGATTTTTTACAACCTGGAATTGTTGAAGGCGCTGTCAGCGGTGATCCGCGACGTGAAACCGCACATCGTGCTCACGCATTCGCCGCAGGATTACATGGAGGATCACACGAACACGTCGCGCCTCGCGGTGACGGCCGCGTTCGCGCGCGGGATGCCGAATTTCAAAACGGCGCCGCCACGGCCGCCGGCAGAGTATGACACGATGATTTATCACGCCATGCCGCATGGGTTTTGCGATCAACTGCGGAGGCGGATTGTCCCCGGCGCCTTCGTGAACACGACCACGGTGCAAAAGATCAAACGCGATGCGCTGGCGGCGCACAAAAGCCAGCAAGGCTGGCTCGATGTGAGCCAGGGACTCAATTCGTTTTTGCTGACGATGGAAACCATGAGTCTCGAAGTGGGCAGGATGTCGAAGCGCTTCAAATCCGCGGAGGGCTGGCGACGCCATTTGCACCTGGGCTTCTCCGGCACCGACGCCGATCCCATGGCAGCGGCGCTCGGAAAAAATTACCTGATCAACCAGGCGTATGAGCGTTCGTTGCTCGGCGACGATTGAACGCGCGAATTGACGCCGCTGACGCGGCTTACGATTATCGAATTGAAATAGAACATTTATGCCGCGAAAGCTTAGTTCAATTGCCGCCGATTGGTGGGACTACACCACGCTCGATGCCGATATCATCCGCGATGCCGCGGCGTTGACACCGGAAAAAATGCTCAGGCTGTCACGGCCGGGATTCAAGGTCGTGTTCTACGAGACGCTGGAGGATTTTTATCTTGCGGAGGCGCTGGAATACATCAGCTCCTGGCAGCAATCCACCGCGGACAATCCGGTCGGCATTTGCGGTCCCATCGGGCCGACCGAGCAACTGCCGCTGGTCGCGCGCATCGTCAACGACTTGAATCTCGATATTCGCTCGGGGCATTTCTGGGGCATGGACGAATGGTATTTAAATGGGAAGGAAGCGCCAGCGACGCATCCGTTGTCTTTTGAGAAAGCGGACCGGGAGATGTGTTTCAGCCGCATCCGCAAGGAATTGGTCATGCCGAATGCCAACCTGCATTTTCCGAAAGCCGACACTGCCGCTTACAGCAAGACGTGGGACGAAGGCGTGCGCTGCGCCGTGATGCAGGGCGGGCAGGGCGACGTGAAGCATTGGGCTTTCAACGATCCGCCGGCGCGCACGGGCAAATATAAGAACTCGCCGCCGACACCGGCGGAGTATCGCAAACTGAAAACGCGCGTGGTGGATTTGCATCCGTTGACCATCGCGCAGAATGCGCGCACCTCGGGCGGAGGCAATATCTCGCTGGTGCCGACGCAGGCGATTTCCGTGGGGCCGGTCGAGACGTGGAAGGCGGAAAAAGTTTCGATCTGGCATGCGGGCAACCATGACAATCCGTTCGGCCAGCGGCTGACGTGCCTGATGATCGCGAAGAAGCTCGCGGACAGCGCGGTGCCGATGTCGTTGCTGGCGGACCATCCGAACGTGCAGTTCAACTATTATCGCAAGGGCATCGGCACTTGCGATATTGAGATGCACTGAAGAAAAACAAGCGATGAGCGCAAAATTTTGGAACCGTCTTTCCCACGAGCGCGAGCTGTGGGGCAGGGGCCTGAGTTTCGTCGCCGGCGTGGACGAAGCGGGTTGCGGGCCGCTCGCAGGCCCGGTGGTCGCGGCGGCGGTGGTGTTTCCGGCTGGCTGGCTGGAGAGCGGACTTTGCAGCAAGCTGCGCGGGCTCAATGATTCCAAGCAACTCACCGAGGAGCAGCGCGAAAAGTTTTTTGTGATCATCACCACCCATGCCGAGATTCGCCATGCGATTGGCATCGTGGATGTGGAGACGATTGATCGCATCAACATCTACCACGCGTCGCATCGCGCGATGCATCTCGCGCTCGAGCAATTGCAACCGCAGCCGGATCATGTGCTGGTGGACGGACGGCCGGTAAAATCCATGCGTATTCCGAATACCCCGCTGGTAAAGGGAGACGCGCGCAGTTATACCATCGCCGCCGCCAGCGTGATCGCCAAAGTGACGCGCGATAGGATGATGCTGGAGATGGACCGGCTTTATCCCGCGTACGGCTTTGCGGCGCACAAGGGCTATGCGACGCCCCAACATCTGGCCGCGATTCAGACGCACGGCGGGTGTCCGATCCATCGGCGCAGCTTCGCGCCTTTTCGCCCGGTCGAAGTGGAGCAGGAGTTGTTTCCGGGTTCGGAGTCGTTCCAACTTTCCTGAGCGCGTCACGATTTCTTGCGGAGGACGACTGCGAGGTTGTCCGCAAGGGTGAGGGCTCCCAGAAATTTTTCGGACGCCCGATAGGCGGTGCGGGCGATTTTTAGTTTTGGATTGTTTTTGTAGGCCGTCGTGCGTTGCAGGAGTTGCGCGCGTTCGGCATTGGAAATGTCGCGACCTTGTTCGCGGCGATCCTGTAAAATAACGAGGGGATTGAAATGCAAAGAGCGAAATTCAAGGATCGAGAATTTTTCCCGGACCAGCCGGGTGAGGGTTGTTCGCGTGAAGTAGTTCAGATGCTGCGGATAGATGTAGCGATAGCGCCCGCCAAGAAGGCGCACAGCGAGCGAACGGAGGTTTGGCACCAGCACGAAACAAAGTCCGCCCGGCGCGAGAATGGACCAGGCTTTTTCCAAAAACTGCCCGGGCTGCAGGAGGTGTTCGATCACCGCCCAGAAAGTGATGGCGTCGAAGCGCGCGGCGCCGAAATCGTGTTGCAGAAAATCGCCGCGTATGACCTGAGCGCCGCGCGATTCGGCATAGTCCAGCGGCGCGCCGCTGACATCGGTGCCGAAGCGCTCGTAGGCGTTCGGAAATTGTTTGCCCAGTTGAAAGAGAAACGCGCCGGTCGAGCAGCCGACGTCGAGGACTTTCCCCGCCGGGCAATGCCGGCGGAACAGCGCCAGTTCGCGTTGGAAGCGCACGTCGGAATAATCGCTCTCGAGTTTCGCGGGCGAGAGGTAATAATCGGCGCTCTCGTCGTAGTACAGTCCGGAGGCAAATTCGGCGGGCGCGGGATTTACATAGACCATGGTGCAGTGGCGGCAGCGCACCAGCCGGAGATGGTCTTTGACGAGATAATCGGCGGCGGCGTCGCGACCGCAAACCGGGCAGTGCCGGGATACCTGGGCCGCGTTCAGGGGCGGACCTCCGCGACAATTCGTTTGTCTTCCACGCACCGGCAGTTATAGAAGGAGCGGGGCCGGCAATCAAAGAAATCCTCGGAAGCATGTGAACATTTCCTCGCGAATCAAGTCGTGGCTGGGCGTGAAGGAGAAAGCGCTGCACCTTCGCCACGGCGAACTGGGCGAGCGGGCGGCGAAGCGGCATCTGCGTCGGAATGGCCTGAAATTTCTCACCGCCAACTTCCGTTCACCGCGTGGAGAGATCGACCTGATTTTTCGAGATGGCGATTGTCTGGTCTTTATCGAAGTCAAAGCGCGTTCGTCCGAGGAGTGGACCCGCCCGGCTGCCGCGGTGAATCGCGAGCGGCGGCAGCGGCTTACCCGCTGCGCATTGGATTACTTGCGGCTCCTCAAAAATCCGCCCGTGAAGATTCGTTTCGATATCGTGGAAGTGTTATTGAAGAACAGCGCCGTTCACGAGGTGCGACATCTGCCCAACACCTTCCCAATGGAGAAACCTTACCGCTACGATTGAACTATTTCGAAACGGGCATTTCGTTTCGCTCGCGTAAAATGCCCATCGCCGCCACCCGTGCCTTGATGGCGGAAGAATGCTGACTGACGGCCGGTGGCAAGCGATCCAGTTCCTGCAATGCCTCATGTGCGTCGCCTTGCCGCAGCCAATATTCCGCTGCCTTAACTCGTAGCAAGTGGCTGAGCGAAAGGGAAATCTCGGGTTCTGTATTCGATGTCATGCTTTCGAGTGTGAACGAGGGGGTTGGACATCTGCTGTCCATGCCTTAAACCAACGTTCTGCCGCACAGATGGCAGTGTTCATGCTTTTTCCGAGAGGGGGGCGGTGATATCGATGCAAGTAATGAACGATATCACTTCGCCCTAAAGATTTGTGATGAAAAGACTTATAATCACGCCGACAGCGGCTCTTTTACTGGTCGTGGCGTGTCTGTGCCTCCCGGTAGTTTCCACTTTTGGGACAACGCCGGTAACCGCGATCCAATGGAACGGTGAGAACGTGACCGGTATCAGCAGCGTTAAACTGCGGGATGACGGGCGCGTGTTGGTGCTTCATTCCGGCGGAGGTTTTAGCGCCGGCATGGATCAGTTGCCGGCCGAGTTTCTCGCTTCATGGAACCTGACCAAGGACACTGCGGAACGTCAGCGGTCCACGCGGCAGGATGAGGCGCAGTCTGGATTTGAAGGGGCGGTGCGGAATGGTCTCCTGCGCGAAGTCGAGGGTGTGGTTTATGATCTTCGCAAATATCAACCGGACTGGTCCTATTTTCGTCAGGCGAAATTGGTGAAACAAATCCCGCGCGGCGGCATCTTTGATGTCTCCTCCGATCCATCGGTGGCGACACTGATCGTGGTGGTCGGCTTGCCGCAATTGAACTGGCGCACGGAGCGAATTGATATCAATGCCAAGCTTGTCAGCACTTACGACTACCTCGACAAGATACGCAATGTCCGAAAATTACGACTGTTCGACGCCGGCCGGCCGTGCAGCCGCGAGGAAATTCCCGAGGGGATCGCGGCCGATAATCAAGCCTGGGCCGCGCTGGCAGGCGGCGGCACGGGCAAAGGCGCCGGAATTCTTTCCAAGCTGCCTGACGGCGATTCGCTGAAAAGCAGCGGCACTGGATTTTTCATTTCTGATGACGGCTATCTGCTGACCAACTGGCACGTGGTGGAAGACGCCACGCGTGTGAAGGTGAAATGCAAGCAAGGCATTCTTCCGGCGGAAGTCATCAAGTCGGATCGGATCAAAGATCTCGCCCTGCTGAAAATCAAAGGACAGTTTCGAGCGTTGCCATTCGCGCTCGAAAACAATGTGTCGCTGGGCGAGTCGGCTTTCACCATTGGCTTCCCCAACGTGCAACTGCAAGGCCTGGAGCCAAAATTTACTGATGGCAAAATCAGCAGCTTATCCGGGCTGCGCGATGATCCCAACCGCTATCAAATCAGCGTGCCGGTGCAGCCGGGAAATTCCGGCGGGCCATTGGTCGATCACAACGGCAAGGTGATCGGCGTGGTGGTGGCGCGTCTGAATGATCTCGGGGTGCTGCAAACCTCGGGCAGTCTTCCGCAAAATGTGAATTATGCCATTAAAGGACAGGTGGCCCTTGGCTTTGCGCAAGCACAACCCCAAGTTCATCTCGCGAGCTTCAAGGATTCGGCGAATCAGGAAGAGGCCGTAAAGAATGTGCAGGACTCAGTCGCGATGGTGTTGGTCTATTAACTCGTGGTTTTGGAGCCAGTCTCGCTCCCGTTGCCTTTGGACCTTTTCCCCACTTGGGCTATCTTCTGCCCAGAAGATGAACCCGTTCACATCGCTCAAAGAAAAAGGCCTCGCCATGGCTGTCAAAGCCATGATCAATCGTGAAATCGAAAAATGCGGCGAGGTGACGGAGTTGGCGATCGACACGCGTGAGAAGACATTGCGGGTGGAACTGGCGTTGAAAGGCGAAACGTCGCCTATTGAAATCAACGTTGGCGCTTACGAAGTCAGCGAGAAAGGTGGAAAGGTCTTTCTCAAAGTGAGAAAGCTAAAATCGTCGCGCGAATGGCTCACCGCCGCGCTTAACAAATACGCGGCGGGCCAGGCGATTGAAATGCCGCACGCGGCGCGGCTGCTGCTTTAGCTTTGCTTTGAATTTTTGGGCTGGCCGGCGGAGAGGACCAGTTCGTGGATAAACGCGAGCTTGTCCACCACCGGCTTGGCGATGACGAACGGATAGGCATCTCGCTGGCCGAGACTGCGGTTGAGGCAATTCATCACGACTGAGAGCGATTCCCACGCGGAGATCATTTCGCCAAAGGGCTCGGTTCGTTTCACCACGCCCGCGGGAATGCGCAATGTTCGCCCGGTCAGGCCCAGGTCCTCCGCCGTTTCCAGCGTGTCGTAGATGTGCAGGTAGTGCGCCCACGTTTCCGCCCAGTCTTCCCAGGGATGGCAGGTGGCGTAGGCGGATACGAACCGCTGCGGCCAGTCGGGCGCCGGGCCGTTGGCGTGATAGGTTTGCAGCGCCACGCCGTAATCGACGCCGGAGTCGCCGAACAATTCGCTAAAGCGCGGCCACCAATCGGTCTGGTCAACGAGGAGGCTCCAATAGTAATGACCTATCTCATGTCGCAGGTGGCCCAGCAAAGTGCGGTAAGGTTCGTGCATAGCGATCCGCAACTTTTCGCGGGCGGCATCGTCGGCCTCCACGATGTTGAGCGTGATGATCCCGTCCGAGTGCCCGGTGAACACATGCTCCCCCGGCGGAGTTCCCGGCTTGTCCTCAAGCAGTTGAAAATCCAGGCCCCGTTCCGGTTCCTCGGCTTTGGTGCGAAGCGGCAGACCGAGGCGCATTAGTGTGAAAAACAGCCGTCGTTTGGCAGCCGCGATATTGGCCCACTTCTCCACATTACCGGGCGTGTCGAGATTGGGAATGACGCTCGTGAACCGGCAACTGAAACAATATTCGTCCGTATCGGTGACCGGCACGAGCCAGTTGCAAACGTGATAGGCGGAATAGTTGGCGCATAGTCGAAAGGCCGGCTTGCCAGGAATTTGCAGCGCTTCGTAGTGGTTATTGTCCCTGGGTTCGATGGCCGAAAGCATGAGGTTCGCGGGCACAAAGCCGAGTTCCCGTTCGCAGCGAACGCACCGAGTGTTTTCAAAATAGAGAGTGTTGCCGCAGAGACAACGGAAGTTGAGCATATTGTTCGACGGCCCGGTCTTCGCCACGCCGTAATTCGTAAAGCCGGGTTGCGAACCGATGTTGATTCGAAGTGGTGCTGCGCTTCCACGCCGGTTTTCTGCATCCTCAGGCTCCTCCCTGTACTGCACGCGGCCCGCGCCGTCAAATGGCTTTCGCACGGCTGCGTCGATGGCGCGGTGACTTCGCGCGTCGGGTGAACGTGGGAACCGAATGTCCGTATTCGGGCGGATGGACGAAAAGTTGCGCTCTGATATTTTTTGTGCGGATTAACCAAACGTTGAGCCCGGCGAGATCGGGCTGGGTTTTAACCGTTATGAGAACGCTTTTGCGACATGCACCGACCGGGCTCTATCTGCAAGCTGCCGATATGTGGACGGGCAATCGCGAGGAGGCGATGGATTTCAAATCCATGCGGCAGGCGATTTGGTTCGCGGAACGCGCCGGCTACAGCAAGATGGAAGTGGCCCTGGTTTCGGAGCGTTCCAAAGGTTTCACCCGGGTGCCGGTTTCCACATTGCGCCCAAGTCTTTCCCTTAAGTTCCGCTAAACGGCGGAAATCAACATCGCCAATTTATTATGTCGTGGACGGTTACATATCTGCCGGAAGATGAAATGATCGAGGTCGTCTCTGTGGGCGACATTTTCAACGAAGACGCCCGCACCCAGGCGGCCGAAGTCATCGCGATGATCAAGCAACACGACGCGGATATCGTTTTGGTGGATTTTTCCAACGCCAGTCTGGAAGTCTCCCTTGCTAATTTGTATTGGCTGCCCGACTACTACACCGAATTGGGCGCGCCCAACCATGTGCGGGCGGCGATGGTTTTGCCGGGTGGCGGAGCGCAACGGGAGGCGTATCAGTTTTTCCAAACCGCTTGCAAAAACGCGGGTTATAATGTGCAGCTTTTTGATGAACGCTCGGCCGCTACCGCGTGGCTCAATCAATTCCGACCCAAGCCGTTGGTCCGGTAGAAATTCACAATTTTTGGCTGGTTCTTCTGCTTCGGCCCGCCGATTTGTCATGGCGGCGAGTTCGCGTGTATGTTAAGACCATTGCGATTGATATATGGCCGTTACGCACGAAGGCAATCCGAGGTTGGATCCGGGCGCTGCAAAGTGCCTGGCTCGTGCGGTCGTGCAGGCACTGGCCGAAAATCCCACCCTGGAAGCCGTTACTGTAGATCGGGCGCGCAAGACGATTTCGGTCGCCACGCTCGGACAGACGGACATTCCCAAACTCACCGAACGGGTGACTGCCACGTTGCAGCTTGGCCAGGAAGGAGATGCTGCGAAACAATGTAGTTTGCTGCAGGGTCGCCTTGAATGCCAAACGTGCTCCACGCCGCTGGGGGAACCGGAACGCCGCGGCATCCGTATTTCAGAGGAGGCGGGCGCCACGACCATTGCCCGCGTCACATGTCCAACCGCCCCGCGGTTCTGGCGCTGGCGGGATATTCCGTGGCCCAAGGTCGTTCAACGTGAAGTCGAGTTTGATGACCACGCGGAAGAATTTGATGAGTGGAAGGCTCAGCTGGTGGCGGCCATTCTGTGCGGAGTGCTGGGCGCCGTTGCCCATTTCGCGCTTGTGCCGCCCTATTCCACCGGGTGTTTTGTCGCTGCGTATCTCGCGGGCGGTTGGTACACGGCGCAGGAGGTGTGGGAACGGCTGCAAAAGCGCGCCATCGATGTTCATTTTTTGATGCTCGCGGTGGCGGTCGGCAGCGCAAGTATCGGCGCTTGGAGTGAAGGGGCGATGCTCTTATTCCTCTTCTCGCTTTCCGGCGCGCTGGAACATTTCGCCTTGGGACGGACGCATCGTGAAATTCGCTCACTGTTTCGCGAGGCGCCAAAGGTGGCAACCGTCCTCGACGATGCGGGCCATGAACAGGAAACGCTCGTGGAAAACCTCCGCGCTGGCATGCGCCTTTTGATCAAGCCGGGCGCACAATTCCCCGTGGATGGCGAAATCATCAAGGGCGGCACCGCCGCGGATGAGTCAAACCTTACGGGAGAAGCCACACCGGTCGAAAAGGGCGTCGGCGACTCGGTCCTCGCCGGGACGATCAATCTCTGGGGCGCGGTCGAAGTGACCGTGTCGCGGGCGGCATCGGAGAGTTCGCTGCAAAAAATCATCAAGCTCATCAAGGAGGCACAACAGCACAAGGCGCCCGCGCAGCGGTTCACCGACACGTTTGGGACATACTACACTTACAGCGTGCTCGTGCTGTCGGTCATCATGTTTTTCGTGTGGTGGCGGGTGATTGGTCAGCCGGCATTCGCTTCAACCATCACCGGCCAAAGTGCTTTTTATCATACGATGACGCTGCTGGTGGTGGCCTCGCCGTGTGCCCTCGTTTTGTCCATTCCGTCAGCGGTTTTGGCGGCCATCGCGTGGAGCGCGCGGCATGGCATTCTGTTTCGCGGAGGCGCGGCGGTGGAAAAACTTGCGGCCGTAACGACGGTGGCGCTGGATAAGACCGGCACGCTCACCACCGGTGAATTGCGGGTGCAGACCGTGGAGAGCTTTCCGCCTGGTCGCGAGCAGGAGGTTTTGGAACTAACCTATTCGCTCGAGCGCCTCTCAACCCATCCGCTGGCGCGCGCAATTACGAAGCACGGCAAGCAGCAGGGAATCAAGCCGGTCGAGTTGACGCAATTTGAGTCCATCACCGGGCAGGGTTTGCGGGCACGCCGCGGTGATGAGGTTTCCATATTGGGTCGTCGCGAATGGCTGGCCGAGGGTCCCCATGGTGAGCGCATGAAGCAGGTCCCCGCCACGGAAGCGGGCCTGTCCGAAATTTGGCTGGCGCAGGGCGAATTGCTGGGGCGCTTAATACTGCGCGACGACATTCGGCCGCAGTCGAAGAGGGTCATCGAAGAATTGCGCAGGGAAGGTTTGCGCACCCTCGTGCTGACGGGTGATAGGCGTTCCACCGCGGAACATTTGCGTAACGAACTACAATTGGATGATGTGCGCGCGGAATTGAAGCCCGAGGACAAGCTCGCCGAAATTGGCGCGCTTACCAAATCGGGTCAGCGCGTGGCCATGGTGGGTGACGGCGTCAACGATGCGCCGAGTCTGGCCGCAGCCTACATCGGCGTTGCGATGGGCGCGCGCGGGTCGGATGCTGCCTTGGAACAGGCCGACGTGATTTTGATGCACGACCGCCTGGAGAATTTTCTCGCGGCCTTTCGCCTTAGCCAGCGGGCGCGGAGGGTCATACGACAGAATTTGGTGATATCCTTGGGGACGGTCGTGGTGCTGGTTTCATTTGCGTTGCTGGGAAAGATCCCGCTGACGCTGGGTGTGGTTGGTCACGAAGGCAGCACGGTGGTGGTGGTAATGAACAGCCTTAGGTTGCTGTTCGGCGGACGTGTGGGGAAGGCGGACAGCGCGGTGGCAGTGGGAAATCCCAACGTTTAAGTCTAATCAGGGCAAGCTTGCATCTTCGCGGGCGAGTTAATATGCTTTGGCATCCGGTGAGAAATTGCGCGTCTCGCTGTCGTTATATCAAATGATGTGTAGTTGTTCCCGACGCGCGCGCGTGTACGTTCTGCTCGCGCTAGCCTTCAGCGCGCTCTTGGTTTCCCTCCAACCCGCCCGTTCCGATTGGAATCTCGTTTGGTCGGACGAGTTCAATGGCGCCACCTTGGACACGAACAAGTGGACGTTCTATTACGGGAATCTCGGCGATAACGAGAAGGAAATATTCACCGGGCTCCACAATCTTTATGTGACCAATGGCGCGTTGCACATCGTTGCGCGGCAGGAAATCACGAACGGCTATCAATACACCTCGTCCTTGATCATGACGACCGGGCTTTTCTCGAAAGCCTATGGACGCTTTGAGTTTCGCGGCAAATTACCGAAAGGCGACGCGTTCCATTCGGCGTTTTGGATGCTCCCTGCCGGCAATACATATGGCTATTGGCCGAATGCAGGCGAGATCGATGTGATGGAGCAGCCCGGCTATCAGCCGACGGAGGTGACCGGCTCGATTCACTACGGTAAAAATAACAGCTTCAGCATGTCGGCCTACAATTTCCCGGCCGGGGAATCGATCACGGATTTTCACACTTACCGGATTGATTGGTTCACGAATTCCATCAGTTGGTTTATCGACGGCGTGCGCTATCAGACGCAATCGAATTGGTTCGTTAATATCGGTAATTCCAGCGGAACCTATCCTTACCCCGCGCCGTTCAACGTGCCGTTCTTCCTGATCATAAGCCTGTCCATCGGTGGCGACTACGTGAACAATCCCTCCGCGAGCGTCATCAACGCCTTGCTGTCGGCGGAAATGCTGGTGGATTATGTCCGCGTATATGACGAGACGCCGCCGCTGCGAATCCAGGCGGCCCGCTCCAATGGACAGGTTGTTTTGCGGTGGCCCACGAACATCGCGTGCCGCCTGCAATCCCAGACAAAATCTCCGAGTGGAACACCTTCGACGAATTGGACCGATATAGTCAATGGGGCCAATCCGTACATGGTTCCCGTTGGTACCAGCAACGCCTGGTATCGTTTGCAATCGCCGTAGCGGTCGTTTTTCGCACAGCGACCAGATTTGGGCGCTTGAATAAATCGATCGCATGGCCTAAAACAACCCTTCTCAGATGAACGATAATAATGGTCTTCCCTTAATCGCGCCGCGCGTCAA
This sequence comes from Limisphaerales bacterium, assembly GCA_044223735.1. Lineage (GTDB taxonomy): Bacteria > Verrucomicrobiota > Verrucomicrobiia > Limisphaerales > UBA8199 > JBGALR01. The sequence goes on along the minus strand of JBGALR010000031.1, from coordinate 67,126 downwards.
ACCGGCGCTGGATTCGGATTTTCGTCCCGCGGTGCTTGCTTGCCAGGCTTTTCGCACGCAGGTGGGTGCCTTGCCCAACGCGGTGCCGTTTGGCATCGGACTGGAACAGTCGGATGGCCTGGTCTCGCATTTTACGGGGGCGCTGCTTCCGGAAAATCATCCGCAAGCGGCGGGTAATTTCACCTACGTCGAACGCATCTCCAAATACCTGCTGTGGTCGCGCGGTGGTTCTCGGATTCATTTCGCGGGGCCTGCGGCGCTGGCCGTGAAGCTCGCGGCTCATTATCGCGAATCGGCGACCGGAAAATTTGATTCCAACATCGTCGGCGAACGGATGTTCGACCGCGCCATCGAAGTGATGCACGCGCGGGAACTTCCCCCGGAACGCCGCAGCGCCGCGTCGCTGGGCCGTCATCTGGAAGGGTGCCGCATCGGATTCGATCTGGGAGGCAGCGATCGCAAGGCGGCGGCGGTGATTGATGGCGAAGTGGTCTTCAGCGAGGAAACGGTGTGGGATCCATATTTCCAGCCCGACCCGCAATATCATTACGACGGCATCATGGAATCGCTGCAAAAGGCGGCCGCTCATTTGCCGCGCGTGGACGCCATCGGCGGCAGTGCAGCGGGCATCTATGTCAACAACCAGGTCAAAGTGGCGTCGCTGTTTCGCGGCGTGCCGCCGGAGGTTTTTGAGCGCCGGGTCAAAAATCTTTTCCTCGAAGTTAAAAAGGCGTGGAAGAACATTCCTTTCGACGTGGTCAATGACGGCGAAGTCACCGCGCTGGCGGGTTCGATGTCGCTCGGCAGGAACCGCATTCTGGGCATTTCGCTTGGCACCAGCACGGCGGGGGGCTACGTGAATGCTGACGGCAATATCACGTCGTGGATCAACGAATTGGCGTTCGTGCCGGTGGATTACAATCCCAGGGCGGCGACCGACGAGTGGTCCGGCGATTACGGGTGCAACGTGCAGTATTTCTCGCAACAAGGGGTGGGACGCCTGCTCGCACCGGCGGGGATCGAGGTGGATGCCCAGCTGCCACTACCGGAAAAGCTGAAGCACGTGCAGGCGCTCATGAAGCAGGGCGACGCTCGCGCGAGAAAGATTTACGAGACCATCGGTACCTATCTGGGCTATGCTGTGGCCCACGCGGCGGATTTTTACGATCTGGAAAACGTATTGATATTGGGCCGGGTGACTTCAGGCGCGGGCGGGGATGTGATCATCGCCGGTGCGAAGGAAGTATTGCAGGCAGAATTCCCCGGGCTCGTCGGCAAGATTGCCTTTCACATTCCCGACGAGAAACAAAAGCGGCACGGTCAGGCTGTCGCCGCGGCGAGCCTGCCGGAAGTCAGGTGATGGTGGGTGATTTTATGAATCCGTATAAAAAATTTGTCTCCGATTTTTCGCAACTGGTTAACCAGGGAAAATCGATCCCGCTGGGTGGCGTCAAGGCGGTGGACCGTCCCGACATCGTGTTCGATGCGCCCAAGGCGCTGTTTTTCGCCCCCCATCCGGATGACGAAACGATCGTCGGCGCGATGGCGTTACGGTTGATGCGGGAGGCGCGCATGAATGTGATCAACGTCGCGGTGACGCAGGGCAGCAAAAAAGAGCGCCAGGCGGAACGTTACCGGGAGCTGGAAAATGCCTGTCATTATATTGGCTACGGCTTGATCGCGACCGGCGTGAGCGGACTCGAAAGGATTCACCCGAAGACGCGCAACACCGAGCCCGCCTATTGGAATGATTGTGTTTCCGTCATCGCCAAAATCCTGGAGGATAACCAGCCAAAGGTGGTTTTATTTCCCCATGAGCACGATTGGAATGGCACGCACATCGGCACGCACTTTTTGTTGATGGATGCGCTTAAGCGCATGCCCATTGGCTACGAATGCTACATCGTCGAAACGGAGTTTTGGGGTCAGATGACCGAGCCGAATCTGATGATGGAAGTCAGCGCGGATGATCTCGCGGACTTGATCGCGGCGACCACGTTTCACATCGGCGAAGTGCAACGGAATCCGTATCACTTGCTGCTGCCGGCGTGGATGCTGGACAACGTTCGGCGCGGGAGCGAATTGGTGGGCGGGCAGGGCGGCGCGGCGCCGAACTTTACGTTCGCGGCGCTTTATCGTGTCCGCAAATGGACCCAGGGCCGGGTGGCCAAGCTGTATGACGGCGGCAAACAATTTTCCCGCAATCAAAACATCGGCGAGCTTTTTCCGTGAAAAAAGAGCACATGCGGGCGGCCATCCGTCTCTCGGTCACGAAGATGCGCCAGGGATGCGGCGGGCCGTTCGGCGCGGTGGTGGTCAAGGGCGGGCGCATAGTCGGCCGTGGCTGGAATCAGGTGACGTCCACCAACGACCCGACCGCCCACGCGGAGATGGTGGCGATTCGCGACGCATGCAAGCGCCTAAAGGATTTCCAGTTGGACGGGTGCGACCTCTACACAAGTTGCGAGCCGTGCCCGATGTGCCTGGCGGCGATTTATTGGTCACGGCTGCGGACGGTCTATTACGCGAACACGCGCAAGGACGCGGCGAAGATCGCCTTCGACGATGATTTTATCTACGAGCAAGTTGCGCTCCCAATTCACAAACGGAAGCTGGTGATGAAGGAATTGCTGCGAGACGAGGCGATCCTCGCGTTTCGCGAGTGGGCCGACAAAACCGACAAAGTCCGTTATTGAGATGTGCGCTTACGGCGCCGCTGATATTTCCAGCATGCGCTCGATCGGGAGGCGTGCGCGTTTGATGATTTCCGCGCTCAGCTCAATGCGCGGCGACAGGTTTTTCATGCAATCCCGGACCTTTTCGAGTGTGTTCATCTTCATGTATTTGCACTCGCTGCAGCGGCAGGGGTCGGTTGGCGCGCGCATCGCATTGAACGATGGGGCACAGAGAAAATCCTTGCCCGGACATTCCTTTTGCATCCGATGAAGAATGCCCGATTCCGTCACGACGATGAATTGTCTGGCGGGGCTCGTCTTGCAATAGGTGATCATCTTCTCGGTCGAACAGACCGAATCGGCCAGTTCACGCACCTCCCGCAGGCTTTCGGGGTGGACCACCACTTTCGCGTTGGGGAACGCCGCTTTCATCTGGAGTAAATGTTCCCGCTGAAATTCCACGTGCGCGTAACAATTGCCGCGCCACAGTGTCATCGGCCGCCCGGTTTGCTCCATCACCCACGCGCCGAGATTTTCATCCGGTACGAACAGCAGATCCTTTTCTTTGGGCGACGCGTTGACGATTTTCACCGCGTTGCCGCTCGTGCAGATGACATCGCTCAGTGCTTTCACTTCGGCACTGCAATTGATGTAGGTGACGGTGTAAAAATTCGGATTCGTTTTCTGAAACTCCCGCAGCTTGTCCGCCGGACAGCTTTCCTCGAGCGAGCAACCGGCGTGTTTGTCGGGCAGCACCACGATCTTTTCGGGATTCAAAATCTTGGCTGTCTCCGCCATGAAATGAACGCCGCAAAAAACGATGACATCCGCCTCGGTCTCGGCGGCTTGTTGGGAAAGACCCAACGAATCGCCCACATAATCAGCCACATCCTGGATTTCCGGCACCTGATAATTGTGGGCAAGGATGACGGCGTTAAGCTGCTTTTTGAGCACAAGGATTTCGTGAGCCAGCGGCTCGAAGCGCGCCGGGGTCATCGGCTGGCGAACCACCAGGCGGTCCATGGTCGAAGCAGACGTGTCGGTCAAACTACTCATCAGAGAACGGTAGACTGGCGTGGGGACGTCGTCAATTTACGACGCGTCCGCCGCTGGCGATGCAGTCTTGACTCGGCTCCCGGTTTGGCTTCCACAATGGCGTGATGAATCCGGGAATTGGCATCTTAAAATTAATGGTCGCCGCAGCACTCGGCGGCGCGGCGTTAACCGCGTTGGTTTCCGCGGCGGACAAACCGGAGCAGGAAAAGTGGACGCCGCTGTTCAATGGCAGGGACCTGACGGGTTGGGTGCCGGTGCATGAGGTCACGTTCGTGGCGACGAATGGCAATCTCCGGCTGGTCAACGGCATGGGCTGGCTGAGAACAGAAAAGGAATATTCAAATTTCATTCTCGAAGTGGAATGGCGAGCTCTCGTTCCCAGTTATGACAGCGGTATTTTCATCCGTTCCGGGCTCGCAGGCAAGCCTTGGCCCGATGGCGGCTGGCAGGTGAACTTGAACGGCAGCGCCGTCGGCGGTTTGGTGCATGGCTCACGGACCGTGGTGCCGGCGGAGACGCCGCGCATGCCGTTGAACCAATGGGTGAAGTTTCGGCTCGAAGTTCGCGGGGCAAAAGTAACGCTCGACGTGGACGGCGAACGCGCCTGGGAGTTCGACAAGCTTGAACCCGCCAGCGGCTACATTGGCTTTCAGGCGGAGGACAAGGCGTTCGATTTTCGCAACATCCGCATTCAGGAATTACCCGCGGGCAGATAATGAAAACCACTTCCAAGACAAAAGACCCCGATGCATCGATGCGGCCGGCCACCGTGTGTGTCCACTCCGGTACGAGCGTCGATGAGCGGACGGGCGGGGTGAACAGCCCCATCTTTACCTCCACGGCGTACGCGGTGCCGAATCCCACGAATCAAAATATTTATCCGCGCTATTTTAACGTGGTGAATCAACGCGTGGTCGCGCAGAAGCTTGCCGCGTTGGAGAAGGGCGAGGATGCCATCGTGTTCGGTTCAGGCATGGCGGCGATTTCAACCCTGCTGCTCGCCCATCTCAATCCCGGCGAGCATGTAATTTTTCAGGCCGATCTTTACGGCGGCACGCATCATTTGATTTCGGCGGAGCTTGAGCGATTCGGCATCGAGATCTCCCATGCGCGCACGCCGGCGGAATTTCGCTCGGCAATCCGCCCCAATACACGCGTCATTTATGTGGAGTCACCGTCCAACCCGCTGCTGCGTTGCGTCGATCTGGCGGCGGTCGCGAAGGTGAGTCGCGAACATCGCCTGGTGAGCATGATCGACAACACGTTTGCCTCGCCCATCAACCAGAACCCGCTCGCGCTGGGCATCGATGCGGTGGTGCACAGTGCGACCAAGTATCTCAACGGCCACAGTGATGTGAACGCGGGCGCGGTCATTTCCACGCGCAAGATTGTCGCGAAAGTGACCGCCTGCGCCGTGAATCTCGGCGGCACCCTCGACTCCCATGCGTGCTACCAATTGGAGCGCGGGCTGAAGACGCTGGCGATTCGAGTGCGGCAGCATAACGAGAATGCCGGAAAACTGGCGCGATTTTTGGAGAAGCACAAAGCTGTGGCTCGCGTGAATTATCCCGGGCTCGCGAGCCATCCCGATTATAAGGTTGCGCGCCGCCAGATGCGCGGGTTCGGCGGCATGCTGTCGTTTGAAATTCGGCGCGCGCGCGGCGTGGAGAGGATTTTGAAAAAGTTTCGACTGGTGACCCCGGCGCTCAGTCTGGGCGGCGTCGAAACCTTGATTACGATTCCCCGGCTGACGTCGCATCGTTCGCTCACGGCCGGGGAGCGCAAGGCGGCCGGCATAAGCGACGGGTTGATGCGGGTTTCGGTCGGCATCGAAGATATAGCCGATATCATCCAGGATTTTGATCAGGCACTGGCCTCCCTGTGATGGCGGGCAAAACGCACTCATGATTTTGTGCATTGGAACAACTCCGGCCGCGCAGCGGGTGATGGTTTTCCAGAAGCTGACCATCGACGCAGTGAATCGGGCCGCCAGCACACTGGATAGTGTCGCGGGCAAATCGGTCAACGTGGCGAAGGTCTTGAAAGCTTTGGGCGAACGGCCGCTGGCGACGGGATTTCTTGGTGGGGATCGCGGCCGGCGCGTTCGCCTCGCATTGAAAACGCTGGGGATCGCGGAGGAGTTTGTCCAAATCCAGGTTTCAACCCGGCAGTGTATTACCGTAATCGACCGGTCTGCCGACCAGGTGACCGAATTGGTGGAGGAAAGCCGCCCGGTTTCTCGCGCAGCTTATGGAGCGCTGATGAAATTGGTCGAAAAGCGAACCAAACAGTGCCGCGCGTTGGTTCTTTCGGGCAGTATAACACCGGGTGGGCCGGTGAATTTCTATTTTGATTGCGCGCGACTGGCCAATGCGGCGGGCGCAATTTCGGTCGTGGACGCCCAGGGACCGGTGCTGGTAAAGGCGCTGGAGGCCGGGCCCGGACTCATCAAGCCGAATCTCTCCGAGCTTGCCGCCACCGTGGGGAGGCCGCTGAAGAACGTCAGGGAGGTGACGGTTGCGATGCGTGAACTCTGCGAGCGGGGTGCGAAAAGAATCGTGGTGACGGCCGGCCGGGAGCCGGTGATCGCCTTTGACGGACGCTGCCTGTGGCGGATCACACCACCGCGAATCGTGGCGGTGAATCCGATTGGTTCGGGCGATGCGTTTACAGCCGGTTTGACATGGCGACTGCTGCGCGGCGACGATCTGGGTGAAGCGTGTCGCTGGGCAAGCGCGGCGGGCGCGGCGAACGCCTTGACGTTGCTCGCGGGCGAGGTCCATCGCCGCGATGTGGCGCGATTGGCGAAGCTGGCAGAGGTTGAAACGTGGAATGACCGGAAAGCAAATTTTCAGTAACAATTTCGGTAAAAAAATTTTCGTTTCGCGAGAGTTTTTTGTTGAGAGCGACCTCAACCGGAAGCATATTGCCTGCAGAAGCGCGATAAGTTCCGGAAGCGGATCAACGCCCGTTCTTTGGAAAATTGGGTGAAATAATTTACCCTGCCTATGCTCGTGAATAGAGACTATGTCCTTGGACCGTAGTTAGTCACTCAAGGGACTTTAACTGAAGTTGTGGCCGACAGGCCTTTACTGGAAGTCGAAAGCAACCCAGCGGGTCCCCGACTGTTTATAGTAAGTTCAAAGGAACTGTTACTAACGGCACTGGCGGGGTTTTTCATGTACTAATTTCCACGCCTACCCTTTCATTTGGGTGATTTTCCTTTTGGTTGAAGCTCCCCGCCGGATTATTCTGTGGTCATGTCGCGCGAAGACCTTTTTTCCCCGGCCCCCGGGCCGAAGACGGCCCCGGAGGGTCCGACGGAGGAACGCGCGTTCCAGCATCAACCGCTGGCGGCGCGGATGCGCCCTCGCGGGCTCAATGAATATGTCGGGCAAACGCACGTGTTGGGACCGGGACAACTGCTGCGCCGCGCGATCGAAGCCGACCGGATTCAGTCCCTGATTTTTTACGGTCCGCCCGGCACGGGCAAAACCTCGCTTGCCCAAATCATCGCGCGCCAGACGAAAAGCAAATTCGAGCGGTTGAGCGGCGTGGAGTCGAACGTCGCGGACATGCGCCGCGTGCTCGCCGCCGCGGCCAACCGCCTGGAAAACAAGGGCCAATCCACGATTCTTTTTGTGGATGAAATTCATCGTTTCAACAAATCGCAGCAGGATGTTCTGCTGCCCGACGTCGAGGCGGGCGTGATTCGATTGATCGGTGCGACCACGCACAACCCTTTTTTCTTCGTCAATTCGCCGCTGGTTTCACGCTCCCAGATTTTTGAACTGCGGCCGCTGGCCGAGGACGATTTGTACGCGCTGCTCAAGCGCGCGCTGGCGGACTCCGAGCGGGGACTTGGTGCGGTTAAAATCAATGCCGACGAGACGGCGTTGCGACACCTCGCGAAATTGTCGGACGGTGATGCGCGAAAGGCGTTGAATGCGCTGGAGATTGCCGCGCTCACCACGGCACCGGATGGCGACGGAGTGATCCACGTCACGCTGGAAGTCGCGGAGCAAAGCATCCAAAAGAAGGCCATTGTCTACGACGACGAAGACGCGCATTACGACACTATTTCGGCGTTCATCAAATCCATGCGGGGCAGCGATCCCGACGCCACGCTGTACTGGCTGGCGAAGATGATCCATGCGGGCGAGGATCCGCGCTTCATCGCGCGACGCATCGTGATTCACGCGGCGGAGGACGTGGGGCTGGCGGACCCCATGGCGCTGGTGCTCGCGAATGCGGCGTTTCAGGCGGCGGAATTTATCGGCTGGCCCGAGGCGCGCATTCCGCTGGCGGAAGCCGCGATTTACATCGCCACCGCCGCGAAGAGCAACAGCACGGTGATGGCAATCGACGCGGCGATGAAAGACGTGGAATCCGGCCGCACACTGCCGGTGCCGGAACATTTGCGTGACGGCCATTACGCGGGCGCGAAGCGATTGGGGCACGGGGTCGGCTACCAATATTCGCACGACCATCCGGAACATTTTGTGGCTCAGGATTATCTCGGCGCGGAGAAGCGCTATTACGAACCGACGGAGCAGGGTGTGGAAAAGAAAATCAAAGATCGCCTTGAGAAATGGCGCGCGCAATTTGCCCAAACGCGTGCGCGAGCCGCAGGAGCCGGCCAAGCAGGCCCGAAGTCCGCGGCTTGATCAGCGGAAGGTCATTCGCCATTCGAAATGTCACTTAACATTCCCGACGCGAAGAAAGCGCTGCGAGCCCTGGTGCGGGCGGAGGTGAAGCGGTTGACCTCGGAAGCCAGGGCGGAGTTGTCGGTTCGGGCGCAAAACTTGTTGAGCGGCCAGCTTCTTTGGCGAAACGCGCGATCGATTCTTTTTTATGCTCCGCTCGCAGATGAACTGGATCTCTGGCCCCTATTAGCCGAGGCATTGGGCGCCGACAAGGTTGTAGCACTTCCGCGATTCAACACGACGACCGGCGGATATGTGGTGTGCCGGATTCAAAATGCTCCGGCGGAAATCGCGACGGGACGGTACGGTATTCGCGAGCCCATGGAAAGCTGCTCACCGGCGACAGGACCGTTTGACCTAATCCTGGTGCCGGGGGTTGCGTTCGACGTGAGCGGTGGAAGGGTTGGCCGGGGCGCGGGGTTTTATGACCGCTTGCTGTCCCGTATTACCGGTCCGCGGTGTGGTGTGGCTTTCGACGAGCAAATCGTGGACACAGTTCCGTCGGAGAGCCACGACCTAACGATGGACTACATCCTCACACCCACGAAGTGGATGAAAGTCTGATCAGTTCGGGCGTTGATTGGTCATGCCACCCGGCAGACCATTTTCCCAGCCTTGCGGCGTATTCCAGGGTCGTTCGGAGAGATTGTCGGATTCCGTGCTGGCGCAGCCCGAGAAGACCAATGCTCCGAGACAAAACAGGAAGCAGACGGCCCAACGCGAGATGGAGCGCGGCAGGTTCATGACGCTGGAAACGCGGGAATGACCTGGTCGCCCTCGAGGATTTCACCAAGGCTCCAGCCGGGAAGCACGTTGGCGATGCTCTGGCCTTTTTGAACGCGGGTTACGACGACTTTGGCAACGAGGTTGCCGTCACGCTTGACAAGCAATTCGCCGCGTTCGAGCAAGCCTTGATCTTCGCCGACGTTCAGGACCACGAAATTATATTTGGGATCGAGCACCAGAACCTTGCCGCGCAAGCTGGCCGGCAATGGGACGGGAGTGTTCGGGTCTTCGTACATCGCCAGGCGGTTTTTGACCTTCTTGATCTCTTTGCCGAGAACCTTGTTCTCCTCCTGACTGCCGGCAAGGGCGTCCTGCACGGACTTGTATTGTTTGTTCATCGCCAGGATTTCCGGGGGGCGCAATCCCGTTGCCTTGTAGGCGGCGAGGTCGGACTGGGCGTCATCACGTTCCTGCCGGGTCTTGGCCAGATCGGTGTCGAGCTTGTCGGCGCGTTTGGTCTGGGTATCAAGGTCGGCCAAAGCCTTGTCCTTCGCGGCGGTGGTTTCCTCGAGATTCGCGATGGTCTGCTTGAGGATCGCGTTGGTCTTGTCCAGCGAGTTTTTGGTTACGTGAAACTTGTTCTCAAAATCCTTGTGCGCGGCCGTTTCCTCCGCGAGGTTCTTCTGCAAGGTGGTGATCTTTTCCTTGATCGTGAAAGAGTTCAGGCCGGTAACCGCCAGACCGGCGATAAGGGCGACAATCAAACTGATTCGAATCAACATGGCTGGGTCTTCGATTAAAGTGTTGAAGAAAGTTAGTGGGCAGCGCGAAGAGTGTCAACGTACGTTTCGCAGGAAAATTCCCAGTGATAACCGGCGAAAAAACCGGAGGGCAGGGTGGCGTTTCCGGGCGGCTCTTGAGGGCTCCGCCTTCACGAACAACCGGCCGCGGGACGCCAGTCGAGCACCTTCAACTGCACGATCCGACGCCCGTTGTATTCGTTGATTTGCGGCGCGAATGCGAGGTCGAAGGAACCCGTCGGCAGGACGCCGTCCTTTACGCTCCACCAGACCGCCTCGTGCGTCGTCTGGCGGTCGGTGATCCACAACTTGGCGTGCTGTTTGTCGGCGCCCATGCGCTGGATTGGCCGCTGGAGCGAGACGGAGCGCACGCAAAACTGCACGACGGGATTTCCCTGGCCCATGGGTCGCAGCCGATCGAGAGCGGTCAGCGAATCGAGCGAGAGGTCGGCCAGTTGCACCTCGGAATCGAGCCGCAGAATCGGTTGAAACTGCTCCGGCTTGATGGTTTGGCGGGCAAGGTCGTTCAGGCGTGTTCGGAATGATTCAAAGTTTGACGGCGCGAGGGAAAGGCCCGCCGCCATCGCGTGGCCGCCATGTCGCAACAGAAGGTCGCCACATTGGCGCAGCGCGGACGCCAGATCGAAATCGGGGATGCTGCGACCCGACCCGCGCCAGTCGCCGCCGTTGCCGCCGAGGATGATGGTTGGCCGATAAAATTGTTGAAGCACCCGGGAGGCGACAATGCCGACGACGCCGATGTGCCATTTGTCATCGCCTTCGACAATCACATAGTCGCGGTCCGCGTCGAACCTGGCCCGCACGACTTGAATTACCTCCTCGGCAATGCCCCGTTCGATGTTCTGACGCTCGCGATTTTGAGCGTCCAGTTTTTGCGCAATCGGAATGGCATCCTCGTCATCGCTTGCGAGCAGCAGGCGGAGCGATTCCTCCGCCGTCTCCAGTCTTCCCGACGCGTTCAATCGAGGGGCGAGCTGGAAGCCAACTTCATAAGTGGTCAGCAAGGCCGGGCACTGTGCGATTTGTTTCAGCGCCTGCAAGCCGGGGCGTTGGGTCACACTCAAACGTTCGAGCCCGGCGGAGACCAACAGGCGATTTTCCCCGGTCAACGGCACGACGTCGGCGATGGTGCCGAGCGCCACCAGGTCCAGCAACGGACGAAGGTCATAATCGTCCGCGCCCGGCAGCCCGACCTCGCGGCCGCGTTTGAGGAGCGCGTGGGCCATTTTGAAAGCGAGGCCAACGGAACACAGTTCGTGAAATCTTGTTCCGTTCCGGTCGCTGGCGGCGGAGACCTGAGGATTGACCAGCGCCGTCGCGGCGGGCGGCGGTGAGGAAACCTGGTGATGGTCCAGCACGATTACGTCCACACCCCGTTCACGCAGACACGCGACGGATTCCACCGCGGTTGAGCCACAATCCACCGCCAGCAGCAGCGCCGACGGAAATTTCTTAAGACAATTCTCGGCGCCGTCCCGGCTCAAGCCGTACCCTTCATCCATGCGATGCGGGAGATAGTAGTGCGCGGTCCAGCCGAGGCCACGCAGCACCTCCAGCAAGAGCGCGGTCGAGGTCACGCCATCGACGTCGTAGTCGCCGAAGATCACAACCGCTTCCTGCCGGTCACGAGCCTGCAGGAGCCGCTCGATCGCGACGGCCATGTTGGGAATGAGAAACGGATCGGCGAGTTGTTTCAGGCGCGGCTCAAGAAAACCAGCGGCTGCGGGGGCGTCGCCGAGGCCGCGATTCAGAAGACATTGCGCGAGCAATCGTGGAATTTGCAACGCCTCAGCCAGGGTGCTGACTGGCACCGGCTGCGCCGGGGATAGCGACCAGCGATATTTCATGTGGCGTCGTCGCCGGCGAAAGGGCTGCGCATCTCAGTGGTCTGGTGTCGCGGTATCTTTTTCCAGCTTGCGCTTCGCAAAAATCACCGACAACAGGATTGAAATTAGCAGAATGCTGACCACCACGGAAAGCGAGACGGAGATCGGGATGTCCAATTGAAACCACAGTGGAACTTCGCGCTCATGCGGGTCGAGCAGCATTTCGATGCCCATGAAAACCAGCACAAGCGGCAACCCGTATTTGAGAAAGCGAAAATAGCCAAGCAGTCCGGCGAGCAGGAAATAAAGCGAGCGCAAGCCGAGAATTGCAAAGACGTTTGAGGTAAACACGATGAAGGGCTTGCGCGTCACCGCGAACACAGCGGGAATTGAGTCGAGCGCGAACACAAGGTCCGTGGTTTCGACCAGGAGCAGAGTGAGCGCCAAAGGCGTCAACGCCTTGCGGCCGTTCCAGGTGGTGACGAAATTCTGCCCATCCAGGTGAGGCGAGACGGGATAAAATTTTCGCGCGAGGCGAACGAGGAGGTTCTTTTCCGGCTCGACCTTGCTTTCGACGAACAACATCTTTATGCCACTGAACAGCAGAAAGGCGCCGAAGACGTAGAGCACCCAATCCAGCCAGGAGATGAGCGCCACGCCCACGCCAATCATGGCACCGCGCATGATCAAGGCGCCGAGGATGCCCCAATAGAGCACGCGATGTTGCAGCTCGGGCGGGATGCGGAAAAATGCGAAGAGGAGGGCGATGACGAAGACGTTGTCCATTGAGAGCGACAGCTCAATCAGGTAGCCGGTGGCGAACTGCATCGCTTCCTTCTGACCACGCAAAGGAATCAGGGCCAGGGCGAACAACATCGCCAGCGTGAACCAGACCATCGACCAGATGGCGGCCTCGCGGAACTTTACGACATGTGCTTTTCGATGAAAGAGGCCGAGGTCGAGCGCGAGGAAGAGCAGGACGCAGATGACGAAGGCTGTCCAATGCCAGTAGGTGATTTCAATGAAAGCAAGCATGAGTTCCCAATCACCGACTCCAACCCGGCCATAAGATCATGTCCGACGGCACCGCCCGGTTGGCCGTCGCATGTTCCGGTGAGCTTCCCTGAGGCAAGCTCACCGGAGAGTGTAGCATATCAAAGGCGCCTACGCTTTGGCTTTTGCCATGGCGGACACATTCTCGCTGCCGGCCACAGGCGAGCTGCCAATGTTCGGCCGGTGCCCCTTGTGCCACCAGAGCACCAGGGCGCTGGCGATGTAGATACTGGAGTAGGTGCCCGTGATTACGCCGACCAGGAAGGTGAAGGCAAAATCGTTGATGGCACCACCACCAAAGACATACAGAGAAAAGGTCGCGAGGAGCACCGTGCCCGACGTGATGATCGTGCGGCTCAGGGTTTGATTAAGCGCCTGATTCACGATTTCCCGAAACGATCCGCGCACTCCCAGCTTCAGGTCTTCCCGAATCCGATCGAAAATGACAATGGTATCATTGGTGGAGAAACCGATGATGGTGAGGATCGCCGCCACTGTGGTCGCGTTAAATTCGCGGCCGGACAGGCAGTAACATCCGATCGTCATCAAGACGTCGTGAATGACCGCGAGCACCGCGCCGACGGCGAAGGAGAACTCATAGCGCAATGCCACGTAAACCAGGATGCCGAAGAGCGAGAGCAGGGCGGCGATCAGCGCTGACTTGCGAATCTCCTCGCCGACCGTGGCGCCGATATGGTCCTGACTCTGCAATTGAAACTTGGCGTTGGGCATTTCCAGCAACACTGACCGGACTTTCGGGCCGGTGTCGGTCGCGGAATCCACACGCAATGTCTGCAACCCACCGCCGAGATCCTTCTGATACTGGATAAGTGGATCCTTGATATCCGCCTTTGTCAGCGCAGCCCGGATCGTGGCTTCGTCCACTTTTTGTTCAAAAGAGAAGATGGAAGTATCACCGCCGAGGAAATCAACACCGAACACGCTTTTGCCGCGCGTAAAGCCATAGCCAACGCCAACGGCGATTAGCAGCCACGACGCAATGAACGCGGGCTTGGCCAGCTTCATAAAATCGAGCTTGGAGGCCCGGATAATGTGCAGCATCGGCACCGACTTGAGCCAGCCGAGGTCGAGCAGGAAGTCGAAGATCAGCCGGGTCACCACCAGCGCCGTGAACAAGCTGGCCGCCACACCGATGGTCAGCGCGACGCCGAATCCCTTGATGGAACCGGTGCCCATGAAAATAAGGATGATGGACGAAATCAGGGTGGTGATATGCGAATCGAAAATTGTCCCGAAGGCGCGAGAATAACCGGCGGCAATCGCTCCGCGGATGGATTTGCCTTTCGCGGTTTCTTCCCGGATGCGCTCGTAAATCAAGACGTTGGCGTCGACCGCCATACCGACAGTCAGCACGATGCCCGCAATGCCGGGGAGGGTAAGGGTGGTGTTCACCGAGCACATGACGCCCAGCAAAATGATAATGTTGGCGAGCAGCGCCACGTTCGCGATCAAGCCCGCGATCATGTAGTAAACGAGCATGAATACGGACACCGCGAGCGTGCCGTAAATCGAGGCGCGGATGCCGCTTCGAATGGCGTCACGACCGAGCGTCGGATTCACTTCGCGCGATTGAACGATTTTGAGCGGTGCCCGGAGGGGGTTTTCCAAAACGTTCGCAAGTTCGAAAGCCTCTTTTTCACCAAAGTGACCCGTGATCGAGCCGCTGCCGGTGTCGATGGCGGATTGAATCGTCGGCGCGGAATAGAGGTCGCCGTCCAACACGATGGCCAGGCGTTCCTGGATGTTCGCCGCCGTGATCTTGCCAAACTGGTCAGCCCCGGCGGAATCGAGCGTAAAATGGATTTCCGGTTCGCCCAGCGTGCCGCGCACCACCATTGCGCTCTTGATGCCGCTGCCGGTCATCTCCGCGCGTTTCTTCACCAGCAAGGCTTCGGTGACTTCTTTTCCGTCCGCACCACGCTCTTTGCGTTTGAGAACTTCGTAGCCCGGCTCGCCCATGCCCTGCTCAATGAGTTCACGGCTTTTCGGATGCACGAGGCGGAACTCGAGGAACGCGGCCTTTTCAATCTGCTTCTTCGCGCTCTCCTGATCGGCGGAGGAAAGGCCGGGCAACTGGATCAGAATGCGATTGTTACCCTCGGGCTGGATCACCGGTTCCGCCACGCCAAAGCGGTCAACGCGCTTGCGCAGAACTTCCACTGCCTGCGACAACGCGGAATTGGCATCCGACGCCTGCACGAGGCGGTTGGTATCCATCTCCACGAGGAATGAAGTGCCGCCTTGGAGGTCGAGGCCGAGGTGGATTTTGCCGGCGGAATCGCGCTGAAGCCGGTTGAGGATAAACGTCGTCGGATGCAATTCGTTCTTGGCGAGGAAGAAGGGGAAGTAGCGCGTGATGTCGTTGGTGCCGATGGCGGTCGCCAGATTTTCGTAGGCGCGCTCGGGCGCAGTCTTCTGCAGTTCCTGGGCCTTGGTATAAATGGAGGTAAAGGTCGCGTCGCGGTCCACGGCCTTTTCGCGGAAGTAAACGACCAGGTTGCGGCTGGTGGGCGGATAAATCTCGTAGGCGGACCAAAGCAGGACCAGCAGGACGAAGACAAATCTCCAGAAATTATTTCGATTCATTGGGGCTGATTAGGATTGGGTGGTTTCGCCGCTGCGTTCCGTGATTTCCGCCACAGACGATTTCGTGATTTCAAACTTCGCGTCCCCTGAGCGGACGGTGAGAGACTTCTCCTTGACGGTCACCACCACCGCGATAAGGCCGCCGGAGGTGAGGATTTTGTCGCCGGCCCGGACCGACTTGAGCATTTCGGCAAGTTCACGGCTTTTCTTCTGTTGCGGACGGAAAAGAACGAAATAGAAAATCACGCCGATCAATACGAACGGCACGATACTGGTCCAGATGGGAGGCTGGGGCTGGCCGGGTTGCGGCGCGGGTCCCATCGCCAGAATGGCGTTAACGGTCGACAAATACATATTATTTCAAATGAGCCGCACAATTTAGGGAACCCTCCGCGTTTGGCAAGCCTAACGTGCCGGGGGTTTTGTTGCTTGATTTTCCGGACGCATATTTTGTCTCCCTCCTCCCGGGGATCTCTGTGAACTGGTGACGCTGGCTTCGCCGGCCGATCCGTTCTCCCTTTGGAGATTTGCGCCGATTCATGCCGTCGCGTCCATTCGCATACCTTCATGTCAAACGCCTCCCTCACGAAGCCTGTGGATTCTGAACCCGTGGCTTTTGCGATTAGAAAAAACTTTATCAAAAGAGTTGACCGGTCAATCAAATGATGAGATGGTGGCTTATAGACAAATGTTGGGAGTCTCAAAACGTTGAAGATTTAACCGTCGAACGATAAAATTGCTGTATGTCAAAACCGGGTGCCACGAGAGAGAAGTTGATTCAGGTTGCTTTCGATCTGGTATGGGACAGCAGCTATTGGGCAGTCAGCGTCGCCGACATTTGCGAACGGGCCGGCGTTCAAAAGGGGAGTTTCTATCATTTTTTTGCCTCCAAGACCGACCTCGTGGTGGAGGCGTATGAACAGCATTGGAAGGAAATACGACCGGAGATGGATCGTATCTTCTCTTCCCAGGTGCCGCCGCTGGAACGCATTACGAACTGGTGCAACAAGATGCTTGCGGTCCAGGAGGAAAAGGCTGAAAAATATGGCCATGTTTGCGGTTGCCCCTTTGCCAGTGTCGGTGCTGAGGTGGCCACCAGTGACGAGAAAATTCGTCGCAAGAGCGAGCAGTTGATGAGTTCCGCCATGAAATATGTGGAGACCGCAATTGCCGACGCCATCCGCGCGGGCCTGGTGACCACCGTCGATCCGGTGCAAGCCACGCGTCGTGTTTATTCCACTGCCACCGGCATGATGGTCCAGGCAAAGGTGGAGAACAATTTGGACATTCTGCGAGACCTGGAGCCCACGATCTTAAAACTCATCGGTGCGAAAACCGTCCCCGTTTAGAACCATTTCTCCTCAAAATCCCAGTAATAACGCGTGTACCATGCTCATTTTAGATTTGACCGGTCAATCAACTCCTAGCCAGCCCAGAACCATGAACACTTTATTTGAACCTGTTTTGCAACCTTCCGCAACTTTCCGGCCCCCGGCTGTCCCGATTGGGGAAGCTCGTCCGTCATCAGAGAAGACAACGCCGTTTATGAATCCGAAATCGTCGACTAAATGTTTCTCCTTGATCTTTCTCAGTTTCACGCTAGCCGTCGTAGGCCTCGTTACGACGGGCTGCGAACACAAGGTGGAACAGAAAGCGCCGCCGCCGCCCACTGTGACCGTTGCGCCGGTCGAGCAGCAGGCCATTGTCGAGTGGAATGAATTCACCGGGCGCACCGAACCGGTTGAGTCGGTGGAAATCCGCCCGCGCGTTTCCGGCTACATCCAGGAAATCCGCTTTCAATCAGGTCAGATGGTGAAGAAGGGCGACGTGCTGTTCGTTATCGACCCGCGCTGGCACAAGGCGGATTTCGACCGTCGCGAAGCCGAGGCGGATCGCGCCAAGGTGCAGTTGGAAAACGCCGAGCGCGAAGCCAGCCGCACGGAAAAACTTTTGACCAACAAAGCCATTTCCACCGAGGAGGCCGACGCGCGCATTGCGCGGTTCAAGGAGGCCAAGGCGGCTTTGCTCGCCAGTCAGGCGGCCCGCGACTTTGCCAAGCTTGACCTGGACTACACGCTGGTGCGCTCGCCGATTGATGGCCGGGTAAGCCGGGCATTGCTCACGGAGGGTAATTTCGTGACCGGCCTTGGCATTACAACCCTGCTGACGACGGTGGTGTCGGTGAATCCCATCTATGTCTATGCGGACGTGGACGAGGACACGCTCCTGAAATTCAACGCGCTGGCCCAGGCGAAAAAGTTGCAGACCAACGGGGATGGCAAGATCCCGGTCGAACTGCAGTTAGGTGACGAGCCGGGCTTCGAACACAAAGGCTACATCGAGTCGTTCGATAATCGCCTCGATCCGAACACCGGCAGCATTTTGCTGCGCGCCGTGTTTCCCAATGACGATGGACGCATCGTGCCCGGCCTGTTTGCGCGCATTCGCGTGCCGTTGAGCGACCGTCATCCCGCGTTGCTCGTTTCGGAGAAGGCCATCGCTACCGATCAGGCGCAAAAATATGTGCTCACCCTTTCGCCGAGCAACACCGTCACTTACCAGGCGGTGACGCTCGGGCCGGTCATCGACGGCAAGCGCGTCATTCGTTCCGGCCTGCAAGCCGGTGAAAAAATCGTCGTCAATGGCTTGCAACGCGTTCGCCCCGGCATGCCGGTGACGGCGCAGGCGGAAGTCGCGACCAACGCCAACGCGGACGCCAAGCTCGCCAAACGATAAGGCGGAAATTTTCCTGAAACCGGAAGCGCGGCGCGGGCCCGTTTCCGAACCCGTACATCTATGAATTTTTCGAATTTCTTTGTTCGCCGGCCGATTTTTGCCGCCGTGCTCTCGATCATCATCTTTCTCGTGGGTCTGCTCGCGATGTTTCGGCTGCCGGTCAGCGAATATCCTGAAGTGGTGCCACCCACCATCGTCGTGCGCGCGGTTTATCCTGGCGCAAATCCAAAGACCATCGCCGAGACGGTCGCCTCGCCGCTCGAACAGGAAGTCAACGGCGTCGAGGATTCGCTCTACATGTTTTCCCAGGCAACTGGTGACGGCGTGATGACCCTGACGGTCACTTTCAAGCTCGGCACCGATGTGGACAAGGCGCAGGTGCAAGTGCAAAACCGCGTGGCGCAGGCGTTGCCAAAGCTGCCGGAAGAGGTGCGCCGGCTTGGTGTCACCACCAAGAAGCAATCGCCGGACCTGACCATGGTCGTGCATTTGTACTCGCCCGACGGCCGGTATGACGAAGTCTATTTGCGCAACTACGCCACTTTGCAGGTGAAGGACGTGCTGGCGCGCATTCCCGGCGCGGGCGACGTGCAAGTATTCGGTTCCGGCGATTACGCGATGCGCGTCTGGCTGATTCCGGACAAGGTTGCCGCCCGCAACCTGACTGCGAGCGATGTGGTCAACGCGATTCGCGAGCAGAACGTGCAAATCGCCGCGGGTGCTGTGGGCCAACAACCCGTGAGTTCACCGGTGAACTTTGAATTGCAGGTCAACGCCAAAGGACGTCTCGTCACGGTTGAGGAATTTGGCCAGATCATCGTGAAGACCGGGCCGAATGGCGAAAAGACGCTGCTCAAGGATATCGCACGCGTTGAACTCAGCGCGGGCAGTTATGCGCTGCGTTCGTTGCTCAACAACAAAACGGCGGTCGCGCTCCCCATCTTCCAGACGCCGGGGGCGAACGCGTTGCAACTATCTTCGAACGTCCGTGCCACCATGGAGGAATTGAAAAAGAATTTTCCGGGCGGGCTCGATTACTCGGTGGTTTACGATCCGACCGTGTTCGTGCGGCATTCCATCGAAGCCGTCATTCACACTTTGATTGAGGCCATTTTGCTGGTGGTGATTGTGGTGATCATCTTTCTGCAGACCTGGCGCGCGTCGATCATTCCGCTGGCGGCGGTGCCTGTGTCGCTCATCGGCACGTTCGCCGTTATGCTGGGGCTCGGTTTTTCCATCAACAACCTTTCACTGTTCGGCCTCGTGCTCGCCATCGGCATCGTGGTCGATGACGCCATCGTGGTGGTGGAGAACGTGGAGCGTAACATCGCGCTCGGCTTTTCACCGCCGGACGCGGCGCGACAGGCGATGAGCGAGGTGACCAGTCCCATCATCGCCACGGCGCTGGTATTGTGCGCCGTGTTCATCCCCACCGCGTTTATCAGCGGATTGACAGGGCAATTTTATCGTCAGTTCGCGATCACCATCGCCATCTCCACCGTCATTTCGGCCTTCAATTCATTGACGCTCTCACCGGCGTTGTGCGCGGTCTTGTTGAAGGATCACAACGCGCCGAAGGATTGGTTCGCGCGCTTCATGGACAAGGCGCTCGGCTGGTTTTTCCGTCCGTTCAACCGCGCCTTCGCCTGGGCCGGACTCAAATATTCGGCGGGTGTGAATCAGGTCTTGCGCAAAACGGCCATCGCGTTGCTCGTGTATGTCGGATTGGTGGTCCTGACCGGCTGGAGCTTTACCAAGGTGCCGACCGGCTTCGTGCCGACGCAGGACAAACAATACCTCGTGGCGTTTGCGCAACTGCCCGATGCCGCGTCGCTGGATCGCTCGGATGCCATCGTCCGGAAGATGACGGAGATCGGATTGAAGCAGCCCGGCGTGGAAAGCTCGGTTGCCTTTCCGGGCCTCAGTATCAGCGGGTTCAGCGTGGCCCCGAATGCCGGCATCGCGTTTTTCATTCTCAAACCATTCGAGGAACGCCGTTCGCCCGAACTGAGCGGTGCCGCCATTGCGGCCGCGCTCAATCAAAAATTCTCGGAGATCCAGGATGCATTCATTCTCACCGTGCCGCCGCCGCCGGTGCAGGGGCTGGGCACGATCGGCGGTTTCAAACTGTTTGTGGAGGACCGTGCGGACCTCGGCTACGACGCGCTCTATCAAAGCGTGCAGGACGTGGTGGGTAAAAGCTACGTGACCCCCGGGCTCGCCGGCGTGTTCTCGACGTTCACCGTTACCGTGCCGCAATTGGATGCCGATATTGACCGGGTGAAAGCCAAGCAGGCAGGTGTGCCATTGCAGAATCTGTTCGACACCATGCAGATTTATCTCGGCTCGCTTTACGTGAACGACTTCAACCGTTTCGGCCGCACTTATCAGGTGATCGCGCAGGCGGATGCGCCGTATCGTGATCGCATCGACAGCATCACGCGCTTGAAGACGCACAACGACAAAGGCCAGATGGTGCCACTCGGCACATTGGTAAAAGTTGTGGAAACGCACGGTCCGGATCGCGCGATGCGTTACAATGGCTATCCGGCGGCGGAAATCAACGGTGGCGCGGCGGCGGGCTTTAGCTCCGGTCAGGCCGAGGCGTTGATCACAAAACTCGCCAACGAAAACCTGCCGAAAGGCGCGGCGTTCGAATGGACCGATCTGACCTATCAGCGCATCCTCGCGGGCAACTCGGCTGTGTATGTCTATCCGCTTTGCGTGCTGCTGGTGTTCCTCGTGCTTGCGGCACTCTACGAAAGTTTTCGCCTGCCGCTGGCGATCATTCTGATTGTGCCGATGTGTTTGCTCTTCGCCATCGCCGGCGTCTGGTTGACCGGTGGAGATAACAACATTTTCACCCAAATCGGTTTGATCGTGCTGGTGGGCCTGGCGTGCAAGAACGCCATTCTCATCGTCGAATTCGCGAAGGAGAAACAAGAGGAAGGCATGTCGCCCGTGGACGCTGCCATCGAGGCGTGCCGTCTCCGTTTGCGGCCGATTCTAATGACCTCCATCGCGTTCATCGCCGGTGTGTTTCCGCTCGTGGTGGCCAGCGGCGCCGGATCCGAAATGCGGCGCGCCATGGGGGTGGCAGTGTTCTCCGGCATGATTGGCGTGACGTTGTTCGGCCTGTTCCTCACACCGGTCTTCTTCGTGTCGCTCATGCGGCTCACCTCCAAAAAACAGCCGGAGCCCGCGCGGCGTCCGCATGGTCCCGCACTCGGTTCCGCCGGTGCCGCTGCGGCGTTGGTCATCGGGGTGTTGGTATTCTCGACCTTCCCGGCGAGCGCTGGATGGTTGACGGTAGGTCCGGATTACAAGCAGCCGACCAATGCCGTTCCCGAGCAATATAAGGCAGTTGATCTTGGTGATTGGAAGGAAGGGAAACCGCTGGATCACGTCCCCAAGGGCAACTGGTGGGAAATCTTTGGTGACGAAGGCTTGAACACGCTGGAGGCGCAGGCGCTTCAGGCGAACCAGGAACTCAAGGCGACCGTGGCCCGCGTCGACCAGGCTCGCGCGACCGCGCGTGTGGCCCGGAGTGAACTGATGCCGACCGTCACCTTCGATCCGAGTTACGTGCGGCAGCGCTATTCGCCGAATCAAAATCCGAGTTTCGGCAACGTCACTGCGAATACCTTCAGCACGCCGCTCGACTTGAGTTATGAAGTGGATATCTGGGGCCGCGTGCGGCGCGGATTTCAGGCTGCGCGGGCCGATGCGCAGGCGTCGCTGGCGAATTTCTATACTGTCCTGCTGACACTCCAGGCTGATGTGGCGCAGAATTATTTCGCCGTTCGCGCCATGGACGCCGAGATCGCGACGGTGGCCGCCACCGTGGAATTGCGCAACGAACAGTTGCGTCTGGTCCGCAGCCGCTACGAAGGTGGTATCGGCAACGAACTCGACATAGCCCGGGCTGAAACCGAGCTGGCGAACGCGCAGACCGACGCGGCCGCGCTCGCACGGCGGCGCGCCGATTTGGAAAATGCGCTCGCGATTCTCGTGGGCAGCAATCCCTCGTCATTTCGTCTGCCCGATATCACGACCGAAAGCTGGAATCCCGAGCCGCCGCAAATTCCCGCCGGCTTGCCCGCGGAATTACTGGAGCGCCGTCCTGACGTCTCCGAAGCGGAGCGGCAGCTCGCGGCTGCCAGCGCGCGCATCGGCGTGGCCAAGGGCGCTTTCTTTCCGGTGGTGAGCCTGACGGGTTCCGGCGGTTATGTAAGCGCCGAACTGGAGAGTCTCTTTAATTGGAGCAGTCATACCTGGTCCATCGGCCCGAGCATTTCGCTCCCGATTTTTACGGGCGGACGCAATCGGGCGAATTACAAACGTTCGCAAGCCGCATTCGAGGAGGCCGTCGCGAAATACCGTCAACAGGTGCTTGTGGCGTTTGGCGACGTGGAAAGCAGCCTTTCGGCCAACCGACATTTGATCGATCAGGCGGTGGCGCAACACAACGCCGTGGTCAGCGCGCGCCGCGCCGCCGACCTGGCGCTGGAACGTTATCGATCCGGCATCGTGAGCTTCCTCGATGTGGTGGACGCGAACCGCGAAGCGCTCCAGGCCGAACGCGCCAGCGCGATCCTCACCGGCCAGCGGCTCAATGCCGCGGTACGATTAGTGAAGGCGCTCGGCGGCGGCTGGAAACGTGACGAGATTTTTGCCCGGGCCGAATCCATCAACAAGCCGATGACCACCAAGGCGACGAAGTAAGGAATGTCGGGCCGAGAATTCGCGTTCTCTGAGCACGGCAGGAATTCAGGGCGGAAAATTCCTTTCCTGATTTGACCGGAAGATTTGCCGGCACTGCTGCCGTGCGAGGGCGGAACGGCGATTCCGGATAAACAGGAATTTACCAGACGTCGCCTGTCGGGTGAGACCTGACACGCCTTTGACAATAAGGGCTGTGTCCCATTTTTGGCTACTCACAGGACACCCGGCCAAAGGCTTGCCGGGCAATGTTTTCCGCACACTTCACCGGTGACCTGCACGCCTTAAAATCCTCCACGATTTAACGGACTTTGGGCACGCCCCGTGCTCAAATTGCTTTGCCCGACACTATTATAAAGACTATAAATTTTGGTAGAGCACCGTACCGTTTGAACAGCCGATGACCAGATTCTCCAGTTTGCGGGTTCGATTGGTGGGTACCGTCTTTCTGGCCATTACGCCGGCATGGCTGCTGATGTACTATGTCGATAAGCATTACTTCAGCAAATACGGCAGTCATATACCCTGGACGGATTTTACCATCGGCCTGGTGGCGCTGGTAGCGGCGTGGTACGGGGGGGAACGATTCATCTTGCGGCAAGTGCGCGAGTTGTCGCGGGCGGCGCGGGAATTGGCGGCGGGCGATTTGACGAGTCGCACGGGCATCTCGAAGGAGCACGGCGAACTCTCGGAACTCGCGCGCGCGTTCGACCAGATGGCGGATTCGTTGCAGGAGCGGGTAAAGGAACGCGAAGAGGCCGAGCGGACGCTGTTGAATCGGGCTTTCCAGCAAACGGTCGTCGGCGCCCTGGGCCAGTTCGCGATGATCAGCAACGACATCAATGCGCTGCTGAATCAGGCGGTGATGCTCGCCGCGCAAACGCTCGAAGTGGAGCAATGCCATGTTCTCGAAGTGCAGCCCGGGGGAAAATTTCTTTTGCTGCGCGCCGGCGTGGGCTGGAAGGATGGGGCGGTCGGAAAAATTGTCGTCCCGGCGGATCCGAAAACGGAGGTCGGCGTCACGCTCGCGGCGGGCGAGCCGGTGGCGTTCGACGATCTCGCGCGCGAGACCCGGTTTCGCGGCTCGACGCTGTTGCAGGATCACGGCGTTGTCAGCGGCGTGAGCGTGGCAATCTCCGGCTATGGGCAGGCGTTCGGTTTGCTGGGCGCGCACACCGGACGGCGGCGGACGTTCACGGAGGATGAAATTCATTTTCTGTTTTCGCTGGCGACCGTGCTGGCGATGGCCGTGGAACGCATCCGCGCGGAAACGCAGTTGCAGAAGCTGGCCGCATTCGCCCAGCTCAATCCGAATCCGGCCATGGAGTTGACCGGCGAAGGCGCCATCACGTATTTCAACGACGCCGCGCAACAGCTTGCCACCTCGGTCGGCCAGGATCATCCCCGGATGATTTTGCCGGCGAACATTCACGAGATCGTACGCGAATGCCTCCAGACACGCAAAAGCATGGTGGACCTGGAGGCACAGGTCGCCGGGCGCACGCTGTCGTGGTCGTTTCATCCGGTCGAGACGGAGCAGGTCGTCCATTCCTACGTCGCGGACATCACCGACCGGCTCAACCTCGAAGCGCAGTTGCGACAGTCGCAAAAGATGGAATCCATCGGCCAGCTAGCCGCCGGGGTGGCGCACGATTTCAACAACCTGCTCACGGTCATTCAGGGTCACTCCGGCATCGTACTGGCCAAGCCTAATCTGCCGCCCGAGATGCTTGATTCGTCCCAGGCGATTTATTTCGCGGCGGAACGCGCGGCGAGTCTTACGCGGCAATTGTTGATGTTCAGCCGCAAGAACGTCATGCGGCCCAAGGCGCTCGATCTTCGGGACTGCGTGACGAACATGTCGAACATGCTCAAGCGCGTGCTGGGCGAACCGGTCACGCTCGTTTTCAATCCGCCGGCGGAAATACCGCTGGTCCACGGCGATTCAGGCATGCTGGAGCAGGTGATCATGAATCTCGCCGTCAACGCGCGCGACGCGATGCCGAAGGGTGGCACGCTGACCATTGTCATCAAGCCGGTGGAATTGCAGCACGACTACGTGCAGAGCCATCCCGAGTCGCGGCCCGGCTCGTTTGTCTCCCTGCGGGTCAGCGACACGGGTTTTGGCATCGACCCGGCAACGATGGCGCGCATTTTCGAGCCCTTTTTCACGACCAAGGAAGTCGGCAAGGGCACGGGGCTGGGACTCGCCACCGTGTATGGCATCGTCAAACAGCACGAGGGCTGGCTCGAAGTATCGAGCGAGGTAGGCAAAGGGAGCGACTTCGTGGTGTTCCTGCCGGCCACAACGCAGACGGTGAAAGCAACGCTGCCCGAGGCGTCGCCGGGGGGGGCGGTGCAGGGCGGCAGCGAAACGATTCTCGTCGTGGAAGACGAACCGGTGCTGCGCGACATGGCTCATTTGATTTTGCAGGATTGCGGCTACAGCGTGCTGGATGCCGGCACGGGCGCGGAGGCGTTGAAGGTGTGGGATAGCAATCCGGGAAAAATCGATCTCGTGCTGACCGACATGGTCATGCCCGGCGGCATGTCCGGCCGTGAACTCGCCGGCCGATTGCTGGCCAAGCGGCCCAACATGAGAATCATTTTCACGAGCGGTTACAACATGGAGGAGACCAACACCGATTTCTTCCGGCGCGGCGGCGCATTCTTTTTGCAAAAGCCCTACACCCGCAACTCGCTGACGAAGCTGGTGCGCGAGTGCCTCGACAAATAAGTCGAGGCAAGCTTGGGGACGCTTAAACCAAATGGGAAAACTCACGGACGCGCGGGTCGTCGGCGCTTCACTTTATTTTCTGCCGGCGAAGATGGTCGCGCCGTTGAAGGTGGGCGATGAAACCCCCACCGAAATCGTCTGCGCTCGCGCGAGCATCACGCTGGTTGATGATGCGGGCCACACAGCGGAGGGATGGGGCGAGACGCCGCTGGACGCGCAATCAGCGTGGCCGAGCCATATATCATGGCGGGAACGCGCCGAGGCGCTTACGGCTTTTGCGACTGACCTGGCTGATTTGTGGTCCGGCGTCCGCACGCGCGGTCATGCGCTGGAAATCGGCCATGAATTTCTCACGACCGTGCTCCCGGGCTGGACGGATGGCTTTAATCAACGCCGGCGTCGCGGTCGCGAACCGATGCCATGGACGGCGGCTTTGCTGTGTTGCTCGCCGTTTGACCTTGCGCTGCATGACGCCTACGGTCGGTTGCAAAAGCGGTCCACGTACGCCACCTACAATGCGACGTTCATGAATCGCGACCTCGCGGCGTATCTTCAGCCGGCGTCTGGTTCCAAAGTTTCCTTTCGAGGAAAAGCTCCGTCGGATTTTTTCACGGCGGAACCCCGGAAGAAATTGCCGGTGTGGGATTTTATCGGCGACGCTGATCATTTGGAGAAATCTTCGCTCGTCGCAGGCGCCAAATGTCTCAAGATAAAACTGCGCGGCCATGACGCCGAATGGGATTACCAGCGCCTCGTCAGCGTCGGAGCGATGGTTGGAGACGCAGGGGTGGATTGGATGGCGGTTGATTTTAACAGCGCTGCCCGAGACCTCCAATACGTAAACGAATTGTTGGATCGGTTGCGCGACACGCGGCCGCGCCTTTACGGGATGCTTCTCTATCTTTCCCAGCCGTTTCGTTTCGACCCGGCAGGCGAACCGGTGGATGTCCACAGTGTTTCGGCGCGCAAGCCAATATTTCTCGGCGCGGGTGCGCAGGACTGGCGGCAGCTTCGTCGCGGCCGTGAACTGGGCTGGTCGGGCGCCACGCTCAACGCGAGCCTCACCCAAACGGGCGCGTTGCTCGGCGCCTGCTGGGCGAAGGCCCATGGCATGAGCGTGATGGTGGAAGACGCATCAACTTCCACGCTGGCGCGATTACCAGCATTCCGGCTCGCTGCGCATGCTGGCACCGTCATGGGGATTGAGCGGGGCGCGATACGATTTGAGGAGAAAATGTCGGGGGTGGCGGATACGAACGACCTCACCGGCCCCGGCTTTGGTTACCCGGTCGAAGCGATCCAGCGAACGCTGCCCGCACCAGCGGCGCAGTTCCTGCTTTGAGAGATTTTCTGTTTTGATCGGCGTAAATCGCTGCATTCAGGCCGTTTCTCCGAATTTCTCGCACGAATTGTGGCATCGCTACTGCTTCCTATCGGGCGGTCGCGCCGTAAAACCAAATTATTATGTCCACGAGCCAGCCGCTCCGTCTATTGCATCTTGAGGATGACCCGGATTTTTCTGATCTGGTGCGGGCGATGCTCGAAAACGAGGGTTACCGACTGGACGCGGTACGGGCCAAGGATCAAAAGAGCTTTGAAAAAGCCCTCGAGAGCCAGCCGTTCGATTTGATTCTGGCTGATTATCTGTTGCCCACCTACAACGGCCTGACCGCCTTGCGACTGGCGCACGAAAAGAGTCCGTTGACGCCGTTTTTGCTGCTGTCGGGAACGATCACCGAATCGGCCGCCATTGAAAGCCTGCGTTCGGGTGCGACCGATTATGTGCTGAAGCAATGGCCGGAACGACTCGTGCCGGCGGTAAAACGGGCCTTGCAGGAAGCGGAGGAGCGCTCCCAGCGTCGCCGGGTCGAAACCGAACTGATCCGCCGCGAAAAATATTTCCGCGCCCTCACGGAAAACGCGCTCGATATTCTCACGATCCTGGACATCGACGGGCAAT
Organism: Limisphaerales bacterium; assembly: GCA_044223735.1. GTDB lineage: Bacteria > Verrucomicrobiota > Verrucomicrobiia > Limisphaerales > UBA8199 > JBGALR01. The sequence goes on along the minus strand of JBGALR010000031.1, from coordinate 39,501 downwards.
TCATTTTCAACAGTCCCTCGGTCAAACGGGTGCTGGGATACGAACCCAGCGAACTGGTCGGCGAGTCCGCGTTCAGCTTCGTTCACCCGGAAGATCTGACGAACGTCCTGCTGGCATTTGAGTATGGCCTCTGTCATCCGGATAAAACCGTCACCCTGGAATTTCGTTTTCGCACCCGCAACGGCGAATGGCGGTACCTCGAGGCAGTCGGCCAGAGCCGCCTCTCCGATCCGGCGATTGCCGGCATCGTCATCAATTCCCGCAACGTAACCGACCGCCATCAGGCCGAGATCGAGCTGCGTCAAAATGAGCGGCAGTATCGCCTCATCTTTGACGGCAATCCCATTCCCATGTGGGTGTTCGATCACGAGACGCTGGCGTTTCTCGAAGTGAACGACGCCGCCGTCCAGCACTACGGCTACTCGCGCGAGGAATTTCTTGCGATGACGTTGCGCGACATCCGCCCGCCCGAAGAGGTGCCGGCGATGATGGAATATTTGCATCAGCTCGTGGACGGCAAGGCGCCGGGCAACCTCGGTTTGGCCGGCGTTTGGAAACATCGGCGCAAGGGCGGCGATTTCATCGACGTGGAGGTAAAGTGGAGCCCGATCATGTTCAAGGGCCGCAGCGCCTCGCTCACGATGGCAAACGACGTCACCGAACGAAAGCTCGTGGAGCATCGCGATGCCGCGTTCGCCAAGCTGGGACAAAAACTGAGTTCCGCGACCACGCCCGCCGCCGCCGCGCAAATTATTAATTCCGTGGCGGACGATTTGTTTCACTGGGACACCTTCACGCTCGATCTGTATTCGGCGGAGCAGGGCGAGGTGTCTCCCATTTTGAATGTGGATACAAACCGCGAGGGCGCGCGTTTCGAAATCGAGATCGCCGGGCGCGAAGGCAAGCCGAGCGGCATGGCCCAGCGGGTCATCGACCACGGCGCGCAGCTCATCCTGCGGGCGGAACCCCTGCGAATGCCGCACGACACGATTCCCATCGGCGACACCTCACGGCCGTCCGCGTCGCTGATGCTCGCGCCGATACGCAATCGCACGAAGGTGATCGGCGTGCTTTCCATCCAGAGCTACACGATGCGCGCTTACACCGCGCAAAACCTGAGCACACTGCAAACGCTCGCCGACCATTGCGGCGGGGCGCTGGAGCGCATTCGCGCGGAAAAGGCGCTGCACGACAGCGAGCAACGTTTTCGTGATTTGTTCGAAGGCTCACCCGACGCCGTATTTGTCGAGGACTTCAACGGCACCGTGCTCGACATCAATCCCGCCGCCTGCCGCCTGCACCGGATGAAGCGCTCGGATTTGATCGGCAGAAATGTTCGCGAACTCGTCCCGCCGAAATTGCGGGAACAAGTGGAGAAGGATTTTCAGGCGCTCGTGGACGGCACCGTCCACCAAATCGAGGGCTCCAGCTGGACGCAGGATGGCAAGACCGTGCCGGTCGAGGTGCGCGCGAATCGCATCTCCTACTCGGGCAAGTCCGCCGTCCTGTTGCATGTTCGCGATATCACCGACCGCAAGGTCGCCGAGGCCGCGCTGCGCAGCTCGGAAATGCTCTTCCATTCCGTCTGGGAAAATTCCGTGGACGGCATGTGGCTCACGGATGAGTACGGCGAAATCGTCACGGTCAACGATCCCTTCTGCAAAATCGTGGGTTTGTCCCGGGTGGAACTGGAAGGCAAGCCTTTCACGGTCATTTACTCGGCAGCCGAAGTGCCGTCAAACGCGTTGGACTCCTATCGCCGGCAATTCCGGGATCGCATCACCGAGACGCAGGTGGAACGCCGCCGCGTATTGCACAACGGCACGGCGGTGGTGTTCGAGGAAACCAGCTCCTTCGTCGAATCCCGCGGCCAGCGCACGTTGATGCTGGGATTGCTGGAGGATGTCACCGAACAAAAGCGGCTGGAGGAACAATTGCGCCAGTCGCAGAAAATGGACGCCATCGGCCAGCTTGCTGGCGGTGTCGCGCACGATTTCAACAACATCCTCACGGTCATTCACGGTCACGCGTCGCTGCTCATGGCGGCAGGCGGCCTGGTCGGGCCGGCGATGCGTTCGGCGCAACAGATTGGCCAGGCCGCCGATCGCGCCGCCGCGCTGACGCGACAATTGCTCGCGTTCGGACGCCGGCAGGTGATGCAGCCGCGCCTGCTCGACGTGAACGAAATCGTCGCGCACATGACGAAGATGCTCGGTCGCATTCTCGGCGAGGATATCGCCTTGCAGTTGAATTATTTTTCGCAGCCGGCGCTCGTCAACGCCGACGCCGGCATGATGGAGCAAATTTTGTTGAACCTCGCGGTGAATTCCCGCGATGCGATGCCGAAAGGTGGTTTGCTGACCATCCGCATTGCGACGACGGAACTGGGCGTTCGTGACATCGCCGAGCATCCCGATGCGCGCGCCGGCCGTTTCGTGTGCCTGAGCGTCGTGGACACCGGATGCGGCATCAAACCCGAAAACTTGCGCCGCATCTTCGAACCGTTCTTTACCACGAAGGAAGTCGGCAAGGGGACCGGCCTGGGTCTCGCGACTGTTTACGGAATCGTCAAACAGCATCACGGCTGGATTCAGGTGACGAGCGAAGTGGAGAAGGGAACCACCTTCAAAGTGTTCCTGCCCGCCAGCGCCGACGCTCCGCGACGCGAGGACGCGGCCCCCGCGGAAAAGACCATCGCCGGTGGCGCCGAGACGATTTTGGTCGTCGAAGACGAGGCGCCCGTGCGGGAACTCGTTTGCAGTTTACTGGCGCAACGCGGCTATCACATTCTCGAAGCCGAATCCGGCGTGAAAGCGCTGGAAATCTGGCAGCGCAGCAAAGGCACGATCGACCTGCTGTTGACCGACCTGGTCATGCCCGACCGCATCAACGGCCGCGAACTCGCCGAGAAACTGTGGCTGGAACGTCCCGAACTGAAAGTGATCTTTACGAGCGGCTACAGCCAGGACGTCGTCGGCAAGGATTTCGTGCTGAATCAAGGGCTGAATTACGTTCAAAAGCCCTACCATCCCCACAAGCTGGCGCAGACGGTTCGGGAGTGTTTGGATGCGCGGAATTAGAGGTTGATCGGTGGAATGGAACAGGCGGGGCGAATGTGGCACGTCGATAAAAAAATTCCTTCATCGGCGGGGCTTTTGCCTTATTTCACCCAAATTTGCCGCCGTCAAGCTAAAGCCGTGCCAACTTCCTGCTTGTAATTCGTTCGGTCGTCGTTACAGTAACGACATGGCTCAAGGCTTACATCTGTCGCAGCGATTGACCCAGTCGCTGGTGCTGGCACCGCAGTTGCAGCAGTCGCTGGCGCTCTTGCAGGCCCCGACGCTGGAATTGAAGGCGTTGGTCGAACAGGAACTCCAACAAAACCCCGTTTTGGAGGAGACGCAGGAGGCCGATCAGCAGGACAAGGAAATCCGCGATTCCGAGGAGCCCACCGATTCCGCCGACCCGGCCGAGCCGCCCGCAGACCTGACGATGGACCCGACGTCGGAGAAGAGCGCGTCCGATCCCGTCGATGATTTTCAAGCGGAGTTTGAACGCCTTGCCCAACTCGACCAGGAATGGCGGGATCATTTTGCCCAGACGAACCTCCCGATGCGGGCGTCGGCCGAGGAGGAGGAAAAACGCCAGTTCATGTTCGATTCCCTGGTGGCGGGAACCTCCCTCCAGGAAACACTGCTGGAGCAGGTGCGCGAGTCCGCGCTGCCCGAGGATCAGTGGCCGACGGCTGAAGTCCTGATCGGCAATATCGACGAATACGGGTACCTCAAGGTTTCGATCGAGGAATTGTCGGCGTCCACCGGATTGCCGCAGGATAAAATCCTCGAGGTTTTGAAAGTCATTCAGACGTTCGATCCCGCGGGTGTGGCGTGCCGTGATTTGCGCGAATGCCTGATGATCCAGATGGAGCGTCTCAACGAGCAGGACACCCTCGAATACCGGATTGTCAGCGAGTTCATGGATGCGCTCGGCAAGCGCCGCATCCCGGAAATCGCCCGGGGCACCGGCTGCGAAGTGGACGAGGTGCAGGACGCGCTCGAACGCATCGCCCGTCTCGAACCGCGGCCCGGCCGCGCGTTCTTGCAGGACAACGATCAATACATCCTGCCGGAAGTCTTTGTGCAAAGGTCGGGCGAGGAGTTCATCGTCACCACCAACAACGAGCACATCCCGCATTTGCGCATCAGCAACACCTACAAGGATTTGATGTCGCAACGCGAGAATTCATCCGAGGTGCGCAACTATATCCGCGAAAAAATTCGCGCCGGGAAATTTCTCATCAAGAGTTTGCATCAACGCCAGCAGACGATATTGAACATCGCGCGCGAGATCGTGCATCGCCAGCGGGAGTTCATGTTGAAGGGCGTTTCGATGCTCAAGCCGTTGACGATGGTTCAGGTGGCCGAAGTGGTCGGGGTGCATGAAACAACGGTGAGCCGCGCGGTGTCCGGCAAGTACATGCAGACGCCCCAGGGCATTTTCGAGATGAAGTATTTCTTCACCGCCGGCATCCAGACCGCCAGCGGTGACGGCATGTCGAACACCAGCGTGAAGGACATGATCGCCGATATCTTCAAGGCCGAAAACACCGGCCGCCCTCTGTCGGATCAGGAAGTGGTGAAGATGCTGAAGGAAAAAGGCATCGTGATCGCCCGCCGGACGGTGGCGAAATACCGGACCGAACTAAATATCCTGCCTTCGAATCTGCGGAAGGTTTACTGATAAGGAAATCGGGCGGGGGCTGGATCAGAGCGCGCTGCGCGGAAATTTTCCGCGGCCGCTGGTTGCGGCTCCGCAACTTCACGGGTCAATGGCTGGCGGACGGTTTCATCATCGCTTTACCACCCAAGGCGGCGAAGTGTCCGCGTTGGTAATTTTTCAGACGACTGCGCAATCCGTGACGTAAAGCCGCTTCGAGTGATCTGCCCGCTTTCCGTGCCCTTGCCGGCTTCGACGAAATTGATTTCACTCTGCTGGCCTTACTTGCTGGCTCGTTTGCGGGCCGCCTTGGTCTCCAACTGAAGATCTTCGAGTTCGGCTTTCAACTCCGCCTTGGTTTCCTTGTCCATGCGGTCGATGAAGAGGATGCCGTGCAGGTGATCCACCTCGTGTTGCACGGCGCGCGCGAGCAGACCGCCGCAACGGAACTCGAAAGGCTTGCCGTGTTCGTTGATGGCTTTCACATCAACGGATTCGGGCCGGGTGATGTCAGCGAACACCTCCGGAAAACTCAGGCAACCTTCGCCGCTGGCGACCGGCTTACCGACCGGTGTCACTTCGGGATTGATGAGAACGAGCGGCATGAAATCGTTGGGATCGGCCGGCTTGCCGTTGAGTTCCAAAGTCGAGGGACGATCCGTGACCCCGCGGATATCGATGACCGTGATTTGCAGGGCGAGGCCGATTTGCTGCGCGGCGAGGCCGATGCCTTTATTCGCATACATGGTTTCAAACATGTCGGCCACGAGCTGTTTGGTCTTCGCGGTCAGCGGCAGTTCTATGCGCGCGCCATTCTGGCGGAGCACGGGAGTTCCAAATTTGACGATTTCGAGGGGCATGATCAGGTCGGCCAGTTGCGCAACATTTCAGCGAGGTCGGGCAGGGCGGGGCTCAGGGCGGTCCGCACGTAATAGCCGCTCGTGGTGACGCCGGTCAGCAGGCATTCCTCAGTGGTGAAGCCCAGGAGTTTGCCGATACAGTAACCGGCGTTGAAATGGTCCCCGGCGCCGGTGGTGATTTTCGGACGGGCCACAAACGGACCGGCCACCGTGGCGACGCCGTCCGACCCGGAAGCGAGCGCGTACGTGGTGGGATGAATGACGATGGAATCCACGGGCACGCACTGATGGATTTCGCGGCAAAGCTTGAGCAATCCTTCCGGCGAATGGTCGCCTTCCGGCAGGCCGAGCACCGCGGCGACTTCGTAGCCTTCCTTTTCGTTGAGGCCGAGCGTGACGTCGAAATACCGCTGAAAATTTGAAATCAGTTCCAAGGCCCGGGCAATGTCGGCTTTGGTGCGCTTCTCCGGGTCAGCAAGGTCCACGAACAACTTGCGGCGCGGACCGGTCATCGCGGGACAAATTTCCTTGAGCACCGAGTTCCAGATGTCGCTCATGTACGGCAGCATCGTCCAGTTCACGAAGCCGACGAGGTCCGCGCTGGAAAACTTCGCGATGAACTTGTCGTGACCGAACCGTGTCTGAATGGTCTCCCAGTTCATCTGTTTCAATGACTGGTGTTTGCCGAGCATGATTTTGCCGTCTTCAAATTCGAGCGCGTCGGTGTAACCGGGTTCGGCGATGGAATGCACTTCGGCGCGTTTGGCGAAGTCGGAGAAGACGGGATGCAGGTTCGGATACCCGAGAATGCCGAGATAGGTGACCTTCAAACCGAAGCTGGCCAGGGCGTTGGCCATGATCGGGCCGTTGCCGCCAAGCTTGGTGATCTGGCCGACGAGTTCGACGTTCGTGCTCTTGCCCGCGGCGGCGGCGAGCCGGTCCGCCAGTTTGGCGATGGTCGGCAGTCTCTGAAATTTCTCAGCATTTTCACGCTTGTCCACGACCTGGAGGATCTCGTCGACAAAACCGTCGAGTCCGACGAAGGCCGTGGTTTCGGCCGCCTGGGCGACTTTGGACGTGAGTTTGGCAGCGCAGCGTTCGCGCTGTTCGGGGGTGGTTGTATTCGGGAGTTGCACTGGGGGAACGTTTTCCGATTCTACCGCGACGGATCAATCCGGCTTAACGCCGAGGATTTGCAGGATGCGTTCAAGTTCGTCATCGCTGAAAAAATTAATCTCCACGGCGCCTTTGCCCTGCGCATAGCGCAACCGCACCTTGGTTCCCAGCCGCTCGCGGAGGGAGTTTTCGAGATTGGTGACATGTGCGTTGGTGGCCAGTGGCGTCACTGCACCCGGCTTGGAAACAACCCCGGCCGCGCGCGCTTGCAAACGCGCGACCAGCTCCTCCGTCTGCCGGACGTTGAGCCCTTCGCGCAGGACGCGCTCCCCGGCCAGCTTCTGATGGGTGTCGCTCGCGAGGCCGAGAATCACTTTGGCGTGACCGACGGAAAGACGGCCTTCGCGCAGTTCCACCTGCAGGCTGGCGGGCAGTTTGAGCAGGCGCAACGCGTTGGCAACGGCGGCGCGGCTTTTGCCGACTTTCATCGCGACCTCGTCCTGTTTGAGGGCGAATGTGCTGATGAGCTGGGCGTAACCCTGGGCTTCCTCGATGGCGTTGAGATTCTCGCGTTGGAGATTTTCGATCAGGGCAAGTTCCAGCACCGCGCGATCGTCGGCTTCGCGGATGATGATGGGGACTTCCTTTAAGCCGATGAGTTGCGCCGCCCGCCAGCGGCGTTCACCGGCGATCAGTTCGAGATGATCCTTCTGCTGGCGAACGATGAGCGGCTGGACGATGCCTTGTTCCTTGATGGAATCGGCCAGTTCCTGCAACGCCTCGGGGGAAAAATCCTTGCGCGGCTGAAAAGGGCAGGGCTGGATGCGGGCAATGGGAACGCGCTCAACGCGTTCACGCGTATCGACGGGCGCATTGGGTGGCAAGGCTGGTGCGACGGCCGCAGCCGGCGTCGGGGCAGCCGGTTTCGCCGTCGGGCTTCCGCCCAACAACGCTCCCAAACCACGGCCCAAAGCTGGTTTTGCCATGCGGGCAAGGGTGTCGCAGGTCTGGGAAGTTGTCAATTTAGACATTGGCCTATATCGTTGGTTGATGAGTCGGAAAGACGGAAAAATCGCGGCGCTCGTGGAGCCGTTTGTGGGTCAGTCAATTGATCCGCATTACCTCGCGTACTTCGATTGCTTCAATCGCCGGCTCTATTTCGAAGCACACGAAGTGCTCGAAATCATCTGGCTCCCGCAACGGCGCCGGCCCGACGGCGACTTTTACAAGGGTCTCATTCAGCTCGCCGGCGCGTTCGTCCACTTGCAAAAAGCGCGGCTGGGCCCGGCGGGAGCCCTGTTCCGCCTGGCGGAAGCAAACCTGCGGATCTATCCGCCCGGTCATCATGGGGTGAACACGAGCGAGGTGTTTGCCATGATTGAGCGTTGCCAGAAGGTGTTGCAGTCTTCCAATCAGACCCTGAATCCGCTGGCTTCGGCGGCAGATGCGGAAGTGACGCTAACGGTGCCAACCGAGGATGTGACCGGGGAGTCAGTGGCGAGCACGGTCGCGAAAAGCTGAAATTTTCAGCAAATGTGGGCAGGCGGTATCTTCCCGAATTATTTGGGCCGGCGAGGTCGCCGGTCGCTATCGTCCCACTTCCTGCGTTCCTGGCTGTGGCGACGCAAATGCCGGATGGCGTCACGTAGTTCGATGAAGAAGTTTCGCCGCGGCTCCACCGAGTAGTCCCGAAAGCGATTATCGCGGCGACGTCGCCGAATGAAATCGAATACCAAAAGCGCGATGAAGAGGACGCCAATTCCGATGGCGCCCCAAAGCAAGATTGAGGTGCCTTCGAGAGTGTAGCTGCCAGCGTTTTCTTCCATCGGCCCGGGCGCAAATCCTAGGGAGGCCGCCGGGAAAACTCAAGGGCGGTCTCGCGGGAACCATCGGCGCAGAAAAAGGAGCCAGGGGATGCCCGTCCGCAAAAGTACTGGGGAATTAGGTGGACAAATGGCTTGCATGTTAACATGTGGTGGATTAAGAATAAACGATTCTGTAATGAATCTATTACTTCGCAATAGACGCTTGTCGGCGGCCAGGCCGCAACCCGCATGGTCGCTGGGTTTCACCCTTATCGAACTACTTGTCGTTATAGCAATTATCGCGATTTTGGCGGCACTCTTGCTGCCCGCGCTGGCGAAAGCCAAATCCAAGGCGCACAAGATCAGTTGCCTCAACAACACCAAGCAAATGGGCATCGGCAGCCAGCTTTACGCCGATGATGACGAGAAGCGCGCCCTTGCTGGGACATGCAACTACGGCGATGACGATCTGAACTGGCTGTTTCCCCGTTACGTATCCAATCTGAAATCGTTCATTTGTCCGGCGACCAAGCATAGCGTCACGAATGATCCTAAAAGCATCACCGCCTACCCTCAGGTGCGGCGGAACGATACGGGAATGACCCCCACTCAACGCATGCATGACAACGCCACGTACATTCCGGAACTGACGTATGTGGCCGAGGATGGTCAATTCTCCGCGTACGACGCCCGGACCAAAACCGGGCGGGGTACCAGTTACGAGGTGGCAGGTTATCTCAACGGATCAACAACCGTCGGGGGAACCTATAACGTGCGCAAGACGCAGGCATCGGTGAGCGCCTATGCGTATCAGAACAACCTCAATTATAATGTGCTGGGGAAAACAGTGTTATTTGCCATCAAGGGTCAGGCGGCTTCTCCCTCTTCCATTTGGCTGATGTATGACGCGGATAACCCGGTGGTTGTCGGGGGCAAGTCCTCGAACCAGGACTATCCCGATTACATTGATAATCACGGCATCGAAGGTGGCAATGTGGCCTTCTGCGACGGCCATTCCGAGTGGGTGAAGCAACTGCGTTATCCGTCGATTTTCGCCTTTGGCACGGACGAGCCGGGATACGTCGTGGGAGTTTTTCCGTAAGCTCAGACACGCCCGATTTGTCTCGACCGCCGCGGGTTGGGTGTTTCTAATTCTCCGGCGCATTTGAGTAATGCGCTGGGAAATTCAGAAGCACATGAGTCAGGAGTCCAGTCCGCAATCATTGCCGGGTGTTGTCCGGCCCGCCGGGGGCGCAAATCCCGTTTTACAGCTTTGGCGAATTCCCGCCGCCCGGGCCTTTGCCGCGTTGCTGTTGGTTTTCATCCTCGGCTGCATTTTTAACGCGGACGGCGCGTTCTTCAAGGTTGGCACCCACCGCGACGCCCTCCGACAGGCGTCGGTTTTCGGCATTCTCGCCTGCGGCATGACACTGGTCATCATCAGCGGAGGCATTGACCTCGCGGTGGGCAGCGTGCTGGCGTTCGTGGCGGTGGCTTTTTCGCTGATGAGCATTCATTGGGGTTGGTCCCCCTGGATTTGTGTGCCGGCGTGCTTGTTGCTGGGTGTGGCGTGCGGGACGGTTTCGGGCGGGCTGGCGGCGGGGTTTGGAATTCAGCCGTTCATCGCGACGCTGGCCATGATGGTATTCGCGCGAGGACTCGCCAAAACCATTTCGGGAGGCATGAAGGTTTCCACGGTGGTGAAGAGTGCTGACGGCTCGTACCACAATGTCGATCTGCCCGGCCTGTTCCATCAAATCGACAGCCGGATTTTGGGCGGGAATCTTTCCGTGGTGACGGCCGTATTTCTGGTGTGTGCGCTGATTACCTGGGTGATGCTGTCTCGGCATTGCTGGGGACGTTACGTATACGCCATCGGCGGCAACGAGGAGGCAGCGCGGCTTTCCGGAGTGCCGGTGCGGTCAACGAAAATTATCGCGTATGCGGCGTGTGGCCTGCTGGCGGCGGTGGCGGGGATGTGCCAGGCGGCGCAGGAGCAACAAGGCGACCCGGAAGCGGGCATCGGCTATGAATTGACGGCGATCGCCATCGTGGTGATTGGCGGCACGAGTCTTTCGGGGGGACGAGGGGGCATCGGGCTGACCTTGCTGGGGACGCTGACGATTGGCTATCTCGAGAAGATATTGAGCATCAACGCCGTGCCGGAAGCGAGCCGGTTGATGCTGACGGGGGTGATCATCGTGGTGGCGGTGCTGGCGCAGCGGCGGCGAAGGTTCTGAAGGAACTTCGGTTGCCGGCCCTCGCTTCGCGGGAGTCGATTTTTGGCTTTACAGGTCTTCTTAAAATGCGAAATCGCTTCCGCGATTGCCGATCCTTCCGGGATTGCCGATAAAACTTGCCAGTTCTCACATATTTGTTATTGAACATTTTCCCGGTGGAGGTACGGTTGGACTGTGGGCGTCCACCCTGACGCCTGAGCGCAGGCCTGGGTGGGCGATGATCTTTGACATTTGAATTTTGATGCGGGAGCGGCATGACGGTTGCGCAATTTCACCGCGGAATGGAGGAGAGGGGCAGATGGGAAGGGGCTTTGCCACAGGCCAAATTGACATAATGGGTGGGACAGTATTTGTCCAACCCTCCGGTCTAGTATCAAAGGGTCGGTAAATCTGTTCTTTGAAAATAACGGGATTAAGTGGCGGATTGGTAAGGCGGCCTTGATGCGGGGCGCATACCCGCGCTCCGTCCGAACCAAAGGTCGGAGCGCGAAGAACGGCTTGGGCTGTCTCTTTAGCCTTCCCTTCGGACGTTTCGATCCCCTTGGACACCCCTCAGGACGCGATGGAGGCACCTTGGTTCGGCCGAGTCCGGGAGGGATACGGACTGGCGCGCCATGAGGCGCAGCGTTAAGGCGTGTGACGCCGTGTTACGCACCGTTGCGCCGCGCAGTTGCTTGAAGCGAGACGAAAGTTTGTGCAAATGTAAATTTTACCAAACGAACCCAACTCGGGATCTTTATAAATGATTTATTAGTAATGGGTTACGCGATTTTTGGATCACTGCTGAATAAAAAACGAACCCAACTTTTAAGTGCAGATTGAAGAACGCATATTTCAAAACCGGGGAAAATTTCAATGCGAAATGAGGTGCTATGAAATTCACGGTTTTAAAGGCAATTCGCAGTAATTCGCACCTTATAGCACCTGTTCGCACCTGCTATTCGAAGGGGCGCCGGGTCTGTGTCGCGATAAGAAAAATATCGCGTTTAGGCGGTGATAATGTCACAACGAGGGGGAATTATGGGCCAATTCGAGGCAAACCTTCGTTTGCTGGTGGGCCTGATATTTCGTTGATCATGAAAAAACAGGTATTACGGTTTGGGTTGCCCAAGGGCAGCTTGCAAGAGGCCACCATCGAAAAGATGGCAAAGGCAGGGTATAACATTTCGGTAAGCAGCCGGTCGTATGTGCCGTATGTGGATGATCCGGAGATGGAGATCCGTCTGATTCGTGCGCAGGAGATCAGCCGTTATGTCGAGCATGGCTTTCTGGATTGCGGCATTACCGGTCTGGATTGGGTGCAGGAAAACGGCTCAAAGGTCCACGAGGTGGGCGAGTTCCTGTTCAGCAAGGCGACGCGGCAGGCGGCGCGCTGGGTGCTCGCGGTGCCCGAGGCATCGCCGGTGAAGTCGGTGAAGGATTTGCGCGGCAAACGGATCGCCACGGAAGTGGTGAATCTCACGAAACAATATCTGCGCCGTAACAAGGTGAAGGCGGAGGTGGAGTTTTCGTGGGGCGCGACGGAGATGAAGGCGCACGAGTTGGTGGATGCGATTGTGGACATCACGGAGACCGGTTCGTCGTTGCGAGCGAACAAATTGCGGATTGTGGATACGCTGTTGACCTCGACGCCGCGGTTGATTGCCAATCATGATGCGTGGAAGAATTCTTGGAAGAAGCAGAAGATCAACACGCTGGCGTTGCTTTTGAAAGGTGCGCTCGAAGCCGAGACCAAGGTGGGTTTGAAGATGAATATTGCCCGCAAAAACCTGGCGAGTTTGTTGGAGACGTTGCCGGCGTTGCGCAATCCGACCATTTCGCAGCTCAGCCAGGAAGGCTGGGTGGCGGTGGAAACGATCATCGATGAGCATGTCGTGCGGGAATTGATCCCGGCGTTGAAGGCGGCTGGTGCGGAGGGGATCATCGAATACCCCCTGAACAAGGTCGTTTACTGAGGTCCGTTCTTGACGATTAGCCCTCCGTCCCCCACCGTATGGGGATTCAGAAGGCTCAAACGGTCTTTTACGAAGAAAAGTCAGATTGCATAGCTGCGGTCCGGTCCCGGATCGGAACCGAGCAAAGAAACAGATTAATATATGGGTTCATTAAAAAAACGACGCAAAGCGAAGATCAACAAGCATAAACGGCGCAAGAAGTTGCGCGCCAATCGCCATAAGAAGCGCACCTGGCAGAAGTAGTCCGGAGTAGATTCGGATTTGCCAATCCGTTTTTCCAATGCCTCTCTTGCCCGCGCGGGAAGGGAGGCCTTTTATATTATGCCGCGTCGTTATTGGTTTTGGGGCGTCATGCTCGCCGCCGGAACTTTTCTGACCGGCTGCAGCTCCACGCCACGTTCCGGGGATTCGACCAAATCGTTGAGTCCCCACGCCGTCCGCAAACTCGAAATCCAGGACGAGCGCGATGCCAGCCGGGCTGCGGAAGCGCATGCCCATTATTCCCTTGGGTTTATTCACCAGATGAATGGGGAGACGGCAGCGGCGGGGGAGGAGTTCGTCAAGGCGGCCACGCTGGATCCCGATGATCAAGAAATGGTCCTCGATGTGTCGAGCCATTTCCTGCAAGTCAAGCAGCCGGAAAAGGCGTTCGAAGTATTGACGCGCGCGGCGGCGCGTCCCGATGCTTCGGGAGAAATTTATGCCCGGCTCGGGCTGGTCTGTTTGCAACTCGGCAAAAACGAACAGGCGCTGGCGGCAAGCCGTACGGCGATTAAGAAGTCGCCCGATTCGCTGGACGGATACCGAAATCTCTTTCTTGCGTACTTGCAGGGGAAACAACCGGAGCGGGCGATGGCAACGTTGGATGAGGCGTCAAACCGGCCGGTGACGAACCCGGAGTTTTTCATCAACCTCGCCGAACTGTATATGAATCTCGGCTTGGAAGCGCCCTCTTTCAAGGAACCGGCTCGCGTCAAGGCACTCGCGATCCTGACCCGGGCCGAGAAATTGAAGCCCGCGAGCGCGGGTGCGCGGTTGAAACTGGCGGACGGCTTTAATCTCGTTGGCGATACCGCCGCCGCGGCGAAGATTTATCTCGAACTGCTGAAAACGCGTCCTGACCTTCCCGGCCTGCCGGAGCGGTTGCGCGCGAATTTGACGGACATTTATTTGCGGACCAACGATCGCAAACTGGCGGCCGAACAATTGGAGGCGATACTGCGCGACGACCCGACCGTGAGCCAGGCCTACTACTTTCTGGGACGCATCGCGCTGGAAGACAAAAAGCCGCAGGAGGCCGTGGATCATTTCAAACGGCTCATTTTGCTGACGCCCAAGTTCGAGCCCGCCTATTATTTGCTGGCGATGGCGCAGATTAACGTCAACAAGCCCTCGGATGCGCTGGCGACACTCGACAAGGCGCGCGGCTTGTTCCCGGCAACATTCCTCATGGAGTTTTGGTCCGGCATGGCCTACAGCCGGGAGAAATCTTTCAACGAAGCATTGCGGCATTTTACCGCAGCCGAGGTGATGGCGCAGGTGACGGACGCCAAGCAGCTCGACGACGGATTTTATTTCCAAATCGGCGCGGTCTGCGAACGCAAGGGCGACCTCGAGCAGGCGGAAAAGTATTTCGAAAAATGTCTGCGGCTTGCGCCAAACTCGGCGGAGGCGATGAATTACCTTGGTTATATGTGGGCCGAGCATGGCATGAAACTCGACCGCGCGCACGAATTGATCACGAAGGCCGTCCAGGCGGAACCGAAAAACGCGGCCTACCTCGATAGTCTCGCGTGGGTGCTTTTTAAACAGAACAAACCGCAGGAAGCGTTGCCGCAAGCTCTCAAAGCGGTGGAGTTTTCCGAGGAACCGGATGCGACCGTGTTTGATCATCTCGGCGATATTTATGCCGCGCTAAATCAAGCCGACAAGGCGCGCGAAGCCTGGAAGAAATCGCTGTCGCTGGAGACCAACGACGATGCGAAAAAAAAGGTTGAGGCGAAGATCGACGCGAAACCGGCTGCCAAAACCGAATGAACGCCGCACCGATCGCACCCTGACGATGCCCTATCGATTTCAAAAACATTACACTCGCGAAGAAGCGCGTGCCTTGCTGGACCAAATTCGGGGATGGCTCAAACGCGTCGCGGTGTTGCGCGCTGACCTGCAAAAATACGAGGACCGGCTGAACGGTTTGATGGCGCCCGGCTGCGATTTAGGGGGCGAATTGGTGAACACCTGGGTGCGGACGCTCGCTGATCTTGACGGAGTCTTTGCCGAGTTTCAGAGTCGCGAAATCCAGATAAAAGATTTGGATCGCGGCTTGATCGATTTCCCGGCGATCGTCGGCGGGCGCGAAGTGTTTCTTTGCTGGGAACAGGATGAGGACGACGTGGAGTTTTGGCACGACCTGGACGCCGGATTCGCGGGGCGGGAACGGCTTTGATCCGTCGTGTTGCGGAGTGCCTCCGCGTCAGTCTTTACCGCGCTCAGAACTTATAAGTCAGATTCAGCGTGAAGAACGAGAACCACGCATTGTTGTAAGAACCTGAAACTCTGCCACGCACACTCGTGTCCGATCCCTGATCGACGGCCATATCTCCCGACCAGAGGAATTCATAGGCGCCGTTTACATTGATCGCCTTGCTCAATTGATACGAGGCGCCGAGACCAAATCGCCAGGCCTGGCCCATCGGCAGAGTGACGGTGCGGTTCGCGCTGTTGACCGCAGAGCTATCGAATGCAACGCCGCCGGTGAATTGCCATTTATCGCAGGGTGTAAATTGAGCGCCCAGCGCCCCATGCCAGGTATCTTGATAATTGAGATCGGTCGTGACGGTTCCAAGTTGACCACCCGAAACCGTATCCACCCCGACCTGGATCTGGCCAAACTGTTTCCAGTTCTGCCATCCGACATCGCCCATCAGTGCCCATTTTTCGCATAACTGCTGGTAGAAGCCTATCATCACCGACTGCGGGACCGAGACACCGAGGTTTAGTTCGCGCGAGTTGAGCAGCAGGTTTCCAGCGTTGGCTCCGAATACGCTCAGGCTCGGCGTCGCGTTGAAATCAAGTTTCACCTGCGATAGATAGGTAATGCCGATGCGCGTGCCTTCGCGCGGCGTGAGCAGAACGCCGAAGTTGCCGCCGAAGCCCCAAGTGTTGTCTTTCACCGTTAGCTGGCCATCAAATGGGGTGCCCGTATTCACCGCCACCTTCGTGTTCAAATAACCGAACATCGCGTTCAGCCCCGCGCCGACGGACAACCAGTCGGTCGCCTTAAAGCTGACCGCCGGCATGAAACTCATGCCCAGCATGGCGCTGTCTTGCACGTAGTAACGGCCCACCCAGTTGTCGTTGTAGCTTTCCGCGAGGCCAAAATAATTGAACGTGCCCATGCCGATTTTAATCTTCTCGGACAGATCGTAAACGAAGAATCCGCTGGCGGCGGGGAGTGCACCAATAGCATTGCCGCCATCGTTGGCGCCGAGTCGCGGTGACGTTCCACCGTCCGGAGTGAAAGTAACGCTTCCGTATGTCAGTTGCAGGCCGCCCTGAAATTGAGTGCCGTTGAGTTGGCTCATGCCCGCGGGATTTTTGAACAACGTTGACGCATCCTGGGCGCGCGCTGCATAGCCTGCCGAGGCGAGGCCAACGTCGGGCGTCGCGATTTCATACAGCTCGATGCCACCGGCAAAAGTGGTCTGAGTGCAGACTCTGGCGACCGCCAGCGTGGAGCCAAGGAGAATTGCCTTACGGTTTGATTTCATGATGCGAGGATGTTGGAGTGTATCGGGTCAACGGTGGCCAAGATATGGGGACGCGCTTCGGTCGCGTCAAGGAGATAGCGGCTAATTTTGGCCGCTCAACTCGTGGGAGCTGACGGCGCGGGAGGATGCGGCTGCGGTGGCCGGCTGGAATACAGTGCAACCAGGCGGGAAATCACCACGGCCACATAGAACATTCCGGTTACGCCCTCCATGACGGCCAGCATGCGCGCAACATTTGCCACTGGAATGATTTCGCCGTAGCCGATGGTGGTGATGGTCGCAAAGCTGAAATAAAACGAGGTGAAGCTGTCCATGGATCGCTGACCCGGCGCTCCAGCGGTATAAATAAACGCCCCCGGATAGGCCTTTTCGACCAACATGTAGGCGACCATCCAAATCAATCCCAGCATCAGATAGCCAGCAAGGCCACCGCAGAGCACTTCAGCGTTGACGTGTGGAGCGCGCATCACGAACCGCAGCAAATGCCCCACGATAAATCCGAGAAATACCAATTCAGCGATGCGGTGAAATTCGGTCGCCAGCAGCTCCGGGTTCATGCTGTTGAGCCAACGGCCCGATACCGCGGGAATCACCAATAAGATAGCCCAGAGCAAGGTTCGCCGATTTCCGCCCACTGCCAGCACAGCGAAAAACATGACCACGGTCATCAGAATTGCTTCGACCGCTCCTCCATAAGTCAGAGATTCGATAAAAGGTGCGGAGATAATCAAAAGCACCAGCGCGATGAGCAACTCCACCGCTGAAAATCGCAGCACGCCAGGTCGGCGCAATGGTGGAGCAGGAGCTTTGGATTCGGCCGGTTCCGTCACGATGCTAACAGAGTGAAAATGGCCCCGTCACGCGGACGGGCTTGCTAAATTCTATTCGTTGAGCTGTGTTTTAATGTCGTTCAACAATTGCTGATACGGCCATTTTTGCAGTTCGCGGACGTGATGCGAATCTTTGAAGACCGGATCGCCCGCGTCTTCGATCAGCTTTGCATCGCACGAAACCAGGAATTGTCCGCCATAAATGGGCTCGACATTGACCGTGACTTTCACTGTGACTTTTTCCTCAAAGAAATAGCTGCCGTACGCGAGATTATTCATCCGGCTGCCGGGACGCTCGTAGATAAACAACCCCGTTCCCGCTGGTCCGCCCTTGAAATAATGGCTTTCAAACACTGTCCGAACAGCGGTAGAAACTTGTGCCAGGGTGCGATTGGTGACGGTGATCGACGCGAGATTGTTATCCGGCGGCTTGTTGAAGTTCTGACATCCTGCCAACATCACCAAGAGAACAGGTAGCAGCAGCAGGGGCAGCCATCGCCAACGAATTGTGGTGCTGATGAAGGTCATGAGGGTAAATGCGAGTGGCGAAAAAGCCGCTCCCTGACATCAAGTGGAGATACAAATCAAGGCCAGAAACCTTCCCACGGTCCCCACATGTTCCAACTGTCTTCGCTGTTCATCTCAGCAGCGCTCACTTGATCTTCTGCCAGCTCTTCCTTGACGCGCAGGCGCTGGTATTCCTGGTATTGCGACTCCTGGCCGACATAGAGCACCTGGTTTTTAAGATCGGGAAACGCATAATACGTTTTGCCAGCCCGCACCACCATGCTGACCTTGTGCGGAGGAAGCGCTTTCAATTGCGCCTGGCGTTCGGCGGTCGATGCGGGCAGGGCTTTGAAGCCGGCGGCGGACAGTAGGTTTTCAGTGTGCTTGGTGGAGGCGCAGCCCATTGCCAGTCCGAGCAAGGCCACGGCGGCGAGGAAGCTCAATCGGTTCTTCAATGTTTTCATGTTCGATATTCTTTTAATTGCCTTTTTTAACTCCGGCGCACGGAGTCTAACCGGAGCATGTAGTGCCTGCAAGGCCCGAACGCCAGGCCCGAACGCCAGGCCCGAACGCCAGGCCCGAACGCCAGGCCCGAACGCCAGGCCCGAACGCCAGGCCCGAACGCCAGGCCCGAACGCCAGGGCGTTCAATGCTCCGACACGGTCGGTCCGGGAAGCGGCGGACTTTCCGCAGTGAGTTCAGGATGCGCGGCGCGATATGCTTTGAGGCAGTGACGGCGCGAAATGAAAATGTGGCCGGGTCCAATCGCTCGTTTCAAGCCCTGCCGCTCCAGAGCGGATTCCAGGCTGTTGTTCACTCGTGTAAATGCCAGGATCACTCCACGCCGGCTTAATTCCCGATGCAGCTCAAGCAGTGCTCGCGCCGAAGAAAAATCCACCGTGGTAATCGCGCCGGCATCCACCGCCAGCCACCGCACGGGAGCGGGGGATTCATTGACCAGCAAATGTACCTGTTGGACGAAATGATTTACGTTGGCGTAATAGAGGTCGGCGCCGAACCAGAACATCAGCATGCCAGGTTCGATCATCTTTCCCGGCGCAACGGGCTCCATCTTCCAGTGCTCAGTGGGGTCTCGCAGAATGACTGCCGTTGGCGGACGATACGTATGCCGGACGTGTTGTAGTAAAGATAGAACCAACGCCAGCAGGATGCCGCGTTCAACGCCGAAAACAACCACTGCCAGGGCCGTTACAATCGCCAGAGCAAATTCATGCGGGCTGCGTTTGCGCAAAAGTCGCAGCCCGCGCACGTCCACGAGTCCGGCGGCGATCGTGAACACTACAGCTCCAAGCGCGCAAAGGGGCAAATATTTCAAGGGACCCGTAAAAAGCAGGAGCACGATGGCAACCGTCGCCGCCGTCGCGAGGTGCGCGATTTGACTCCGCCCGCCGGAAGCCTCGACCATGGCCGTTTGTGTGGGGCTGCCATTGACCACGAACGTTCCGCTTAGACCGGCCGCTGCGTCTGCCGCGCAGAGGCCCACCAGATCATGGTTCTCATCCAGCGACTGACGGTGCCGCACCGCGTAAGCGCGAGCCGTGACAGAGCTTTGCGCCACGATCATCACGAAACAAGCGCCGGCGATCGGAAGCAGCGCGTTAATTTCGTTCCAGGAAACCAATGGGATACTCAAGCGCGGCAAACCGCCGACGACCGGGCCGATCAAGGCGATGCCGCGAGCCCCGAAATCCAGAGCAGCGCTGAGTGTGATCGCGCCGGCCATCGCAAACATCGGGCCCGGCAGGCGCGGTGCAAATCGGCGCGTGGTAAAAATAATCACAATGACCCCCAGCGAAACCAAGAGCGAGGCTAGGTGAACATTCGATAAATTCACGAAGACGGCGCGCAGTTGTTCCAGTGTATTGTTCGTGTGTACGGACAGGCCCAGCATCTGTCCGAGCATGGCAATCCCTACTTGAAAGCCGACGCCGGTGAGGAAACCAATGAGGACCGTGCGTGAAAGAAAATCCGCAAGGAATCCCAGCTTGAGCAACCGCGCGACGAGCAGAAAGCCCGCGGACAGCAACGCGACCATGGAGGCGAGTTCCACGTAATGCTCGCTGCCCGATTCGGCCATCGTTCCCACTCCGACCGCGAGAATGGCAGCAGTCGCAGAATCAGCGGACACGACGAGATAACGTGAAGCGCCCAAGATGGCGAATGCGATTACTGGCAGCAGCAGTGTATAAAGACCCGTCACCACGGGCATGCCGGCGATCTTCGTATAACCCATCGCCTGCGGGATGTTCATGGCCGCCAACGTCACGCCGGCGATGATGTCCGGCAGTATGCGTGCGCGGTCCAGCGGCAGGATTCCCTGGAAAAAAGCCATGTGCCGGAAGCGATTCTCTTTCTCACCCGCGGCGTGATTGCCATTCATGATCGTGCTGCGCCCAGCATTACTTTTTCGAGTGGATGTCGCCCGATTTTTTGACAGCGCGCAGCAGGCGGAAACAAAGGTACATCGAAATGAGATAGCCGAGCCCGCCGACGATGGAAATGCCCCGTATGGCTGGCGGCGCTTTCATGCTCCACAGCAAGGAGGAACCCAGAATCAGGGCGGTTGTAACCAATCCCATCACCAGACGATTGATGATGGGATCAAGATGCCGATGATCCAGGTGAACGGAAAAAGTGCCCTCGCGCACACGCTTCAAAACATCGCCCAGATCGCGAGGTAAGGATTGAATCAATCGCTCCCAATCGCGGTACGCATGTTGCAATCGGCCCATCATTCGGCGCACCGAGAGCCGCCGGCGCAACATTGTTTCGTAAAACGGGCTGATAACTTCCGCAAGACTGAACTCCGGGCTGAGTTGCTCGGCGGTGCCTTCAAGTTCCACCAGAGTACGCAGCAGCAGGGAGAGTGGCGGCGGCAGTGCGATGCTGTAACGCTGAATGATTTCCAGCAGGCTGTTCAGCGCGGCGCTCAAATTCATATCCTGCACGGATTGCCCCACGTAGTCGGCGACGAAATCAGTGAGGTCCGCGCGCAATTGCTCCCGGGCCGTCTCGGGCGGTGCCGAGCCCAGGCGCAGTATAATTTCTCCCAAATCCGTCGAGTTATGACTTACGACGGCCATCAACATATCCTCGACGCCCTCCGCGAGTTGCTCGTCGAGCCGGCCTACCATGCCGCAGTCGAGCACGCCGACGACCCCATTCGGGAGCAACATGAGATTTCCCGGATGCGGATCAGCGTGATAAAAGGCGTCGCGGAAAATCATCTGCAAATACATCGTGGCGCCGCGCCGGGCAAACTCGTTCATGTCCACGCCCGAAGTTGCCAGTCCAACCGAGTCGTTTCCCAAGACGCCCTCCAGCCGTTCCATCGTCAGCACACGGCGGCTGGACAACTCGGCGTAGGGGCGGGGGAACTTCACAGTTTCGTCGTCCGCGAACTTGTGCGCGAACTCTTCAAGGTTGCGCCGTTCAAAAGTGAAATCGAGTTCACGTAGTAAGGTCCGGCGAAACTGCCGGACGACGGCGCCCGGTTGATAAAGGCGAACGCTGGAAGAATGTTTCTCCGATAATTCCGCCAGCGCCGCAAGAATATCGAGGTCGGGTGTAATCGTTTCCAGAATGCCCTCGTGCTGGACTTTGACCACCACCTGCTCACCCGTATGCAAACGTGCCATATGTGCCTGCGCGATGGATGCGGAGGCCATCGGCACATCGTCAAAACTGGCAAACAATGTTGAAATTGGCTTGCCCAGCTCGGCCTCGATCGTGGCGCGAACGACGGCTGGCGGATCGAAGGGCACTGCTGTCTGGAGATGGGCTAGCTCCCTCGCGACGCTTGGGCCCACCAAATCGGGGCGGGTGCTGAGTACCTGGCCGAGCTTGATGAAAGTGGTGCCGAGTTCAGTGAACGAGAGGCGGATGCGTTCCTCGATTTTCAGGTCGGGAATGTGCTGGCCATCCACTGTCTGGATACGGTCCCGAATCCACTCGTAGTTCCAGTCCTTAACCCAATCGGCCAGGCCGTATTTTGCCAGCACGCCGATGATTTCCGTGACGCGGTGGGCGTTGCGTTCAAGTCGTGTGAGAGCGGCAAATTTCATTGGTGGGGATGAAGATGTTGCAAGACATGCGGGCGTTCAAGCCCATGCGCGAACATAAGCTTTTCATCGGAGAGTAGCGGAACCGTGGGGCCATCCGCCACGATGCGGCCCCGGTCGAGCACGATGACGCGTGAACACAATTCGACGACGAGTTCCAAATCGTGCGACGCGATAATTTTGGTCGCGGGAATTTTTCGCAACAGCGCCTTGCACTCGCGCTTGCCGCGCGGATCAAGATCGCAGGTGGGTTCGTCGAGCACCAGCACGCGCGGTTCGCACGCGAGGACGCCCGCGATGCAGACCCGGCGTTTCTCGCCGCCGCTGAGGTGGTGCGGCGAGCGCTTCTCAAAACCCGACAGGCCGACTTGCGCCAGTGAACGCTTCACTCGTTCCGCCACCTCGGCCTTGGCGAGTACGGACTGCTGCGGGCCAAACGCCACGTCTTCAAAAACGGTGGGACAAAATAACTGGTCGTCCGGATCCTGAAATACCAGCCCGACGGAGCGACGGATGTTCGGGAGCGACGCCGCTGTCAATGCTTCGCCGAAAACTGATACGCTCCCCCCGCCGTCAAGGTTTTCCGGGAGAATGCCGTTGAGGTGCAGCAACAATGTGGATTTGCCCGCGCCGTTTGGCCCGATCAAACCGACGCATTCGTTTTCTTCAATGGCAAAGCTGATGCCCCGCAGCGCGTCGGAGCCGTCCGGATACCGAAAGTGCAGATTGTTGACAGCGAGGGCGGCGTTCATTTCCATCCCCGCGCGCACATGGCGGCGTAAATCCGTTCAGCCCGCTCGGTGGATCGCACAAAGAGCTGCCCGATGACCGTGCCTAGCGTTTTCCAGGAACCAAACCCCGGCTTGGCAAACGTCCGGCTGGCCCGGGCGCGTTTCATGCGTTCCGCCTCGTCCATCAACACAAACAGGTAACGGTACATCAACGCCAGCGTCGTCACGAGCAATGCCGGTACGCGCATGCGCCGCAACACGTGCAGCAACTCGGCGAAGGGCGTGGTGTTTGCCAGCAATACCATGGTGATCAAACAAAGCGTTCCCTTGGTGATCATCAGCAAAAAAATCTGCATGCCACCCGCTTGAAAAAGTGAAAGCACCGCGACGCCCAGCACCACGGGCTCAAGCCACAAAACGCGCCGGACTAAAAAAAGCAGGGGAACCCTGCTGGCAAGCGCCCAGGCTGCCAGCAGCACCGTGATCATGCCGAAATAGGATCCGCGATAAGTTGGGGTAAGGGCGGTGCCAACGACAACGCTCAGCGCAACGACCAGTTTCAGCCACGCGGGCAGGCTGTGGACCGGGCTTTCGAGCCGGCTGTAGCGATCCAACACGTCGTGCCGCATCACATCGCCTCTGCAGAGGGTTTAGGCACGAGGCAGCGGGCCAGCGCGAAGGCCAGCAGGAAAACCACGACCGTGCCAATCGCGCCCGCCAGCGAGGTGGCCACCGATGCGGAACCGATGCCGGGCAGGTGGTAATCGGGAATCGGCGACGCCACCAGCGGTTGCTTCGCCGCATGGTTTTCGAAACCCAGCGCCTGGGAAACCTTGTCCAGACCGTCCGGCGCGGAACATGCAAACGGCGCCACGAACAACGCCAGGCCGAGCGAGATCAGCAGCCCAAACACCAGAAACGTGCCGTAGCGTCCGCTCGCGGAAATGCCGGAGTGGGTTTCAATCAATTCGGGGCGCGTGCGCGTAATAGCCACAATCACCAGCGCGGTGATGATCGCTTCGCCGATTCCGATCAACATGTGAAACCAGGTCATCATGGGAAACACCAGTGACCAGGGAGTGCGGCCGGACAACGCGAGTTCACCCGCACAAAAAATCGAGGCCGCCACGGTGGCGCACCAGGCCGCAAAGGCCGCGCCCATGACGGTCCCGCGCGGCCCGGGAATGAGGCGTCGCACGGCCTGATAAATCCAGTAGCCTCCCACGCCGCCGACCATTCCCATGTTAAAAATATTCGCGCCCAAAGTCGTCACTCCGCCGTCGGCAAACAGGAAGCATTGCACGATCAACACCGCGGCAAGCACCACCACTGCGGCCCCTGGCCCCAGTAATACCGCCGTCAACACTCCCCCGATCAAATGGCCGGAGGTGCCGCCCGGAATGGGGAAGTTCAACATCTGCGCGGCAAAGACGAACGCCGCCGCGAGGCCGAGCAGCGGTATCTTGCGCCGCGGCAGTTGCCGGCGTACCTGATACAGTGCTGTGCCTAGCCCACCCGCCGCGAGGATGCCAGTGGCGGCAACGGTTTTGGCATCTAAAAATCCGTCAGGTATGTGCATACGTTGATATCCGAATCCTACTCAGCCTCGCTCTCAAAAAACATCCATTTTGTTATTTTCCGGAAGCATCGCCTGCTGGAACGCTGATTGTCTGGGTTGGTTTGGAAAAAGCCTCGAGCGTCAATCCGATGCCCAACAGCAAAATGATCAAGGCGCTGGCCACGGGCAACATCCGGCTCCAAATTCCAAAATGCGGCAGACGGCGCAGCATCGCGCTGCCCTTGACAAATAACAAGCCGACGGCGGTCAACACTCCGGCCAGGCCCAGGCTGAAGGCCAGCACTAATAATATGCCAAATGCTGTGCGGTTCAGTGACACCGCCGCCAGCAATAACACCAGTGCGGAGGGGCACGGCAGGATGCCGCCGGAAATTCCCAGCGCAAGCAAAGACCGCCACGTCACCGTTTCGCCCCCGGCTCCCGGCGGCAAATGCGAATGGCTGTGCCCGGCATCCTCGTGAGCGTGGGTATGCGAATGGCCGTGATGATGATGTTGGTGATCGGCATGCGCGTGGTCGTGATGATGGAGGCCGCCGGGAGTAACCAAGCGCGTTCGCTGCCATAGCATCAGCGCCCCCATGGCCACGACGATCAATCCCGAAATGGCGCTCAACCACGGATAGAGACGCTCCGGCACGAGATAGTGCGAGGCAAACAGCGCGATCAATCCGAGTACAAAAATCCCGAACGTATGAGTGATGGTGACAGTCAGGCCGAGATAAAGCGCATGCCACGCCGTCCCGCGTGCGCCGATCAAATACGCCGCGACAACTGTTTTACCGTGGCCCGGAGTTAGCGCATGGCCCGCGCCCCAAAGCATGGAACCAATGAGCGCGCCGATAATAATGGGTGCTGAGAGCTGGCCTCTTTTGATCGTCGCCACCAGATCTTGCTCGCCGGGAAAGTGAACGCTTCGTGTCGCAACCAATGTGCCACTGGCGGCAAGCTGTATCAACATCCCGATTCCGATCAAGGTAAAGACGCCGCCGGCGACCGTTCGAATTGCCCGCGCTGTGGGTGAGGCCGCGACCGGCACCCACGCCGTGATAATCGCCAGCAAAATCAATCCGCTCAGCGCCACGCCGGGAATGAATTGCCCCGCCACTTTGGCGGCGGCCATGTCGTTCCCACTGCGATACCCCAAAATTAATCCCACCATCAGGGCCAGCGCTTCGACGGGGAATAGTTTGGTGAATTGCGGTCCTGCGGCCAGCAAAACGCCGAGCCCCACCAGGGCGATGATATCCGCCAGTTGGATGATGCCATAAGGCGGAAGGCGTTGACCGGTGAGCATTCCGGCCAGCAGGGCCAGCGGAAACATCAGCAGCGTCCACCGCGCCGCGTGTTTCCCGCACTGGCTGGCGAGCAACCCCAGCGCCAGTGTCGGCAACAAATGTTCCAGCGACGTCACTGGATGCATCATGCCTCCGTAAAACTCACCAACATTCGTGTTCACCAAATGCGCGGACGCCGCGAGTGGCGCGTGGACGCCCGCCGCGCTCATCAGCCACAAGAGACTTCGGACCGCGCGCCGTTTTATCGTGATATGATTTGCCGTATCCATCACCCGAGCCGCTTCATTTCATGAACCCCAGAAGAATCGCCGTTCGCTGGATCGTCCAGAACGCTCCAACTGAGCCGACCACATAGCCGGGCACCGCATAGGCCCAGCGGGGCCACGCCACTTCCAGGCGGCGGAGGGAGCGTTCCAACAGAATGATCAAAACCACAAATCCCACCTGGCCGATTTCCACTCCTACATTAAAGCTCAGCAGTGCCAGCGGCAACTCGGAGCGGGCAAGGCCGGCTTCCGTCATCGCGCTGGCGAAGCCAAACCCGTGTATGCATCCAAACAAAAATGCCACCACCCATGGATGCCGCAACGTGAGACTGGTCTGGCCCCGCCACGAACGCACAATCTCCGGCCCCAAAAACAGAATGCTCAATGCGATCGACGTTTCGATGGGCGGTATCGGCGGTGTGGCATAACCAAGAGTCGCTATGGTTAGGGTAATGCTATGAGCAACGGTAAAAGCGGTCACCGTTTTTAGCAGCATCCATCGACTTTTTACGATTAGTATCAATCCGAAGACAAACAAAAGGTGGTCTGGCCCGAACGCGATGTGGCGAATGCCATGCATGATGTATCCACCAATCACTTCACTCGCGCTCTGGCGGGCAGCCAGTTCCATCCATGGTTGCGAGGGATGAACCAGCACGGTGAATTGTCGGCCATCGTGCAAATGCACCCGCACCAGCACGTCTGCGATCGTGCCTTGCAATCCGTCGATTTCGATGCGCTTGCCGTCGAGCGGTCCGGCGCTCTGCCACGTGCGTCGCTCGATCCGCGAGTCCGGAAATTCCTGAACCAGCGGCTGCTTCACGTCAGTTACGCCGCCGGGACGCTTCAACGACACTGGCAGCGCCACGCCGCCCGTCACTGGCGTTCGCCAAAGCACTTCATAATAGCCGGGACTGGCCTCGGTAATTTCCAAAAACGCCGGACGACCGTCGTGCGCCATCGCTGTCAGTTTGAAAACCAGTGATAGCCCCAGCCATAACCCAGTCCAAAAGCGGCGCGCGTTCATGGCTTCGGCGGATTGATGTTTGCGATGGAACTCGTCGCGGTGACTGCCGGAAGGATGATGTCGTATCTCGCGCGCAATCGTTGGTAGGCTTTTTCCGAGGCGGCATTTTTCTGCGCCGCGAGCCATGCTGACTTCACCTGCGGTTCGGCTTCGGCGAAATTCGGCGCCCGGGCGGGAACGATCGCCTCCACCAACGCCAAATGCCAGCCCCGGCTTGATAGGATGGGTCCCTGCCACGAACCGGGTTTCGTGCGCAGCAACTCTTCGACGAATTTCGATCCGAACTCCGGCTCCAGTTGTTCCGTGGAGAAATCTGAATAGTAATCCTGAAACATGAACGTATCCGCGAGCCCGGCGCCCGGCGGCGAATCAGTGGGCTGGCCCGCAAGCGTCTGCAACGCCGCCTCGGCATCCTTCCGGGCATGATCCCCGCGTTGCGAAGGGGAGAAGTAAAGGTGACGGAACGTCACACGGCTGGGCTGGGCAAAGCGTGCGGTGTTGGTGTCGAAAAACGCGCGCAACTCCGCCGCCGTCGGTTCGCGCAGCGTCGAGGTGTCGTCCGCGAGAAACTCCATCTTTTGCGCCATGCGCCGTTTCACAATCGGATCCTCCCGATCCAGTCCCAGCGCGAGCGCCTCCCTGTATAATATCTCCTCGCGCACCTTGCCCTCGACCAGCGCGCTGTGCTCCGGCGCTGTGGGGGGACGCGACCATTGCGCCTCGAAGGAAGCATCCAGCAATCGGACATCGTCCGCTGAGAATTGAATGCGACGCGACGCATCGGCCCCTGCGCCCTTCCGCTGCCGCACGTCGTAAATCACGAAGAGCAGGGCGCCGATAATCAAAAAATGAAACAGCGGTTCCCGCAGCCAGCGTCCGAAAAAAGATTGAGGTCGCTCAGTTGGCAAAGCTGTTTTGTCGTTCCGGGCCGGACTCGCCCTGCTGACGGTTCGCATCAACCCGTTGGGCAGCCCGCTTTCAATTTACCCATCATGACGAAGCGAAGCAATTGCCCTCTCAAAAAAGGCCATTGGGATTCTGTCCTGGATAAAAAATGGCGACCCTAACGGGAATCGAACCCGTGCCGCCGCCGTGAAAGGGCGGTGTCCTAACCGCTAGACGATAGGGTCGCGTTAGGGCCGATAAATATAGCGGAGCCGTTTCGGTTGTCACGTAATAAAAAAAGGCTCCGGAATTTTGCCTTAGCGCGTTTGATTTGGCTGCGGGCGTCGAGTCAGGTTTTGTCAGGCTTGAGGCTGCCAACCGAAGGTCGGGGGCCCAATACAGCCTCACAGCGCGCAAGCCTGCCCGGCATGGCGTATCCCTCCGTGACTCAACCGAACCAAGGCCGCTCCATGGCGTCCTGATGCGTGTCGAAGGGTGCCGAACCGTCCATAAGGACGGCTGGGACCGCCAAGGCCCCTTCGTGTTCCGACCTTTGGTTCGGACGGAGCGCGGTAATCAAACCGGCGACCACTTCCCCGGGAATCCGTCCAGTCTCGCCGCCAGCCCCGCGCATCCCGCCACCTAACCCCGTTATTTTCAAAGAACAAATCCACCGACCCCGCGATCTTAAACCAGGGGGTTGGACAAATGCTGTCCAATGGTCCAACCCCAAATTCCGTCGGAATGTTTTACAGGAGAGCGCAGAGATCCCGGAGAACGAGGCTGCGTAGGAATCGCGCCGCAGACGCCGGTCTTTCGCACCCTTCTCGCGTGTCCCGCACCCGCCATCCATCTTGACTTTTGCCTCCGCGTCTGGATAATAAATTCAACCATTCCCGGGATGCGTACAACCATGGGCCAGGTTCCTCACATCTTGAAAAAGGCCGTCCTCTGCGGCTTCGTATTGATTTGCTCGCTGTTAACCGGTGGCCTTCAGGCCGGCGCCCAGCCGGTGGATGTTTTCCCACAGATATTTTCCGTGGACGCGCGCGTCAATGCGCCGATTCAATTCAAAATTCAAATCCACAATTCCGGCACTTCGGACGCCTACAACGTCGTTCTGACCAATATCCTGCCGCCGGGAGTCACCTTCGTCTCGGCGAGCGTCGCGAATTATTGGGAACGGGGCAATCCGCCGTATCAGGGCATTCTGGATGTGGACTTCACGGGCGGGGTCACGAACTACGGGAACATCGTCCGCTGCACGGCCGGGCGCATTCTCGCCGGGGATTTTTACCGCACGCTGGTCATCAACGCCCTCGCGCCGCAGCGCGGCACCTACACCAATTTCATTTCCATCACCTCGTCGGGGACCGATACGCAGCCCGGCAATAATCAGTCGAATTACGTTTTCACTGTCCGCGGCCCCATCATCAACACCCTGGGCGGCAACCAATCCATCCCGGAAAATTCGGGCAGCAACGCCGTGTTCACCATCGCCCTCGGCTCCGTCTCCAGCGAAACCATCACCGTCGATTACCAGACCGCGGACGTCACGGCCAAGGCCGGGCAGGATTACACGGCGGTGTCCGGCTCGCTCACGTTCCCTCCGGGCACCACCAATCGCACCGTCTCCGTGCCAATCCTCGACGATCCCTATCCGGAGGCGGTCAGCGAACTCTTTTTGTTGCGACTCACGAACGCCGTTAACGCCGATGTCTCCGTCGAGGTCATGGGCGACTTCATCATGGATAACGAACCGACGCTGCAGATTTCCGTGAGCAACGGCGCGCCCATCATCGAGGGCGATGCCGGATTCGCTTACGCCACGTTCCCGCTCACGTTTTCGCTCCCGGCGGATGTGCCGCTGACCGTGACCTGGTCCGCCGCGCCGTATGCCAATACCAATGGCTCCATCCTCGTTCCGGCCGGAGCCACCAACGCCACCATCGTCGTGCCCGTGCCGGGAAATTTCGCCGTCGAATCCAACCACACGTTTCAACTCATGCTGGAATCCGTGGACGCACCGATGCCCATCATCTGGGCGCAACGCACGGCCACCTGCCTGATTATTGATGACGACACGTTGCCGGGTAAATACCACCACCTTGCCATCGACCCGGTGCCGTCGCCGCAAATCGCCGCCCGGCCGTTCCCGGTCACGTTGCGGCTCTGGGATTATTTTAACAACCCCGCCACGAACGCCTCGCTGAACGTCTCGCTCCTGGCATCTGCCATCACCAATGGCCACACCACCATCGTCCAAAGTTTCCTCGTCAACAGTTACACCCAGGGAGTCGCGGTCACGATGATGACTTCCACCAACGCCGCCACCAACGTTATCATTCAGGCGTCGCCGCCTTACGGTTTGCCCGCCGCCTTTTACCCCCTCAAAATAATTCCCTCGCCGCAATTGTTCCTTTCCGCGCCCGCCTCCTCCTTCGAAGGCGCCGGCGTGCTGGTGAACGCCGGCGCCGTCAGCATTACGAACGTGGATAGCGTGGATAATCTCGTGTCGCTCAGCTCGAACGACGAGCTGGCGATGACCGTTCCCCCGACGGTATTGATCCCGGCCGGGCAGACCTCCGCCGTCTTCAATATTACGATCGTGGACAATACCCGCCTCGAAGGCACGCATACCCCGTACATTTTTGCCAGCGCGCCGGGTTACCTGCCGGTGAACCGGGGCATCACCATCATTGACAATGAATCGGCCACCCTGGCCGTCACGTTGCCGCCAATCATGTATGAGGTCAAAGGCTCCAATACCGCCCAATGCACCGTCACCTGCAGCCGTCCGCCGTCCGCCGGTGTTTTAATCTATCTCACGTGCGACAAGCCCTCGCGCCTCACGTTTGGCACGCCCACGGCCATTCAGGCCGGCAATACCTCCACGGTGTTTACCGTGACGGTGCCAAATAATTCGCTCCTCGACGGCCCGCAACTCGTCACCCTCACCGCGCACGTCACCAATTGGGTGGACGGCTCGGCCTCCACCCTCGTGCTGGACGACGATACCAACATCACGCTCAGCGCCTTTTTTGGCAACGATGCCCCCGCGGAAGGGCGGGGCGTCCAGACAAACAAATTGCAGGTGATGCTGGGCGGCTACACCAGCAACGACGTGACCGTGGCGCTCTCCTCCAGCCATCCCGGAAAACTCACCGTGCCGACTTCGGTCGTCATTCCTGCCGGGAAACAATCCGTGCTCACCAACTTCACCCTCCCGGATGACGCGCTGTTCGACGGCACCCAGATCGTCTCGATTTTCGGCTCCGCCCCCGGCTTCGGCACCGGCACGAACAAGGTGACCATCTATGACAACGATGTTCACCACATCAGTTTCTCGGCCATCAGCGCCATCCAGACCAGCGGTGTGCCCATCCGCGTGACCGTCACCGTCAAGGACGTCAACGATACCACCATGCTCTATCCTTTGGGAGGCGTGACCCTCGACGTCGTACCGTCCGGCTTTCCGCTCTCATTCACTCCGCTCGTGGGGCAGGGCCTGACTCGTGGCGCCTGGACGGGCGACCTCACTATCAACGGCGGCGGAACCAACCTGCAGCTCCGCGCCACCGCCACCAACGGCATGAGCAGCCTGAGCGCGCCGTTCACGATCCCTGTGCCCTCGTGGGCCGAGGAACTGCGCTTCTCCCGCACACTCCCAACCAACGGCGGCCTCCAGTTGTTCTACAACGGCTACACCGGCCACGTTTATCGCGTGGACGCCGCGACGAATTTCCCGCCCGCGTGGTTCCCCGTGAGCGCCGCCCAACCCGGCACCGGCGGCGAAAGCTCCGTCACCGACACCAACAACCCCGCCGGCACCTTCCGCCTCTACCGACTGTCAACGACGCCGTGAGGTTTGGGGCGGTTGAGAGAGGGCAGGGCGGTAGGATGCGGAATCAAGCAGTTGTTATTCAGCCTTTGCGTTAAAAGTTTTTCCCGATCCATCGGTGAAAGTTCCGTCTGCGAGGAACTTGCACTGGAAGTACACTGATTGCCGCCGTGTTGAGTAATCTCGGGATATAAGAGCGGATAGCTCGCGCGACTTTGCTTTCTCTTACGCGACCTGACAAAATGACCGATTGAGACATAATTGCAAACATTGATGGCAGACATTTTCACCAAAGCAAAGCGTTCGAAGGTCATGGCATCCATCCGATCCGTCGGAAACAAAAGTACGGAGCTAAAGCTTCTTGCGGCGCTTCGGGCAAAGCACCTGACCGGGTGGCGGCGGCACGTGAAGATTCTAGGCAGCCCGGATTTTTACTTTAAAGAAGCGCGTGTTGCAGTATTTGTTGACGGCTGCTTCTGGCATGGCTGCAAAAAGTGTGGGCATATTCCAAAATCGCGTTCTCAATTCTGGAAGAATAAAATCTCCCGAAATATGCGACGGGATACCAAATATTCGCGGACGCTAAAAAGAGCTGGAATTTTCGTCATCCGTGTTTGGGAGCATGATCTCAAAACCACCAAGGGGACTGCCAAAGTAATCGCGAAGATTACCACGAAGTTGGAACGCGCAAAAATAATATTTGTCAATGAATCAACCTAAAGTCAGTTCCATCTGATTTTTCTCTTTTTTGCTTCCGCGAGCAAAACTTAGAACCTGCTCCTCCCAACTCTCCTCGTCCGTGAATTTATACCGTGAGTAAGCAAAGGAGGGCACGACGGTGATTTTTTGTTTGCGAAGATCCGAAACAATCAGCCGACCAATCGCCGCTCCCAGGCTTGAGGGAACCGCGTTACCAATTTGCCGATATTGGTCGACAATAGAACCGGAAAGTTTCCATTCGTCAGGAAACTCTTGCAGTCTTTTGTATTCCTGAACGGAAAGCGGTCTGTCTTCCTCTGGATGCGCCAAATCCGTTGCAGGCATGGCCGGATGTGTAACGACTGTGCAGGAAGGTTCTTCCCACGGCAACCGGCGCAAAAAGCCGGTTCTTCCGCCGCCCGCATGAATAGCGTTGCCAAGGGCCTCAGCATGGAATTTTTTTGGCAAATCTTTCCAATATTGGCCAGGTTTCAACATTCGATAAAAGCGCAGCCTTTTCTCTGGGAAAACAACAAAGTTATGTCCGCTCTTTGGTAATCCCCGAAATGCTTCCCGAACCGTGCGCCATTTAGGCAAATTAAAATCGCCATTCTCGGAGTGTGTTGGGGTCAGATAAGGAAGCTTCCTGCCATCTCGGGAACAAACAATAACCACACGCTCGCGCTTTTGGGGGGTTCCGAAATTCGCTGCGTTGTACAAGTTAAAGCTCACGCCATAACCGCCCGCACGAAGCTTTTGGAGGATGTATAACAATGCGCCACCCTTTTCCTCGTCAGGTGTTAGTGGAGGGTAACCAAAGCCCCTTCGCTCGTGCGGCCTGTGCGCTAAGGGCGCCGAAAGCAAACCACGCACATTTTCAATGACCGCATATTTCGGGCGAAGTTCCAGAATACGCTCTATGAATGTAAGAAAGACGTTCCCTCGTGCATCTTCGAAGCCTTGGCGCTTTCCTGCAGTCGAAAAGGCCTGGCAAGGCGGGCCGCCTACAATCAGGTCGATTTCTTCTTTGGCTTCTAAGCCAGCCAAACCCCTGATTTCACCGGCTGAGTAATCACGAATATCGCCAATAAGCCCAATGTCGGGGCGATTCATGGTAATTGTTTCACGGGTGGGGCCGTCAATCTCCGAAGCAAGAAGTACTTCGATGCCTGCTTGTTCCAAGCCCAGATCAAGGCCAAGTGCCCCGCTGAAAAACGAAAGCGCGACAATCCTTCCTGATGCCGCCCTTCCTTTTCTCTTATGGTCTGAAACCTTGGAACGCTCGGTTTGTTCACGGAACATCTGTACCGCGTCCACCGGTACAACCCACGTACGCCCTACACGCTCAGCAGCCAAGCGATTTGCTCTGATAAGGCTTCTAATATATTGTTGAGAGCATCGTAACTCACGTGCAGCATCTTCAACTGAAATGAGAGTGGCCATACTTTCGTGTGCGAAACCAAATTTTAGTCCATCCTTCCACGTCTCGAAATTAACTTCAAGCGTTTGTTTTTGGTTTTGCTGATTTCGAATGCTTTTTAGAAATCTTCCTGAATCGAGCCGCATGCCACCGGCATGTGACTTTTAGTCCGTGGACGTAAAATCTGAATTTCCTTAAAATCCGTAATTGATGAGGGCTAGAATATTAGGGGAATTTGGATCAAATGTGCGCAAAAGGCGCCAAGCCAGAGGCTTGTCACAAGAGGCTCTGGCGGATTTGGCCGGCCTTGACCGAACCTACATAAGTGGAATTGAACGGGGGATAAGAAACCCCACACTGCTCATGTCTGTCAAAATTGCGGAAGCTCTCGAAACAACGGTTGAAGAGCTTTACAAAGGAATCAAGGCATGAAGTTCGACGAATTGTTGGAGAAGATGGATCTTCAAACCTTGTTGAAGGAGGCGAAAGCCATATCGGAATCAGGGGCGGAGAAACTGGCTTGGCATAGGGGTGTCAAAACCATTCTCACCGCTGCCAATAAGAATCCAAACCTCGCCCCCAACATCCAGGCTGATAGTGCAGATAAACTTATCAAGAAATGGCTATGGAAATACACCGACTCGTTCAACAACCGAGTTTCGAAGCGAACAAGCAACCCGCCAGGAACCGTCTCCGATCCAATTCTGGAAACTATCATTGGGAGCAGGCTCAAAAATTTGACGTCCGACGACTTGGTAAAGATTTCCTTCGGGCACCGACTTTCAATGTCAGCCGAAAACATCCTTGGTCTTTTGCTTGAAGAATACCTTTCCGATAAGCTTTCGAAGTTTGGCTGGCACTGCTGCTGGGGCGAGACTTTGCGGAGCGTCGACTTCGTGAACGAAGACGGGCGCCTTTTGCAAATTAAAAACCGGAGCAATTCAGAAAACTCCTCAAGCAGTCGAGTTCGCATCGGAACTTCTATTCAGAAATGGTTCCGTGTGAGTGCCACAACTGGAAAATACCTTTGGGGAGACTTGAATGCCCTTTACAAAACAAAAGTGTTTTCTGAAGAGAATTTCAAAAAGTTTGTTCTTCAAACGCTCAGGCAAAATCCAAATGCGCTTCCGGTCGAGGACGACAACCCATGGCGGGGAGAGTAACTCGGATGAGCGCGATAGATCTGGAATATGCCGCCCTAAAAAAGGCCTCGAATAGTCTTAGGCGGAAGTTTACTGCGCCTGCGCTCGTCCGACTCGCTTCGACCCAGGCTGTCATAGTGCGGCCTTTCAGGCCTTGGGGATGGGATTCAATTTAGGCGGGTACAGTGCGGTCGAATCGGGCGACGCGAGTTCGCCTTTGGGGCGGGATGTAATTTTGAGACGGCGCACTAAAGGCATTTTGCTGCGCCATTATTTGTCGCGGCGGCTGGTCTTCTTGTGTTCCAAGTCTCGCTCTTGCTTTTTATGTTCGGACCAGTCCGTTGCCAGTGGCGGGTGTCCGGGCGGCCTTTTTAAAATACCGCGCATGCGCCTTATGGTGATGCGGGTGATCGGTTTCAAAAGGATTCGTTCCGGGGTTGGGCTTCGTCCACGGCGCGAGGGGTGATGGCTTCGCTTCGGCCGCTATTCGTTGCTTGAATAGGAGCCAAAGTAAAAGCCGCAGATGCCGGGGATAAGGCCGTAGATGTGTTCGGTGGAGCGAAAGTTCTTTTGGCTGGCCGCTACGACATAGCCATCGTGGATTTGGAACTGAACCTTTTTGTGGTGTAGGGGGACACCCACGGGAACGGGCACGATAAAGACCGGCGTGATGCTATTCCAGGCCAGGCCGAAATGGTAAGTCCAATACTCATCCCCGCCTTGGGTATCCGCTGTGTGAATTTTCGCCGGCTTGCCCCAATGACTGAGCAGCCAGTCCGAGGTGCAGGCGTTGGTCTCACCGCGCGACGCCGCTTCGTGATTCCAATTTTTCTGCGAGACTGGAACCACAGGATCTCGGATTATTTGCGCCCGCCGATCAATAGTTTTGGTGAAGACGTAGCCCTGGCCGGCCACGCAAGCGAATAATAGGACGCCGAGCAAGAGCGTAGAGCGTGTCCTCATGCCTTGAAACTTACCTTCGCACCCTTCGTTGGCAAGGGGGAAGCCGTCCGCTTCTCAACCCTGGAAGCGATCTGCAAAGCCCTGCAATGCCAGCCGGGAGATATCCTGGAATACCGGGAATAGGCGCAGGTTGCGCAGAATGCCGACCGCCTGATGGCGGGACTCCGAACTTTGGGTGGACTGTGTCTTCGGAGAAATCACCCAACCTTCGTTAACTTCTGTAAAATCCGATACCTAATTTCCTGTTTTCCTCAGAGCCTCTGTGTCTCGGTGCTCCGCGGCTCTGCGGTGAATTCCTGCTCCCGTTTTTCATTTGTTTCCCCATAATCGCCGTTCGGAAAACGAATTGTCTCAATGCCACATAATATTGATTTAATCCTGACGCTGACGGGCGGGTTGACGGCGGCGCTGATCCTGGGGCTCATCACGCAAAAGCTGAAGCTCTCGCCGATTGTCGGCTACCTGCTGGCGGGGGTGGCGGTGGGGCCGTTCACGCCGGGCTACGTGGCGAATCACGATATCGCGGCGCAAAGCGCGGAGATCGGCGTGATCCTGCTGATGTTCGGCGTGGGGCTGCATTTTCATCTCAAGGATTTGATGGCGGTGAAGAGCGTGGCGATCCCCGGCGCGATAGTGCAGATCGCGGCGGCGTCCGTGCTGGGCGCGGCGGCGGCGAAATTCTTCGGCTGGTCCTGGAGCGCGGGTTTGGTGTTTGGCATTGCGATTTCGGTGGCGAGCACGGTGGTGCTGACGCGGGTGCTGGCGGATAATCGCGCGCTGCACACGCCGACGGGCCACATCGCGATCGGCTGGCTGATTGTGGAAGATCTTTTTACCATCGTGGTTCTGGTGCTGTTGCCCGCCATCTTCGGCGGCGGTCATGGAGAGGAAGCCGGGGGAAATGTGTGGGTGACGCTGGGCATTGCGATGTTGAAGCTGGGCGGCCTGATTGTGTTCACGTTCACCATCGGCCAGAAAGTCATCCCGCTGCTGCTGGGCTACGTCGCCCGCACGGGATCGCGGGAATTATTCACCCTGTGTGTTTTGGCGCTGGCCCTGGGCATCGCGGTGGGCGCGACGAAATTATTCGGCGCTTCGATGGCGCTCGGCGCATTTCTGGCGGGGATGATTGTGGGCCAGTCCGATTTCAGCGCCCGCGCGGCGTCGGACGCGCTGCCGATGCGCGATGCCTTCGCCGTGCTGTTTTTCGTCTCGGTGGGCATGCTGTTTGATCCGGCCGCGTTGAGCGATGGCTGGCCGCTCATGCTGGTGACGCTCGCCATCGTGCTGATCGGCAAGCCCCTGGCGGCGCTGGTGGTGGTGCTGGTGTTGAAGCGGCCGTTGCGCACGGCGCTGACCATCGCGGTCGCGCTGGCGCAAATCGGGGAATTTTCGTTCATCCTGGCGACGCTGGCGGTGTCGCTGAAGATCATGCCGGCGGCAGTGATGAACGCCCTGGTGGTCGGGTCGATTCTTTCCATCACCGTGAATCCGATACTCTATCAGGGGATCGAGCCGGCGCTGCGCTGGCTGGAGGCGCTGAAAATCCTGCGTCCCGCCGCGCCGGACGCGAGTTCCACCGCCTTTCAAAAAGACAGCACCAAGGACCATGTGGTCGTGGTCGGCTACGGCCCGGTGGGGCGAACGGTGAGCCGTATTCTCGCGGATAACGGGATTCAACCGGTCGTGATCGAGATGAACATTGATACGGTGCAAAATCTGACGGGTGAGGGGACGCAGGCCATTTACGGCGATGCCGCGCAGCGGGAGATCCTGCACAACGTGAAGGTGGAGCAGGCGGCGGGGTTGATCATCTCAAGTTCCAGCGCGGAGGCGGCGGCCATCATTTCGGCGGCGCGGGAGTTGAACCCGCGATTGCGCATCCTGACGCGCGCGAGTTACCTGATTCAATCCGATGCCCTGCGCAAAGCGGGCGCGAACGCGATATTTTCAAACGAGGGCGAAGTGGCGCTTTCCATGGCGGATTTTCTGATGGAACAACTGGGCGCCACCGACGAACAAATCGACCGCGAACGCGATCGCGTGCGGAAGGATTTGTTCAGCGTCTGAGGCGGGCGGGGCCGACTTGCACCGCGC
This sequence comes from Limisphaerales bacterium, assembly GCA_044223735.1. Classification (GTDB taxonomy): domain Bacteria; phylum Verrucomicrobiota; class Verrucomicrobiia; order Limisphaerales; family UBA8199; genus JBGALR01. Next base: position 1,675 of record JBGALR010000031.1, on the reverse strand, counting down.
GGAGATCGGGGAAATTTTGCAGAAGCAAACGAAGGTAGGGCAGACCTCTCCGAGGGCGCCGTCAGGGCTGAAGGCCCGGGCTATGACCGCCTGGGTTGCAGCGAGTCCGCGAGCGGAAGCCCAGGAAATCGAACCCTGGCAAATAGCGAGCCCTGTAGGGGCGACCCATTGCCTGTCTGTCTTCCTGATACCGTCAGAATAGCGTCACGGTTTCTCAGCGACCACTTTGCCATCGCGCCAGTAATAGACCGGCGTGCCGTGCATGCGGGCAGTTTTGCGGGCGACAAGGCCGGCGCGGCGCAGGGCGCGAAGAACTGCGTTTGAAAAGGGTGTCGGTCGAAGTTCCGCCGTTTTAGCTGGCGTCGCTGCCTTCCGTAAGCTGCGCCGTTTTGAGGTGGGTTTAGGGTTCATCCTAAGATGCCTTAAGGGCCTGCTCCACCAGTGTTTTTCCGCGCGGACTGAAATCGATTTCGAGCGCCAGTTTGTGCGCCGCCGGGGTCATTTTGTTCCATGATTTTTGGAGTGCGTTCACGACCTTGTCGTCGGTGGTTTTGGCGGCGAGGTCGTCGAGCTGGCGTTCGAGAAAAATGAGGCAGAGAGCATCTTCGAGGACGCGCGTTTCGGCGTCGTTCGGAAAATCCTTTTTGAGATTCAGATGTTGCACCCGGGCGATGGTGTCCTCGGGATAGCCGACGTCGCGGAGAATCTCCCCGGCTTTTTTGGCGTGAAACTGTTTTAGATCCTGGCGCCATTTGAGGTAGCCGGGACGGGTCATCGGATACAAATCGCGCGGGACCATCCAGCGGCAGATATGTTGTGAACGAGCGGCGAGGCGCAGTTCCTCGGAGGCCGCGGGACTGAGCTTGAGGACCCAATCGGTGAGCCACCGGGCATAAACCAGCTCGCGCGGTTCGGTGACGCCGCCCTCGGTGTGGGAATTGGGGTCGCGGGAATTTTCCTCATCGAAGCGGCGGATGGCGGCGTCGAATTTCTGCGCGTCGCGAGGGTGAAATTCAGTCATGGCGACGGCCAAGTTAAGATTTTGGATTTTGGAATGCAAATTTTGCGTGGGCGGGCGGCGGAGTCGCCATAGGCTCAGCATCCGCGCATCCCGGCAGGGATGACAGACGGTAGCCGGGCGGTCAGCGCAGCGAAGCGGAGCGCCACCCCCGGACTTACGCCACCTATCGAATGCACCCTGAAAGCGGTGCCAGCATTGTTTCCGCTGTTCAGGGTGGTGCCGTTTCGCTCGTCGCATGCCCGGAACGCGGCGATTTGGTCGGGCCGAAACGGGGGTGGGTGTTCGATTTCCCAGCCGCTACAAAACGACGCTGAAATTTTACAAGACGGATGCGCTCATCGAGACTAATAGTGTGAGCGACATGACGAAGACATTTCATAACGGGCCGATTTCGCCGGAGGAATTTCAGCGGCAGCTTTCCGCGTTCATGCGGCAGCAGTTTCGCAACGCGGGCGGCGCGAAGCCCGAGGCCGAGGATGATGTGGAAGCGGACGAGCCGGCGGAGTCCCCGAAAGCGGAGGGGTTTGTGTTCGATTACAAGCCGCGCGAGGTGAAGGAGTATCTGGACCGCTTCGTCATCAAGCAGGCGGAGGCGAAGAAGGTGCTGAGCGTGGCGTTGTGCGATCATTATCATCATGTGCGGCTGGCGATCGA
>JBGALR010000030.1:0-90654 GCA_044223735.1 Limisphaerales bacterium | reverse complement strand
TCGCGCAACGAGCACGCCATAGACTGGGCCATGCCGGTCGGCACCCGCGTCTGCGCCGCGCGCGGCGGCACGGTGGTCGCCATCCGCCAGGATTCCGACCGGGGCGGCAACGACCTCAAATTCCAATACGCCCATAACTACGTCGTCATTAAACACGACGACGGCACGTTCGCGGAATATTGTCACCTCAGCAAAAACGGGGCGCTGGTGAAACTCGGACAAAAAGTAAAAACCGGCGATAGCCTCGCGCTTTCCGGCAACACCGGCTTTTCCTCCGCGCCGCATCTTCACTTCGCCGTATATCAACCGATCGACGGCCAGACGCGCGTGACTTTGCCGGTTACGTTTGAGACGCAGACCGGAAAAACGCAACGCTTGAAAAAGGGTACCGCCTACTAGGTAGTGTTTACCCGCCCGCGAAGACCGGTCGAAAATTCGCCTCGGTGAGGATGCGCGCCACTTCCTCGCGCTTGTCCCCCTGAATCTCAATCTGGCCGTCCTTCACCGTGCCGCCGGTACCGCAGGCTTTTTGCATGGCGCGGGCGAGTTGCTCTTTTTCGGGGAGACCGATGCCGACAAAGTTTTTCACCACCGTCACGGTTTTGCCGCCACGGCCGGCCTTGACTCGCAAGATGTCCACGCGACCGCGATTTTTTTTGGCCGGCTTCGTCGTGGGAGCGGCGTCCTCCGGCAGATGCTCGGGCGCGGGCGGCAACCCCTCGGCCGACAATCCGGCAAAAGGGTTGTGGCTGAAATCCGCGCTGCCGTCCGTCGGAATGTGTTTGGAGCCGCTCATAACCGGTGCGCTGAAGATTCCCCAGCGGCCGCCAGGGCGCAAGCCTTGATTGGGAAGGTGAATGCGGCGGAGGGAAATCCCGGAAATAATCGCATCCCCCTGGACAGGTTTTCCGTCGAAACACCGGCAAAGAGGCCGTTTGTCACTTTCCAAAGCGCCTTTTCCCGTTTACCTTGCGCGGCGCTCGTGGAAGCTACTATTAAACCGCCGACATACGTACCGGCTCACTTCATCAATCGGGAGTTGAGCTGGCTGGAATTCAATCATCGAGTGCTCGAAGAGGCGCTCAACCCAAAAAATCCCCTGCTCGAGCGGGTAAAATTCTTTTGCATCGTCAGCTCGAACCTGGACGAGTTTTTTGAGGTCCGCGTGGCCGGCGTCAAACAGCAGATCGAAAGCGACATCGTCGAGCGCAGCATGGACGGGCTGACCGCCACCGAAACGTTTCGCGCGCTGGTCAAACGGATTCGCCGGATGATCGACGAATCGTACCAGTGCTGGCGCGAAGAGCTGGTGCCCGCCTTGGGCAAAAATGGCATCCGCCTGCTCGATATCGCCGAACTGGAACCCGCCGACCTCGCCTGGATTCAGGATTATTACCGCACGCAAGTGCAGCCGGTGCTCACGCCGCTGGCGATCGACCCGGCACACCCGTTCCCCCAGTTGCTCAACAAATCGCTCAATCTCATCGTGCGGCTGGAAATGGCCCGGCAGCATGAAGTGATCAAACATATGGCGGTGGTGCAGATACCGCGCATCCTGCCGCGAATGATTAAATTGCCTCGCGCCGATGCGCGCCAGGATTACGTGTTCCTGGATCGCCTCATCGGGCATCACCTCGCGGACCTCTTTCCCGGAACGACCCTGCTCGGCTACTGGCCGTTTCGGGTCACGCGCAACAGCGAGCTCTATATCGACGAGGAGGAAGCCGCGAACCTGCTCAAGGCCGTCGAGAACGAATTGCAGAATCGCCGCAAGGGCGACGCCGTGCGGCTCGAGATCGATCACGAATGCCCGTCCTATGTTTGCGAGCCGCTATTGAAGACGCTCCGGCTCACGGAGGAAGACCTGTATCCGATCGACGGCCCGGTGAATCCCACGCAATTGATGGCGCTATGCGACGGCGATCATTCGCCGGAATTGCGCGATCCCCCCTTCGTCGCGCCGGTCGCCACTGCGCTGCGCGACCGCCCGGATTTGTTCGCCGCCATTCGCGAGCGGGACATCCTGATGCATCACCCGTATGAGACGTTCAACAGCGTCGTGAGCTTTCTCGAGCAGGCCGCGTCCGACCCGGACGTCCTGGCGATCAAGCAAACGCTTTACCGCACGGGCGGCGACCGCCGCATCATCGGCGCGCTGGAGAATGCGGTGCTCAACGGCAAACAGGTGACGGCGGTCGTGGAATTGCGCGCGCGCTTCGACGAGGCGAACAACATCCTGTGGGCGCGACAACTCGAAGAAGCCGGCGTCCATGTCGTGTATGGTCTCGTGGGCTATAAGATTCACGCGAAGAGCTGCCTCGTCGTGCGACGCGAGGGACATCACATCCGCCGCTACGTGCATCTGGCCACGGGGAATTACAACCCCACCACCGCGCGCATTTACACCGATCTCGGCCTGTTCACCTGCCGTCCGGATTTCGGCGAGGACGCCACGAACTTTTTCAATCTGCTCACGGGCATCTGCCAGTTTCAGCCGATGCGCAAGCTCATCGTGGCGCCGTTTGAACTGTCCGACCGCCTGACCCAGCTGGTGGCCCGGGAAGCCGACAACGCGCGCCGCGGACTGCCCGCGCGCATCATCCTAAAAATCAATTCGCTCGCCGAGCCGCGCATCATCGAGGCGCTCTATGAAGCCTCGCAAGCCGGGGTGAAAATCGATTTGATCGTCCGCGGCATTTGCTGCCTGCGGCCGGGAGTGAAGGGCCTCAGCGAAAACATCACGGTGCGGAGTGTGATCGATCGCTTTCTGGAACACAGCCGGATTTACTATTTCGAGAATGCCTGCCAGCCGCAGGTGTTCATCAGCAGCGCCGACTGGATGCCGCGAAATTTTTACCGCCGCATCGAACTGGCGTTTCCCATCGAGGACGGCGTGTTGCGCGAGCGCATCATAACCGAAGTCCTCGGCACGACGCTGGCGGACAACGCCCGCGCGCGGTTCCTCCAACCCAGCGGCGAGTATGTGCTCGGCACGCCGCCGAAGGGAGCCGCCACGCGCCGCAGCCAGTCGGACTTTGTGGCGCTCGCCGTGCCGGGCGATGGCGCGCTCCGCCCGGCCCACAATGGCCGGGCTCGTTTTCCGCGCGTGAAACTCGCCACGTCGCCGTTCGCCGGCCGGAAATTAAAACGATGACACGCCCCCGGCCGGCGTGACTTCCGCACCGCCATGAAGCCCGCAACTTCCGCCCGCCAGACCGCAGTGAATCCCGCGCGCGGCGGCACCCTGCCCGATCCTTTCCCGCGCAAGGCGTTGAAACAGCTGACGGGCTCGCTGAAGGAACAAACGCGCAGCTATCGCAAGGCACTGAAGCGCTGCCAGCGAAAATTTTCCGAGAAGGCCATTCACGCGTCGCGGGTGGAAACCCGGCGCCTGCTGGCCAGCGCGGAACTGCTGGGCGGCTTCATCAATCCGGCTCGTTTGAAAAAAGTGCGGGAAGCCATCAGCGCGCACCTCGATACGTTCGACGAATTGCGCGATACCCAGGTGCAGTTGCCCACGGTCGAGAAACTATTGCGACAATTTCCCACCGCGCGTCCGTTTCACGACTACCTCGGCGATCGCGAACGGCAGCTCACGAAGAAAACCCGGCGGCGGGTCAAACACATCCCGGCCCGGCGCCTCGGAAAACTCATGTCGTCTTTGCGCGAGGAGGTCGGGGAACGTTTCGCCCGCAGCACCGGCAAGGCGGCCACGACCATTCTGCTGCGCTCGGTCAACCGCGCCTATGACCGCACGCGGCAGTTGCGCAAGGCCATCGATGCGCGCGACACCGCAACGATTCACAAAACGCGCGTGGCGTTCAAAAAGTTTCGCTACATGGTGGAAACGCTGGCGGGTCACCTGCCCGGCATCGCGGAGGATTACCTCGCGGAAATGCAGCATTACCAGACGATGATGGGTGAAATTCAGGACGCGGAGGTGCTCTTGCATTCGTTTGATCGCTACCTTCGCAAAAAGGAACTCAGCATCGCCACCGCCGCCCGCTTTCGCGCCGAATTGTTGCGCCGCCGTCAATGGCTGATACGGGTGTACCTGGATGCGGCTGGTCAATTACTGGACTTCTGGCCGTTGCGCCCGCGGCGAAGCGAAGCGGTCCGCGTCTGAATAATCTCATGGATATATATATTCTCCGGCATGGTATCGCGGTGGAGCACGGCAGCCCGGGTGTGGCAAAGGATTCCGACCGTCAACTCACCCCCAAGGGCGAGCGCCGGCTCGGCCAGGTCGCGGACGCGATGGAAGTGATGGAGCTATCGTTCGATCTGATTCTTTCCAGCCCGTTCGTCCGGGCACGTCAAACGGCGGAAATCATCGCCGAGGCCATGGCCGCCAAAAAGAAACTCGAACTTTCGCCGGACCTGCAGCCCGACGGCAGCATGAAGAAACTGATCGAGTCTCTCGATAAATTGGATCCGGCGCCCAAAAGCGTTTTGCTGGTCGGTCACGAACCTTATCTCAGCGGACTGATTTCGCTGCTCGTTTTCGGCGACGAGATTTCGGCGGTCACCATGAAAAAAGGCGGCTTGTGCAAGCTGACGGCGGGCCCGTTGAAAAATGGCCGTTGCGCCACGTTGGAATGGCTGCTCACGCCGCGTCAACTGGCATCCCTGTCGTGAACGCGAGGCGGTCATGGGCTTTCAGCCTGATCGAACTGCTGGTGGTCATCGCCATCATCGCCCTGCTGGCGGCGCTGTTGCTGCCGGCGCTCGCCGGTTCCAAGGCAAAGGCGGAATCGGCGACTTGCGCCAACAACCTCAAACAACTCTCGCTCGCCTGGTCGCTGTACGCCGATGATAACACCGCCTTGCTCGTCAATAATCACGGCGTTCCCGAAACGTTGAATCGCCGGCAAAACTGGGCCAACAACGTGCAGGATTGGGAAAGCGGCGACGACAACACCAACCTCGCCCTGCTGGCGGATTCAAAACTTGGACCGTTTACCGGCCATGCCACCGCCATCTACAAATGTCCCGCCGACCGCGAACCAGCGCTCAACGGGCCGCACATTCGCAGCATGTCGATGAATGCCATGGTCGGCAACCCCGGCGAACTCACGAATCGTTTCAATCCGCTGTACGTCCAATATTACAAAGAGAACGAGATCACGACGCCCTCGGCGATTTTCGTTTTCCTCGATGAACAGGCCGACACGCTCAACGACGGTTTTTTCGTGAACAAACTGGACGACAATCTCTGGGGCAACCTGCCGGGCTCCTACCACAACAACGGCGTGAATCTCGTCTTCGCCGACGGCCACCTCGAATCGCATCGCTGGCTCGTGGAAAGCACCCTCCGCCGCGTCCAAAAAGCGCGTCTGGCCAGCCCTTTCCTGGCAACTCCCCAAACTGATTTCGACTGGCTCAAGGCGCGCACCAGCGTGAAAAAGCCCTGAACCGTGCCTGAGCTTCCCGACATCACCGTTTATCTCGAAGCGCTGGAGCGGCGCGTCCTCGATCACATGCTTAAACGCATTCGTGTTACGAGTCCATTTCTGCTGCGCACGGCCACACCACCCATTCAGAATATTGAAGGTCGGAAAGTGATCGCGCTGCGCCGGATCGGCAAACGCATCGCCTTCGGCTTCGATAATGACCTCTGGCTTGTGTTGCACCTCATGATCGCCGGCCGGCTTCACTGGCTGACGGGCGAATCGCGCGCCCGAAAGTTGCCCAGCCAGCAGGCCGCTTTGGAGTTCGACATCGGCGTCCTGGTGCTGACGGAAGCCGGATCCAAGCGACGCGCCTCGTTGCATCTGGTGCCAGGCGAAGCTGGTTTGGACGCGCTCAATCCCGGCGGTCTTGAAGTGATGAGATGCAAACTCGCCGATTTTACCAGGGCACTGACGACGCGGAATCACACGTTGAAGCGGGCGCTGACCGACCCCCGACTTTTCAGCGGCATTGGCAATGCCTATTCCGATGAGATCCTGCATCAAGCGCAACTCTCACCCGTCACGCTGACGCAAAAACTTTCCGCCGAACAGATCAAGCGACTCCATCGCGCGACGCAGGACTCATTGAAGGAATGGACCGACCGCCTGCGCGCCCGTTATGGCGATACTTTTCCCGAGAAAGTCACCGCCTTTCGCCCGGAGATGGCCGTGCACGGCAAGTTCGGCAAGCCCTGCCCCGTCTGCGGCGCAAAAGTACAGCGCATTCGCTACGCGTCCAACGAAACGAATTATTGTCCCCAATGCCAGACCGGCGGCAAGCTGCTCGCCGACCGCTCGCTCTCGCTGCTGTTGAAAAAGGATTGGCCCAAAACGCCTGAAGAGCTGGAAGAGTTGCGCGGCGGCGCGGGAAAACGCTGACGGCCTTCGCTTTCCGGGAAACTGCTCGCGTTGCCCGAATTGACGCGCCATACTCCCAGCCGCATACATGACTGGGTTTCTGCGCAAACTCTGGGACCTCACACAACCGTATCGGGGACGGTTGTTGCTGGCCATTGTGACCGGAGTTATCGGAGGGTTGCTCGAACCCGCCATGGTCGCGACCATCGTTTTCGTTTACGGACTTATTTTCCCCTCCGCCGACTCCGCCTCGGCGCTTTTGTCCAACAAATCGTTTCGCGATTCGCGCTCGTTCGTGTCGCGGGTTAGCAGCCGTCCAGAGCCGGTTTCGCAATTTGTTTGGGGTCACTTTTCCACCGAACAGCAAAATGTCATTCTGGACGGGAGCGCCGCCTCCAACCAGCCGCCCGTCGTTCTGCTTCAAGGCATCAATCACCTGATCCAATGTGAATCGGTGTATGAACCGCAACGGTTCGCCGGCGTCACGTTGTCGGCTGAAGCGCGCCAGGCGCTGACTAACAGTCCGGACGGCGAAGCGTTGATGCGCCTCAATCGGTTGTTGCTCAACGACGCCTATCCCAGGGAACTTTACCCGTCCGGCACCTCACCGCTCGCGGATAAATTACCGTGGGCGCCCCAGTGGGCGAGGGACATGGCGCTCTCAGCGCAATTCGCTCTCAGCAGCGGCGTCAAAAGCCATCGTGGCGCGGTGATCGCCCTGGTTGCCTTGATACCCGCCGTCATCCTGCTGCGAGGCCTTTTTTCTTATCTCAACGTGTATCTGTTGCAGTGGGTCTCGATTCGGGCCATCAATGACCTTCGCAGCCGGCTCTTCGCGCACATCATGAACATGCCGGCGGCGTTCTTCAGCCGGACCAGCACCGGCGAACTGATGGCGCGCGTCAATGCCGACACTGCCACCCTGCAAAATATCATTAGCAACGGCACCACGGTCATGGTGAAAGACCCAGTGACGCTCATTAGCATGCTTGCCTATCTGCTATGGCAGCAACCCAAACTTACTTTGATCTCGCTGATCGTCATGCCGGTTTGCATGGTGCCGATTGTCATCTATGGCCAGAAAGTGCGGCGCTCCAGCCGCGCGCTGCAAACCCACATGGCTGAGTTGAGCAAAGTCATGGCCGAGGCATTTACCGGCAGCCGCGTCATTCGCGCCTACAACCTCGAAAAAACGGTGGTCGACCAGTTCAAGGCCACGGCGGCAAAATTCATCGGGCATTACATGCGCATCGTGCGTTCGATGGAAATCCCCGGCCCGCTGCTGGAGTTCTTTGGCGCCATCGGTTTGACGCTGGTTCTCCTTTATTTGATCGTGCATCAGGGCGAGCGTCCGACCTCCTCGGATTTTCTGGCGGTGATTCTGGCCATTTTCGCCATGTATCGCCCGTTGAAGAACCTCACGCGGCTGCATAACACTCTCGAACAAGGCAGGGCCGCCAGCGAAAAAGTCTTCACGCTCCTGGCGACTTCCAGCAGCATTCCTGAACCGGCAAACCCGAAACCCCTCAAAGCCTCCGGCGTTCCAATCCGCTTCGAGGGCATCAACTTTTCCTACGGGGAAAAGGGCATTCTCAATGACTTCAACCTGACGGTCGAACCCGGCAAGCTTGTGGCGCTCGTGGGTCCAAGCGGTTCAGGCAAAACCACAGTCACCAATTTGCTGCTGCGCTTCTACGATCCGCAAAGCGGCTCGGTGAAAATCGGAGACACCGACATCCGTGATGTTTCCACGCGGGACCTGCGGGAACACATCGCTGTGGTCAGTCAGGAAACAATTCTTTTCCATCAGACCGTTGCCGAAAACATCGCGCTCGGCCGCCGGGGTTCAACGCGCGAAGAAGTCATCGAAGCCGCGCGGCGCGCCCATGCCTATGATTTCATCATGGAAAGCGCCCGGGGCTTTGACACCGAAGTCGGTGAAAAGGGAGTACTGATTTCCGGCGGTCAACGGCAGCGCATCGCCATCGCACGGGCTCTTTTGCGCAACGCGCCAATTCTAATTCTCGACGAAGCCACCAGCGCCCTCGATACCGAGGTGGAGCGGGCACTTCAGGCTGATCTCGAAGAATTGATGAAAGGCCGCACCACGCTTTGCATCGCGCACCGCCTGCCCACCATTCAAAAAGCCGATCTGATCGTGGTAATGAAGGAAGGTCGCATTGTCGAAACGGGTACGCACGCCGAACTGCTTAAACTCGGCGGCTTGTATCGCAAACTTTACGAATTATAGTTCGGTTCGCAATCGCATTGAACTGACACCGCATGGCGCAGACAATCGACAATTCATCCGGCGGCACGGATCGTCCTTATGTGACGTTTCTGTTGCCCTGCTACAACGAGGGCGCGGTACTCGCGGAAACCTACCGCCGCATCAACGCTGTGGCGCAGGCGCTGAAACGAAGTTACGAGATCGTGCTCGTCAACGACGGCTCCAAGGACGACACACTCCCGCAGATGCTTCAGCTATCGCAACGCGATCCCGCGCTGGTCATCGTGAATCTTTCGCGCAACCACGGCCATCAGGTGGCGCTGTCCGCCGGGTTGAGCTACTGCCACGGCGAACGCATCCTGATCATGGACGCCGACCTGCAGGATCCTCCCGAGTTGCTGCCGGAAATGCTGGCCGTGATGGACCAGGGCGCCGATGTCGTTTATGCCCAGCGTCGCAGCCGTCCCGGCGATGAAGTGTTGAAGCGCATCGCTTGCGCGATATTTTACCGGATGTTGAGCCGGCTGTCGGAAACGCCCATTCCGCTCGACACCGGCGATTTTCGCCTCATCTCGCGGCGGGTGCTGGAGCTCATTTTGCAAATGCCGGAGCGGCATCGTTTCCTGCGCGGCATGATTAGCTGGGTGGGTTTTCGCCAGGTGCCGTTTCTCTACGACCGCGACAAACGGTTCGCGGGTGAAACAAAATACCCGTTCAGCCGTCTGGTGCGGCTCGCGCTGGACGGCGTCGTGGCCTCCTCCACGCGTCCCCTCGCCTTGGCAAGCTATGCGGGCATGCTGTTTGCCGCCGCCGGGTTTGGGCTCATCGTTTACGCGCTCTTCTCGTGGTTCCGCGTCGGTCAGACGCCGCAGGGCTGGACGAGTTTGATGATTGTCGTGACCGTGCTCGGCAGTGTGCAGCTTTTCGTCCTCGGCATCATCGGCCAGTATCTCGGCCGCATGCATGAACAAAGCCGCGGACGCCCGCTGTTCATCATCGATACCGTTTACCGCTCCGGCAAAGGCGAGCCACCGCTGATCCAGCCCAACGAGCCGCCGCGCTAAGCGCGCGGTTAATCGTCGTCTTCGACTCGCGTCACCGCCCACGCCGGATACGGCGTTTGCGAGCCCTTCACCGCGTGCCAGATGATGCGGTTGAGCAAATCCTCCGGGCACCTGTCCGGTTCGGCAATCGGCAGGCGCGCTGACGCGTATGCGTTTTTCCGCAACAGGGGATCGCGAATGGTTTTCGCCTCCTTGTTCATTTGATCGAGCGGGATGTTGTTCGTGAGCACCGTGTAAGCAGTGAGGTTTGCCACGTTCGTGAAGCAATCCGTCATCGGTGTGGCGGTGGCGTCCATCTGGTTCATCGGCGGGAGGCCCAGCATCAACTCGATGGTGCGCAACACACTCGTCTGGTTGTATTGCGTGCTCACCACCGCGCCGCGTCGTGTATAGGGACTCACCACATAGCAGGTCGTGCGATAGCCGCTCACGTGGTCCCAGCCCGCCTGCGGATCATCCTCGATCGCGATGATGCAGGTGTTGGTCCAGAATTTACTGTGGCTGACCGCTTCGACAATCCGGCCAAAAGACAGGTCGTTGTCCGCGACTTGCGCCGCCGGCGTGGGAAAACCAGCGCGGCTGCCGCTCGTGTGATCATTGGGCAGACAGATGATGCTGAGGTTCGGAAAACCGCCGTTGGTTTCAAATTCGTGCAATTCCTTGATGAAATACGCGGCGCGAATCACGTCGGGAATGTTCAAGGCCCAGCCCACGGTGTTTGTCGCCATGTGCGGCGCAAGCGACTCAATCGCCGGACGGCACTTGAACTCGATCTTGCCCGTTGGATTCAGATATTCGGCGTAATAATCCAGAAAATTGGGCGGACGCCTTTTCGCCGGATTTTTCCACCTGGTTTCGGAAATCGTGTATTCACCGTAATCGCGCAAAGATTTCCCATGCGCGACAGCGTTGTCCCAGATAAACCCCACCGGCGAATACGCAAGCGCATCGATACCGCCATCGGTCATGCCGTGCACGTAGCTCCGCGGAAAACCGGCGAAGGAGCGTTCCATGTAGTCGCTCGCGATGGCGCTGTCGGACCATTGATGCCCATCGGCGCTCAGGATGCCGGAGCAATAGGTGTTATCCAACAGCACGAAATCCCGCGCGAGGCGGTGCAGGTTCGGCGTGACTACCTCCCCGAACACACAGAGCGACGGATCGCCATTGCCTTCTTTCATGTCGCCCAATACCTGATCGTAAGTGCGGTTTTCCTTGATGATGTAGACGACATGTTGAAACACGCTCGGCTCGCCGACCCGCTCGGGCACCGGGCGCGCGGGCTGATCCGGTCGGGCGGGCAGCTTCGCCTGTTGCAGCAAACCATACCGCATATTCAGCAACGCCATTTCCGTCAGCCGCGACAAATCGCGATCTTTCGGCACCGTCACGAGCGACACTGTGCCCATCGACTCGTGCGAGTTGAATTTCACCGGCTCACCAGGCGGAATATTGCGGGTGGAACCGATGCCTTTGATATTCGCCACGTAAAACGCCTTGCGTGAAGCGTCATAGGCGATGCCGCCGGGAAACCAGCCCACCGGAACCAGGCCGCGCAGCACCGATTCGCCGGGTTTGAAATCAAACACCGCCACGGCATTTTGCGTCCCGTTGCAGGCGAACAGACGGTCACCGCTCTTGTCGAACGCCAGCGCGTTGGGCTGCGCGCCGAACAAGTCGGCAGGGTTCTGTCGCGCGCATATCGTCTCCACGATTTGATCCTTCCGCGCGTCGATGACCGTGAGCGTGTCGCTGCCGGCATTCGCCACCACCACCCATCGGCCATTCGGTGACGTCGCCAGCGCCGACGCGTGAATGCCGGTCAGTATCTCAACCTGCGCCGGCAAACCTTCTTTTTTTTCCGACTTCCCACTGAGATCGAAGACCGACACCGAGCCTTCATTCGCGATATAAGTCACCGGGTCCACACGCACCAGCGTGCCGCGTCCAGCGGGTCCCGTAACGGAACCGGCCACGGGCCGCCGCCCGCCCCAATTGCTCACATACGCCTTGCCGCCCGCCAGCGTGACCGCGAACGGTGCGACGCCCGCATCCCAACGACGCAACACCTTGCCTGTGGCCGTATCGATCTCCGCGAGAACGTTGCTTAAATTCAACGCGACATAAAGGCGCCGGCCATCCGTGGAAATCGCAAGGCCCGCGGGAATTTCCGTTTTGCGCCCGGGCGCGTTGGCGGGCGGCAGTGGAATGGAAAACAAGCCCGTTACTGTGCCGTCCGGCTTGACGCCGAAAACCTTCACGGTGCCGCCCACATTCGAAAGATAAATGCGCGAGCCATCGGGCGAGAAAATAAGGCCCGTGTAACTCAACTGGCCGTCCTTGTCCGGGTGAAGAATTTCCTCGGAAACCGTATTCGTCGCCGCCTCGCGCGCGGCATCGGAAGGCAGCGCGACTTGCTGAAGAATTTTTCCCGTCACGGGGTCGAGCACCATCAGCAACGGCGTCTTGCCGGACGTAACGAGCAGTTTGCCGTCCGGACTCAACGCAATCGCCTGCGGCCGCATCTTTGGCAATTCCACCTGCCGACCGGCGGGGGCGATGATTTGATTGGCGGGAGTGAACCACGCGTTCGTCCCGATGCGGCCCACAGTCTGACGCGTCGAATACGATGATTCGTTCGTGCCTTGCGCGAACCCCGACAACTGCGCGAGGGCAAAACTCAGGGACGCAACCAGGTGGAGGCAGGCACAACGTTTAGGCGGCATGCCGCATACGATGCCAAAGGAGGCGACCTGCGGGCAACGCCTTACTGCGTTACAACAAAAAGCCGACCGGCGGCGCGCTGCCCGAAGTGCTGTAGAAATTACCGATGTTCGGAAATACCAAAGGAAGATTGCTTTTGCTCACGCCGAGCCACAGGGCCAGCTCCGCAAAGAATTGATCGCAACTCGTGGTGGGAATAAAACGACCGCGACCGGTATCGAGCGGGTTCACCTCGGCACCGACGTCGGGATTGACCTTGAGTGACGGATAGGAGCCGTAAATCTTTTTGCCGGCGACCGCGCCGCCCACCACAAAATGATTGCCGCCCCAGGCGTGGTCCGAACCCCGGCTGTTACTGGTCAACGTCCGGCCGAAATCTGAAATCGTAAATAGCGTCACCTTATCCTGCACGCCCATGGCGGTCAGCGCCGTGTAAAATGCGCCCACGGCCGTGCTGACGTCGGGAAGCATCAACGCCTGATTTTCCAGCACGCTGTCGTGATGATCCCAGCCGCCCCACTGAATGAAAAAGGTCTGCCGTTTCGCGCCAATCGTGGCCCGGCCCTGTATCGCCCGCGCAATCATCTGGAGACGCTGGCCGAGGTAGCTGGACGGAAACGTCACGCCATTCGGCAACGGCGGCGCCGTGGCCGCCGCGAAAATGCTGTAGGCGTCGAGCGCCTGTTTTTTTCGCGTGTTGAAAGTCTGCGCCAGGATGTTGCTGTACTGCTGCGTCAACTGGCTGTCCACCGCCGTACTCAGGACGTTTTGCACATCCTGATATTGCTGCCACCCGTTATTGTAGGAACTCAGCGCCACTGCGCCGGAAGGTGTGATGGCGTATTCCGCGCCGGTATTGCCGGTTTGAAACACATTGCTGCCGTCGAGCGAAATGCTCATCGGCACCGTCGGATTGGAATTCAAATCCTTCAGGAGGTCGGCCATGCGACCACCCCAGCCGATCCCGCTCCGCGAATGCGGAATGCTGGTCTGCCACTGCTCGATCTGGTCGGAATGCGAATAAAGCCCCAGCGGAAGACGTTTCGCGTTTTGCGATACCTGCGTGCGGTTCTGCACGGGCTCGATCAACGAGCCCACATTCGCCACGAACGCCGCATGGCCCTGCTCGAAAAGATTCGCCAGTTCCGGCATCGCGTAATGCACACCGAATTGCGGCAGGCCGATGGGATTGATCGGAAGGATCTGGCTCGCCGGCAACGCGAGATTGGACCGCGACGACTTGTAAGTCTGATAGTCAGTCGGGTCCTGCGGGATCAGCATGTTGAACGAGTCGTTGCCGCCCGCGAGCAGGATGCAAACGAGCGCCCGGTATTCGCCGGCGGCGGGCGGCACGTCAGCGGAGGCAACGCCTTCCATCAAACGAAGATTCAGCAACGTGTTCAGCAACGGCAGCGCGCTCATGCCGGCACAACCGGCCTGGCGGAGAAAACCGCGACGTGAAATGGGCGACGATTTCATATTCAGGTTCAGCGAAGCACGTTGAAATCCGGCGAGGTCACTATCAGATAAATGGCGAGGCGCAACCGCTCCTTGTGCCACAGCCCGGTCGGCGGACCGACGCGCAGCATCGCCTCGCGAATGATTTGAAATTCCCGCGCGCTGAGCGTTCCACCGGTGAGCGCCATGTCGAGGCGGCGAATCAGCGGATCGGGATCGCCCGCCGGACCAGCGGGTGTGTAATCATTGAACTGGCTGGGGGAAACGATCATTGCCAGCTCGTTCGTCACATTCAATCGCACGGCGTAGTTTGTATTACCCGCGCCCCACCGGTGCAGATCGCCCAGAATGGCGTTCCAGAAATAATTGGGACCGGTAATCGCCGAACTCGCGTTGATAATTTGAAATTCCGGCGCGACCAGGCCCTGCTCCGTCACTGCGCCGGGCGGACTGTAGCCGGGCAGAAAGTAATTAAACACGCTGGGCGAGTTCATCGGATCCTCCAGATGGTCCAGCGCGAACTGGTCCAGCGGATAATAGCCGGAAGGCGACGACGCGTTGAATGCGCGCGCGAAATTCACGACCCGGAGCAACGGTTCGCGCAGTTTTCCCCACGTGGGGACGCTCATCATCGCCGGGTCGCGCGCTTCGGGATCGAGCAGAATCGCCTTCACGACCGCTTTCATGTCGCCCCGCACGCCACTGCCGTTGTCGGCGAACGCCGCCGCGACTCGCGCCACGTAATTCGTGCTGGGATTTGAGGTGACCAGCCGTTGGATCAACTGGCGGCCAACGAAGGGTCCGACATTCGGATGCACGAACAGATTGCTGATGGCGAGATCCATGTCCGCCAGGCCGGCCGTGCCTGTGTTGCCGGAACTGGGAGTGCGGGCGGGCAGTGAGAAACCGCGCAGCAGGGTCTTGGGGTCGCAGTCGTGATACGCGTCCCAGCATTTCATCGGCACCGTGAAGTCCCGCGGATAGAGATCGAAATTCACGTTGTTGCCAAAAGAAAATCCGGTGAAGACCCGCGCGAGTTCGGTGATATCGCCGTTGTTGTACGTCGCGATCGGCAGCCCGTTGGTATCGAGCAGACGTGTTCCGTCCGGATTCAGCTGCCACAAGCCGATGCTGAAAAGCTGCATGACTTCGCGCGCAAAATTTTCATCGGGATAAACGCGGTTGACGGGGTCGGCTTTCTGGTTGCCGAGGTGACTTAGAAAAATCCCCATCGCCGGATGCCGTGCGACGTCGTAAAGCAAATCGCGATAATTGCCGAAGGCATGTTTTACCATCAGGTCGTAATAGTTCGCCATGCCGACCTGCTCGACGCCAAGTTGCTCCGGGCGATCCGAAGTCACCAAAATCTCGCTTAACGCAAACGCGACGCGCTGCCGCAACGGATCCGGCGCCTGGTTGGTGCCGGCATCGGGCCGCAACAGCGGCGCTCCCATCGCCCGGCTCCACCAGGAATTTTCCTTCCAGTTGCCGTAAAGTTGCAACGTGTTGCCGTTGGCCGCCGCCCAATCGACCCACGGCTGAATGTATCCCAGCGGCCGGGTAAATTGATCGTTGATCCAGCCGTCAAACCCCAGATTCATCACTTCCACCACATTCGGTGGCAGCCCGTTCGCCGGCGCGAGATCCGGGCCGTAGGCCGCCTGAATCAGGAAGCGCGCCGCCGATTTCGCGTTCGGCAGCGAATTGGTCGTTTCGTTCCCCACGGTAAGATTTGCCACCACGTTCGTTCCGAGAGAGTAACCCGGTCCCGCGAGCGCCGTCAGCGTGATCGACTCAGTCGGCTCCGCATCGTCCGCGTCGGCCACCGGAGACAATTCCACCCAGACCTCGCGCACTCCGGCGGGGATCACGATTTGATTGGTGGCGCTGGCGATGTAATCAACCCCAAACGTCGCCGAGCCGCCCAGCGAAAAATTCACGGTGATGGGTTTCAAGCCGCCACTGCGCCGGATTGCGACCAACCCCGGATCAGGCCAGTATTCAAACATTAACGGATCGAGCGCGGAAACCGTCACCACGCTCGTCGCGGCCATACCATTGGTGATGCGGGCGTAATCGGTCTGGTCGTAACGGTCGGAATGCTGGCTCGCGGGATTGAAACCAAGCACCTTTTCTTCATAGTCCGTCACGCCATCGGCGTCGCTGTCAGCCTCACTGATCGCTAGACGATAAAATTTCGCACCGGCCTGCCCGTCGAGATTGGTTTTTGAAAGAAGATCGCTCGCCACCATTTGCGCTTCGTTGGTCCACGCGCCGCCGGGCAGCATGCTGCGCGCTTGGATGGTGTAACGTTTCCCCGCCACGCTGTCCCAGCTTAACGTGACCGACGAAGTGGAAAATGCATCGAACCGCAAATCGGGATGGGAACCCGGGTCAAAGGGATTGGTGCCGGCGATGGATTCCTGCAGGTTGGAAAAGCCGTCTCCATCCGTGTCGATATTGGGCGCGAGGGCGCTCGCGTTGTAAACCATCTCCCATATATCACTCATGCCGTTGCTGTTCCGGTCCACGGCGGCGGAACCGGCCGACACAAAAGCAATCACCAGTGCGCTGGTGGCGATCCACTTCTTCATACAGGTTAAACCCGTCCTACCATCACTGGCGCCGCCCGCATTGTCAATGGCTCGGCGTTTAGAACGCGCAGGAAAGAGAGGATTTTACGCGCAAAACGGCCGAACTGACGGAAAATTTAGATTGTCTTTCCCGCCCCAATTTGAGGAGATGAAGCATTAGCTCCCACCCTGCATTGCGTAATTTGATGCGATACACTTCCAACGGACGCGGGAAAGATCGCCTCGACCGTCTCGCGGGCTTCACCTTGATAGAACTTCTGGTGGTTATCGCTATCATCGCCATCCTCGCGGCTCTGCTGCTGCCCGCTTTGGGTCGCGCCAAATTGAAGGCGCAGGGTGTTCAGTGCATGAATAACCACCGCCAGTTGTCGCTTGCCTGGCGAATGTACACCGAAGACAGCCGGGACTTCCTGCTGTATGCGAGCACGAAACCCGTGGGAACGCCCGATCCTTACGTTTGGTGCAATGGCCGGATGGATTTCAACCCGGGTAATCCCTCCAACTGGGATCCGACGGTGGACATCATGAAAAGCCCTATGTGGCCCTATTGCGGCAAAAGCCTCGCGATCTGGAAATGTCCCGCCGACAAGTCCGCCGTGGTCATCACGGGCCAGCGAAAACCCCGGGTTCGCAGCATGGCCATGAACGCTTACATGGGCGGATTCTCCGGTCAGTCCTACAACTCCGGCAGCATGCCCAATTATCGGATCTTTGTGAAATTTTCGGATTTGAATGTGCCCGGCCCCTCCACCATTTTTTTATTCCTCGACGAACGCGAGGATGCCATCAATTGGGGAAATTTTCTAACCAGCATGACCGGCTATTCTCCAAGGGCGGCGGGTTCCTACGCCTTGCTGGACTTGCCGGCGTCGTACCACGGCAATTCCGGGGGCTTTTCGTTCGCGGATGGCCATTCGGAAATTCACCGCTGGCGGGACTCGCGGACGATGCCGAACTTGAATACCTCCGGCGGTGTGATCTTTGATGGAAACACCCCGGTGGCCAGCGCCAACAATCAGGATGTCGCCTGGTTGCAGGACCATACCGCCCGCCCCAAGTAAGCCAAGGCTCGCTATTTTCGTTGCGGTGTTTCCGCCGCCATCCCACGTTTCAAATAACGGGCGGCGACTTTTACGTATTTTTCCGCCATGGCTTTCAGGCCGGCTTTTTCCTTGTCGGTGAGGGGCCGCACCACCCGTGCCGGCGAGCCCAGCACCAGTGAACCCGCCGGTATCCGGCTGTTTTGCGTCACGAGGGAGCGAGCGCCGATCAACGATTGCGCGCCGATGACGGCGCCGTCCAGCACCACCGCGCCCATCCCGACCAGCACCTCATCCTCGACCGTGCAGGCATGCACGATGGCGGCGTGACCCACGGTGACGTAATCGCCCAGGATGCACGGAAATTTATCGGCGAGATGCAGCACGGAATTGTCCTGCACGTTGGTGTGATGGCCGATGCGGATGTAATTGATATCTCCGCGCAGGACGGCGTTATACCAAACGCTGGAATGATCGCCGAGTGAGACGTCGCCGATCACCTGCGCGCCCGGCGCGATATAGACGTCCCTGCCGAGCGATGGTTTCCTATCCAGAAACGTATCGAGTTGTGCTTCGAGCGAATCCATGGGAACAGCCTAGCAAAGGGACGGGCGGAAATAACGAGTTTTCGATTTTCAGTTTCGCTTTCGCCATTCTGAATGTAGAGTGCCTCAAGCAAAATGCCGAAGCAGACTCCGTATCGTCCGCCATTGGAACGCAAGCCGCTGCCGCGATCGTTCAAGGATTTGACCCCGTCGAAGCATTTTAATCCGCGCACGTTTTTCCGCGAAATGGTTTGGAAGGCGCTGCTCACGCGCCGCACCGGGCAATCCCAGAAACCATCCTTCCCGAAATTAAGTTACGGCCAGGTGGCGATCACATGGATCGGTCACGCCTCCTTTCTCGTCCAGTTCACCGACCTCAATGTTCTGATCGATCCCAATTTTGCCAACTGGCTCTTCCTGCTGAAACGCATCAAGCGATCAGGGTTGAAACTCGAACATCTGCCGCCCATCGACCTCGTCCTGCTGACGCACGCGCATTTCGATCATTTTCATAAACCGACCTTGCGACGCCTGCCCAATCCCAAGATCGGCGTCATGCCGTGGGGCGTGGGCGATCTCGCGCATGACCTCGGCTTCGGGCGCGTCGTGGAATTGGATTGGTGGGAGAGTTTTTGCCACCGCGATTGGAAAGTGACGCTGACACCCTCGAAGCATTGGGGCGCACGCGTCCTGCGGGACATTCATCGCGGCTGGGGCGGATTCGTGCTCGAACATCAGGGCCGGAAGATTTATCACGCCGGCGACAGCGCCTACTTCGACGGCTTCAAGGACATTCGCAAACATTGCCGCCCCGAAATTGCGTTGCTGCCCATCGGCGCGTATCACCCGGAAACATTTCGTCACGGCCATATGGGGCCGGATGAGGCGATCAAGGTATTCAAGGAATTGCGCGCGCGCTGGCTCGTGCCGATGCATTACGGCACTTTCCGCCTCTCGTTCGAAGATCTCGACGAACCGCCGCGCTGGCTGCGGGAACTCGCCGCGCAGGAAGGGCTGACCCATAAGTTGAGAATGCTGGAGGAAGGTGTGCCGCAGGTTTTTTGACGGCACGACGGCGGCAAAAGAGTTAATGCTTTTCAACCCCTGCCCGTGCGCTAACGTGTGACGCATGTTTGAACGGGTTATCTGGGTGAGCCTCATCACCGTTCTGGGCGTGGTTTCCCTTTCCGCCAGCGAAGCGGCGAAGGATGAACTGCGCCAGGTCGGCGTTGCCCGGATTGATATCACACCGGATTATCTCATTCGCCTTTCCGGTTATGCGTCTCGCAAAGGTGAATCGGACGGCGTGACCCAGCCTGTTTGGGCGAAGGCGCTGGCCGTCGGCAGCGACCAGGAGCATCCGGGCGTTTTGATAACCGTCGATAGCTGCGGCGTGCCGGCAAGCGTCCGCGACGAGGTGGTGAAACGGCTGCATGACAAAAAAGGCATCGCCTCGGATCACATCGCCATCTGCGCCACCCACACCCATTCCGCGCCATGGTTGAACGGTTATCTGAAAAATCTTTTTAGCGGGCCGATTCCTGCCGATCAACAGAAGCAAGTGGAGCGATATACCCGGGAGACGACGGACGCGATTGTGCAAGTGGCGCTCCACGCCCTGGCGGATCGCCAGCCGTCGAAACTAAGTCGGGGCAACGGCTCGGCAGGTTTTGCGGCCAACCGTCGCCCCGGAGGCGGTCCGGTGGATCACGAATTGCCGGTGCTGGTGGTCACCACGCCACAAGGAAAGCTGCGCGCCGTCTTTGCGACTTACGCATGCCACGGCACCACGTTAGGCGGCGATTTCAATCAAATCTGCGGCGACTGGCCCGGCTACGCGGCGGAATTTCTTGAGACGAAACATCCCGGTGCGGTGGTATTGATTTCGCTGGGTTGCGCGGCGGACGCAAATCCCAATCCCCGCCCCGGTTTGAATTTTGCGAAACAGCACGGCCAGGAAATTTGCAATGCGGTGGATCTCGTTTTAACCAATGCCCTCAGCGCGGTAACCGGCCCGTTGCGGTGTGGCGAAAAGCAGATCCAGCTGCCCCTGGCCGCCCTCCCCTCGCGCGCGGCATGGGAAGCCCTTGCCCAGGACACCAACTATATAGGCAAACATGCCCAATTGAACCTCGCGCGGCTGGATCGCGGAGAAAAGTTGCCCACGCAAATCCCGTATCTGGTCCAGGCGTGGTCGTTCGACAGCAGCCTCACGATGGTTTTTCTGAGCGGCGAAGTGGTGGTGGATTATACGCTGCGATTGCGGCGCGAACTCGACGCCTCGCGTCTCTGGATCAATGCCTACGCCAACGACGTGCCCTGTTACATTCCGTCCGAGCGCATCCTCAAGGAAGGCGGTTATGAAGGCGGCGGCGCGATGATATTTTATGACTGGCCCGCGCCGCTCGCGCCGGGGGTCGAAAATCTGATCGTGGAAACCGTGCATCAATTGGTGCCGAAGGAATTTGCAGCGAATCAAAAGAAACCCGAGTCATCCCGTTAATTCATGCCCCGGAAAAAACGCACCCTCTCCGAACGTCTGGCGGTCTGCAGTTGGTCTTTGCAACCCGGCAGCCCCGACGATTTGCTCACCAAGCTGAAAGCCACCGGCATTCAACGCGTGCAACTCGCGCTCGATTCGTTACGCGATGCACCCGCGGAATGGAGCGCCACCGCCGCTCTGTTGCGCAAAAATAAATTCGAGATCGTGTCGGGCATGTTTGGCTGCGTGGGTGAGGATTACAGCACGCTGGATTCCATCCGTGTCACCGGCGGCATCGCGCCGGAAGCCACCTGGGAACAAAACTGGGACAACATCCGCGCCACGGCCGCGCTGGCGAAAGAACTCGGCCTGAAACTGGTGACCTTTCACGCCGGCTTTTTGCCGCATGACGAAAAGGATCCCGCGTTCATCACGATGTTGCGGCGTTTGTCGGAAGCGGCTGATGCCTTCAACGCCGCTCAGGTCACATTGGGTTTGGAAACCGGCCAGGAAACCGCCGCCGACCTCGCGCGTCTGCTGCAAAAGCTGGACCGCTCCAACGTGGGAGTGAATTTTGATCCGGCGAACATGCTTCTCTATGACAAGGGCGATCCCATCGCCGCATTGCGCGTGCTCGGCCCGTGGATTCGGCAGGTCCATATCAAGGACGCCGTGCGCACCAAGGTCGCAGGCACGTGGGGACAGGAAGTGCCCGCCGGTGAAGGCGAAGTGAATTGGCGCGCCTTTTTCAAGACGCTCGACGAATTGCACTACACCGGCGATTTCGTGATTGAACGCGAAGCCGGGAATCAACGAGTCGAGGACATTCGCACAGCGAAGAAAACGGCGGAAGCAACTTTCCCCAAAGCAGGCTGAAACTTTATGAAAGACGGACAATCGCAAGACCCCAATCGCAAAGTAAATGTCGCCGTGGTCGGCCTTGGCTTCATGGGCGTCACGCACATCAAAGCATATCAGCAAAATCCGGCGGCGAAAATCGTGGCCGTTTGCGATTCCATGCGCGCGCCGGTGAACGGCATTCTGGCGGGCGTCCAAGGCAACATCTCCGGCTCCGGCGATCTGGACCTCGGTCGCGAATTGAGAGTGTATCGGGCGCTCGACGAAGTGCTCGCCGATCCCGGCGTGGATCTTGTCGATCTGTGTGTCCCGACGCCGTTGCACCATGAGCAGTCCATCGCGGCGCTCAAGGCGGGCAAACATGTGTTGTGCGAAAAGCCGCTGGCGCTCACCTCGGCGCGATCGCGGGAAATCGTCGCGGCGGCGAAAGCGGCCAAAGGTTTTTTCATGCCGGCCATGTGCATGCGGTTCTGGCCGGGCTGGGCATGGCTCAAGCAGCTTGTGGATGACAAGACCTACGGCAAAGTCCAGGCCGCACGCTTTCGTCGCATGTCAGAGACGCCGGCGTGGAGCAAAGGCACCTATGCGCAAGGCAACTCCTCCGGCGGCGCACTGTTCGATTTGCACATTCACGATACCGATTTTGTGCAGTTCCTGTTTGGCCGTCCCGCGAGCGTGTTCGCCACCGGTGTAACGCGTGGCGCCAATTCCGTTGATCATGTGGTCACACAATATCACTACGCCAACGGCCCCGCAGTTTACGCGGAGGGAAGCTGGCTGCTGACGAAAGGATTCAATATGTCCTACACGATGCTATTCGAGCGGGCGACGGTGGACTTCGATTTGTCACGCGGCGCGGACGCGCTCCAATTGACTGAGGAAGGCAAGGAGTCAGCCACGGTGAAAGCCGGCGACGGCGATGGCTACGGCGCAGAAATCGCGTACATGCTGAAGTGCGTCCAGAGCGGGACGCCGCCAAAGGTGGTGACTGCCCAGGACGGCCTGAGCGCGGTGGAAATTTGCGAGGCGGAGGAAGAATCGGTCAAGACGGGCAAGGTCGTCAATATCCCGCCCGCACCGTAATCAACCGAGCGGCGTGACGTTGACCTGCACCTGCATCTGCCGGTCGGTGGTGCCTTTGTAAGTGCCGGTGACGGGCGGGACGTCCGCGTAGTCACGACCCACTGCGATCCGCACATAAGTGTCGTCCGTCTGGCGGTTGTGCGTGGGATCCAAACCTCGCCAGCCGATGCCGGGGACGAACACCTCGGTCCACGCGTGCGTCGCACCGGCCTTTTCCGTCGCGAGATAACCGCTCACATACAGCGCGGGAATTTTCAGGGAACGACAAAGCCCAATCATGACGTGTGCGAAGTCCTGGCAGACTCCGCGCTTGTGTTGCAGCACTTCCCGCATGTGCGTCGAGACGGTGGTCGAATGCGATTGATAGACAAACTGGCTGTGAATCGTCCGCATGATGGCAAGCGCGGCCTGCCAGACGTCGGTTTTTCCCGCAGTCGCGTCCAGCGCGAGCCGCCAGGCCTCGGGCGATAATCCCACGTAACAACTCTCCTGGAGAAAATCGAAGACCCGCGGGGCGCGCGCGGCCTCGCCCACACGCACCAACGGCCACGGCGTTTCACCCTCTCCCAACGGCGGGCGCGGCGCGGTGGTCACGCGCAACTGGCTTTCCACCATCAAGGAACTGTGCGGTTCCGGGATTTCAAAATGATGAACAATGTTCGCGTAGAAATCGTGATGATGCTGCAGGCGCACCGCCGGCAGGACCTTGATCAAAAAGCTGTCCACCGTCTGCCATTCATCGACAAATGGCTGCAGGCGCAATTCATTGAAGCTGTCCCGGACGGGGGCAGCATACATATATTGCGTGCGATGGATGATTTCCCATTTCATGCGCGGGCATATTGAAAGCCGAAACGACACCGGTTCCGCGAGCTAAATGTGCGGAAAAGTTCCGGCCCGGCGCGAGGCGGCGCGGCCGCTTATTGCTGCTGCTGCTCCTCCTGCTGTACCATGATTTCGTCCTCCGGATTGTTGATCTGCGGGAAGACGTAGGCGTTGAACAACGCGGCGCCGATGTTGTTCAGTTTCGTCTGGAGGAGATCGAGATAGCCATGGAGGCCCGCCTCGAAAATTTCGTCGATCGTCGTGAACTGCAACTCCGCGACGAGACGGCCGGCGAGTTTTTCGGCGTCGTTGGAAAACCGCGCGTCGGGCACGCCGGAGATGCGGCGCAACGCGCCGTTCAGTTCCGTGGCGCAAAAACGCACCGAGCGCGGAAAATCCTCGTTCAGCAACAGAAATTCGGCGACCAGCCGCGGGCTGACGTCCGCGCCATGAATCGATTTGTAAGCATCCCACGCGCTACATGAGCGCAGAATGGCCGACCACTCGAGCGCGTCGGTCTGATTGCCATGCGGCGGCACGCCTTTTTCCGGCAGCGAATGGCTGCGCAAATCGAGGATGCGCGAGGTCTTGTCAGTGCGTTCGATGAACTTGCCGACCTGTGCGAACCACCATCCTTCGTTGTGCAACAACGTCGCATAGGTCTGACCGATGAGCAGGAGCGAGCTGGCCTTGATCTGGGAAAAAAATTCGCTAGGGCTCTGGTCCCACACCTGCCGCGCCTGCGGGGTGCGCACGAACCAATAGAGACGGTTCAATTCCTCCCAGAACTCCAGCGTGATCTGGTCGCGCACCATGCGCGCATTTTCCCGCGCGTGACAAATGGAGGAATAAATGGAGTTGGGATTTTCCGACTGAAACACCAGAAACTCCGTCACCGCCTGCCCGGTCGCCTTGGGATGCAGGTCAAAAAATTGTTTTTCGTCGCCGGTGGTTTCCACGATCGGCAGCCAATGCTGCGCGAGGCGGGCCTGGTCAAGATCGCGAATGTCCAGCAGGAGCTGGAGGTTGACGTCCACGATGCGCGCGATGTTCTCGGCGCGCTCGATGTAGCGGGACATCCAATACAGTGAATTGGCAACGCGGCTCAGCATGATAATCAGTCGTTACCGTATAGCACCCAGGTGTCCTTGCTGCCGCCACCCTGCGAGGAGTTGACGACCAGCGAACCTTTGCGCAGGGCCACGCGGGTAAGGCCGCCCGGCACGATCACGATTTTTTCCCCGTAAATAACATACGGCCGCAAATCGATATGGCGGCCTTCGAACGCATTGTCGTCCACGCACGTCGGATGTCGCGAAAGCGAGATCATCGGTTGCGCGATGAAATTGCGCGGCTCGGATTCCACCTTTTCGCGGAAGGCGGCGACCTCGTCCTTGGACGCCTGCGGCCCCATCAACATGCCGTAACCGCCCGATTCATTGGCAGATTTGACGACCAGATTTTCCAGATTTTCCAGGATGTATTTCTTGTCCGCCTCCTCGCTCGCCAGATACGTCGGGACCTGGCCGATGATCGGATCCTGGTCGAGGTAGTATTTGATCATGCGCGGCACGAAGTAATACATGACTTTGTCGTCCGCGATGCCGGTGCCGATGGAGTTGGCGAGCGATACATTCCCGGACCGATACGCGTGCACGATACCGGGCACGCCAAGCATCGAATCGCGACGGAACACCGTGGGATCGAGAAAATCGTCATCCAGCCGCCGATAAATCACATGGACGGGATGCAGCCCTTTCGTCGTCCGCATGAAAACCCGCGAATCGCGCACGAGCAAATCGCGGCCCTCCACAATCTCGATGCCCATCTGGCGGGCAAGATACGTGTGCTCAAAGTAGGCGGAGTTGTAAACGCCAGGGGTGAGGATGACCACGGTCGGATTGGCCACACCCGGCGGGGCTATATGATGCAGCATGCGCAATAATTCCTGCGGATATTCCTCCACGGGACGCACGCCGATGGTCTCGAACATTCCCGGAAACGTGCGCTTCATCGCGCGCCGATTTTCCAGAACATAGCTTACACCGCTCGGACAGCGGCCATTGTCTTCCAGCACGAGATATTCGCCGTTCTTGTCGCGAATCAAATCAGTGCCGCAGACATGAATGTAAATGTCCTTTGGCACGCTGAAGTTCACGAACTCGCGGCGGAAATGCCGGCCGGACAAAACGTAAAACGGCGGGATGACCCCGTCCTTGATGATCTTCTGCTCGTGATAAATATCGTGCAGAAACAAATTCAACGCGGTGATGCGCTGGACGAGGCCGCGCTCGAGCCGCTCCCATTCCCGGGCGGGAATGATGCGGGGCACCATGTCGAACGGGAAAATTTTCTCGGTGCCGGCGGAATCGCCATAAACGTTGAACGTCACTCCCTGCCGCAAAAACGAGAGGTCCACGGACTGTCGCTTCTGCTCGAAATCACGCATTGAAACCGTCTGAAACAGCTCCCGAAAACGGCGATAATGCTCCCGGGAATTCCCACTGGCATCCACCATCTCGTCGAAAAAACCGTCGCAGGCATACTGTTGGAGCAAGCTCCCATTCGGCGTCGTTTTAGACTCAGTGGCCATTTTGGAACAATTCGTGGGGGTGAGGTGCAACTTCAAAGTGATGGGCGGCCCGAAGCACGCGACGCTCGAAAACCGGCCATTTGCGGGACTTTTCGAGGCTTTGTGACGTGAGCCTTTCCCGGCCGTTCCCTGGGGGATTGCCGATTTTCGTAAGTCATAAATTGTTGCTGCTATCTATGAGCAATCCCCTTGCCGAGGTCAATGCAGCAGTGCATTTGCGCGGGAAAATCGCGTGCCCTGCCGACTCACTTCGGCGGCGCAGTGTTCTTTGAGACCAGACTCAACTCGACGCGCGGTGTCCAGCCGATCGACTTCCAGAAAGCGAGCCCTGCCTGATTTTGGTTGAACACCACAAGATGACATTTTTGAATGCCAGCCTCACGCAATCCTGCCAGGCATTTTTCCACCAATTGGCGTCCGATGGAACGCCGACGCCAGTCTGGATGGACGGCCAGATGATTGAGGTATCCGCGCCGGCCATCGTGGCCGCAGAGTGCCGCGCCGACCACCGTTTGATTTTCCATCGCGACGAAACTCAATCCCGGGTTTCGTTTCAGATAGGCATCGATTCCCTGACGTGAATCCGCCTCGCCCAAGCCGACGCCTTCGCTTTGTCGCCAAAGCTCATAAACACGTTCGTAGGCATCGATGGTAAAAGGAATTATTTCAACGCTCATGGGATCAGGCACGAAAGATTCGCAGCATTTGATTGCCGCCGCGCTGAAATTCGTAGTTCACCGGGACGACTTCACTCTGCCAGCCGTCCGACACCAGCGCGGCGCGCACGCCTGCCAGATGCGGCGATTGTTCCCGTTTCAGTGTCAACAGTGGAAAGACACGCACCTCGGCAGCCACACGGCACAACTCGCGCAATGAGCGAATGTGAAATTCCTCGTCCAGCAACGCTGAATACAGGAACAGCAAATGGGAACTCAGCGCGAGGCTGAACGAATTGCTTTCCACCGGCAGCGAGGGCAATTCGCCAATGAGATAACGTCCCTCACCCCGACCGCGTTCATAGTCCCGAAGAAATCCCTCCAACGCCGTACGGCGGCAGGCGAGCAAGCCGGCCGGGTCGCGATGATAGCTCCACGTCCAGTCGTCTGGTGTCGCCTGCACCTGGGCGATCATCGAATCCGCAATCGCATCGAATCGTTGGCGAATCTGCGCTCCCGAAAATGCGTAGAGCGGATCCACCGCCGCGGCGCGGGTTCCCCCTGCCGTCATCTCCGCGGTGAAACTCGCGGGACCGCCACCGCAGTCCAGGACGCCGCGCGACCGGTCCGCGCGGGCGAGATCAAACATCAGATTGTATTCCTCGCGGATGCGGCCCCACGGCACGATTTGATCGAAATGGACCGCCATGCAATGCGTCGGGAAAATTTTCCCTCAATGCCCGGGCTTCTTCTGGCTGAAATAGACCCGGTTGCCGAACGGATCGATCACGCACATCGAGCGTTCGCCCCATGGCTGCTCCTCGATGCCGGGCCGCATGTAGGGATTCGGTTTGCTGTGGAGTTCGCGGTGATAGGCCTCCACGTCGTCCACTTCAACATAAACTTTGATGCCGGGAGAACCGTCGCCGTAATGTTCCGTGAGATGCAGCACGGCCGCGTCGCGCGACACTTCGAAACAGCAAGGTCCTTCGCCTTTGAGATTGTGATCCCAATTAATGCGAAATCCGAGCCAGTCCACGTAGTGCGCCTGGGCCAGTTTGCGGTCGAAAATGCGGAGAACGGGTACGGCGGGCTTCAGTTGCATAATAACTCCTGTAAAAACGGGTGACGCTCAGCGGGGCGCGTCGGCGGTCGTATGTGCCGCGCGGGAAGGCGCGCGGACCAGTTGATTGGTGCGATCCAGGTGATGCCGCGTCAGCCGCACAATCTCCTCGGCGGCAGTGCAGAACCGCACCGGAACACTGGGCGAAGGCGGGGCATTGGTGTCGCCGACTTCGCGCTCGCCCGCATCGGCAATGCTGGCGACCTGGCCGACGACATTGCCTTCCTCGTCCACGACCGCCGCGCCGCTCGAGCCGGGGGCAAATTCCGCCGTGACGTTCAAACAGAGAATTGGGCGGCTGAGCAGGCCATTGGTCATGCCATGTTCATCCAGCAGCGCGTCACGCCGGGAATTAACACGTGCGACCATTCCCTGGCTATACATGAAAAAGTAGCCGCCGGGATGGCTCAAACAATAAACACGTTCACCCGGCCGCACGCCCGGACGCAGGGAAAGCGGCTTGAGGTCGGGAGCGTCGATCTTGAGGAAACAAGTGTCGGCTTCGGCATCGGCGGCGAGGACGGAGAGAACGGGATAAACCCGGCCGCCGGAATCCGCCGCGACCAGGTAGCTTTCCTGGACGCCTTTGTCCTCGGCCTGCACCACATGACAACAAGTGCTGACGATGCCGCCCTCTCCGACCACGAAACCGGTGCTGCTCGAGAAATGCCACTCACCGCAGTCCGGGCATTTATAATAATTGCCGACCGCCAGGGTGCTTTGGCGGAGGCGATCGTACAAATCGGGCGACGACAATTTTTGATGCGTGGCGGCCGGCAGCTTCAAGGCAAAATTCCGCGCACTGACCTGCTTCTGAAGTGTGCTGGAGGCCACCAGTTTGTGCTGACGCAACAACTTTGCGCTCGCCGCCGTGATCTTCTCCACGTAACCGTCATCATCAATAACGAAGCGCGGCTCGGTGGCGGAAACCGCCAGCACGAGTGCGGCAAAGGCAAATGCTATCAAGCCACGCATAACTCAATTGTTGCCGAACCGGCGAGTTTCGGTCAAGACGAACGCCGATCTCATGAATCTCCCAAGCGTGCCAGCAAATCGCCCAATTTGGGCGCGACCTGGCGCAACTGTTCGCGGTGAGCGGCGGCGAGTTTTTCCAAGACTGCTTCGCCACGAATCGTCAGCGCGAGATAGACTTGTCGCCGGTCCATCGTGCCGGGCTCACGCGCCACGAGACGTTCTTTCACCAGGCGGTTGGCGAGCCCGACCGCGCTGTGATGGAGAATTTGCAGGCGTTCGGCCATTTCGCCGATGGTGACGCGGTCACGGCCCGGGAACCCCTTGATCGCGAGCAACGCCTGATGCTGCTGGGGAGTGAGCCCCGCGTGCTGCGCGGCATCCTCGCTGAAACGCAAAAACTGCCGCAGCGCGTAACGCAACGCCGCCAGGGCTTCGTATTCGGACTTGCTGACCTTCGCACTTTTTGACCGCATAATTTTCAAGCGCCATCGTAACAGAAATTCACTCCGCCGCAAAATCAGGTTGTATTATATCGCAATACGATATAAAATAAAAACACTTTGATATGAATGAGAGCACTGGCGTCGCCGACCGCTTGTCGGATTTTCGAACCGATCGCCGCATGCTGCTGCTGGCGGCCCTGGCGGTGCCCATCGGGGCAGTCAGCGCGGTGGTGGCGAAGGCGTTGCTCTGGTTGATCGCGGTCATTA
This sequence comes from Limisphaerales bacterium, assembly GCA_044223735.1. Lineage (GTDB taxonomy): Bacteria > Verrucomicrobiota > Verrucomicrobiia > Limisphaerales > UBA8199 > JBGALR01. The sequence continues at coordinate 61,383 of JBGALR010000030.1, read as the reverse complement.
CCAACCTCAGTTTTTTCCACCGCTTTTCCGCCGCGAACGCCCTGCCCCAACATAATCACCTCGGGCTTTGGGTCATTGCCGTTCCTGTCATCGGCGCGTTGATGATCGGCTTGATGGCGCGTTACGGCTCGGAGAAAATTCGTGGTCACGGCATTCCCGAGGCGTTGGAAGCTATTCTTTTGGGCAAGAGTTTGATTCAGGCGCGGGTGGCGTTGCTCAAGCCCATCTCGTCGGCGATTTCCATCGGCACCGGCGGTCCGTTTGGCGCGGAAGGCCCCATCATCATGACGGGCGGCGCGTGCGGTTCACTGTTCGCCCAGCTTTTTCATCTCTCCGCCGCCGAGCGCAAAACGTTGCTGGTCGCCGGCGCGGCAGCGGGTATGTCCGCTGTCTTTGCCACACCCGTCGCAGCGGTGTTGCTGGCGGTTGAACTTTTGCTGTTTGAATGGAAACCGCGCAGCTTCATTCCCGTGGTGGTGGCATCGGTCGTCGCGGCCGTGTTGCGCGTGCCGTTGTTGGGAGCAGGTCCGATGTTTCCCGGTTTCAGCCACGGGTATCCGGGCGCATCAGCCCTGGGCGCGGCTTTGGTGGTGGGCGTGGCGGCGGGGCTCGGATCCACGGTGCTGACGAATCTGGTTTACGCCTGCGAAGATTGGTTTCAACGACTGCCGTGCCATTGGATGTGGTGGCCGGCCATCGGCGCGCTTGTTGTCGGCATCGGCGGCGCCATTGACCCCCGCGTATTGGGTGTGGGATATGAGACGATACAAGGGCTATTGCACGGTGAAATTCTCGGTGCGACTTTGATCACACTGCTCATCGCCAAGGCCGTGGTATGGTCGGTGGCGTTGGGTTCAGGAACGTCGGGCGGCGTGCTGGCACCGCTCCTAATAATTGGCGGCGCACTGGGAGCGCTACTCGGGCAATGGCTGCCGCTGGGCGATCCCGGTCGGTGGGCAATGGTCGGCATGGCGAGCATGATGGCCGGAACAATGCGCAGCCCATTCACCGGCATGGTTTTTGCCCTCGAACTCACCCGCGATCTGGGCGCGCTTCCCGCCCTGCTGGTCGGCTGCACGAGCGCGCTGGCCGTCACCGTGCTGCTGATGCGCCGTTCGATTCTCACCGAGAAACTCGCGCGCCGCGGACATCACATCGCCCGGGAATACAGTGTGGACGCCTTTGAACTCACCCGCGTCGGCGACGTGATGGATCGCGAGCTGCCTGCAGTCGCAGCAGATATGAAAGTCAGCCAGCTTTCCAGGCTGATCGCCAACGGCGACCCGCTGGTTGCGAAGCGTCAGGGCACTCTGCTGCTCGATCGCCAACTCAATCTCGCGGGCATCGTCACACGCAGCGATCTCGTGCGCGCGCTGCAACGGCCCGATTGCGATCAACTCACCGTCCGCGAAGTGGCAACCAGCGAATTGGTCGTCACCTATCCCGATGAACCGCTGCACGACGCCATCGCCAAAATGATGGAACATGACATCGGGCGGCTGCCGGTCGTCGAACGGGCACGGGCCGCCCGCGTGATCGGCTATCTCGGCCGGTCCGACGTGCTGGCGGCGCGGCTAAGGCAACATCACGAAGAGGTCGTGCGGGAACGCGGTGGAATCGCAACCCCTTCCTGGTCGCATTGAACCAAGCGCGCAGTTAACCTAAATCGAACCAGATATGATCCTCCTGTTCAAAATCGGCGTGGCCGTGGGATTTGGATTGGTGATGCTCGCCCTGCTGTAGGCCGCGCGGCTGAAGACGGGTGTTATTTGCTTTGTGCAGCGTTGCGGGAAAAGTGCATGCTATTCGAGAATTGATGCACGACCAACCCAACCTACCGGAGCCGCAAAGTCCGCGTCAATATCGCTGGCCGTGGGTGGTGCTCGCCGTGTTCCTGTTCGGCATCGCGCTGGCGGTCCTTTGGATGAACAAGGAAATCACACGCACACGCCGCAATCGCGACTTCAATGTGCCGGGCTCTTCCTCGAACCGAGTGCCTACTTCGATCCCGGCACGATCGCCGGCTTCGGCGCCGCTTTGACGGGCCAGTCCGGCGAATCGGTCCGCGCGGTCTTCAGATATTTCTCAATCTGCGCAATCACTTTGGGATTCTGATCGGCGACATTCTGCTTCTCGCCCAGGTCGGTTTTCAAATTGTAAAGTTCCAGCGGCTGGTCCGCGCCGAGACGGACTGCCTTCCAATCACCCATGCGCACCGCCTGTTGGAAGCCGCGTTCGTGAAATTCCCAGTAGAGGAAATCGTGGCTGTTTGTTTTTGGCTGGCCGAGCAACGTGGGCAGGAGTGAAACGCCGTCCGTCGGGGTGGCCAATTTGACCTGGGCAATCTCCGCGAACGTCGGCAACAGGTCCCAAAAGGCAAATGGCTGGTCGTTGATGGACGCGGGTTTGATATGGCCGGGCCAGCGCGCGATAAACGGCACACGAATGCCACCTTCATACAGGTCGCGCTTGATGCCGCGCAACACCCCGGAGCTTTTGAAGAAATTCGGGTCGATGCCGCCTTCCTTATGCGGTCCGTTGTCGCTGGTGAAAATAACAAGGGTGTCGTCCGCAAGATTCAGCTTTTTCAACAGGTCCAGAATTTTGCCGACGTCACGATCCAGCCGGGTAATCATCGCCGCCTTGTTTTTTTCCGGCTGCGGCCAAGTCTGATCGGTGTAAGGAATATCGCTCGGCACCTGCATGCCATTGCCGGAGACTTTGGTCTCTTCGTTGTTCGCGTGCGGAATGGTGTAGGCAAGGAAAAGAAAGAAGGGGCGAAAGTTGTTGAATTGATCCGGCTTGTTGATGTTCAAAAAGTTGACCGCACACGTGGTGAACAGGTCATCCAGGTACAGCGACTTGCGGCCGCCGGCATTTTCAGGGAAGGACATTTCCCCGTCATAACCGTCCAGGCCATTGCCCGCCGGCGCGTAACGCCACATGTGATCGGAATAATAATCGTGCGCATGGACCTGGTCCAGGTAACCAAGAAATTCATCAAAACCCTTTTTCTGAGGCAGCCCGGTAGTGCCGGGATTACCGAGGCCCCATTTGCCGAAAAGCGCCGTGCGATATCCACCCTTCTTCAGCACTTCCGCGATAGTAAGATCCTGGGCTTGCAGCGGCACCAGCGCATTCCCGCGAATTCGCCCATGGCCGGTGTTTAGGCCGGTCATCAGAGCGCAACGCGACGGCGCGCACACCGTGCTGCCGGCGTAGAAATCCGCGAACGACATACCCTCCGCAGCCAGGCGGTCGATGTTGGGCGTTTTGATTTTCGTCTGCCGATAGCAGCCCAAATCTCCGTAGCCGAGATCATCCGCGAGGATGAAAATAATACTGGGCGGACGCGGAGGCGCTCCGGCCGCGCCATGAGCGGTCAACGCCGCGCTCGTCATCCCCGCCACACAGACACAAATTCCGGCGCCGACGAACGTCCGCCAGCTCCGAAGAAACTTTCTCAACATGGGGGAAAATCTGGCTAAATTAGCGACGAGCGTCCAACGAAATCACTTCGGCGCGGCCACCGGCTTGGGCTGCGCCTTTTCCCATTCTGCAATGGGCACTTCCTTCGTCTGATGCTTGAAGATGAACACACCCTTTTTGTTGCCTACCACGACGTCCGGATATTTTTCGTTGCTGACGGTGCCAACAGTTACCTGTGTACCGACGCCCGAGTCGCTGTCGATCAGGTGCGGCACGTATTCAGCCTGGCCCGGCGAGGGCCGCGTCAACTTGAACCAATACAGCACGGCAGGCGCGTCGTCCGATTCGGGGTCCGGTCCCTTGTGGCCATGCGCCCAGAAACGTTTGCCCGTGACAATATCCTTCAGTCCGTCGCCATCGACGTCGGCCAACGCCAGCGAATGGAGCTGGGTGAACTCGACGCCATATTTATCCTTCGTGGCGTCCTTGTTGAGAATCACATGTTCGCGGAATGTGATGTTGCCGTTTTCCTTCACTTGCTCATACCAGGAAAGACCGTAGCCGTGGGCATTGATGGAGGTGATGACATCGGCGAGGCCGTCGCCATTGACATCATACACCAGCATTTGCGCGGCGGCGGGTGCAAAACGAAAGGGATGTCTGGTCCAGACCGGGTCATTCGCGAGGGAGGCGGGTTGCTCCCACCACGCGTCTTTTTCCACCAGGTCGATGCGGCCGTCGCCGTTGATATCTCCGTAGCCGAGGCCGTGGGTGAATCGTTGGTAATCACCCTTGGGGGTCACAGGATGAAACTTCCAGGGCGCGGCCGGATTGGTCCAATCCGCCTCGGCGTAACCGAGGAAGCCGTCAGAACAGCAAAGGATTTCCGGTTTGCCGTCGCCGGTCACGTCGCTGAACCCGGGCGACTCATTATCCACCACATTGAAAATGACATGCTTCGGCCAGTGTCCTGCGGCGCCTTTGGGATTCTCATACCAGATCGCTTCTTTGCCGGGAAAACCATAAACCAGCACATCCATCCAGCCATCGCCGTTGAAGTCGTAAGCAAACGTCAGGAAGCAATCAGAGTAGGCGTTGTTGGTGCCGAGCGCGCCTTCGAAGCCGGGAACGGTCTGCTCGATGCCCGGTCCCTTGATTTTTTTGAAGGAGGCCGCGGCGGGATAAATCTCATGCCGCTTTTTGAAGTCCGGCCCCTCATACCAATAGGCCCCGGAGACAACGTCCAGCTTGCCGTCGTGATTGAAATCACCGATGGCCGCGCCCTCAGCCCAAAACTGGTCGTTGGCGCGAACCTTGGTGAAAGAGTGAATCAAGTCGGAGGTGGCGGCAAAAACGGGGTTGGCGGCGAAGAGAATCGCGGCCGCAAGCACTTTGTTCATGCGGGCAAGGTTGGCAATTCCCGCAGTCCGGTCAAGCCGGATGCGGCCGCCCCCCAAAAAAAACAAAATGGCCGAAAGGGAATGCTTCCACTTTCGGCCGGATGAAAGAATTGCGCCTTACTTCGGCAGCAGGTCGCTCGTCATCGCCTTTTCCTCCTTCAATTCCTTGAGGGAAGCGTCGATGCGGGCGCGGCTGAATTCGTTGATTGGCAGACCCTGCACCATCTCCAGCTTGCGCGCCACGTTGCGCATCGGGAACGAGCAAATGAGGCCCGGCTCCACGCCGTAGCTGCCGTCCGAGCAAATGCACACGCTGTGCCAGTCGCCCGACGCCGTCGGCTCGACGATTGAGCGCACGGTGTCCACAACCGCCGCCGCCGCGCTAGCCGCGCTGGAGGCGCCGCGCGCCTTGAGGATGGCCGCGCCGCGTTGCTGGATCGTCGTTATAAACTCGCCCTGAAGCCACGCTTCGTCACCAATGGCCTTCACCACCGGGCTGCCGCCGATCTTCGCATTGTAAAAGTCGGGATACATCGTGGGCGAATGATTGCCCCACACCACCAGGTTCGTGACGGTGGTGAGGTCCACGCCCGCCTTTTTGGCGAGCTGCGCCTTCGCGCGGTTCTCGTCGAGACGCGTCATCGCGTAGAAACGGTCGCGCGGCACGTCCGGCGCGTTGTTCATGGCGATCAGGCAATTCGTATTGCACGGATTTCCGACCACGAGAATGCGCACATCCTTCGCCGCCGCCTTTTGAATCGCCTGACCCTGGCTGACGAAAATCTTGCCGTTGATGCCGAGCAGATCCTTGCGTTCCATGCCGGGCTTGCGCGGCACCGAGCCGACAAGCAATGCCCAGTTTACCCCGCGAAAACCTTCTTCGAGATTCGCCGTGGCCACGATGCCCTTGAGCAGTGGAAACGCGGCGTCCTCCAACTCCATCACCACCCCTTGCAACGCCGGCAGGGCCGGTTCGATTTCGATCAGATGCAGAATGACCGGCTGATCGGGACCAAACATTGAACCCGAGGCGATGCGAAAAAGGAGAGAATAGCCGATCTGACCGGCGGCGCCGGTGACTGCGACACGTATTGGGATGTTCATAATATCTATTAAGTTTAGGGGTAGCCAATATGAGGCGCGGGAAAGGTTGAATCAAGGTTCGAGTTGCGTGCCATTGTGCTCACGATCCCTCTTAAACCATTTGATATCGGACGACGATCCGGCACGCGCAACGCGCTGACAATCCTCTCCTCTCGCACGAGACGACGCGAGGAGCCTTCGACATCCGATGGCCATCCAAAAAGTTTGAGCCTGCCCACGTCGGCTCCTACCAGCTAAAATCCTGACCAGTCTCTCAACCCTTCCCGCCGATTCTCGTTCACCGGTCCCACGGTATCAGGCGCCCTGAAAACCACGTCAAACTGTTCGCAATAAGTCAGCATGCGCGGGTCGGGCGTTTTGCCGATGCGTTGGCACTCGCGCCCGAAATACGCCCAATGCCCCTCGCTCCAGTAGCGGAGAGAACCGTCACCTTCGCCCTCAATCGCGGCGAACTCAGCCGTCACTTCCTCGAACGGGACGGACTCGATCGTGCGGGTCTCGACGATGCACATCGGCTTCTTGTGCCAGTCCGTCATGACGCTCAGGCTGCCTGGCCACGGCGGACGCTTCCCATCATGCTCATACGTCCAGGCCAGACTCGCGGTGCCTCGTTTCACGCCGGCGAGCACCAACTTAGCCAGTTCCAGCGCGCCTTGCTCGTTGTCGCTAAAATGAAACGCCTCGTAAAAATCCGCCGACCGATCCCGGCCGATTGCGACACAGTAAGCCTGCCAAATATCGTGGACGGATTCAGGAATCATGCGATTAGCCCGAACCCATTCGCCGTCAACGAAGCAATCTCACTGTCGCTCATTTCTGTGCCGGCTCCGCCGCCGCCGGCTTATCGCGCTTCCACACCGACAGCGTGCGTCCGTCTCCGGCCTTGCTCGTGAAGTCAGTCGGACGCTCCGCGCCCGGCTTGGCAAAACACGCTTTGAACGTGTCCCCGTCCAATTCGTAAATCCCAAGTTGCGTCTTGCCTTCGGTCAGGCCGTCGGTCATCTGATAATCGATCGCCTTGGGCTTTTGGGATGGATCGATCGTAATCTTCGCCTTGATGAAGACTGCGCCCGCCATCGTCGTCGTAGCCTCGTCGCCTTTGCAGACGCGTTTCATCTGCTTGACCATTTGTGACGGCACGGATTGCCCATCCGCCGCCCCCGACACCATCGACCACTCGCCTTGCAACGCCGCCATGTCTTTCCGGACCGCCTCCGACTCCGCCGCCCAGGCCGGGGAAAGGACCGTCGCCACGAGGGCGCTCAGGAATATGATTTTGATGGTTCTCATAGTTGTTTGTATATCCATGGTCTGATGCCAGCAGCCGCCTGTCGGCAAGCGGACCCGGCGTAATTTGAAATCGCAGATTTGAGATTTAAAATCAACTGCTGCCTGACGGAGCCATCGCGCCCGTCCGCGTCCCTGTCAATCTGTCTTCGCGTCAATTTTCAGATCCCTGCCGCAACTATGCCGGAGGGATGCATGAAATTGGCCCCGCCATTAATTGTTTGGAAACGCACACCCACAATGTCGAAGGCCCAAACTGGTCGATCCACATATCAAACGCCCCGAAATTTAATGCCGCAGCCATGGCTAACGGGTTGGACGAGGGACGAACTGGTTTGTCACGGGGATGGCATGGCCGTGAAGTTGGGCGTCCACCGTGCTCTGGGCCGCCGTGAGCACGGTATTGGCCGGAAGTACCAGTGTGCGTCCGTCCCTAAGCCGCAGCTTGTATCCTTTCAGCCCACTTTCGTAATCCAGCTCGACGGCCGAGGCGATTTCAGCGAAGGCGATGTCCGCGTTGAACCGGGTGTGCGGTGGTTCGCGGCGATGACTCAACTGCGTCGGCGTCACTTCGACGCGTTCCATAAACAGTTGCGGCATGATGAACACAGCGAACAGTGGGATGAAAAGCAGAAAGATTGCGGCGCCGAGCCGGTCGTTTTTCACGCGCCAGAAAACCACGCCATCCCCATGGGAAGCAGGTTGAAGCCAAATCCAAAAGCAATCCCCACCCATCCATAACTGAAAACGTGCCGCTCCCCCACGATTGCATGGGTCGTCTGCACAAACAGTGACTGGAGTCCAAGGTAGAGCAGGCACCCGATGAAAAATACGAGCTTAACCATACGCTTGATCAATAGTAGCGATCCGGGGGCGGCTCTGCAAATCCACCCGCGACCCGGTCAGGCCTCATTGCGGGCTGCCTTGTTCACGTGCCGAGTCAGTTCGCCGGTCCCGAGGGTCGATTGGTTTGCGAGCCGGCCGGCTGACTTCCGCCTGCCGGAACAGTCTGTTTATGAAATCCCTTTTCGTAAGGCTCCAGAATTTTTAGCACGCCTGCGTAGTCCCGGCCCGAACTGTTTCGTTTCAGGACGTAATACAACTCTTCGGGATCGAAGACGCCCCGCTCAGTGGCGGCGGTGAGGTCGGCGACCTGGGCCAAGTTCCGCGTGCCCTCGATTCCCCGGGCATAGATCAGGGCGGTCCGCCCGAATTTGTTGGTTTTCGTGGGGTCAGCGCCCGCAGCGCACAGCACTTTGACCGATTCGGGAAAGCCGGCGGCGGACGCCTGCATAAGCGCCGTCCAGCCGGCCCGATCCTGCAGGTCGATTAGCGCGCCATGCCCGACTAACAGAGACACCACTTCGGCGTGCCCTTCGATCGCGGTTTCCAGGAGCGCGTGCTGACCGTCAGCATCGATGCGGTTCACCGCCGCGCCCTTTTCCAGGAGCAGACGCACCAGCGAGGCGTTGCCCCGTTCCGAGGCGACCATCAAAGCACTGCGCCCAATGGCAAAGGAAGCGTTAATATCCGCACCCTGCGAAATGAGAAATTCCGCGATGGCCGGCTGGTCCTGCTGGATCGCCCGGAGCAGCGGCGGAGCATTCGAGGGCGAATTGATTTTGGCGCCGTGGTCGAGCAGGAGCCTGGCGATTTCGAGCCGGCCACGACCGCACGCGATGACCAACGGCGTCGATCCGCGCGAATCCTCGTGGCTCACGTCCGCCCCGTGCGCGAGGAGTTCGAGCGCTATCTGCGAGTGCCCGCCGGCGCACGCCATGAGGAGCGGCGTGCAGCCGGCCGTCTGGGGAAATTCGCCGGGATTCTTGTCCGTGCTGCCAGCGTCCACCTTGGCACCGCGCCGCAGCAGCCACTGCACCACGAACCCGCTGCCCTGTGACGACGCGATCATAAGCGGGGTGACGGAGTTGGCGTTAATGGAAGCGTCGGGGGGCAGCGAATATTTCGAGTAAAGACGCGCAACTGCCTCCACGTCGTTCAAGTGAATCGCCGCCAGCAAGGCAGGCCTCCACTCGGCCGCCTCGTTTTGAGCCGCTGGCCGGTGCGTGGCACAGGATGCCAGCAAGCATACCAAGGCAATGAACGGCAAAACGCCCGCCCTCAGTTTCAAAATTTCCTGGTGCGGCTTCGGCACGGTCTCTTGAAGTGTTTCGACAGGCATGATTTCAGCGGTTGATTTCATTGTCAGTGAGTGAGGGGCGGCCCCAAGAGCCGCGCCCGGCTACCGGTATCGCTCTCAGCGCAGCTCCAACAACAGTGAGATGGTGTAATACACCACGGCGCCGACCGCAGTCAGCGCCACAAGTATCCCGACGACCATTGCCATGCGGGCGGTCGTAAGCTCGCCAGGGCTCACCGAATGCCATGCTGGCCCATCCCAAATTTGCCGCCACCAGCCAGGCGTCTGGACGGCGCCCGCCAGTCCGGGAGCCGGCTCAATCGGCCACAGAAAAACCGGCGGCCCCCAGACCAGAGACTCCAGTTTGCGGCCGTCGAGCAGCGCCGCATTGGCCGCCCTGACTTCCGGACTTCGGCTGGCGATGCAAGCCGCCGGTTCGAGATCCTGCTTCGCGCAGTCCATCGCCGCGTGCCACAGCGGCAGCGCGCTCAGCCTGCCTTTGCCCGGCTTGCCGTCACAGTCATGGTAATAAAAGTCGGGTAGCAAGACGCCGCTTGCGGACAATAGCACGCGCCCGTACGCGAGCGGCAACAGCACCACCAATTGCACGGCTGCGCGGTGATCCATGTCGCTGTGCAGCATGCGCTTCAGAATTTCATCCTCGTCGGCGTCCGGCTGGGACCGAAAAATCCGAACGGCTGTCTCGACGATTTGGCGCATGGTGTCATCCGCTCGTAGCTCGTGGGTCTTCGCCATGTTCACAAGACTGATGATTTAACGTTTAATCCGGCGCATAGCGCCTCGTCCGGCCATTCCCTGAAATCCCAGATTTCAAATCTTCAATCACGCCTCGTCGCCCTCACTACGCTGCTCGGTCGCATCCAACAGGAAGCAGCAAATATCCCGGCGCTTCGGATGACTTGCGAGCCACGCGCCGAACTCGGCGACTTTTGCGAAATCCGCCGTGCCGATCCGGTCGCGAAACGTGTCGGTCAGCGTGCGCGCGTATTCGGAGGTGCGGATCTGCCGCTGGTAGGCCGCTGTGAAAATCAAATGCAACGAGACATGCAAACCCCGGCTTTTGAGCGCCTCCCATTCACCCTGGTCGAGCCAGACGCCCCCGGTCACGGGGCTGCGGTCGAGGTGAAACGGCAGTCCATGGCCCACGCGGTAGCGGAGCAGGAGCCGGCCCGATTCGGGGCAAACCAGCGTGCGCTGCGCGGAGTCGTCGGCCACCATGGGCGGCACATCGGCAGCCGGCGTCGGCGCGCCTGGCGGTTGCCGCTCCTTCCAGGCGAGATACGCCTTGAGCGGAATCCAAAGCCCGCCGGACTCGGGACACTCAAACACCTCAAGCCCGGGCTCGAGCTCGCGCAACCGCATGGAAACATCCGGACAAAACGGGCTATTCATAAATTTGCTGCGATAGGATCGCCACCCTGCAATCATCGTCAGTGACCACGCCTCCGCGTGCCGCCATACCTACTAAGTGAAGGCACTCAACGCAAGCCCCGCAATTTCATTTGCCGGCAGACCTGCCCACCCCCAACGGCTTCAATCGCAATTTCACTCCGGCGGCGACAATTCTTCGCAGTCGCACCGGCAACCTCGCCAGCCGCAACTTCATCTCCGCCTTCCATGGCAGAACCGCAACATCCATCGCCTTCAACGCATAGAGCAACGCCCCCATGCTATGATCGGCAAAGTGCGCACTGGCCACCGCCTGCCCCGCCGCGCGCGCCGCCGCGATGGCCGCCTTGTCCGCAACCTGCCGGGCCGCCGCATGTGCCGCGACGGACGTCTTCATCGCTGCGCCTGTCCGAACCTCGCCCTTGGCCCACGCGCGACCAACCTCGATTGCGCGCTTCGGTCGCGAATCATCGCTGGTCCGCGCAAAAAGCGGCAGCACCCGTTCTGCGCAATCCGCTGCCCATCGCGCCAGCAAAGCGTGATCCTCTCGGTCCAGCGGTCCACCCCGATGCGCTGCGACAAAACGTCGGTCTCTCATGCCAGGAGAAACCATGAATGATTAATCCCCGCGGCATCTCGCCGCTCAAGCGTTTTCCGTCGGCGCATTTGGGTTCTTTGGAAAATGGTATAACACCCGACGTCTCTAGAGCCCCCCGCCCCGGCGGCGGGATGTGGCAGCCCGCAGGTGTCCTTTGCGTTGTTATCGACTCCGGTTTTTAACAGCTTCCAGATGATTGTCGCATCACCTTTGAGGGCGGCATCCACAAATTTCTTTTCTCCCGGTGTCATGGTGGCCGGTGGAGGGGGTGCTATGTTTTATGGTCTGCCAAAGGATTGCGCACGCGCGGGCGATCAGGAAACAACGCGAATGAAAAATCGTCGAAGGCTTCTATAACGGCAGCCGGTCGTGTCTATGGATAGCTGCGCCGGTAACGGACGCAGTCCGCGAAAGTCCAAACGCCTCGGAAGGTGTCGATTGCTTATCGACGGCGGCGGCAACGCCAGGCGGCGGCCATGCCTAATGCGAGTCCGGCCAGGCTGATCGTCGAAGGCTCCGGCACACCGTCCTGGAATTGAAAGTTTGCTCCCAGATAAACGTCGCCACCGGTCCCAGGAACGGGGGACGGCGGGCCAAAATTACCACCGCCGGATTGAACCAGACCGCCGATCTGAATCTCTGGCGCGAATACGAGCGGGGTGGTGGTGCCGGGGATAAAAACATCCAGGGTGGTATTCCCGCCGGGAGCGTACGCGCCAACGTAATACACCTGACCAGGGCTGAGGAAAACCGGTTCGATGGCCTCATATCGGCTCAGGCCCGCGAGGGAACTGAGGGTGGTCACCAAATTGGAGGCCAGCAACGAACCATCCGATTGCCACAGGCCGATGGACATCGCGCTTTCCGTGATCAACGCGTTCGTGAAGACACCCAGTGCGGTGACAGTGACAAAGGTTGAAGGCTGAAAGCTCCAACCGGCCGTACCATTTACGAAACCGGAGGTGCCATCGGTCGAGTAACTCTGGATCGCCTCAAAGGTTCCCTGGGCGGAAGCCTTTTGAGCGGCCGGCAACAAAAGCCCGGCCAGCAACAATCCCAAACATGCGCGAAACCCGGCGCGAAGTCCGGCCATTAAACGAAGGTCGCCAAGGTTCATGGTTCTGCTCTTTGTTGCACTGTGCCGCTACGCCACTATCCCGTCAAGCAGCCGCGATTGCAAGAAATTTGGCCTACTTCACCAACCGATAGAATGTCGGCCCCGGCGCCACCACCGGATCGAATGCGACATATTCTCCCGCGATGATAAACAGACCGCTCGCCGGCGGGTACGTCACATCCACCCATGCCCCTGCCAGACCAACACGTTTCTGCAATCGGTAGTTGGGGAACCCGACGGACCACGAGAGGCGCACCAGGTTCGGCGGCACAAATTGGACGTTTAATATCGGCTGGAAGGAGGTGACCTGCACCACCCGGAAGAAGCCGCCGTTCGGTGGAGCCGGAACCACTTCGTAGGTGGTCAACGGCGTCGTGGCGACGACGGAGGCCAGATTGGTCCAACTGACCGGCGCCGCCAGAGTGGGTGTGAACTGGACGATGTAACGTTCGCCAATGACAGAGTTCCAACTGACGAGCAACCCATGCGGCGGTGTGAGCGCCGACAATCCCACCCGCAAGGTCTGTGCGCTGGTCAGCAAACCATTCCCGTCCGGCAGAGTGGCGCGGATGGTGTACGAAAGAGGCACCGGGTCGTTATTGTAAATTCCGAGATACCATTCACCCCGCAAATCAGGGACGCTATCGTCGGGCCTAAGCACGATTTGTTCGGGCGCGGTTCCGGCAAAGAAACTGCCCTGGTAATACGGCGCCATGGTCGGCGGGACGGCGCGCTGGAGCACGAGGTCGCCATCGCCGCTGAGGTTATAGAGTTCGAATAACACGCCAGACACGCGGTTGGTGACGGTGAACTTGTAGAACAGCCACTGCGGCGGTCCGGGCGGGGCGGCGAAGGCACTGGCCGTCGACGGCACGATGAAGGGGATGCGGTTGGTGAGCGCGATGATCTGCGGATAATTGGTCGTATAACACGCCTCCGCCGAGAACATGACGTTCGACCCGGTGGTGTAGTGATTAAGATCCGGCAGCGGGAGGTGGTCGCTCATCACGACGGTCACCCCCTGGGTCACACTCGAGAGCCAGAAGGACACAGCGGAAGGCGGCACGCCCGGGAGCGTGCTGTTGGTAGGCACGTCAAACTGGAAGTAACGCGGAATGCCGGCCGCGCCCACGATATTGGATGTCAGCAACTGACAATTCGTGAGCGTAGTGATGTCATACGCCACACTGAGCGCAAAGGTTACGGGCACCGCGTTCGGATTGGTGACCGCAAGGAAATACGGCGCACCTGCCGACATGGCGGGACTGCCATTGGTCGTGAGTGTCGAGACGCCCGTCGAGGCCGGACCGATAAGGGCAAGGTCAGCCAGGTTCGGATAATTCGTGCCATTAAACAGCACCGTGACCGGCCGCGGATTGATCGTCCCGGAACGATTTGCAAACTGCAAAACGTTGGTCGCGTTGGTCGCCCACTGCGGCACTTGCACCACGAAATATTGCAGATCGTGCGCCGCGAGCGTGTTGGTATATGGGATGCCGTGGGCAAGACTGATAACCGGCGGCGGATTGCTCGGCGCAAGACCGAGGTTGAGCTGCCACTGGATCAACTGCGCCAGATTGGTGGCACCGAGACCGACGCGCGTGTCCCAAATCTCCAAGGTCCAAACACCATACGCATCCTCACCGAAAAGATCGGAGAGGGAAACTTCCGGCAGATAATAGAGTTCCGAAGGCAGCTCAGTGAGGGTGATGCCTTCCAACAATGTGCCTGGCATCAAGCTGCGCAGCGTGGCGACGGAATTGGTCCGCAACGCAGTGAACTGGACATTGTAATCCGTCCACTTCGAATTGTCGCCGTAGCTCGTGGCGAGCTTTACGCCATCGATCGACACGGTAAGTTGGGCGAGACTCTTGCCGGGGGTCGTCGAGAGGTCCGCCGGTCCGGCGGTGCCAGAGGCGACGATCGCCGCAATCTCTGGATCCGTAAGTGCACGGGCATAAACGGTCACTTCATCCATTAAACCGGTGAACGGTTGCGTCCAGTCGTAACGGCAGCGGCTGCCGATGCTCACGCCGGGACTGAGCGCGGGGTCCAGATTGCCGTAGGGCGAGACCTTGGTGTAATTGGTGGCGAGGCATACCCCGTTGACGAAGAGGCGCATCGAGTTGGTCTGGAACGATACGAAGTTTGTGCCATTGGTCACCACAATGTTGGTGTAAGGCTGGTTGAACACCGCCGCCACGTGCCACCAACCGTCGTTGGTGCCGCCATTGATCACGATGGGGCTGTTGGTCGTGATGACGTCAGTCCAATTCGTGCCGGTGTGTGCCGCAGCGATATGGAATTGAATATCGCGATGCAATACGTTCCCGTCGCTGGCGGGCCGCAGGGCCAGCCAGTAGGGATCACCCAGGCCGCGGCAATCGAACGGCTCCGGATAGCCGCGGAAAAAGATCATTTCCGTGCCGCAAACGGTTTCTTCATTGGTCGAAATCTGCGGTTTGATCCAGGCTTCGATCGTAAAGGAGTTGGTGAATTGCAACTGCGGCGGATCCGCCAGGGCAATCTGCGAGGATGGATCATCAATGTCCTCGGGCCAGATATCGGGATCATCCACAGCCGGCTCGATCTGGCCGGTAAAATACAGGCCGTTAATGCCGACGAAGGCTTTCGACGTATCGCCCAGGAACGCGGCCACGGTATTGGTCGCGCCGTTGAGGAAGGCGCCATTGTTGCCGCTGATGAGATCCTTGGCGCGATGGCTGAGCGCGTCCTGGGTGCCATTCCACCACCCCACGGCGCACGGGCCGCGCACCGAGTAGTCGAGTTGGTAGCGGTGCCCCGGAATGGTGGGCAACAGGGTTTGCACGGCCCCCGTGGCCATCGCCAGCGAGTTCGTATAAACCACGTCCATATATGAATTGGATATCACCGTCACCGGCCCGTTCGTAACAGTCCACGGACGAACGCCGACTAACGCGTTGTTCGTGCTGCCGGCGATGGTCTGACCGACCTGGTAAACACCCTGGGTCGCGAGCACAAAGCGATTCGAGAAGATCAGCGCGACCGGTGTGTTCGACGCGTTGAACGGCGTGGGTGCGAACTTGATCGGCAGCACCGCGAGGTTCGTGTCCTCCGTGAAGTGCAGCATGCCGTTGAAATACTGCGGCGAAAGGCCGGAGAGAACAAAGTTGTCGAGGGCAACGTTCAGGTTGTTGGCCGCGTTAATGTTGGTCACGCCAAACGGGTCCTTGCCGCGCACAATGATGGGCGTCGGATTGGTGCCCGACGTCGTGAAATTGATCACGTTCGTTTCCCAGAACGGCCCGTTGTTCGTCCACGTGAGGCCGTTGGTGAAATTGAAGGTCTGGGGTCCGCCACTGGTGATGAGGGTGACCTCGGTTTGCACCGGGCAGACCAGCGCATTCGTGCCATATTTGCCTCGCATACCCGCGCCGTAAATCGCACCGACTTCGCAGGGCGACAATGCACGGTCATAAAGACTGAATTCATCAAGGCCGCCAGAGAAGCAGAGCGAATTAGTGCCCGTGCCCGGATGATAGCCCAGATAAACATCACCAAAGGTGCGCGGGACAAAGCGGCCCAAGGTCGAGCTCACCAGCGGCAGGTTGTTGGTCAGACCGTTGAGGTAAAGATTGGCGATACCGCTATTGGTATCATAAGTCAGTGCCACATGCTGCCAGCCAGCGTTCGTGATCACGCCGGGTTGGGTGCTGATCACATGAGCCACCAGGTTTGTATCCCAAATAATGGCGCTCAGCGTGCCGGCGCCGTTGGTGACACCGACGCCGAATTGCAGGCCAGGCGGGAACGGATCGTTGCTGGCATTCCACTCAACAATCGGACCCGCCTCAGGTGACACAATGGACAAGCTCTTGATTACTGCTTCCAATCCGGTGTTGCCGGCATGCGGAACGAAGTTGTTATTGGGTCCGACCGCAAAATCTATCGTATCGCCAGCGGCCAGACTGATGATATTGGTCGCGAAGGAAACCGAGGTGCCGTTTTGGGTAATGGTAGAACTATAAACCACGGTGCTATTTACCCGGACTTTCACATCCACATTGATCGCGTTCTGCTGGGCATAGAAGGTGGACGCCACAGAATACAGTCCCTTCGCCGGCGCGGTCCAGATGGTGTGGGCGTATGCCAGACCATTAGTGCCGCAGGGATGCATGATCAACGCACCCGCGTTGAACGTAACGTTGCCATCGTTGTATGCCCCGCCAGTATTGAGCGCCACGGAAGGGCACCAAGCCTGGTTGTTGGCGGGGTCATACCACATGTTTTCCAGATTATTATTGATGGGTGCCTTGATCGCGCGCGGGAACAAGTGCTGCGCGCCTGCCAGACCATCGGACCAGGAATATCGCCAGGCACCGTTCGGATTGGAATTGGTGCTGAAATCCGCGCGCGCATCATAGGTGGTCGCATACGAGGCGGCGACGGGCCGGATCCAACCCTCGACGCTCAAACCACGGCCCAAGCCAAGATTCAATTCCGGTGCGCGCGGCACGATCATGCGCGTCGCGGTGCCGTCGCCGTAGTAGGCTTGATTCACCTCGCCTGCCAGGCCGGATTTTACAATTACTGAATCAACCGCCACCGCCACCGGAGCCGTCCCGGAAGCAAGAGTACCCATGAATTGCGAAAGCCCGATCTGGAAGCCAGCCGGGAAGTCCGACATGCCGTGGATGAACGAAACCCCCGCCAGCTCCAAGCCGGCGTCACTGAGGACTTGCATACGGATGCCCTGCCCGGGCGCCGCAGAGATTACGAGGCGATACCAGGTATTGTTCTGATAATTGAACGGACGCGAGTTGTAAGAGCCTTCGAAGCTGCTACCCATGTAAACCACGTTGCCAGGGCCAGGGGCTCCTCCGAACGGCGACATCAAATCAAAGCGGGTCGGATTCGTCGGATCCAACAGCCAGATTTCGATAAAGCCGCCGCTGCTCACGCCCGGACCTTGGGTGAGCGTGTTGAATCGCACTTCGTAACGGAAGGTCTGGCCCCGGAATATATTGGTCGAGATCCAGCCCACACGTTGATTGGAGCCCAGCGTGTTGGCCATGCGCAACACCGTGTTCGTACCGATCGTGGTAAACGTGTAAGCCGGCGGACCTCCGTAAGTCATGATAGGCGACGGCCCGGCAGCCGTTGAGGCCGTGGGCAACGGCGTGGACCAGTTGTTACTCAGCGGTCCGGAGAATTCGTCATACAGCGCATTGGTCAGGCCGGTGGAAAACGCGACGTCGCCGAGCAACAGGCCATTGAAGCCGCCGAAAATATCCACGCCATTCGTGTCCAACGGCCACCATGTCACCATGCCCTCGAGACCCGGTGCGTGCGTGACGTTGAACGACAAACTGTAGGGCATCAGATTCGTCACCGGCAGCGTGTTGGTCGTCGGGATCGTGTTGGAAACGCCTCCGGCCATCAGCGACAGGATGTGATTGCTCAGGCAAAGGCATGCATAATCATCCAACACCTCCATTGAATTGCTTAGCACGTTCCATCCCTGGAAAATCGCTCCCGGGAAATACGGCCCGACCGCAGACAGATCGAAGTTATTCGTATAGAACGGAAGCGTGACGTAATTAGTGATGATATTGAACGTTCCGAGACCATTTGTGGACGTCCCACCACGATTTTCAAACAACAGAATGCGCGTGCCGTTGGGACTGATCAACGTGATCGCCAAATCCGAAATGCGCGGGTCGTTGATAAGCAAACCGATGTCGAGCGACGTGATGATCGCGTGGACGTCGTTTGTCAGGTAAATATCCGTGACCGCATCATCGACGATGTTCACCGGTTGCACGGTATTGGTGGAAAGCACCGGGAGAATGGTGTCTTCCGAGAAGGTGAACGACCCGCGGAGGTTGATTGTGATCGCGGTGAGGCCGAGATTACACGTCCGCACGGTGTAAGTGGTGCCCGGCAGCAACGGCGGCTGATCGGTCAAATCAGTCGTCACGCCGCCGCCGACCGCATTGGTCACTTCAACACTCTTACATCCCAGGCCCGCTTGTGGGCAAACCGTCAGAGTGAAATCGATTGGCGGCGTCGCCGTTACCACCGCCGCCGTGATGGACATGCTAATGGCATTGATGGGAACGGTGATGAAATCATTGCGGCAGGCGCCCGGCTGCAACGTGAACGTCACACCGTTTGCCGCGAGATCCTGTTGCTTTTCCAAATAAACCTGCAGGAGGATATTGGTGCCGACATGGTTGGTGGCATTATCCACCATCGTCAGCATCCACTGTCCCGTGCCGTCCAGACCGGCGAAGTTATTCAAGGAACCAGGCCCATCGCTAGGCTGAACTTGTGGCGGACAGATGGTAATGCCAGGACTGACATTTTTTTCATCGCTATCGTCGTAGATAAAGGTCGTGCAGGTCTGGCAACTAAAAGTGTTTTGATCGAAAACGCACGTATGATTGTTCAGGACGGCGACCTGACCATTATGGGTCAGTGCGCCCTGCAAATCGCTCATTAACTCATGTTGGATGGTGTTCGTGACCACCACACGGCGCACGGTAACCGGCTCCGCAGCAATCGCGAAAATATAAGCCGCACCGGGATGATCCGGCGAGCCGTCAGGTATTGCGGCAGGGGCGGGAATACCGATTAATGTTTGATTGCCTTGATCGTCTGACGATCCAAAAGGATATCGGCTGAAGACGCCCACCAGTCCATACTCTGCCGCCATTTGATCTTCTGATTTGACACCAATATAATAAACCCCGGGAGTCGCGTTGGAATAAATGATTGTTTCTGTCCCGCCGCGGCTGAACGATTTGGTAGAGGCAGCAACGACCGCCGGGTCAAGATTGGTCAGCGCAAAATTATTCGGAATGCTGGGCGGAGCGACAAACAAATCGATGTCTGCCTCGGGCCGTGTGGAATTCCCCTCGGAATTTGCAAAAACACCCATGCGCGGTATGGACAGGGTCGGCGGCAGGAAGGTGAGGAAGGCGGCGTTGGTGAAGCCATTTTCGTTGGTGATGGCATAGAAATGCCACTGGTTGGTCATCCCCAACGTCAGCACGCCGTCCGCGTTATTGGTGAGAATAATACTATTGGTGCCCAAAAGTGGAGGATTGGCGCCCACGTGTTGATTGAGGAGAATACCGCCGGAATAATTTGTGGACGCCGCACCGTAAATATTAGTGATTACAGTTACCAGGGGCGCTGTCACCGAAACGATCGGTGCGGTGGCGTCCAACGCAAGGCCGTTGGTGATCACACTGTCACCGCACGAAATCACCAGCGCAAAATCCTGAACAATGTTGTTCGACTGGGCGGTTACCGCATTCACGTTGACCCGGCGGCCCACCACGGTGATTGAGTAATTCGTTGCCAAAAGCGAGTTCTCACCAAAGTCAGGGGAGAGGAACACGTTTTCCACATTATTGACCGTGTCCAGGTTGGGCGGACCATTAGTGTTCCAAGGCACATTCGAATCGCTGTGACCGGATGGAATATCGTTTCCGTAAAACACCAGGTTGGTGTTATCAAGATTGGTCACCACAAGATCCAAATCATTAACCAGCTTTACGCTGGCCACCGGATTACCCGGAGGATCGGTCCAGACGAGGGTGGCTCGCAAACGCTGGTTTCGCGCCGGGGTGGTAAGCGTCACTTTGAAAGTACGGCTGTCACCGGTCGCCAGAGAGTTCGTCGGGCTCTGATCGACAACAAATATGGCGTTCGTGTTCGCCGTGATGTTGGTCAGTGCTCCGGGAATCGTGGTGGGCAAATTGATGAGGCCCCAGCCCTGATAATTGATCTGAGCTCGTGTATTGAGGCTGTAGAGCGGCCCGACAGAACGGGCTCCATTGATCAACAGCGCTTTCATCAGCGCCGGGCTGTTGGTGCGCGCCACGCGCTGGAAAAACTCCTGCATGAGCGCGAGCGTTCCAGAGACTTCAGCCGCCGCCATGCTGGTGCCGGATTCATACCGGTAGTCCGGCCCCAAGGCATTGTTCATGCCTGCGAGCACATCCAAATAATTTCCCAAGTCATTGGTGACCACTATGTCTGTCAGGAGATTCAAATGAACCCGCTGGGTGTAGTCATTTCCCAACGCATAAAACCAGCCCGCGCCCACAGGGCTTAAGCCGTGGTCGGGCGGCAGAGAGATCGAATTAGTGCCTACGTAATCGTAATCCGGTGGCGGATTTGTGGGAAAGTCCGACTGTTTGATGTAGATAGGCGTGGGAGGAAAAGGAATAGGGGAGTTCGTATTAGGAAAAACACTGATATTCAATTGCACTGCATTTTGCGGAACAAAAATTCCGTTATACCAAAGCTCGTTTGTCTCGACGATAATGTCCTCGTAAATAACGTATATGTGGCTGGTGGGATTGTAGTATGAGTTGGTGTCCCACTGCTGGGAGCGGGTCGAAACGACGAACACACCTGGCGCCACGAGATCAGGTTTGAACCGGCCATATTGGCCTTCGGTTCCGATACCAACATTTCCACGGCTGGAGAAGCCGGCCACTTGGTCATCGGCATCCGTTTGCAGCAACCAGGGCGTGTTGGTTACACAGCCATCGGTATTGGAACATTTGGTGACCTGATTGGTGATATTACGCAATTGTTCAACGGCCCCAACAGTGATCACGTTTTTCGCTGTGCCCGGTGACTGGATCGTATCAGCGCCACCACTCGTTCCTTGATTATTGCCACCACCTGCATTACCAGCAGAGAACACGAATAGCACTGGCTGTGAGCCTGTGACAAAAGGCAGCGCATCCCGCACCGCTGCATCGTAACTGGCCGCGTGCAAATCGTACTTTTGCGCATCGGACCCGACGTAATTCCAACTGTTATTGGAAATAAAAATGTTCGTTTTGGCGGGAGTCTCCTGAAGGTAGGAATCCGGCGGCCAGAAGAGCGCGCCTTGAGCATAAGGCCCGGTAAACATGCTAATTGGCAGCGAGTAAATCCCCGCCGCCGGAGCTTTACCGCGGAAACTGGCATTGGAAATCGACCCGCTGGCGTTAGCGCCGACGTTGATCGGCGTGGTACTATGAGCACCGCTGCTGGCGATGATGCCAGCCACGTGAGTACCGTGACCGTTGGGATCCACGAGACCGTTCGTGGTCGGACTGTTCACGCGCTGCAGCAGGTCGGGCTGGGTCGCGTCGACGCCTGAGTCGTTGACGTTAACTACAATATTGGTACCCGTGAGGTTCAGATAATTATCCGGGACAAGCGTGTTGGTCGCCACGCCGGTGCTGACGCGGCTCAAATCATTGGCGGACACTGGCGGAGTAGCCCATTCCATTTCCTGCACCCCCGGCAACCCGGCGACGGAAGCAAGGAAATCGGTAGTATCCACATGCCCGGGCTGCGAGGCCGGCCCATCACTCTTCGGCGTCACAACCGTGATCACCGGGCCGAACGGCGTTTCTTCCCGTTCATATGCTGCAATGCCCAAATCCTGCAACTGCTTCATGGTTGCCGATTTTGCATCTCCGAATAGCAACAAATTAACCGGGCTGTTGGTCGGCACTGGAACTTCGGAAACCGCCCGCTGCAACATGGAGCCCATCAGTTTGTAGTAAGGCTCGTAGGGAGTAACGGCTTGAACGTTGGGCGCAGACCTTAGCTGCTGGGCGACAGCATCCGTCGCCCGCACAAGGCAGGCGTTGACGGGAATGAAGGAGACATAAGTCGCGCCCACCTTATTCAACAAGTCATAAAACGCGCCATCGAGCGGCTTGCTGCGCTGGACGATGTATGTTCCGGGATCACCCTTGGCCCGCAAATCATCAGGAATGGCGAGATCGATTTTTGCCAATGTATCAATCACCGCATTCTCCAGCAGGATGGCATGACCGCTTCGCTGGAGTTCATTGAGATCCATCGATGTATTGCTCAAACGCAAGCCACCTTGTTTGGCAATGCGGAGCACATGATTCGTTTTCGCACCGGAGTCGGGAACCGAGTTGAGAGTTCCCTGTGCCGTGGCGGTGAGGAGGGGCATCGCCGTGACCGAATTGCGTTTCCGGTCACTTGACGGGGTCGCGGAAGAATGAGCTGCCGTTTTTCTTTCCGCCGCCCACCGCTCGCCGAGGCGCCAAAAATAAAGGGCACCGCAAAAGCAAAGGGCACTCAACAACAGCCAGGCTAAAGATCGCCAACGCATAAAAAGCAACTTAGTTAACAGACACACTACACTACATCAATCCGGCGGTAGCACCATGTAACTCTCAATAACGGAATGGAGATTCGAAATGGTTGTCGGCTGCCCATTTCGGTAGGCAGGGGCACCATCAATCCGAATGATCGTGCGCGTCGCCGATTCCGCCATGACCTGATAGTTTGTTACGAGCCCAAACGAGGCTCCGCCTCCCGTATAAACCGAATGAGCTGCAGGCTTGAGCGTTTGTCCCCAGGTATAGATCGCGTAGCGCGGCGACGTTTCCACCTTGAGCAATCCGAGGATCTGTTGGGGAATCCGCTCGTAGGCCGCGTCGTTGAGCATGTATGCGCCTTGTGAATTATCTGGACGGGTCGCCGTATTGATAAATGGAGAAGCAATTGAGAGTTCAGGAACGGAAAGAATATCGCCCATGTGTGTGAACACCTGACCCACCCGGTTGGAACGAGCGGCATTGATGCCGTCCACCATGCGAATCAAGGGCGTGGGCGAATTAGTCTGATAGACGCCCGCAGGCTGAATCACCATCGGTAACAGCACCGGATTCCCCCCATTGTCATAGGTATTTGTCAGCGCAATCACGCCACTCATGACCGCAGACCATGCCGCGAGGCCTGGTTGGTTTACGGACAACTGTCCCCGGCTCGCCGTGTCGCTGAAGGTGGTTGAAAAAAGATCCAGCAAGCGCCAGTCATTCGTGGGCTGACTCAAAAAGGAGTCATAGTAGGCGCTGGGTGGATATCCACCTGGCGGAACCACGACCGTAGGATCATACAACGGCACCAGATTGGTCGAGAGCTGTCCGAAATTGGTCATGATAATGTTATTGCCCGTCCATCGCTGCCAGGCGAGTGTCGGGACGCCATTGCTGGTAACATGGGGCAAGCCGTTCGCATCTGTTACTACCGGCGATTTGAAATACACAGTCTGCCACGGCGTCCCTCGATGGACACGACCGAGCCAGCCCGGATTAGGGAACTTGTTGGTGCCGAAATCCCATGAATCGGATGATCCAAGAGATGTCCCCTGCCGACTGGCCACGGGATCTTTGGTGGCAATGTCGTAGGCATTGATGGGAGCACTGACTTGGGTACTTCGCGAGCGACCCCAAGGCTCATACCGCTCGTTCAACGATGTAAAAGCGGATGCCGCAACAGGATCGGGCTCCAAAAAGTCTACTTGAAGATTGGTATGAACCAAATCATTCAAATCGTTTACGGTATAGTGGAGCAGCGGATCATTGGCTTCCCAATATTTGCACAGATATATCTTTCGATATGGCTGGTAGGGTGCATTGAAAGTATTGCTGGTGTAAAAAGTTCCCGGCGTACCCGCGAGTTTTCCGAACCCAAATTGGGCACGAAAGAAATTGACGGCTGCTTCTTTTGTAGCGGAAGCAGTCGGGAAATCCTTCACAAAGACATCGTCGTTCACAGGCAAATTCCCCAAACCTACCTCAATCTGATTCATCATACCCCAAGTCACCCCGTTTGCGGCGCCAACACGGTTAGTGCACCACATACTGCCGCGAGAAGGATCCGGGGTGGAACTGCAAGTACTACCAATTTGTAAAAGAGCGGTAAGATCGAGATTGGTATTGACCTCACCAATAATCACATAATCCACAATTTGTTTAGTTTGTGAATCCACCAACGCATAACGCAGTCGCGTCTTCATGCCGAGATCCCACTGCGGCACATAAAACATGGGGCTGACCGACTCGAAGGTCGTGGCAATTGGATACACAAATTTATCACCGCTCTTTGAATAACTGGCTGTGGCTTGAAAAATCACCTGGTTGGAAAACCCGACCTTAAACGATGCTGGATCCGCAGATCCCTCCCATGCAGGAATGGGAGGCAAGGGAGGGGCGTTATTATTCGGCCGATACCTAACGGAAGTGATCAATTTGGCAGTTTCCCGGTTCGACACCGTTACGCTGATGTCCGGCAATATGATCATCTGCATGGAACGACCCAATTTTGCCGCGTATGAATTCCAACCCTCAACAGCAAAAGTATTGGTAATGCCCAAGAGAAACATCTGATTGGTCTCGCTGATTGCTCCACTCGTAGCGCCAGCAGGCCGGCGAAACTGAAGCTTTCTGGTAATTTGAACCAATGCCTCTGCTGCATATTTATTGAAATTAGGAAGACCCTTCTTGGCTCCTACGATAACGGGAATGCCATAAACCATGTCTGTCGCAATCAATGAACCCCTATCAGTCCCATCACTAATATCCTTGGGTATGGTTGCATAATCGGTCAGCAAAGGAGACTCCGCCGTCGTCACTTCACGATAATCGGTAATAAAAATATTACCTCCTGCATTCACATTTGCGAACAATGGACGAAACAAGGTCGGTAACGGCAAGGGCGCACCCGCCACGGAAAAATCCATCTTGTTAGTCGTCGAGTCGAAAATATTGGCAGCCAATTGCAACAAGCGGTGAACGGACGGAGTATAAAAATTCGTTGGATACAAGGGAATGTGGAGGTTGGTCACGAGGATACTGCCCACGTAATTAGTAACCAGCAGGGTGTTTGCCGCAGCCGGATTTCCCACCGTGTATCCCGCATCCACCAAAAGCCGAATTGCCGCATTCGTGAAAAATTGCGCAGCCGGCCACGATTGAAAATTTGTCACCATGCCAGGGACTACCCGGCCGTAATCGTCCACGTTCTTGAAATTCACATTCAGCTTCCCGCCCGGATCGGGGGTTGAATCGGTTCCCAACTGACTGATGAGGCGGGAGTAGGTGAAGCGGTCGTAAGTGCTGTTGCTCGTGGCGGCCATTTTCAGACGCGAGGTCAGCGAGGGGAGCAGATTGCGACTGGCGGCGGGTTGGTTGGCTGCGGTCTTGTTGACATCGAAGAAATCCTGCGGGCTCGTGAACCGATTGGGGTTTTGGGCCCCGGACCAGGGATCGGTGTTAACGTAAGTGGGGTTGGGATTCGGCGTGGTGGGTGGCAACCAAAAAGTATTGGTCATGAGCGGCCCCTGTGAAAACACGTCGAAAGGATTGTAGAACGCGGTAACGCCCGCTGGCGTGTAAAGGGAGGTGACTTTGGCCAGATTCCGCGGACTGTTGAGGTACCGATAGGAGAGCACTCCCAAGGCATCGTCGAAGGCGGCACCGGTGCTGGAGAAGTTTCGATCCACAAGATAATTGTAGGGCAGGAATCCGGTGACCGGATTGGGCGCGCCATATGGCCACAGGTTCGTATTCAGGTCGGTCAAAAAACCCGCGAGATTGAGTTCGGAGGTCAGAACTCCCTGATTACGAAAGAAGCCATCCGCCGTGTTCATCGCACCACTATTCGGAAATTTCGTATAGTTGTGCATGGTATTGACGTCGAGCGTCAGGCCGACGGGCACCACCATGAAGGCGTAGCGCGCGATGAATTGATTGCTGGCCGAGTGGGGAAACTGGGGACGTTCCAGAATGCCAATCCATTCAGGATCGCCCACCAGGGTATTGCTGACGGTCTGACCATCGCGCGGCGTTGCCATCAGCGTTCCATCGACGTTGTAGTAGGGATTATTCGGGTCAGAACTGATCACCGGCTGCTTGTCGTTCGGCTCAAACCGGCCGTTGCGATTCACATCGAGATAAAAGCGAAATTCATTCGAAACAACCGCGAAGCCATTGGTGGTGACATACACCGGCGCGCGCGGGCTCAAAAGCAGGTCGCGCAAATTTTGCAGGCGATCATTAAGTGTCAGCGCCGTTCCATTAATGGTGTAGTCATAGTTGACATTAGTGGCGCCATTGACGGCCGCCGGGTCAAAGCCGCGTTTATTGATGAAATTGGTGGAAACCCGAAGACCGTACAGGTAGGGATTCTTCTCCGCCAAAATGCGCGACATCATATCGGCCACCGCCCGCTGCGTTCCTGAGTTGGCGGCGTTCTGCGCCACGGTCAGGTCGGTGGCCGTGGCGACATTGCCCTGCTCGCTGCGGCTCACCACCAGGAAAGTGACGGTCATGAAGGTGATCACGGCGAGCAGGAGCAGCGTGATGACCAGCGCGATGCCGCGCTCGCGGCGAGGCGACCGCGCCGAAGCGTCAGCGGCCGGAAGAGTGGAGAGATGGACTGGGAACTTCATTGGAAGGCGGTGGGGTCAACGTTGCGAACCGCGATGCGCTGCCGGAAAAGCTGAACCCGGGCAGTGATATCCTCGCGTTTAAGATAGTTCAACTGGGCGGTGGGATCGCCGATGGAAAAAAAGCGAGTAACCGCGCGCGGCTCCAGGAGCCCCAACTCAGTTTCGACGAAGGCCGGCACCGCGTTGCTGTAAAAAGCATAGCTCCAGACAGTGTCACCGGGAACCAACGGACTGTTGGTCTGAATCAAAGTATTGTAGGACGGTCCCGACACAATCCGCCAGCCATTGGTGTTATACGCGCGGAGATGAAAGTGGATGACTCCGTCGCACACGCGATTGGAGATCAGGGTTGATCCCTGTACGGTGGCGTTGGCAAAGGCGGTGTAAATAACGCTGGGATCGAGTTGCACTCCCACCGGGCCCAGGGCGGCATTGGTGTATAAATAAGGGAGCGAATAGCTATAGCGATAAAGCGAGCCGACCCCCGCCTGGCCGGGATTTCCCGGGGAGATTTGGGCACGCCAGAGCCGGCCAGCAGAATCGTTGGTGCGCACAATATAGCCGACACCAGTCCAGCCCTCGGAAGTCCGGGTGAGCATGAAGACATCCTCCAGCAGGTTGGTTCGGAGGCCGAGCGGATCATTGCCCGGCAGCGTTTGGACGACGGGCCGGTCATTGACGATCTGCGCGTAGAAATTGACGGTATTGAGATCAGAGGGCGTGATTTGCTGAATTTCCCGCGAGAGAGTGTCATTGACCGCCCGGCCAGCTTCGAAAAGATCCGTCTGATTCATGCTCGCGCGAAAGGCGCGTTGCACGTTGTTGAAGACGACAAAGAGGGCGATGACAATGAACGAGAGCAACGCCAGCGCCACGAGAATTTCGATCAACGAAAAGGCGCGAACGGCCGCGGAGGGAGAGCGGCCCTCAACGGGCGGAGATTGTTGCAAACTGGGAATTGTCACGTTCAAAAGGCCAGGTTGTTGGTATACGTTTGCGGTTGGAAGAAATAGAGATTGTAGGCCGCGTCGATGAAGCCGGGTTCGTTGGTTTGCATGAGCAACCCCGCCACGCTCAGGACGAACGCCTGCTGGCCGGGTCCGGGTGCGCTACGCGCCAGCAACGGCCAGCGGTAGTTCAGGCGGATGTCATGAAAATTCGTCTGCATGATCGCGATAGCCCGCACCTGATTCGTCCACTCGATCAGGATGTTGGTATCGGTCACTGACGAGTCCGGATGAACCTGCCAGCTCGGGTCGAAGTAATTGGTCCAGTAATAAACCACCTCGGGCACGACGCGGTAATTGAAGGAAAAATCACGCACATCGGGATTGTTCTGAGGAAACTTCTCGCTCGCCGGACCGCTCATGGCGCGGAAATAACCCATCACCCGGTTGCTGATAAAGCCGGTATAGTTACCCGCCGAATCAAACGTGGGCACATAAGTGGGTGTGCTCAACAAACCAATGATGCGCAAACCGGAATTGAGCGGATACTGTGAGGCGGTGGATGAGTTGGTTAACGTGTAACCATAAGTGAGGGTGGTTCCGTTGTACTGAGCCGCGGCATTGAAACCGGAAACGACATTGGTAATGGCAATGACGTAATTAGTCAGGTCATCAAAACCCCGGGCGCCGTTGCGGATGGCGTCCATCAACACCTGGCCATCCTGATTGATGATGGTTTCCTGGCGATTGGTCTTTTGGACGTTCATGCCGAGCGGCAGCACGCCCATGATCGCTGCCAAGGCGAAACCGACAACCGCCAGGCTGATGGCGATTTCGATCATGGTGAACGCGCGGAGCGAGGCGCGGGCGACGATATTCGTCCGCGACGGCGCGGGGCAGGCGTTCAACTTCGCACCGGGGAAAAGCTTCATTGTAATTTGAAACGCTCGACGCGGCCGCGGCCGGTCAATTGATCGACATACACGAGGTTGTAGTTATTCGTGGTGTTGCCCGAGGGCACATCGTGCACGGTCAGCGGACTGGCGATGGCCACCTTGCTCACGGGGTCGCGCGCGATGGAGACGTTGCCTTCGGTGATGGGAATAAATTCCGGCTGGCTGGTGGAACCGGAGACGAGCTGGCCCATGCCGTCAAAAGCAATGTAAGGGAGGTAGATCCATTGCTTGCCATTGCCCAAGGTCGTGGCTGGCAGGGTCTGCTCACTGGGGAAAGGAAATATGTTGTTCGTGTTAAAGCCGTAGATTGTGTAGGCCAGAACGTTGTTCGTCATGATCTGAAGCACAGGAACGGGACTGAGAGGATTGTTGTAATTGAATTTCTGCGCCGATATGAACGCACCTTCGGGCAGACGTTTCCAGGAGGAAAGATAGCGTGGATAACTGGTGCCGGGTTGATCGCCGACGCTGCGAAGAGTGAGGTAGGCATAACCAGTCATTTGGCGGTCAAAAAGCGCTTCGGCGTTGGTCTTGTCGGTGAGCGTGTAGTTCATGCCGTAGGCCGGGTCGGTCCAGTAATTCGGCGGCACAAAGACCATATAAACCGTGGAGCGCGTGCTGATGGCGAGCTGGCGCGCGCGGGAGACGGCATCGAGAAGCTGGCGCGAGGCGGCCGCTCCAGGGTTGGGTTTGAGGCTTTTAAGATTGGGGATGGCCAGCGCGGCGACGATGCCCATGATGGCGAGCACCGTTAGGAGTTCGAGCAGCGTGAACGCCAGCGTCGCATGCGCCCTGCCCTGCCGGAAAATGCCATCACGGCCTGCCGCCCGCCGGGCAGTCGCCGACGTTTTTGCGATGGGGAATCGGTTGTTCACGAGCACGCTTACTGTTTCCAACTAATAACGTTATCCTTGTTCACCCCGAGATTCGCCGGCCCATTGGGATCGATCATGCGGTCCGGTCCGGCTGACCAAACCATGACGGGAGAATTCGCCTCATAAACTGTGGAGCCGCCGACGACTTTGGGAATCAAACCATTGATGCCGCGCTTCGGAGTGTTGGAATCCGAATTGTCAGCCGAGACAAGCGCGTTGCGATAAAAAGCGTCGCGCGCCTTATCGTCGTAATTCAGGTCCAGGGTGATGATATACGGGTTGCCCCACGGGTCGCGATAAGTGCCGTCCTGCCCCACACCGGGAGATTTGTTGTCGCCAACGCGGGTGGCGTTGAGATAAGCGGTGCGTTGCGGATTTTTGACGTGGCCTTTGTTGATGGTGGGGACGCCGGGAGAATTAGGCCATTCTTCAACATCCATCAATACCGCCATGATTTCAGAGTTGTTGGTTTGGTAATTGGGCGAGGCAGTAGGTGATTTGATGGTTACATTTCCACTGGGCGAGGAAAACCCAGTACCTGCCGGATTAATCTGGTTCCCACTGGGATCCAGACAGATAACCCCCTCGGTACCATACGTAAAATCCTCCGTCGGATTCAACGCCGCCACCGCCATGGCGCCGCTCGCCACGGGAAATTTGCTGTAATCGCTCTCGTAAGTGTGGATCGCGTTGGCGATCTGGTTCACTTCAAGCGTTGCCTTGCGGACCTGCGCCTTTTTCTTCGCGATGGCGAGGGCGGGCAGGAGCATCGCGGCAAGGATGGCGATGATGCTGATGACGACGAGCAATTCGATGAGTGTGAAACCGGACAAGGCGCGGCCACCGAACCGGGCGCCGCGAGCGCGGGCAGAAAGCATTTTGGTTGGATTCATCATAGCATTAACGGGAGGTGTGATACGTGATGCGCGGTGAGGGCCGCGATTTGGGGTGCGAGGCGCCAAATACCGCCAGTGGGGAAAATCGAAGCCGGGGCAACCGCAACGCCAGGCGACGTTGATCGCAGCCGGGCGTGCCTTGTGCCTGGGGACGCACGATGACTTGCGGGAGCCAGGCCGACTCCTGCCAGGTCACCGTCAAGACCCTGGATTGTGAAGATGATGAGCGCGAGTTTCTCATATCAATTCAAGCGGACTTTTAATAGGGGGTGCTGACGAGAATGGGACGATCACTCCAGTTGCAGACGCGGTTGGTCTGGCCGTTGATGATGATGTCGATCCAGAGGTCGAACGTGCCGTGATTAAAGCGCGGATTGGAGGAGTTGTAAGACCACGGATTGATGGTGGGGTTATTGGCGTTGATGGGGTGATAAGGATTATTATCCGGCCACGGCACCGGGCCGGCAAGGACACGCACGACATCGCTGCCGGTGTTTTTCAATTCACTGACCTGCCCCGGCTTGAGATTTTTCAAATAATTCTGAGCCACCGCGCCTTCCTCGCCGCCCTTGGAGACATTCATGAAACCGGAGATCGTTCCCGGCGGACTGAAAACGGAGGCAAGGCTCGCCTGGCTGATTTTGGCGCTGCCATCGAGCGTCTCATAAACCACGGTTCCGCCCGAGCCAATGTTGGTGGTGCCGAGCAATTCAAAATAAAGCTGGTTGAACGCCCAGTTCGGCGCGTTGTCGGGGGGATAATAACCGAGTTTGGTTTTGTAACCTTCGATGGCGGTTTCGACCAGGACCATTTCCGCCTTCGCGCGAGTGAGCTTGGCTTTTTTGTTGGCGGCGCCGGCGATGGGAAAAATCATGGCGGCGAGCACGGCGATGACGCCGATCACGACGATCAATTCGATCAGCGTGAAGGCGGACGCGGTCCAGCCGGGGTTTTGACTGCGGGGAGTTGTGTTCATCGTTCGCGCAATTCGTGTTCCATCCGTTCGCTGAGCCATTGCTTGATCATGCTCTGATAATTCAAATAACGGGACCGGGCCAGGCGCTTGATGCGGGCGAGCATCCGGGGGTCGATGCGCAACGTGATGGTGACGGATTCGGATGACTCGGTATTGCCGGCCACCGCGGATTCCATCAACCGCACCTCGGGCTTGTTTTCCGCCCAGAAATCCGCCTCGGCTTCTTCGCTGTCGAAGATCGGGACGTCTTCCCATTTTGCGAGCGAGCGCATGACTTGTTACCAACTGATACGGGTAAATTCAAACCCACTTGATTGCCCTGGCCCAAGGCACACACCAAACCGATGCATCCACCGGTTAATGAGCCAGATTCTGCTCCATCTTTTTCTGATAGAAGAAACGTTCCTCCGGCTCAAACGACCGGGCGTGCAACACCCGGATTTGTTTGCCGTTGGTTCGATAGACACTGAAGATTCCCACCCCGCTCGCGGAGGAGCCCAGGTTGAAAAACCGGGCCTGAACCGCAAACCGTGGAGAATCGGGCAACAACCGGACCGCAAAAGGATCCTCGAACGATTCTTCAATTTCCTGCAACGTCAAAGAGCTATCGAGATTGAAGGGCGGATTATTCCAATCAAACTCCATAGGGGCCTAATTGTATTTGTAACGCCCATGCAATGTAATTACATTGTATTTACACCGGCGTTTGCAGGCTGTCAACGGGATTTTTGCGAAAATCTTGAAAAAAGTGGGCCAAATTGACCCTCCGACGCGCGAATGGGCGCGATGGGGTGTCATCTCCTCCTCAAGACGTGCCCCACCCTGGCAGTCCAGACATCGGGGTCCGCGAGGTGTTGGCACATCGCCTGGGAAACGACTAATCTTTGTCGCCTTTTTCACCGCCACCACCGATGTTGTTCATGAGGTCAATGAGGGGCAGAAACATGGCGATAACGATGCTGCCGACGACGACAGCCAGGAACACGATCATGATCGGTTCCAGCAGCGAGGTCATCGCGGAGACGGCGTTATCGACTTCATCGTCATAATTATCCGCGATCTTGAGCAACATTTCCGGCAAGGCGCCGGTTTGCTCGCCGACATCCACCATGCTGATGACCATGGGCGGAAACACGCCGGACGCTTCGAGCGGGGCGGTGATGGTTTCGCCTTCCTTCACGCTTTCGTGAACGGCGTTCACGGCGTTACTGATGATGACGTTGCCGGCGGTTTCCTTGACAATGGTCAGCGCCTGCAAAATGGGCACACCACTGCTGACCAGGGTGCCGAGCGTTCGCGTGAAACGGGAGATGGCCACCTTGCTGATGACCGGCCCGATGACGGGCATCTTCAATTTGAATTTGTCGAACAGACGACGGCCGAGCTTGGTTCGGATGATCAACATGAAGATGATCACGCACACGACGATGAGGATCGTGGTGTAAAACAAATGATCCTTGATCGCTTCGCTGATGCTCAAGACCAGCGTGGTGAACGCCGGCAACGAGCGGCCTTCCAACATGCCCTCGAACACGGAGCGGAACGCGGGCACAACTTTCACCATCAAAATCATCAAGATGGCCGTGGCCACCACGAGCACCGCCACGGGATAGAACATCGCGGCGATGACCTTGCCCTTGATCTTCTGGGCTTTTTCCATGAACTCGGACAACCGGTTCAGCACGACTTCGAGCACACCGCCCAGTTCGCCGGCCTTCACCATGTTGACGAACAGGCGATTGAAAACCTTGGGATGCTGCGCGAGGCCTTCGGAAAATGTGCTGCCGCCTTCGATTGATAGCGCCAGTTCCCCGATGATATTCTTCAAGGTCGGATTGCGTTCCTGCTTTTCCAGCACGCGCAAACCGCGGAGCAGCGGGAGACCGGCGTCCACCAGCGTGGCCAACTGCCGGGTAAAGGTCGTAAGCACCTTTGCTTTGACGCGGCCGCCCAAGCCGGGAATCTTGATCTCGATATTGCCCTTTTTTCCCTTTTTCTTGGGCTTGCCCTTGGCGGCGGGACCTTTCTTATCGGACTTCTCCTTGGCCTTGTCGATTTCGACGATCTTCGTGGGGAAAAGCCCCATTTCCTTCACCCGCCCGATGGCTTCGTTTTGGGAGGCGACTTCGAGTGTGCCCTTGGTTTCCTTGCCATGGGCATCCATTGCCACGTAATTATATTTTGGCATAGGGGCTGGGTTTTAAAAAACGGATCGAAATTGGGGCTCGAAAAGCGGCCGTCCTGCCGAGGTGAGACGGAGCTTCCGCGAAGGGCGGTTTCCGTCGTGCAACTCGTGATCAGGCCGGGTTCTCATGTGTACTTCACGATTTCTTCGATAGTTGTATCACCCTCGAAAATACTGCGCAAGCCGTCTTCCCGGAGCGTGATCATGCCCAGTTCCACGGCTTTCTGCCGCACCACCACGGTGGGGGCGCGTTCGTTGATCAAATTGCGAATCGGCTCGGAAACCACCAGCAATTCAAAGATGCCCTTTCGCCCCTTGTAGCCTGAGTCGTTGCAGATCGAGCAACCGCGGCCGTAGTAAAACGCCTTGTCGCCCAGGTCATGCGGCGAAAGGTTCAACAGCGCCAGTTGCGACTCGGTCGGTTCGAAAGGCGTCCGGCAGCCTTTGCAAATGGTACGCACAAGACGTTGGGCAATCACGCCCACGAGAGTCGAAGAAATCAGGAACGGCTCGACGCCCATGTCCACGAGACGGGTCACCGCGCCGGGAGCATCGTTTGTGTGGAGTGTGCTCAACACCAAGTGACCCGTGAGCGAGGCTTGAATGGAAATCTGCGCGGTTTCGAGATCGCGCATTTCACCGACCATGATGACGTCAGGGTCCTGGCGGAGAAATGAGCGAAGCGTTTTGCTGAAGGTCAATCCCACGCTTTCGTTGATCGCCACCTGCATGATGCCTTCAATGTCATACTCCACGGGGTCTTCCGCGGTCAGCAGCTTGGTATCGATGGTATTGACCCGGCGGAGGCAGGAATACAGTGTGGTCGTCTTGCCGGAGCCGGTGGGGCCCGTGACGACAAAAATACCGTTGGGGCGCTGGATGGCTTCCAGCGTGTAGTCATAAAGATACTTGGGAAGACCCAGCGATTCGATTTCCAGGTTTACCGCCGTCCGGTCCAGCACGCGCAACACGACCGACTCGCCGAACTGCGTGGGGAGCGTGGAAACGCGCAAATCGATCACCCGACTGCCGAGCGGATAGCTGATGCGTCCGTCCTGCGGCAGGCGGCGCTCTGAGATATTCAGATTCGCCATGACCTTGATACGCGAAATCACCGGAATCGAAAGATGCTTCGGCGGGGGCGACATCTCGTAGAGCGCGCCGTCCACGCGGTAGCGGATGCGGAACTCCGTTTCGAAGGGTTCGAAGTGAATATCGCTCGCGCGGTCCTGCACGGCTTGAAACAGCACGAGATTCACGAACCGCACAATCGGCGCCTCGTTCGCCAGGCCTTCAATCAAGGACGCGTCGTCCGTGGCCGCTACTTCGCTTACTTCCTTCGCGATTTCCTGGTCTTCGCCCAGTTCCTTGAGAATGTCCGAAACGTTTTCGGTGTCTTCCGGATAGAATTTCTCCAGCGCCTTCTGGATGGACGCGGGATCCGCCACCACCAGTTGCAGGTCCTTTTTGAGGGCGAAAGTCAGTTCATCGACGCGTCCGACGTTGAGCGGGTCCATCAACGCGATTTGCAGCGTCGATCCGTCCAGCGCCACCGGCAACACCTGGTACATGTGCGCCGTCTTCGCCGGCACGGTGCGGATCACTTCCGGCGTGAGGTCGCGATCATTGATGGAAACCACGGGCACACCCAGGTGCTGGGACATGACATGCAGAATGGCGTCCATGTCCATGATGCCGAAATCCTGGAGAATTTGAGCCACCGGTTTGCCGGTGCGTTTGAATTCGCCCGACACTTCCTCATATTGCAAATCGTCGATGAGACCTTGCTCCCTGATCAACGACAGCAGCGGGTTTGAAACTTCCTCGGACATAAAAATAAATTACGCTCAGGCCTTGGGCGGCGCCGCCGCTCCGCCCGCGTCGCCGCCCACGGCCGCCGCGAGTTCCAGTTCCTGGAGTTTTTGCTGGATCGTGACGGGGTCCTGCGCCTTCGTAATGACCTCCTCGCGCGCAATCATGCCCGCAAGATACTTTTCGATCAGGTAGCCGTCCAGCGTCACCATGCCGTATTTCGCGCCGGTTTGAATATCGGATTGGATACGAAATGTCTTGTTATCGCGAATCAGCGCCGCAATCGAGGGCGTGTTCACCATGATTTCAAACACCGCCACCCGGCCGGGCTTGTCCACCCGCGGAATCAGCAACTGCGAGATGACCGCCTGCATGACCGTGGAGAGCTGGATCCGAATCTGTTCCTGCTGGTTGGTGGGGAAGGCGTTGACGATACGGTCAATCGTCTTGGCCGCGCCCGTGGTGTGGAGCGTGCCGAAGACCAAGTGACCCGTTTCCGCCGCGGTGATGGCCGCGTCAATCGTTTCCAAATCGCGCATTTCACCGACCAGAATCACGTCGGGGTCCTGGCGCAACGCGCGCCGCAGCGCTTCGGCGAAGTTCGGCACGTCCACGCCGATTTCGCGCTGGGTGACGACGGCTTTCTTGTGCTTGTGGTAATATTCGATCGGATCCTCAATGGTGATCAGATGCGCCTCGTCGCGCTCTTCATTGATGATATTGATCATCGACGCGAGCGTCGTTGTCTTGCCGGAACCGGTGGGGCCGGTCACCAGGATGAGACCGCGCGGCTTGTACAACAACTCCTTGGCGACGGGCGGCAGGCCGATCTGCTCCATGGTGAGGAGCTTGCTGGGAATCTGCCGCAACACCATCCCGAAGTTGCCCTTTTCCTTGAAAACACTGACGCGGAAACGCGCCATCTCGCCAAACGCGAAACCAAAGTCCGCGCCGCCGCGCTCCCGCACGTGCTGGATGTGATCCTCGGAGGTAATGCTGCGCATCAGCTCCTCGGAGTCCTCGGGCGTCAGCGGCGGGCCTTCCACCCGATGCAAAATGCCGTGCACACGGATGGTCGGCGGGATGTTAACGCGGATGTGGAGATCGGACGATCCTTCCGAGACCATCAACTGCAACAGATCGGACATCGAGTAAGACATGCTTAAATCCCGTCTAAATCAAAATGACGCCTTGCGTTTATACCAATATGGACAGCCCTCAAGGCCACCCGTCACACCGGACTTTCAGCCCCGGCCCGACGGGAAAGGACCATCCATGACACTCAGGTTACTTCACTCCACGTCCCCGACGGTCGCGCGGATGACTTCTTCCGCGGTCGTCATGCCCGACTGCACCTTGCGAATGCCGTCTTCGCGCAACGTCCGCATGCCCGCTTCCCGCGCGCGCACCCGCAACACGGAAGACGGCACCTTCTCATAAATCAATTTTCGCGCCTCGTCGTCGATCAGGAAAATCTCAAAGACACCGAACCGGCCGCGGTAACCGGTATTGGAGCAGTTGGAGCAACCCTTGCCCTTCATGAAGTTGCTGCCCTGGGTGGACACACTATCCAGGCCCAGCGTCCGCATTTCCGCGTCCGTCGGCATGGAGGGCGCCGCGCATTGCTTGCAGATCTTGCGCACGAGGCGTTGCGCCATCAATGCACGGGTCGAGGAGGCAACCAAAAACGGCTTCACGCCGATGTCGATTAGACGGGTGACTGCGCTGGGCGCGTCGTTGGTATGAAGGGTGGAGAATACCAAGTGACCGGTGAGCGACGCATTGATGGCGATGGACGCCGTTTCCAAATCGCGAATTTCCCCGATCATGATCACGTTGGGCGCCTGACGGAGAATCGCGCGTAACGCCATCGAGAAGTTCAATCCGACCGCTTCGTGCACCTGCACCTGATTGATGCCGGCCAGCAAATATTCGACGGGGTCCTCGACCGTGATGATTTTGCGGTCGGGACGATTAATGAAGTGCAGACAGGAATAAAGCGTGGTCGTTTTCCCGGAACCCGTGGGGCCGGTGACCAGCAGAATCCCGTCCGGCAGACCGATCAAACGTTCGAAGGTCTGTTGATCGTCCGTAAAAAAGCCCAATTCCGGAAGCCCCAGGCGCAACCCTTCCTTATCCAGAATACGCATGACGATGCTTTCGCCATGGTTGGTCGGGAGGCACGAAACACGCAAATCGATCACCTTGCCGCTCACCTGGGTCTGAATACGGCCGTCCTGCGGAATACGATGTTCCGAGATCGACATGTTCGCCTGAATCTTCAAACGACTGACGATCGCGGCCTGGAGACGCTTGGGCGGTGATTTTACCTCATGCATCACGCCGTCGATGCGATAGCGGAGGCGGAATTTCTTGGCCAGCGGCTCCAGATGGATATCCGAGGCCCGCATTTTGAAAGCTTCGATGATGAGGGAATTGACCAGCTTGATGAGCGGAGCGTCCTTTTCCACCACCGCACCTTCAGCCGCAGCAGTGACCTCGACATGCTCTTCAGTGAGATCCTGGATGACCTTTTGAAAGGCGGGATGCGCCGCCATGCTGCCACCCTGGTCCGCATAATAATGGGCCAGCGCAGCCTCAATATCCGGCTCCGAGGCAACCTGGAGCGTGATCTCCATGTTGAGCAAATGCTGCAAGCTGTCCACCGTGCTGATATCAGAGGGATCGGGAATCGCCACCGTCAACGTATTCTCGTGACGAAATACGGGAATAACGCGGTACTTCTTCGCGATATGACGGGGAATGGCGGCGATGACATCGTCGGGAATGCGGATGGCGCCAAGGTTGACGACTTCGGCGCCGAAGTGGGCGGCCTTGGCCTGGGTCACGTCCTCGGGACGAACCACCTTGTTCGCCAGCATCAAATCCACGACGCCCACGCCTGCGGAAGCCGCCTCGGTTCTCAGCTCTTCCACCCGGTCGGGAGAGACAAAACCAAGATCCACGAGGATTTCTGCCAGATAATCGTCTTTTTCAGCCACGGTTCAATCTACACTAAACACATGCTTTGTGAAAATGCGAGCATCAGAGTACTGGCCAAATTCCCGATGTCAAATGCCGACTCTCATTCTTGCGCGGATGAAATCGGTGTGGAATGGAACTAAAGTTCCATTCCGGAACCGCTCCTCCGTGGCATAAACTGGCGCCGATCAAATCCCGAGGTCATTATGATTAATTTATACAATGCCGTGCGCGCGAACCCGAGCTACAGCAAGCTCGAGATTGGCGATTTTTTGTTTGCGGAATACACCTGCGGCGTGACCGCCAGGCTGCTCCCAAACTGGACCGAAACGGATTATCTTGTCCACATTGTCACCGGCCGAAAAACCTGGCACACGCCAGAGGGCATTTGGCGGGCGAACCCGGGGGAGACGCTGTATTTCAAGAAGGGCGCGACCATTGTCGAACAGCACCTCGAAGTGGATGTGTGTCTGCTGATGCTTTTCATTCCCGACGCGCTGATGCGCAGCACAGTGCGCGAACTAAACCAGACCCTGAGCCTCGCCCCGGTCCCGAGTCACTCCGCCGGCCCCGCCTTGCGCGTGGAACACGATGCGGCGCTGGACGCCCTGTTTCAATCCATGCGCACATACCTCGCGGCGGAACAAAAGCCATCCGAGCCGCTGGTTCGCCTTAAATTCAAGGAATTGGTGATGAGCGTTCTCACCGGGGGCACCAATTCCGAACTCGCGTCCTATTTCCATCGCATCGGAGCCAGTGAGGCGCCGCTCATTGCGGAAGTCATGGAGGGAAATTTTCGCTACAACCTCTCGCTGGAAGAATACGCGAAGATGTGTCATCGCAGTCTCTCGTCGTTCAAGCGTGAATTCGAACTGCAATTCCACGAGTCGCCAGGTAAATGGCTCCTGCACCGGCGCCTGAGCCATTCCGCCACGCTCTTGCGTAACTCGCCCATGAATGTGACCGAGATTGCCTTCGAAAGCGGCTTCGAGGATGTCTCGCATTTCAGTCGCGCATTCAAGGCGCGTTACGGAGTGCCACCGATGGCTTATCGGCAGGAAATTTTGGTCGCTGCCTGACCTTTACAGTCAAAAGATTGAACCGGGCAGCCAAGCAGGCTCCTTCCCTTTCCGGCATGGTGTTCCCGTAACAACAACCGGAAACTATTATGCAAACAATATCAACTGAACGGAAAGAAACGACGACTCCTCACTCACCGGCGATCCCCAACCTCGCCGCCATCAAAGCCCGGCAGAAAGCCACCTGGGAATCCGGTGACTTCGGCCAGATCGCCCGCAGCATTGAAGGCGCCGCCGGGGAATTTATGGAGCACCAGCCGTTGCTCCCCGGCGCTCGCGTGCTCGACGTGGCTTGCGGCACCGGAAACCTCGCTGTGATCGCCGCCCATCGCGGATGCGTGGTCACCGGCATTGATATCGCCGCCAATCTGCTTCAGCAGGCCCGAGGCCGCGCCGACGAGGCCGGATTGAACATCCAATTCCAGGAGGGCGACGCCGAAGCGCTGCCGCTTCCGAACGAAAGCTTCGATCTGGCGGTCAGCATGTTCGGCGTCATGTTCACCCCGCAACCTGCGGTGGCCGCCGCCGAATTGCACCGCGTGACGAAGCCCGGCGGTCGGATCGCGCTGGCGAATTGGACACCCGAAGGTTTCATCGGCAGCATGTTCAAGGTCTTCAAGGCCCATTTGCCGCCGCCCCCGGCCGGGGTGCCTTCCCCGATGGAATGGGGAATGGAAGCCATCGTCCAGAAGCGTCTCCAAACCGGCTTCACCGACATCCGCATGACGCGCCGCATGGCGATGATGCGCTATCCGCTCCGTCCGGCGGAGACGGTGGAGCATTTCCGCAAATACTATGGCCCGACGCTCCGCGCCTTCGCCTCGCTCACCGAGGAAGGTCAGGCAGCGTTGCGGCGGGATTTGGTTGAATTGCAAACCCTGCACAACGTCGCCAAGCACCCTTACCATACCGAAGTCCCGGCAGAATATCTCGAAGTGGTCGCCACCCGGATTTAAGCCGCCCCCCAAAAGAAAGCTCCCCTATGTACAACAAAGAAAATCTCGGCCGGATCAAGAAGATGAACGCACTCGCGCCGGAAGTAATGAAGGCGTTCTGGGCGTTCGACAAACTGGCGGTCGCCGAAGGCGCGATTCCCGTGAAATACAAGGAATTGATCGCTGTGGCCGTGGCCGTCACGACACAGTGCCCTTATTGCATCGAAATTCACACCGCCAACGCCCGCAAAGCCGGCGCAACCGACGCCGAACTCACCGAGTCGGCCATCGTCGCCGCCGCGTTGCGCGCGGGCGGTGCCATCACGCACGCGACCCACGCGTTGTCCTAAAACAATCCCGCCGCGCTCATTCCGCCTCGCCGGAGTGAGCGCGGGGGGGGGGAATGCAAGCATGCGACACGCTGACAAATTCATGTAGTGAAGTTGGCCGGTAAGCCCCTGCGACTAGGAGGATCAGACTGAAATTTCTCGCGTGGCTATCAAGCGCCTCCGGGAGCTGGTTGTCCACCAGAAAATTCACGCGGCGGTGAGCACGACATGATCCGTTAACCGTGAAGCGTAAGCGATGGCCGCCAGGATATCATCGCGTTCAAGAAAGGAATAGTCCGCCAAAATCTCCTCGTGACTCGCCCCGTGACTCAGGAGTTCAAGCAGGGTCCGTGACCCGCATCCGCTTTCCCCCGACGCATGGCTGCCCGCCACACTTGCCCGGTTCCACGGTAATTCGCTCCAGAAGTTTCACACGAGGAACACTCGCCAGAATGGGCCCAAAAGCAACGGTTTTATAGTCGGCAGGTTTCAATGAACTACGACTGGTCGTCATTTGAAGACTTGCTGCACGACATTGACTGGGTGCGTCAAATCTTCAAATCGTTGGAGCGTTCCCGAAATGTGATCATGCACAGCGGCCAACTTTCCATGGACGACATTGAACGCGTTGGCGTTTTCATGCGCGATTGGCTTCGACAGGTTGGCGGCTAAATCGGCGACTACCATGACCATCGGTCCCGCACATCCGATTTAGCGACGTAGGCTCGATGATTTTGCCTCGTGCTGGTTGTGAAATGCGGCAATTTACGGTGGAGCAGGCGATTGGAGGTGAATCGGACAGGTTTCGACCGGCTAACCCACGCTTTTCTGAGCGAAGCCGACGCGCATATTAATGGCGCACCCATCAGGAGTTGAACCTGAAACCTTCTGATCCGTAGTCAGACGCTCTATCCAATTGAGCTATGGGTGCATCAAAAAGGCTGGGAACAATACTGGCCGCGAAGGGCTGTGGCAAGTCATTATTTCTCGGCGAATAAAAGCGGGTTTTACGCGGTGGGATCTTGAGCGCGGTAGGCTCGAGGCTCCATTTTTGTATCGGCAAAGAAAAATACCTTCCGGGATTTCCGATTTTGCCGACCTTGCTGATTTATTTCGTGTTTTTGGCGTTTCTACCCCTTGCAATGTTCTGGGGCGCAGGTAAGGTCGCAGAGTTGGTCCCGCACGTGGGACCACTCGGCTCGGAATGCATGTCCGGGCGGAGCGATGATCTTTGACATTATATTTTAGAGATGGCGAAAGATGGATCGCCCGGGTGGTTGGCGGCGCAACGGACCGGCTGCGAATTGTAAATTTTACCAAACGAAGCCAACTATCAAAAGCCATAACTTACTAATATGTAACAGCTTGTGTAATTTTTATGGTTGCCGATGGCGAAAAACGAACCCAATTTGGACCCTTGCCACAGTCGAAATGGGACGCGATAAAATCGGCGAGGGCTTGAAGCAATTCGCAGTCATTCGCACCTGTTGGAAGTTCGAATGCCGGTTTCGAATGTCGAATGGGGAATTGGGGCAATTGGGTGGCCTCATCCCGTACGAGCACGATTAAAAAACTTTGCGAACGTGTGTCTCGGTGGAAATTTTTTCTCGGTTGCCGATGGCGTTCAGCTCGGAAAATCGCGCCACTGAAACTTCTTGCCAAGCCGTCGCGACAGTGATGAGTGATTCAGCAAACCCTTGAAAAATCGGCGCGGCGCAGTGCTCACGCAGGCGGCAAAAATAATTTGCAAATTTGTCAAAATTCCTTTTGCAATTTTCCGCGACAGTGTTAACACTTTGTTTGTTGGCAATTTTTTGGGTTGGTTTTTGAACAATTTCCGCTTGGGCGCTTCTATTCCTCACGACCAAGTTCGCGGATTTATCGTGAGATCGTGTCGGAATGAACGCACCTTTTTTTCTAGCTGCTACTGTTGCTGGCGCCGCGCGTAATGAGCCGGAACTGCTTTATATTTTAAGGCAGTCCACGTTCGAAGCGAAGGCGATCATCGTCTTTCTCGCCATCTTTTCCATCGTGGCGTGGTCCGTGATGATCGCCAAGGCGCTCCAGATGCGCCGGGCAAAAAACCTCAACCAGCTTTTCCGCACGGAGTACGACACCCAGAAAAACGTGCTCGATGTCTTCGACCGTCGGGTGCAGGTCGAGGGCTGTCCCCTGTTCGTCGTTTATCAAGCCGGCAGTCTCGAACTGGATGCGCGGTTGAAAAATCCTGACGGCAGCGGCCGCAAGCGCTTCGTTTCCCTCAAGGGCATGGAGCATGTGAAACGCTCGCTCGAAAACACCGTCGCCCAGGAATCGCTCAAGCTGGAGTCCGGCCTCATCGTGCTGGCGATTGCCGTCAGCGGCGCTCCCTTCCTGGGATTGCTCGGTACTGTTTGGGGCGTCATGAGCACGTTCGGTCACATCGCGCAGCAGGGCAACGCCTCGATGGCGGCCATGGCGCCGGGTGTTTCCGCTGCTTTGATCACCACGGTCGCCGGCCTGCTGGTGGCGATTCCCTCGATGTTTGGCTACAACTGGCTCGTTCATAACCTGCGCGTCCTGACGGTCGAACTGGACAACTTTGCGCAGGCCCTGGTGTCGAAGATGGAGACGGAGTATCTGGACGAGAGCTAGGACGGCGGGCGACGACGAGTGCGGTCTGACGGAATGCAGATCACGGGATGACAAGGGAGTCAATGTCTGGCATTTCCGTCCAATGAAATAACCGCGATCAAAAATGAACCAACGGGTTGGATGACGAACTGAATTAGCATGCGCCGATTTTCACAACGCAGTGCCCTGGTCACGCTGAGCGAGATTAACATCACGCCGCTGCTCGACCTTGCCTTCGTG
Source organism: Limisphaerales bacterium (assembly GCA_044223735.1). Lineage (GTDB taxonomy): Bacteria > Verrucomicrobiota > Verrucomicrobiia > Limisphaerales > UBA8199 > JBGALR01. The sequence continues at coordinate 17,798 of JBGALR010000030.1, read as the reverse complement.
TTGCTGATCATCTTCATCATCACCACGCCGCTGCTCGAGCAAAGCCTGCCGATGAACCTCCCCAAGGGCGGCGCGGTGGACAAGCCCGTCGATAAAAAAGACATCCGCACGGTCGAGATCAGCAAGTCGGGCGAGTATCGCCTCGACAAGATGGCGATGTCGCTCGGGCAGTTGGAGTCCGAACTGGTAAAGGATTTTCACGAGAATCCACAGATCGTTGTTTACATCCGCGCGGATGAAAATGGCCCGTGGAAAAACGTGGCGGCGATCATGGATCGCTGTCAGAAAAACAAGATCACCCGTTTCTCGGTTCGCATGGAACCGCCCAAACGCTGATGGATCGCCTGCAAAAAAAATGCGTCCTCGCCTCGACCGGTTTTCACCTGTCGCTGCTGGTGATCTTGATGGTGGGCCCGGCTTTTCTGATGTCGCGCAACAAGCCCGACGATACCGGGCCGGCGCTGACGTTCATTCCTATGATCACCACGGACGATAAAGTCCAGGGTGGCGGTGATCCTCGCGGTGCGGCGCCCCCGCCACCGCCTCCACCCGCCCCTCGCGCGGCGGATCCGGAGCCTCCCAAGCCCAAACCGCCGGAAGTGAAGCGCGAAGAAGTGCGCGAGCCGGATCCGCCGAAGGATACCGTCAAGCCGGCCGACAAAAAGCCCGACCCGGAATCCCTCGAAACCGCGACGGAGAAGAAGGAAGTGAAGAAACGCCGTCCGGAAGTCAGCACCACGATCGTGACGCGACCCAAGGATACGGACGCTGACAAAAAGGCCCGCGAACTGGCGAAAGAACGGGCGGAACGTGCGCAGGAGGAAGCGGACGCCCGCGAAGCCAAAGAATATGAGAAGCGGATGGCGGACAGGCGCCGCACGCTGGCCAACTCGTTCGGCAGCGCGGTCAACAGCATCAAGCAGGGAAGCGCTGGCAGCACGACCATCGTCTTCGATGGTCCGGGCGGTGGTGGAGTGCCGTACGCAAATTTTCTGCAAGGCCTGAAAACGATTTACGAAAATGCGTGGATATTGCCCGATGGCGTCACTGATAATGACGCGACTGTTGCGGCATCGGTGACGATTGCCCGCGATGGCACGGTAGTACGATCCCGGGTTCTTCGTTCCTCGGGGAATTCCTCCGTGGATCAATCTGTGCAAGTCACGCTCCGGCGCGTAAAGATGACCTTGCCTTTGCCGGCCGCCTCAAAAGATGACGAACGCACCGTCACCATTAACTTTAACGTCGCTTCAAAACGCGGCACGGGATAAAAAATTTATGCAGTTAAATAGAATCTTAATCGTCCTCGCTCTGGCAACTTTGGGCGGAACGGCCTTTTCACAAACCGATTCCGTCACCGTTACCAAACGCCAGAATACTCCTGGGACGGAACCACCCATCCTGGTTTCGATGACTGGCATCACGGGCGAAGCCGCCGAAGTGCTGCGGTTCGATCTGTATGTCCAAGGCTTCGCTTTCACGAACGCCGAAGCGGCCCAATTTCTGATTAGCGGCAGCAGCGCCGGGGATTTGCAGGGACGCGTCGTGGATAAAATCCAAAACAGCACCAAGGTTTCGAAGGCGTACTCGGGCGCGAGCATCCGCCGACAGGCGCATACCTTCGCGGATGATTTCTTGCAGTCCATTGGGCGCACCGGCATCGGCCAGAGCAAAATCGCGTTCAAAGCCGAGACCGGCGGTGGCAGCGAAATTTACATCGCGGATTTCGACGGCCACAACGCACAGGCGGTGACGAAAGACGGCAGCCGCGTGGCCGCGCCGTGCTGGGTGCCGGGCAAGCTCGCGCTTTATTACACGTCCTACCGGCTCGATCACGTGGATATCTTTTATCAGGACCTCTCCACCGGTGCGCGCAAAGTGTTCGCCCGCTTTCCCGGCTCCAACATGAGTCCCGCCGCCGCGCCGGATGGCAAGGTCGCAATGATTTTGAGCAAGGATGGCTGGACGGATTTATACGTGTGCGATGCTGATGGCAGCGACATGAAGCGGCTCACGAAGTCGCCGCAGGATGAGTCCTCGCCGTGCTGGTCGCCCGACAGCAAATGGATTTGCTACGCCGGCAAGGAACGCGAGCGCCGCGCGTTGCGAAAGGTTTCCGCCTCGGGCGGTCAATCCTCCATCATCACGACGAGCGGCATGCCGAGCCCGTCGGAGCCCGATTGGTCGCCGGACGGCAAGTGGATCGCCTTCACGGTGCAGTATCGCGACTTTCAGATTTGTGTTGTTCCCGCCGCGGGAGGAACCGCGACGGGTTTGGTGACCGGCGAAGATCCGTCGTGGGGGCCGAACTCCCGCACGGTGATTCTCGCGCGCCGCAAGGGCGGAAGCTATGTGCTCTCTCTGCTTGACGTGCCCACCAAACAAGTAAAAGATGTTTCCCGAATTTCGGGAATTAGCTCGCAATCACAACCCAGCTGGGCCCGATAAGCCCGTTCCACGAAAGATAAACTATGAAACTGATGAAGTTTGCCAACCTGCTGGTAGCAGGTCTGGTGCTCGCGATGGCAGCATCTGGCTGCAAGAAGAAACCTGTTGACGTTACTCCGCTGCCTGGACAGAAAGCGGGAAAAGTAAATGATCCTCGTGGCGGCCCCTTTGCCGATCCCAACGCGGGTCGAGGCATTACGCCCGACGGCGGAGCGACTGCAAAGTCGACTTACGATCCTGCCACTGGCGGTGGCATCCCTCCGAATGACCCAAATGGCCATGCCGGATGGAATCACAATATTGATATTCTCAAAAGCGACACGGTTTATTTCGAGTTCGATAGTGCAGTGGTTAAGGATTCTGAAAAATCAAAGGTTTCGGCCGTGGCTGATTACTTGAAAGCAAATCCGACCGCTGCGGTCCTGGTCGAAGGCAACTGCGATGAGCGCGGCACCGAAGAGTACAATCGCTCGCTGGGTGAGCGCCGTGCTTTGGCTGTGCGCGAGATCCTCGTCGGGATGGGCATCGCCGCCACGACCGTGGACACCATCAGCAACGGCAAGGACAAGCCGGCCGATCCCGGCCACGACGAAGCCGCCTGGAAGATGAACCGTCGCGATGACTTCATCGTGCTGACGCCTCCGGCCAAACCGTAATACCGTTCCGAATCATTTCCACGGCGTCAGGCCTCGCGGGGCCTGACGCCGTGGTCGTTTTTTAGCCCGATTACACGCCGAAATCTGGCGTTCAAACAAGGGTTTACTAATACTAAAGACGGGGGGATTTTCCGCGACTTTGGGCCTTTACTCTTTCAGAATGAAGGCTTAACTTAGTCTCGGCGTCAAATCGCCGATATTATGAATTCCATGTTTGCTTTGTTTAACCTCGGTGGCGGCGAGATCATCCTGATCCTCGCTCTCGTCTTGATTTTGTTCGGCGCCAAGAAACTGCCGGAGTTGGCCAAAGGTTTGGGAACAGGCATCAAGGAATTCAAGAAGGCCACGCGCGATGTGACCGACGAATTGCACAGCTCGATGGATGACCATCCCCCGACGCCTCCAGCCCCCCGCACTTTGCCGCCCGCCACCCCGACCGAGCCGCAGCAGGCCGTCTCGCCATCCACTCCCGCCTCCAAAGCGTGAGTCGCTGAGCGGTTCCTGCCATGGATGATTCCGCCTCGGACCGCCTTCAGGATTTAGACGAGGAAGAAGGCGGCCCAATAAAATCCTTCCTCGAGCACCTCGAGGATCTGCGCTGGGTGCTCATCAAAAGCATCGCGGCTGCGGGCATTGCAATGCTCGTGTGTTTCTTCGCGGGCAATTATGTTTTCAAAGTCCTGGTGTGGCCGCTGCATCGGGCGCCGATTGCCACGCATCCTCACGATCAGACCGTTCGCTTCATGCTGGGGACGAACCAGCTTGCGGTTTTCTCCACTAGCACCAACGACGCGCTGTCCGCGCTGGCGGGAACCAACCAGCATCTGCGGCTCGACCTGGTGCCCATCACCATCGGCACCAATCAAGTGCTGGCGCTCGCGCCGACGGTGGAAGCCAAGGCGCCCACGCAGGAATATCCGATCGATATCGTGTCACTTGGGCCGGTGTCGGCGTTTATCGTGGCCACCAAGATCGCCTTTTACGGCGGCCTCGCAATTTCGTCGCCGTTCATATTTTATTTCGTGGCGCACTTTGTTTTCCCCGCGCTGCGGATGCGGGAGAAAAAATACATCTACTCGGGCCTTACCTTTGGCGCGGGTTTGTTTCTCGCGGGAGTGGCCTTTTGCTATCTCATTATGCTCCCCACCGCGCTGGCTGTATCCGCGGAGTACGCGGTCTGGTTCGGTTTCAAGGCGACCCAATGGCGCGCGGAGGAATACATCGGTTTCGTCTGCAAATTCATGTTCGGCATGGGCCTGGGTTTTGAAATGCCGGTGATCATTTTGACATTGGTCAAGATGGGCATTCTGAGCTATTCGATTTTGAAGGCGGCACGCCGTTACGTCATCGTCATCGCCTTCGTGCTCGGCGCGGTGCTCACCACGCCGGAAGTCATCACGCAGGTGTTGATGGCGATTCCGCTGTTGATCCTCTACGAAATCAGTATCTGGATCGCCTGGTATTGGGAACGCCGCGATCGCAAACGCGAGGAAGCCGCGAGTGCGAGCATGATTCAGGATGTGTGAGAAGCGGGCGGCGGGACGGTTGTTTCTCCGAACGTTGGTATTGCGCACGCCACGGAGGATTGTGTAATGAGGGGCGATGCCTTCCTCGACGCCAGGTTCCGTTTCCACACCCCCTGAAGCCGCGAAATTTGCGGCGACGCGATGGAGCGTGGTCGTGGCGGCGGGGTCGAATGACTCCGTTCATGCGCGGGAGGCGTTGGAAAAACTGTGCCGCGCATACTGGCCACCCATCTTCGCGTTTGTCCGACGGCAGGGTCATGGCCCTCACGATGCGCAGGATTTGACGCAGGAATTCTTCGCGCGGCTGCTGGCCAAAAATTACCTAGGCACGGTGGATCCCGCGCGCGGACGCTTTCGTTCGTTTCTCCTCGCCTCGCTGAAACATTTTCTCGCCAACGAATGGGACAAGGCGGGCGCGCAAAAGCGGGGCGGGCATCAGGTGCTCATTCCCATCGACATTCAATCCACCGAAACCTCCGTGGGCGTTGATCCCGCCGATTCATTGACCGCCGAAAAGATTTTTGAACAACGCTGGGCCTTGACGCTGCTGGATCAAGTGCTGGCGCGCCTCCGCGCGGAATACGAACAGGAGGATAAAAAAGAACTGTTCGAGAAATTGAAGGTCACGCTCACCGGCGAGCGGCGCTCGATTGCCTATGCGGAGATCGGTAAGGATTTGAACATGAGTGAGGGCGCGGTGAAGGTGGCCGTGCATCGACTGCGGCAGCGCTACCGGGAATTGTTGCGCGAAGAGATTGCGGAAACCGTTGTCGGACCCGAGGAAGTGGAGGCGGAGATTCGCGCGTTGTTTTCCGCCCTGGCGGGGTGACGGCGAGTGCCAGAGCTAGAGCACTTCCTTCACACGGAAGGGGTCGCGGTTGCGGTGATTTGGACGTGCAATTCGTTCTGCAAAATTCCCTGTAACCTTGGAGAGTTTTTGCTTCTGTAGGGGGTGAAGGCAGTTATTGCTATGGATACGACACCAGTATGCAAAGAATGCGGGGCGACGCTGGCAGCGGATGCGCCGGAGGGACTATGCGGCGCATGCCTGATGAAAGTGGCCCTGGGCACGCAGCCCGGCAGCAACGCAACGCCGGGTGCGAGTTCGCCAGGCGAACTGCCTGATCCAGCAAAACTCGCTGAACTCTTTCCACAACTTCAGATTCTTGAGTTACTCGGCCGCGGCGGCATGGGGGCCGTTTACAAAGCGCGGCAACCGGGCCTCGATCGTTTCGTTGCTTTGAAAATCCTGCCGCCGGCAACGGGAAACGATGCCGGGTTCGCCGAACGCTTCAATCGCGAGGCGCGCGCCCTCGCCAAGCTGAATCATCCGAACATCGTCGCCGTGTACGACTTCGGACAGGCGCAAGGGCTGAATTATTTCCTCATGGAGTTCGTGGACGGCGCGAATCTGCGGCAAGTCCAGCGCGCGAACAAACTCTCGACCAGCGAGGCGCTGCAGATCGTCCCGCAAATATGCGCGGCGCTGCAATTCGCCCACGACGAAGGCGTCGTTCATCGCGACATCAAACCCGAGAACGTGTTGCTCGACAAAAAGGGCCGCGTGAAAATCGCCGACTTCGGCCTCGCGAAAATTCTCGGGCTCGAACCGCGCGACTTGAAATTGACCGGAGTCCGCGACGTAATGGGCACGCCCCATTACATGGCGCCGGAACAGGTCGAGCGTCCGCAGGAGGTGGATCATCGCGCGGACATCTATTCGCTCGGCGTCGTGTTTTACGAATTGCTCACCGGTGAACTGCCGCTCGGCAAGTTTTCGCCGCCGTCGGAAAGGGTTCAAGTGGACGTGCGGCTTGACGAAGTTGTGTTGCACACGCTGGAGAAAGAACCGTCCCGGCGCTACCAGCACGTAAGCGAAGTCAAAACGGACGTGGAAAACATCGCCCGCACCGAAGGCGGCGGCAGGCGCCCGGATAAAGTTCCGCCAGTTATGCCCGCCTCGCCCCACGCCGATGCGTGGGATCGCGTGCGCCCGCCCGCCCTGGGCTTGATACTCGCGGGCTTGCTCAATTGGGCGGTGTTGCCACTCCTCCTGCTTGCGCTTTGGTTTGTTGGGGTTGCCAGCCCCGCACCCCGCTGGCCGTTGATGGTGCCGATCGCCGCGTTCGTCTTTGGCGGCGTCATGCTGTCGGCGGGGCTCAGGATGAAACGCCTGGAACTGCGCGGCTTCGCCCTGTTCGGCAGCGTGCTGGCGATGCTGATACCGCCGGGAAACCTCGTCGGCCTGCCGATCGGCATCTGGGCGCTGGCGGTGCTGGGCCAGCGCGAGATTCGCGAGGCGTTTGCGGCGCGAGCACGGGGTGGACTGCCCGACGCACCACGGCAGCCCGTGAACAACACGTGGAAAATCGTGGCCGTCATCGCAACGATCATCCTGATGCTGCTGGCGATTCCGGTCATAGCCATCCTGCTGTCGATCGCCATCCCGGCGAGCCAGCGGACCCGGGCGGCACAGCAACGAAGGGCAACGCAGATAGCCCAGGCAGAGGCCGCCCGGCGGGCAGGAATCCCTTTGCCGCTTCCAGGTTACGCCCCGGGGACTCCGCCCGTCGGCAATCAATCACAATCACCTTCCCTGCTCACGGCCTGGCTGGCACAGGCGGACATTGACCTGGCGAAAATTGACCCCCATGCCACGCCCAATGTTCAGGTGGTGATCGAGGATTTGCAGTCCGACGGCACGAGCCGCTTTCGGAACGTCATTCAGGAAGTCGTGGAGGGGCCGGAGCCGCAGAAGCAGATCCAATTCGCCAATTCAGACATTGTCGAACTCCGGCACACGTACGATGAGAAAGGAAATATCCTGCCCTTTAGTTCAATCCATCAGGACGGAAGATTCCTTACCTCAATCCCGTTGCGCGAACCGATCGGGCCAGGCGGCATCCTGACCTACGCCGCCGATGGCATCATGCGAAACAAGGTGGACGAGGATTCGCGCCCCGGCATCTACACTTATCGATTCACCCACTCGCCCAACGCGAGCGTCCACACCCGCCGGATCGAAGTGCATCAATTACCGACTGGCGCGGAGCTGCTCGACTTATCCGAGAATGCAAAGCGCCGCGAGCGCAACGGCCGTACCGAGGTTGTCCTCGATAAGATCATCCCTCCCGGAGACAACGTGACCCTCTACTACCGCTACCGCCTGCCCGACAAATCCCCGGCCCCGGAAGCACCCTAACGAAAACTGTCAGTCAACCCTCAACTCAAAATCCGATATGAAAAATTCCAACCTGCTGCGAACACTCGCCGCCTGCGCGCTGTGCGTGCTCGGAACCGTGACTGCTCGAAGCCAGTCGATCGAATCCATGCCGCCGGTGGTCGTCAAAACCCTCCCGGAATCCGGCGCCCGGGACGTCGCGCCCGGTGACTATGAAATCAAAGTCACCTACAGCAAGCCCATGACGGACAAAACCTGGAGTTGGTCGTCCGCCTGGGAAAACTCGACGCCGGAGTCGGTGGAAAAACCGCGTTACGACAGTGACCAGAAAACTTGCGTCATGAAGGTGAAACTTCTCCCGGGAAAGACCTACGCGTTCTGGTTGAACAGCGATAAATTTAAAAACTTCAAAGACACCCAGGGTCATGCCGCCGTGCCTTACCTCCTGATTTTCAAAACTAAATCGGAATAGCTCCCCCACGAGAAATGGAGCGTTCGCGACTCCATTTTTCCATCGCGCTTCGCCCTCGCACTTCCTAATGAGCGTGCGCGGGATCGGTTTCGTGATGCGTCACTTCCGGCGGCACCACGTCATAGCGTATGATGTGCTGCCGGTTGTCTCCCGGGGAACCACCATGCGTCAATTGATCCTGGTCAAAGCTCAGAAACTCCGTTCGCAGCAAGTGAGTGATGCCGGCGATTCCGAGGAGAAATACACCTACCGGAAAAGCCAGAGTCAAAGCCGGGGCCACACTGCCGGGGATCACCGTGATGGCAACACCCGCTATAAACAAAGGCACTCCCACACTGGCGAGTATTTTGGATATGTTTTTCATAATTTGCCAAGGCCGTTTAATTTTCATTCCCTGGGGCACGCGGCCGGCGGGACTCGCGCTCCCGCCGACTCAAGCCCCACAAATCGTTTCCCCGGGCAAATAAAGCCTTCCACCGAAACCAGGGAAGGCATACTGGGGTGTACACCCACCGGTTAAACGTCCGGCGGGATCGAAGACGGAAAATTAAATTGAAACCGGGCGGGAGGAGGACTTGCGGGGAGGCACCCCGCGATCAAGGCACTTGCTTGGCGCGGTAGTAACGTCGGAGCGAGCCCACGGGTGCAGTGTCAGTGTACGACATCACTCCGCCCGTGTTCGTGGCGGTGTTGGTGAGAATAACAATTGAGCCCCAATTGAGCAGATTACTGGACGCATCGATTTGATAACGATTGCCGACATCGCCGCGCAGGATGAGCACGGACGTGCCATTCGACGGCGGTCCCGCGAGTTCGAGCCGGAGGCCGCTCCCGACAAAACTCACTTCCGACAGCCACCCGGCATCCACGCCGGTTTTGCCGGAATTATCCTTGTTGTATTCCCAACGCAAAGTCTGGGTTCCGGCCGGTATGGCCAGGGTGCGTTGTTGCCAGTCCACCTCGCCGGAAATCGTGAAGTTTGTCTGCATGACATCGTTCACATAGAAGTCCAGGAAATCGAAGGCGGCTTCCGACGAAACTTTTTGCCAGAACGTGAGCGTGCCGGGACCGTTCACCGTGGTCTGCAACCAGGATTCCTCGCCGTCGCCCGCCGCGCCGCTCTGCGCCGTCGGCAAGCCACCGTGCATATAGGTGCTCTGTACATACCACGGCGCGTTCGCGCTGGTGAGCCAGGGCAACGACGTCCAGCCATTGAGCGGTCCACCCGCCAGAGGCACCGGCGCCACGACATTGACCGTCACCGGGAAAGAACTATACAACCCGACATCGTTCGTGGCCGTGAGCGTGATGACCGTCGAGCCGGTCAGGCCGGTGATCGGCGTCGCGGTGAGCGTCCAGTACGGTTCGTAGATATAACGCGCCACGCCGATATTCGCGTTCGGAATCAAGCCGGTGTTGGAGGAGGTCGCCCCGACTTTCAATTGCGCGCTCGAGGCGACGGTGTCGGTGACGGTGAAGAAGAAACTGGAGGTGTGGCCGGGGCCTTTCGTCCAGACCGAATTCGCCGTAATGACCGGCGCCTGACGCTGCGGCAGATACAGCACGACGACGTTGCGATTGGTCAGGCCGCGAATGGCGGTGAAGGCCGGCGTGTTGGTGGTGGACAGGTCAAGCCGGTTCCACACGAGGTTCACATAAATCAGGCGGGGAAGATTCGTGATGGAGCGGATGTCCGCCACCGAGTTTTGAATCAAGTCCAGCGTGGACAAATTGCCCGCGAATTCCAGTCCGGTCAGGTTCGTGATCTGTAGAGCGCTCGCGGACAAATCGATGACGGACAGCATGTCCAGCGTCGTGAGGTTGCCGCTGGGCTTGTTGAGATTGGTGCGCACGGCCGCGTTCAAATGCGGATCAGGCACCGAAACCGTTTGCGGGGTGACCACCGTAACCAGCACCGACACGATCGTGCTGAGGCCCACCTCATTGGTCGCAGAGATCGTGATGGTGGCGGTGTTGGACATGATGGCGCTCGGCGTCACGCTCAAGTTCCACATCTGATTACCGGCGGCGGTCGGGACCAATCCCGCATTGGGAATCAGAGAATTGTTGGAAGACTGCGCGCCGATGTTCAGCGCCGCATTCGTCGGTCCATTGTCCAACACCGAGAAGGACAGGATCGACGTCGCACTCGCGGCGATGGGCCAGGTGCCGTTGATCAGAGTGGCCAGCGGCGTTAACACAGTGATCACCGGCGCGGTGCGCTGAGTCGGCGCGGTATCGGGTTGCGCGGGAAGTATCGAGACCGGCGGACAACGATTGATGAGCGTCTGCATCGTCGAACGGGCGGCCGACCCGGTGCTCAGGTCGAGAAGGTTCATGCGGACATCGACCGACGCCAGCGCCGAGAGCGCGACCAGCGGGCTGATATCCGTCAGCCGATTCTGTTGCAATGAGAGCGTCGCCAGATTGGTCAACCCAATCAACGCGGACACACTCGTGATTCGATTGGTATTCAGGTCGAGGAATTTCAGATTCGTCAATCCAGACAGCGGAGAAAGATCGGAAATCTGGTTGCCATCCAGATCGAGGTACGACAACCGCGTCAGCGCCGGCAGGAACGAAAGGTCATTCAGCGCGCCCTGGCTGCCCAAACGCAGGTCGATGAGGTCCGTCAGCAGCGACAAAAAGGTTCCGTCAGTAAGCAGATTCTTTTTCAGGCTCAGATAATTCAACTGTTTTAACGAACCCAGCGGCGAGATGTCCGAAATGAGATTGCCGTCCAGTTCCGCGGCGGTCACGCGCGTCATCTTCACCATGAAATTCACGTTGCCGATGAAGTTGCCACCCAGCCAGAGGGAGGAAAGATTGGTCAGGTTCAACAACGTCGCGCAGTTGGTGATCAGATTTCGCTCGGCGCTCAACGTCGTGAGGCGGGTCAATCCCGCGAGCGGCGAGGGATCGCGAATCGCGTTGTCATCCAGATTGAGGGAGCCCAGCCACGTCAACGTCTGCAGCGGCGCGAGGTTGCTGATCGCATTGCCCGAGACCCAGAGATTGGTGACATTGACCAGCGCCGTCAGGCCCGCGTAATTCGCCATGGTGCGGTTGCCGCCGAGATGCAGGCTGTTCAGGCTGGGGAGCGCGGCGACCGGCGGCACAGCGGTGAGCTTGTTACTGCACAGCACCAGCGACGTGAGCTTCGTGAGATTGGTGACAAATGCCACGTTGGTCAGGGAATTGCCGCTCAGGTAAAGCGTGTCCAGATTGGTCAACAGGGCCACCTGCGTCACGTTGGTCAGATTGCCGTAGCCAAAGTCCACGCCCGCCAAATTCGGCAAGCCCGCCAGCGGCGACGCATCGAGGACGGCGGTGTGATCCAAACTCAGGAATTTGAGCGCGGTCAGATTCTGCGCAAACGACAGATTGGTGACCGAATCGCCGCCGAGATAAAGATCCGTGAGACCGGTCATCGCGCCGACCACGGATTCGTAGCTGGCGACAGGATTATACCGCACGTCGAGATAACTCAGGTTCGTGAGACCCGCCAGCGGCGCGAGGTTGGTGACGCTGTTATTCTGGATGAACAGCGTTGTCAAACTCGTCAGCCCTTGCAACGGCGTCAGGTCCACGATGGCGTTGCCACCGAGGTAAAGCGTCGCGAGATTGGTCGCGGCGGACAATCCCGTGAGATTGGTGATGTTTGCGTTGGGCGCGTAAATATTGGTGATATTGACGAGATCCAGCGCGGAAACATCGCAAGTGGTTTTTCCGAGCATCCCCATCACGATCGCATTCAAATTCGGGTCGGTGATGATGCCATACGGCAGCACCGTGAGCACCGCAACCTGGCTTGTGATGGCGCCCGCCGTGTTGGTGATTACGACCACATAGTTGCCACCGTCATTGGTCCGCACGGTGTTCAGCGCCAACAAGGCGTTCGTCGCGCCGGGCAAATTCGTGTTCGCATGACGCCATTGATAGCGGAGCTGGCCGATGCCGCACGCCGCGACGCTCATCGTGGTGCTGTTGCTCGCAAGCATCGTGAAATTGGTGGGTTGCGTGATGATGCTCGGCGCGCCGGGCACGATCACACTCACAAAGCGATTGCTCGTATTGCCGGAGGTGTCCACGGCGGTCAGCGCGACCTGGTTGGTGGTGCCGAGCGAATAAATGGTTCCCGCCAGCGGGAATTGCGTCACCGTAACCGAGCTGCAACTGTCGGCTGCGGTAATGAAATCGCTCGTCGTCAGATTGGGCAGCACGCCCTGACAGTTGGCGTTGACCGTCAGCGTCAGATTGGTAATCAGCGAGGTAATCTGCGGCTTGGTGGTGTCCACGATGTAAACGACGCGCGTATTGGTCGCCGAATTTCCGTTGGGATCCGTGACCGTGTAAGTGATCGCATAAACGCCGGCTGCATCAGGATTCACCGTGCTGCTGGAGTTCACGCCCAGCGGGCCGGCGCACAAATCGTTCGCGGTCGCGCCCGGGTCCGCGAAGGCGGTGTGACATTCATTCGTCAGCGGGTTCGCGCCGGTAATCGTGATGACCGGCGCGGTGCGATCCACCACCACCACCGTGCGCGTGTTCGTCACCGCATTGCCGCTCGGATCCGTCGTTGTATAGACAACCGAGTACGTGCCAACCGCATTCGCGTTCACCGTGCTGCTGGCATTGACACTCAGCGCGCCCGCGCACGAATCATTCGCGGTCGCACCCGGATCGTTGAAGGCCACATGACATTCGTTCGTGAACGGGTTCGCGCCATTGATCGTGATAACCGGGGCGATGCGGTCGACGACGACCACCGTGCGGGTGTTCGTCACGGAATTGCCGCTCGGATCAACCGCCGTGTAAGTCACCGCATACGTGCCGACCGCGTTCGCATTCACGGTGCTGTTCGCGTTGACACCAAGGCTGCCCGCGCAGGAATCGGACGCGGTCGCGCCCGGGTCGCTGAAGGCCACATGACATTCGTTCGTGAACGGATTCGCCCCGGTAATCGTGATGACCGGCGCCGTCGTGTCTACAATTACGACGGTGCGCGTGTTGGTCACCGAATTGCCCGCCGGATCAATGGCGGTGTAAGTGATGCTGTAGGTGCCGGCGGCATTTGCATTCACCGTGCTGTTCGCGTTGACGCCAAGGCTGCCCGCGCAGGAGTCGTTCGCCGTTGCACCAGGATCGGTGAAGGTGACATGACATTCGTTGGTCAGCGGATTCGCGCCGTTCAGCGTGATCACCGGCGCGGTCTTGTCCACGACCACCACCGTGCGGGTGTTGGTGACGGAGTTGCCGGCAGGATCGGTGGCGACGTATTTGATGGAGTAAGTCCCCACCGCATCCGGGTTCACCGTGCTGGAGGCGTTCACTCCCACGCTGCCCGCGCAGGAATCATTCGCCGTCGCACCGGGGTCCGCGAAAGCCGCATGGCATTCGTTGGTGAGCGGATTCGCGCCGTTCAAAGTAATGATCGGCGGCGCGGTATCAACGATGACCACCGTACGGCTGTTGGTGACCGAATTGCCACTGGGATCCACCGCGACATATTTGATGGTGTAAGTTCCGGCGGCATTCGGATTGACCGTGCTGTTGGTCGCAATCGCAAGAGTTCCGGCGCACGAGTCATTCGCCGTTGCCCCCGGATCGGTGAAGGCGACATGACATTCGTTGGTCAGCGGATTCGCACCGTTCAACGTGATCACCGGCGCGGTCTTGTCCACCACCACCACCGTGCGGGTGTTGGTGACGGAGTTGCCGCTCGGGTCAATCGCCGTGTAGGACAAAATATACGTGCCGACCGCATTGGCATTCACCGTCCCGCTGCCGGAGACGCTCAAGCTGCCGGCGCAACCGTCATTCGCCGTCGCGCCCGGATCGGTGAAGGCGACATGACATTCATTGGTCAAAGGATTCGCGCCGTTGAGCGTAATCACCGGCGCGGTGGTATCCACGATATAAACCGTCCGCGTGTTCGTGGTGGAATTGCCGCTCGGATCCGCAGCCACATACTTGATGGTATAAACCCCCACCGCATTCGGGTTCACCGTGCTGGTGGCGCCCACACCGAGGCCGCCCGCGCAAATGTCGCTGGCGATCGCGCCGGGATCGGTGAAGGCAGCGTGACATTCGTTGGTCATCGGGTTCGCGCCGTTTAGCGTCACCGTCGGAGCCGTGGTGTCGATGACGTTAACCGTCCGCGTGTTGGTGGTGGAATTGCCGCCGGAATCCGTCGCGATATAGCGAATCGTGTAGCTGCCCACCGCGTTCGCGTTCACCGTGCTGTTCGTCAACACCGGCAGCGCACCCGCGCAGGTGTCGCCCGCCGTCGCGCCGGGATCGACAAACGTCGCATGACATTCCACAGTGATCGGATTGATGCCCAGCATCGTCACCACCGGCGGAGTGGTATCCACAACCGTCAGCACCGCGGCCGGCGAACTGGTGAGCGAGCCCGCACTGTTCGTGATCACCACCACGTAATTTCCCTGTTGACTGGCACTGACATTCGGGAGCGAGAGGCTGCTGGCCGTCGCGCCGGAAATCGCGCCGCCGTTGAAATACCACTGATAACCCAGCGGCGCGGTGCCACCCGCGGTGACGGCAAAACTGGCGGAGCTGCCGCATTCGTTGGTGCGGCTCTGCGGCTGGGCGGAAATGGAGGGCGGAATCAAGACCGTGAGCACCGCCACCGAACTGGTGGCCGCCCCGAGCGTATTGGTGACCACCACCACATAGCTGCCGGCGTTGGTGACCTGGGTGTTGGCGACGGTGTAGCTGGAATTGGTGGCGCCAGTGACATTCACCCCATTGAAACGCCACTGATAGCGCAGCGTGCCGTAACCGGTGGCGCTGGTGGAGAAGAGGACGTTGCTGCCCACGCTCACGGTCTGGCTCAACGGCTGGGTGACGATGGTCGCGCCCTTGCACTTGCCGGCGGCGTTTGCCGCGAACACATTCGAGATTTCAGTGGCGGACAACGCGCGATTGTAGAGCGAGACTTCGTCGAGCACGCCGTTCAATTTACCATCCCAAAACGTCTGGCCCGACGTGCCGAAATACAATGGCAACGTGCCGTAATCCTGCGCGAAGCTGACGCTCGCCTGCACTTCCATCACGCCGTTCACGAAAAGCTGCACATAATTCGAGCCGCGCACCGCCGCGACGTGATACCAGACACCCGCGGCAATTGCCGTCGTCGAATCCAGTTCGACCGTCGCGCCGGCGGCCGACGACACTTGAAACGTGAAATGATCGGTCCCCGAGATGCGAGTCTTGCCGAGGTAATAGCCTTCGAAATTGCCGTTGCGGGTGTTCTGCTTGAAGACGATATATTGCTCGCCTGCGGGAGCGACGGAAACGGTGGAGGTCAGCGAGGTGAACTTCACCCACGCTTCCACCGTGAGGTTGGTCTGCTTCAGGGCCGGGGAATCCGCGATTTGAACGTAGCTACTGGCTCCGTCGAACGTGAAGGCATTGCCGACCTGCCCGACGCCCGAGACCGTGGCTCCGCTTTGCAATACGCCGTTGTTGGTGCCCGCGAAATCCAAAACCGAACCGTCACCCGCCCACCAGCCCACGAGGCCGGAGGGTGCCTGGAGACAGGCCGCCGAGGCGGGAGACGTATAAAGCGCAGCGCCCAGGAGTACACACCCCATGAGCCAGAAGCCGCCGGATCGCAATCCGCACTTCATGCGCAGGTATCTTTGTTATTTAACATCATCACATTGCTGCGCCGCGTTCCCGTGACCGCCGACGCGCAGCCTGGCTGAGATCTATGGATTGCGAAAACCTGCCTTAGAGGCTATCGTGGATTTCTCACCGGCACCCACAACCCGTCCGGGCAAAATCAGACTGAACAATTTTTGCCGTAACGCTCGCAATGTCGCCTAAATTAGATGGAAAAGCCTCTCCTGACTATCAGCTCTAATACGGAGTTGCGGTCGTAGTTAATACGGAGTCAAAAACCTGATGAAACGCAGGTTAGACAGGAAATCCGACGGGGAAAATTAGGCGACTTAGACGGGCGAGTTGTCGATCAGGCGCGTGTTGCCGACAAACACCGCCAGCGCCATGTGCAAGCCTTTGGCAACCTGGCGTTGCGGACGCAGCGTGTCGGGATGGAAAAACTCCACGTAATCGAGCCGGGCATGGGGCGTTTTTTTGATGAAGCGGGCCAATTCCGCCTTCAACCGGGCGGCCGACACCGGTTTGGCGCTCCGCCGCACCAGATCGCGGGCCTGTTGCATCGCGCGCGAGACCACCAAAGCTTCCGAACGCAGCTCGCCGACCAGATACTTATTGCGGGAACTCATCGCCAGGCCATCCGACTCCCGGATGGTGGGGGCGGTGATGATCCGCAGCGGGAAATTCAAATCGCGGACCATGCGGCGCACCACGGCGGCCTGCTGATAATCCTTTGCGCCGAACACGGCAAACTGCGGTTGAACGAGATTGAACAGCTTGGCCACCACCGTCGCCACACCGCGAAAGTGAGTGGGACGCGAGGTGCCTTCCATGCCCTGCGACAGCGCTTCCTCCACGACGAACGTGCTGAACTTGTCCGTCTCGCCGCCGGGATACATGCCTTGGTTGTCCGGCGTGAACACCACGTCCACGCCCTCCCCGCGACACAACCGCAGGTCGCGTTTCAGGTCGCGAGGATAGCGGCTGAGATCCTCTTTCGGGCCAAACTGCGTCGGATTGACGTAAATGCTGAGCACCACCTGGCCGCGCGGCCCCACGAGACGGCGGGCGTGGCGCACGAGACTCATATGGCCGGCATGGAGGTAACCCATGGTCGGCACCAGGCCCACGCGCGCGCCCGCTTGCTGCCAGCGCCGGGCCAATCGCTGCATCCCGGCAATCGATTTGATGACTCGCATGGCCAAGAAATTGAGGGAGCCCCGCCCACGCTTCAATCTTAATGTCGAAAGGCGCGTGCAGAGGGCGGCCGCGGGGACATCGTCCAAAAACAAAAAAACGCGAGGAGTTAAACCCTCGCGTTTGATGAAAAAAAACTGGTTGAAAGACCCTCTTAAGTCATTTCGTGGGCGCAAGGCTGATTCGTCGGCGCGTCCGGCTGGATGGCGTTTTCCGAGACGATCTTGTTGCTCAGCAAATACGATTCGACTTCGGAGCCGCTGATATCGGGCAGCATCTTGCCGTCGATTTCAACGCACGGGCTCAGCATCTGGCCGCTTTTCTCGACCATTTCCTGGCGTTGGGCGGGGTCGTTGATGATGTCGCGGTCCTCGTACGGGAGATCGTATTTCTTTAACACGGCGCGCACACCCTGGCTCCAGCCGCAGGTCGGCTTCAAATAGGCAATAATCTTCGGCTTGTTCATAATTCAGTCTTTCCCAATAGACTGCCACAAGACCGCAAAAGTTCAAAGTTAAAAGTCCGGCGGGCGCGCCCCCTCAATTGGTCTCCGCAAAAAATCATTTGCAAATCCAAGGCACTGAGATCATCTTTCTCGTAACAAGGGGAAAATCTCCGTTGGCATTATGAACATCCTTAAACTCAGGACAGCCCAAGCTACGAAAGTTTTG
>JBGALR010000029.1:0-90985 GCA_044223735.1 Limisphaerales bacterium | reverse complement strand
ATCGAGAAAGCGAAGGCACTCCTATACCGCGAGTCCCGCGAGCGCAGCGGCAGCGGACGTCATCATAGCGGCAGTCTCTACAATTCACCGGAACAATTTCAGCACGTCGCCTTCGGCCGCGGAGACTTCACGGTCTTTCGGCCCGGTCGCGAAGACGAGGGCGGCGGGGTCGTGTATGGCATCAGCGACGAGGAAAGCCGGTTGAATTTGAATGCCTCATCGCCGGAGGAATTGCTCAAGCTCGACGGCATGACGCCCGATGTTGCGGCGGCGATTGTGGACTGGCGTGATGAAGACAACGTCATCTCGGCCGGCGGGGCGGAGATTGAATATTACGCGAGCCTCCAGCCGCCGGCGCAGCCGCGCAACGGGCCGTTTCAAACCGTGCGCGAGTTGCTGATGGTGCGCGGCATGTCGCGGGCGTGGCTCCTGGGCGAGAGCGTTCAGGCCGCGGCGCCGGCCCGACCTGATGAAATTGAGCTAAACAATCTGGGCGGCGGCATGTCGGAATTGTTGACCGTGGATTCTGGGCCGCAGGATATCACGGCGTCGGGTGGCGAGCGGGTGAATGTGCAGTCGGCCGACGAGCGTTCGCTTGCCGGCGTGCGCGGCATTACGACGGATATCGCGAAGGCGATTGTCGCTCACCGCGGGCAAAATCGTTTCCGTAACATCGCGGATTTACTGGACGTTACCGCGCCGCAAAATCAAAACCAGTTGGGTGGCGGTCAGAATGCGAATAGCGGCAATCGGGGTCAGCAACGGAATGCCGCCCCCGGCGGCCAGCAGCCCAGTGGGGGCCGTTCGAATCCCAGCGGCCCGAAAGTTATCAACCAGGAATTGCTTCTGGAGATCGCGGATGACATCACCGTGGGCGGCGACAGCGATGGAAAAGGCGCGATCAACATCAACACGGCTGGTTTGAGTGTGCTGTCCTGTTTGCCGGGTTTAACCCCGGATCTCGCGCAGGCGATTATTTCCTATCGCAAATCGGCGGGCTTCTTTCCCAACATTGCCTACCTGTTGAAGGTGGACGGGTTGACGCGTGATATCTTCAAACAAATTGCTTCGCGTGTGACGGTACGGTCGGACACATTTCGAATTTTGAGCGAGGGCAAAATCAAATCCACCGGCACGCGTCAGCGCATCCAGGAGATCGTGCGGCTCGGCCCGGACGGCTTCACCACAGTTTCCTATCGGGAGGATGATTTGTAATGGAGAACCCAGTCCCGAATTCATCGGCCGTGTTCATCGAGTTCCGCCAGGGAATGCTCGAGGCGCTGAAAGGCGACGAGGGTTTGGAAATTCCGTTGGAACGCGCCGCGAACGGCGACCTGACTCCGGCGAGCCGTGAGAATGTGATTCGACGCTTGCGCGACTTTCTGAAAAAGGAAGTGTGGCAGCCGCGCCTGCGCGCTTATTGTGCCGTTGGTGCGCGGGGTGTGTCGCTGCGGCGGCTGAATCTCCCGCCGACCAACAAGGAAAATTTCGAGCGGCTGCTGGCCTTGCAGGTGGAGAGCGAATTTCCGCTGCCGCCAGAAGCCCTGGCGTGGGGGTATCGGGCGTTGCGCAACGGCGAGTTTTCCACTGCACGACCGGGACCGAATCAGGAATTGCTCGTGGTGGCGGTCAAAAAAGAGGTCGTCACTGAATACAGCGAAATTCTCACCGAATGCGGTGCCGTGCCCGTGTTCACCATCGCCCCCCTGGCACGGCAAAGGTTGTGTCATCGTCCGCCGGCCCATTCGGCGGTGCTCGATATCGGACGAGATTATTCCGAATTGGTTTCCTTTGAAAATAATTGGCCGGTCGCCGCGCGGGTGCTGTCCTGGGGCGAGGTGAATCTTGCCCAGCCGGGCGCGCCGGCTCTGGATGCGGCGCTCGATGCGCTCGCGGGAATGCTCAACCGTGATGGGAACTACCAGAAGATTTATCTAAGCGGCCGCGGCGTCCGCGTCGAAGGTTTCGTTTCCGGATTGGAACGGCGCCTGAAGGGCGGCGCGCAATGCGAGGTGTTGGAGGTCGGGAGCGGCGAAGGCAAATCGGCGGCGACGCTTGGCCTGCGAAGCGCATGTTCGGCAGGGGCAGAGTTTCCGTTGCTAACACTCCAATCCAAGGAATCCACCGGACCAAAAACGGTCGCGCAACGAGTTCCCTGGAAGTGGGCGGCGGTGGCGGCGACATTGATTTTGGCATTGCTGGCTCTGCCATACGCGCAGGCGATTTTGTTTAAACGCGGGCTTGAGAAAAGGCTGGCTGCCGTTCAAGCCCAGCGCGGACGGCTGGTGATGGTGGATCGGGAATTGGAATTCCTTCGCTACCTGAAACAAAACCAGCCGCCGTATCTCGACGTGTTATTCCTTTTGTCCAAGGCGGCCGTGCAGGGGACCAAATTCGATTCCATTACAATGAATCAAAAGGGGGAGCTCGCCTTAAAAGGTTCCATGCGCGACAGCTCGCAAGTCGTCGCCTTGCGCACGAAATTGATCGAGTCCGGATTTTTCGCGAGTGTGGCGGTGGAGGAACAGGCGCCGACGCCGGACCGGCAGAAATTGAACGTGCGCATCACCGCGCAGTGGAAACCCGTTCAGGACCGGCACGCACTTTCTGTCGGCCCGACTGCGGAGGATTTGGAAAAGGCCAAAAATCGTCCGAAGGATGCAGGTCCCGGAGCGTTTCCGCCGATGGGCGGCGGATTTGTTGGCATGCCGTCCCTGCCGCCGGGAGTCTCGATGCCGTCGCCGATGCCCGGTGCGGGCGGCTCGTCGCGTCGGGTCGTGATGCCCGGAAGAACCATGCCCGGCGGGCCGCTGACGCCAACCAACCCTTGATGTCATGCGCGAACTGAGCAACCAGGAAAAACGCACGATCCGCTTCGGCGCGATCGCGCTGACCATTCTCGTCGTGGTCTATTGCGGGTTGGGCGTGATCAAATTCTTCACGCATCGCCAGGCGGAGTACCAACAGCTTCTCGCCAGAGCGGATCGCTTGAAACAGGAAGTGCAGTTGTACGACGACCGGATCGAGGTCGTGAAAAAATTGATGGAGGCCTCACGTCTCGACCCAGCGCGGCTCTCACGGACGTCGGTGGTGGCGGAAGCCAGCGCGGCAATTCAAAAAGCGGCGACCGGCGGCGGTGTGCAGGTCGGCCCGGTGCGGGAATCGCCCGCGCGTGCGTCCAGCAAGGAACTGGCGTCGGTGCAAATCGAGGGCACCGGACCGGTGCCGGCGGTGATGGGATTCCTGAGTCGCCTGGAAACGGTGGGCTACCCGCTGATCATCGATGCGGTGCAGTTGACGCCTGACATGCGGCCGGGTCAGTTGAAATTCAACCTGACGATTTTGATTCTGGATTTCGAGCAATTCAAGAAGGAGGGCCCGCCGCGTGCTTGATCGCTCTGAACGATGGCTGAAGTTCGCGTGCGCCGCGCTCGCTGTGCTGTTGCTGTTCCAGATCGTCCGCGGGTTTGTCCGGCGCGATCCGCTGTCGCGCCTGACGATTCCGGCGTTGCCCACCTTGCCTGTGGAGACTAACGCATCGCCAGCCAGCGCCTCGGGCCCGGCGCAAAAGCCGCCCGGCTCCATGCCCAAAGCCGGGACCAATATCATTGCCCCTGGTGGAAGCGCCGCCAATTCCAGCACCAACCTTTCGGGCGGAAAAATGCCGGCCAATATGCCTTCGGCGGTTGCCATCGCGAAGGGGACAAATGCAGCGGCGGTCATGGCCGTGGATGCCGGGACGAATACAACCGGCAATCAGCAAAGCGGCGTCAAAGGAACGAATGGCATGGCTACGGCGTCAGGTACAAATTCAAATTCCAAGGCCGCCGACATGGCCGGCAAACGCGGATCGATGGGCGGAATGCCGCCGGGCATGGCAATGATGGGCATGGGCGGACCCGGGGGCGCCAAAGCGCCTGAGTTACCGTTGCCGGTGCAGGCGCGGGTATTCCGCATTACTGACAGTGAAATTCTTGGACCGGTCATCCGGCCGATGCCGACGGCGCTGCTGGGCATCGTCGGAGACGTGGCGTTTATCCGGGCCGCGAGCGGGCAGAGCGGCGTCGTCAAGGAAGGCGATTCCGTGGGCGCGCTGAAGCTCGTCAAGATCGGCACGAACCGCGTGCTGGTGGAGGAAGACGGGCAGAAAAAGGAACTGATGATTTTCTCGGGGTATGGCGGCGAATCGATCATGCCCAAACAAAAGGACAATTCCCAATGAAAGTAATTTTTGGTTCCGTCGGCTTGCTGCTGGCGGTTTTAACGGCCATGCCTGCGCTGGCGCAGGACGAGGCTACCGTCGCCAAGAAAAAGCGATCGTCGCGGATTGCCACCACGAATGGGCCCGCCGTGGTAAGCGCGGAAGCGCCGTTGTCGTCAACCAACGCGCCGACCGCACTCTCCAATCTGGTCTCCACCGTTGAGAAAAGCGGCATGACCAACGTTGACAGCCAGGCAAAAACCAACAAGGCCGCGGCGGACGAAATTCAAGTCAGCTTTCAAGGCGCGAACGTGGACATGATTGTGCAATGGCTGGCGCAGACTACGGGGAAAAGCGTGGTGAAACATCCGCAGGTGAATTGCCAGCTGACCATCATGAGTTCCAAAAAGGTCACCACGCGCGAGGCGATCAACTTGGTCTATCGCGCCCTGGCGCTGGAGGGATTCACGGCGGTGGAATCGAGCAATTCCATCATGATTGTGCCCGAAGGCAAGGAGCCGAAAATGAATCCGGAGTTCCTGGATTCCTCCCGCACGAACATCCCCGATGGGCGGCAGCGGCTGGTGAAAATATTTGTGCTGTCGCATATTCAGGCCGCCGACTTGCGCGACAAGGTGCGTGGTTTGCTGTCCGACAAGGGAACCATCGATATCGACGAGCGGGCCAATCAGGTGATTGTCACCGATTACAATGACAACTTGCGATTGCTTTCCGACCTGATCAAGGAGTTCGACGTGCCGGCTTCCGGCATGGTCATTGAGATTCGCTATCTCAAACATGGAGATGCCGAGGAAATCACCAGTCTGATCGGGCTGATTCTCAGCGCCCAAACCGGTGGCGGCGGCAGCTCTGGATCCTCGCGGCCTTCGCGCTCTTCCAGCAGCAGCCCCTCGTTTCCGCCGGGCATGATGATGCCGGGAGGTTCGTCGAGCGGCGAGAGTGGCAGCAGCAGCCCGCCACCCTCAAGCAGCGGCGGTGGTTCCCAAACGGGCCTGCAAGTCCGCCTATGGCCCGACAAAGGCGCCAATCGCATCATCATTTCCGCGCCGAAATCCAAGCTGCCCGATGTGTTGCGCCTCATTGATATTCTCGACGTGGACAAATCGGAGGACGTCACGCTCCGTACGATTCAGTTGAAGACCGTGAACGCCACCGACCTCGCGAAGGAACTCGGCCCGCTCTTCCAAAAGAGCAACAGCCGCTCGCCGCGCGACAGCGTGGACATTTCGGCCAACGAACGCTCGAACGCGCTGATCATTCTCTCCAGCGAAGCCAGCTTCAAATCTATTGAACGATTAGTCATCAGTCTTGATACTGACGACGCGCTGGAAAAGGTCACGAAGACGTTTGTGTTGAAAAACGCCGACGCCCAGGATGTTGCCAAGCAATTGCAGGATTTATCCAAGGACCAGGAGAGCGCCTCGCGCTCGCCATATTATTATTTCTCCTCTTCCATGTCCTCGGCCTCGAAAGGATCTCGCAAGATGAGCGTGGTCGCCGACCGCCGTCGAAATTGCGTCATCGTGCAGGCGCCTCCCTCGCAGATGGACGGTCTGGAAAAAATGATCGCTGAACTTGACGAACCGGTGAACGACGACAGCCTCGCGCCCCGCATTTATCCGCTCAAGTATGTCAGCGCGGTGGATATCGAAGACGTGCTTAATGAGCTGTTCCTCAAAAAGACCCAGCAGCAGCGGCCTTACTGGTATTACGACGAATCTCCCGAAGCGACTCCCGATCGTGACGTTGGACGGCTTTACGGGAAGATCCGCATTACCAGCGAGCCATATGCGAATGCGATTATCGTCACTTCCAACTCGAAGGAAAATCTGACGGTGCTCGAGGATGTCTTGAAGCAACTTGACCAGCCGTCCGAGGCGGGCGAGAACACGCTGCGCATCGGATTGAAGTTTGCGAAGTCGTTCACGGTGGCCAACAGCCTGAATGTTTTATTCGCCAAAAATGGATCGCCGCCTTTGCGTGCCGTGAACCAGCAGCAACAGCCGCAGAACAACAATAATAACAACATTAATAGTCAGCTTCGCAACGCGTCGCAACAGGAGTTCGAATTGGAGAAGGTCGCCAAGGAAGACGGGTATTATCCCTGGCTCGGCGGGCAGCCGGACAACACTCGGGGCGCCGATGGTCGGAATGCGGTCCGTCCGGTAAGCGATCTCGTGGGCCGGGTGCGCACGGTGCCGGATGAGCGCGGCAATGCGATTATCATCACGGCGAACATCCATTTCTTTCCCCAGATTCTGAAACTGGTCGAGCAACTCGACGCCGCCACCGACCAGGTATTGATCGAGGCGCGGCTGGTCGAGGTGGCGACTGATTTTCTGGACAAGCTCGGTGTGCGCTGGTCGCCCGACGGCAGCCAGGTTTTTACGAAGGACGACTACGATAATTCAATTCTCGGTCACGCGACGGCCAATTACGTGCAGGGCTTCGGCGGCGTTTCCTCGGTGAACACCCCGAACAACAATATTGTGGCACAGAGCCTGACCAGTCTTCGCTCCGGTGTGTTGAGCGGCGCGATGAATATGGACTTTCTCATCCAGTTCCTGCGGCGGACCACCGACGCGCGCGTTCTGGGTGAGCCGCAAATCAACGTTCGCGACAACGAAACCGGCCGGCTTTTCGTCGGCCAGCAGATCCCGATTCTCACGGCGAGCCAGAACAGCGGTTCCATCGGTCTGAGCCAGAACTTCGAATACAAGGATGTTGGTGTGAAGCTCGAAGTCACACCGCACATCAACAGCTCCGGCGATGTGGAACTTCAGATCCACGTCGAGTCCTCGGTGGTGGTGCCGGGAATCACGATTTTGAACGGCGCGGTTTTCGACACGCGCAATTTCCGGACGGACCTCACCGCCAAGAATGGCGAGACGCTGGTCATCGGCGGCATCATCCAGAAGCAGATCAACGACACATTGCACAAGACGCCAATCCTGGGCGATATCCCGGTGATCAAATGGCTCGTGAACAAAAAGGACAAGTCGAGTCGCGAGGTGGAGCTGATGGTTTTTCTGCGCCCAAAGGTCACGCACACACCCCAGGATGCGAAGGAGTTGATGAACGAAATCTACGAACGGGCGCCGCTGGTGAAGAAGTGGAAGGACGAACTGCACCAGCAAAAGAGCGAAGGTCAGCCGAAGCCCTGGCCGGCGAAGTAGGGGCGCTCGGGCGGCATCTCGACTTCACCCGGCAGGGGTGTATAGTGGATTGAATGTCTCGCCTTCGCGTTAGCGGATTGGTCCTCCTGATATGGGTGGCTGCGATCACAAAACTTTACGCCGCGCCCGACCTGAAGTTCGACATCGTGACCTTTTGTTGCCCTTGCAGTGTGGATAGCCACATCTGCCAGGCGCAGTTCGATCACCTGAATTTCCCCACGACGAACGGCCACTACATCGCCATGGGCTCCGACGCGCATCGCATGGAACTGGCGACCAATGGCAACGCGCTGGCCATCTATTACAACACCTTCAACGACGGCTACTCCACGAATTCCGCGGCGCAACAGGCGGTCCTCATCAACCAATATGCGACCAACGGCTTTACAAGCACCGGCCCGCGGCCCGACTGGATTGTGCTGAATGAAATCTCCTCCGGCCTCTGGCAAAGCGACGCCGCGTATCGCATATGGGCACAGGGTGTCGTGCATGCCTTGAAGAGCAACTACGGTTACAATGTTATTCTTTACGCACCCTTCGCGAATCCCGGAAATTTTGCCAGCAACTGGCAGGGGATCGCGGCGGATGCCTACATCGGTATCGAGAATTATCTCAGCGGCGCCGAAGTGAAGGCGCAGGCCTTTTCGGTAAGCTGGTGCCAGGTGCAGTATCAAAGCTCCATTAACAGTTACACCGGTCTCGGCGTGCCGCGCGCGAAGTTAATGTTAGGCGAGGAATTTCCGCAGACACTCGCCGGCAGCGGTTTCGGCCGTTCCGGTGTTTCATCGAACGAATGGAACCAGGCCACCGTCGTGCGCAATCAGGCCGCTCTCAACGTTGCGTTTGCCGGTTTCCTAAGTTATGCGTGGGGCGGCAATGCCATGCTCGTGACGGATGACGAACTGATCAATCACGAGGACGTGTATCGCACCAATCAACTGCCGGTGAATAACGGCGTGACGGCGCCGTACGTTTTGTTGCAACCGCAAAATCAAGCGAGCCCGGCTGGCGGCACTGTTTTATTCCAAGTGTTCAAAGCGGGCATTTCACCGGCGACCTATCAGTGGCGATTCAATGGCGCCCCATTGGCGGGCGCGACCACTTCCTCACTCAGCCTTACTAATGTGCAGGTGACGGACGTCGGAAATTACTCGGTGTTATTGTCCAATGCGGTCGGTGCCGCCGTCAGTTCGAACGCGTTTCTGACAGTAGCTGTGCCGCCCGCGCTGGCGTTTGATCCCATGGCGACGGGGGTGACGACCTACGCGCCGGGAGCGAATCTGATCGGTCAGACGAACGCGAGCGGAGCCTACTGGACCCAGGCCGGGCCCGCGGGAACTCAGCCGACGATTCAAGCGGGCAGCCTTTCAGTGGGTGGCCTGGCGGGGCCGTCGGGGAACAGTGTGAAGTTCGGCGGGAACGGCATGAGCGCGCGCTTCAACATCGGCACAAACGGCGCAACGGGCATTTTGTATTATTCGTTGGTTGCGCGGCTCACGGACATCACCGGGCTCAGCGCGTCCGGGGTATTCTGGGCGGGATTCAATAATTCGTCCGGCACTCAGATGACTACTCCCACCAGGGTGGGCACGCGCGTGGTGACTCGTTCGACAGCGGGAGGCTATAACATTGGCTTGGATAAATCTTCCGGCACAGCGGGCAATTTCGTGTTTTCGCCAGCGGTATTTACCCCCGGCGATACGGTTTTTTTAGTTGGAAGTTATGCCTTCAATGCGGGTTCGACTACGGACGACGTCTCCCAACTGTGGATCAATCCGACGCCCGTGACGTTTGGCCAGGCAACGCCGCCGGCGGCGACGTTAACCAACCTCGCGGGCACCGATATCACTGGCATCGCTAGTTTTGTGCTGTTCAATCGCAACGCCGCCGAGCCTGCGGTCATTATCGTGGACGAGGTGCGGGTGGGAGCTTCGTGGGCCAGCGTCACACCCCCGGCAGAGGCGGCGACAATACCGATCTTGAATCTTATCGAATTGGGCGCCAGCAGCGTCTTGTCATGGACCACCAACGCACCAGGATTTCTCCTCCAAAGCGCCCCGACCGTGGCACCCAGCAATTCGTGGACTCAGGTCGTGGCGCCGATCTTTGTCGTCGGCGATCAATTTGTAATGACGAACCTTCCGAGTACCACCCCCACCTTTTACCGTCTCTGGAAACCGTAGCTTTCGCCCGAGCGTCGGAACACATCAGAAAAATATCGGACTTAGGCGGATAATGCGTAGTTAGGTCTTTTGGGTTGAGCCAGAGTACGCAAGTTCAACCCAAGTTCATGCGTATGCAAAAATTCCTCGTACTCGCGTTGTTTTCCCTCGGCCTCGTCGCGCAAGCCGCCTCGGTGAAGGTGCTCGATCCGCTGACCACTTTTGGCCCTTATGGCGATGGTAGTCTGCCGCCACCACAATCATCTCCCTATCCGCCGGTCTCCGTCGGTACCGCCACCACTGGTTATCAGCGCGGGTACGCTTACGACCCAACCACGGGTACAACCGTGTTGGTGGATCCGAATACCGGCAGCACGGCCAATGCAAATTTTGCGGGTGGAATTTATGTAATCGATGGCGTCACCGGCCAGGTGGTTTCGACCTTGTCCACCAACGGCATTTTTGGCGGCACATACTCCGCCAGCGCGCTCGGGGTGGGGGACGACGGTGTCGTTTATCTGTGCAATCAGATCAACAACAACTCGCAGACGTTCCTGATTTACAGTTGGGCCAATGTCTGGCAGAGCAATACCGCGCCGTACCTCGCCTTCTCGAACACCATCACCGCCAACCAACGCTACGGCGCGACGATGGCGGTGCGCGGTTCGGGAACCGGCACCCAGATCATCATCGGCTCAAAGATCGGCACGACCGGTACTAATGTCGTCCTGTTTAGCACGGCAGACGGCGTCAATTTTTCCGCCAGCGTCTTGTCGACTGGTGTGGCGGCATCGGATTTCGCGGACGGCATCGCATTTGGCGCGGGCAACACTTTTTGGGCAAAGAGCGTGGCGGGGCACCCGCTGCGACTCATGAGTTTCAATCCGGCGACTTCCAACGCCACCACGCTCGCGTCGTTCGATACGAACGCGATGCCGGCTTCGTTTAACCTTGGGCCGCTCGCGGTGGACGTATCGAACAAGCTCCTCGCAAGCATTGAGGTGATCGGTACCACGGGCGGGGGCCAGCGCGTCTGGCTATATGACATTTCGGGCACGCTCACGAATCCGGCCGTCGCCCCGGCGTTGCTGGATATCCGTTTTTACGCGCCGAATCATCCCTTCGCCAGCGCCCCCAACGGCTTTCTTAGTTTCGGTGGTGGCAACCTTTACACCCACGCCATCAACAATGGGTTGTTGAGCTTCGCGGTCAATACCGCGCCTATGCCCGCGCCGATCATCACCAACCAGCCCGGGCCGGCCACAAAGCGCATCGTGGTGGGACAAAGTTTTCGCGCTGAGGTGCTGGCTTACCCTGCGGTGTCCTCCTATCGCTGGCTGAAAAACGGCACGAACTACCCGAACGCAACGAACGCCGTTTTGAACATCATCAATGCCACTACCAACGATTCGGGCACGTACTCCGTGGTGGTGTCCAATGCGGCCCCCGGCTCGGCTCTCAGTTCCAACATTGTGCTGACAGTCGTGACTCCGTCGGATTTGTATCATTTGAATCCATTGTGGAGCGTATCGCCGACGGCCGGCGCGGCTTACTTCAATTCCACCGGCGGCTCCGGTACGCCGAACCAACGCACGATTGCCTATAACGCGCTTTCCAATGAGTTGTACGTGGTCTCGCGCGCGAGCAGCAGCAGCGCTGCCTTCCGCATTTACGCGCTGCCCGCGACGAACATCAATCTCTCGGCGCCGCCGATTTTGAAATGGCTCAATACGAATGGCATCAGCGGCGGCACGATTGGCCTCATTGCGATTGGGTGTTCTGACGACGGCTCCATCTACGCTTGTAATATGGACACCACTGGCGCCTGGAAACTGTATCGCTGGGCCAATTCCGATTCCAACACCGTGCCTTTGCTGGTTTACGGGCCGGCTGATCCATTCAAGGCTTCTCCCCATCGCGTGGGCGATGTGATGCATGTGCGCGGCGGTGGATTGAATACGCAAATCATCATCGATAACCAGGATACCGGCAGCGCCCGTTATGTTTCGGTGCTCCAACCGGGCGATGCCTACCTCACCAACTTTGTCTCCACCGTAAACGTCGTGGAAAGCTCGTTTGCCAACGCCATCATCGGCCGCAGCATTCAGTGGGCTTCCTCGACCAATACGACTGACTATACGTTCTGGCAAAAGCACTATGGCGCCACGTTGGTGCAGTCCACTTTCGACCCGAGCGCGGACAATGTACTTGCGGTTTCCAACGCCGCCTACGGGGTGTTCCCGGCCACAAGCGCGGCGGTCTGGGTGGATGCGCCGCACAACCTGGTATTTGCCTTCAAGACCAACAACGCTTCCACCCCGCACAGCCTGGAACTTTATGACTACGCGGACCCGACCTCGCCGATCTCGATTGCCTCGTACAGTTTTCCGGCCAATCCGCCGGTGGCAAACGCCAATGCCATTGCGCAAATCGTCGTATCGGGAAATTACGTTTTTGCCATCTCGGGCAACAACGGCATTCTCGCCTATCAACTCGCGTCCGGTCCGCCGACGGCGCCGGGCTTTCTTGCGCAGCCACAAAATCTGCGCTTGATTCTCGGTGGCACTGGTTCGATGAGCGTGGTGGCCGACCAGGCGGCGGCTTATCAATGGCGCAAAGATGGCTCCAATCTGAGTGGCGGCACATTGGCCAGTTATACCATCAGCAACGCCCAATTCACCAACGCGGGCAGTTATACCTGCGTGCTGAGCAATCAATACGGCATGAATACCAGCGCGGTGGCGTTGGTCACCGTCACCGCGCCGTCCAACACCTACAGCCTCTCGCCGGTGTGGGCCACTGCGCCCAATAGCGGCCAGGTTTACGCGACGACGAATGGCGGCGTCAATTCGCCCAACGAGCGAAGCATTGCTTACAACGCCCTGTCCAATCAGTTGATCGTGGTGCAATGCCCGGTCCTGAGCACATCATTTTCGGTCTATGTGCTGGACGCCGATACAGGCATCCTTTTATACACGCTCAACACGAACGGCATCGTGCATGAAGGCAGTTCGGAAGTCTCGGGTCAGAACCCAGTGGACCTTCTCTCGGTGGCCGTCGCGGACGACGGGGCGATCTACATTTGCAACGAGTCACCCAATGCCTCCGGCGGCTCGGGCTCGGATCCGACGAAAATGTTCCGGATCTATTGCTGGACCAATTCCGATCCCGCCACCACGCCGATGACGGTTTACATGGGTGATCCAGCCAATCAAAGCGCCAATTACCGCTGGGGTGATTCGCTGGCCGTGCGCGGTTCCGGCGCCAACACCGAAATTATTGCGGATGCGGGCACGGGAACGTATGCGGCGATTCTCAAGCCCACCGATGCCTCGCGGCAGGTATTCACCAACGCGCCCTTCACCGAGAGCTACCCGGGGTCGATCGGCCGCAGCCTGCAATTCGGTCCGACCAATACTTATTGGCTGAAACGCAAGGCGCTGCCTTTGCAATTCCAGCAATACAACCTGACGAGCCAGCTCGCGAGCACGTTGAATGTTTACAGCCAGTTGCCCGCGACGATGGCCGGCATCACCCTCGCTACGAGCCAGCCGCTGGCGGCTGGCGTGGATTACATCGGCAATGCCACCAACACGCCCGATGCCGTGGCGCTCTTCGAGGTGTCGGATTGGAACTCGCCGATGTTGATCGCGCGTTACAGTTTCCCGGCGAATCAATTCCCCAACGCGAACTTCATCGGCCAGACCGTGTTTGCTGGTAACAAGGTTTTTGCCCTGGATGGCAACAACGGCATCATGGCCTTTACGATTCAGGCTCCGTCTGGCAACAGCCCGTCGCTCGCGATTGCACTGTCCGGGAGCAACGTCATCCTCTCGTGGCCCACGAACTACACCGGGTTCACGCTCAAGTCCACCGCGACACTGGTCACCCCGATTACTTGGGGCACCGAAGGAACGGGAACCGTCTCTGGCGCACAGTACTTCATCACCAACAGCGCCGCCGGGAGCAAGTTCTACCGCCTGGAAAAATAACGCCGGATCTCACCGGAGACAGCTTTGGTCCCGGCCTTGGGTTTATCCTGGGGCCGGGCGTTTTATTTTAAAACCACTTGAATTGTCAAGTGGTTTCTGAATCCAGCGGGTTTCGGCAAGGCGCTCAGATATCAACGCGGATAGGTGGCAAACCAAGTCGAATTGGTCGCTCACTCGTTAGGCATTGCCGTCTTGCAGCCGATGGCGGAGGGGCGTGCCTGAATTTCAGCGTTGCTTGGTATTGCTTCAATCCGGCGATACCGTCCAGCCGGACTCGGGGTCATAGACCTTCATGGCAGCCGCGATTTTGGCGGTCTTGGGGCCGAGGTCGCGTTGATAGACGCGTCCCTGCTGGTTCACGATAAAGGTCATGATGCCCGACTCTCCGTACTCGGCGGGCCAGGCCACCAGCGCAAAGCCACCAATCATGTGGCCGTTAATGAGGTAACTGTATTTGCCGCCGGGAGCGTGCTTGCCTTGTTGCGTCAGTATCTTGAACAAGTACCCGTGAAAGGGTTGACGCGTTGAGTTCTGTCCCTTGGTTTTGATGGTGTATCCTTCACCTTGAGCGTCCGCCACCAGCGGCCCCAGCGGACTGAGTTCACCATCCAAATCGGATGGCCAATACAAACCGTCCTTGGCTCCCGGCGTGCTGGCCAGGCGTTGCGCATACTCCAGCACCTCGTCGCCGTTGCGGTCGGCGCTGGCGTAGTCGCGCTGGGCATCCACGTAGGCGCGCATGACCCCCAGCGTGGAGAGTTCATTTTTGCCGATGCGGCGATCGAGGATTTCCTCTTTGCCGGCTTCGGTATCGAAAAACCATTGCCCGTCTTTTTTTACAATCGGAACGGGGAACGGCCAGAAATTGGTGCCGATCTCGAGCACACATTTGCTGTCGGATTCATGGACCAGAATATTAGTCGCGTTGAGAGCGGAGAGAAACGTGTGAAATTCGTTGGTTGCCTGGACGCGATCCGGATTTTCCAGATCGGCTGCCGACGGGCCGAAAATGTTCCGCAGGGTTTCGCCGCTATGCTCGCTCGTGGCCTTGACCAGCGCCGCGACCGCCGCCTCGGGGGTCGCGAAGGTCTGAGTTGCGTCCGCTGCACTGGCGGCCACCGTGATGCCTAGTGCCAGTGTGATACTCGCCGTTTTGATAAAGCGAGCAGGAGAGGGCGCGATTTTCACAATAAAACTTTTCTTTGCAGTCTTCATATTAAGGAATGCGGCGACATTGAGTAAGGGGGTGAACTTCACCGGCGACCTCCGCCTCCCCGTCCGCCACCGCCACCGCGACCTCCGCCGAAGCCGCCACTGCTGCGGCTTGAAGTTCCACGATTGCTGTAACTGCGCGCTGCCGAACCGTTGTTTACGCCGCTAAATGCGCTGCCCGATGATGTCGGACGGGCCGCCGGGGTATTGCCCGGCTTCGGCTGAAAGTTACTCGTGGTCGGCGCGGGACGACTCGTGGCAGGAGTTGCGGCTGGACGATTCGCGGCGGTGGCGCCGGTTGCCGGACGGTTGGCCGCCGTACCGGTCGTGGGTCGTGTATTGACGGCGCCAGTGGTCGGCCGATTTCCGTAATTGCCGGTCGATGGACGTGCCCCAACGTTTCCCGTGGAAGGCGTCGCTCCCGTCGATCCCCAACCGCGTGCTTCCCGGGTGTTGACCGAGGGATTGCCGCTGGTGCGCATCCGGTTTTGGTCCGGCTGCCATTGTCGGGAGTTGTTAATGTTGTTATTGATCGAGGTATTGCGCGAATTGTTGATGTTGACGTTCCGATTGTAATAATTGTTGTTGTTGTAAATATTGACGTTTCCGCCGCGATAGTAGGAACCGCCGCTGCTCCAGGCCACGCCGCCGCGCGGGCCGACGTAAACTCCGCCGCCATACCAATTGCAGTTGTTGGCGACGATTGCTCCCACCGCCACGCCCACACCAAAGGTCACCAACGGCGCCAATGGATTGTACACATACGTCGGCGGCGGATAATAAACCGTCGGCGGATACACCGGCACATAAACGACTTGGGGATTCGCCGGGTAGATTTCCACGATCTGATTTGTCACCGTCACGATCTGCGTCATGTTGGTTTGAATCACCACCAGGTTGGTCACCGTGACCACCTGCTGCGGCGTGGTCTGGAGCGTCCCGACTTTTTGTGCCTGTGCCCGGAGAGATTGAATGGCATCCATTAATTCCTTGGGTTGGGCAACAAACGCCGATCCGAGGTCAGCCGTCCACGTCAGGTTGGAATCCATCATCGCAATCACCTGCGGAATTTTGGCAACGGATTTTACGTTTTCGTCCCACGGTTGCGCGTCCACTTTGGGGAGGTTGTTGGTGTCCCTCACGAAACGCGCCGCCTGAACAATTTCCAGCGGATACACCGATGCAGGCAAAACAATCGAGACAAGCGGGTCGGGATACAGTGCAATCGGCTCCGCGAGCTTTTGCAAATCCGCGGCGCTCAACTGGGCCGGGGCCGAGGGCGGGGGGGCGGCGTTGGACAATTCCGCGGTGGGTGCATACTGCTGCGCCAGCACGGAACAACTCGCTGCCATCGCCAGCGCCAATGCTGCCAGGCGTTTTCCCATCAAGATTTTTAACGTATTCACAAAAGTGTCAGGCGTTCAACGACGTCGTTATGGTTTTCCCGGGTCGCTGCCCGGCCCTTGTTTGGTGCCGCCCACATCGCTGGCCAGCGCGTCCAGGCCGTCTTCGGCGCCCATCATGCCGCGTTGCACTTCCACGCAACGCCAGTTGGCTTCGGTAAAGCGCCCCTTGGCATCGGCAATTTGTTGTTTGCCCGGCTGCCCCGCCAGCAACGTTTTGATTGCCTCCAATTCGACAATCAAAGGGTCGAAGCTCGCGCGGGACTGCTGCATTGATTTTATGATCTGGTCATAAGCGGCCTTGCGTTTGGCTTCGATTTTCTCCGCTTGCGCGCCATTAGTGCCGGAGTTTGCAGTCGATAGCGCCGCCCAGTCCGCAAAGTATGCATCGCCCTTTTTCTTCATCACCTGCGCGCGTTCCTGGGTGATTTTGGCCCGTTTCTTCATCGTCGCGAGTTGTTCCACAAACTTTTGATACTGCGCGTGGGGATCCTCGGATTTTTGAATCAAAACCAATTGCTCCAACGTCGCAACAATATTGCTGCGCGTCAGGGCGATCTCCGCGCGGAACGCCTGAAGATTCGTGGCTCGCTCCGCGGGTGTTACCGGCGGCTCAGCGGCGAATGCGGGCGTGAGCATGGCCACGCCGAACGAAACGGTCATGACCGCGCGGACCGCAGCCAAGCGGGGAGCGCGGAGGATGTTGGCAATTTTCATAAAATCTAGTGAATCTGCGGAACAAATTTACGGCCTTTCAAACTGGCCTGATCGTCGTAGGCGCCTTTCATCGAGCGCTTCGGCAGCTCGACCTTTTCCCGCGGCACCTTCTGGTACGGAATTAAACTAAGAATGTGGTGAATACAGTTGAGCCGCGCACGCTTTTTATCATCGGAATGCAGAATATGCCACGGCGCCCATTTCGTGTCCGTGGCCTTGAGCATCAGGTCGCGCGCGCGCGAATACTCAAACCACTTCCTGCGCGAGGGAAGGTCCATCGGGCTCAGTTTCCACTGGCGCAGCGGGTCGGTCATGCGCGCCTCAAAGCGCCGTTTCTGTTCCTTGTCCGTCACCTCCAGCCAGACCTTGATCAAAAGGATGCCCGCGCTAACGATGTACTTTTCCACTTCCGGACACAATTTGAGAAAATCCCGGTGCTGTTCCTTGCTGCAAAATCCCATCACATACTCAACGCCCGCCCGGTTGTACCAACTCCGATCGAAGATCACGACCTCGCCCGCCGCCGGAAAATGCTGCATGTAACGCTGGATGTACATTTGCGATTTCTCGCGGTCGGACGGAGCCGGCAACGCGACCAGTCGGAACACCCGCGGGCTGACGCGCTCAGTGATGGCCTTGATCGTGCCACCCTTTCCGGCGGCGTCGCGTCCCTCAAATACGATGATGACCCGCACTCCCTTGTGCTTGATCCACGCCTGGAGCTTGCACAACTCGCCTTGCAACTTGCGCAGTTCCTTCAGGTATTTTTTGCCCTTCAATTTCTTTTTTTCGTCCGCGTGCGTTTGTTTGCTCATGGGGTTGCCTTCTTTTGATAAAAAGTGGATTGGCTGGGATCAGTGCATGATGCTGCAGCAAAATTTCCTTACTTCACGGCGCGGAGGTTTCATGGCCAAGGAATCCAAACTTCGTCAACCGCTCCTGACATTCAAGTCTTGAACCAATCACCGGAGAGAGTCCAGCCACATTTTGGCAAACAGTGGCCACCCGTAGTTCGGCGAATCTACCTACGCTCCGCATCCGTCAGCCCATCCGGCGCTTTCAGTCCTGCGTCGCCCGCCTACCGATCCGGATACTCTCCAAATTTTCAGGTGCGATCTGGTGCTATAAGGTGCGAATTACTGCAAATCGCCTTTAAAACCACCGCATCTATCGCACCTCATTTCGTATCCTATTCTAAAATATGCATTTTCCATTTTGCATTTAAAAGTTGGGTTCGTTTTTTATTTCGCAACCGTCAAAAAAATGCATAACCAATTAGCAGTGAATTGTTTATGCATTTTTGGAGTTGGGTTCGTTTGGTAAAATTTACATTTTCACGAATTTTCCGTTCGCTCCCAAAAATCCCTGCTGCGCAATGGCGCGCCACATAGCGCCTCAGGCCGTATCCCTCCGCGAATCGTCCGAACCAAGGCATCTCCATGGCGTCCTGAAGGGTGTCCAAAGGGACCGAACCTCCCAAACGGAAGGCCGGGAACGGACGGGAAAGCCAGGGCCGTCCTTCGCGCTCCGAGCTTCGGTTCGGTCGGAGCGCGGGTCCCGCCGCAGCCCGACATTCAAACCGGGCCATAAGTTTTCCAAAACTAGGTCGGCAATCGAAACGTCGCCGATCAGCCGCCTGTGCGTTCCCGAAACCGTTTCGGAACCGCCGCAGGCCGCCCCATCTTCCCACCGCTTTTTCCCGCTATTGTCAAAGAACATATTACCGTCCCCGCGATCTTAAACGGGAGGGTTGGACAAATGCTGTCCAATGGTCCGATGCCGGATTCCCGCCAAAAAACTTTAAAAGGCAGGCCTGAGTTGCGCTCAGCCCAAATAATGTTCGCCCCAAGAGCAGCGGATATCGTCATCTCCGAATCCAACCCCACGCGCGAGCAGAACCCATCTCCGAGCATTTTTAAAAGCCACCATCGCCAATGGCTCTGTGCTCGGTGGTGAACTGCGACTCCAGATTACCTTTCTCAAATTTCCCTCCTTCAAATCGCTTTCGCTCTTCGGCGGCGCCAGACGAGGGGCAAGCCGCCCAGGGCGAACAGGCTTAAAACGCCCGGCTCGGGAACGGCGGTGGCCTCAATCTCAAACTGCGGGAAAGCGTTTCCATCCCTGACCCACGAAAACATCAAACCATTGCTGGATGTCCAGGCACCGGCCGCATTGCCAAGCAGGGTGTACCAGCCACCAGTTGGATTATAAGAATTTGCAGACCCATAGCTCCACTCGTAGGCGCCATTGGCGGTAGCTGTTCCGGAGGTTAGCACGATGGCGTAAGCGCCGTTTGGCAAAAACATGATGGGTGCATCCGGGGTAAAAGTGTAAGCACCGGCGGTCACGGGATCCAGAGAACCGTTCAACGTTCCAATGCTGTATAGAATTGAAAAGCCGCCTCCGCCGACGGTGTAGATCATAACTTGTAAGCCGCTCGGATTGCCCACGGCGTTATTCATTGCCAATTCAACAGAGTTGAGCATGTATCCGCCAGAATTTTTCCCCACATAGAAGATGCCTGCCGCCCACGAATTGCTTCCCACCGCAAGACTCCCCGCCGATGGCTGATCCAGGTTGGAGAGGTAAATCGTTCCCTGCGCTGGCAGCATCTTGGGAGCCAGCAGTCCGAACACAGTCGCAATGACGCCGCTAATGATAGTCTTTCTCAAATTTCCCTCCCTCAAATGGCTTTCGCTCTTCGGCGGTGCGGTGAACCAGCCACCAGTCGGATTATAGAAGTTTGTGCCACCATAGCTCCACTCATAAGCGCCATCAGCAACCGCTGTTCCGGAGGTTAGCACAATGGAATAACCCCCGCCCGGCGAAAACGTGATGGGTGTGGACGGCGTAAAAGTGTAAACGCCGGCACTCACCGGGTCTAGCGAACTTTCCAGAGTGCCAACATAGATTGCGGGAGGGCTATAGCCGCCTCCGCCGGATGAATAGATCATCACCTGCAACCCGCTGGGATTGCCCACGGCATTCGCCATCGCCAATTCAACGGAGTTAAGCACATACCCACCGGGATTTTGGCCCGTAACGAACAACCCGGCGACCCATGAGTTGCTGCCCACGGCGAGACTACCGACTGAGGACTGTTCCAGGTTGGAGAGGTAAATCGTTCCCTGCGCTGGCAGCATCTTGGGAGCCAGCAGTCCGAACACAGTCGCAATGACGCCGCTAATGATAGTCTTTCTCAAATTTCCCTCCCTCAAATGGCTTTCGCTCTTCGGCGGTGCAGTTAGCTGCCAAGAACCTGGCTTACCATTGATGGAAGTCCAGGTACTCGCCACACTGGTAGGCGGCGTAGACCAGCCCCCGATGGGATTGTAGGAGTTTGAGCCCGCGTAGCTCCATTGATAGGAGCCATCCACAACCGCTGTGCCGGAGGTTAGCACAATGGCATACGGGCTGTTTCGTGCGAATATGATGGGTTCAGCCGGGGTGTATGTATAGATGCCGGCGCTCACCGGGTCCAAGGAACCGTTCAAGGTACCAATACTATATACCGGGACTTCCCCGCCGATACCAGCGTAATAGATCATAACCCGCAAATCAGCGGGATTACCGGAAGCATTGGACAGAGCCACTTCAACAGAGTTGAGCGTATAACCGTTGAAATTGTTCCCTGCAAGAAATACTCCTGCCATCCACGAATTACTCCCCACGGCAAGACTGCCAACGGATGGCTGGTTCAGGTTGGACATGTAAGTCGTTCCCTGCCCTGGCAACGTCTGGGGGGACAGCAGTCCAAATGCACAAGCAATGATCCCGCTAATGATAGTCTTTCTCAAATTTCCCTCCCTCAATTCCTCTTCGCTTTTCGACGGTGCCAGACGAGGTGCAAGCCGCCGAGGGCGAACAATGTTAAAACGCCCGGCTCGGGGACGGCGGTTGCCTCGATGGCAAATTGCGGAAAGGCGGTTCCATCTATGTGCCAGGAAGTCGGCGAGCCGTTGCTGGAAGTCCAGGCACCAGCCGCCCCACCAGGGAGAGTGAACCAGCCACCGGTTGGATTATAGGCGTTTGCGCCACCATAGCTCCACTGATAACTTCCATCGGCGACCGATGTTCCAGAGGTGAGCACAATGGCATAAGGGCTGTTTTGATAGAATGTGATGGGTGCAGTCGGAGTGTAGGTGTAAATGCCGGCGCTTACCGGCTCCAAAGAACCGTTCAGAGTGCCAAGACTAAATAGAGGGATTGGGGCGCCTCCGCCGCAGGCGTAAATCATAACCTGCAAGGCGCCAGGATTGCCTGAAGCATTGGAGAGCGCCAATTCAACGGAGTTGAGGACATATCCGCCGGGATTTTTCCCCACATTAAATATCCCTGCCACCCATGAATTGCTTCCCACTGCAAGACTTCCAACTGAGGACTGATCCAAGTTGGAGAGGTACGTCGTTCCTTGTGCTGGCAGCATTTGGGGGGCGAGCAGTCCGAGGGCGGATGCAATAATGCCGCTAATGATGATTTTTCTCATATTAAACACCTTTTTTATTATACTTGCTATCACTTGACAATTCCTCCAAAGCACCCATAGGCGTCATAAGGCGTAAATCCGTAAAACTCCACACCCACAGGCTGGGAACTGATGACGGTATGGGCGGTCGCTTGTTCCACGTCATTTATATCTAAGGTATTAGTCACAGTGATCCGCGCCCCGGAGTAACCGCTGGTGCCGATTGCGACGAAATTGGTGGCAGCCAACGTCGAACCATCCACCAGCGTGCTGCTTATCGCGGACTGCGGCACAATGACGCTCAGGTAGTTCGTAGTGAAGTCTCCGGTGCGGAAATTATTGGGGAGCGAGAAGACGATATTGGTTCGCAAATAATGGCCGGCGGGTGGCAGAAGTATCTCGCAGGGATCTCCTCCACTTGGTGTCCCATCGACGTGGAATCCATTGGCGAAGTGCGCAACTTGAATCGGCTGGCTGGCCTTAAACTCCACCGGCCCGTCAAGTACCATGTCGAGGAATTGCCCCGCTTGGTTGGTTTCGGCTGCCACGCCATTGGTGAACACCACCGTATTGTTATAGGCGGCAAGAACGCGATAAGTGTCTCCTTTCGAACGGCCTGCAAACGAGAGCGTCAACGCCTGTTTGCCCCACGTCTCCACCGCCAGTTGCTCCTGCACCAATGGATTTGCTGCCGCTGAATTAATATCAGGCACCCAAGCAATGTTTGCCCCGGCAAAGACACCTATTGGCTTATCCGAAGTAATCCAGGTTCCGGTTACATCGCCAGTCTTGTCAGTGCTGCGGATTTGATACGTCTGGCCTTGTTGCAGGTTCTTGGTGTAAGCGTTGGTGTGTCCGTAAAGGTCAGCCGTGGGCGAAGGCGCAATGTGAACCGTGGTATTGTTGACTGTGGCCACAATCGCAAACTGGGAATAAGAATCGGGATCCGAAGGCCAGCCGTCCTGGGCTGCGCGCGCCATGAGACAGTAATTGGTGCCCAGCAGCGTCGTCGGATACCCGGTAAAGGATGCACTTAGGTCTGTCGAGAAATCCACGCCATACACGGCCACCGGCTGGCTGGCGGTAATGTGAATGCCATTGGTTTCAATCACATCATACTCAACCATCATGACGCTGGAAGTGAGGGCAATATTCGTCACCGCACCTGCGTCCACCGTGAAAGCGTTGGTGATTCCCAGTCCGGGAACAGTTACCACCCCGGTGGCACCCAGTGGACTGGAGATGTAAACGAACAGATTAGTACCAAAAAGAAAATTAGCCAAACTGGGAAATGCGATCCAAAAGTTGGTACCGAGGGACGAGGTGGCGAGGAGGTCGTTGGGCAGACTCAACCGGTAAAAGCGCTGAGGGTCCGTGACGGAAACCGTGAGATTCGTTTGCCCCGGGTCGGTGCGCTTTAGCCATTGCCACGCGATGGGCGGGGTGAGGTTGGTGCAAGTCAGGAGGTCATAGGTTCCCGTAAGCGAGTCCCAGTCCCACGGCGGGTGGATGACCAGGGTCGCCGTGCTGTTCGTGGCGAACGGGGCCAACAGCTCGATCCACAACTGGTTGGTGCCATGGCTGATTCCCGAGAACGACATGCCGACGCTGGGGTCGGTGAACCCGTCACCACCGCCGCCTGGCGACGGGGGCGGATCCGTGTCCAGGGCGCTTCCGCGATTCAACGGAGCGTCTTGCAGCCAGGCCTGAAGCCGGGTAACGAAATCGGTCAACTCGTCCGCTTGCGCCTCGACGATCGCGGCCTGGTCCTCCGTGCCCAAAGACCGGTTCGCGTAGGCCGGGGGGAGCGGACCGACCAGCGATTCCGCCATGTCATCCACCAGAAAATGGCCGTCGCCGATGGCATAGACAGCCAGATTCGTATCATCGGGCGGGAATGGCAAAGGTACGCCGAGGCACGGAAGGGAGTTGCGCACGTCCCAATAGGTGCCAAACGAGGGCCGTTCGTCCGGGGCCACGGAAAGCAGACCTTGCGCGCTGGCGACGGCGGCCGCCACGGAGTCAGACTGCGCTTGCGCGCGGGGGGGGGTGAAGGTCAGGCCAAGGAGCAGCCCTGCGACCAACCAGGAGGCTCTGAGGGCCGAACGTGATGAATGAGTGGTTTTCAATGACTATGCTTGCTGAGGGTTGGATGGTTTCATGGGGCGCGGCTCAAAGCCAGATCGTTTCGAGCAGCCATCGGGGTTGACAGCCAAATGCCACCGGGTGGCGGTATGATTCAGCCAAAACTTTCGTAGCTTGGGCTGTCCTGAGTTTAAGGATGTTCATAATGCCAACGGAGATTTTCCCCTTGTTACGAGAAAGATGATCTCAGTGCCTTGGATTTGCAAATGATTTTTTGCGGAGACCAATTGAGGGGGCGCATCTCATTTTTTGGAACTGATACTGTTTTGGGGAATGCGATGATATTTGAGAGCAAAATCGCGGGTTCGGGCATTGGCGTGCCAGGCTGATTGGCTGACTGTAATCGAGCCAAGTACCTCCTCTCCCCGCGCCCTCGCCTCCGCTTTTTCGCGGAGGCGAGGGAGTAGAGCGCTGTGCTTAACCTGGTCAAGCTGTACTCCGGTTGCCCCGGCGCCACGAGCGGATGGGGCGCATTTGTTGAATCGGGCCTTCAGGCCTTTTCCCGCTAATCGACGTCGATACCCAGGGCGTTGCCACAGGCTGGTATGAAGCGCGCCGTTGGCGCTTCGCGGATTTCAAATTCCGCCCCCAGGCTTACCCAAATCTGCCGCGCAGGCTCGTCAGGTAAAGAAGTAGCGCGTCAGATGAAAGAATACCGGCGCGGCGAAGCAAATGGAATCAATCCGATCCATCACGCCGCCGTGGCCTTCGATCAAGGTGCCGTAGTCCTTTACGCCGCGGTCGCGTTTGATCGCTGACATCACGAGGCCGCCGGCGAAACCCATCAGCGTGATCGCCAGTGACATGGCGCCGGATTGCAACGGGGTGAAGGGAGTGGCCCACCACAAGCCGGCGCCAATCAGAGTCGCGCTTAAAATGCCGCCCAAGAAACCTTCCCACGTTTTGCTGGGACTGACCGTCGGGGCGATTTTATGCCGGCCCAGGGTCTTGCCCCAGGCGTATTGCAGCACGTCGCTGATTTGAACGACGATGATGAAATAAAATAGCAGTTTCCCGTTCTGACCTTCATAGCCCGGGATATTGAGCAGGAAAATGGCCGGCGCGTAACTGACGCAGTAAACGCAGATCATCAGGCCCCATTGGATTTTAGCCGTGCGCTCGAAAAAGTGGTCGCAGTCGCCCGAAATCGCGCTGCGCAGGGGAACGAATAAGAACGCATAGACAGGAATGAGGATGGAGAACAGCTCATACCAGTTCGTGGCGACCAGGTAATATTGCAACGGCGTGATGATGAAAAAGACCCAGAACAGCGTTCGATGATCGCCCAGCTTGGTGGGGGTGAGGGTGATGAACTCCCGCAGCGCCAGGAACGATATCAAACCGAATAGCACGACCGCACCAATGCGGCCGGTGAATAATGCCATGCCAAACACGGCGACCATGATCCACCACGCTTTGACCCGGGCATTCAGGTTTTGAATGGTTTTCGCACTACCTTCGCCTTTGCGGAAAAGTTTCAAAATCTGACCGACTACAGTGCCCAGAATCAACAGCGCCAACACTCCGCCCACCAGGAATGCGGTTTCTTTGTCGAATTTTAGTTTCATGCGTGGCGAAGATTCACAACGGCGGCGCGGGCTCGTTCCAGAAAGGTTTGTTTCGGTTCATCGGCGGTAAAGCGCAGGGGAGGGCCGAAGCTGACGCTGCTGAGCAGGGGAACTGCCAGGACTTCGCCCTTCGGCAGAATGCGATTCAGGTTGTCGATCAACACCGGGATGAATTCAATATCCGGCCGTCGTTTGGCCAGATGATACAGCCCGCTTTTAAACACGCCGATTTCACCGGACAGGCTGCGCGTGCCTTCGGGAAAAATGATGA
The DNA here is from genome assembly GCA_044223735.1 of Limisphaerales bacterium. Classification (GTDB taxonomy): domain Bacteria; phylum Verrucomicrobiota; class Verrucomicrobiia; order Limisphaerales; family UBA8199; genus JBGALR01. The sequence goes on along the minus strand of JBGALR010000029.1, from coordinate 65,652 downwards.
GCGAATGTTTGCTTCCGAGCGCTTCGATTAGATGGTCAATGGGATTGTCGTGCGCGCTGATCTTTTCGCGCTCGATCAAAACGGCGTTGAAAACGTGATTGGCGAGGTACGGCCGAAGTTTTCCCTTTACCCAATAATCTTTCGCGGCGACCGGCCGTGTCAACGCCCGCACGTCGGCGGGGAGCGAGGCCCAAACGACCGCGGCATCGAGGTGGCTTGTATGGTTGGCGAAATAGACGCGTTGCCGCACCTCGGGCGTGCAGCCCGCCCAACGCACATTCGCGCCGCTGATCAGTTTTACCAGAAAAACAACCAGGCCCGTCACTTGTCCTCCATGACTTTTGCGATTTCCCCGCAGCGACGAAACACCGTCACCATGCAGCCGATGACGATGATGGCCAAGGCGATAGGGAGGACATTCACCATCCCCGGCCAGAGCGGCGCGAAGGCCGCTATCGCGCAGGCTCCCGTCATCAACGCCATGCGATGCTGCTTCGCCATCGGTCCGGTGAAGTGTTGTCCGGCACCCATGCTTGCGCCCAGCGCGCGCGTGTAAGCAGTGATCACCGCCATCACGGCCGCCGCCCAGCCCAGTTCGAGGGTCCACGCGATACCTGGAACCGCGTACCCGGCGCCGATCAATATGAACGCGTCGGAGAAACGATCCGGCAACTCGTTGAAAATTTCGCCCGACTTCGTTTTGAACCCGCCCTCGATGGCCACCATGCCATCAAAGAGATTGCATAACAGGCGCAGTTGCATCCCGCAAAGTGCGAGCACCATGCAGGTGACCCATTGCCAGTCAACCTGCGACCGCCCTGCGGCAAACAAACTCGCGCCCGCCATCGCGGCGAAAACCGTGCCCGCCACGGAGATGGCATTGGGCCGCACCCGCGCCCGTGCCAGGCGGCTCGCAATCGCAGTCGCCCATTTCGTCTGCCGCGATTTCAGCGGGCGGCGGGTGATCTCGGGTGTGGTCATTTGTGATGAGATTATTATATTGGGCTGCTGAGCGTTTGACTACTCAATCAGATTTACAACCCAACTGGTTGGCGTAGTCCGCCTGTTTGGAGTCAGACCGTACACGATGGGAGCCGACACAGCGAGTCCAGGTTGACACTTTGAGCCATCAATGATACTATTATGATACTAAATGCCGCGAAAAGTGCGACAGTTGATATCCGACCTGGAAAAGGCGGGATTTGAGAATCGGGGTGGCAAAGGCAGCCACAGGAATTTTACGCATTCGAAGGGCGTTCGGGTGACAATCAGCGGACACCCAGGCGACGATGCCAAGCATTATCAGGAACGGGACGTAAAACGAGCCGTGGAGGCTGTAAAAGATTGAGCGGAATATGACTCGCAAGCAAATCAAAGAACAAGCAGCGCGATATATCAAATACGTTGACTGGAGTGACGAGGATCACTGCTTTCTCGGCCGGTGCCCGGAGGTTTTCGTTGGCGCAGTGCACGGCACCGACGAGGCGCGGGTTTATGTCGAGCTTTGCGAAACGGTGGAGGAATGGATTGAGTTGCTGCACAAAGATGGCGTTGAGGTTCCGGAGTCGTTGACCAGTAAAAAGGATTTTAGCGGCAAGTTCGTGCTTCGGGTCGACCCAGGTCTTCACAAGCGTCTGGCTGCAAAAGCCCTGGCCGCCGGTGACAGTTTGAACGCCTTCTGTAAAAAAGCGTTGGTAAAAGCGTGAAGAACGGGTGACCGTGCGCCGATGGCCGGGGAGACTGTCGCAGTCCGAGTCGAGTTTGTGCGGGTGGAAAAGGCTGGGTGCCCGGCGCCAGAGCAACCGCTCGTAGCGGAAGGGGTTCGATGAGCGTCATCCCACAAATCAAGATCGCCCGTCGTTTAGGGAAAGTGGTGGCTGGGGCCGGAATTGAACCGGCGACACAAGGATTTTCAGTCCTCTGCTCTACCAACTGAGCTACCCAGCCAGATCGGACGGATATTGAACTTGGATACGGGACGAATGGCAAGGCCAATTTCAACGCAAACAGGTTGTCGGGTTTCCATCGCCGAAAAAGGGATTAATTGCGGAGGCACAGAGGCGCGGAGCAATACGGGAAAATTGTCTCGCCGCGAGCAGCGGGTGGCGGACTGTAAAAATTTCTTTTCTTATCCGTGAAATCCGTGGTCCTCCGTTCCCCCTCCATCTTTGGCCTCAATGCCTCCCCGGTGAATTCAGGGATCGGACGGAAACGATTCACGCCCGCGGATGCGCGGCCTCGTAGGCGCGCTTGAGGCGTTCGGTGGTCAGGTGGGTGTAAACCTGGGTGGTTGCGAGGTGGGCGTGGCCGAGGAGTTCCTGGACGCTGCGCAAATCCGCGCCAGCGTCGAGCAGATGCGTGGCGTAGCTGTGACGCAGCTTGTGCGGCGTGAGATTGGGATCGAGGCCGGCGAACGCGAGATATTTTTTCAAGCGCAACTGGACATCGCGCGGATAGGCCGGACCGGTCTGGCGGGCGTTCGCATAAAAAACCGGCGACTGGCCGCCCGGCGGCGCGGACAGCAATTCCCAATAGGCTTCGATGGCCGCCAGCGCAGTTTCGCCGATGGGCACGAGGCGTTCCTTTTTTCCCTTGCCGCGCACGCGGACGAGTTGTTCGTTGCGATCGATGTCCCCGGCGAGCAGGCCGCAGATTTCGCTGATACGCAGACCGCAGGAATAAATGGTTTCGAGGATCGCAACGTCGCGTCGTCCCATGACGTTCGCTTTCTTGCGCGCGGAATCGCTGTCGCCGCTCGGTCCGAGTTTTATGGGCGCGGCGAGCAAGTCCACCATCTGCTGCGGAGTGAGAAATTTCGGCAATCGCTTCGCCAGTTTCGGCAGGGAAATGCTCTTGATGGGCGATTCCGCGACCTCGCCGCGCCGGATGAGGAATTTGTAAAATGTCCGCATGGCACTGAAGCGCAATTGAATCGCCGCGCGGCCCAGATTGTGGCGTCCCAGATGGCGAAGATAAGCGCGGAAGTCGTCGCGTTGCAGGGCGGGCCAGGCGGGCGGCGCCTGGTGTTCGTCCAGATGCCAGCGGTGAAACTCCGTCAGCGCCTGGGTATAATTGCGCTGGGTGTAGGCGGAGACGCCGCGATCCGTGGCGAGATGCTCCAGAAATTTCCCGATCAGCTTGTCGCCGATTTCGACTTCGGAGTTTTTCGGCTGTTCGGACATCTTGACCAGCCTGTGTTCAGGGCGGCGGCGCGGTTATTCCGCGTGGCTGGCCTCGGCTTCGCCTTCGCGCGGCGGAAATTCGAACGTGACCTTGCCGGCATCATCCACAATCAGGTGCGCGGAAAATTTGCGGCCGGTTTTGTTGGAAGTGAAATCGGTCAGCAAATCGGTTCGGCCATCAGCCAGTAATTTGGCCACCTGCGCCTTGTCGACGGTCTGGCCCAAAATCACCTTGCCCACCTTGAACTTGCAGGCGCGCTTCTCCGCCTGGGATTTGCCACAGAAAAAACCATCCTCGGTTTCATAGACGGGGCTGCCGCACTTCGGACATTTGCCCACGGGTTCGAGCCCGGTGAAGTCGAGTTTCTTCGCCGGTTCCTTTGGCTTGTCCGATTTCGCGGCGCGCTCCTTGCCCTTGCCGGCGCGCGGCTCAAATTCAAATTCCACCACGCCGTTTTTCACGGCGAGGTAGGCCTTGAAGGGGCGATTTTTCTTTGAAATAAACTTCGTCAGCAAATCGGTCTTGCCCGTTTCGAGCAGCTTCTGCACCTGCGGCCGCTCGATGGGCTGCTGCAAAATGACCTTGCCGATCCGGCGGAAGGTGCACGACGGGGTGGGCCCCACCGATTTCTCGCAGACATAGTGCATCGCCGTCTCGAAAATGCGGTTGCTGCATTTCGGACATTTGCCAACCGGTTCCTGACCCGTGAAATCCACTTCGGCGACGGTGCCGTTCGCGTCCGCCTTGTCCTGGCCGAAATCGAATTCCGGTTTGTTTTCCGGCGTGAGCTTGATGACGGCGGCGAAGGGTCGCCCCATCTTGCTGCGAAAGCCCTGCAACGGACCCACCTGGCGTTTCTCGATCAACTCTTCCACCTCGGGAATTTCCAACTGGCGTCCCGCCACGATTTTCCAAAGGCTGAAATCGCATTTCCGGCACTGGAACTTTTTGTAATTCTCCTGAATTTCGCCACCGCACTTGGGGCAGGGCGTTCGCAGCGTGCCGAAGTCGCCGGGCACGGTGTCGCTCTCGTGCCGTTTGGCCTTCTGCACGATGCTCCGGGTCATGTCGGCAATTTCCTTCATGAACTCCATGCGCGGCATCTTCCCGCGCGCCATGCTGCGGAGCTTGAACTCCCAATCGCCGGTCAATTCCGGCGACGAAAGCTCGGGAATTTGCAAACCGCGCAACAGTGTGATCAGCGAAAATGCCTTGGCGGTCGGCTGCAATTCGCGGCCCTGGCGCAAAACATATTTCTCGTAGATCAAACCTTCGATGATCTGCGCGCGCGTCGCGGGCGTGCCGAGGCCTTTGTCTTCCATGGCCTCGCGCAATTCCTCGTCCTCGACGAGCTTGCCGGCGCTTTCCATCGCGCCGAGCAGCGTGGCTTCGCTGAAGCGCGGCGGCGGCTTGGTCTGGGTCGCCTTGATCTCGATATTGACGGTCTTGACGGTTTCGTTTGCGAGGACCGGCGCGAGCGTCGGAGTGTCGTCGGACTCGACTTCCTTGCCATACACCGCCATCCAGCCGGGATTGACCATCACCTTGCCTTCGCTCTTGAACGGTTCACCTTCGACGCGCGTGATGCGGGTGGTGACCTGAAATTCCGCCGCCGGAAAGAACACGGCGAGAAACCGCTTGGTGACCATGTCGTACAGCTTCGCTTCCAGCTCGTTGAGATTTTTCGGCACGATGGAAGTCGGCGTGATCGCAAAGTGATCCGAGACCTTGGCATTGTTGAAAATACGCTTGTTCGGCCGCACCCAGCCGTTCTTGAGGATCTGTCCAGCGAACGGCGCGTAAGCTGTGGCGCTAAACTCACCCAGCGTCTTTTTCACGGTCTCGATGTAGTCCTCGGGGAGCGCGCGGGAATCGGTACGGGGATAGGTCAGAACCTTGTGACGTTCGTAAAGGGACTGCGCCAGCGAGAGGGTGGTCTTGGCCGAGAAGCCAAACCGTCCGTTCGCTTCGCGTTGCAAGCTCGTCAAATCGTAGAGCAGGGGGGAAAGCTGCGTGGTCGGTTTGCTTTCCTCAGTGACCGTGCCGGGTTTGCCCAGGCATCGCGTGCGGATGGATTCCGCCTGCTGCGCGTTCCAGATACGTTCCGCGCGGAGATCGGAATCGCCATCTTTCTTCGCAAACTTTTCGTCAAACCAGCGACCGGGATATTCGCCGCCTTTGGCGCCGAAGGTGCCATGCACTTCCCAATAATCCCTGGGAATGAATTTTTTGATGCGTTCCTCGCGCTCCACCAAAATCGCCAGCGTGGGCGTCTGCACGCGACCCACGGTCGTCAGATGAAATCCGCCGGTCTTCGAGTTGAAGGCCGTCATCGCGCGCGTGCCGTTGATGCCCACCAGCCAGTCGGATTCGGAGCGGCAGACGGCGGCGTCGGCCAGCGGTTGCATGGAAACGTCGTCGCGCAGTTTCTCGAAGCCCTCGCGAATGGCGGCGGGGGTCATGGACTGCAGCCAGAGCCGTTGAATGGGTTTTTTCGTCTTCGAATACTGTACTATATAGCGAAAAATCAGTTCACCCTCACGCCCGGCGTCGCAGGCGTTCACGAGGGCATCGACGTCCGCCCGCTTGATGAGCTTGAGCAATACCTTGAGGCGCGCTTCGTTGCGTTCGATGGGACGCAGGTCAAAATGGGGCGGAATGACGGGCAATTGCGCGAAAGTCCACTTGCCGCGTTTTACTTCAAACTCCTCCGGCACGCATATTTCGAGCAGATGACCCACCGCCGAGGAGATGACGTATTTGTCACTCTCGAAGTAGTCCGCCTGCTTTTTGAAACCGCCCAGCGCCTTGGCGATGTCGCTCGCGACCGACGGTTTTTCCGCGATGATTAAGGCCTTACCCATGCAATTTGGTTGTGATTTACGTCCTCTGGGACACAGATGGCGTTTGTACAAGCTGCGCGAAAGTGGCCCAAAGTCAACGGGCTGTCAAAGGTTTCGTTTTTATTGTATTAGCGCGCCTTTAGATGTTTGGCCGCAAAAGTTTGGCAGGTAGGGGCATCGCGCTGCGATGCCCGCGGCCGCGTTCAGCGGCCGGAACGAGGGTCTCCGCGGCATGCGATAGGGCAAAAGGTTATCAATCGACTTTCAGAGTCCTTCTTGCGCGGCCACCGTGCCGCGCGGTCATCGCAGCGCGATGACCCTACCTTCCGAGCTCCTGGCTCTGCGCCATTGACCCGCTGTGGATTTCTGCGTAGAAGAAGAGTCCATGATTCGTCATTCCCCTGGATGTTGGTGGCGGTTGTGGGCGGGCAAACTGGCTTTGTTCCTGTCTTTGGTGACCCTGTCCGGGGCAGTTCCAGCGGCAGAATTCAAGGTCGGGCTCGTATTGGATCGGGGCGGGAAGGACGACAAATCATTCAACAGTTCGGCCTACGAAGGCGCCATGAGGGCGAAGTCCAAGCTCGGCATTTTTCTCAAATATGTCGAAGCGCCGGATGATAATTCTTTCGAGCCGATGCTGCGTGCCTTCGCCCAGCGAGAGTTTGACCTGATCATCGGAGTTGGCTTTGCGCAGAAAGAAGCGGTCAAAAAGGTGGCGGCGCAATTTCCTCAAAAGCATTTCGTAATCATTGACGCCGAAGTGGACGCGCCGAATGTGCGGTCGCTCATGTTTGAGGAGCACGAGGGTGCGTATGTCATTGGCGCCATCGCGGCGTTGACCAGCAAGACGGGCAAGATCGGATTTGTCGGCGGCATGGATATCCCGTTGATTCGCCGTTTTGAGATGGGCTACAAGGCGGGCGCGGAGAAAATTAATCCGCAGATTGTGGTGCTGGCGAACTTCGTCGGCGTGACCAGCGAGGCGTGGAACAACCCGCCGAAAGGCAAGGAACTCGCGGTGTCCCAATACGAAGCGGGCGCGGACATTATTTTCGCGGCGGCCGGCGCGTCCGGGTTGGGTGTCTTTGACGCGGCGGAGGAGAAAAAGAAATTCGTCATCGGCGTGGACTCAAACCAGGACTGGGTGAAGCCGGGCTATGTGCTGACGAGCATGTTGAAGCGGGTGGATGAGGCGGAGTTCACGACCATCGAGGAGGCCAAAGCGGGCAAGTTTGCGGGCGGCATCAAGCGCTTCGGCCTTTTGAACAAGGGGATCGATTATTCCATCGACCAATATAACGACAAAATTCTGGTCGAGGCGGTGCGCAAACGTGCGGACGAGATCAAAGCCGAAATCACCGGCGGCAAGATCGACGTGCCGGATTACTACAAAAAGCGATAAGGCTCCGGATTCGCGGCATTGACTCGCGGGGTCAATTGCGGACACTAGCGGCCAGCATGTTGTCCGGGACAAGCCCAGCGGTTGACTTACGGGAACTCACCAAGCAGTTCGGCGAGGTCGTCGCCAACGATGGCATCAATTTGCGGGTGGAGCCCGGCACCATTCACGGGCTCATCGGCGAAAACGGAGCGGGAAAATCCACGGCGATGAAGATGCTCTACGGCATGTATCCGCCCGACGCCGGGGAGATTTTGGTGCGGGGCGAGCGATGCGTTTTTGGCTCTCCGTCGGAGGCCATCGCACGCGGCGTCGGGATGGTGCATCAGCATTTCATGCTCGCAGGGCCTTACTCCGCGCTGGATAACATTTTGCTCGGCGCGGAATCGCTCGTGCGCGGCGTGATCGATCGCAAAGGCGCGCGCGAAAAACTGACCGCGCTCGCCGATCAGTACGGCTTGCCGGTGGATTGGAACCGCCCCACGGAGGAACTGCCCGTGGGCGTGCAGCAACGCATCGAAATCCTCAAGCTGCTTTATCGGCACGCGAACATATTGATTCTGGACGAACCCACCGCCGTGCTCACGCCGCAGGAAACGACGCGCCTGTTCGAGAATCTCAGCCGGCTGCGGGCCGAGGGCAAAACCGTCCTGCTCGTCACCCATAAACTCAAGGAAGTGATGGCCATCACGGATCGGGTGACGGTATTTCGCGCGGGCAAAGTCACGGGTGAATTTAAAACCGCCGATACGAACCCGCAGGAACTGGCAAACCTGATGGTCGGAAGGAAGGTGTCGCTGACCGTCAAGGTGCCCCCCGCGCAATCGATGTCGGAAATTACCCTCGATGTGGTCGGGTTGCGCCTGGCGGGGGAAACGGCGGGCCGTCATCGCCTGGCGGATATTTCCTTTTCGATCAAGCGCGGCGAAATCGTCGGCATCGCGGGCGTCGAAGGCAACGGTCAGTCGGAATTGCTCCAGGCGATTCTACATCCGCGCGACCCGGACTGCCGAACCTCCGGCACGGTTGGGATTTTGGGAAATGATGTCACCCAGTGGCCGGCCAGAAAAGTCCGCGACCTTGGCGTGGCGGTGATCCCCGAAGACAGGCTGCATGAGGGGCTGCTGACGGAGCGACCGGTGAGCGAGAATTTTTTGTTGGGCCTGCAACGCAGCCCGGCGTTCAGTCGCGGCGGCTTTCTGAATCATTCCGCGCTCGCAAGAACTGCGTCGCAGGCAATCGCGGAATATGATGTGCGACCGGCTGATTTGGAGTTGCCTGCCGGGAGACTTTCCGGCGGCAACCAGCAAAAGCTAATCGTCGCGCGTGAGTTTCAACGGCAACCGCAATTTTTGATCGCCGCGCAACCAACGCGAGGCGTGGATGTCGGCGCGATCGAGTTTATCCACGACCGCATCGTTCGCGCCCGCGACGGCGGCGCAGGGGTGTTATTGATTTCCTCGGAACTCGAAGAGATCCTCGCGCTCTCCGACCGGATTTTCGTGCTGTATGAAGGGCGCTTCGTCGCGGAGTTTTCCCGCGGGCAGGTGACCGAGCGCGAGTTGGGCTTGAAGATGGGTGGCGCGTGAGACTGCAATGAGAAAAGTGCTGCAACCCATGCTGGCGGTGATACTCGGCCTTGCGGCCGGTCTCGCGGTCACGTGGCTTGCCGGTGAAAATCCATGGCGGGTCCTCGTCATCCTGGCGAAGGGAGCATTTGGGACTGGATACGATCTGGGGATGACTCTGTTCTATGCGACACCGCTGATCTTCACCGGCCTCTCAGTGGCGATTGCGTTTCAGGCGGGGCTTTTCAACATCGGCGCGGAAGGTCAGCTCACTCTCGGCGCGCTGGCGGCGGCGGTGGTGGGTGCAGCCTGGCCGAACATGTGGGGGCCGCTGGCGCCAGTGATGGCGGGCCTCGCTGCGTTCGTGGTGGGAGGTCTGTGGGGCGCCATCCCGGGCTGGCTGCGGGCGAAGCGAGGCAGCCATGAGGTCATCAACACGATCATGCTCAATTTCATTGCCGCCGGCCTGGCGAGCTATGTGACGTTATATCTTTTCAAAAACACGGAATCGCAGAATCCGGAAACCCGCCCGATTGGCGCCGCCTATCACATAACTCAGTTTGGCTGGTTCCAAGGCGCTCCGGTAAGTCTTGCCCTGCCGCTCGCGCTCGTGACAGCCGTCCTCGTGTGGATTCTAATGTGGCGGACTGTCCTCGGATTTGAACTTCGCGCGGTGGGACAGAACGAAGCGGCCGCCCGGGGCGCCGGTATCAATACGGGGCGGCTGCGAATTATCGCTCTCACACTCGCCGGTGCCGTGGCGGGTCTGGTTGGCGTGAGTGAAGTGCTGGGCAACGCCGGGAAATTTCGGGTTGGATTTTCACCGGAATACGGATTTATCGGCATCGCGGTGGCGCTATTGGGACGGAATCATCCGGTCGGTGTCGTGGCTGCGGCATTATTATTCGGCGCCTTGCATAAAGGGACGTCCGAGCTTGATTTGGAAACGGAACACATCACCCGTGAGTTGTCGCTCGTGCTTCAGGCGCTGGTGATTCTGTCCGTGTCCGCCGAAGCGCTTTGGTCGTGGATGCGAAAGCGTCCGCGCGCGCATCTGTCACTGGCGAAAGGCGCAACGTGACCACGGTTGATACCATTCGTGAACTTGGAGCGGCGACATTGCGCGTTTCGACTCCGCTCATCTTCGCGGCTTTGGGCGGGATGTTTAGCGAACGCTCCGGCGTCATCAATATCGGGATCGAAGGCATGATGCTGGTGGGCGCCTTCGGCGCGGCGGTGGGAACGCTGGCATCTCATTCGCCGTGGCTGGGCTGCGCTTGTGGCATCGGGGCGGGAGCCTTGCTCGCGATGTTATACGGCCTGTTTGTGATTCGACTGCGCGCGGATCAAATCGTGGCGGGCATCGCCATCAACATGCTCGCGCTCGGACTGACTCCGTTTCTCTGCAAAGTGCGATTCGACGTCACCGGGCAGACGCCGGCCATCCCCATCGCGGACCGTTTTCAAATTGCGCCACTTTATATATGCTGGCTTACGGTCGCCTTCTGCTGGTTCTGGCAAAAGCATACGCGTGGTGGTTTGTGGGTGAGTTTTGCGGGGGAACATCCGGAAGCGCTCGACGCCGCCGGGGTGCGCGTAAATCGCGTGCGCTGGGCGGCGGTGGTGGTCAGCGGCGCGCTGGCCGGAATGGGGGGCGCGGTGCTCTCGACCTGCCTTTCCTCGTCGTTTTCGCGCAACATGACCGCAGGACGCGGCTTCATGGCGCTGGCAGCATTGATCTTCGGCAAATGGCGTCCGGTTCCCACCGCGCTCGCGTGCCTGCTTTTTGGCTTCGCGGACGCAGTCCAAATCCGATTGCAGGGCGTGCCGATCTGGGGCGGTCAACCCATGCCGGTCCAGTTCATACAAATCCTGCCGTATCTCGTAACGATTCTAGTGCTCGCCGGCTTTGTCGGCCGCTCGCGTCCACCGAAAGCCCTCGGCACCGCGTTCACGAGAAACTAATTCCTCCGGTTGGTTCATTTCGGCTTCACCTTCAGGGTCGAAATGACTTCGTTCACGCCGTCCGTGTCCATCGCCAGCAACATCGCCTTGCTGATATTTTCCCGCGAGGTGGCGGTGCCGGACAAGGTCACGGTGCCGCCGGTGGTGTTCACCGAGATATCCATCGCGGACAAATCGCTGCTGGCGACGAGCTTCGCTTTGATGGACCCCGTGATGCGAGCGTCGGCGGTGGCGTCGGCGATGGCCTGGCCCGCGTCCTGAGCTTTGCGACGGATCACTTTCCCGGTGCGTTCGAGGTCGTCCTTGATGTCATCGCCGCTCAAATGCCAGTCCTGGATCTTGCTGGACACGGCGTCGCGGGCGGACTTCGCGCCGTCCTGCACGGTTTCGCCGACGGATTTGGCGGCATCGTGAACCTTGTCCTGCGCCGCGCGCAAATCGGGATCGCGCCGTCCACTGCCGAGATACCAGATGGCAGCAGCGCCAATAATTACTCCGAGAACCAATGCCATTAAGACTTTCATAATTTTCTTATTCGTTGTGTGGTATTTTTATCGTGCTGCCACCGATAAATTCGCGAATGACCGTATCGCCGGGAACAATGCCGTAATTCTTCAGCGGCTCCTTCTCCAGTCCCGCGACGGAATCGAGCAGCTTTTTCACACGATCAAATCGTATCTGCGCGTCGAGAAAACCGTGATAGGTCTCGAAATCTTTCGCGGCGGGAAGATATCCGCCCGCGCCCTCAAAAAACGGTTTCAATACCGGCAGGTCAAAAGGGAAGCCGCCATTCACCGAATGGTCCGCGAGGCCGCGCAAGGGAATGATGCTGAACAATTCACCCGCGCGCACGTAGTGCCAGTGAAGCACGGTCAACAGGGGGCTGTGATTGCGATGCTGGACATCGCGCAGCATGCGCCGTAACAACCGCACATCGGTAAATTTAGTGAGCCGCTCACCGGTGCCGTCGCCTTCGTAAAGGACGTTTTGTGTCTCGATATATAATTTGAACTGCGCCGATGCCGGGATGCCTTCCGTGATGGGTGGATACAATCCATGCAGGCAATCCAGCAGTAAAATCTGGTCAGGCTCCAGTTTGATGAACTTGGTGGCGGTGGGCCGTCCTTCCTTGAAACTATAAACCGGCTTCTCAATGGTCTCGCCGGCGAGCAAGGCAATGAGATGTCTGTTGAGCAATTGGATATCCAGCGCCTCCGGCGTTTCGTAATTGCGGTCGTTGATCCAGTCGGTCGGATGCTCCACCAGCGACCAGAAATAGTCGTCGAGGTTGAGCATCAAAAATCGCAAGCCCTGTTTCTGCAAACGCTCGGTCAACTTCACCGTGGTCGTGGTTTTGCCGGAGGAACTTGGTCCGCTGACCCACATCATGCGCAACTTGTCCCCCGCCGCGAGCCGGCGCATGACTTTGCTGGCGGCTTCGTCCAGCGACTGCTCGTACAGCGCCAGGGATTCGTCGATGAGCGACTTGATCCGGCCGCTGCGGACGATTTCGTTCAAACCGTCGACGGTATCGCAACCGTGCGCGCGATTCCATGCGAGCGTCTTTTCCATATCGGCGCCGGGAAAGCCGTTGCCCACAAATTTATCGAGCCCAATCGCGCCCTCGCGCAACCAATGCCGGCCCCAGCGATAGCAGGCATAGGCGTCGGCGGTATTCTGAAAGCCGTAACTGCGCAACGCGTGCAACACCTCGTCCTGAATCTTTTCAATCGTCGGCGGGAAGTTCGCGATCAGGTGATGGGGGTTGGAATTGAGGCAAACCACCACCGCGTCGGCGAGGAACTCCGCGATCTTGTCGTCGCTGACATAGGCCTCGAAAATCTTGTCATTGACCCCGGGCGCGCGGTCCTGGTCAAAGCCGCCGATGGATTCCGCCGCACCAAGAATCGCCCCCCGGATTCGGCTGTGGTCGAACTTCACCAGCGCGCGATTCCGCTTCTGCACCTTCACGATGCGGTTTTGAACTGCCATGCCCCAACTTACACCGGGCCGGGCACGGGAGACAAATTAGTTCGCGGGAGTTACCTGGCCGGAATTAAGCGCATGCGCCCAAATTACGCGCGGCCAGCCGTGTGATTTCTGGCTTGCGTTTTGAGGGTGCGACCGTGAGATTACACGCCCTTATGCGATCTGAAGACGAAGCGTTACCATTTTTGCCCCAGCTTTGGGCCACGTTCGAGCTGCACAAAACAAAGATCCTGGGTGGCATTGCCGCCCTGGCGGTGATTGGCTTGATCGCGGGCTTTATGGTGTGGCGCAGTGGTGAAAACGCCGTCAAGTCGAGCGAAGCGCTTTCGACGGTGATGCTGGCCCCGGTGACTCAGCCCAACGGCAAGCCGGCAAGCGCGGATTCTTTTTTGAAAGTCGCGGCCGAATATCCCGACTCCAGCGCGGCGTCGCGCGCGGTGCTGCTGGCGGCGGCGGATTATTTTGATGCGGGCAATTACACGGACGCGAAGGCGCAGTTCGACCGTTTCACGCGCGATCATCGCGACAGTCCTTTCATGGGTCAGGCGCTCCTCGGTTCCGCAGCCTGTCTGGATGCGCAGGGAAAAACCAACGAGGCGATGACTGCCTATAAGGACCTCATCGACCGTCATCCGGGCGAAACGATTTTGCCGCAGGCGCGATTTGCGCTGGCCCGGCTATACGAAGCGCAAGGCCAGCCCGAGAAGGCGCAGCCGCTGTTCGAAGACGTCGCGCGCAATAATCCCTACAGCTCCATCGGCTCCGAAGCGGGCATGCGATTGGAAGAATTGAAGGTTAAATTCCCCAGCCTCACCCCGGCCGTGTTACCGACCAACGCCGTTCCCTACAAAGTTGAAAAGCAACGCTGAGCGGCTTTCCCTTCCGGGTGTGGATAAGTGATGTACGGTCCAACGCGAGCGGCTAATCACTGGCGATGAAACTAACGATTATCGGGACCGGCTATGTCGGCCTCGTCACGGGCGCGTGCTTTGCGGAAGTCGGCCACCAGGTGGTGTGCGTCGATAACGACCCCGAAAAGGTCAAGGTTCTCCAGGCGGGTGGCATTCCCATTTACGAGCCGGGGCTGGAGGAACTGGTCAGCAAAAATTGTGCGGCCGGCCGGCTGAGTTTCACCACGAGCACCGCCGACGGCGTCGCCCGGTCGGACGTCATCTTTATCGCCGTGCCCACGCCCCCGCAGCCGGATGGCTCGGTGGACCTGAGCTTCATCGAGAAGGTCGCGCGGGAAATCGCCGGCGCCATGACGAGCTACAAAATCGTCGTGGACAAGAGCACCGTGCCGGTCAAAACCGGCGACAACGTGTCCGAGACCATCAAGCGCTACTGCAAATCGCGCGTGGAATTCGATGTCGTCAGCAATCCGGAATTTCTGCGCGAAGGTTTCGCGGTGGAGGATTTGCTGCACCCTGACCGCGTCGTCATCGGGGTCCGCTCGCAGCGGCCGGTGGCCGCGATGAAGGAAGTGTACGCGCCATTCAAGGCCCCGATTATCGTCACGGACATCAACTCGGCCGAATTGATCAAGCACGCGTCGAACTCGTTTTTGGCGTTGAAGATTTCCTATATCAACGCGGTCTCGGTTTTGTGCGAGGCCACCGGGGCGAACGTCCAGGAAGTGGCCAGCGGCATGGGCATGGACGAACGCATCGGCCGCCGCTTTTTGGATGCGTCACTCGGCTTCGGCGGCAGTTGCTTTCCGAAGGACTTGAGCGCATTCATCAAGATTGCGGAGCAGGTCGGCTACGATTTCGGTCTGCTGAAAGAGGTGCAGAAAATCAACGCGCAACAGATGGATCGTTTCGTGAAAAAAATCACGGATACGCTTTGGGTCCTTAAGGACAAAACCATCGGCGTGCTCGGCCTGGCCTTCAAGCAAAACACCGACGACGTGCGCACCTCGCCGGCGATTGACCTCTGCCAGCGTTTGCAAAAGGAAGGGGCGCGCTTGCGCGTGCATGATCCCAAGGCCATGGACAAGGCGAAGGGCTTGCTTAACGATGTCACTTATGTCGGGGACATGAACGCCGTGGCGGAAGGTTGTGACGCGCTCGTCATCGCGACGGAGTGGGAGGAATTTAAAAAACTCGACCTCGAACGCGCTCGCAGGGAGCTGACCCATCCGATCCTATTCGACGGCCGCAATCTGTTTGATGTGGCCGAAATGGAGCGCCTGGGGTTTATCTACAAGAGCATCGGGCGATAAGGCGACATGCGGGAGATCGAAGTTGCCGCCGCGCTGGTCTTTCGTGCCGGGAAATTGCTGATTACCCAGCGTCACGCCGACGCGCACCTCGGCGGCATGTGGGAATTCCCGGGCGGTAAACGGGAGCCCGGCGAGGCGTTCGACGTGTGCCTCAAGCGCGAGTTGCGCGAGGAACTTGGCATTGAGGTGGTCGTCGGCGAATTGCTGGAGAGTGTCACCCACACCTATTCGGATCGCATTGTTCACCTGCAATTTTTTCGCTGCCGCTGGGCGGAGCATGAACCGCAATTGCTTGATTGCGCGGACTTCAAATGGGTCACGAGCGGGGAATTGAAACAGCACGAATTTCCCGAAGCCGACGCGCAACTCATCGAGCGATTGGAAACCACGCCGGCCCTGTGGCGCGACTAATCCAGATCGCCGGTCGTTGAGTTTACAGGGTCGC
Source organism: Limisphaerales bacterium (assembly GCA_044223735.1). Classification (GTDB taxonomy): domain Bacteria; phylum Verrucomicrobiota; class Verrucomicrobiia; order Limisphaerales; family UBA8199; genus JBGALR01. The sequence goes on along the minus strand of JBGALR010000029.1, from coordinate 50,036 downwards.
GGCGATTGCCAATTTGCCACTTCAACGGTAGATTGCGGGGCGATGCATCCAGAGTCCTTGGACGCGTGAGGTATGGTCAAACGCAAGAAAAAGACCACCGGGGCCGGTCGCCAGCCGCTGAACGCGGATGCCCCCAAACGTCGCCTCCGGGCGGTTGCTTCAAAAACCGGCAAGGCGGGCGTTCGGCGCCAGGTGGAGCGACAGCTTGCGACGCTGGCGCAAGCGGTCCAAAGCACGAGCGAACTGATCTGCATTACTGATCTTCAGGACCGCTTCACCTTTGCCAATCACGCCTTTCAGGCCGCCTACGGTTATACCGAGGCGGAAATTCTGGGCCAGACCCCGGCGTTGCTTTTTTCGCCCCGGAATCCACCGGAGTTAATGCCGGAAATTCTCGAGGGCACTCGCGCCGGAGGTTGGCGCGGCGAAGTGTGGGATCGACGCAAGGACGGCACCGAGTTTCCCATTCTCCTCAGCACTTCCGAAATCAGGGATGCGGCGGGCCGCGTCATCGGCTTGATCGGTGTCGCGCGGGACATCACCGAGGAAAAGCGGCTGGAGCGGCAACGCAGCGCGCTGTCGCAATTGGGCCATCGCCTGAGCGCGGCAACCACGCCGGAGCAGGCTGCCAGCATCGTTATGGCGATTGCCTCGGAGTTGTTCGGCTGGGACGCGGGATATTTCCATTTATACACGGAGGCGAAGGATGAAATTTTCCGCGTGCTGACGGTGGACACCGTGGACGGCCGGCGCGTGCCCGTGCCGCCCGTGCGCACTTCACTCGATCCCAGTCCCATGATGCGCCGGGTCATGAAGGAAGGGGGCAAGTTGATCTTGCGCAACGCCGATTTGGAAATCCCGCCGGATGCAAAGCCGTTCGGAAACGTCGCGCAGCGGTCAGGGTCTTTGATGCATGTGCCGATTCGCCTGGGTGGCGCGGTGATTGGCATCATGTCCATTCAGAGCTACAGCTTGGGGGCTTACACCCCTGACGATTTGAAGCTCCTGCAAATGCTGGCGGATCATTCGGGTGATGCGTTGCAACGAATCAGAGTGGCGGCCGCGTTGCGCGAAGCCGAGGCGAAGTATCGCAGCATTGTTGAGAACGCCACGGAGGGGATTTCCCAAACCACGCCGGACGGGCATTTTCTCAGCGCGAATCCCGCGCTCGCGCGCATGTTCGGTTACGATTCGCCCGAGGAGATGATGTCCCAGGTGACGGATCTCGGCCATCAAACTTATGTGCTCGCCGAAAAACGGGATGAACTCAGGGCGCTGCTCGATACGCAGGCCGCAATCACCGGTTTCGAAGCGGAGCGGCGTCGCAAGGACGGCAGCCGTTTTTGGATCAGCACCAATGGACGCGCGGTGCGCAACGACAAGGGCGAGGTGCTTTATTACGAAGGCACCACGCAGGATATCACGGCCATCGTCGAGGCGCGCGAGGCCTTGCTGCGCAGCCGCGAGGAACTGGAGCGCCTGGTGCGCGAACGAACCGCACAGTTGGAACAAGCCAATCAGAGTCTGCGCGCGGAAATGGAAGACCGGCAGCGGCTGGAAAGGCAGGTGCTGCACAGCATCGAACGCGAGCAGGAGCGCATCGGCCAGGATTTGCACGACGGCTTGTGCCAGCTTTTGACCGGGATAAAATTCAAGACCTCTTCGCTCGAAGCGGAACTGGCCCGGCACGAGATTCCGCAGGCGCGCGAGGCGAAATTGATCGAAGACCTCGTCAATCAGGCGATCCGTCAGTCCTACGGTCTTGCGCGCGGGCTCAACCCCGTCAATCTGCCGGTGCACGGTTTGCATTCGGCGCTCGCGGAACTCGCGGGCGGTTTTGAGGCGGCGTTCCAGTTGCGGTGCGTCTGCGAACTGGGCGGCTCGCCGGCGATTGAGGATCAAAATGTCGCCAACCATCTCTATCGCATCGCCCAGGAGGCGATTCACAACGCGATCAAACATGGCCGGGCGAAGGAAATTGTCGTCGGCTTGCGGGAACAAAACGGACATATCGCCTTGACGGTTCGGGACGACGGCGTGGGCTTTCCCCCGTCGGCGGAAATGCGTCCCGGCATGGGGCTGCCCAATATGAAGGCGCGCGCCGGGCTGATCGGCGGCGTGCTGGAAATTTGTCCGGGCGAAAGCGGCGGCACCGTGGTAGTTTGTCTCCTCTCCCGGCCTGGGACGCATTCAGGCACTTGAACATGGCGCGACACATTAAATCCGCGAAACGCAAACACCGTGTCTTTCTAGTCGAGGATCACGCGGTGATGCGCGAGGGGCTGGCGCAACTGCTGAATCAGCAGCCGGATTTGGAAGTTTGCGGGCAGGCGGGCACCGCGCGCGAGGGGATGACCGGGGTTGGGCAGCTTTCTCCCGACCTGGTGATTGTCGATATTTCCCTCGGCGGCACCAGCGGCCTCGAGCTGATCAAGGATATTTCCTCGCGGCAACCGGACCTGCGCATCCTCGTGCTGTCCACCCACGACGAATCCCTTTACGCGGAGCGTTCGTTGCGTGCCGGCGCGAAGGGTTACGTGATGAAGCATGAGCCAACGGAGAAGGTAATGTCGGCCATTCGTATGATTCTGCGCGGGGGAATCTATTTGAGCGAGCGGATGCAGGGGCGCGTGCTGCACAAGGTCGCGGCCGGACCCACGGCCACGGTGGGTTCTGATATCGAGCAGTTAAGCGACCGCGAACTGGAAATTTTCCAACTCATCGGCCGGGGCCGCACGACGTCGCAGATTGCCGCCGGGTTGCATGTCAGTGTCAGCACCGTCGAAACGCATCGCGCGCACATCAAGGAGAAATTAAAGCTCTCGAACGCCACCGAACTGGTGCGTTGCGCCGTGGAATGGGTGCAAACCTCCGCTGCGTGAATTAAAACTGGTCCACTGACTTTCGCATTGCCGGATCGGGGGGCAAAGACCGCAGCAATTCCGCAACGTTTCGTGACTGCCCTGGCAGCACCAGGTCGGACGCGACTTCGCTCAGAGGTTCCAAAACGAAACGGCGCAGGTGCGCGCGTGGGTGCGGCAAGATCAATGAACCGGTTGTCCGTGTTTCGCCGGCGAAGGCAATGATGTCCAGGTCGAGTGGCCGTGGTTCGTTTAACACTTTTTTGGCCTGCCGGCCAGACCGCTTCTCCAGCGCTTGCAATTTTAACAGCAGGGATTCTGCAGTTTCCGCCGGCAGTGGCGCGATGCCCACCACGGCATTTAAAAAATCAGGTGAGCCCGGGGGGCAATCCACCGGCGTGGTTACCCAAATCGAAGACTTCAACAACGGTGCCGCGGATAATTCCTGCAGGCGACCAAAGGCGTCGTGGATGATGTCGCGTGAATTGCCGAGATTGGAGCCGAGGGCGACGAAGGCGAGTTTGGACGGGTTCGTGCCTTTTGGCGAAAAGTTCATTTCAGCCCCAACACGTCCTGCATGTCGTAGAGCCCGGGTGGCCGGCTCGCAACCCACTGCGCTGCCCGCAACGCTCCGTTCGCAAATGTCTCCCGTGTCGAGGCCTTGTGAGTCAGTTCCACGCGCTCGCCGATGCCGGCAAAGACCACAGTGTGATCTCCCACGACGTCGCCGCCGCGGAGCGAATGCATCCCGATCTCCTCGGGTTTGCGCTGGCCGACGATGCCGGAGCGGCCGTGACGTAGGACTTGATCGAGTTGCTGCGCGCGAGCCGCGGCGAGAATCTCCGCCAGCGTCCTGGCCGTGCCGCTGGGCGCGTCCTGCTTGAGGCGATGATGCATTTCGATGACTTCCAAATCGAAATCCGTGCCGAGAATTTCCGCCGCCTTGCGCGTCAACCAGAACAGGGTGTTCACGCCCGTCGAATAATTGGAGGACAAAACCATGGGGATGCGCGCGCTTAGTTTTTTGATTTGCGCGAGGTCGCCCGCGTGGTGGCCGGTGGTGCCGATGACGATGGCTTTTTTGTGTTCCGCGCACAGCGCGGCGATGCCGGCCGTGGCGTCATGTGAACTGAAATCGATGACAGCCTCCCCGCTATCGATGATCGAAGCCAGGTCATCGCTCCGGCCAATCTGACCCACCACCTCGAGTTCGGGATTACGCTTCGCACAAGCCACGAGCATCTGGCCCATGCGTCCGCTGGCACCGGTGATGATGATTTTGGTCATTCGACAGGGCTCCGCTTTGAACTATTTCAACACGCCGCATTTCTTCAACGTGGCGCGCAGGACTTCGCGGTTGTTTTTGTTCATCGGTACGAGCGGCAGGCGATATTCCTCCTCGATCTGACCCATCATGACAAGGGCGGCTTTCACCGGCTGCGGGTTGGTCTCGATGAACAAGTCCTTGAACAACGGATAATAGCGGTCGTGCAGATTCAACGCCGCCGCATGTTTGCCGCCCGCGTAGGCGCGCACCATTTGCGCCACCGCTTTGGGGATGACGTTCGAGGCCACGCTGATGACGCCTTGCGCGCCGACCGCCATGAAGGGCAGGGTAAGCGCGTCGTCTCCGCTGAGAATCTCGAAGCGCGGTCCGAGCGCCGCGCGCAACTGGCAGACGCGATCCGGATTGCCGCCGGCTTCCTTGATGCCGATGATATTCTTGCATGCCTGCGTGAGCCGCTTGACGGTATCGACGCCGATCTCGATGCCGCAACGCCCCGGAATGCTGTAGAGAATGATCGGCAGTCGCGTGCGCCGCGCGACTTCACGGAAGTGCTGGAACAATCCCTCTTGCGACGGTTTGTTGTAATACGGCGCGACTTGGAGCGAGCCGTCCGCGCCGACTTTTTCCGCGCGTTCCGTCAGGTAAATCGCCTCGGTCGTCGAATTGCCTCCCGTGCCCGCCAGCACTTTGATTTTTCCGGCGGCATACTTCACGGAGAGCGCGATGATGCGAATGTGTTCCTCGTAATCCACCGTGGGGGATTCGCCCGTGGTGCCGACGGGGACGATGCCATCCACGCCCGCCTTCACCTGCCGCTGAATCAGGCGTTGCAACGCGGGTTCGTCGATCTTGCCGTTTTTGAACGGAGTGACAATGGCGGTATGAGTTCCGGTAAACATGTTTGCTTTCGCGGGAAAAATCGAACGGTCACTTCAGGTCAATGCGACCCTCGAAAACAAAGTCTGCCGGACCGGTGAGGCGCACGTCGCTGAAACGTCCGTTGGTCTCCGTGAAACTCACTTCGAGCTGGTCGCCGCCTTGCACCTGAACTTTGACCGGAGAATTAAAATGGTGAACGCGAGATGAGATCAGCGCGGCGGCCGTGACACCGGTGCCGCACGCGAGCGTTTCGCCCTCGACACCCCGTTCGTAGGTGCGCACGCGGATATGATCCGGGCTGAGCACCTGCACAAAATTCACGTTCGTGCCTTTCGGCGCGAAATGAGCATGGCGGCGGATTTCAGGTCCGAGCTGCATGACCATCGCCTGGTCCGCGTCGGGCACATAGAGCACCGCGTGGGGGACGCCCGTATTCAACGAGTGAATGGTATGTGCGCCGATGGACAACGGCACCTGGTCATTCAAGCGCAGATTTTCCGGTTCCGTCAGATTGACCGTCACCCGGTCGCCCCTGAAACTGGCAGTGATGATTCCCGCGCCCGTTTCGAACGTGAAATTGCCAGTCGCGCCGGTGCGCTTCTGAACGTAACGCGCAAAGCAGCGCGCGCCGTTGCCGCACATTTCGCCGGAGCTGCCGTCGCTGTTGTAAAAGTCCCACGCCCAATCCGCCTTGCCCGAGGCGCAGGGGATGAGCATCAAAAAACCGTCGGCGCCAATGCCGCGATGCCGGTCGCACAGACGCACAATTTGTTCACGCGATACCTTGATCGCGCCGGAACGATTGTCCACGACGATGAAGTCGTTTCCCGCCCCGCTCATTTTTGTAAATTCCAAAACCACGGCCGGAGGCTATCCTGCAAAGCCAACGGTGACAAGAAACGAGTAAGCGCGTGTCCCGACTCTTTGAGAATGTCCCCTATTGGACTCGATGAAAATGTCCCCCTTGGGCGGCGGTTGCGTTAGCAACTGCTGGCACGATGGGAACATTGACGATGAGTGATAAGGAACGTCGGCACGTCGGCATAATGGGAAGCGTGAAAGCTGGAGAGTTGAGTTTGGCGGAAGCCTCCGAAGTGTTGGGGCTGTGCTACCGGCAGACCAAACGGGTGTGGCGGCGGTATCAGGACGATGGGGACGCGGGCCTGGTGCATCGATTGCGGGGACAGCCGGGCAAGCGACGCAAGCCGCCGCAGCTGCGGGCGAAGATACTGGCGCGGTATGAGGAGCGGTATCGGGACTTTGGGCCGACGCTGGCGGCGGAGTATCTGGCCAAAGAAAAGCTTCTGGTGGATCACGAGACCCTGCGGCGCTGGCTCTTGACCGAGAACAAGCGCACCGTGCGTCGCCGCCGCCAGCGCCACCGGCAATGGCGGGAACGCAAGCCGTGCTTTGGGGCGATGGTGCAACTGGACGGCTCGCACCATGATTGGTTTGAAGGACGGCGGGCCCGGTGCGTGTTGATGGTGATGGTGGATGATGCGACCAACCGGGTGTGGGCGCAGTTCTGCGAGGAAGAGACGACGCTGGCCAGCTACAATGTATTGGAAGGCTGGATCAAAAAGCATGGGCTGCCGCAAAGCCTGTATGTCGATCAGGACAGCATCTACCGGTGCGAAGGGTTGGGGAGCATCGCCCAACAGATGGCCGGCCAGGAGCCGCAAACCCAGTTTGGCCGGGCCATGAAGCAGTTGGGAGTGGAATTGATTCTGGCCAACAGCCCGCAAGCCAAGGGGCGGGTGGAGCGGATGAATGGAGTGCTCCAGGATCGGCTGGTCAAGGCCCTGCGTCTGGAGGAGATCAACGACCTGGAAAAAGCCAACGCCTATTTGAGACGAACGTATCTGCCCGAACACAACCGGAAGTTTTGCGTTCAACCCGCCAGCCCGGCCGACGTGCACCGGGCTGCGCCCAGGGCCTTGAACGAACATTTGAGCTGGGAATTTGAACGCGTGGTCCAGCGGGATTGGACGGTGGCTTGCGAAGGTAAATGGCATCAATTGGACAAACAGCACGAAGCGATGAGTCTGGCGGGCAAGAAAGTGATCGTCCGGCGGCTGAGGAATGGAACGGTGCAACTGGAGCGAAGCGGAGTGAAGTTACGGGGGCGGGAACTGGCGGCTCGTCCAGTACGCGTAAAAGCCAGAAGGCCAGTGGTCTCCCTGGAGCTGAAGCAGGCGCATAAACCGGCGCTGGATCATCCCTGGCGTACGCAGCAGATTGGCAGCGTCCGGCGGCGCACCAAGACGCCTCTGGTGGCGGGGACTCCGGTCGGCCTGCGCTACGCTGCGGCCTCCCTCCGTCCCCACCACCAGAGGCACAGGAAAACAACAACCCAAAGGGACATTATCTCCTGAGTTCTTAAGGGGACATTTCTAAAGAGTTTTGACAGAAACGAGTAAGCGCGCGAGCCGTGGGAACGGATGGGGCCCGAGGCAACTGCGGAATCCTCGCCGCTTGGCTTTTGGCTGGAAAAGCCCGCTCCCGGGCGGCAGACTCAGCGGGCAATGACAACGCAATCTTCGCGGAAAGCCGCCTGCACGGCTGTAAAATTATTCCTCGCGCTTTCAATTTTGGCGCTCAGTTGTTTTGGTGCCTCGTCGGCCATACCAGATTATCGCGGAGTGCAGTTCTTGGGCTTCAAGGACTTTTCGAAATTCACCTCTGCCAAGGGCACGAACGCGGGCGATGTGGTGCTCACTTCGCCGGAAGTCAAAACCGACATTACGTGGAATGAACTGGTCGCGTCGTGGAACATCGATTTGCCGGACGGCGCCTGGTTGAAGACGGAGGCGCGCGCGATTTATCCGGATGGGTGTTCGAAGTTTTATAACATGGGATTCTGGGCGGGCAATACCAACCGGCATCTGCGCGAGAGCGTGAAGCATCAAAAGGATGCGGCTGGCGATGTGGATACCGACACCCTGATGCTCACCAAACCGACGGACCGCTTTCAGATTCGTCTCACGATGGGCGGCGACGGTCCGCAGCCGAAAATGAAGTTTCTTGGCGTATGCGTCGCCGATACCAAAACCGCGCAACCCGCTCTGCCGCCCAACAAGGCGGCGTGGGGAAAAATCATCGACGTCCCGCAACGGGCGCAGATGAATTACACCAATGGCGGCGTCCTGTGCAGTCCCACGACCGTTTCGATGATCATGACCCATTGGTCGCATCAACTGCTCCGGCCGGAACTCGATCACGATGTGCCGGACATTGTTGACGCCATTTACGATCCGGTGTGGAAGGGCACCGGCAACTGGCCGTTTAACACGGCGTACGCGGGTTCCTATGCGGGCATGAAAGCGTACGTGACCCGCATGAGCGACCTGGCGGAAGTGGAGGATTGGATCGCGGCGGGTTTTCCGGTTGGACTGTCTGTTTGCTCGGATCGCCTGCATCATCGCGGGCCCGGGCCGAACGGCCACTTGATTGTCTGCGTCGGCTTTACCAAGGACGGCGATGTGATGGTGAACGACCCCGGTTCCACGAAGCAAGTGCGGCGGGTGTATCCGCGCGCGGATATCATTTACGCGTGGGCTTATTCCCATGACGCGGCGTATATCATCTACCCGGAAGGCTCGACAGTTCCCGCGAATCAATGGGGCCACTGGAGCGAGGAGAAACCGGGGGCGAGGAACTAAACGCAATATGAAAAAATCGATATTTATTTTTGGCACGTGTTTGCTGATGGGAGCGACGGCGGGGTTTGCACAGACCAATTCCGCGGCGGAGGTCAATCGCGCGGTCGTCCCCGTGCCGCGCGAGGGAAAGGCGCACGATCGCTTCGTCCTGTTGAATGAGCGGGCGAAAGCGGCCGGCCCCGCGGCGGAAGTTATCTTCGTCGGCGACTCGATCACCGAAGGGTGGGAGGGAAATGGCAGGGAGGTTTGGGCTAAATATTACGCGCCCCGTCACGCGCTGAATCTCGGCATCGGCAGTGATTCAACCCAGCACGTCCTCTGGCGTCTGGACAACGGTAACGTGGATGGCTTGAAGCCGAAGGTCGCCGTGGTGTTGATCGGTGTAAACAACACTCCCGATACCAACACCACTCCCCGGCAGGTGTTGGAGGGCGTGACCGCAGTCGTCGAAAAGCTGCGCGCGAAGTTGCCTGACACCAAAATTCTTTTGCTCGGTATTTTTCCGTTTCGGGAGGATTTCAATGTGCAACGGGCGAAGGCGCTGCAGGTGAATCAGGCCCTCAATAAATTGGATGATGGCAAAGCGATTTTCTATCTCGATATCGGCTATTTGTTCATCGATAAGGACGGCAGGATTCCGAAGGAAATCATGCGGGACTTCCTGCATCCGTCCGTCCGGGGATATAAGATATGGGCCGAGGCTATGGAACCGAAGTTGTCGATGTTATTGGGAGACAAGGCGGTAAGTCCTTGAAAACTCAATTGAGTGCAAATCGGAAAGCACGAGAACATTTCTAGTTGACTGGTTGGTTAAATGAAGTAAGGTGTCCCCATGCAAATAAAAGAAGCGACCGAAAAGCCGGCCAAGGCAGGGGGCCGGGGGACGGATGCCAAGGAGCGTTTGCTTCAGGTTGCCTTTGACCTGATTTGGGATAACAGCTACAGCGCGGTGAGCGTGGATCAAATCTGCGAGCGCGCGGAGGTCAACAAGGGAAGTTTTTACTATTATTTCAAATCGAAAGCCGACTTGGCGGTTGCATGCTATGAGGAGCACTGGCGGGAAAAACAGCCGGAACTAGATCGTATTTTTTCCGCGCAGGTTCCACCGCTTGAACGGCTTTCGCGCTGGTGCGGGAATCTTTTCGAACGGCAAAAGGTTAAGGCTGGCCAGTATGGGCGGGTTTGCGGTTGTCCGTATGCCAGTGTGGGCTCGGAAGTCGCCACGCAGGATGAAAAAATCCGCGCCAAAACCCAGCAGTTGTTCGAGCGGAACTTAAAGTATGTGGAGAGTGCGCTCGTGGATGCCAAGCGCGACGGGTTGATTGGAGATCGTGACCCGCATATTACAGCCGGGCGGGTCTATTCCCTGGCTTTGGGGATGTTGTTGCGGGCAAAAGTGCGCAACGAAATAGAGCTGCTGCAAGATCTCGAACCGGCGGTCATGGAAATGATCGGTGCCGGGCGGGCCGTCGTTTAATTATTCCAAGGGGTCGCCAACTGAATATAACGGGAAAACTGTTGTCTATGTTCAAGTTGACTGGTCGGTTAATTAGCCCCGGCGGGCAAGGCTGTTTATGTGGATCGTAAGGCTCGCGCTTCGCCGCCCATTAACTTTTATCGTCGCGGCAATTTTGCTGTTGCTCGTGACGCCGCTGGTGCTGCTCCGCACGCCCACGGACATATTTCCGTCGATTAACATTCCGGTTGTCAGCATCGTTTGGACGTACACCGGCCTCAGCGCGCAGGACATCGAGCAACGCATCACGTTCACTCATGAGCGCGTGCTGACCACCACGGTCAATAACATCGAGCACATTGAATCCACCTCGTACGACGGTGTGGCGGTGATCAAAGTGTTTCTGCAACCGGGCGCTTCGCCGCAGGCGGGCGTGGCGCAAATCACAGCCGTGTCGCAAACGATCCTGCGCCAGATGCCGCCGGGCATCACGCCGCCGCTCATCATCCAATACAACGCCTCGACCGTGCCGATCTTGCAATACGGCGTTAGCAGCAAGAAACTTTCGGAACAGGAAATTTTCGACGTCAGCATGAATCAGATCCGCGTCGGATTGGTGAACGTGCCAGGCGTGGGCATTCCCTATCCCTATGGCGGCAAACAGCGTTTGGTATCCGTGGACCTCGATCTACCCGCGCTCAAGGCCAAAAATCTTTCGCCGTCTGACGTTGTCAACGCCTTCAACGCGCAAAACCTGATTTTTCCCAGCGGCACCGCGAAGATTGGCGAGAAGGAATATCCGGTGGACTTGAACACGAGTCCCACCCTGATGACCGCGTTGAACGATTTGCCGATCAAGACCGTGGACGGCGCCGTGATTCGCATTCGCGATGTCGCGCAGGTCCGGGACGGTTATTCGCCGCAGCAGAACATCGTGCGCCAGGATGGCGTGCGCAGCACTTTAATCAGCGTGCTCAAAAGCGGCTCCGCCTCGACCCTGGACGTGGCGCAGGGCGTGAAGGAAAGGCTTTCGGAAGTGCTGAAATCAGTCACCAGGGATTTGACGGTGAAGGAATTTGCCGACCAGTCATTGTTTGTGCGCGCGGCGATTTCGGGAGTGATTCGCGAAGGCGTCATCGCGGCGGCGTTGACGGCGGCGATGATCCTTTTGTTTTTGGGTTCGTGGCGCAGCACGATTATCATCGCGATTTCCATTCCGTTATCGGTGCTGGTGTCGCTGGCGGTGCTCAGCGCGCTCGGCGAAACGATCAACCTTATGACGCTCGGCGGCCTCGCCCTGGCGGTGGGTATTTTGGTCGATGACGCGACAGTGACGATTGAGAATATCGAACGTCATTTGCAGGATGGCCGGGAACTGGAGGACGCCATCATGACTGGCGCGGGCGAAATCGCGCTGCCGGCGATGGTGTCCACGCTCTGCATTTGCATCGTGTTCGTGCCGATGTTTTTCCTCACCGGTGTGGCGCGATATCTTTTCGTGCCGCTCGCGGAGGCGGTGGTGTTCGCGGTGCTCGCTTCGTATGCCATCTCGCGGTCGCTGGTGCCGACTTTGGTGATGTGGTTTGAGCAGGGACGCCAGCATCGCCACGGCGCGCAGGATGTAAAACATCGCTGGTTGCAGGCCTGCATCTGGCTGCAGCAGGCGTTCGAGCGGCAATTCGATCGTTTGCGCGAAGCCTATGGGAAGCTGCTGAGAATGATTCTGGCCTATCGTGGCACTTTCGCGGTTTTGTTTCTGAGCTTCTGCGCGTTGTCGTGGGGGTTGTTGCCATTCCTCGGTCAGGATTTCTTTCCGGCGGTGGACGCCGGCACGTTCCGTTTGCATGTGCGCGCTCATACCGGCACCCGCATTGAGGAAACCGCGCGTCTCGTGGACGCGGTGGAAGCGTCCATCCGCCGGCAAATTCCCGCCCATGAGGTGGGCGGCATCCTGGACAACATCGGCCTGCCGATTTCCGGCATCAACCTGAGCTACAGCGATAGCGGGGTGATGGGTCCCGGAGACGGCGATATCCTCGTATCATTGCGCGGGGGCCACCGGGCGACGGCGGATTACATTCGTTCGTTGCGGCTGCAACTCAATCACGAATTTCCCGGCGTAACGTTTTACTTTCTGCCCGCGGATATCGTCAGCCAGACGATCAACTTCGGTTTGCCCGCGCCGTTGGACATACAAATCCTTGGCCGCGATCAGGCGGGGAATCGCAAAGTGGCGGCGAAGCTCGCGGAACAGATCCGGCACGTGCGTGGCGCGGTGGACGTGCGCGTGCAGCAGCCTTCGGATTTGTCGCGGCTGCAATTTGCGATCGACCGCACGAAAGCTTCGCAAATGGGATTGTCCGAACGCGAAGTGGCTAATTCCGTGTTGCTCAGTTTGAGCGGCAGCGGCCAGGTGCAGCCAACCTACTGGACCGATCCGACGGTGGGTGTGCAATATCTGGTCAACATTCGCGCACCCGAGTATCGGATGGATTCGCTGTCAGCGCTTCGCTCGATGCCGGTCAACGCCAGTTCGCCCGGTGTGGGTAATGAGCAACTGCTGGCCAACGTGGCCACGTTCAAACGCGCGAATGGGTCGCCGATTTTCTCGCATTACAACGTGACGCCGGTGATCGACATCTTCGGCGGCGTGGGTGGCCGCGACCTGGGCGGTGTGCTGAATGACATTCGCCCGCTGGTCGCGCAGATGGAAAAGGAATTGCCCGAGGGAAGTTTCGTTCGATTGCGCGGCCAGGCGGAAACGATGCGGTCCAGTTTCATTGGTCTAAGCGTCGGGTTGTTGATGGCTATCGCGCTGATTTATTTGTTGCTGGTGGTGAATTTTCAAAGTTGGCTCGATCCCTTCATCATTCTGACCGCTCTTACCGGTGCGTTGGCCGGTGTGCTGTGGGCGTTGCACCTGACGGCCACCACGTTGAGTGTGCCTGCGATGATGGGCGCGATCATGAGTCTTGGCGTCGCGACGGCGAACTCCGTATTGGTGGTGTCGTTCGCGCGGACCAACCTCGACCAGGGCCTGGATCCGGTTTCGGCGGCCTGGGAATCCGGCGTGAGCCGTCTCCGCCCCGTATTGATGACGGCCATGGCCATGATCATCGGCATGGTGCCGATGGCACTCGGCCTCGGCGAAGGCGGCGAACAAAACGCGCCACTGGGCCGCGCCGTGATTGGCGGCCTCGCAATGGCCACGGTCGCCACTTTATTGTTCGTGCCGGTTGTATTTAGCGCGCTGCATCGCCGCGCGGCCGCTCCTAAAACTGTTTCCCCAGGCGCGGACCGGGCCAGGCCGAACGCCTTTCCCGCTCCTTTGAATGCTTGAAGACCATGAATGCCATTGAAACCAAACCCGGATCCGAGCCGCAGCTTGTTAATCCTGAAACCGCCGTGGCGGACAAAGGTCGCGCAACTCGCGCGCGAACTTATGCCGCCGTTGCAGTCTTATTGCTCGTGATCGTCGGTTTTCTTGGCGGCATGATACCGCGCTGGCGTCAGAACAAAATGGCGACTGAAGACATGCAACAATTGGCCACGCCTACTGTGTCGTTGACGACCCCGGGTGCCAGCAAGGTGAACGACAGTCTTACATTGCCCGCGGAAGTGAAGCCATGGCTGGAGGCGTCCATTCATGCGCGTTCCAGCGGTTACTTGAAACGCTGGCTGGTTGACATTGGGGCGCATGTCGAAGCCGGGCAATTGCTCGCGGAAATCGACTCGCCGGAAATCAATCAGCAACTGGAGCAAGCGCAGGCGCAATTGACGCTGGCGCTGGCGAACCTGGAACTGGCGAAATCCACCGACACGCGCTGGCAGGAATTATTAAAGACCTCGTCGGTCTCCGAACAGGAAGCGGCGGAAAAAGCATCCGCCCGCGCGACGACCGCGGCCAGCGTGGAAGCAATGCGCGCCGACGTGCGGCGGCTTCAAGAGTTGCAGGGCTTCGAGCGTGTCGTCGCGCCGTTTGCCGGCACGATTACGACGCGCAACACCGACATCGGAAATTTGATTGTGGCCGGCAGCGGGAAGGAGCTTTTTCACCTCGCGCAGACGCGGACGTTGCGGGTGTATGTCCGGGTGCCGCAGGTTGCCGCCGCGAGCATTCATACCGGACAGTTAGCCGAGTTGCTGATTCCGGAAAAGCCAGGCGTTGGTTTCGCGGCGAAGGTGATTACGACGTCAGAAGCGATGTCTCCGACCTCGCGCACATTGCTCACGGAGCTGGAAGTGGACAATCCCGAGGGCAAAATCCTGGCGGATACCTATGGTGAAATCCGGTTTCGGGAATCCGACACCGACAGCCCGCTTACTATTCCCGCCAACACCTTGCTGTTTCGGGCCGAAGGATTGCAGGTCGGCCTGGTGCGACCCGACGACACGGTCGAATTGCGCAAGGTGCAAATCGGCCGCGATTTCGGGCAGAGCGTGGAAATCCTCGGCGGCATCACGCTGGCGGATCATATCATTGTGAACCCCGCCGATTCGTTGACCGAGGGCACCAAAGTGCGGGTGCTTCAAGGCACGGAAAAGCTGGCGCTTAATGACGTGCGCACCGGCAAGCCGTCTCCGGTGAAAAATTAAACGACGCGCCCGGTCTCTTTTGCGAGCCGTGAATACGTGTTCGCCTGCGCCAGCAGAATGGGGTCCTCGTCCAGTTCCTTGACAGTCTGCGGGAGGCGATACGACCAGTTTTTCGGCGATACCGAACCCGGTGTATTGAATCGCGCGGTCATGCTGAATACGTCCGTGATCTGGAAAATGACCAGCCACGACGGTGATTGCATGACTGCCCGAGTGAACGCCTCGTGCAACTGCTCCGTGTATTCACGTGGCGGTTCCTGATTGCGCAAGCCAGCGAAGTCCATCATGTGCCGCAACTCGCGGCGGTTCTGATCGATGTCATTCCCGGCGTCGATGTTACGCCAGCATTCCGACCATGTCGAAGCGAGTGGAGGATGGTCGTGCGTGGCGGGTTGCGCAAGGGAGAGGCGGGGATATTGCCGCGGATCGGAATACGAGCCGTCGTTTTCGCGGAAGAGCATGGGAATGCGAAAGCCGGGGACGTTCAGCTTTTCCAGCGTCGGGCGGACATAATTGGGAACGACGCCGAGATCCTCCGCGACAACGGTCGTTTCACCGGAGCCTTCCAGGACGACGCGGAGAATTTCATCGCCTTGCGCCTGGTTGGCGGCCTTGTGCTCGTTCGTGTCGTCAGGAAATTGTTTGAAGCCGGGCAGGCGACCGCCGGTTTTCGCGGCGGCTTGAGCTTCGTCGAGTGGCAGAAATTCGGCATTGCGCTCCGGTGTCCACGGAAAGGAATAGATGCGAAAAAAACCAAGGACGTGGTCGATGCGGTAGAGATGAAACACCTTTTGAATATTGCCGACACGGGTGCGCCACCATTCATAATTCGTCCGGCGATGCTGGTCCCAACGATAATTTGGGATGCCCCAGTTCTGCCCCCACTTCTCCGTGAAGGGATCGACCTTGAAAACCTTTTCGGGTGGCGCACCGCCGCTCCAATCGAGATCAAAGATACCGCGATTGGCCCAGACATCCGCGCTGTATCGGCCGACGCCGAACGGGATATCGCCCATCAGATAGACTTTGTTTTCGGTACCGCAGGCCTTCAAGGATTGCCACTGGCTGAACGCGAGCCATTGCACGTACATGAAGAAAAGCTGCTTGCGCATCAATTCTTCGCGGCGCTTTTCCGATAGCGACAGCAGCCACGTTTGAGCGCTTGAGGGGGTACGATGTTCGGGCTTCCAGCGGTCCCAGGTGGGCAGATTTCCGTTCTCCTCCATGAGGACGCGAAACAGGGAATAGTCCGACAACCAGTCGGCGTTTTCCATAAGAAAGGTGCGAAACTGTACTGCGCGCTCCGAATCTCGACTGAAGTGTTGCTCGTGAAAGCTGGTGAAGGCTGCATCCAGCAAGGCGCGTTTGAGTGCTTTCACCGCCGGATAATTCACCGGTCCGCCGCGCAATTTCGCCAGCGTGTCGGGCGTCGCCAGTGCCTTGAATTTCTCGGCGGAAAGATCGGGTACATGGAGCGGCGAGATGGCGATGGTGGCCGGTTCAATCGCCTGCGAACTTAGCGCGTTATACGGGCTGTTGTCATCGCTGATCTCGTTGATGGGCAGCGTTTGGAGAATGTTGATCTGATGTCGGTGACACCACTCGATCATTTGCCGTACGCCATCGGTGTCACCGATGCCGAGGTCGTCCTCGGTGCGAATGGCGAAGACCGGTTCGAGGATGCCGGCGAGCGACTGGTTGGGGCTGAGCTTCATAAAACGTGTCAAAGCTTGGACGCAACGACGGAGCGGCGTCAAGCGTGGCAGCGTACGCTTCTGAAATGACTTGCCTCAACCGATGGCGATTGGTGAATCTAAAGTGTGTTCCGACACCACTGCGCGCTGACCAAATTCTCCCATGGAAAAACCTAGATTAAGTTTCGGCCAGATCTGGAACATGAATTTCGGATTCCTCGGAATCCAGTTTGGCTTTGGTCTTCAGCTCGCCAACATGAGCGCGATCTACGCCAAGTTGGGAGCGGACGCCTCCAAGATACCGATTCTGTGGCTCGCGGGGCCGATCACCGGGCTTCTGGTGCAGCCGATTATCGGGGCGATGAGTGATCGCACGTGGGGCAAGTTGGGCCGGCGAAGGCCCTATTTTACGGTCGGTGCCATACTTTCAAGCACCGCTTTGTTCTTTATGCCGGACGCGCCGGCGTTGTGGATTGCGGCCACGATGCTTTGGATTTTGGACGCTTCCATCAACGTTTGTATGGAGCCGTTTCGCGCTTTCGTGGCAGATAAATTGCCGGTGGAGCAACGCACCGTGGGATTTGTGATGCAGAGCTTTTTTATCGGCGTCGGCGCCGCGATTGCCAACGCGCTGCCGGAAATCCTCGGTCTCCTTGGCGTGCATGGAAATGCGTCGAACGGCGTGCCGCTCGCGGTGCAATACGCCTTCAAGAGCGGGGCGGTGGTGTTTTTGCTGGCGGTATTGTGGACGGTGTTTACCACCAAAGAATATCCACCGGAAAACATGGAGGAGTTCCTGCGCGCAAAACGTGAACACCCGCATTTCCATGTGCAGCCGTTATTTCTGGCGATTGGCGCGGGCGCGGGATTGCTGCTGGGACTGGCGCGCGGCGCGTTAGTGGACGGTCACCTGACGTCCTGGCATTTGATTGCCGGCACGCTGATTGGCGCCGCCATCGGTACGGTGCTCAGCGGTCCTCACGTGGGCGATGCCATCAGGGAAATGCCGGCGACCATGAAGCAGCTGGCCTTGGTGCAATTCTTCACGTGGCTGGGGCTGTTTTGCATGTGGATGTTTTTCGGGCTCGCCACAGCGCAACAGATCTTTCACACCATGGATGCCAAGTCGCCGGAGTTCGACAAGGGCACCACCTTTGGCGGTTCCACGTTCGCGCTGTACTCCATCGTGTGTTTCGCGGTGGCCTTCTTGCTGCCGATGGTGGCAAAGGTGACGAGCCGCAAAATGGTCCATGCGCTGGCGCTAATCGCCGGCGGCCTGAGCCTGCTTGCCACCGGTTTTATTCATGATCCGGTCTTGTGGCGCTGCACGATGATCGGCGTGGGCATCGCCTGGGCTTCAATTCTCTCCATGCCGTACGCGATGCTCTCGGGCGCCCTGCCCGCCGGGCGGATGGGCGTTTACATGGGCATCTTCAATTTCTTCATCGTTATACCGGAAATCCTGGCGTCGCTCGCGTTGGAACCCATCGTGAAACACGCTTTCAGCAACGACCCGGTGAAGGTTGTGATGCTGGGCGGCGTGTCGATGTTGGTTGCCGCCATCATGGTGGCGCGTGTCAAAGACGTTGGCTGGGAACAACGGCACAGCACCATTTCTTGAAAGTGAGTCTGCGCGCACCCTACTTCACTGCGCGGTGATAGATGCGCCACTCAAATCCATTCAGGCGAAAGAGCGGGAAGCCGGTGGACGGAACTTCCGGCATGCCGGAAATCTGAATCGGTTTGAAATCCCCATCATGCGCCGCTTCCACCCAGCCGGTGACAGGGCGGTTCGATAAATTCACGACCACTATAAACTCGTCCTTGTCATCGAGGCGCATGAATGAAACGAGATTCGATTCATCGGAATTGCGCAGCCAGACCACGCGATCATTGCGGAATGCCGGGTATTGCTTTCGCAGTTTGAGGAGTTCGGTGTAAATCTGCCGGAACGGCGGGCGATCTTTCGGCTTCCAGAATACCGGCATCTTCTCGAACAACGCCGGATCACCCGACTCCGTGGCGTCGCCGACCTCCATGCCGTTATAAATTAACGGTATGCCGTCCAACGTGAACATCAACGCAGACGCGGCGAGGGCGCCTTTCACGCTGAATCGGGCAACGGCGCGGGCTTCATCGTGGTTGTCCGCGAAACGAAGGTGCAGGGTGCCTTTGGGAAATTGCTTTTTGCTCTCCTCCCAGCTCCGTTTCAATTCGGAGGCTGGCGCACCTTTCTGCAACACGTCATTCAAGGTGGCGTGCAGCGGCCAGGAGTAATCGACGTCGAAGGCGTTGGTCAGCAGTTCCGGCTTGCTGGCTTCGGCGAGCATCATGATATCGGGCTTTACCTTGATAAGGGCCGCGCGGGCCTGTTCCCAAAAGCTGGTCGGCACCTCGTAGGCGACGTCGCAGCGAAAGCCGTCGAGGTCAAACGTCTTCGGATCGATCCAATGCTTCAGCATCCCGATCATGTATTCGCGCAGTTTGGGATTGTTGTAATTCAGACCCGCGACATCGGTCCATTCGGGGACAGGCGGGATGATTTTTCCGGACGCGTCCTGCTTGTAAAATTCCGGGTGCTCCATCATGACGCTGTCCCACGCAGTGTGATTGGCGACCACGTCGATGATGACCTTCATGTCGCGCTTATGCGCCTCGGCGATCAGCTTTTTCAAGTCGGCCTCGGTGCCATAGTCGGGATTGATTGCAAAATAGTCGCGGACCGCGTACGGGCTGCCAATGGTGCCTTTGCGCATTTTCTCTCCCAACGGATGGATGGGCATGAGCCAGATGATATTCACCCCCATCGCCTTGAGTTCATCGAGCCGTGCGGTGATGCCGTTGAAGTTTCCCTCTGCGGAAAAGTTTCGCGGGAAGACTTCGTAAACCGCGCCCTCGCGCAGCCATGCGGGAGAGGTGCGAGCCGAAGGCAAATCGGCGGCAAGGCTGCTAAGGGCGGCAGCGGCGAGTGCGACGGTCAATGAGAGGGCCGGGAAACGATAAGGGAGCGATTTCATGGTTAAGGAACGAGTTTAACTTTGTAATACCTCTGGGTGACCGTCGCAGGCGGTGCGTCGGTGTACGTCAGGAAAATCTGCGCCGGCCCGGCGGTATTCAATGTGGTAGGCATGGTCACCCAAGCCGCGCCGAGCACATCCGCGGATAGTAGCTGGTACGCATGGCCGGGCATGGCCGCCCAAGTGATGTCATAGCCGCTGGCGTTGCGTTGCAGTTTTTGAAAGGTGAAATCAAGCGCGGGATCGAGTCGGTCAAATTTCCCATCTGCATTGTTGTCCCGCAATGCAATGGCTGGGATGACAAAAAAGCCATTCGTGCCGATATCAGGTCCAACGCTGCCGGGACAGGATGCCGCCAACGTTCCGCCATCCGCAGTGCCGTAGGACAAGGCGCAGAGGTAGATGTTTGTCGGCATGGAACCGAAGGCTGCGACGAGATCGATTGTGCCTTCCATCGCGCCGGAGTTGGAGGCGGATTTAACGCAAGTGGCGCCGGCGGGTGCGTTATACCAGGCGATATAGCTATTTTGGCTTTCGGTCGCGAGGAAAGGTTTCGTGGAGGCAACGGCGATATGTCCCGCCTTTGCCCATGGCGCGGCCGTGGTGGAACTGGTCAGCAGTTGGTCGGAAACCAGGATGAAACAGTCGTTTGGCCCGCTGTTGCCCGGCGAACTGGTGGCGACGTACAAAGTATTGCTGCGCACTGCTGCGTGCAGAACGATGCCGTTAGAGGCGACTTGATATCCGGCAAAGTCGAACGCTCCATCGATGACAAACGCCGGAATATTTGGTGGCGGCACCGTGAGGGTGTTGGTGCAAACGGTGACGGCCGGCGTCGAAAGCCCGAGCGCGTTCGAGGCCGTGATGGAATAGCAATAGGTGGTGTTGGCAGCGAGGCCGATATCAGAATACGTGGTAATCGAAGTCATCGCGACAGGTAATGCTCCACGATAAACGATGTAACCCGTGGCCCCGGCAGCCGCCGACCAGGCAAGGTTGATTTGGTTGGTCTGAACTGGTGTGGTCGTTAGGTTTTGCGGCGAATCGGGCAATTGAGGATTAGTGTTCGTGGTGACCGTAAAATGCCAGTCCTGACCGCTGTTGTTGTCCCACGTTCCGTAGCCATTGTTGAATACGCAATCCAATTGCGTCGCGTTTTGTGGAATCGTCAGTGTGTATTCCCAGCGATTCGAGCCAGCGTTAAACGTCATCGTTGGATCCGGCGCGATTACCGTGCTCCAATTATTCCAGCCAACATGCAGCTTTACCGTTGCTGCACCTGCGATCGGACCGCTTGTCGGGGAGTATTGTATGGTGACGGGCGAACCCGAAACGGGTTGAAGCGGCGAAACACAAGCGCGACCATTGCAGCCAGCCGGGTTGCCACCGCCTCCGCTGCCACCGCCGCCGGCGCCGACCCACACGTGCTGCATGGGAGAGTTGTAAGTGTTACCCCGGCTGTCCGTGGCGCTCACGTAGTAATCCACGTAGGCATTGGTGATGCCGGTGATCTTTGCGTAGTAATAGTCGGCAATGTACTGCGGCGCCACACCAATTACCGGCGGCACCACGCGTTTGGTCATATTGGAAACCACCCACGCTCCAGCGAGCGGTCCACCCGCGTAAGTTTTAAATTGGTCTTGCGTCGGCGCGTTGATGCCGTTATTGCGAAAGTTCAATCGAACGTTGGCGACCCCGGAGACATCATAAGCGTAGGTCCACACCCAAAAATCGGAATTCGCAGCAACGGTTTGTTTGTAGCCGTATTGCACGCCGAAGTTGGTGCCCCCCGGATTCCATGGATGGCGTTGAGGAGGAAACATCGTCGGTGGGGTATTATCGGCCGCCACCAGGCCCGACAGGATGCCGTTGATGTTGCGCACGGCGTTGGACTGCGCGACTACCGCCCGCTGGCACTCATCGTCATGGCAGCCGTAGTAAACGAAGCCGCTGTCCAGCCCGGCCAGGTAATAATGCCAGCCTAATTCCACCGCGTTGGGCGTTGTGCCGAAGCTCCCGGGATCGCGCACCTGATCAATGTTTGGGGTCACGTTTGCAATTTGCTGCGCGGTTTTGACCCGGTTTTCCGTGGCGATGATCACTCGCCAGTTGTCGGCCTTGTCACTGATGCCGAGGCTGGGGTCCACGACGTTGGCGCCATTGCTCGAATAGCTGGGCGGCCAGTGCCAGTTTATGAAGGTTGGTGATCCGAAATCACTGTCGGCGTAAACCCATCCGCCGTCCTCAACGTGCACGACGTCATTTGTATCTGGCGGATTCTCCTGCAGGAATTGTTCTACCGTGCTCGGTGCGTAACCAGCGCTGGCGGCCTGACTCGCGAGGTTGGGCGCCCATTCGGCGTAATAGGAATACCCGCCGCTCCATGCGTTGTCACCATCATGGGCGAACAATGCGAGCGACGGTTTGGCCGGATTATTTCGTGCGGCAAGGTCGCCGAGCAGCCCGACGTCCCAGGAACCATAGCTGTCGCGCCAGCCGAGCGCCTGGTCACTCGGGACGACGATGATTTGCGAACTGATGCCTGTGTTCGGATCGACATGCCGCGCATAGTGAACTTGAAAGGCGAAGGGCAGGGCGGCTGTGGGTGAGCAGCCGCGTTCGATTGAAATGCGTTTGTAATTCGAAGCACCCTGCGCCGGATTCAGCTGATCGGCTAAATTTGGAATGTCGCAGTTCTCGCCTCCGGAACCAAGCACGAGCGGGAAATCAGCGCAGGAGCGGGTCAGGTGGCTGTTCGCCACGATGGTCCAGGCAATGCCCACTTTGTTCAGAATCGGAATCATTCGCTCGGTGAAACACGTCTCTGCCGGAAAATACCCGCGGGACACGGCTGGGTTGGTGCCCCACATCAATTCCATCTGGCGACGATGTATGCGCAATTCCATTTCGAGCGTCTCGTCGCTGAGCAACGGCGCCAGCGCGTGATGATACGTGAAATTCACGAGGTCCAATCGGGGCTTGCCGCTGCTGGTGCTCCAGCCGCGTGCCTGCTGATTGAAGGAGTTCCAGTTGCCGGCGTAGCCGAGTTGTCCGCTGGCGCCGAGACTCTGGATGTTTTCCATCAACGCGCCGGAATAGCTCACTTGGGCACCCGCGTTCGGATAGCCCAACAGGGAATTGATGGTATCGCGGGAGCGGTATTGATAGGCGGCGACGCGATCAGAAAGTCCGAAAATAGTCGATAGCACTTCCGGCGAAGGATGAGGCCTTCCGCCATTCTGTTGTTGGATGGTGTCCCACGCGGCTTCGTAATGGTCGCCAACCCCGCCGCGACGATCCGG
Source organism: Limisphaerales bacterium (assembly GCA_044223735.1). Classification (GTDB taxonomy): domain Bacteria; phylum Verrucomicrobiota; class Verrucomicrobiia; order Limisphaerales; family UBA8199; genus JBGALR01. The sequence continues at coordinate 27,281 of JBGALR010000029.1, read as the reverse complement.
CCAGTAAACCGGCTGGTGCAGGTGCCACAGCCAGGAGGTATGAACGTTTGTGGAAGCAACCGCCGCGAAGGGCGAAAGCAAGGTCAGCAGGAACAAAAACTGGCAGCCCCGACGGCCAGATTGTTTGGCGCGGTGCGACGGGAACACGCAAGAGCTTTTACCATCGGAGAAGCCAGCCTTGCGGTTTCGAAAATAGGAGTTATCGAAACACATTGCGAACACGAAGCCAGCTAACCACACCACTGGCGGTTATCAAGTTATAGCGTCCCGCATATTTGTGCGGTAGCTGTTCCGGTTGGTCGTGTGCTAACTTGTTCCGTGAGCACCCGGATACTTTGCGTCCGAGTCTGGCGTCCGGACCCCCGGCGTGTATATTGTATCAGCGCAGAACCATAATCGTTTGTGGCCAATTCATCCTCCTGGCCCGGTGAGCATACCGGGACATTTTCCCTGACGCTTTCGCCCGGTTGAACCTTATGACCACGAGACTATTTCATCGGGTGGGGTGCCTGGGCTTGGTGTTGTTCCTTTTTGTCGCGGGGCGCACTCCGGCGCGAGGCGAGGCGATGCTGGAATTGTTTCAGGTCAACTGGAATGAATTGATCCAGAAAATGCCCGAGATCGCCGAGGCGGGTTATACGAGCCTGTGGTTGCCTCCCCCGGCAAAGGGCGGGAGCGTTTATTCTGTCGGTTACGATTTGTTCGATCCGTTTGACCTTGGGGATAAAAACCAGCGGGGCACGACCGCCACGAAATACGGCACGCGGGATGAACTTATCAAAGCTGTCGAGACGGCCCATCGCTTTGGCATTCGCGTATATTTCGACAACATCATGAATCACCGGGCCTTCGACGTGCCGGGCTACAACGCAAGCACGCCGACGAATCTTTATCCGGCACTGGTTCCCCAGGATTTTCACGTTCAGACGATTGGCGGCGGATTTTACCGCAACTGGCCAACGGTCCAGGACTATAACAATCAATGGGACGTCCAGAACGAATCCCTCAGCGGCCTGATCGACCTCGCGAACGAACCAGGCACGGTAAACAACAATTTCGGCAACACCCTCGGCAGCACGACCACAAAGCTGAGCTTTATCCGTCAGGCGTCGAATCCGGAATACTACTTCGATCCGGCGCTCCCCAATATCGGCGGCGGCTGGCGGCCCTTTAACGGCACCAACGGTGTTCCCGTTTCCGAATTGGTGGAAGCCTACGAAATTCGCGCCGCGATGTGGACGCTCTATGTCACGAAGTGTGATGGCTTCCGGCTCGATGCGGTGAAGCACACGCCCTCAAACTTTTTTGGTTCGCCGGTCAATCCGTTCGCGGGCTACACGGGCGGCATCCAGGCGATTTACGATTGGGTGCACGGGTACGGCACCAACTTTAACGGCAACTATCTGGAGACGGACGACTGTCGCAACAGTTGTTTCGACAGCGAAGCGCCGCGGAACGATGCCTTGCTGTTTGGCGAACACCTGGGCGAGCCGCCGTCCTATAGTGAGTACATCACCGCGGGCATGCGGCTTTTGAATACCTCCATGCGCAGCACCGTGGATGGCTGGACTGGCGGGGGGTCCGGCTCGGGTCTCGACCAGCGGGACATCGGCAGCTATGGCGCAAATCAGGGCGTACAATTCGCGCAGGATCAGGACCACGCGCTTTGCTGCGTAAACAACCGCACGTTGCACAACGCCTACAATTTCATGCACGAGGGCATTCCGATGATTTATTCGGACGGCTTTAATTTCGCCGGCCCTCCGAGCAGCGATCAGACTTTTCCGATCGTGCCGCTCGCGAACTATCTCGGCGAATATGGCGATAACCAGATGCCCGAGGTTGCCTATTTGCATCACCAACTGTCCCGTGGCGGCACGCGCTCGCGTTGGAGTGACGCCAATATTGTCGCGTGGGAACGTTATGACTATCGCGACGTGACGGGCGGCGACGCGTTTACAAACGCGGACGCGACGGTCATGTTTTTTGCCGCGAACAACAAAACCAGCTTCCCTGGCGATATCAATTTTGACGACGGCATCACCCGGACTTCGGATGGCTATTATACGTGCGGTCCGAATGGCAATCCGTCGCGGGGCGTCGCGATGCGTGTAGGGTTTCCGCCGGGCTCCGTGCTGACGCAGCTTGCCAGTTCCGCGCCCGGCAGTGATCGCGCCTGCGCGAAGTTGTTGGTCCACACCGCAACGACCAGCGCCACCACGGCGCAAAACACCGCCAACGATGTCAATCCGGTTAATCGCCAATTGCTGGTTAACAGTGCGCCGCCGCCCGGGGGCGGTGCGATTGAGTTGAAAATACCAAGCGGTAGTTGGGTGGTTTACGGTTATCAATGGCCCGAGGCGAGTCGCGCTAATACGGTTACGAATTCCATCATCCTGCGTCAGGGCGGTTCGCCCGCGCCGACGATTCTGGTGAATCGCAAAGATGGCGTGAACGGGGACCCCAACTATAATCCGCTGTATCCCTTCAAGATGCGCGGCAGCGTGGACCAATCTGGAGCCGTGGTTCGTTACGCGGGCGAGGGTAACGTGGTTTCGTCGAGCAATACGTACGCGATTCGGATCCCGGTGGTGACCAACGGTCTTTTCGACATCGCGTTGCGGTGCGATGCGTCCGCCGCCAACGTGCTAGTCAAAATGGACGGCGGCATGGACCTGAACAGCCAGATGGGTATCGGTACGACGACCGGGCTGGAACGACGCGACAATCGTCCGGGTACCGCGACGGATGTGTTTCTGGGATTCGAACAATCCGGCTTTCAGTTCCGTAACGGTCCGGAAAAATTTGCGGCGAAAAATGTGGCACGGAACAATGTGACCTCGGCGGGCGCGGAAACGTATTATTACGTCACCGGCGGGGCAAACACGAGCGTCAACGGCAGTGGTAACGGCGCGAATATCAATACCGGCACGGCCACCTGGATTTATCACGATCCGGCCGCGACTCCCACGGTTGCCGGTGGTCCCGCGACGCAAATGAGTCCTACGAATCCCGCCCCGAACCAGGCGGTCGATATCTGGGTTAAGGTTGGCTACAACTTCCAGACGAATCGCTGTTACATTTATTACACGACCGACGGCAGCAATCCGGAGGGTGCGTTTGGATCGGGGCAGGGCACCACCAAAGTCGCGGCCGCGGCATGGGTGAACCACGACAATTCGGACGGCACGATCGATTGGTTCAAGGGCACCATTCCCTCCTCCAATCAAGGCAACGGTGTGCAGGTTCGTTACAAGGTGGCGGTTTACAAGGAAAACGCCGGCACGATTTCGGATTCAGACGACGCCAAACTGTATGGCCTCACGCAATTCGCCGTCACGAATTTCAATCCCACCACCGTCACCGTGTGGAACCACAACGACCGTAATACAAACAACACCCAAACGGGCCTCAGCACCGGGTTTCACATCGTCCGTTCGCGCTCGTTCCTTCCTCGCAGCGGGAAATCGGGCGTCTATAACACGTTTCTTCAAACCATCTATTACGACGGACAGTTACCCGGCGGGGTGGTCGCTTTCCCTTCGACGGATGGGACCACGATCAATAGTTCCACGTATCAAGTCGTGGTGCGGGCCGACAGCCTCGTGACCGAGGCGACCTATACCATCACCGACAACAATGGCCAGATGACTGGCACGGCGACGCTTGTGCCGCCCGACGGCAACCTGAGCCAGCAGTACACGAACTATCCGCAGGAGTTTCGCTTTACCTACAGTCCTGTGGCCAGCAACGGGAATGCCACGATCTCGGTGCAATTGAAAACTTTCGCGAGTGCGGCTTACACCAACCGCGTCACCACCCTTGCGCGAACGGTGCAGACTGCGGCGCCGGTAACCGTGGTGCAGATTGGCAAGCCTTCGCCTGATGGCTCGGTGCTCATCCTGAATAGCAACGCCACCTATACCGTGCAGACGTGCTTCACGCCAACGTTGACCACGAGCGACTCGAACCTTTTCAGCATCTACATCAACGGCGCCTTGCAACCGCGCGCGGGCTATATTTTCCGCCCGCCCGGTTCTGTCGCCGGTTGTCCCGGTATGCGCAATCTTCTCTATACGTGGACCAACGCCCCGTCCGGGACGAACATCATCCAGGTCATTTTCACGAACGGCATCACCGTCGGCGATACCCGGGTCGTGGCGGTCGCGCGTCTCGGTGATACGCTGGATAGCGACGGCGATGGCGTGCCGAATTGGATGGAGATCATCGCAGGCACGAATCCGTATGATGCCAGATCCTTCCTGCATATCACGGGGCTGACACCGGGTAATCCGGTAGCCGTTGAATGGTCCAGCGTTCCCAACAAGGCTTACCAAATTTTTTCGACCACGAATCTCGCCGTGCCGATGTCAGCCATTCCGGACGCCACGGTCACGGGCGATGAAAACAACCCGGTGTCGCAGTGGTTTGACCCCGCGCCGGACGCCTCCATAAAATTCTATCGCATTCAGGCACTCCCCTGAGTGGTGCTCGAAATTAAATCATTGTGAAACGCCGTCTGCCCTTTCCGATTCTCCTCGCGTTGATTCTCTGCCTTATTCTGGCCCCGCGCTGTTTTGCGGTGCCCGGCAACGTCTGGCATCTGCCCGACAACAGCGGCGATCTCGGTTTGAGAATGCGGACGCCGGAGTTCGAAATTGGTTCCAATACGACCGTGACCGTTTATCAGGGCCTGCAAAAATTCAACAATGGCTACGGCACTGCCAACCAGACCGGCGGTACGCTGTATTACAAGGCGCAGTCGCAGGCGAACTGGAGCAGCAACGCCCTCAGTTTTTATCTCAACGGCGGCCCCAGCCCGAATAATCAGTATTGGAAGGCGATTCTTAACAGCACCAACTTCGGTGCGAATGAGGTGATCCAGTACTACATTTACGTCACATTCGACGGCGCGAATGGTTTGCAAAATACCTTCCTCTATGGGAGCGACGCAGCGAGCTCGACGACCCTGGATCAGAACGTCGCGCGCGCGAATCCTTTCACCATCCGCAATCGCCCCGCGTGGATGTTTCACGGAAATAATCGCGTCATCACGCCGGGTGTCGATGCGACACACAACAATGTCGATTTTTGGTTAAAGGCCGGCTACATCGGCAAGGATGCAAGTCTCGGCTCGCGTTGGGCAGACAACGCGCGGATCTATTTCACCACGGACGGTTCGATCCCGTCGGGCGCGCTTGGCATCGGCAGCAACACCACCCAGGTGGCGGCCATGGGGCTCGACCATCTGGAGGATGATTCGAGTATCGCCGGCAACGCGATGTGGTGGAAGGGCACGGTTACCAATCTCGCGATGTTTACCACGGTAAAATACAAAATCGGCATGTGGCACAGCGCGAACCTCGAGGAAAAATTCGCCGACTACTTTTCCGCCACCCCGAACGCGGTATTCAACTTCACGCTCGGCACGAGCGGCGACCCGGTGCTCACGGTCAATGGCCTTAATGGCGATTACACGACCACTCATTTGTTCGTGGACGAACTGGCGGGTGACACCGTGCCGGTGACAGTCCTTTTCACACCCAACGCCTCCAATATTGTGGCCGCCGAAGTGTACTCCAACCTCAACCGCCGCGACCGCGCGGGCCTGGATGCCAACGGCGACGGCGTTGAAGACGGCATCCTGCCCCCCGATGGCAATACCATCGTCGCGGGCGACGACGGCAACTATTACAAGGCGTATGCCATGACTCCGAGCGGTTCGCCGGGCGAGTATGCGCTGACCCTCAACGCACAAAAGGCCGGTGCCTATCGCCTGAGCGCGCGTTACAAGGTGAGCGGCAGCACCAACTGGTTTTGGTACTCCACAAACGGCCGCCGGGATCACGCGATTGTCGTGACGCCGGCGAAGGCGCGCAGCATGCGGGTTTACGAATTGAACGCCATGAACATCGGCGCCCAGGGCACGCTGAACTCGCAACGCAGCACGTTCGCCGATCTGCATGGCGGGCCGGGCGCGCGGCCGTATGATCCGGTGACCAATCGGTTCAACCTGAACTACGCGCAGAACCTTGGGGTCAACTGGCTTTGGTTTCAGCCCATCCATCCACCGGGCATCGACGGCCGGTTGAACGATCCCGATACCGGCCTGCCGTACAGCGTTGGCAGTCCCTATTCGATCAAGAATTTCTTCCAGGTGAACCCGCTGCTGAGCAAAGCCAACACGCGCGAGGCGGCACTCGTGGAGTTCACGAATTTTGTCGCGGCGGCCGATGCGGCCGGGGTGAATGTGATGTTGGATGAACCGTTCAATCACACGGCTTTCGATTGCGAACTCGATACAAACGGTGTGAGCTTCTTTGCCGCCGCCGGGAACCCCGCGAACTGGCAGCCCACCGACGAAATTCGCGATCGTGAAGCGCGTTTTTACTCGCGCACCGATGCCTATGACATGCGCGCCTCGGGCGCGGGCACCGTGGCCGTGGCGCCGGACCGCTACGACTTCGGCAAATGGAGCGACGTGCACGACATCTATTTTGGCCGCTATGCCGCGCTCGTGCCGAACTCATCGCAGGACAACCACCTGAGCGAAGCCGACTGGTTTGATTACAGCATCGGCGGCGAAGGCAGCTCCGGCGATGGCAACGGTCACTTCGATAACGTGACCCAAAATGTCTGGCGTTATTGCGCGAGCTGCGTCCTCTACTGGCTCGACCGCACCGGCTGCCCCACGAACACCCCGGCAGGCCAGACATACAAAGGCATCGATGGTTTGCGCGCCGACTTTGGCCAGGGCCTGCCGCCGCAGGCGTGGGAATACATCATCAACCGCGTGCGCAGCCGCAAATGGGATTTCGTGTTCATGACCGAATCGCTCGATGGCGGCGCGGTGACGTATCGTTCGAATCGCCACTTCGATGTGTTGAACGAGAACATTGTGTTCCCGTTGAAAGCGGCGAGCACTGCCACCGACTACCGCAATGTATTTGAAGACCGGCGCAGCGCTTACGGCCAGGCCCTCGTGCTGCTGAACAGCACCTCTCACGACGAGGAGAACTACAGCGATCCGTTCCAGGCGCTCATCCGGTATTCGGTCTGCGGCACGATCGACGGCGCGCCGATGGTTTTTTACGGCCAAGAATTGGGCATCTCGCGGACGTTCGGTTTCGATCTCTACGAATTGAATTTCGGCAAAACCATCGCCCAGTTCAAAAAATATAATTCCTTGCAGCCGATCTTTCACAATCGCGCCAACGGCGTCGATTTTCTCTGGCCGGTCTATTCGGCGATCAATCAGGCGCGCGCGGTCAGTCCGGCGTTGCGCGGCGCCAACCGATATTTCATCAATCAAATGAACGGCAGCGCGCAGTCCGCGATTTTCTCCGCGGCGAAGTACGAAGTTGCCGGTGGTTCGCCGAATTTTAGCGACGTCGTTTTCGCGTTTGCGAATCTCGACCGGAACAACACGCAGTCCGGCACGTTCAACGTGGGCATCACCCAGGGCGGAGGCAACCTCTTCGGCATCAAATCCAATCGCGTCTATAACGTGAAGAATATCGCGGCTTATACCGGCTTTGATCCAAACCGTCGCAACCAATGGCTTTGGAACGGCGGTATTACCGGCACGAATCTTCTGGGCGGCGGACTTTATGTGTCGATGAACCCCGTGCCTCCGAGCGACAACGCGTGGACGAATGCCCCCTTCGAGGCGCAATACTTGAAATTATACGACATCACGCCACCGCCGACACCCGGTGTGCCTTCCACTGTCAAACCGTACGCCATCGGCGATGCCGCGACTTTCACCTGGTCCCCGGTCGTCGATCCGGAAGGCGGGATTTCAGGTTATCATTTGATTGTCGGCACTTCGCCGGGTGCGTCGAACGTCTTCAACGGTCTGGTTGCCGGCCCCGGTGTGACTGTTAGCAACGCATACGGCGCGACGCTCTATGCGCACGTCAGCGCCTTGAACAACGCGCCGGTCGAAGGAGCCTTCAGTTCCGGCAGCGTCGGCACGCTCCTGCTGGATCCGGCGGGCGATCAGGATCATGACGGCATGAGCAATGCAGCCGAAGACGTTGCGGGAACGAATCCCCTCGATGCCGGGTCGGTATTGCGGATTCTCAGCCTGACCAACGGCAATTTGCTCTCCTGGGCGGCGGTGCCGGGGAAGGCCTACCGGGTCTTCGCCACCTCGGACCTGACAACCAATTTCGTGCCGGTGGGGGGCAGCGTCACCGCCGTTACCGCCACCGCCACCTTTATGGACCCGGCGACCAATGCGCCCCGCTACTACCGGGTAAACGTTCTGCCGTAACCTTTGACCGCATGTTTATGCGGTGGTTTTCGGCTTAGATTCCTGCTAAAAACAGGGGAAATGAGCGCTAAACGGGTGCATGACTGGCAGCCGGAGGAAGTGGCGGAAGCCAACCGGGCTGTTTTTGCGGATTCAGGCGTGGATGATTTCTCCGCCGAACCGATGCCGGTGTCCCAGTTTCCTATGTGGTTGCAACGAAACTGGCGGGTCCGCCGGGCGCTTAAAAGAAGCAGATATTCATTGACAGATTTGCCGGTTCTGATTGAATAAAGCCGTGTTCGGTTGCGTTAGATTTTAATTCCCACGAAGAAATCAGAAAAACTGCCCCCAACTCATTGCCTATGAAAATATCCCCCGAACTGCGCCTTGCCTGTTTGTCCGCTGTATCTCTGGCCTTGGTAGGCTCAGTGGAAAACGCCTCCGCGTCCAATGCCGCGTCTGATACTGCTTCGAACTATAGCGGCGGAGGCTGGGGCCTGACCCCTCCGAACCTGGGCACCGGTTTTGGCGCCTGGACGGTTACGGCGATCAACGGCAACAATCCGCCCTATGTCGGGACTTACCTGAGCACGGGCAGCGCCGTTAATAGCGGGGGCTACGCCTGGGGCACCTACGCCAATGGCACCGGCGACAACGGCAACATGCATTTATTCCGCACGTTCACCCCGGCGGGCGGCGGGTATGTCGATCCTTCGGGATTTGGGACCTTGTTCAATCAGACCATCAGCGTCAGCTTGTCGAGCGCGGGTATCGGCAATGGCTCCGGAGGCCCTCCGGGTTCGGCGTTGGGATTTCAACTGGCAACGGGCCAGAATTTCAACACCGCCTCGACGGCCCTATATTTGGTTTACCGTGGCACGTCGGTTACCGACAACATGTATATTTGGGATAACAACACCAACGTTGAGACCCCGGTCGCGGTGACGTACGCCCAGTTGAGCGCTGGCATCACCGTTTCAGTTGCGGTGGGCAACAATCCCAACGGCTTGAACCCTTACACCCTGACCGTCACCCCCTTCGGCGGTGGGAGCCCTTACGCGGTCGTAACCGGCGATACCACGAGCGCGCTGCAATCCATTGACCTCTTTGATTTTAACACCACCGGCGATGGCTTCTTCAATAACCTGAACATCACCGCCGAAGCCGTTCCCGAGCCCTCCACGATGGCGTTGCTCGGTCTCGGTAGTCTGGCCGCCATGGTCATTCGTCGTCGGAAGTAAGACGGCCATTCCTCTTTCAAAGCCCCGCAACCAGCGGGGCTTTTTTTGTGCCTGGAGGGAAAGCGTGCCGGCGCGATTGTCACAGGCTTGCGCGTGACGAGACTTTGGAACCGCATCCGTGACGGGCTTCAAGGGAAATGCCGCGCGCCGACCGTGGCCACGAACCAGGGACCGGAGTGCGTCCGTTGGCGGCCGGTACGAGCACGCGCCAGTGGTTCGCGCATGCTCCCACCTCGGTGCCGAATGGCGCGAGGTTATCAGCTCGAACTTGGGTTCGTTTTTTCGGGAGACCATGGTCAAATAATTCATATCAACCTGCCAGGACGCAACTTCCGTATTTTGCAGTTTGGGTTCGTTTGGTAAAATTTACATTTCGGCGAGCTTCGGTTCCTGCCTCGCCGAACTTCATTCCACTCCAAACCGCTCGGATGCCGGGAGCGATCTCGAATCTCAACGGCCAGATGTCCCATTCACGTAACGTTGGGACAACCGGGCTGCCACTTTGAGAGATCGCCAAATCGCGCTCCATCGCTCCCCACGGTAATTGCAGGTGCGAATTGGTGCTATAAGGTGCGAATTACTGCGAATTGCCTTTAAATCCGCAGGGTTCTTCGCACTGCTTTTCGCACACCGGTTGCCTGCCAACTCCCTTTCCTTAGCCTGCCGGCCCTTTCCCGCCGTTGATGGGATGGCTTGATCAGGCTTGAGTAGCCTTGATTTGCCTTTAGGAGCGTTGATTCATGGCAACTTGGCTTTCCTGATGTCCGCCCGCGGCGGTACCGGCTCCGGTTCTAATCGAAACGCCCAATGGCGTGGCTCAACGGTTGGTTACCCACCGACGGTTCCCGCAACGGCCGCCTCGCTTCCGGACAAGCGCCAGCGGCGACGTCCTTCGAAATTCAAATGTCAAAGATCATCGTCCCGCCCGGACCTGCGCTCAGGCCACCTGGCAGGACGCCAACTTTCCGACCTTACCCCCATCGCGAGAACTTTCAAGAGTAAAATGGTAAGATAAGGCAAGTTTTATCGGCAATCCCGGAAGGATCGGCAATCGCGGAAGTATTCTCGTCTCCGGGAAGTAAAAAGCGAACCTCGAAGCTGGGTTGCCAAAGTGCGAAATCAAGGCGCAGCCCGGACCGTCTCGGATAGTTTTTGAACTTAAATGAAAAAGAGCCTGTCAGGAGACAGGCTCTTTTTGTGGTGTTCTTGTTCGTAGCCCGGTTACGCTCGAAAATCTTAAGACAACGGGAACGTTTAATTCTGGCGCGGAGTGCGCAAGGACATCCACTGTAGATCCTTGCTCATGGTACCGGTGATATCCACGCGATTACGAACCGTGTATTGCACCGGCAACAGACTGCGGGAGTCCACCCATTTATGAATCTCGGAGTGGCCATCCGCAAAGCCGACGCCGCAGGCGCCACCGTGATCGTTGGCCGGCAACTCCGTGAAAGTGCCAAGGCCGGTGTCGTAGTAGGGGTTACTATAGAGACTCCAGTCGTCAATGCTGTCCGGGTGCTCGTCGATGAAGAGCCAGCTCCCGGATGCACCCGGGTTAATCAGGTCACCCATCTTCTTGGCCCACCAAAAGGTGGAGCTATAAGGAAAATCGGTTGCTTTCCCGCCGTCTCCAATCGCGCCGTTCATGGCGACGCTGCGCACGCGATTCTTCCAGCCCTGATTTTTTTGAGCGGGAGTCAAATAGGTATCCGTCGGGCACCAATAGATTTGGGTCGACTTCGCCACATAGGGAGCGAGCAACGAGATGCCGTCCGTTTTCAGATATGTTACGTTCGTGTTGGCGGTCGAAAGCGACCAGTCCATTTTTCCGTAAGCCCAAGAGATGGGAAATCGCGGATCCGGGTGATTGGAGTCGGAATTTACCGCCAGGACGTCGTTATTGTCGTTGGCGTACATCTGCCATGCCAGCGCAAGCTGTTTGTTGTTGTTCATGCACGTTACCGCCTGCGCCTTCTGTTTGGCCTTGGCGAGCGCGGGCAAGAGCAATGCTGCCAGAATCGCGATGATGGCGATCACCACCAATAACTCGATCAAAGTAAAGCCGCCAACCGGTTTTTGTGCGGTCTCAGCGCGGAGACTGGATTTCGTTTTCACGGTTCTTATGATTCGGCAACGGAGTGCTTGGCGAACTTCGGAGGCGGGGCCGATTTCGGCGCCCGCCTTCCGAAGGTAATCGTGGTCAAGGAATCGGAGGAGTATAAGGCTTCACCCAGCGGAAATACGTTGGGCCACCGCTCGTGGGATAATTCGTCGTGCTGACGAAGCCATTGGTGGAAGATACGCCGCTCTTCCATGTGGTGCCATCTGTAGCCGACAGCACCGTCCATGTGCTGCCCACAACATTCGTCCCCACAGAAAGGGCGATGCCTGGATGTCCCAACCATGACACAACTGCGTGACCCGCGGATACGGGACCGATGGTCACCGGCCCGGTGCCAGGTTCGGTATACATGGTTCCGAATTTATCGACAGGAAGTGTATAGGTACCACCTTGGCGAACATATCGGACGTGATTTTGACCGGAAGGCGCTTCATTATCCAAGGCCAGCGGATTGTCTCCGTGATACACACCAAATTTGTAATTTATCGCCAGACCGTTACCGGCGTTCACTACTTGGTCGACAGTGTAAATTCCGCTGTTGGGAGGATTTTCCGTAAGTTGTGGGAGACTCGCGTAGTCCCAAGGTTGCCAGCCGAGGAAGTCGCCGTTGAGATAAACGGTGTCGGTGGCGGGGTTAAACACTTGCCCATTCGTCGTAACCGTCCCGTTCATATTGACCGTGAAGGTAACGGTGGTATTGGTTGGAAGAACATCAACGAGTTGTTGATCGCTGAAGTAGACATCCGGAATCACATAGCTGCCATTCGTGCTCAGCATATTAACTGTGCGGTTCCCGCCTCCCGTACTGATGGGATTCTCATAGTTTCCCGGAAAGGATGTCTCCCAGAACTTGTAGTATATCGGCGTGCCGGGGTTATTCGTAATTGCCAATACAACGCTATATTTGTTGGTGTTAGGCGCCGGATTGCTGGTCATCGGCAGGCCCACCGACCAATTGTTGAACGAACCGCGAAGCTCCACCACATCGAAACCATTCGGTGGCGGAGTGAAGCGTCCCAACGCAGCTTGCACCGACATATCCACCTGGAAAGTAAGGAAGTTGGTGACCGGCGGGACCGGCGGCAGATCGTTGAAATAAACTTGCGGCAGTACGAGCGCGCCGCTGGTTTGCAGGAGGTTGAAAACACGATTACCCGTGCTGTCAACGCTTTGCACCGAGGGGCTTTCCCAGTTGCCACCGGTATCAATGTAATATTTGTAGAATTGAACAGATCCATGATTAGCGGCGAAGCCGCCTTCCGTGCCGGTCGGGCCTTGGTAAACACCAGTATACAGATTAGTGTTCGGGCCGGCAGGATTGTTCGTCAGCGGGAACGGGCTGGTGGCGGTGTTGTCATTACCCCAGTTGTTGAACGAGCCGCGCGCGTAAACGATGCTGGTGCCGGGGATGAAATTGCCGAGCACGATTTGCTGGGTCATATCCACCCGGAACTGGATGGAGTTCGTCACCTGCGCCTGGCCGGTGGGAGTTGAGTCGTTGAAATAGTAGGTCGGGAGAACGAGACTGCCGCCGCTGGACGTCGGCAGGCCGAACGTGCGGTTGTTGATGCTTTCCCAATTGTCGCCGGTATCAACGTAATACTTGTAATTAAGCACCACGCCATTCGCGTCGTTGGTATCGGCGAAGGTGCCCATGTAAATATTGGTATTCGCCGCCGCCGGGTTGTTCGTCAGTTGGGACGAGCCAGAGCCGTCATAGTTGGCGCCCGTGCTCCAGTTGTTGAAGCTGCCGCGCGCGAAAACCTTGCTGGTTCCGGGCGTGAAGGCGGCATTCTGGATGGGACCGGTCATGTCCACGGAGAAAGTAACGATGGAATTTCCCGCTGCGGTCGCCACGGCGGCGGTACAGAGAAGAAGTCCGGCTCCCAGGGCCAGACGCGAGGGGTTCGACAGGGATTTCAGGTTCATAACGGTTTATCTAGCTAGTTTTTCGGCTGGTTGTGATCACAGTGCACTTATCACCATAGTCTGAGTGGCAGGACGTTCAACCGCATGTTTGTGCGGTTTCGGTGATAAGCTGTGCTTCTGAAACTGGGTGGGATTTAGCGCTTTTGGTTCTTCCAACCTTGCACCCGGTCGAAATATTCACGGGCGACGGCATTAGTGGGTTCCCCACGCAAAATGGCCTCAAACTGGCCCAAAGCGCGGTCAAATTGGCCGTCCGTCGCGAGCAATATCCCCAGATTGAGATGCGTCTGCATATGGCTGGGACGAAGTTGGAGCGCCTTTTCGTATTGGGCCCGGGCGTCCGCCTTCTCGTTGATGGCGGCGAGTTCGTTGCCGAGTTCGAAATAGGCCTCCGCGGACGTCGGGGCCAGCTCCACCAACCGGCGAAATTCCGTCACGGCCTCCGCATGACGATTCAAATTTCCCAGAGCGCGCGCCTTTTGTCCGAGAAACGCCAGGTCATCGGGGCGGAGGCTCAACGCGTGGTCGTAGTCTGCCAGGGCGGCGTTTACGTTGGTGGCCGCCACCTCGACGTTACCCAGTTCGTACCAGCCTTCGGCGAGCGAGGGGCGCAACGCAATCGCCTGGGACAGGGACACCTTGGCGTCCGCCGTCTGCCCTTGCAGCCCGAGCAGGCGGCCAATTTGGAATCGCGGCATATAGTTCAGCGGCATCAACTCCTGCATTCTACGCCACTCGGCGGTTGCGGCTTTGAGGTCGCCGATGGCTTCCAGGAATTCCGCATAGTTTCGTGCGAGGTAATAATCCTGCGGCGCAAGTTTTACGGCCTGCTCGAACGTTGCGCGCGTGGAAGGAATGGCGGCGCCGTTGAGCCGTTGTGCTAGATCCTGAATTTCCGCGTTGAAAGCCGCCAGGCGCGCCGCGTTTCCGGGCTGCCCGCTCAGCGGTGGACGTTGCAATCGGCGGACCACGCCTTGCAGGACGAACAACCGGTTCCAATCGGACAATCCCAGGAGTCGATCACAGGCGGATTGCGACGCCCACGGCCCGGCAGGCTTGGCGCTTGCCGGGGGGGGGCAGCGCTTTTTCCACCTGCTCAGCCCAAAGGAGCGCCAGGCGATAGTTGCCGGCGAAATTAAAATGCACATGTTCGTAAAAAGTTTCCTGGCCGCAAACGCCGGCGGGTTCATTCGTCGCCAGCAGGGTTGCGGCATCGAGCAGCACGAGGTTTTTGGCGAGCCGAGCCTTGCCTTCCTCTTCGATGACCGCATTAAGGCGTGAGTCGGTGCGAAAGGGCAGGGCGTCGGCATCGCAGGCTTGCTGGAACTGCGCGCGCGCGGCGGTCAGGTTGGTTTCGGCCAGCAGACTTTGGCCCCAGCGATAGTGGAGATTGGCGTCGTCGGCATCCAATTTGGCCGCCTGTTCGAAAAGTTGCGCGGCTGCAGTGTAGTTGCTTTTCGACATCGCGGCGACCCCGTCGGTGTAAAGCTTGTCACACGCGGCGCGGTCGCCGGCGGAGAGGTTGGTGCCGGCGATGGAGGCGAACGGCGGGCAGTCCCTGAGATTGACCGCCATCGTGTTGAGCACAACTTTCGCGCCGGAATTCAAGCCCACGTCGAGGATGTCAGCGAGGTTGCGCTGAAAATTGCGATAAACCGTCTGTTTGCGCGGCGCATCGGGCGGCAGTTCGCTGCCAACGAACATTTCCATGCCGCCCCACGACTTCGCCGCCGTGCCGCGCCCGCGAAGCTTGCGGGCCAGGGACATCAGCAACTGGCCGGTGCGCGTCTTCTGGACCGCAAGGCTCAGGCGCACGAGACCCACCGGCGGGGCTTGCGCGCCGAACACCGTGGCCGCGCCAAAAGGGCCGACCATTTCGTTGTTGCCCATGTAAATGATCCAGAGGTCGCCCTGATGGCGGGCCACATCGCGGGCAATGGGCAGGATGACGTGGGAATTGATGGCGGTCAGCGCGACGTTGACGACTTCAAACTTTTGTTGCGGGAAACGTTCGCGCAACAACACCTCGAGATAGCGAATCGCGCCGAAGGCGGGCTCGGGATCGCCCATGGCGGCAGATTCGCCGAGGACAAAAATACGAAAGGTGTCCGGCGATTTCCCGGCGGGGATTTGAATCGGCCCGAAGTAACGCGCCAGTTCCGGCGGAAAAAATCGCAGACTGAACTCGTCGTTATTGAGTAGCATATCGCGGTCGGCGATGCGCACTTGTTTCATCAGGGCAGTGGAATAGCCGTAGCCACCGAGGCGCAAGGCGATCTCCAGCAAGCTGAGCGTCATCAAGGGAATCAGCACCAGGGCGAGCAGGCGAAAGAGCCAGCGACGGGCGGGAGGGATGATGGGCGGCGGGGCCTTGGCCGGCGGGTTGGCGGGTTTGCGTTCCGACCCCGCTTTGGCGGACTTTCGCTTCACGGCGCGGAAAGCCTCGTTTTCGCCGGTGCCTGTAATTGCTTGATCTGCGCGAGATACGTGGCGGCGGTTTGGTTGGCGGGTTCGAGCCGGAGCGTTTCGGCAAATTCGCGCTCCGCTTCCTCATAACGCTGTTGCTTGGCGTACATGACGCCGAGATTGAAGTGACCGCGGGGATTGGCGGGTTGCAGGCGGACCGTTTCGGCGAACTCGGCCAGCGCCTCGGGAATTTTTTCGTCGTAAGACAATTCGCCGGCGAGTTCGAAGTGCGCATCCCAATAATCCGGGCTCGCTTGTATGGCCTCGCGGAATCGCGCGATGGCCTCGGGCCGCCGCTGCGATTTGGCCAGCGCCTTGCCCATCGCCGTCAGGATCCGCGGGTCCCTGGGCCGCCGCTTGCGGCCTTCCTCGAAATGCGCGAGTGCGCGTTCGTAGGCGCCCTGCGCGCTGGCGACGTCGCCGAGTTCGCACCAGGCTTCGATCATGCCGGGGTGGGCGGCAACGACCTCGTTCAGGCAGACTTCCGCGTTGGTCCATTGACCCTGCATGGCGTAGAGGCGGCCGAGTTGATATTCGGAAAGAAAATCCTGCGGCAACAATTCGCGCACGCGCTTCCATTCCCGGGTCGCGCCGGGGAGGTCGCCGGTGGATTGCAGAAAGCCGCCGTAAACCTCGTGCAGATAGTGATCGTTGGGCGCGTGCTTCAGGGCTTCCTCGAAATCCATTCGCGCCGTGGCGGCGGTGTTGGCGTTCATCTGTTGCCGGATTTCCTTCACCTGGGCTTCGAGCGCGTGCCGTCGGTCTGCATTATTGAACTGGCTGCTCAGCGGTGGCTGGGCGAGCCGCCGCAACAGGGCCTGTAGAACGAGCGCGCGGTTCCAAAGGGAAAGTCCCAGCAGCCGGTCGCAGGTTTCCGCCGACGCCCAGGGCCCGGCGGGTTTGGCGCTTACCGCGACGGGTAAAACTTTTTCGGTTTCCTCCGCCCACAACCGCCCGAGGCGATAGTTGCCGTCGAAATTGAAATGCACGTGCTCATAAAAGGTTTCCTGGCCGCAAACGCCCGCCGGTTCATTGGTGGCAAGGATTGAAGCCGCATCGAGCAGCACGAGCTGGTCACCCGCGCGTTTCCGTCCCTCCTCGCGGATGAGGTCGTTGATGCGCGAGTCCGTGCGAAAGGGCAGGGCATCCACATCGCAGGCCAGTTGCAGATGACCGCGCGCGGCGGTGAAGTTCGTTTCGGCGAGCAGACTCAAACCCCAGCGATATTGCAGGTCCGCATTTTTTGGGTCCAATTTTGCGGCTTGTTCGAACAGTCGCGTGGCCGAAGCGTAATTGCTCGCACCTACGGCATTGAGGGCATCGACGTAAAATTTCTCCAGTTGGGCGGTGTCGGCAGCGGGAAGATTGGTGTTGGCGAGCGAGGCAAACGGCGGACAGTCCTTGAGATTGACCGCCACGGTGTTGAGAACAACTTTGGCGCCCGACTCCAAACCAACGGACACGATATCGCGGAGGTTGCGTTCGTAATTGTGATAAACGGTCTCCTTGCGGGGTGCATCCGGCGGCAGTCGGTTGCCGACAAACATTTCCATTCCGCCCCACGACGTCGCGCTGCTGGCGCGACTGCGAAGTTTTTGCGCCAGCGACATCAGCAACTGGCCGGTGCGGGTTTTTTGAATGGCGAGGCTCAGCCGAACGAGCCCCACCGGCGGCGCCTGGGCGCCGAAGACCGTGGCGGCGCCGAAGGGGCCGACCATTTCGTTGTTGCCCATGTAGATGATCCAAAGATTGCCCTGGGCCTCGGCGCAGTCGCGGGCGATGGGCAGGATGACATGGGAATTGATGGCGGTGATGGCGACGTTGACGATCTCGAATTTCTGCTGCGGAAAACGCTCCCGCAACAGCACCTCCAAATAACGGCTCGCGCCGAACGAAGGCTCGGGATCGCCCATCGCGGCGGATTCTCCAAGGATGAAGATGCGAAAAGTATCGGCCGGCTTATGGGCGGCGATGCGAATCGGCCCTGAAAACCGTGCCAGTTCGGCGGGGAAAAACCGGGAGCCATAGGCTTCGTTATTGAGCAGATATTCCTGGCCGTCGATGATCGATTTTTTGAAAAATCCGGTCGGATAACCATAGCCCGCGAGCTGCAGAATGATTTCGAGAAATGCGAAGGTTACGAGGGGCAGCAAAACCAGCGCGAGCAAACGGAAGAGCCACTGGCGTTTCGAACCGGCGGGTGTAATTGAAGCCGACGCGGGCGGGAGCTTTTGATCCGTCCGGCGGCTGGAACGCTCTTTTTTGCGATTTTGCTTCAACCCCGGAGGTATTTTACCACCGCTTCAGTTCGGGAATGAACATGGAGCTTTTCATAAACCGTGCGCACGTAACTCCGCACCGTGTCGATGCTGATCTTCATGCGGTCGGCGATTTCCTTGTATGCGTAGCCGTTGGCGAGCTGGTCGAGAAAATCCTTTTCGCCCGGCGTCAATCGCGCCACTTCGGAGTCGCCTTCCGGCGCCTTGGCAAAAAACTGCACCACGCGGCGCGCGAGTTGCGGCGTCATGGGCGAGCCGCCGGCGTGGACGTCGTGAATCGCCTCCAGCAATCGCGCCGAAGCGGTGCGCTTCAGCAGGTAACCGCTGGCGCCGGCCTTGAGGGATTTGAACAGCGAATCGCTATCCTCGTACACCGTCAGCATCAGGAATTGAACCGCGGGCACGCTGAGTTTCAACTGACGCACGCACTCGACGCCGTTGATGCCCGGAAGGTTGATGTCCATGAGGACGACGTCCGGGGGATTGCGCGGGATTTCCTTCAGGGCTGTTTCCGCATCGGGATAATCGCCGGTGCAACGCAGTGCGGGCGCCCGGCGCACGAGGGCTGCCAGGCTGGTGCGGATGCCTTCGTCATCCTCGACAATGGCAACTTTGATCGGCATGGGTTTGGCCGCTCGCGATGCTCACATCAGAACCACTACGGAGCATTCGGGCGGTGCAACTCCGCAATTATGCGACAGGGTGGGGGACGCCTCAAGCCTGTTCTAAAAAACCAAATGTTTTACGCGGCGCCCGCGGGCGACATGGTTTTCGCGAGGTTCACCCGCAGCCGGATAAGCGTCCCGGTTCCCACGACACTTTCGAAGTTGAGAGTTCCGCCCATGGCTTCGGCGCGGCGGCGCATGTTGCCGAGGCCGTGACGCTGGCCGTCGCCGTCCGGTGCGCTGAAGCCGCGGCCGTCATCCTGCACGACAATTTCCAGCCGATCGCCCTGCATCTTGGCTTCCACGCGGACTTCCCGCGCGCCGGCATGCTTGAGCGCGTTCGTCAGCGCTTCCTTGACGATGAGGAAAATGTTGTGGCGCGTTTCCGGCGGCAGCGAACGGGCGGGCAAATCGTGCGGCAGATCGAGACGGCAGCGGGCGCGGTCGCCGTCGAATAACTCATTCGCGAAGTGTGCGATATAATCCATCAGCCCCTGCAACGAGTCGCTGCCCGGCCGCAAGGCCCAGACAATTTCCTCGAGCGCGCGCACCGTCTGCCCGGCGGACTGGGAGATTTTCTGCGCGTGGACTTCCACCTGTTGCGGATGTTCCTTGTCCGCGCGGGTGAGATCGCTGAGCAGCGAAATGCGCGTGAGTGAAGAGCCGAGGTCGTCATGGAGATCCTGGGCAATGCGGGAGCGCTCGCGCTCGATGGCGCGCTCCTGTTCGAGTTGCTTGAGGCGGCGTTGATGTTTTCGTTTTTCCACTAATCGCGCGATGCCGCCGACCACCGCGAGCAGCACGAGAATGGACAGTGCGATGAACCATCCCGCCTGCCAGAAATGCGGCAGGACGATCAGGAGAAGGCTGGCGCCCGCTTCATTCCATTTGCCGCCGGTATTGCACGCCATCACGCGAAAACGGTATTGGCCGGGAGGGACGTAACTATAAATGGCCGTTCGGCCGGCGGCGGCATCCACCCATTCATTATCGAGGCCTTCGAGTCGATAGCGGAAGCGGACCCGTTCGGGCGCGCTCAGGCTGATGCCCGTATAGTGAAATTCCAGGCGATGTTGCCCCGGTGGGATGCGCAGGGCGCGGGCAGTTTCCGGCTCTCGCGGAATGCGGCCGGGCGACGGCGCCGCAGGGACCGCCGCGCTCGCCTGGTGATTCGAGGCCACGCCCGACAGCATGGCCATGCCGTCCGCGGTTTCATGAATGGCCGATTGGTTCTGCTGTTGGTTGGCGGTGAGGACACTGGCTGAAACTCCGTCCACCAATGTTTCTTCAAGCACTACCGCCGGCGGGGGCGCATCCGAAACACGCGGACGAGGGTCGATGGCGACGATGCCCTTCATCGTCGGAAACCACAGCCAGCCCGAGTCTGTTTTGAGGCCTGCCGGGTTGAAACCGCCCGTGCATTCCTCCGAGGGCATCCCTTCAGCGCGGCCGTAAACGGTCGGATAAATCGCGCGAATTTTTCCCGCGGCGAGTTCCTGCAGTTCGTGCTTGCTGAGGCAGGCGATGCCACGATTACTGCCGAGCCACAGCCGTCCGCTGGCGTCTTGCAGAATTTGCGAGATGGTATTGTCCGGCAGACCTTCCTTGGTGGTGACGGTGGTCATCTCCCCGTCGTGCCACCAGGTGAGTCCGCCGCCGACGGTGCCGATCCACACCGTGCCGTCGGCATCCACGAACAAGGTGCGAATGAAATTGCTCAGCAGGTTGCCGCCTTTGCCGTAACGCACCCGTCCTTCGCCCTTGATGCGATAAACGCCGCCGCCTTCGCTGCCAATCCAAATGGCGCCCGACTTGTCTTGCGCGATGGCCGTGACGGGGTGGGTTTGGGAATGATTCGTCTGGACGACCCAGTTGCCGTTCAACTGCCGCCAGACTTTTCCCTCGCGCGTCCCGGCCCAGATGGCGCCTTCGTGGTCTTCGGCGAGACAGAGGACGTTCATGCCGGCGAGTGCCGCGATCTCGATTTCGTTCATCGAATCCTTCGGCTGCTTGAACTGCCACAGGCCGTGACCGCCGCCGACCCAGCAACTGCCGTCGCGCGCTTTCAAGAGCGTGACGGTTTCCGGACTGCGTTGCGAAATGTCCGCGTCGCCCAGCCGGCTGAAATTCCGGCCTTTCCAGGCGTACAGACCCTCCGTCGGTTTGCCCACCCAGATGGTTCCCGGCGTGACTTCAGCGAGTCCCTGCACCGGACCGTAACCGAGCCCTTCGCTCTGCCCAAAGACGGAGAGGTTGCTGCGGCGCAGTCGATTCAGCCCGCCGGCGGTGCCCACCCAAAGGTTGCCTTCGCGATCCACCAGCAGCGCCTGAATGGCGTTGTCGGAAAGTCCGCTGCGCGCATCCACCGCCACGAGTTTGCCCGCTTTGAATTGAAACAAGCCTTCGCTGACCGAGCCCGCCCAGACGGTGCCATCCGGTTCCTCCGCGAGCGTGTTCACGTATGGGCGTGCGAGGTGGCGGGGGATGCGATACCGCCGCCATTGATCGCCATCACGGCACAGCACAAAATCATCACCCGCGCCAATCCAGATGCGCCCGGCCTTGTCGGCCAGCAGACAGTGAGGGTCTTGCAACAACCCTTCGACGGAGACATCGGAGAGCGAGGTAAACTTTCCGTCTGCAAACTTATAGACGCCCGCGCCGGTCGCACCTATCCACATATCGCCGTGCGAATCCTTGAACAACGTGGTGATGGTTTTGCCGTCGAAATTGTTGGTGGCGGTCAGCGGCGCGAACGAACCGTTCTGCCAGACGGCGAGGCCGAGATCCGTTCCCACCCACAGCCGCCCTTGCGAATCCTCCGCGAGGGCGGTGACAAAATCGGAGGGCAATCCATTTTGCGTGGTATAGGTGACGAACTTGCCATTTTCCGAGCGTGTGACGCCGCCGCCGGCTGCGCCGATCCAAAGCGCACCTTGTTTATCTTCGAAAAGCGTTTGCACCGGGCCGCTCCGCAATCCTTCACGGAGGCCGAAAGAAACGAAGCGCACACCGTCGAAGCGAGTGACGCCGTCGTCACTGCCGATCCAGAGATACCCATCGCGCGTTTGCGCCAGCGCTTGCACAGAATTTTGCGGCAGTCCCTGTTCCCGCTGCCACGAGCGGAACGTCAATGCCTGTGAGCCGAGTCCGCCGCCCACCGTTTCCGCGCCGGGTTCGAGACTGCCGGAGGAAACGAAGTCGCCAAAGGACGTGGCAATTTCCATGTCACTGAATGTCCAGCCGCCGCCGCCGCCGCCGTGCCGCAAGCGGATTTGATTGAAGGCGCCGTTCGCTGTGAATTTCGTGGTCAGGTTTTCGGGCTGGCCGGCCTCGGTCGCGCCCGGCGCGAGATCGGGACTCAGCCAGACAGTGACTTCGTCGTCCTTGCCCGGATTATATTTGACCTTGAAAACAATGGTGCGCTCGATGCCGCGGCGGGGGAGTTCGTACGGGAGGAATACGCCGGGCGCGGAGGACTCCGGGCGGGAGGTGGCGAGATCGAAGTCGCCGGAAACTTGATTGGAGGGACCGGTTTCGGCGGCGTTGAAAGCGCTGTAGGCCCAGGCTTTCAGGGAGTTGCCGATGCTGACCCGTTCGGCATCGCCTTCGTAAAGCTGGAAGCCCGCGAAATATTCCTCGGTGCCCACATCGGAGAGCGGATCGACATGAAACTTGAAATACAGCGTGTCGCTCGAGGTGTCGTCGCGCCGGACCGCGCCGCCGAGGATGTCGCTGCCGGCGCCATTGTCGTGCGCGAGCGTCTGACCGAGGTCGCTCCACAATACCACCGAGTGCCCCGTCAACTCGCCCACGATCAGCAGCACCCCAACCAAAGCAATTCTCGACAGGCGCCAGAGCGGCGCGCCCGACAGGAAACGAACGGCTGGGGGCCGGAACATGGGTATTAGTATGCTCCTGTTGGCGCGCCGGTTCAAGGTGCGGCCGGTTCGGGCATCAGTGCTTGAAACTGCGCAGCGCGGTTTCGATCGTCTTCAGGTCGTCGGGCGCCATGTTGGGCGCCGCCTGCTTCATCATGTGGATGAACCAGTCTATTTCCGCCGGCTCAGCAGGATAGCCGATGTTGTTTCCGTCACGTTTTGAATTTACGATGACTTCACCCTTCGCATTCAAGAACGCCGAATAAGGCAGCCCGGAAGGTCCGCCCATTTTTTTGAGCCATTCTTCCGCTCCCGGATTTTCCGTCGCCTTGTCTTTTTCCTGCACCACCAGTTTCACCGGCACGAAATACTTTTCGAAGACCGGTTTGATCGCTGGCTTTTCGAGAAAGGCGTCGAGCCGTTTGCACCAGCCGCACCAGGAGGCGCCGAAATGGACAAAGATCGCCTTATTCCCGGCGGCGGCCTGCTTTTCGGCGGCGGAAATCAAATGGTCCGCGGAGGGCAGGGGTTCGGCGGCGTTCGCCAAAAAGGCGGTGAGCGAAAACACCGCGACGAGGGACACGATGGCTTTCATCATGGCGTTGTAAACCCAGCGCTCGTCCGGGTCAAGGCTTCCCGAAACTCAGGGCAGATCGATATGCTCCGCGACTTTGGCAAGCAAGTCGTCCACGAGTTCCGGCTGCATGAACTCGTAGTCGTCGGGAATGTGCAGGCAGACCGCCTGTTTATCCCGCATCGCCCCGGGAAATTTTTGACGAAGTTTATGCAAGTGGGATTTCTCCATGCAGAAAATCAAATCGGCCCAACCGATGTGGCCTTCGGTGACGACGATGCGCGCCTCAGGCTGCGTGCCAACGGATCGGACCTGATAACCGGGCCGTCCGCTGAAGATCTTTTCGGCGGTCAGGCTTCGGATTTTATTGCGGCTGCAAACAAACAGCAGCTTGTGGCTCGGCGGAGGCGTCACTTCTTCGGCGCGAAATAAAACGTCGCGACTTTTCGCGCCAGCGCGGTGGCGATGCCTTCGTCGGTGTTGGTGAGAATGATGACGACGAGTTTGTCGTCGGGGAAGCGCTGGTTCGACGCGGAGAAGCCCGACGTCGAGCCACTGTGTCCGATGTTTTTATGGCCCTCCACGCTATCGAGGAACCACCCGAAACCATATTGATAGGGTTTGCCGTCGTTTAATTTCACCGCGGTCCACATTTGTTCCTTGGTGGCGGGAGTGAACAATTTATCGCCGTCGAGCGCGGCATCCCATTTGGCCAGATCCCCGACGGTCGAAACGATGGCGCCGGCGGAGAAGATATCCGTGAGATCGTAATCGCGATTGATGTGGATGTGGTTGGTTTGCTCGTAGCCCGAGGCGCGATTACGAATGACATGGCCCGGCGTGCGATCGGTGGTATTGGTCATGCCCAGCGGGGTAAAAATACGCTCGCTCATGAACTCCCAATATTTCTTGCCGCTGACATTTTCGATGATGAAGCCGAGAAGGTTGAAGCCGCTGTTGCAATATTTGAACTTTTCACCGGGCGCAAAATCCATCGGCTGTTTGCCCATCAATTGAATGAACTGGTTTTGCGTAAGATGCCGGCGCAACTCGAAGCCGTCGAGCGGCGTGTAATTCTTGATGCCGGAAGTATGCGTCAGCAGGTGGCGGATGGTGATATTGGTCCACGAGTCCGGCACGTTCTTGAGATGCTTCGTGATCTTGTCATCCACGGATAACTTGCCGTCCTGGGCGAGCAGCATGATGCCGCCGGCGGTGAATTGCTTCGTGACAGAGCCGATTTCGAAGACGGTTTCCGGCGTCACCGGCACGCTGAGTTCCAAATTGGCCATGCCGTAGCCCTGAGCCCGAGTGGCTTTGCCGTCTTCCACGACCATCAACGCCAGCCCGGGTATCCGGCGCTTTTCCATTTCGCCTTTCAGGTAGTCGTCCACCTGGTCCGCGCGCGCCGGCAGTCCCGGCGAAAGCAGCGAGTATAAAAGAACGGAAAGCAAAAGGCGTTGGTTCATCGCGGAGATTAGGAAAATGTCCCCTCGCGCCTAAAGTCTAAAGTTTCGAGCGTGCAAAAATATACGGTCAAAAAATCCGCGTGAGCCCTCGGAAACAGGCCTGTCCAATCCTTCGATGAGCAAGTTGCGAACAGACCTCATTTCCGGCGACCAGCCCGGCCGCCATCTCGATTCCGGAGTCATTTATGTCTAGTTATGCTTACGTGGCGGTCACCCCCGACGGGCGTGAAACGCGCGGGTCGGTGGATGTAATCGACCAGAGCGAGGCGTTGCGTCGGATCAAGGAGATGGGGTTGTTCCCCACGAAAATTTTCGCGGAACACGGTCGTGGACCCAAGGCGCCGCCACGCTCGCGCACCTTGCCGAAGAAACGCGACTTCGCCATGCCCATCATCGGCGGCCGTGTGAAGTCGGTGGTACTGACGGCCTTCACCCGGCAACTGGCGACACTGGTGGAGGCGGGCCTGCCGTTGTTGCGCGGACTTCGAATATTGCATGAACAGGAGGCCAATCCGGCGTTAAAGAAAATTATCGGCGAGCTCGCCCTGTCCATCGAGGGCGGCAGTTCGTTCGGGGAAGCGCTTGCAATGCATCCGCGAGTTTTCGACCGGCTCTTTGTGAACATGGTGAAGGCCGGCGAACTGAGTGGCGCTTTGGAAATCACGCTACGCCGCCTGGCGGAGTTCATGGAGAAGGCCCGGCGCATCAAGGGCAAGGTGAAGTCGGCGATGTTTTATCCCTGCGCCGTGTTGGTCGTGGCGTTCGGCGTTCTGACGCTCATGATGGTTTTCATCGTCCCAAGATTTCAGGCGGTGCTGTCCGGCCTCGGCAATGGCGCGCCATTGCCGGCTTTCACGCGATTTGTCATCGGCATCAGCGATGCGATCCGGTTGCACTTTTTGCAGGGACTCGTGATCGCTGCGATGTTGGGTGTGGCGTTTTTAATTTTTCGCACCACGAAGTGGGGCAGGTGGATGCTGGATCGTTGCAAATTGGGAATGCCGGTGATCGGGCCGATCATTCGCAAAGTCTCGATCTCACGCTTCAGTCGCACGCTCGGCACGCTCATGAGCAGCGGCGTGCCGATTCTGCAGGCGCTCACCATCGTGAAGGAAACCACCGGTAACGTCGTGGTCAGCAATGTGGTTGCGACCGTTCACGATATGGTAAAGGAAGGCGAACCCATTGCGCCGACGTTGAAAGGTTCCGGCGTTTTTCCGGCGATGGTCGCCGGCATGGTGGATGTCGGGGAACAGACCGGCGCGCTGCCGGACATGCTGATGAAGGTCGCCGACAACTACGATGAGGAAGCCGACAACTCGGTCAGCGCGATGACGTCATTGCTGGAGCCGGTCATGCTGGTGCTGCTGGCGATTATCGTCGGCAGCATTGTGATCGCTCTGTTTATGCCGCTGTTTAATGTCGATCCCGGTTTCCCAGCCGAGGGTCCTAACATCTGATAAATCGCCAGGGAGGTGGCGCGTGGGGGGCCTCAGGTCCAACTATTCGGGATTCTTCGAATCGATAATAATCGTCACCGGCCCGTCGTTGGTCAGGGTGACCAGCATGTCCGCGCCGAACTCCCCGGTCTGAATCGGCCGGCCAAGATCTTGCGTGAGCCGCGCGATGAACTGCTCGTAATGCGGTATGGCAACTGGCGGCGGCGCGGAACGAGTGAACGAGGGGCGATTGCCTTTTTTGGTGCTCGCAAAGAGAGTGAATTGGCTGACCAACAGAATCCCGCCCTGCACGTCCCGCACGGAGCGGTTCATCAAACCAGCTTCGTCATTGAAAATTCGCAGGCGAACAATTTTGCCGCTGAGCCATTCGATATCGGCGGCGGTATCGGTGGGTTCCACGGCCAAAAGAACGGCGAGACCTTCGCCGATCTCGCCTTTGACACTTCCGTCGATCGTGACTTTCGCGGCGCAAACTCGCTGAACGACCGCGCGCATCAGTGCGACTGCTTGGGCAGGCAGCCGAACTTCGAAAACATGAGCAGGTACGTGATCGTGGCGACAATCAACAACCAGAAGCTGCCTTTGAGCGCGAGCATGATGCCCCAGCCCAGCACGCCGGCAATCAACAGGTAGGCAACGATCGACAAAATTAATTTCATGTCCCCCATCTTAGCGTGAACACGTGGCGAAGCAAGTCCGCGCAAGTTAGGGGCATCGCGCTGCGATGCCCCGCCGGTATTCAGCGGGCGGAACTTTTACCCGGCCACGTCATCTCGATCAGAAGATCAATCGTACGCCCTAGATGAATGGGAGACCCCCCGGCTTTGCCGGGGAGGCTCCCGGAGTTTGACAACTCCGGGAGTGACTTGAGAGACCGTGTTGTGAACCGCTCAAGGTCAACAACAGGAAACTCAAGAAATGAACGAATATGAGAGTCT
>JBGALR010000028.1:0-92819 GCA_044223735.1 Limisphaerales bacterium | reverse complement strand
CCGCTGCTGCGAACGCACCGCGCGTTCCCGGATGGATTGTCCAAACTGACTTTCGATGGTGCGCGGCAATTCGCCCGTTTTCTTCAGACGGACTTTTCCTTGTGCCAGCCAAGCGATGGTGAGCCCCATATCGCGGGCGATTGTGACAGGAAATATTCACCCGCGAAAGCGCAAAGGTGTACCGGTGGAGGTGCGATTCGCGAATGGACGGCGGCGTTTAAAATCCAAAGGCCCAACGGGCCGAAATTCCTTAGCCCAGGTCAACGACCTGGGAACCAGGCCGGGACGATGATTCTGCGGCCTGAAGGGACGCGACAATCTTTTTCAACCCCCATGCCGCAATGATTGTCACGACTTTGATTCATTTGCTGCGAACGGAATTAGAGACAGGGAGCGGCCCGGGATCTCATGAATGAATTAAGCCGAGGTCGCGTCCCTTCAGGCCGCTAATTTGTCAACCACGCCAATACCCAGTACGTTGGACTGGGCTAAGGAATCGCGGGCCTTTGGCCCTTGGTTTGATGAATGATTTTGCCTGGCTCGCCCTCACCCTGCCCTCGCCCCCAGGCGAGGGTTTTCGCATGCGGTTGCTCCTCATTTTCCGAGCGTCAACCGTATTGTTCTGTCAAAGGTTTGCCATCGGCTACGAGGCGGTTCTCCAGCATTTGCCGTCAGACAATCCAATCACTGCTTAAAAGGTTTGCCATGGGAAAGCGAAAAATGCTCCCTCGCCTGGGGGCGAGGGCCGGGGTGCGGGCGAGCTTTAATTTCCTTCAACAAAAAACATCCCCAGGATGACTCTCGGAAAAATTAATCCGCCCAAATTAATACCGCCCACGGTCGCAGCGATTTTCAACGGCTCACTTCGGCATTTATAAATCAAAACCGATTCGCATCGTCCAGGCGTTTGGTAACAGATAAAAGAGCCACCTCTCCCAGCCTCTCCCCCGTCCAGCAGGACGGCGGAGAGGTGTTTGGTCCTTTGAAAATTTTTATATCTTCCCCCAGTTCCAAGGGCGATCACCGCGCTATTTCACCTTATACCCCTGCCACAACCACTCCAGCGCGCCGGGCAATGTCTGGCGCGTCACGCGGCTGTCCACGTGGCGGGCGTCCTCGGCGAAGACGTAGCGATATTCATAGCCCTTGGCCTTGAGCGCGGCGGCCATGCGTTGGTTGGCCATCACCCAGTTGTGCAGTGAGGCTTCGTCGCGTTTTGAGCCGTTGTCATTTTCGCTCACTTCGAGCCAGATGCGGATCGGTTTGCGGGGATTCTGCGGAATGAGATGTTCGTGATACTCCCACGCACCGTGCGGCGACTCCGGATTTTCCGGCGATTGCTGGTTCACATAAGTGCCGGAATAACTGAGCACGCGCCGGTACAGCTCGGGATGAAACCACGCCATCGTGAACGCGCACGCGGCGCCGGAACTGCCGCCCATCGTCGCGCGGCCGTCGGGGTCCTTGGTGAATTTCACGTTATAATCCTTCTCGATGTGCGGCAGCACCTCGGTCTCGATGAAGGTCGCGTATTTTCCGGAGAGTGTGTCGTATTCGAGGCCGCGCTCGCTGCCTTGCGCATCGCCGCCGCCCGAATCGATCATGACCGCGATCATCGCCGGCACGCGTTTGGCGTGAATCAAACTGTCGAGCGACCGCACGACGTTGTTCGTATAATGCAGACCGTCCTGCACCACGATGAACGGCGCGGCCGTGCCGGGCACATATTGCTTGGGCACATAAACGCAGACCTTGCGCGAATACGGCACCGTGCCGGGCTGGTTCTTGGCGATGCCGGGGTAGAGCGTGCTGTTGGTGGATTGCATCGTGAAAAGATGCAGCGTTCCCTTCGGCGCGTCCTTGTTCAACGAGAGCTCCGGCGCGGGCGCATAGTCCGGTCCGATCACAAATTCCACGTTGTCTTTCGTTCGCGTGGGCGAGGCGTTGGTGGTCGTGGACGCCGTGTCCGCGGCGGAGACAACATTGACGGTGAACAGACAGGCGACAGCGAACGTCGCGCGCGCAAACAAGGGAGTCATGGGATGATTTGCCGGGGAATGAATCACGATTAACGCGTCGGCTGCATGAGCTGCCAGTCGCCGTTCTCGTACTGGTTGGGATTATAAGTGCCGTCATTGGAATGCCGGTAACTGCCGTAGCCGTCGGTCCAATGATACTGCTCGTTGATGGAATGCTGCGAGGTGCCGTAGTAGGGGTCATCCACGGTTTCCACGCCGCGAATGTAGTCGTCGAATTTGTCGTTGCCGTTCCGGGTGTTGCCGGAAACGCTGCCGGACGGGCGCGAGGACTGCAACTGGCGGTCGATGGAGGCGATCATCGCGTCGTTGTTCGCGCTGATCTGGCGGCTGAGCGCGCCGGCGGCGGCGATCTGGTCGTAGCCCGCCTTCAACTGCGCGTTAAACTGTTGCTGCAAATAATTATTGATGGCCGTCACGCGCGCCTGCCACGCGGGATTGATGCGGAACGATTTGGGAATCGCCGCAAAGACCGCGCGGCGCTTGTCGAGCGTGCCCGCTGGGGCGCGGAAGCTGTGCAGGTAATCGAGGCCCCAGTTATTTTGCACGCTGTGACCCTGCGGGCCGTCGTAGGGAATATCGATCGAGTAGGCCACGGTATAAAATTCCTCCTCCACGGCATGGCCGTTCAGCTCGTACGAAACTTTCACCGCAAAGCCGGGGCGCGTGGCCGGCTGCGGCACATTGAGCGCCTTCGCGAGATCGGGCATTTCCTTGCCACCGATAACCTTGAACTTCGGCATGCGACCACGTGCTTGTTGCACGAAGCTGAGCAGCGCCTGGCCGGTCGGCATGCGCTGCATCAAGATCAAACCGAGACTGTTCTGACCCGGCTTGCCGTAGCCGTAATTCGGCGTGACCCAGCAAAAGCGCAACGCCGGAAATCCCTGCACTGCCTCCTCGTTGGCCGGATTTTCCACGAGGTAATCGGCGGTCACCGGATTGGAGACATCCTGGTAATTCCACATGACGCGGCTTTTGTCCTTCCATTTCTCAGGCGCGGCGAAGACACCCACCGGCAGCCGCTGCGTGGGATCCTGAATCACGCGCGTCGTGAAATGTTCGCCATCGATCACCGGCCCCTTTTTGCCAGGCGCTTTGTCCGCGGTCTTGTCCGGCGACTTGCCGTCCGCGGTTGTGGTTTTGGCGGGATCATTGGTTTCCTTGCCGCAACTCAGGCAGAGAGGGAGGAAAGCGGCCACCAGCCATGCCAGGCGACGGCACGGAAGAGTAATCTTCGTGGACTTCATGGGTTGTGCGTTCAACGCTAGCCGGACTGGTGTTTGGGTTAAAGGAGAATTTGCCGGCGCCCCGGACGAAAGCTCCAGCCCAAACCGAGCGCCGTCAGCACGACGCAACTCCACCCAAACCAATCGCCGTGGCGATTGTAAAAAGTCGGCGCATGAGTGCCAGCCCTTGCGCGCAGCGGCACGTCCACAATCTTGAAACCGGCCTGATAGATATCCGGGGAATCGGGGTAATACACCTCATGCAACCGCCCGCACGCATCGATCCAGCAGGTGAGGCCGTTGTTGGTGCAGCGTACGAGCGGGAGGCCGTTTTCCACCGCGCGAAATAATCCGCCGATGGCGTGCTGCCATTGTGCGGCGCTTTCGCCAAACCAGCCGTTGTTGGTGAGGTTGAGCAGAATGTCCGTATCGTCGTCGACGGATTCGCGCGTGAGATGAGGAAACATGTCCTCAAAACAAATCAGCGTGGAGATACGGGCGCGCGGTGCGTCGAGTTGAAACGGCAAGGCCTGTGTTCCCGCGATGAAACCCGCGCCGGTCTCGCGGAGGCCTTTCAAAAACGGCAGCCAACTCGCCGCGGGCATGAACTCACCGAACGCCACCAGGTGCCGCTTGTAATATCGGCCCATCAGGTCGCCGGTGGGACTGACAAAGAAGGCGCTGTTGAGCCGATCGATGATTTCCCGGCCTTCCGGCGATTGGCGCCGGCCAAAATCTTCCGCGCCAAAAATCATCCAGACTTTGTGCGAACGCACCAACTCAGTGACGATCTCCTGCGTCTCGCGCGTCCGCGCCAGCGTTCCCGGCAGCGCGGCCTCCGGCCAGACGAGGAGATCCACGTGATTTGTCAGCGCCTCGCGCGAAAGGGTGAGGAGATGATTGAGGCGGTTGGTCTTTTGGTTTTCATCCCAAATGACATGCTGCGGTGTGCTGGGTTGGATCAGGGCAATTCTGAGTCGCGGCGCCTCGGAATCCAAATGCGCCGATTGCCGCAAACCAAAGGCCGTCACGAACCCCAGTGCCAGCATTGGCAGGCCAAGGGCGGTGACGGCTAGTGGAAATCGTGCGGAAGATTTTCGCCACCGCACAACCGTCAACGCCAGGGCGACCGACATCCAGGCCACGAGAAAAGAAACGCCATACACGCCGGAGATCGACGCTATTTGAATCAGCGACACGAAACGATATTGCGAGGTGCCCAATAGCACCCACGGAAAGCCGGTGAGCACCTGCGCAAAACCCATTTCCATCGCGACCCACGCGACCGCCGTGAAAAACGGCCACGCAGCGAGCCGAAGCGTCGTCGCATGCGGAAAGGCGCGCCAGCACACCCAGCACCACGCACCCACGAACACCGAGAGGGTGACCGACATTCCGAGCCACGCGGCAAACGCATAGAGCGGTATCGGGATCATCAGAAACCAGTAAAGCGAAACGAGGTAACGTCCCAGCCCGGCCAAAAACCCGACCAGGAAAACTCTCTTCGCCGGTTGTCCCGCGCCGAGCAGCAAGGTGAATCCGGGCGCGAGCCACGCCAGCAGCGCGAAATTGATATTCGGAAACGCCGCCGCCAGCAATACGCCCGAAGCGAAGGCGAGGCTAAAGCGATAGCGATCCCGGGTCAGAGTAACTGACATTCCCCGGGAAGGTATCTCCCCACCCGGGAAACGGAAGGCCAGAGTCGGGGTCACATGAAAATTCCATTGACGAACCACCACCTCATTCGCGTATAAGAGACATAACGGTTTGGAAAATAAAGGCACCACTTACCCCGCACCTATGAAAAGACTGCTTTCGCTTGCCTTCGGACTGGCTCTGCTCTGCGCGATGAACGCCGGCGCCACCCTCGTTTTCTGGGATCGTAACGGCACCGCGCCCGGCGCCGGCGGTCCCTCTCCCACCGGCACCTGGAGCAACGACGCCTATAACTGGAACACCAACGGCACCGGTGGCGGCGCGACCGGCCCGGATAAATGGGGAGACGGCGATTTCGCAGTCTTCGCCGCCGGCAATGACGCGACCGGCGCGTACACAGTGACCGTTTCGAACGCCGTGACGGTGGCGGACATCCACGTTGATCTTGGCAACGTCACATTCGTGCCGCATCCCGTGGCGGGCGGCCGCCTGAACATGGCGACCTGGGATGGCAATTCCACCAACCGCCTGTTTTCCGTTGGACAAAAGGATCCGAACACGGTCGCAACCTATAACGTGATGCTCACCAACGCCTACGGCATCACCCGTTACAAACGAGGCACGATGATTCTGGGAGCGACCAACAAAATTACGGGGCCGATCGTCATCGAAGGCGGCACCTTGAAACTGGGAGTGCCCTATGCGTTGCCGGCGAGCTGCCAGTTGGTGCTGGCGAATAACGACACCGGCCGAGGTGATTTCAACCCTGACTGGCAATACACGCCCGCGGTGTTCGATACGAGCGGCTTGAGCCAGAAGTTCGACACGCTCGCCATGACCGGCAGTGACAGCACGGTGCTGCGCCTGATTGATTTCGGCGGCGGCGCGAGTGCGCTGGTATTCGCCGACAGCAGCGCGTTGGATTGGGGCCCGTTCGTCCTCGCGATCACCAACTACACGCGCAACGTCGATTCATTGCGTTTCGGCACGACCGCGAGCGGATTGACCGCGCAACAGCTCAGCCAGATTAGTTTCGTGGATTACGCCAGCGTGCCGGGCAAAATCAGCGCCCAGGGATTCGTGACGCCGGATCTGCCGGTGATTCTTTCCATCAATCGCGCGGGCACCACGGTGGCGCTCGTCTGGACCGCGGTGGATGGCCGGGCTTATCGCTGTCAGTACAAGGATGCGTTGACGGATTCAGACTGGATCGATCTTGCCCCGGATGTGGCGGGCAGCGGCGGCCAGGGAAGCATCACCGACTTCGACGCGACCTCGAATCACCGCTACTACCGGGTGATCGTGCTCGCGCCTTAGTGATATTCCTGCAGCGTCTTGGGCGCGTAACCGCGTTTGCGCAACGCGGCGATGCCGAGCGCGGCAGCCTTGGCGCCGCTGATGGTGGTCATGATCGGCGTGGAAGTGTAAACGGCGGTCGTGCGAATGCGCACACCGTCCACCTGCGGGCCCGCGCCGGAAGGCGTGTTGATGACGATCTGAATTTCGCGGTTCTTGAGCAAGTCGACCGCGTTCGGACGGCCTTCGGAAACCTTGTGAATGCGCCGCACTTTCAGGCCGGCCTTTTCGAGCACCGTGGCGGTGCCATTCGTCGCGACCAGCTCAAAACCGAGTTCCGCAAATTGCTTTCCCACCTCGGCGACTTCGGCCTTGTGCGCATCGCTGACGCTGATAAACACCTTGCCGCTTTCCGGCAGTGGCGCGCCCGCGCCCATTTGTGATTTCGCGTAGGCGATGCCCAGATCGGCGTCGAGTCCCATGACTTCGCCGGTGGACCGCATCTCGGGCGAGAGCAAAATGTCCTGGCCGTGAAAACGGTTGAAGGGAAACACGGATTCCTTCACCGCCCAATACTTCGGCCAGATTTCTTCCGTGAAACCGAGTTCCTTGAGGCTCTTGCCGGACATGACCTTCGCCGCCATTTTCGCGAGCGGCACGCCAATCGCCTTGCTGACGAACGGCACCGTGCGGGACGCGCGCGGATTCACCTCGAGCACATACACCGTCTCGTCCTTGATGGCATACTGCACGTTCATCAGGCCGGAGACTCTCAACTCGCGCGCCATCGCGTGGGTGTATTCGCGAATCTTGTCGATGAGCTTCTGCGACAGGCCGTGCGGCGGCAGCACCATCGCCGCGTCACCGGAATGCACTCCGGCAAATTCGATGTGCTCCAGCATGCCGCCGATGACGACCGTGCCCTGCTGCGGGTCCGGGAAATTGCCCACATCCGCGATGCAATCGACATCCACCTCGGTGGCGTCCTCCAAAAATTGATCCACCAGCACGGGGCGTTCCGGCGAAGCCTCCACCGCGAAGCGCATATACCGCTGCAGTTCGGCGTCGGAATAAACAATCTGCATCGCGCGACCGCCGAGCACGAAACTCGGGCGCACGAGAATCGGATAGCCCAGCTTCTTCGCAACCGCCAGGGCTTCCTCTTCGCTGGTGGCGATGCCGTTGGGCGGCTGGAGGATGTTCAGCTTGCGCAGCATCGCGGCGAAGAGCTTGCGGTCCTCGGCGATTTCGATGTTCTGCGGCGATGTGCCGATGATGTTGACGCCGTTTTTTTGCAGGCCGAGCGCGAGATTGAGCGGGGTCTGGCCGCCGAACTGCGCGATCGCGCCCCAGCACTTCTCCCGCTCGTAAATGTGCAGGACGTCCTCGAGCGTGAGCGGTTCGAAATAAAGTTTGTCGCTCGTGTCGTAGTCGGTGGAGACGGTCTCCGGGTTGGAATTGACCATCAGCGTCTCCAACCCCTCTTCCTTCAAGGCGAAGGCGGCATGCACGCAGCAATAATCAAATTCGATGCCCTGGCCGATGCGGTTGGGACCACCGCCAAGAATCATCACCTTCTTGCGATCGCTCGGTTTGACTTCATCATCGCCGCGATCATAAGTGGAATAATAATACGGCGTATACGCCTCGAACTCGGCGGCACAGGTGTCCACCAGACGATAGCTGGGCACGAGGCCGAGTTTCTTTCGCTCGGCGCGGACAGCGTCCTCGGTGCGGCCGGTCAAATGCGCGATCTGCCGGTCTGAAAATCCGAGCGACTTGGCTTTGGCGAGTTGTTCGGCGTTCACGGTGGCATTCAGGCGCGCGGCGGCAGTTTCTTCTCCAGCTTGATTTTGTCGAGCACCACGTATTTTGGCAGTCCGTTTTCCGACGGATGCTGGACTTCGCCTTCGATCAGCGGCTGGGCGTACTCGACGAATTTTTCATTCGGCAGGAAACCGTCCTCGCTGATCCAGTCGCGCGGGACGAAATGTTCGACGTTGGCGATGTCGCCCAACGGCTGGATATCGGTGCTCCATTTGATGGAGGCTCCCGCACCGTTGCGGACGATTTTCACCATGAAACCACTCTGGCCCGCGATCGCGGCCTTCACCGCCGCCTGGCCGCAAGCGAATGCGTTGTTCGCATCCGTGGCGCTGGCGCAATGCGCCGCGGCACGTTGGGCGTAGCCCAGCAGAATGGTCCGGGTCTTGGTGTTGAGCTTGCCCTGCACCAGTTCCTTGAGTTTTTCCGCGGCGCCCGCGAGCACCGGATGCCCGAACGAATCGAGGCGATCCTTGTCCGCGCCGATCTCCTCGCCCTTTTCGTCGCGAATGCCTTCGCCAACCACGACAACGCAATACTTGTACGTGTCCACCGTTTCCTTCACTTTCGCGAGGAAGGCGTCGAGGTTGTATTGAATTTCCGGCACGAGCACGATGTGCGGCGGATTCGCGGGGTTGCCGCGCTTCGCCAGCACGGTGCCGGCGGCGATCCAGCCGGCCGAACGGCCCATCACTTCGATGATGCAACACGAGCCGTCATCGGTGGCCATGCTGCCGACGTCGATGCCGGCTTCCATGACGGTGGTGGAGGCGTACTTGATGACCGAGCCATAGCCGGGGCAATTGTCGGTGTGCGGCAAATCGTTATCGATGGTCTTCGGCACGCCGATGACGCGCAATTCGTAGTTCCGCTTGACCGCTTCCTCGTGAATTTTGTGCGAGGTATCCTGGGAATCGTTGCCGCCGATGTAAAAAAAGTAGCGGATGTTGTGCGCCTGAAAGACTTCGAACAGGC
The DNA here is from genome assembly GCA_044223735.1 of Limisphaerales bacterium. Lineage (GTDB taxonomy): Bacteria > Verrucomicrobiota > Verrucomicrobiia > Limisphaerales > UBA8199 > JBGALR01. The sequence continues at coordinate 83,803 of JBGALR010000028.1, read as the reverse complement.
GGTCCATGTCCTGCGCGGCTTTTTCCGGCTTCTTTTTGAAATCGATCTTGTAGCGGCAGGTGCCCAGCGCGGCGGCAGGCGTATAACGAAGACCCTGGATGGTGCGGGCTTTCTCTTCGTTGATGTCGATCAGCTCCTCATTGAGGATGCCGAGAATGCCGTTGGCGCCGCCGTAAATTTCCTCGATGCACTCGTTGTGGCCCGCTTCCGAAATCACGCCTGCCAGACTGGCGTTGATCACGGACGTGGGACCGCCCGACTGCGCCACCAATAGATTTCCAACTAGTTCTGCCATAAATTGCTCCAATTATTAAAAATCAAGGCTGGCCGCAGCCAGCCGTTTGCTTCAAGAAAACCCGCTTAAAACCGGGCCAAAACGATGCCAACCAAAAGCGGCCCTGTCAAAGACCATTTCGGACAATGCGGGATTGCAGGGTCCAGGCCTGCCAGTGTGTATGCCGGCCGAAAGCTCAGGCTTTCCGCTCCCAACGAAATTTTCGATCCGCTTCCTGGATGGGCTGGTCATTAATCGAAGCAAAGCGGCGGCGCATGTAACCGAGATCATCAAATTCCCAATTTTCGTTGCCATGGGAGCGATACCATTGGCCGGAATCATCGTGCCATTCGTATTCGAAACGCACGGCGATGCGATTTCCCGTGAAGGCCCACAACTCCTTCCGCAAACGATAGTCCAGCTCCCGCTGCCATTTGCGGCGGAGAAATCCGACCACTTGCGCGCGTCCGTTGATGAACTCCGCGCGATTGCGCCATTCGGTGTCCTCGGTGTAGGCCAGCGACACTCGTTCCGGGTCGCGGCTGTTCCAGGCGTCCTCGGCGGCCTGGACTTTTTGGCGGGCGGTTTCTTCGGTAAACGGCGGCACAGGCGGGCGCGGATCCATGTTATTTTCTCTCCTTCAATTGGGTTTCCAAGTCGGCGATGCGTCGTCGCAACGGCGCGATGGCCGCCTCCACTTCAGCCGTCGTGTAGCGCGGCGTGATATGTTGCGGGCAATTCCAGTCAAACGACACGATCCGGATGAAAAACAACCGCTCCACGAGCTTTCGCACCTCCGGCTCGGCGAGTTGCGCGACGAGTTCCGGATGTTCCCGCGCGTCCGCGACCCGGGCATGGCCAAGAATCTTCAACCGGGTGCGGTTCGGATAATCCATCAGAAAAAGTGTCACTCGGTCCGACACCGACAAATTGCCCGTGGTCAGCAACTGGCGATTGCCGCGGTAGTCCGCGAAGGCCAGTTCCGTGGGACTCACGACATGCAGAAAGCCCGGCGCACCGCCGCGATGCTGGACATAGGGCCAGCCGGTTTCGCCAACCGTCGCCATATAGAAGCTGTCGCGAGCGCGGATGAAATCGATTTCGTCCCCGGTCAGCGCGTCATGGTCCGGCGCGCCCTCGATGCGCTGCGATTTGCCGTAGTAATGCGCCTGCGCCTTGCGGACGGCATCGGTGAAAACGAGTTCGTGAAATTTATCGGCCATGACTTGATGATTGTTCCAGGCAACACCAGCAAACACGCCCATTTCACTCCGCTTTCTCCATTTGTCAACCGGTCCGAACCCGTATTTACTTTCGGACGGTGATGTTACCACCCGAATTGGAGTTCAGTTTATTCCGGTGTTGCGAGGAAGTTGGGATGAATTATAGAACGTCCGGCGCGCGGCGCTGTCTGAATCAGGGAGTTGCCATGTGCGAGCGATGGAAGGATGCTTTTAGCGAATGACGTTCCAGGTCGGACATCCGTGGTATCTGCTGCTCGTGCCGGCCGGCCTGGCGTGGATCGTCTGGCTGGCGTGGAAATCCGACGTTCAGACGAGTCCCGTGCGCCGCTGGACCGCGTTTGGACTGCGCTGCGTCATCGTGACTGCCGTGGCGCTCGCGCTCGCGGAGTTGCAAATGATGTGGCCGCTGCCGGGGGTGAATGTCTTTTACCTGCTCGACGGTTCCCAAAGTGTGCCGGCTCCCCAGCTTGAATTCGCCCGGACCTACGTCAACAAAAGCGCTTATGGCAAGGAACGCGTGGACGGCGGCGGCGTGGTGGTGTTCGGCTCCCAGGCGACCATCGAGCACGCCATCAATCCGGCCGTTGATCTCCACAAGATAGAATCTGTTATCGATCCCGAGCGCACGGACATCGCTGGCGCGATCCAACTCGCCACGGTCGCCTTCCCGGAGGCCGGGCAGAAACGAATCGTTTTACTCTCGGACGGCAATGAAAACCTCGGCGATGCCGCCATTGCCGCCGCGCAGGCGAAGTCGCTGGGGGTTTCCATCGACGTCGTGCCGCTGGGCGCCAAAAGCGGGCATGATGTGTCGCTTCAAAAGCTGGTGCTCCCGCCGAAATTAAAGAAAGGGCAGTCTTTCGAGGCCCGCGTGTTCATCAATTCCGATCGGGCCGGTCCGGCCACGGTCAGCCTCTACCGCAACAACCAGTTTCTCGGCAAACAAAAGGTCGAGGTTGCCGCAGGCAAAAATCTGTTCAGTTTTCCGCAAACGCTGGCGGAACCGGGATTTTATAATTATGACGTCCAGGTTGAGGCCGAGGGCGACACCGTCCCGCAGAACAATCGCGCGAACGGTTTTGTCAGCGTCAAAGGTGATCCGCGAATTCTCGTGATTTCCGCCGACCCCGAGGCGGACAAGCCGTTGCTGGAGGCCTTGCAGTCCTCGCGCATCCAGATTGACAGTGTCGGCATCAACCGCGTTCCCGGGTCGCTCGCCGAGTTGCAAAGTTACGACTCCATCTTTCTCAGCAATGTCGCGGGTGGCGACCTTGGCCGCGATGTGTTGCTCGCGCTGGAAAGTGCCGTGCGTGATTTCGGCGTGGGGCTCGTCTGCGTCGGCGGCGATCAAACGTACACGGCGGGCGCCTATCGCGGCACGCCGCTCGAAAATGTCCTGCCGGTGCAGATGGAATTGGACAGCAAGAAAGTACTGCCCTCGGGCGCGCTGGCGCTCGTGATCGACAAGTCGGGCAGCATGTCGGGTCCCAAAATCGAAGCGGTGAAACAAGCCGCCATGGGCGCGGTCACCGCGCTCGGCGACCAGGATTATATCGGCGTGCTCGCGTTCGATGGCGCGGTGTATCCGCTGTCGGGAATGCAAAAGGCGGTGAACAAAAAGGAACTGCTCGCCGGCATTTCGGGCCTTCACGCCGGTGGCGGCACGGCCATGTACCCGCCGATGGAGCAAGCGTATCAGATGCTCAAGGGTGTGAAGGCCAACCTCAAGCACCTTATCGTGCTGACGGACGGTGATTCGCTGCCCGGCGATTTCGAAGGCATCACGCGCGCGATGGCCAACGATAAAATCACGGTGTCCACGGTCGGTGTCGGCGGGGACATCAATATCGACCTGTTGCAAAGCATCGCCGCGCTGGGCAAAGGCCGTTTTTACCAGGTGACCTCGCCGGAACTGCTGCCGCAAATTTTCATCAAGGAAACCGCCATCGTGCTCAAGGTAGCCATCGATGAGAATCCGTTCAAACCGCAATTGCGTTCCGCGAGCGAAGTCATCCGGGGCATCGCCACTGACGAGTATCCGGCGTTGCTGGGCCACGTCATCACCACGCCCAAGCCGCGCGCCGAGACGCCGCTGTGGTCTCCGGGCGGCGATCCCTTGCTCGCGCACTGGCAATATGGTTTGGGTCGCGCTGTGGCCTTCACCTCGGATGCGCAGGCGAAGTGGGGCAAAAACTGGGTGAGTTGGGCAAAGTACAACCAGTTCTGGTCGCAGATCGCGCAGTGGAGTTTGCGTCGCCTGGAAAACCCGGATTTCACCACGGAAGTGGCCGTGGACAGCGGGGAAGGGCGTCTGAATGTCGATGCGCTCGACTCGCGCGGCGATTATCAAAACTTTCTGACGCTCAAAGCCATCGTGATCAGTCCGAAGGGCGAAAAGCAGACCGTGACACTGGCGCAAACCGGCGCGGGACACTACGAGGCGCGTTTTCCCGCGCATGAGTCAGGCCTTTACATGCTCAATCTGCTGGATGAAAAAGAAGGCCAGGTGCGCGGCTCGCAAATGGTCGGCGCGAGCATGAACTACTCGCCGGAATACAACGCCGCCGAATCGAACCTCCCGTTGCTGCGCCGCCTCGCCGAAATCGGCGCCGGCCGCGTGTTGAATCCGGAAAACCCGACCGACGACAATCCCTATTTTCATGACCGCGTGCCGACGTACCGCTCGCTTGATTTGTGGGAATGGCTCATGCGCGCGGCCGTGGTGCTGTTTGTATTCGACGTGGGTGTGCGGCGTTTGCAACTCGAACGGTCGGAGTTGGCGCGCGCCTGGCGTGGCATCCTCGCTTACGTGATACCGTGGAGGCCGGCGGTGCATAAATCCCAGGCCGCAGAATCTCTCTCCGCCTTGCTCGCGCGCCGGGAACAGGTGCGCTCCAATCAGCCGAAATCCACCAGCGTGATTGCCCCGGCGCCAAAGATTGAAGGACCTGTCGTCGTCCCGGAAAAATCCAACGCCCCGGAATCCGGCACGGCGGAAGAACCGTCCGGCACCACCAGCCGTTTGCTGGAGGCCAAGCGCCGCGCGAAGGAACGTTAGTCCGCCCCGATGAAGCTTGCGGCGAAATATCGCGCCCTGATGGCGGGTCTGTCACTCGGCCTCGCCTTCTTTTCGCTCCCCGCCGCTGAAACCAACTCATCCTCGTCGCTGCGCACCAATCTCTTGGCGTGGCACAACGGGGCGAATCATCTCGTGCCAGTTCAGTCGCCCGCCGACTGGCGGAAGCGCCGGACCGAGATTATCCGCAATCTTGAGAGCGTGATGGGGCCGTTGCCCGGCCAATCCAAACGCTGTCCGCTCGATGTAAAAATCGAATCGGAAACTGATGAGGGCGCGTATGTGCGCCGGCTGATCAGCTACGAATCGGAACCGGGGTCGCGTGTCCCGGCCTGGTTGTTGATCCCCAGGGAGGCGTTGGCGGGCACAAATAAATTTCCGGCGGTTCTGGCGTTGCATCCGACCGACATGGACTACGGGAATCGCGTCGTCGTGGAACAACTCCGCGAAAATTATCGCGCGTATGGCCGCGACCTCGCGGAACACGGGTTTGTCGTGCTCGCACCGGCTTATCCGCTGATGGCGAATTATCAACCCGAACTCAAGGCGCTCGGTTATCAGAGCGGCACGATGAAGGCGATCTGGGACAACCTGCGCGGCGTGGACTTGCTGTTGTCACTACCCTTCGTAAAACGCGAAAAAGTCGGGGCCATCGGCCATTCGCTTGGCGGACACAATGCGATTTACACCGCTGTTTTTGACGAGCGCATCGCCGTGGTGATTTCAAGCTGCGGGTTCGATTCCTACGTCGATTACTATGGCGGGGATCCGGTGAATTGGAGTCCTGGACGCGGCTGGTGTCAGGAACGATACATGCCGAAACTCGCGGCGTATCGCGGAAGGCTCTCGGAAATTCCTTTTGATTTTTACGAACTCATCGCGGCGCTCGCGCCCCGGCCGGTGTTCATCAACGCGCCGGTGGGGGATGGCAATTTCAAAGCGGCGAGCGTGGACAAAGTGGTGAAGACGGCGGACGCGGTTTACGAACTATACGGCGTCCCGAAGAATTTACAGGTGGAGCATCCGCCGGGCGGACACGATTTTCCACCGCCCATGCGCGCCAAGGCGTATCAAGTGTTGGCGGAGACCCTGCGATAAGCCAGGTTCCGGCTTTCAATCCGCGCCAACTCAAATCCTGAAGACTCGCTCCGCGTTCGCGCGAAAAAGTTTCTTCTGAATTTTTTTATCGGGCACGAGCCGCCGAACCGTGGCGATGGTTTGCGCGCCGCTGCACTTTTCCCCAAAGCCGTCCCAATCGGAGCAATCACTCCCAAACAACAGCTTGTCCTGATGCCGGATGAGAAATTCCGCCGCCCGATCCTCATCGCGGGTGAGCGCGTTCAAACCCGAGCCGGCCGACAAATCGCCGAACATGTTGGGGAAATCACGCAAATACTGGTCGGTAAGGCCGCCGGGGGTGACTTTGGTTTTTGGATAGAGATCGGCCTGGTTGAGGTGGTTCCGATCCACGTTCGCCCACCACGTTTGCGCATGGCCGATGAACATCGTCTTCGGATATTTGCGCAGCATCGCCGGAAAGCGCTCGAAGCCGTAATTATACATTTTAAACTGCCAGTGCATCAGCACCGGCACGCGATATTCCGCGGCCAGCTCGTAAATGCGCTGCATTTCCGGGGAATCGCATTCCAGGCCGAATTTTTGCTCGCCGATGCCGACCGCCCCGAGCTTCAAATATTTTTCAATCTCCGCGATGGCGCCCTCGGCGTCCGGCACCTCGTTGGCCGCGAAGAGGTATTCCTTCGGATGCGCCCGGGCGAATTGATAGCAGACTTCGTTTCCCAGCGCCTTCGCTTGCAAGCCGTTGGAGACACCGTCGTGGGTCGAGGCGGTTTTCATCGACCGGCCCGCCGGCATAAGAATGGTTTTGGTGATGCCCATTGCCCGCTGATGCGCGAGGAAAGCCTCGTCGGACCGGCCTGAATACCCGAGGTGCTGATGGATATCAATGATCCCGCCGCCCTGGTCATACTTCGTGGCGGTGTGACAGCCCGAAACGGCCAGGGCCACACCGGCGACTGCGGAGGTGGCCAGGAAATCCCGGCGCGATATTTGGTTGGAACGTGGGGCGGGCTTTGAATCCTCGGAACTCGTTTCGTGGGGCTTCATTTCAACCGTAATCTGCGGAGCGGGCGGGCGGAACTCAAGCGGGTTCTGCACGTTCGGCAAACGCCCAATTCGCCCTTTCCGAACGCAAGGTCTTGGACCATCGTTTAGACATGCACGACTGGCCTGGCGCCTATACGACCCGATGGTTTCGCGGGCTCGTGGTCGCGTTGTGCCTGTCGTTGGCATGGGCGGGAATTGGGGCGGAACCGGGCAAGACAAACCTTGAGTCCCCACCCGCTCGCACGGTCATTCTGCCCGCCGGTCTCGGCGATGTCCAAATTGAACCGGGTTTCCGCGTTGAACTCGTGGCGGGGGAGAACCTGGTGAACGCGCCGGCGGCGATGGCATTCGACGAAAATGGCCGGCTGTTTGTCGCGGAGTCGCCACGCGCGGGCGCGCATCTCGGCGGCCGGATTCGCGTGCTGACCGATACCAACTTTGACGGCGCTTTCGATATCAGCAGCGTGTATGCGGACAAGCTGTCGTGGCCCTCGGCGGTGGCGCCCTATGGGGGCGGGTTGTTCGTGGGCGCCACGCCCGGCATTTTCTTTTTGCGCGACAGCAAATCCAGGGGTTTCGCCGATGTGCGGAAGCTTTCCTTCGGTGCTTATCCCGCCACCAACGCCCCCATGCCGCTCGCGCGCGCAAACAGCTTTGTCTGGGGACTCGACAACTCCATTCACGGGGTCACCGGCTATATCGATGGCCCGCCCGTCGCCGCGCCAGCATTGGGCACGGCGTCGGCGGCGATTGTTGGCAGCGAATTTTCCTTTGATCCGCGGGCGATGACACTGGCGGCCGTCAACGGCGTCGGGCGATCCGGCCTGAGTTTCAATAATCACGGCCGGGTGTTTTTTGCCGATCAATCGCATCCGCTGCTCACGGAGATGTACGAACCGCGCTACCTCGCCCGAAATCCCTACTTCGAAGCCCCGCCGGAAACATTGCCCGTCCTCACCCAGACGACGATGATGTCCGGCACCAACGTCTTCACCCCTCCATGGATGGTGCGCGGAAATCCCCTCGTGATTTATCGCGGCGGCGCATTTCCGCCGAGCTACGTCGGCAACGCCTTCATCGCCGACGCGGACGGACAGGCGATTCGCCGTCTCATCTGCCGCGCCAACGGATTGGAGCTGAATTGCACGCCGAACCCGGCCGAGGTGGATTTCCTGACCTCACGCGACCCGGCGTTTCGCCCCGTCCAGATCATCGCCGGTCCTCGCGGTGCGCTTTATGTGGCCACCCGGCAGGCCGGCAATGACAACGGACGCATTTATCGCATCGTGCCGGAGAATTTTCGGGGCTCCGGAAAACTCGTTTTGGGAAACGCCAAAGTTCCGGCGCTCGTCGCGATGTTCGAGCAACCCGACGGCTGGCGGCGTGACACTGCGGCCCGGCTTTTGTATGAGCGACGCGATCCTGACGCGCCGCCGTTGCTGGCGACCATGGCCTCGGCGTCAAAAAGTTCCCAGGCGCGCCTCCAGGCGTTGTGCGCGCTGGAAGACTGCGGCCTGCTCAATGAGGACTCCCTCGTGCGCGCGTTGCGGGACCCGGATGAGACCGTGCGCGAGCAGGCGGTGCGTCTGGCTGAGAAAATAGCGGCGCATGGCCTGGTGTCCGACAAAGTCTGGCAGCAACTGCGCGCGCTGGCTGCCGATCCTTCGCTGAAAGTGCGTTATCAACTCGCCTTCACCGTGGGTAACATCGCCCGGGCCGACCGGCTCGCTGTGCTGCTCACCATCTTGCGGAAAGACCCGGCCAATCCATGGGTGCAAACAGCCGTATTGAGTTCGCTGGCCTATGGTGCGGGCGATTTCTATGTGGCCATGGCGAATGATCCGGCCCTCGCTGGCACGCCCACCGGCGCCGACTTTCTCCATCGGCTGCTGCTGATGATCGGCAACCAGGGAAGGCTGGCCTCGCTCGCGCGCATTTTCGATTGGATCAATACGATGCCGTCCGGTTCGCTGCGCGCCTACGGTCTGCTTCACGATCTTGGTGAGGGATTGCGGCGGGGAAATAGTTCGCTGTCGCTGGCGGATCCCGACGGACGCATGGAACGATTCTACGCGGAAGCCTTCCGCATCGCGGTCGGTTCAGGCGCGGCCGAGCAGCCGCGCATCGCGGCGCTCAGGTTGTTGGGCGTGAGTCCCTACACTTTCGGGCGCAGTGGTGATTTGATATTGCTGCTGCTCGGCTCCGGCCAGTCTCCGGAAGTTCAAATGGCGGCCGTCGAGACGCTTGGCCGGTTCAGCGATCCGCGCGTCTCCCGGGCGATCATCCAACGCTGGCGGACTTTGCCCGCCTCGGTGCGGCCGGCGGCGGTAACCGCGCTGCTCAGCCGCCGCGAACGCGTTCCCGATGTCGTCGCCGCGCTTGAACAGGGAACCATCGCGCGCACGGACCTGACGCAGTTGCAGATCAATTATCTGCGGACCATCGGTGACCCCGGCATCAGCGCGCGGGTGGCGCGGATATTTGGTCCGCTCACCTGGGGTCAGCCACAGGCAATGAAACGCTTCGCCCCCGCACTGCAACTCACCGGTTCCGCGGCACGGGGACGCGACGTGTATCGCGCGCGCTGTGCGGTTTGTCATGATCGAGGAGGCGAAGGTTCCGGGCTCGGCCCCGATCTCCAGAAGGTCCGCACGTGGACGAAGGATAAAATCCTTGGCGCCATCCTCGAACCAAACGCCGACATCCCGCCCGATTACGCAGCGACGGTGGCTGACACCGTGGTGGGCGATACGTACATCGGCATCCTGACAGGCGGCAACGATACGATCGTCACCCTGCGGCTCGTGAACGGTGAATCGATAGTCCTGCCGCGCGTGAACGTGCAGACGCTGCAAACCCAACCCTGGTCCCTCATGCCCGACAACCTGGTGAACGACCTGACGAATCAGAACCTCGCTGATCTGCTGGAATACGTCACCAGAATTTCTCAATAAGCTGCCCGGCTTCCTGGCGCAATTCGGATTCAGAATCACTTGAAGGCAGCCGCAACGTCTCTTAGTGTGGGATCATGTCTTTACCGGCAGATTATCACATGCACACGCCGCTCTGCCGGCATGCCAGTGGCGAACCGACGGAACTGGCGGCGCAGGCCGTGCGTGCTGGATTGAAGGAAATCGGCTTCTCGGATCACAGCCCCATGGCGCGGGACGATTTCGACGACTGGCGGATGCTGACGTCGAATCTCGACGAGTATGTCGCCAAAGTGGAACAGGCCCGCAAGGACCATCCCGGCCTCGTCATTAAACTCGCATTGGAAGTGGACTATCTGCCGGGCCACGAGCCATGGATTCGCGACCTCGCATCGCGGCATCCGTGGGATTACTTCATCGGTTCGGTGCATTACATTTCCGAGTCGTGGGCCATCGATAACCCGTCGAAAATTTCGGAATGGAAAACCCGCGATCCGATGGAGGTGTGGACCGCCTACTTCGACCGGCTCACCATGGCGGCGGAATCAGGGTTGTTTGAAATCATCGGCCACGCGGACCTGTGCAAAAAGTTTTCGTTTTATCCGAAAGAGGATTGCACGCCGTTGTTCAAACGCTTTTTGCAGGCGGCCAAAACGAGCGGGGCGGCCATCGAGTTGAACACCGCCGGCCTGCGCAAGGAGTGCCATGAAATTTATCCGAGCCCGCGCATCGTCCAGATGGCGGCTCAACTCGGCGTGCCCATCACGTTCGGCTCCGACGCCCACGCGCCCAGCGAAGTCGGCATGAATTTCGCCGAAGCCGTCCAGCTCGCCCACAGCGCCGGCTATACCAAATATTGCCGCTTCACCGGCCGCCAGCGCGAGGATGTGTCTTTTTGATCTTCGCGTCCCCCGCGTTCTCCGTGATGATCGCCAACGTTGCACTCGGCAAAATTTAGATCTTATTGCGAAATCGCTTCGCAATTTCCAGGCGGCGTTCGGCCAGTTCTTTGCCGGCGGCCCGGGCGGAGGCGAGGACTTCGGCGGGCGCGGTTTCCGGCGTTCCACTATTGAAGGGCGGCTCGGGCGCGTATTGCATGTAGAGCTGGATTTGCTGCGCCAGCCGCTCGCCGCGCAACAACGCCGCGACCCGCAACGCGCCGTCCATGCCGGACGTCACTCCCGCCGCGCTGATGAATTTGCCATCCATCACCACGCGCTCGTTCACCGGCACCGCGCCAAAATATTCGAGCAGGTGAAACGAGCCCCAATGCGTCGTGCTTTTCACGCCTTGCAACAACCCGGCGGCGCCGGCAATAAACGCGCCGGTGCAAACGGAGAAAACAATTTTCGCGTTCGCCGCCTGGCACCGAACGAACGCCAGTGTCTCCTCGTCCTCCATCAAATCCATCTGTCCCTGCCCGCCGGGCAACACCAGCACATCCAGCGGCGGCGCTTCGGCGAATGTCGTCTCCGGCGTGAGCAGGAGCCCCCGCGCATCGCGCACCGGCGTTTTATCTTTCCACAGGACATGAAACGTGGAATTGGGCAGCCGCGCCAGCACTTCGAACGGCCCGGCGAAATCAAGCTGATCTATTCCGGGGAAAATGAGGGCGCCGATATGAAGATGGGCCTGATCCGGGGAGAGTTTCATGTTGGCTGTGCTCCTTCGACTTGATAGGGACTCAATTCGTAGATCAACGCGCGCTTCGGGTTGCGAGGCGAATAAATCACCGTCACCTTGCGACCTTCGACAGCCGATTGGTAATGGGCTTCGCCTTGAATATCGACTTCGCGCTCGAGGTCCGCGCCAGTTTCCGGATTGCGGAAGCGGAAGGTAACGTAGTAGGAGATGGACTTCCCCTGTCGTTTGCGCGAACTCAGGATGGTGCCCGCCGTGACGTCGCCGTACTTCACCAGCAGCCGCTGGCGAATCGGCTTCACCCACGCGAGGTAGAGAAAGACGGACAAAATCCCGTTCCAGAACAGCGCGAAAAACAGCAGCCCGCCCATCCGCCGCCACGCACCTCCGTTTTCGAGCAGCACCTGATCAGACCATGAACCCAGCCTCAGGTAACGCACCCGTATGCTCGAAGGCGTGCCCTCCAGTTCGCCCGGTGGACGGATGGCATCGTAGGTCGCCCGGCTGACGCTTTGAGATTTGGTGTGGTCGCGCCCGCCCGCTTGATACACGTACTCGAGATGATACGACACAGAACCTTTGCTGGACGTGCTCGTGTAGGCTTTCGTGACCGTTGCCGTGGTGTCGGTGCCAAACAGCGCCAAAATCGCGGAGGCGAGCGCCAGCCCGATCACGCCGATGCCGACGAGCGTGTGCGGCAGGATAAACAATCGCAAAAACCATAGCCCGCACCCGCCGCCGCCGCGCACCGATCGCGGTGGTTCCGGCAACCGGGTGGGAGTGCTTTCCATTGAGAACACGCGGAAAGCATATTGCGCCATCACCCTGCGTCAATCGAATCGATTCACCCCGGCTGAAACGCAGTCCTAACCTGTCGACGCCGGGCTGGAAGGATCCAGGCGCGAAAAATAACGACGCCGACGGCAAGATCGACAATTGGACTGATCACGAGCGAAGCCGGGCCGTAGCCAAACCTTAACCCCTCCTCGCTAAACAAATGAAAATGACGGGAGCCAAAATCCAGGTGCCTCACTTTTACCGTGGCCGGGCCGCCAGCCCATACTCCGAAACGCGTGACATGCTGGAAGGTGGCCGCGGAAACCTGATGCGACGTTTCATACTGCTTGCCGCCGATGCCGTACTGGACGTCCACAACGTAACGAGTTCGGCCCTTGGGGCTTTGGACTTGATATGCGTTCGTTACGGTGGCGGCGATATCGGTTCCGCAAGTCCAGACCAGCAGCCAGCATAAGGAAACACCGGTGAGCGCCGCCGCGCCAAAGACGGCGGCCACGCACAGAACGCGAAATTGCCAGAGTAAATCGATGGAGGTTTCCGCCACGGCCGGCGCGGGCGGAGTCAGGCGTGCTGGGGTTGTCTTGCTGGCGGACACCCGCCCAGCATATTGCGCGGCCACACCGCGTCAACCGAATCGGCCAAGTCCCGCGCCGAGAGGCTCATCACTTGCCACTCTGCCGAAACGGCCTCCCTTCGCGAAATTCCTTCAACATGATCGGCAGCCGTGCCGCCAGATCGGCCTGATTGCCGGCAAGTGTCTGCGCCTGCCCGGCAAGCGATACCGCTTCCTGAAAGCGCGTCGTCTCCGCGTAAGCGGCCGCCAGCGTGGCCAGCAGCGTGGCATTTTGATACTGCGTCAAATCGCTGCCGCGCGTTGCCAGTTCGACGGCCTCCGCTCCGTTGCGAAAACGCGCATCGGGGTGGGTGGCGAGGATCCAGGCAAGGTTGTTGAGCGCCTGTAGGAAATTTGGCTGCAAACGGATCGCTTCGCGGTACTCGGCGATGGCCCGGTCCGTGTGGCCGAGGTTGAACCAGCAAATGGCGAGATTGTTGCGGGCATTGACGTGATCGGGCTGGAGGCGCAAGGCTTCCTCGAACTGCGCGGCGGCCTCGTCGTATTTTTTCTGGAGCACAAGGACGTTGCCAAAATTGTTGCGCGTTTTCACGTCATTCGGACGGATGCGAATGGCAACTGCAAACTGCTCCGCCGCGGCCGGATATTGTCCACGCTCGGCCAGGGCGCGCGCCAGGTTGCTGTAGGCGTCATCGTACAGCGGATTGAATTTGATCGCCGCCTGATACTGCGCCACCGCCTCGTCCACGCGATGCTGGCTGAAGAGGTAAAGCCCGAGGCCGTTGTGCGCCATGTAATTATCCGGCATTACCGACAAGGTATGCGTATAAAGCTGTTCACTGTCGCGCCAGTGCCGCACTTGGGCGTTCGACGCCGCGATGCAGGCGATCAGCGTCACGCCTGCCGCACCGATGAGGAATGGAGTGCGGGCTTTCCACCCTGCGGTCAATTCATTCACACCCCACGCCGCCGCGATGAAAACGCCGATCAACGGAAAGTAAGTGTAGCGATCCGCAAACAGATGCGCACCCACGGGAACGGCGCCCACGACGGGCACGAGCGTGCCGACGAACCAAAACCACCCCACGAACAGATAGGGGCTGCGACGTCCCAACCACAACGCCAGCACGGTTAATCCGATCACCGTCGCCGCGGCCGCGGGAATCGTCCAGGGCGGCCATTGATTCGGACGCAGGAACGGTATGATCAAACCGGACGGCCAAATCGTTTTCGCGATATAGTGTTGATAGGAAGCCATCATCCGCGCGAGACGTTCGCCCAAACCCACATTGGGCGCGTCGTTGGTGGCGCCCGATTCCTTGAGAAACGTGACCGCCAGCGCGGTGGCCAGCGCGGCGAGCACGAAAAAGGGAATCTTCTCCACAATTAATGAAACGGCGCTTTTTATTTTGAAATCGCCCGCGTTGAATCGAATCCGTCGCAGCGGCCAGTAATCGAGCAACAGCATCACGCACGGGAGCGTCACCACCATCGCCTTGCTCATGACGCCGAGGGCGAAAAGAATAAGCGCGGCGAAATAGCACAGCGCAAAGCGCCTCCAGCCGGCCGCAGTCCGCGACGTTTCCACATGCCGCACATACGCCCAGAGGCACAAGAGCGCGAAAAAAGTGCTGAGCACATCCTTGCGTTCGGAAACCCACGCCACCGACTCGACGTGCAACGGATGCAGCGCGAACAGCGCCGCTACCATCGCGCTCGGCCAGTGTTGCGACGTCATTTTTTGCAGCAACAGGAACAGCAGAAGCGTGTCTGCGATATGCAACGCAAGACTGGTCAGGTGATGCCCCCCCGCCTGCAAGCCGAAGAGTTGCACGTCCAGCATGTGCGAAACCCACGTCAGCGGATGCCAGTTCGCGAAATGCGCGCCGCGAAACGCCCACGCCACCCCGTTGGCCGTGAGGCCCGCGAGCACCTGCGGATTCTCGGTTACGTAAGCGGTGTCGTCGTAATTGACGAAGCCATTGCCTGGCGCCGGCCAGAACGCCACCAGCGTCAATCCTGCAAGCAAAATGCAAATCAGAACCGGCGCCGGCATCTTGCTGGTGGATTGCATTTTGTCGGCGCCTAACGTCAACAAACGCCGCGCCCAGTTCAATGCCAAAAGGACAGCTCTCCCGGCTGGCGACGCAAGGCGGGCCAGACCCGCCCCTGATCGCTTACGCACTGGTTCTCCTCGCACTCCTCCACGCGGGTGTGAGCGGAGTTCCAAGGCACGCTCGCGGAATCCAGCCATTGGCAGGATCCGCTTGCCGGAGTTTTACAAGAAGGAAATGCCTCTTCGGCCCAAGTTCCCGCCACCGCGGAATAACAGCGTTGACAATTCCTGTCCGCCGCCGCCTTTATGCGCCTGCCCAAAGTAATCATTTTCATGAAAAATCTCTCCCCTTGTTTCGCGTCGTGGTTGGTTCTGGCCGGCCTCGCGGCGGGTTCGCCCGTTGCAGGGGCGACGTTGACGGCGCTGGACCGATACGTCGCACAGCCGGATACGAATTACAGCTACCGCCTCGTAAACACCATCCCTACGGAGGGCGCCACAGTGTTTCTGTTGGAAATGAAGTCGCAGGCGTGGCTCACGACGAACGAAGTCAACCGGACGGTCTGGCAGCACTGGCTGACGATCATCAAACCGGACGAGGTGGCCAGTTCCACCGCGCTGCTTTTTATCAGTGGCGGGTCGCTCGACCGGCCCGCGCCAAAATCGGTGGATGATAATTTGTTGCGCGTGGCGCGGTCCACGAAATCGGTGGTCGCCGAATTGCGCGGTGTGCCGAATCAACCGCTCGTGTTCGCGGGAGAAACGTTTGGCCGATCCGAGGACGCCCTGATCGCCTACACGTGGGATAAATTTCTTCGCACCGGCGATGAGAAATGGCCCGCGCGGCTGCCGATGACCAAAAGCGCCGTGCGCGCGATGGATACGGTGACGTCCTTTACCGCGTCGGCCGAAGGCGGCAAGCTCAAGGTGGATTCCTTCGTCGTCGCCGGCGCCTCGAAGCGTGGTTGGACCACCTGGACCACGGCCATCGTGGACAAACGCGTGGTCGCCATCATCCCGCTCGTCATCGACATGCTGAACCTGGAGCCTTCCTTCACGCACCACTACGACGCCTACGGATTCTGGGCGCCGGCCGTGAAGGACTACACGAACATGAAAATCATGGACTGGATCGGCACAAAGGAGCATCACGCGCTGTTGGCGATCGAGGATCCCTATTCGTATCGCGACCGGTTGACGATTCCGAAATTCATGATCTACGCCGCCGGCGATCAATTCTTCCTGCCGGACTCATCGCAATTCTATTTCGATGAACTGCCCGGCCCAAAATATCTCCGCTACGTGCCGAACACCGATCACTCGCTCAAAAACTCCGACGCCGCCCGCAGCCTGCAAGCCTGTTACGCGGCGGTGATTTCCGGCGCGAAACTTCCGCAATTCTCCTGGAAATTTGCGGATGACGGTCCCATTCGCGTCACCACCAGGGACAAGCCGTCCGAAGTGAAGCTGTGGCAGGCCACCAATCCTAACGCGCGTGATTTCCGTCTGGATACGATTGGGCCGACGTGGACGAGCACCCCCATTACCGCCGAGGCCGACGGCACGTATGCCGGCAAAACTTCGATGCCCACGAATGGCTGGAGCGCATTCTTTGTCGAACTCACGTTTCCAACGCCGAACAAATCCGCGCCCTTCAAATTCACCACGGGCGTCCGCGTGCTGCCGGACAAGCTGCCCTTTCATCTCGAAAGCCCGGGCCGCCCGCACTGAGGCCATCCCGTTTCTGTTTCAAATCGGTGACAGCTATTACGGTTTGATGCGCTAATTGCGTCAATCCGGTGACGCCTTCGTAGTGCCTTCGCTTCGTAACCTTCCCGCCTCATTCCGCACCCAATCGTCGGTTGTTTCCCCCTTCCGCCGGGGTAAAACGGAATCGTGTCGCGGAATGGCGTGAGTCATTTCTGCCCGAGGATCTGACGATTCCGCGGCGTTTATGTCCGGAGAAAATCCGGGCGATGAAACTGAAATACCTGAACCTATGAAACCTGCTAAGATTCCAACGATCCCCGTTCGTCGGGGATTCGCCCGGTTGCGAGCGGCGCAAGCGCTCGCGATCCTCTCCCTGGCCACCTTCACCACGGCGCGCGCGGTGGAAGCGCCGCCGCATCACATCTCCGCGATGAACGTGAATGTGATCCAGAATGACACCGGCAATACCGCCAACTCGGTCACGGTAAGTTCCACGCTTTCGATCAACGGCATGCAAGTGCGGCCCGGCTCGAACCGCGGCGATTATAATCTTCAGATCGGCGACACCACGACCAACAACCTCGCCGAAGGGCTGGTCATGGTGGCGATCGCGGAGAATGGACGCGACAACGGCGAACTGGCCGACGAACAAAAAAATTACGCCGCGCCCGCGTTCGACGGGAACGCCAACGGCTATTGGGCGGTGATTCAGGACCTCACCTCCGCGCGCGCGGAATACAACATCAACTGCTCCGTCGCCTATTTTCGCTACACCGATTATCTGGCCGGCTGGGCGCGCAATGCCACGGCGGCGAACGGCGGCACAAACAATCTTTTCACCGGTTCGCCAGGCCTCGTGCTGGGAAACCATTTCAAGGGCATCAGCAGCGGGCGCTCACGGGTGGATTTGCGGTCGCTGGGGATTTATTCCACCAACTCGGTGACGACCAACACCGGCATCCTGCTGGTGAATCACGCCAAGAACGAGGGCAACTACAGCTCCTCGCTGGTCAACGCGGACGGCACATGGGAAATCTACGTGAAGGATAATTTCGGGAACGGCACCTCGCTGGAGCAGGACCCGACCGCGTTTGTTTTCATTCCCAAGACCAACACGACGGTGGTTTCGGGCCGTTTCGGTCTGGATGCGACCGGCACCAACGCGGTGATTTTGCTGCACAGCGGCAACGCGCCCGCGTTTGCCATCACCAACACCGCGGTCGGCCGTTATCGCCTCACCATTCCAGGCGCTTCACCGAGCGCCGGCGTGCTCATCGTTTCCTCCGAAGGCGGCAAGACCATCAACTTCGACAATACGGTCAGCTATGAACCCGATGGCGACGGCTGGATGATCGAGTCCCGCGACGTCGGCACCTTCCCGCCGCTGCTCGAAGCGTGCACGAACGAGCCGGTCGCCTGCTTTGTTTACATCCCCGCTGCGACCCCGGGCTTCACGGTTTCGCCGACGAATACCCTGGTCACTTCGGAATTTGGCCTCACCGCTTCGTTCAACGTCCAGCTCGACCTCGCGCCGACGAACGATGTGATCATCTCCGTCGCCTCCAGCAATCCCGCCGAAGGCACCGTTTCCGCCAGCTCGCTGACCTTCAACTCCACGAACTGGAACGTTCCGCAGACGATCACCATCACCGGCCAGGATGACCTGGTGGCCGATGGCAACGTCGCTTACACGATCATTCTCGCCCCGAGCTACAGCGGCGATACCAACTACCTGAATTTGAATCCTCCCGACGTCTCCGTCATCAACGTGGACGACGAGGAGGCAGGCATCACCGTCACGCCGACGGTTGGCCTGACCACGACCGAAGCCGGCGGAACCACCGCCTTTTATGTCTTCCTGAACCGCCAGCCCACCGCCGATGTCACCATCGGCATCGCTTCGAGCAACACCGCGGAAGGCGTGGTATCGACCAATGCGCTTACGTTCAACCCGGGCAATTGGAGCGTGCCGCAAATGGTAACGGTTACTGGTGTGGATGATTTCAAGAAGGACGGCAACCGGCCTTATACAATCATCACCGCGCCAGCCATAAGCGCCGACGCGAATTACAACGGCCGCAATCCGGCGGATGTCTCGGTCATCAATCTCGACAACGATAATCCGGCCATTCTTTACAGCAATGCCACGCCGCTCGTGGTCGCTGAAGCGGGAACCACCACTTACACCGTCGTCCTCGCGACGCAGCCGGATTCGAACGTGGTGGTCACGGTCACTTCGAGCAATCCAACGGTCGGCACCGTGTCGCCCACGACACTGACGTTTACGCCGCTCGATTGGAGCACGCCGAAAGTGGTGACGGTCTTCGGCGTGGACAATCTGATCGCCGACGGCACGACGAGCTTCAACGTGATCAACACCGTGGCGAGCACGGATCCGCTGTATGTTGATTTCGCGGGTGACAAGGTGCTTCCGGCCATCCGGCTGGATAACGAAACCTCGCTGATCCTCCCGTCGGGTGAGTGCATCTACGGCATCGGCATGCCGCCCATCGGCCTCGACGGCCAGGCGCGCGTCGAGGACGTGGACGCGACGAACTACAACGGCGGCTCGCTGACCATCGTCATCGCCACCAACGGCAGCCCGCTGGACGTGATCGCCATCCGCAATACCGGAGCCGGCACCAATCAAATCGGCGTGACCAACGCCACTGTGTCGTATGAAGGCAATGTCATCGGCAGCTTCACCGGCGGTCTCAACCTGACCCCGCTAGTCATCTCGCTCAACACCAATTCCACGCTGGCGGCGGTGCAGCAGCTTGTGCGCTCCATCACGTTCGTCACCGTGACGAATGGCGCGTCGCTTTTGACCCGCAGCGTGAACGTCACTCTGAACGACGGGTCAGTGAGCATCGCGGTCACCAAGCCCGTGCGCGTGGGCGCGTTGCGGCTGACGCAATATCAGGAAGGCGCGGACAACGGCTACGGCGAATACTTCGGCGCCGCAGACATCGCGCTCTCGGAAGTCGGACACGACATCCCGTGGCCGCAAGGCCGCACGAAGGCGCCGCAGGAAGGCCTGCTCATCGACTGGCCGGATGGCGGCACGCCGAACGAATCCCAGGTATTGCTCCGCTTCGACAATTTTGTCGGCACCAATTACTGGCAGGTGCCCAGCAACGCCGTGGTGGTCTCCGCTGAATTGCTCGTGAACATCAACAATACCGGCGACGGCGGACGTTTCTTCCGCATGTTGATTCCGTGGGACGCGACGAATGACACCTGGGACTCGCTGGGTGCCGGCGTGCAGGCGGATGACGTGGAAGCGCGTTCGATTTATGAATCGCAACTCGGCGTCGAGGACGGCAGCGGTGCGACCGGCACCGGCATGGTTTCCATCGGGGTCACTCCCGACGTGCAGGCCTGGGTGAACGGCCAGGTCAACTTCGGCTGGGTGATCAAGGGCTGGCCGCTGATGACCGACGGCACGGGCTTCACTCCGTCGGATTACAGCGACGTGGCGACCCGTCCACGCTTGCGGGTGAAGTGGCTGGTGCCGGGTTACGCCATGGCGAGCTATCGCCAGGACGTCAACGGCTACACCAACGCTCATGATGTGAACATCCGCCAGGCCAACCCGGACTTGAACTATGTCACCGACTTGAGCCTCTTCAGCGATGCCAATGACGCGGGCAATACGAACAACACCGAGGTGCTTATGCGCTTCGACAACATCATCGGCACCGGCACCAATCAGGTTCCGCCCGGCTCGTTGATTCACTCGGCCGTGCTCGAACTGCCGTGTGTCGGCCCTGACAACATGGGCGACGGCGGCCGTTTCTACGCCATGTTGCAACCGTGGGATGACACCACTGTGACGTGGAACACCTTCGGCGCGAACGGCATTCTGCCGGACGGCGTGATGGCCGCCACCACTCCGACGGTGCTCGCGGGCAACACCAACCTGGATCCCGATGTGCAGGGCACGGTCAACACCTACGAGGTAACCTCGGACGTGCAAGCCTGGGCCAACGGCACGCGGCAAAACTACGGCTGGGCCATCCTGCCGTGGCCCAACGGCAGCAACGGCTGGGGCATTCGTTCCTCCAAATTCCAAAACGTCGTCACCGGCTACGATCCGTTGGTTCAGCGCCCGCAGTTGCGCGTTTATTATTCCGCGGGTGTGACCGCCATTCCGGCGGCCATCCAGCGGTTAACGATCGCGCCAGGCCAGGTTCAGGTGCCCTTCGTGGGAACCGTCGGGTTCACCTACACCGTCTGGCGGGCGCCTTCACTGAGCGGACCGTGGGGTTCGCGCGGCACCGTGACGGTACCGGCCAATGGACAGGGCAGTTTCACCGATTCTTCGCCGCTCCCCGGCGGAGCGTTCTATCGCATCGTTTATCCGTAATTTCGGGGGACAACCCCAGGCAGGCGTGGAGGGAGAGTGCCGCGCCTGCCTGCGGGCTTTTTAACTCAGACAAATTTTTGCCACGCGAAACCAAATGAAGACTTTTATTGAATCCCAGGATGTCGAATCCGGATCGCCGGGTTTGAAACGCAATTATTGCCGGCCGTCAGGATTCACCCTGATCGAATTGCTGGTGGTCATCGCCATCATCGCGATCCTGGCGGCGCTGCTGCTGCCCGCGCTCGCGAAGGCGAAAGCCAAGGCGCAACGCACCGGCTGCATCAACAATCTCCGGCAACTTGGCCTGGGGAGCATGATGTATGCGGATGACAATCGCGGCCATTACTCCGGCCACACGCGAACCACCTACACCGTGACCGCCTACTCGGATCGTTCCGGCTCGGACGACGATGCGAACTGGCTTTATCCGATGTACGACAAGGCCTTGAAAAGCTACACCTGCCTCGCCACGCAAAACTCCATCCGGACCGATCCCGACCACATCCAAAAATGGCCGTTCAGCACGGAAACGTATCTCACCGACCTGCAGGACAACGCCGTGAGCAAAAAGGCGTATGGGACGAGCTACGAAATCTTCGGCACCATGGGGGATTTGCTGCCTGATGGCACGAGTGTGGCCTTGAAAAAAACCGAGGCTTCCATCAGTGCGAAAGTTATCCGGCGCTACAGCGGCGCGCTGGGTTCCAGGGTGGGTCCGAGCCAGATTCTTTTATTCCTGGACGCCGACGACAGCGGGAGCGAAGGCCTCGGCAGTTCGCACAACAACTGGCCCGACGCCGAGGACAATCACGGCAAGGAAGGCACCTGCATGAATTTTTGCGACGGCCACGCCCAATGGATCCGCCGCGCGGATTATCTGAAGACGTTGAACACCAGCCAGGACAGCAATAACACCGAGCCGGGAAATTGACCGGCGCTTTCGCCCCGTTTTAACCCATCCGCCGCGGAAATGACACGCGGCGGCACCAGCATGGGGAAGGAAAATATCCAAACCTATGGAAGCGAAGAGGACGGAAGCAAAATTGGGATCCGGCGTCGCCGCGCAATTCACGGTGCTGAAGCAACGGTTGCTGCACCGATACCTGAATGAAGTGCCGGACTGGGAAATTCATGCCCGCATCATGCAGGAGGCCGACGACGCCGAACGGCTGGCCTGGTTCACCTCGTATCCCTTCCTGATTTTTCCCTGCCTCTTTGAAGAGCGGGCGCGAATGGCCACGGAACAGGCGCGGCGCGAGCGCGAGCGCGAGCGCTACTGGCCGCCGCCGGCAAATCCTCTGCCTGCTCCCGGCCCCGCGTGCATCTTCACGGAGAATCCGCACCGACGGTTGCCGATTTCTTTTTGGTAGCGCAAGTTCGCCGCTCTTAAGCGCGCGGCCGTTGGGGACGGGCGTAAAGGGCCAGCGCCATGAGCAGCGTGCCGAGGATCGCTGCAAGAATCCAACCGGCGAAGTGAGTGAAGAAGGCCAGGAAGTTTTCTTGGGCGGGAAAAGCGCTCCGTCCGAGCATCAGGCCCGCGTAGCCCAGATAGCCGGCGGCGTCGGCGAGATACATCAGGTAACTCATGTTGCCGGGCTCGCGGGTCAACGCAATCAGACGTTCGAAGATGGTGGTATGCACCGCGACGTACGGCACATACAGCCCAACTCCCAGCAGCACCATGAACACGAAGGGAGACAGCACGCCGCTGCGTTGTCCCGCCAGAGAGAGCAAGGCGACGCACAGCGCCGCACACGAGATGATAAGCGCGGCGAGGAACGCCCGGCGGTTGTCCCGCACCAACACCAGCGCGCCGTTGGCCACGATGACGCCGAGCGCCACGAACGTTTCCGACTGCGTGAACACCGCGGATGGATTTCCCAGGCCGAGGCCTTTCCAGATTTCCGGCGCGAAGTCGGCGCGGACGCTGCGCAGCACGGTCATCAACAGATAGGCCGCAACGAGCGCCAGCAAACCGACGCCGTGCCGGCGAATCATCGCGAGCCGCTCGGCGCCGGTCATCGGCGTGCGTTTGGAGCGCGCGGCCACATCGCGGGCGTCGGGCGCGGGAATGTGCTGCAACATCCACGCGAAGACCAGGAGCGGCCCGGCGAAAATCAGGCCGGCCGCGCCGGGCATCCAGCGTTCGCTCACGCCGGCGGCCAGCAGCCACGCGCCAACCGATTTGGCGACGCCATCGGCGAGGATGAAACTGGCGCAGAGGCCGGCGATGAAAATCTCCGTCATGCGCCGTCCCTCGATGAAGCCGAGCACGAGCCCGAACACCAGCCCCAGCGGCAGGCCGTTGGCAAACATCCAGATCGCATTGTACGGCGGCGGCGTGAGCGCGAAGAGCACGAGCGCGATTTCGGCCGCGCCGACCATCAATAACAGCGCCTTCGCCCGCCGGGCGGGGGTCATCTCGGCGATGACCTTGATGCCGATGAATTTCGAAACCATGTAGCCCAGCACCTGCGCGGTGACGAGCCACACCTTCAACTGCGAACCGAAGCTGGTATCCGTGTAACCGCCGGCGGTGAAGGGTTTGCGAAATCCATACGTGCAGGCGCAGGTGCCGAACGCGGCGAGCACGCACCACAATGTGAGAAACCACGGCTGCCGCAGCCAGCCTTGAAGCCATCCTTGGGAAGGCGCGCGGGATGGCGCGGCGGAAATCGCCGTCTGCGTACGGGATAGAACGGGCGTGGCCATGCGCGCGGTTGCGCGTGGTTTAGCGGTCGGAGCGAAGAAATTTCTGGAGCAGGGGACGGAACGATTCGAGTTCCGGCGTCACCATTTCGGCGACTTTCCCCATGTCGTCGTAACGGCGCACCCGCACCGCCGTATCGTACCATGCGCCGCTTTCGAATTCGCGCGCCTCCGCGTCGTTCATCGGGCCGCCCTGGAGGTGAAGACTTTTCTTGGACGCCTCGGACAGACCGTCGAAGTAGCCGGGTTCCTTCCAGCAGAGATAGCGTTTCGCGACCACGTGGAGGCGGCCAGCCTCGACGACTTCCTCCACGAACAACGCGCCGAGCTGGCTGGCGCCGATGTTCTCGTGGCGCGCGTCCACGCCATGGTCGGCGACGTCCTCGCCGAGGTCATGACAGAGATGGCCGTAGTCGTGCAGCAGGCTGGCGGCGATGACGACGGGAGGTTCGCCGGCTTGTTGCGCGAAGGTCGCGCATTGCAGGGCGTGCTGCAGTTCCGTGACGTCTTCCCCGTAGTGGCGATGGCCCCGCTCGCGAAAAAGCGCGAGGACGTCATCGAGCGTTTGCGGTGGTTTCATGCCGGCCAGTTAATCACGGAATTTTAACGCCTGAAACAAACCAAATGTAACGTTTGTGAAACGGATTCACTCATTCGTCGCGAGGGCCACGCGCGCCCAGCGGCCGGAACGGGCGAGCGCAACGGCGTCGTTCATCCGCTCCAACGGCAGCGGCGGGCTCACCAGCGAAGCCCACGGCAGCTCGCGCGATATTTGCAGAAACGCGACGGCGCGGTCAAGGTGTCGCGGCGCGTAGTTGTGATATCCCCGCGACGTCACGCAGCCGCGGATGAGCGCCTCGCCGGTCAGCGTCAACGCCGACTCCGGATGCACCATCCCCACGAGCCGGTAATGTCCGCCCACCCGCAGCAGCCGAAGTCCTTCGGGCACGACGCTCGCGACACCGGCGGCTTCGATCACGATATCCGCGCTGCCGGATTTTATTTCGCTGCCCGCTGTCACCGCTTCGCCGCCGAACGCGGCCACCTTTTCCCGCCGTGCGGGATCGGGATCGACGACCAGCACTTTTGCCACTCCCGCCGCGCGCAGCAGTGCGCAACCATGCAATCCCAGCAGGCCCGCGCCTTGCACGACGGCGACGCGGCAGGGCGTGGGGAGATGTTCGGTGACGGATGCCATGGTAGCGAGCGAGCAGTTCGCCGGCGCGACGACGGCATCGGGGAGTTCATCCGGCACTTCGACGAGATGCGTCCCGTGTCGAAGATGGATATGCGTGGCGTAAGTGCCGTTCAGGCCGCTGCGGTCGCTGAGCGAGGCGTGGCCGTATTTGAAAAGCTCTCCGCATTTCTGCGGCAGGTCCAATTCCGTGCAGGCCGGGCACACGCCGCAACTGTCGGCCGAGGTCCACGTCACGCGTTTGCCGAGCCAGGCCTCACGACCGGGGCCGGCGGTGACGACGCGGCCCACGGCTTCATGCCCGAGCACGCACGGCGTCGCTTCCTTCCGACGCCCGGCCACGGTGTGCAAATCCGATCCGCAAATGGTGGCCAGTGAAATCCGCACGAGCGATTCGCCGTCTCTGAGCCGCGACGGAAGTGGCAGCTCCGCCACGCGAAATGGCTGGCCGGCTCCGTCAAAGATGGCGGCACGAGCCGTCATTGTGTTTGCGCTTCGATCCACGCGGGCAGTTCCGCCACGCTTTTCAACACGGCATGCGCTCCCGCTTCGAGCAGGCGCGTTTCGGCCGCATGAACGCGGCGCGCGCGGTCGGCTTCGTCGAGCGCGGCCAGGGCGTCGAGCGAAAGGCCGACTTCGTTGCCCGATTCACTGATGCCCACGCACCACATGCCGGCGTTGGCGCCCTCGGCCATGTCTGCAGGGGTATCGCCGACCTTGACGCAACGCAACATCGGATAAACGCCGAAACGTTCCGCCAGCCGAAAGCAGGCCCACGGCGCCGGGCGGCTTTGCGGGACTTCATCCGAACAGATCAGCGCGTCGGGCGCGAGCCCGGCCGCCTGCGCCAGCGGCACGAGCGCGCCCATCATGGCGCGCGTGTAACCGGTGGTGCTGCCGAGGTGAACGCCGCGCGCCCGCAGACGGCCCAACGCCTCCACCGCGCCGGGAATCGGTTCGGCATGACGCGGCAACACTTGCATCAACTGTGTGGTGAACCGGCGATAAATTTCGTCGCCGAACGTTTCGTCCGGCTCGCGCGACAGCGCCGAGCGCACGCGTTGCGCGACGCCGGCATCCTGCAAGATCTCCCGCACATGATCGCGCTTGTGCGCGCCCATCGGACGCCGCGCGACCTCCTCGCTGATCGGCAGTCCGGCTGCGGCAAACGCGTCGAGAAACGCCGCCAGCGGCGCGCGACAGCCGAAGTCCAGCAACGTGCCCGCCCAGTCAAAGACCACCAGTTTGATGTTCATGCTTTGCTCCGTGATGCCGTCGTCCATGGCCAAGCCTCCGCAGCGTCCCCGATCGGAAACGAAAATCAAGCCGGCCCAACCGACGCAGATTCAGTTAGTCCATCAATGCCTCAATCGCAATCTCAAACCGCCCTGCGGCATGTGACAATTCGAAGGCCCAACGGGCCGAAATACGAAAGCCCAGGTCAAAGGCCTGGGAAATTGCAGCGTAAAAAAATCGTGCGGCCTGGAGGGCCGCGACAACTTGAAAACAGTCTGCAGCGGCATAAACTTAAACTGCCGAATCCATGAAAGCCGAAATTCGACGGAAACTGGCCCGCGAACCGTTTGCGGAAAAGATCCGCAAAGTGGCGCAACTCATCCGTTTGGCCAAAACCTTTCCGCGACGTCAGCGATCAGCCGCGTCGGAGCCTCACAGCAAGTGAGTTGCGGCGGATGGCAAATGAACTGTCAGAGGTCAGATTGGAGCAGAGTTTATCCTTACTTGTTCTGAGCATGAGTGTCAGAAAAGACAGCCGGTCGCAGCGCGACCGGCGCCACCTCGGAGAGGCGACGCAGGGGTTTCCACTCTCGATTGGGCGGCGGGCATTATTTTTATTTGATCCGCAACGGTCGCGGTTGATCTTCGCCTTCGACGGAAATCAGTACGGAATCCTTTTCGATCTTCAGGCACTTAATTTTCACAGTGCGGGGCTTTAGCTGAATGGTGGCCGTGTCGCTTTTGGTTTAGCTCAGGCTCCAACACATCAACGCCACCAACCCGGCCGCGAGCAGAGCGATGATCATCGCCGGCAAGATCTCTCGAAAGCGTTTTTGTCGCCGGTAGTTCTGATGATCCATTCTCGGATACTTCGATTTTCGGCCCTCGTTAGACACTGCAACCCCGCTCCTTGCCAGGGAAGGAATCACTAATTAAGCCTTCTGCGTCGGGTTTTGATGCCGTTGAGGCCAATTCCCTTCCCGGCGAATACGTTGCGTGTGTGCCGGCCCAGTCCACCGCATATTTTATCAGCGCGGAGGCTCCCGGAAGGCCGATTTTGCGTTTTATGTTTTCCCGGTGCGCTTCGATGGTTTTGAAACTACGATTCAAGGTTTTCGCGATTTGCCGGGTGGTGAGACCCGCGCCCAAAAGTTCCAAAATGTGCAGTTCACGATCCGTAAGCTGCGGGAGGGCCTGTCCATTTGCCCTCGCCCGGCCCACGAACCGATGCAGCATCGTTGCGGCGAGCCCGCGCGACATGTAGACCTGACCTGCGGAGACAGTTTGAATTGCCTCCAGAACTTTGTTGGCGGGCTGGTCTTTGGAAATGTAGCCCGTGGCGCCCGCCTGCATGGCTCGCTCGGCATAAATGAGACCGTCTTGATGCGAAAATACCAGGATCGATATATTCGGATTGGCAGTCCGGAGTTTCTTTATCAGCTCAAGCCCATCACCCCTCCCCAGCCGCAATTCCATGATCACCAAGTCTGGTTTGTGAACGTGCGCGGCTTCGTACAACTCTTCGACGCTGCCAGCCTGTGCGCAGCAAACCATCGCCGCTTGAGTTTGCAGCAAGTCCATCACGCTCTGCCGCATCAGGGGATGGCTATCTGCAACCAGCGCCTTTTTCCTTACGGGCTTTTTCGTCGAGAGCGGCATACTTGGACGCAAGCAGATTCAAAAACGGTGGGTTCCTGGATTCATCAGCAATGCTTTCATTTGCTCCTGACGATTTTGAAAAAAAGAGCATGAGTGTTTGAGGAAATCTTGGAGCGCATACGAGCTTGATTTTCCCCAGCGAGAACGTGCTCCAATCGCCCTACGTGATAAGGCAGGTTCACGCTTGATTTCAGCGTGAAAGGCGGCATATCGATCGGGAGTGATCGAAACGGTCCGGGATTATCCCGCAAAAAAGCTTCGGTGGGAGATTTGTGAGTTTTGATCACCATGGATTTTCCGAAAAGGCTCTTCGCGGTTAGGCATTGAATTTCCGAACGGACCGAACCGGATAATCAAAGATCCGGCGACCAAAGCTTTCCGGTCGGGCTCGGAAAACTGGGGTGGGTAATCGCCGCAGCCGAATAGACGAATCGATCATTCGCCTGTGTTCAACCGGAATGGACAAGCAGGGTTACAACAGGATTTTCAAATAATTCTCCAAAAAGAAGAGACTGGCTGACTCCGGAACGCGGAATAATCGAGGCTTATTACGGGAAAGAATCTTCAAATCCGCAAATTCGAAGGAATAAATTCTCGAGGCAGGCGCGAATATTGAGAGTGTGACCGGTAGCTGGAGAGAAGAATACAAACGTCAGAATGCCTATCTAAGATCGCGAAACGGGAGATTGCCGCGAAATAAATTCAATCGGGAAGCGTAGGGTTCTTTTTCGGTTTCGTTTTTCAGCAAAGCCATGGCGTCCTGCTCAGTTGCGATTGCCTTCTCGAATTGGCGCGTCTCGGCGTAAGCGACCGCCAAAGTATCGAGGTATGCAGCGTTTGTTCGCTGGACAAGCTCAACCGCCTTTTCAGCAAAACGCACGGCATAACTGCCGTTTCGATTGTCATCCATCGGATCAGACGCCAATGTCCAGGCGAGGTCGTTGTAACTCTCGGCGTCGGCGTGATTCCATACGGCATGGTATAGCTTCTCGGATTCTGCGAGGTTCACGTTGACGCCGTTGCCGCGCGCATACATCTCCGCCAGTCGAAATTGAGCCTGAATGTTTCCTTTTTCGGCGGCTTTGCCATACCAGCGAACTGCCTCGGCATCCTCTTTGGTTCCTCCTTCACCAGCCAGGCACATTTCCGCCAAATTCACTTGTGCAACCAGATCGCCAGCCTCCGCCGCTTTTCGACAAAGCCTCAAGGCTTCGGCTGTATTTTTTGGCACGCCTTTGCCCTTGCGATACAATTGTCCCAGATTGTTTAACGCCATCGGATTGTTAAGCGAAGCCGCTTTGCGATACCATTTCGCCGCCTCTTCATAGTTCTGTTCGACCCCATCTCCCTCGGCGTATAAAACTCCAATATTGTTTTGAGCTTGTCCCGCATCCTGCTGGGAAGCCATCAGCGCCCATTTTAATGCCTGGGTTGGATCTCTAGCGACACCCAAGCCTTTCTGATACAGCCACCCCAGATTAACCTCGGCTTTCACAATATGTTGCTCCGCCGCCTTCCGCCACCAATTTGCCGCCGCGGAATAATTCTTCTCATTAAAAAAAAATCCTCCAACCATGGTTTGTGCCCATGGATCACCCTTGGCTGCAACCTCGGAGTATAATGAGCGGGCTTCGTTGGTGCGGCCCTGCAGTTGCGCAAGGCGGGCCTTGTCGCGAAGTGATTCAATAGTTCGCTGGTCATCGTAACCGTGGAGCTTTCCTTGTAATCTGTAGGCTTCATCAAGCAGTATTTCCGCTTCGGGGAATTTGCGTTGATCGCGCAGCACAACGCCAAGCGTGTTCAAGGATTCTGCGATCGCTTCTTGTTCGCCGGCCATCCGGCAGATTTCAAGCGCGCGACGGGCAAGCTGTTCTGCTTCGGGGTATTCCTTCTTATTTAACAACACCAACGCCAAAGTTCGGGATAGTTCGGCCACCTGCAAGTTTGTCTCGCCGACCCGGCCTGTTCTCAATTGCAGTGTTCGCCGGTACATGAGGTCGGCATTCTCGTAGTCCCTCAATGTATAGTAGTAGATGCCCCCGATTATGCTTCTCAATTCCTCCTCCACGGCGGGTTGGTTGGTCAGGTCTTTGCCAACACGTGCGGCCGTTTTGTCCAAAATCTCTCTTAATAAAGTTGTGTCTCTCCCTTTGGCGACCGATTGGTTCACTCCGCCGATCATGTCAGTCAGGAAGCGAGCCACTTGCCGTCTTTTTTCAGCTTCAGTTTCCGCCTTCGCTTCGTTTATCTCCGCCTGAGTTCGGGCGGTTTTTTCCTTCGACAAAGCAACCATGGCTGCGGAAAGCCCGCATATGAGAGCCGCGATAACTCCGGCTGTCGCCGCCAGGACCAATCGGTTGCGTTGAGCAAATTTCTGAAGACGATACCAACGGCTGGGTGACCGCGCTTCAACGGGTTGATCTGCGAGATGTCGCTGCAGATCCCGCGCCAGACCATTCGCGGTTTCGTAGCGACGGGACCGGTCTTTTTCCAGGGCGCGCATTACAATCCAGTCGAGATCGCCGCTGAGCAAGGTGGAGAGTTTGCCGGGTTCAATGTTACGCTGTCTGGCGGTGTCCAATAGCTGCTGGTGGCTGAGGATCGTCAGTCGCGCGGATGGCCGGGGCGGGTCCTTTTCACACAGGATGCGAAGCACCTCGGCGAGGGCTGAACGACGGAGTTCTTCCGGTTCAAACGGGGGCTGGCCGGTGAGGATTTCATATAATAAAACTCCGAGCGAATAGACGTCGCTGCGCGTATCGATATCCTGGCCGCCAAGCCCCGCCTGCTCCGGGCTCATGTATGCCGGTGTTCCCACAAATTGCTGAACCGAGGTGAAAAACGTTTGATCCGCCAGAGGCTGGCCGCTGGTTGCTTTGGCGATGCCGAAATCAATGATCTTGGGCGCCGGCGCGCCGTCCTGATCGGTGATCAGAATGTTCGAAGGCTTGATATCCCGATGAATGATGCCCTTCTGATGAGCGTGCTGGATAGCCTGGCAGACTTGAATGAACAGCAGGAGCCGCTGCCGGGTGTCGAGTTTATGCTGGTCGCAGTAATCGGTGATCCGCAGGCCGCGGACAAGTTCCATGGCGAAGTATGGCCGTCCATTTTCGGTGGCGCCGGCATCAAACACCTTCGCAATGCTGGGATGATCCATCAATGCCAGTGTCTGGCGTTCGGTTTCAAAACGAGCGATGACCTGCCGGGTATCCATGCCCATCTTGATCACTTTGAGAGCTACCTGCCGGCGCAAGGGTTGAAGTTGTTCCGCCAGATAGACCGCGCCGCAACCACCCTCGCCGATCTTTCGCAGGATTTGGTAGTTGGCAACGCGGGGCATCTCGCCATCGATCTGAACCGGAATGCTGACGGCAGGGTCGCCGGATGACGGGGGAGGATTGCAGACCAACGCTGCGAGACCCAGGCGGAGCAGGCAGGCAACGCAATGTCCGGCGGGAGAATTATCAGCCAGAACTTCGCCGCACTGATTGCATTTTTTCGCTTCCGACATGGCTCAGAGCCGGGCTGGCACAGGGTTCAACTCGAAAATCGCGTGGAGGTTACACCGGTTGCACAAAGTCGGACGGTTATTTTGCATCGGACAAAGAGGCCAAAAGATGGCGAATTTCGTCATCCACCTCGGTCGGTGACGAAACGGTGGTGGCGATCTGGTCACGGAGGCGCTCGCCAAAGCGCCGACGAAGCCGATGCAGCGCGACTTTGGCCGCGCCGGAAGTCATCTTCAAGCGTTCCGCCGTGGCCTCATAAAAGCCCTCAGGCACCTCATCCGTCAGATAAGTTTGGAGTTCATGATAAAGGCCAAGTTTGCCTCCTTGTTTGTATTCGGCTTGAAGACCGGCGAGAACTTGCTCAACCACAGCCCAGGCCCAGCGCTGCTCGAATAGTTTCTCCGGATTGAGGTCATGCGCGGGCTCGTTCAGATAGCGATCTTCCGCTGCGAGAGCGTCCCAGGATTCAACGGTATTCCTGCCGCCCCGCTTTTGTGCGTTCTGCCTGGCCCATTCGCTGTTCAAAAAATTTACCAGCGACGCCAGGAGAAAAGTCCGGAATTTTCCGTTTTCTCTTCCCACCGATCTCAAAAAATCCTTTCCCAGCACGTTGGCAAAAAAAGACTGAGTCAGATCTTCCGCTTCGTGCGCGTTTGATCCCCGTCGGCGAATAAATGCGTACAGCGGGTACCAGTAGGTGCCACAGAGTTTTCCCCACGCCACCGCTGAGCTTTGCGAAGAACCGTTTTTCGCATCGAGCACAACGGTCCAATGGGTGGTGCAAAATGCGCCGGATTTATCCGAGGGGTACGAGGACCACTCTCCTTCAGGCACTTGTTGAATACCATCATCGGTTCCCATAAAGATTAGCAAATCCCTGATCAAGCCCGTTGCAACCTGTTATTAGGATGGCAGGTCCAAAAGTCAGTGAGAATTTAAATCTGACAGGAATTTACTGGTAGCATCGTTTGGTGAACCATCCCGGATGTTAAAACCGTCGTTCAGGGATGATGATGCATGCGGCTTTTGGGATCTGCCGCAGTGGCGCAATTGGATCGAGACCTCGTGAAAGGGAAAGATGGGGTGGCCGACGGGATTTGAACCCGCGACAGCCAGTTCCACAAACTGGGGCTCTAACCAAGCTGAGCTACGGCCACCGTTCCAGTCGTTATCATAGGTTTTACAGGTGGGGGCGTCAAGTCCGGCTGTTTCGGGCGCGGGAGATGAACCGCGCGGAGGCGCGGAGAGCTGGGGGGAGTTTCGAATGACGAATGGGGACTGGGATGCCGCGAAATTTCACAGAAGGGCGCGAAGGGAACGACCGTTGGACAGTATTTGTCCAACCCTCTCGTTTAGGATGGCGGGGCTATGGAAATGAACAATGAAGATTTAAAATGCAAAATGGGGTTGAAAGGCCGGCTGTTGTGCCCTCCCTTTTTAGCCGTTGAACCGAGCCGAGACGGCTCTGCCACTATCCGGGAAGGACGGCACTGGCTTTCCAAAGCGCTCGATTTGTACCAGGGGGGGTCGGCCAGGTTGGGACGTACTGGGAACGGGGTGGGGGCGGGTTGGTGGCGGAATATTACGCCCAGTTCATGGAGCGTTATGGCATGTTGCGCTGCGTTGCGGCGGGTGGCCCGCCGTTGTTTGGCGCGGTGTTGGGACGAGGCGGAAGTTCACGAAATGTAAATTTTACCAAACGAACCCAAACCAGGGAATGCAGAACTGTTTTAGACGCAGCAAGTTATGACAATTATCTGGTGTTTTGCAGCATGAAAAACGAACCCAAATCAAAAGCAAAAATCGGCCGAACGAACCCAACTTTTAAAGGCAATTCGTAATAATTCGCACCTTACAGGCAGGCGGAGGCGAGGAGGTTGTTTCTGTGGCGGCAGGGCGAAGGTCGGCTGCGATGTGCGGGTCAAAATGTCGAATTGCCGCGACGCGGGATTTCGCACAGGCTCACCACGGTTATGCTGTTGGAAAATCTTACATGGCCGGAAGTCAAACGGATGAAGCTGGCGACAAAAATTGTCGTGCTCCCGCTTGGGTCGTTCGAGCAGCACGGGCCGCATCTCCCGCTCACGACGGACACGGACATCGTCACCGCCGTGGCGCGCGGCCTGGAGGCAGCTCGCCCAAAAAAAGTTCTGTGCCTGCCGACGCTGTGGCCGGGGCACTCGACGCATCACTTGTTTTTTCCGGGCACGCTGAGCGTGAGTCAGATGCCTTATATTCAGTTGGTGATCGAACTGTGCCGTTCCATCGTGAAGTTTGGCGCGAAGAGGGTTTTTCTGTTGAACGGTCATGGTGGGAATGACGTGCCGTTGCGCGCGGCGTTGCGGGAATTGAAATCCGAATTTCCGAAGGTGCGGTTTGTGTTTGCGTCGTATTGGACGCTCGCGGCGGAAAGCATCAAGGGTGTGCGCGAATCCGGGCCTGGCGGTCTCGGCCATGCGTGCGAGATGGAGACATCGATCATGCTCCATCTTTGTCCGGAGCGCGTGAAGCTGCGCCTCGCCCGGCGCGATGGTCCGAAGCACACGGACGTTTATCGCAAGGCGGACATGTTGCACGGCCGGCCGGTGTATTTCGTAAATGAGTTTCATGAGGTCACAAAAACCGGCACGATCGGTCATCCGGAATCGGCGACGGCGGCGAAGGGAAAACGCTTTCTCGACGGCATCGTGAAGGATGTGGCGACGTTCGTGGATGAATTTGGGAAATGGCAGGAGTGATTTGAATATCACCCGCATCGAAACGATACCGGTTTGCGTGCCGCTCAAAGCGTCGCTGGCGATTCGTAGTGGTCGCGGTGGAGCGCACACGGTCTCGCCTTTTCTGCTCGTGAAGGTGCATACGGACGAGGGGCTTATTGGGATTGGCGAGGCATCGTGCACGCCGCGCTGGAGCGGCGAGGATCAGACAACGGGAGCGCACCTCATTCGCACTTATCTGGAGCCGTTGTTGATCGGCGAGAAGCCGCTTGAGGTGGAGCGCGTCACGGAAAAATTCCGGCTCGCGTTCGCCGGCAATTATTTTACGAAGGCCGCCGTCGAGATGGCGCTCTGGGATATTGCCGGCAAGGCCGCTGGCAAACCCGTGCATCAATTACTGGGCGCGAAGGTGCGCGAATGGGTGCCGACGAAATGGTCCGTCTCCGGCGTCGAACCCGCGAAGGCCGCCGACATCGCGCAGTGGGCGGTCGCGCAGGGCTTCAACGCGATGAAGGTCAAAGTAGGCATCGATCCCGATGGCGACGTCTCGCGCGTGAAGGCGGTGCGCGATGTGATCGGCTCGCGGATCAAGTTGGGGGTGGATGCGAATGGTGGATGGAAACCGGATGTCGCCCTCTCCACCATCGAGCGGCTCTACGAGCAGATGATTTATTTTGCGGAACAGCCCGTGTCGCCGGAGGACACGGCGGAGATGGCGTCGTTGCGGAAGAAGCTGCGTGTGCCGCTAATTGCGGATGAAAGCATTTACACATTGCAGGACGCCAAAACGCTCGCGTTACTGAATGCGACGGATGTGTTTTCGATTTACGTCGGCAAGGCGGGCGGTATCGCACCGGCGCGGAGAATCGCGCAGTTCGCCGAGTCGGTGGGATTGAAATGCACCGTCGGCAGCAATTTGGAACTCGGTGTTGGCAGCGCGGCGATGGTGCATCTCGCCATCGCCACGCAAGGCATCGCCGCCGAGGAATTCCCGTGCGATATCATCGGCCCGTTTTTTTACGAGGACGACATCGTTCGCGAGCCGCTCCCGATCAAAGCCGGCGAGGCCCGTCCGAACGACAAGCCGGGCTTGGGGATCGAACTCGACGACGAAAAAGTGGAGCGCTATCGCCATCGGGAAGTGCGTTGAGCTGCGAAACGTTTTGGTTTCGAGATCGCGGATTGTCAGGGACCAAAAAAATTGGCGCAACCAGCGGAGGTTGCGCCACAGAAAGGCAAACTGAATTTGCGAGATAAGATTACCACCGCATTGCAAATTCACAATCCAGGGCGAGCCCGGAACGAGTGCCCGGGGAGTCACCGGGAGTTTCAGTCCTCGACGCGCTCGACGCGCAAAACCTGCGGACCTTCCCAGCGGGCTTTGCGACAGGCCAGGGCAAAGGCGGTCCAGTCGTATTTCCAATCGCCGGGGATACGGGCGAAGAGCGAGCAATGCGTTGGCACGCCTTCGTGGGCGCGCAACACGACACCACGGCCGTAGACCACCACCAATTCCGCGACGGGCTTTTTTGCGCCGACCGCGCCAGTGCTCGGATCGTAGAAGTAGAGCAACTCGCCAGGCAACGGAAGCTGCACGCGATTTTCCTCGGGCGCGGGTTGCGGCTTGTCGAGCATCGCGAAGACTTCCAGGCCGGAATACATGCCATGGATGACCTTGGTCTCGATCGGCAGGATGTCCCACACCAGCTTGCAAATATTCGGCGCTTCGTCGTCGAGCATTTCGGCGAACACTGATTCGCCCGTGGCGACATAGGTCAGGCGAATCCGGCGGCGTTGTGGCTTCA
Organism: Limisphaerales bacterium; assembly: GCA_044223735.1. GTDB lineage: Bacteria > Verrucomicrobiota > Verrucomicrobiia > Limisphaerales > UBA8199 > JBGALR01. The sequence continues at coordinate 48,171 of JBGALR010000028.1, read as the reverse complement.
TGCGCGCAGAGTAATCCTTCGCGGCACGGTGTCAAAATGTCTGAGCGAGAATGACGCCAAAGAAGTGGGCAAAAAATTGGCGCAACCAGCGGAGGTTGCGCCACAGAAAGGCAAACTGAATTTGCGAGGTAAGATTACCATGCCGTTGCACCCACTACTTCCCGGATTACAACAAGGCACCCGTCATCACAGGCGATTTGGTTGTGCCCATCACTTCGTCAGTAAAGTTCAACGGAAGATGGCCGCGATCGAGTAGAACAGGCTCAGGCAGTAGCCTCCGATCAGGATCTCGTAAATGAGAAATTGAAATTTCGCGAAAGTGCCCGGGCCACGAACGGATTTTGCGATCCACGCATCCAAATCCTCGCGCATCTCCGCGATCACGGGCGGTCCAACGCGCCAGGGGAAGGCGAAGTCGGTCGGGCTGTCAGTGAATTTCGCTCGATAAAACCCCAGGTCTTCTTCGAGCATGGATTTTTTCGCCAGCATCTGCAGATAGTAAATCCGCTGGCGTTTCAGGATGTATCGGGCTGCGAGCGTCAGAAGGATGCCGCCCATCGAAAGCGCGCCGGCGATGAGCCCATGGAAATTGGTCGCGGACGAAAACGCCAAGACGCCGACGAGCGAGACGATGATGAAGCCGTTGAAACCAAGAAACACCTTCAACCCGGTCCACACGTCGTCGCTGAGGTGGCGCAAATGCGCGAGGGCTTCGCGCCAGACTCCCAGATCGTCTTTGCGCAGGGACAGGCCCGTGGGTGGAATGTCTGATGTTTGGCTGGCTGGCGGGTTCATCCGGCGAAACTTTGGCGGGATATGTTTTGAATCGCAACGCTGGTTTGCGCGTCAAAATGAGAAATTTGCCAGCCGTACAATTGACAGATTTGCTTTTGCTTTCATAGATTCTCGTTATGACCTCTCCTGACTCGCCCATTGACTCCAACAGTTTGCCTGACGCGACCGCATCATCGAATACAACCAGCCGGCGTCATTTTTTGCGAACCGCAACCGTCGCAACGGTCAGCGCGGCTGTGGTGGGATCGCAATACGCCTTCGCGGCGGAGCCGGCGCGAAAGAAAATTCGCATGGGCGTGGTCGGCGGAAATTTCGGGCGCAATTTTTTCTGGCACGAGCATCCTGATTGCGTGGTGGAAGCGGTGAGCGATTTGATTCCGGAACGCCGGACGGCGCTGATGAAGGCCTACCATTGCGGGAAGTCCTACGAATCGCTCGAGAAGCTGATCCTCGACAAGAACATTGATGCCGTCGCGGTTTTCACACCGGCGCCGGATCACGTGCGGCACGTGGTAGCCGCGATGAAGGCCGGCAAACACGCCATTTGCGCGGTGCCGGCGGCGCAGACGTTGGAGGATTGTCAGTTGTTGATTGATACGGTGAAACAAACCGGCCTGACTTATATGATGGCGGAGACAAGCTATTATCAGCAGGCCACCATCTCGGCGCGGAAATTCTATCAGGAGGGAAAATTCGGAAAACTGTTCTATGTCGAATCCGAATACATGCATCCCGGCATCGAGAATCTCTACTTTGAGAAAGGCAAGCCCACCTGGCGCCACGGCTCGCCGGCGATGCTCTATCCGACGCATTGCACGTCGCACTTGATCAGCGTCACCGGTGAACGCCTCACCGAGGTGACCTGCGTGGGTTGGGGTGACAACGATCCATCGCACAAAGACAACGTTTACAATAATCCGTTCTGGAACGAGACCGGCTTCTTCAAGACCAATCGTGGCAACTCCATGCGCATCGCGAACTATCGTAAAGGTGCCGTGAAGGGTGCGGAACGCGCGCAATATTACGGCGACCAGATGAGTTATTATTTTCCCAATCCGCTCGGACTTGGTGCGATGCTGGTACACAATGGTTCGCAGACGGAAAAAGATGAGGGTGGCTTCGCGCGCGCGGCCTGCACCGCCGAGCCTTACGAGGTGCCGCAGTATTGGAAAACCGATTTGCTGCCGGCAGCCTTGCGCCACGATAGTGGTCACAGCGGTTCGCATACTTTCATCACCCATGAGTTCATTGACTCACTCATGAATAACCGCAAGCCGACCGTGAACGTTTACGAAGCGGTTGCATATACCGCGCCGGGATTGGTGGCACATGAATCCTCCATGAAAGGCGGAGAGTTACTTAAGATTCATTCATTCGACGTTTGAGCATGGAATTGGGAGAAGTTTGTTGACTGAATTGCAAAATCGGGATTAGAGTCGCGAGTAGTTTTCCAAACCCTCGCTATAAGAACTATGAAACCTCTGGTTCCCCTCCTGACTCTATTTATCAGCGTCGCATCCGCCACGGCCATTCCACTTTACGACGGATTTGAATATGATAATTCCAGCAATACCAACCTCATTGGGCGCATCGATACTCGGGATTCGATCCAATGGTTTCAGGCCGGGCCGAATGCCGCGCTGACGAACCAGCCGTCCATCGCCACCGGAAGCCTGAATTATCCCGGACGGCCGCCCGCGAAAGGAAACCGTGTTCACATGGGCGGCAACAGCGGCACCGCCGCGCGTTTTTCGCTGAAGAACGCGGACGTCGCCGTCACGGGTTCGCTTTATTACTCTTTCGTGCTGCGCATCTCGGATATTTCGTCCTTGAGCAGCAGTGGAATTTTTTGGATCGGCTTCAACAACACGCAAGGCTCTCAAACCACCGCCCCCAGCGTCGTCTGCGCGCGATTCATCACCAAGCTGGACACAAGCATCCCGGGAAATTATTTCATCGGCTTGTCGAAAAACAGCGGCACGGCGGCGCAATTCAGCTACACCACCAACAGCTTTTCCACGACCGATGTTCTGTTTGTGGTCGTGGGTTACACCTTCATCGGCGACAAGGATACTTCGGCCGATGACTACTGCCGGATGTGGGTGAACCCGGACCCCTCCACGTTTGGCGCGGCCCTCCCTCCCGAGGCAACGTTGACGAATAACGCCGGCGCGGACTTTGGCAACATCCGCAGCCTTGTGCTGTTCAATCGCTCGGTCGCCAGCCCCGCGTCGTTTACCCCACAGGCCGACCTGGATGAATTGCTCGTTGGCACGCAATGGTCCGACATGGCGCCCCGTACCAATGACATGCTTGCGCTCGCGCCGAAGAGTCAGCAGGCCATTTCTGGAAACAACGTCTATCTCGATACCCGCGCCCAAATGGCGGATAGCTGGAAATGGCAGTTCAACGGCACCGATATTCCCGGCGCAACCGGTCAATCTTTGCCCGTCACGAATTTGCAGGCAGCAACGGCCGGCACTTACAGCGTGGTTTATAGCAACGCCGCCGGAATATTTACGAGCAATGCCGTGGTCAGCCTCGCGGGCGGCCCGCATCTGACGTTGTCGCCGCTTTGGAGCCTCGCGCCGAATGCCCGGCCGTACCTGACGGTTGATGCGGCGGGCGTCACCGACCAGCGGAGTCTTGCGTATTATGCTCCTTCGAATCAGGTGTACATCGCGAGCATGACCAACACTATCACTGGCGCCTCCACCGGCCAGGTTTACGTCGTGGACGGCACGACCGGGGCGGATATTTATCAGCTTAACAGCGATAGTTCCGTCATCAATGCGCCCGTGCAGAATAGCGGGAACCGCGCGTTGAACTGCCTTGATGTGAGTGATGACGGAGCGCTCTACGGTGCCAACCTGACCGATGATGCCCAAACCTCCGCCTCACCCCTGCGCAGCCTCCGCATGTATCGCTGGCCCGATTTGGGAAGCACCACACCGCCCATCAAGGTTTATGATGCCCTTCAACCGGCTGTGGAGCAGACCCAGCAACGCTGGGGGGACACATTCACCGTTCGCGGGGGCGGCATCGGGACGCAAGTGGCATTCGATTCCGATACCGGGATGTACGGGCTCGTTCTGGCGCCGACGGACGGCACGTTGACCTCTTTCATTTCGCAAGACAACAGCTTTGGATTCTTCTTCCGCGAACCACGGCCCAGCCAAGGTCGAAGTCTCCAGTTTACGGCCACCAATTCGCTCTGGCAAAAGGCGAGGTCGGTGCAGGCTGGCGGCAGCGGTCCACTGCAAAAATGGACGTTTGATACCAACTCGATTCACACCCTTGCCGTCCTGGAGACCAACGCGAATATGTTTTCATCCGACCTCGGCCCCGTGGCCGTCGATCTTTCCCGCAATTTGATGGCAGGCCTGAGTTTTTCGCCGATCTCCGGCACGGCCGACGCGGTGGCGCTCTACGATATCTCGAATCTGGCGAACCCCATCCTCCTGGGACGTTATAACTTCCCCGTAGTCCACCAATCCAACGGCAATTCATTTGGTCGCGTGATCATTTCTGGTGACCGTATTTATGCGATCAACGCGAATAACGGCGTGCTGGCGGTCGCCATGGTGCCAACCCTGGACATTACGCCAAGCGGTGGAAACGTTACGCTAACCTGGCCGACCAATGCGGTGGGATACACGCTGCAAGCGACGCCGTCGCTCACGGCACCAATTACGTGGACCAACGTCGGGATCGGCTCCGTTTCCGGCACCCTGAACACCTTGACGCAAAGCGCCTCCGATGCAGCCAGCTTTTACCGGCTGAAGAAATAAGCGTGGCGCGCCGCCTCCGTTTTTCATTCCCATCCGATGCCGCAAGCTGGTTCGAAGCCTCCGGGCAACTATCGGTGCGTTGCGGGTGTCATCATCAACCCGGCCTGGATTTTCCTTGGCGCCGGAACATTTACCGTTGACTCGGAATGCCGCTCTCGCCGCTATTTAGCCTCAGCCTAATCATTTGACGCACGCAGTCTAACCATGTCCGGCCTGAACACTTTTCCTCTGGGTCCGTGGGACTATGTCGTTTTCGCCGGCTTCTTCGTTGTCCTCTCTGTCGTGGGACTCTGGGCTGGCCGCAAGAAAAAGACCGACTCGGAGGATTATTTTTTGGCGGGCCGCACTTTGCCGTGGTACATCGTCGGCACTTCCTTCATCGGCGCGAACATCAGTTCCGAACATTTTATCGGCATGATCGGGGCGGCATATGTTTTCGGGATCTGCGTGGCGCTATCCGAATGGAGTAACATCTGGGTCTTCTCGCTGCTCATCTGGTTTTTCATTCCGTTCCTGCTCACTTCGCGCATCGTGACGATGCCGGAGTTTCTGGAGCGCCGCTTCGGACCGGCGATCCGGCAATTCTTCGCCGTCATGACCCTCATCAGCAACGTCGTGGCGTTTCTCGCGGCGGTGTTGTACGGCGGCGGTATCGCGCTGCAGGCTTTATTCGGCTGGAACCTTTGGTTTTCGGTGATTGTGCTCGGCAGCATGGCCGGCGTCTGGGCGATTTACGGCGGACTCAAATCCGTCGCCTACACGGAATTTGTCATGGTGATTGTGATGCTGTTGGGCGGTATGCTGGTGACTGTCCTCGGACTTTACGCGCTTTCGGGAGAATCGCATTCGTTGGTGGGCGGCTGGCACAAGATGGTGGTGGCGAATCAAGCCAACGCGGGCATCTGGCACGACGCAGTGGCGCGCAATGCCCAGTCAATCGCCCGCGTGGATTCTTACAATCGTCTTTCGGTCATTCAACCGATCACGCATCTGACGAATCCATGGCCGAATCTACTCGTCGGATTTCTCTCCATCAGCCTTTGGTACAACGTTGGCAACCAGTTTATGATCCAGCGTGTGCTGGGCGCGAAAAACATCTATCACGCTCGCATGGGCATCGTGCTGGCTGGCTTTTTGAAAATCGTCCTGCCGATGGTGATTGTGGTGCCGGGGTTGATTCTGTTTGCGATGCATCCCGAGGCGATGATGTTGCCCTGGAAGGAAATTCGCCCGGAAGCCGACAAGGGTTACGTGACCATGCTGCAAACGCTGATCCCCATCGGCCTGCGGGGTTTGTTTCTCGCCGCGCTTTTTGGCGCGATTCAATCCGCGTTGAACGCGGTCATCAATTCCACCGCCACCATCTTCACCATCGATATCTACAAGCGGGTATTCCGGCCCGCAGCTTCGGAAAAGCATTACGTGCGCGTTGGGGTCATCGCCTCAATGGCCGTGACCCTTCTGGGCATCGTCCTGGCGCCGGCGGTGGAGGGACTGGGGAAAGGCCTCTTTGTTTACATTCACACCCTGTTCGCGTTTTTTGCGCCGCCGTTCTCCTCGGTGTTTCTGCTCGGCATTCTATTTCGCCGCATCAATACGCCAGGCGCCACGGTGGCGATCTTCGGCGGGTTTGCGTTCGCGATTCTCGTGAAGCTATTCGTTCAATATGTCCCCAGCCATCCCCTGTGGATTGAACCGTTTGCGATGCAGGCGTTCGTGGTCTGGCTTTTCTGCACGATTGCCTGTGTGGGGGTGAGCCTGCTGACGCCGCCGCCGGCGCCGGAGAAGGTAACGGATAAACTCACCTTCAACTGGAGGATTCTGAACATCACGGAACAGCTCGGCGGCCCCTGGTATCGCAGCGTAGTTTTTTGGTGGCTGCTGTTCGTGGGGATCGTCCTGGCAATTCTCTTCGCATTGTCAGGCTTGTTCTTCTGAAGTTTACATGGCGGTCCAACCGCCATCCACTGGCAGCGCCGCGCCGGTGATGTAGGACGCTTCGTCCGATGCGAGAAATACGGCGGCCGAGGCCACTTCGTCGGCCCGGCCAATGCGATTGAGAAATGTTTTGCTGATTTGCCGCTGATGCAATTCCGATCCCGGCTCTGGCGAAATGCGGGTTTGGATGGGGCCGGGGCAGATTATATTCGCACGAATGTTCTCCGCTCCATAGTCATACGCAATACTGCGGGTCAGGCCGACGAGCGCCGTTTTGATCGCGGTATAGGCCGCCGAGTTGCGCCCGCCGACGAGACTCTGCACCGAGCCAATATTCACGATGGAGCCGTGCTTTTGCCGCACCATATATGGCAGAACTTCCTTCGTGAATCGCTGTGTCCCCATGAGGGAAACCTGAATTGACTTGTCCCATTCCTCCTCCGGCGCCTCGCCCGCGCGGTGTAGCACACGGGCCATGTAGGCGGCATTGTTGCAGAGCACATCGATGCGGCCATTGCGCTCGCCGGCGATTTTCACGGACCGGGCCACCTCGCCTGGTTGCGTAACGTCGCATTCGATGAACGTGGCGTCGCCACCCGCTTTCCGAAACTCTGCCGCCGCCGCTTCGCCAGGCTCGGGGTCGAGGGAACACATGAATACCGCCGCCCCTTCCGCCGCGAATCGCTCTGCGATGGCCCGCCCGATGCCGTGTGTGGAACCGGTTACGATGGCGATTTTACCTTTCAGTCGCATATTAGCTTTTCAATGCGGCGCCCGGGCGTTGATTCACGAGTCGCTGGCCCTTACGTCCCACTTTTGCGCGGGTAATGGTGGTGCGCGCGAGATTGGCGACGTATAGCTCGTCGAAATCGGACCCGCCGAACGCCATGTTCGTGGGGCTGCCCAGCAAAATCGCCCAACGATCCCACGCAAACAGAGATTTTTCACGCACCGGATTGATGCGCCAGATTTCGTCCGACGCATAACAGCAGACGTAGAGATTTCCCTCGCCATCCAGGGCGAGGCCGTCCGGCAGTCGGCCGCACTCGGTGGCGTAAACTTCCGACGGAACCAACGCTTTGCCGGTATTTAACTCGTAGCGCAGAACGGAATCAGTGTCGCTTTCCACCATGAACAAAAAGCGTTCATCCGCGCTCAGTGCCAGGCCGTTGGCATAACCGAGAGAGTCGGTCATGATTTCACCCTTTCCATCGGGCGTGTAACGAATCAGGCAGCCGTTGCGTTGCTTCCAATTACCTGAATCGGTGACGTAATAGTTCCCTGACGCATCGAACACGCCGTAATTGGGGCAGATTAATTTACGGCTGCCAGCGTGCGTGGCAAAAACGGACGATTCGCCTGATGCTTTCACGCGAATGATACCCAGGCCGGGATTGCAAACATGCAGTTCGTCCGACGGAGAGAACGCCAGACCGCCGCAGAAGCCGCCAAGTGTGGTAATCAGCTCAGGTTTGCCTTCCGCTGAAATCCGATAAATTTGTCCCGCCTCGCCGCCAGCCCACAAAACGCCGTGACGGTCGAACGCCACGCATTCGGAATGATCCACACCGGTCGCAAAGACGGAAAACGATTCGATAGGAATTTCGGGCGGTTGCACCTCCGTTGTTTCGCTTATTTGCCTGAAAAATGATAGCAAAAACCGGGAGAAGCGGCCTCGTGGCAAATTCACGTTGCGCGAGCCTCCGGGCGGATTTAATGTCTCCCGGTATTAGACGAATTTGACCTCCCCCAAAGGGATCGTTTTGGCATGAAGATTAAAAAGCCGCGTTCCAAAAAAGCCGTAAAGCCGGCAGCCCGCACGGTACGCGGAACCAGGCCGAAGGCCGCCATCCGGCGCCTCAAGGCGGCCGCGACGACTGCTAAAAAGGCGACGAAGCCGAAAGCGGTCAAAGCCGTGAAAATTCCAGGAGCTGCCAAGACAGGTAAGCCCCGCAAGGCTGCTTCGGGCCCCGCCGCGAAAACCCGCGCTGCGACGAGATCCCGGCCATCCAAGTCGAAGGTCGGCCCCCGAACTCGGCCAGCAGATACGGATTTTCTCGTGAAAGTGGAGCCGCAAGTGCCGCTGGCCAGTGCCTCCCGCTCCCGAAAAGATCGCGTTCCCAAACTGGATGAAAGTCGGTTCGCGGCGATCGTTGCCAGGGAGGCGCAACCTCCCGCGCGCGTGAAATCCGCCAGCGCCTTAACGCCCCCGCCGGTCGAGACTGAGAGCATGCCGGAAGTGGAGGAGGAGAGTGTCCCGTCGGTCGAATCAGCAACCGAGCCGGAAGACGCCATCGTATCCGTTCCTCGGAAGGCACAAGAGGTGGTTATTCCGCCGATACTTTTTGAAGGCGATGTGCCGGCATCTCCGTCCGAAATGGGACCGGGCCAAAAGTACGCTTTAGGGCCGACCCCTCCGACGACCGATCCCACGACGGAGCGTGCCTGGTTGCCAGCGTCGTACGGCACTGGGAAACTTTTCCTCGTTCCTCGCGATCCGCACTGGCTTTATGCGCACTGGGACCTCACAGACCAGCAGCAGCGCCGTTACAACGGACTTTCCGCCGACCGTCATCTCGTAGTCCGCATCAAACCCGGCACGATGCGCGGCCATTCGTCCACGGAAATTCATGTTCATCCCGAGTCCCGGCATTGGTTTATTCATGTGGACAGTGCCGCGACCAACTATACAGCCGAACTGGGTTACTATCCGCCGAATCGCAAATGGGTTTCGGTTGCCAAGCCGGTGAGCGCCGTGACGCCGCCTGATTCCGTTTCGTCCGATCGTACGGTGCGCTTCGCGACGGTATCGATGGAGAAACCGTTGCGGGGTTCCATGCGGCGCGCTCCGACGTTGCATGTGCCGACGGTTCCGACCCTGGAGCAAGCGCGCGAGCGCATCCTGACCTCGGCGATTTCCAAATACTTTGAACCCCGGCAATCCCCCAGTTCCGCGGACCTGCTGGAGATTGTTGGTGAAGTCCCGGAGGAGAAAGCCCCCACGAAAGAAATTTTTCTCGACGTGAATAGCTCTGCTACCGCGCAACTCCCCTCCAGCCCGTTGGGCAAAGAGATTCCGCAACCGCGTGGATTCTGGCTGAACGTCAATGCCGAGCTGGTGCTTTATGGCGCCACCGAACCGGATGCGACTTTGTTGATTGATGGTTATCCCGTGCAGTTGCGGCCGGACGGCACCTTCAGCCATCGGTTTGCGTTGCCGGACGGCAATTACGAAGTCGCGCTGTGGGCGATGTCTGCCGATGGAGAATTGCGCCAGGCCGTGCTCAAATTTCAGCGCGCGAGTAATTATGAGGGTGAGGTGGGCGCGCATCCGCAGGATCCGGCGCTAATCCCTCCTCCCTCTCCTCCTCCGTCCGGGAAGCAATGAGTTTTACCGGCCAGGCACTGGCTTCACTTTAACCCGCTGTTCATGTCCGCTTATCTGTCACTTGTCCTGCACGCGCACCTGCCCTTCGTGCGACATCCCGAACACGAGAAGTTTTTGGAAGAGAGCTGGTTGTTCGAGGCCATCACGGAAACTTACATCCCGCTGCTGCAGCGGTTGGACGGTTGGGCGCGCGACGGCATGAAGGTGCGCCTGACCCTGACGCTGACGCCGACACTTTGCTCCATGCTGCTCGATCCATTACTACGGTCGCGCTACGAAAAGCATCTTAATGATCTGATCGAATTGGCTGAAAAGGAAGTCGAGCGCACACGGTGGGAAAAGGCATTCAACGATCTCGCGCTGTTTTATCGTAAACGATTCGCGGAAATTCAGAAAACCTACACGGCGTGGAAAGGAGATTTGGTCGAGGCGTTTCGCCAGCATCAGGAGGCGGGGCGGCTGGAAATCATCACGAGCGCCGCGACGCACGCGATGCTGCCGTTGCTGGCGGATCATCCGCCATCGTTGCGCGCCCAAATCTTCACCGCTTGTGATCACTATCGCGATTGCTTTGGCCGTGAACCGCGCGGCATCTGGCTGCCGGAGTGTGCCTATTCGCCCAGTCTGGATACGGCGTTGGCGGAGGCGAACCTGCGCTGGTTTATCACCGACACTCATGGCGTGATTCATGCCGAGCCCCGGCCGCGCTACGCCATTTTCACGCCGATCTTAACCAGCACTGGTGTCGCCGCGTTTGGCCGTGAACCAGAATCAGCACGACAGGTCTGGAGTCACCACGAAGGTTATCCGGGTGATCCAAATTACCGGGATTTTTATCGCGACATCGGTTTCGATCTCGATCTCGGATACGTACAGTCGTATTTACCCGCGCCGAATGTTCGGGGATTTACCGGCATCAAATACCACGCCATCATCGGCCGGACGGCGCTGGAGAAGGAAATCTACCAGCGGCCCGCGGCCTTGAAGATGGCCGACCAGCACGCAACCCAGTTTCTCGCCGCGCGGCTCGCGCAGGTGCAAAGCCTGGGAGAAGGATTTGACCGCCCGCCCCTGATGCTCGCGCCATACGACGCGGAGTTGTTCGGACATTGGTGGTATGAAGGGCCGGAGTTTCTCGATCTGCTCGTGCGCAAGACCTATTACGACCAGAAGGAAATCACGTTAATCACGCCTGAAGATTATCTCGCGCGCCACCCGACCAACCAGGTCGCCACGCCGGCGGCGTCGAGCTGGGGTGAGGAAGGCCATCTCCGCGTCTGGCTCAACGAAAAGAACGAGTGGATTTATCCGCATCTCCGGGTGGCGCAGGAACGCATGACGGAACTGGTTGGTTTGCTGCCGCAACCGGACGCGCAGCAACAGCGAGGGCTCAAGCAGGCCGCGCGTGAATTGCTGCTCGCGCAAGCCAGCGACTGGCCGTTCATTCTCCGCACCGGCACCAGCCCGGACTACGCGCGTAAACGCGTGGAGAGTCACCTGATGCGCTTCACCGCATTGTACGATCAACTGACGCGTACCGGTGTGGATGAGGAATGGCTCGCCAAGGTGGAGAGCATCGACAACGTTTTTCCTGACGTAAATCCCGGCTACTGGGCGTAAGGCATTCGCGCTATTTGGCCATCGGAGAGGTCACTCACCGCAGAGTTTTAGAAATGCCGCTTCGTCGATGACGGGCACGCCGAGTTTTTGCGCCTTGTCGAGTTTTGAACCCGCGTCCTCGCCAGCGACCACGTAATCAGTCTTTTTGCTGACGCTCCCGCTAACCTTGCCGCCGCGCGCTTCGATCTTTGCGGCGGCTTCCTCCCGCTTCAGGGTGGGCAACGTGCCGGTGAGCACAAACGTCTTGCCGGCGAAAGGACCGGCGGCGGCCTGTGGCTGGCAGAGCGCGGAATTGAAATTCAAGCCAGCTTTGCGGAGGCGTTCAATGAGGGAGCGATTGCGGGAATCGCCGTACCACTGCACGATACTTTGCGCAATCACCTCGCCGACGTCGTCGCACTCAAGCAATCGTTCGACGCTGGCCGCGAAGATGTCGTCGAGCGTGGCGAAGCCGCGGCCGAGCGCCTTCGCGACCCCGGCGCCAACGTGAAGAATTCCCAGGCCGTATAACAGACGCCACAGATCGCGCTTCTTGCTCGCTTCGACGCCTTCGAGAAAATTGCGCGCCGATTTTTCGCCCATGCGTTCAAGATTCGAAACCTCCGCGAGCGAAAGCGAATAAAGTTCTGCGACGTTCGTCACGAGGCCTGATTTTACGAGCTGAAGCGACAACACTTCGCCGCCGCCTTCGATGTCCATCGCGCCGCGCGCACACCAATGTTCGATGCGTCCGCGCACCTGGGCGGGGCAATCGGGGTTGACGCAACGCCACACGGCTCCTTCATCACCTTCCGCCACTCCCGGCGTGCGTGCGACCTTGGAACCACACTCCGGACATTTGGTGGGGAAGTGAAAGACCTTTTCCGATCCGGTTCTTTTTTCGAGCACCACGTCGATGACCGCCGGAATGACTTCGCCCGCTTTCTCAATTCGTACGGTGTCGCCGATGCGAATGCCCTTTTCCTTGATGTAATCCTGGTTGTGCAGTGTGGCGCGGCTGATGGTGCTGCCAGCGAGGAAAACCGGCTCCAGTTCGGCCACCGGGGTCAGCGCTCCGGTGCGGCCGACTTGAACGGTGACATCCTTGAGTTTCGTCTCCGCCTGCTCGGCGGCATACTTGTAGGCAATGGCCCAGCGCGGCGCCTTCGAGGTGAATCCCGCCTTTGCTCGCTGGGCGAATGAGTTTAATTTTACAACCGCGCCATCAGTTTCGTAAGTGAACTTGCGCCGCACGCCGTCGAGTTCGTCAATGGCCTTCACCAGGGAATCCGCATCCGGACAGTGCCAGGTGCGTTCCGGAGTTTTAAAGCCCAGCGCCTTCAGCCAGACCAGCATTTCGTCGTGCTTCGCCGGTCGTTCACCGCCCTCCACTTTGCCAATCGAATAAACGATGATGTCCAGCGGACGTTTCGCAACGAGACGCGGATCGAGTTGCTTCAGCGATCCGGCGGCGGCATTGCGCGGATTGGCGAACGTTTCCTCGCCGGCCGCTTTGCGCTCGGCATTCAGTTTTTCGAAGCCCGCCTTGGAAAAATAGACTTCGCCGCGCACCTCCAGCACCGAGGGATGACTCGTGGGCTTGCCATGCAAGCGCGTCGGTATGCTTTTGATGGTACGCAAATTGACGGTAATGTCGTCACCGGCGGCGCCATCACCCCGCGTGGCGCCGCAAGTAAAAACGCCATTTTCATAGCGTAGATTAATCGCCAGGCCGTCCACCTTGGGCTCGACGATCCAATCGAGTTTTTCGTCCGACAAAATGCGCTGCACACGGTTGACAAATTCGCGCAGTTCCTCCTGTGAATAGGTATTGTCGAGGCTCAGCATGGGCTGTAAATGCTGCACCTGATTAAATTCCTCGAGCGGCCGTTCGCTGACGCGTTGCGTGGGGGAGTCGGGCGTGACGAGATTGGGAAATTCCTTTTCCAGATCGACGAGCTGACGATAAAGCCGGTCGTATTGCTGGTCGGAAATCGTCGGCTGCGAGCGCACGTAGTAGGCGTGGTCGTGCCGGTGAATTTCCTCCGCAAGTTGGGCGTGACGAGCCTGGGCTTCTTTCAGCGTCATGCCAAAAGTACTAACCGCCGACGGCGGAAATGCACGCCGAAAAAGGCCCGGCAAATGTGGGCTGTATGCAATCCTTACGGCTGCGTCAGTCGATAAAACCCGATGCCGTTCGTGGCGGTAGGGTCGGTGTATTGAATGTTTCCGCTCGGATTGGAAATGGTGCCCAGCTTGGTCCAGGTGTCGAGATCGAGCGATTTGTAGATGCTGAAGCTTTTGCCGGTGATACCGCGCAGGCTCAGTTGAAACTGGCTTTCGCTGACGGTTGCCAGGCTGGTGAACATGGGTGCGCGAACGAAGCCGACACTGCCGGCCGCGGCGATGGCGCTAATTTCCGAGGGGCTCAACACACGGTTGAAAACCATCAGCTCATCGAGAGAGCCCAGCATGAAATCCACAAATTTGCCATTGGAGCCGACGTACGTCGCGCCGATGTAACTGCGCGGCAGCGGCACGGCGGCGATGCCGCCTTGTGACACGCCGTTGGCATAGAGCAGGGTTTGTGAGCCGTTATTTACGAAAGCAAGATGCACCCAAGTGTTTACCGGAACGGTGTAATTATAAACGTAGTCCCCGACACCCAATTGAGTAATGCCGACCTGGCGGGTGCCGTTGTATTGCTCGAGCTTGAGCGAATAGGTGCCGTCACTCATCAGCGCGGCGGCGGTTCCCGGCGCGTTTTGGCGATACACCCACATACTGACCGTCCACGGGGCTGCCAGCGTTGGCGCGGGATTGGTGACATAGCTGGTCGTGCCGTTAAAATGATAAGCCAGACCTTCCTTGCCGGAGGCATAGGAAAAACCATTCTGCGGCGTTCCGTGATAAGCTCCGAAAATGTCGCGGGCATTCCCTTCCCCCGGCCACCAATCGACCAACCCGGTAGGAATCGCCGCGGCGCCAACGCCATTGGTCAATTGGGAGATGACCGATAGAAACGCCGTGTTCGCCGGAACTGCGCCATAGGAGTTGCTGACGGTCACGCTGTAGCCCCCTGCATTGGGCATCTGCGCGTTGGGCACCGGGTAACTGGAAGTGCTGGCGCCCGGGATCAACGAGCCGTTGAAATACCAGCGATAAGTGAGCGGAGTCTGCCCGGTCGCTTTGACGGTGAACATGACATTCGAGCCGGGGCCGCCGACGAAATTAGTTGGGTTGGCCGTGATCGCCGGGGCATTGGTGCCGCCGATTACAAACGTCTGGATAAACTTCGCGAGCGTTCCGTTGAAGACATCGGAATCACCGCCCGACCAGTTGGTGTCGGCATACTGCCAGATGTTCCAGGTGGGCCATGGGTAGGAGCCATTACCGGGAGCGCCCGTTTGCGGATTTGGATTGGCGGGATAACCGGAGATGATGTTGAGCCAGTTGGTGACGGTGGTATTAAGCCCCGGGTACGTCGAACTCGGGGTGGAATACCATGTGCCCGTATAAACCACCGGCCTGACAATCACGCCAGCTGCGTAAGCGTTGTTGGAGACCGTGGTGCACCAGCGGTTCAGCCACTGCGACATTTGGGTGGTGGTAAAGCCGTTGGCCACAGTGGCGTTCGGCGCTTCCCAATCGAGCATTGGAACGAGATAGGCGCCGCCATATTTGACGTAAGGGCTGACTTTGCTCCAGTAGTAGTTAGCTTCGCTGTCCGCGCTGTCCGTGCCGGTGATATTGGGATGCAAGTCGGGCCGGGAAAAATGATAGGCGCCGACATAAATGCCCACGCCTTTAGCACCCGCCATTTGCGACGTGAACTCCGGGCTGGTGTACCCCGTGCCTTCCGTCGCCTTGGCGAAGGCGAAGACAACCCCGGCGTTCTTCACGGTGGTCCAGTTGATGCTGGGTTGATAACCTGACACGTCCGTTCCCAGCGGTCGTTGGGCAAGGGCACCGCCGCCGACCAAGGACACGGCGACGACGGCCAGCGGGATTTTGGAAAACCACTTACCAGAGGATTTGCCGAGAATATGGGAAGGCTTCCGAACGCCACACCCGGGCCGAATTGAAACTTTTTTCATGAACAACTTTGCTTGCTACTCACGATATAACCAGGCTTGCCCGCAAAGCGTATCGTGTGGACGTTAGTCCGGTCTATTATGCCAAATTTTCCGGGAATTCCAAATTAAAGTTTTGAATTGCCCGCCCGAAAAGTACGTACGACGATATGCGCAATGCCTGATCAAAACATTGGTTGAACTTTCGGCGAAGGCTTCAGGCCGGGGCCGGGGTCCAAACAATTCCAGCGGACGATGACGATCGGCACGTCGAACCAGGGGCTATCGGTGGGTGTGGAAATTTCCACCACTTTGCCGATGACCGGGTCGGCTTCGATCCATCGGTGATTTTCCAGCCAGGCGAGGACATGAACTCCGTCAGCAGTGACGGCAAGATCGCCCAGCTTCAATTTGGATTCGTCCAGTTTCGCGATGGACTGCGCGCGAAAACATTCGCTCGTGATTCCCCGGTCACCGTCGCGCATCGCCTTTGCTGAGCAATCATGCCACCACAGCGCGAGCGCCTGCCTGATGACGCGCCCGTTCAACATCCGAATGCCGTAATGAAGTTCCCCCCAGATCATGCCCTGCCGCACGAGGCCGGAGCAGTCGATTCCCAGCAAGCCTTCGCCGCCCCAAATATATCGGACTCCGGTAAAGCGGGTGAGCGCGGAGCAATAGTCGCGAGCCAATATATCAGTTTGAACCGGACGCCCGGGAAGCGAAACCAGGCCGATGATGAGCAAGGCGGTCAGCATCAGGGGCAACGACACGAGCTTCTTGCGCCACCAAATTAATAATGCCCCCGCCCACACGCCTAAAAGACCGAGGATTAAAAGCACTCGTGTCGTCTGATAGGCGACGGGATACACGCAGATTAGAAATGTGAGGCCGACAATAAATCGCCAGAACCGCAGCGCCCGCTTTCCGGCTGCTGAGCGTTCGGTTGAGTTTGGAGTTGCCCTGGGTATCATAACATAACGGCATTTTCCACCTGGCTGCGCGCGGTCCTCCGATGTCCAAACCCAACCGCTTGCCCTTACCACGCGTGGTAGAATAACGACAATTTCAACCAGCCGCAAATCCGGCTGTCGACGGCCTTGCCTTTACCTGTATACGTTGTAGGAGTCGAATGAATGCCATTACCGTCGGAATAATTGTATTCGCGTGCCTCTGCGGCGCGGGGCTGCTCGCGATGCGTTTGCGTGCGATGCTGCCGGAACATCACCTCACGGTTGAAACAAAAGACACCGTCAAGCTGGCGGTCGGCCTGGTCGTGACCATGTCGGGATTGTTGCTCGGTTTGCTGGTCGCTTCCGCCAAAGGCACCTACGACACCGACCGGAACGAAGTCATTCAAATTGCCGGCAAGATCGCCTTTCTGGACCGGTTGCTGATGCTGTACGGCCCCGACGCCGCCCCGGTTCGGGCTGAACTGCGCAAGTCGTTCGAGGATTTAATTCGGCACATCTGGTCGGACAACCCGGGCGATACGAGCGCCGCCGACACGAAAGGTGGCAATCAATTTTTCACGAGTCTTGAGCGCCTTTCCCCGCAGGACGAAGTGCAACGCGGTCTCAAGACCCGCGCCACCTCGCTGGCGGTGGAAATTGGTGAGTTGCGCTCGTTGCTCGTCGCGCAGTCGTTCAGTTCCGTTTCCAAAATGCTCGTGATCATTCTGGTCTTCTGGCTGGTGTTCGTATTTATAAGCTTTGGACTGTTTGCCCCCGGCAACATAACCGCCGCGCTCGCGATTGCGGTTTCCGCGCTTTCGGTTTCAGGTGCCATTTTCCTGATGCTGGAGCTGGACCAGCCGCTGAACGGCTTGATTCATATATCCCGCGACCCGATGACCACCACGTTGCAGCGCATGGCGCACTGAAGGAACCCCTGTTTTCGCAAACCCGCAAATACATGAACTCAAATAAACTTTGCGCCATCGGAATGCTGGCACTCGCGTGCGTCCTATCCGCCATGGCGGAGACAAAGGCCGCCAGGCCGAACGTCGTCATCATCCTCGCGGATGATCTTGGCTACGGCGATATCAGTTGCTACGGAGCCACGAAAATTCAAACGCCAAACATCGATCAACTCGCGCGGGAAGGTCTGCGTTTCACCGACGCACATTCCACCTCGGCAACCTGCACGCCGGCGCGCTATGCGTTGCTGACGGGCGAGTACCCGTGGCGCAAAAAAGGAACGGGCATTTTGCCGGGCGACGCCGAACTCATCATCGAGCCGGGCCGCAACACGCTGCCGGCGATGTTGCAACGCGCGGGTTATACCACCGGCGTGATTGGCAAATGGCATCTCGGTCTCGGCGGTCGCGAAGTGGGTTTTAACTACAGCTTCATCATGCCGGCCACGGCGGATCGCGTCCCGTGCGTGTATCTCGAAAACCAGCGTGCCGTCGGCTTGGATCCGAAAGATCCGATTGAAGTGAGCTACGAACATCCGGTTGGAACCGATCCGACCGGGAAGGAGCATCCTGAGTTGTTGAGGATGCAGGCGAGCCATGGACACGACCAGACCATCGTCGATGGCATCGGTCGCATCGGTTACATGAGCGGCGGCAAAGCGGCCCGCTGGAAGGATGAGGATCGCGCGGACCTCTTCGTCGCGAAGGCGGAGAAGTTCATCGAACAAAATCGCGGACACCCGTTCTTTCTCTATTTTGCGGCACACGACCCGCACGTCCCGCGCGTGCCACATCCGCGCTTCGCGGGCAAAAGCGGCTGCGGTGTGCGCGGCGATGTGATTGTGCAGTTCGATTGGTGCGTGGGTGAAATCATGAAGACGCTCAACCGCCTGAATCTCGCGACCAATACGCTGGTGTTGCTTTCGAGCGACAACGGTCCGGTGGTGGACGACGGTTACCGCGATGGCGCCGCGAAAAATCTGAACGGCCACAAGCCCGCCGGAGCATTGCGCGGCGGCAAATACAGCAATTTTGAGGGCGGCACCCGCGTGCCGATGATTGCGCGCTGGACGCAACACATCCAACCGGCGACCTCCGATGCGCTGGTCTGCCAGGTGGATTTCCTCGCGTCGTTCGCCGCGCTCACCGGCCAGAAGCTGGCGCCCGGGGATGGCCGTGACAGCCAGAACCAGCTCGCAGCGTTGCTGGGCGAAACCAAAAAGGGCCGCGATGAACTCATCGAGCACGCCCGCGCGCTGGCGGTTCGCGACGGCAACTGGAAATACATCGAGCCCAATAAGGGGCCGAAAATTCAGGTGGCGACCGACACCGAACTGGGCACCGATCCGAACGGTCAGCTCTACAATCTTGCCAATGATCTGGGTGAAACGAACAACCTTCACGCGCAGCAACCGGCCAAGAGCAAAAAATTACTGGAGCAATTGAGCGCCACGCGAAACTCCGGCGCGCCCGCTGGAAAATAAACAAATGCCAAAAGCCGCCGGGCCGCAAATTCTTCGTTTGGAGTATGGCTGCACCGCTGCGGAAAAGCGTGAAGCCGAATCATTGAGCCTGCGGAAGCAATTGGGCGGCGGCTCCAAGTGGCAAATGTGGGTGGTGCTGGGTGTGATGCTGGTTGTCGTGTTGGGGCTTTTCTACGCAATGCTGCGCACGCAAGTGCCGGCCCCGTATCGTCCATACGTGCTGCTGGGAACATTCGCGGTTTTTGTTTTTATTTTCCTGCGCAACCGGCGCGCTACGCGGGGTTCAAAAGCCACAAATACAGTTGAAATATCCGAAGCCGGAATCACGCTGCTGATGGGGCTGACGAAAATCTCCTCACCATGGTCCTTCTTCAGCGATTGCCTGGAATCGCCGAATCTTTTTGTGCTGATGGATCGGACCAAAAGCACGCTGCTGATTTTTCCCAAGCGCGTCTTTCCCGACGAAGCCTCCCAAGGCTGGTTCCGCTCGCTCGCCGGGCCGCGGCTGAAGCCGGCGGAGCCCTTGCTGGCGCCCGGGGTGGTGCCGGCCGACTCAACGGACAGGATTGTGCTGCGCTTTCGGTTGGGATTTCGCGACTACGTGCACCGCACACTGTTCTCCGCGCGCACATGGGGAGCGGTGCTTTTTCTGGCGGCCGCGACACTTGGTCTCACGCTCTATGCCGGCGCGCATCCGCCGCCCCGGCCGGTTTACACCATCGGACAGGTGTATTTCATGTTCGTGCTGCCGATTACAGTTTTCGTTGGGATGTTGATGGTGTTGTTCCTGGCCGTTAACACGTGGTTTTCGCACAAGCCCCATCTCATTCCTCAGGAAACCATTCTCTCGCAGGAATCGATCACCTTTATTAGCAGCGACGGCACGGGGGTTTTTCCGTGGACGATATACACGTCATACAAAGAGACTTCGCGATGTTTCATCGTCTGGAATCCCAAGGGAGGAGCGTGGATGCTGCTGCCCAAACGCGCATTCGCATCGCCGGAGGAGTGGTCGCGCTGCCGTGAATTACTGGCTGCCCATCTCCGCCGGTCGAACTGGTTTTTCGGTTGAGCGCGGCACCTAGTCGGCAAACGCGGCAAACAGCGCTTGTAACTCTTCTTCGAGCATCGCCGGGTCGGACAACGTTTGTGCGATCTCCTCCCGCAGCATGTGACGATAGCGTTTTCGCAAACGATGCACGGCGACGCGCACCGCGCCTTCGTTCAATCCCAAATCGGCGGCGGCCTCGGGATAAGGAATCGCGCTTTTGCCGACCATGAGAAACGGGCGCAACCGCTCGAACACCGCAGCCTTGTCTTCGATGACGCTTTCACGCTGAAGCCGCAAAATGACGTTCTCCAGCAGCATCACCGCCCAGGCGCGGTCGAACAGCTTGTCGGGACTGAGATTATCCTGCGGCTCAATCTGGTAACGGGTATCCGCATCCTGGCAGTCGAGCGAAAGAATCTGTTCCCGGCCGCCGCGCTTTACGCTTCGGGCGCGAACACGTTCGTTGGCGAGATAATGCTTCAGGGCGGTCAGCAAAAAAGCGCGGAAGCGGCCCTTCTCGCTGTTGACCCCCTCCAGGTAATTCTTTTCGAGGAGACGCTCGAAGAAACCCTGCGTTAGATCCTCCGCATCCTCCTTGGAGCGGCATTGGCGGCGCACGTACGCGTAGAGCGGATACCAATAAACCCGGCAGAGTTCCTCAAGCGCGCGATCCGATTGCGGCGTGCTGCGGCGGCCGGCGGCGAGCACCGCCGTCCAGTGGGTGGTGGCGAAGACGTCGCCCGCCCCTGCGCGCGCGGGCGGCGAAGGCTCAGCGGTGGAATCATGGGTGTCGCTGGTCACGGTTCCTCGGCGGCTTGCTCGGCATCTTCCACGGCGCTCTTGAGCTTTTCATCGGCGAGCAAAAGCAACGCCTGGTCGCGAATTTCCTCCGCCTCTTTTTTGTGGCCGGTCTTCACGAGAATTTTGATCAGACGCCGGGTCTCGTTCACGAAATTGCGGTCGGCGAATTTGGGTGGCGGCGGTGGTACGAAGCCGTTGCCTTTGATGCGGGCGTTTGACTCCGCCCGGATATCCGCAAACCGCTTCTCCGACTGCTTCGTCATTTCCCAGGAGTTGCGAATGCGCTCAAACGCCGCCTTCGGCTCGCCGAGGTAACGCAGGCACAACGCATAGTCGCCCTGCTTGAACAAAACCGGTTGCGCCACCCCGAAACATTGCTGCGCCAGTTTCGGATCCAGCTTTTCCAGCTTCGTGAACAGCTCATAGGTGGCGTTGTCGTCCTTGAGATAATTGTTCAGGGACGAGACATCCATGAACAGGTCGAATGTGCCATGGCCGTCCAGAAAGGTCCGGGTGTCGCGATCACGAATGTCGACGAGCGCCTTTCGCGCCGGAGGATAATGATTGCCCAGTTCAACCCAATCCGAGAGCACAAACGAAAGCCGCACGCCGGTCAGGGCGCGATCATATTTCAGTGCGTTGTTCCAATACCAGAGGTAACGCTCCAGCGCCGCCGGATACTCTCCCGAGGACGCGAGCGCCTTCGCCGCGTCGTAAATTTTGGAGGGATTCGGCTTTTCGCCAGGGTCAAGAGCGGGCGCCCAGGATGACTCCGTGGACGAACCCAGTTTGATGTCCACCCGGGCGTGATGTTTGTGGCTGAACTCGCCGGGAGTGAAGGTGAGTTGCCTATCTTCGTGCCCCGGCGCGGAGACGTTCAGCAAGTTCCCGGGCGATGGCAGGAGAATGGAAAAAGTTCCGTTCGAACCGGTGCGGGTCTTGCGAAAAATCTGCTGCTTCTCTTCGGCCGAGGCTGCGGCAACGGTGGCGAACGAAACCGGGCCGTCGCTTTCCTTGTCCACCACGCGACCGCTGACGAGATACCAGTCGGGCAGATCAAATCGCGGGGCCGCATAAAAAATCGGCAGTATACACAACATCGCGATGGCAATTCCCAGCCCGAGTTGATTCGAGATGCCTGAGCCGCCACGCTCACGTCCCTGCACCCAGGCGGGTAGAAGCACGCTGAGCAGCATGGCCGCCAGCGTTAAAACCACTCCAAACGTGAAACCCCAGCGAAAGAAGAATCCCAGCCACGTCTGGAAGAAATCCCACCCCGCCGGATCAATTCGGGCGGCGCTGAGGACGTGCACTCCCCACGCACCGCCGCCCGCCGCCCAGTAACCTCCCGCCCCACCGCCAATCGCCACGGTGCCCAGCGCGCCGCCGCCGAAAGCCATGATCAATGCCGCCGCCAGACCGCCAAAAGCAAAGAGCCCCAGGCCCAAGCCGCCGATGGCCAATCCGCCGATGGCCAATCCGCCAAAAGCGACGCCGCCCATCGCCAGTCCTCCAATCGCGATAAACCCGCGCGCGACACCTCCCACCGCGATGATGCCGGTGGCGACGCGGCGCTTTCCGGTTTCGGAATCAATGCCCGTCGCGATGTGAACAAGCGGCAGGCCAAAGAGAGTCGCCTTGGAACGAAATTCCGCTCCCTTCGCCCACTGCGGGAGACGATAAGCAGTGGCCGGGTCCGCCGCGCGCGCCGTGGCGCCGCTTTGAGCGGTGGTGATATTTTGAACGGCCGTTTTGATGTCGTTCGCCTGCTGATAGCGCCGTTGCGGTTCCTTTTCGAGCGCCTGTAAAACCACTTCATCAAGCCGAACGTCCATCTGCACTTTGCGGGAAGGCGGTGCGAACCGGCCCAGCGGCAATTCGCCGGTGAGCATTTCGTAAAAGACGACGCCGAGTGAAAAAATGTCCGCGCGATGATCCACGTCCAACGGGCGTTCCACCTGCTCCGGCGCCATGTAGTGTGGCGTGCCCATCACCTGGCCTTCGCCAGTGAGACGCAAGTCCTGCGGGTCGGTGCCAAGAATTTTTGCGAGGCCAAAGTCGGCGATCTTCACGCGGCCCTTGCGGTCCACGAGCATATTCTCCGGCTTGATGTCGCGATGCACCACATTCTGGTCGTGGGCGTATTGCAGCGCGTCGCAAATTTGCGGCACGATTTGCAGGGCTTCCCGAGGCGAAAGGCGTCCGCTTTTCTGCAACTGCCGCAGATTGACGCCATCGACGAACTCCATGACAAAAAAGTGCAGGCCGTTCACCTGGCCGAACTCATGCACGGCCACGATGTTTGGATGGCTCAAGCGCGCCAGCGCGCGAGCCTCGCGGCTGAATCGTTCCGCAAAGGCGGTCTCCGAATCGCCCTGGCTCGGCAGGATTTTCAAAGCGACCACACGGTCCAGCACCGGTTGGCGCGCCTTGTAAACCGCGCCCATGCCGCCCTTGCCAAGGAAACCGAGAATCTCCAGTTGCGGAAAGAGACGGCCCACTTCAATCACGCTCGGCGGTTCGAACGGTTTCGCATGGGGATGCGTGCCGCTATCCGCCGCCGCGCCCTCTTTGAGGAGGCAGGCGGGGCAAAGTCCGGCCAGCGCGCCCGATGGAAGCGGTGCGCCGCATTGGGGACATTTGCCCGGCACGTTCGGAATCACTTGAGTATTCATACACGACTCTCAGAAGCGAAACGCCGAAAATGTTACCGAATAATTATGGGTATTTTGCGGGGTAATTTGGAGGAGATGGTGGTAAAGTGACGTCAAACCAGCAGGTTGCCGCGTTATGGAATCGAAGAATTTGAGGCGTTTGGTCTGTTAATGCCCCTTTGTCAGCCGCCAGCACATAGCCCGCGAAGCACGAACGCTCCCGCATGAGACAATTCTTTCTGACGCTTCCGGCCAGCTTCATCGATTGCTTTCGAGTAAGGATGCTCTGGTGGCATGTGGCGGCCATCGCACTGACTTTTGCGCTGGTGATGACCGGGTTCGACTGGTGGTGGTTTGTTTCCACTCGTGCGGATGCCGTGCGGACGTGGATGTTTGCCGCCGTTCGGGTGGGACTGTATCTCCCGGTGCTGTTGCCGCTTTCGCTATTGATACTCGGCGGAATCGCGCGAAATCAAAAAGCCCTCACAGCGGGTTGGGCAATCGCGCAGGCGGAAGTGATCGGCGGAATCATGGCGGCGGCATACAAGGCGGTCACCGGGCGCGGACACCCCAGCCATCAACTCGACGTGGATCTGACGCACGTCTTCCGATTCGGTTTTCTGCGGGGCGGCGTTTTCTGGGGTTGGCCTTCGTCGCACACCACCATCGCGTTCGCGATGGCGGTGACGGTGTTCATTTTGTGTCGTAAACAAAAATGGCTGGGTTATCTCGCCCTCACCTACGCGCTGTACGTTGGCGTCGGCGTCTCGGTGACCATCCATTGGTTTTCCGATTTCATCGCGGGAGCCATCTTCGGCTCGGTGATCGGTTGCGCAGTCGGGCGCCGTTTCGTCGCCGGCTGGCCGATCAAATGAACTCGTTGATCAGATTCTCAAGGAACTCCTGGCGGCCGCTCGTGTTTGGCGTGATGTCGCCTTGCTTGAGCATGTACGCTTCGAGGTCTTTGAAATTCGCCCTGCCGGATTCGATTTTCGCGCCGATGCCACTGTCCCAGGAGCTGTAGCGTTGGCGGACAAATTCCGCGAGCCGCCCGTCCCTGCGAATCGCCGCCGCGATTTTCAAGCCGCGCGCGAAGGTGTCCATGCCGCCGATGTGCGCGTAAAACAAATCGACCGGCTCGAAACTTTCACGGCGCACCTTGGCGTCGAAGTTCGTTCCGCCCGCCCGAAAGCCGCCCATTTTCAGAATGGAGAGCATGATTTCCGTGGTCAGGTAAACGTTCGTCGGGAATTGGTCGGTGTCCCAGCCCAGCAGGAGATCGCCGGTGTTGGCATCGATGGAGCCGAGGGCGCCGGCGGCGATGGAGACTTCCATTTCGTGCTGCATCGTATGACCCGCGAGCGTGGCGTGATTGGTTTCCAGGTTGAGTTGGAAATGTTCCAGCAAGTCGTAATCACGAAGAAAATTGAGGCAGGCCGCCGCGTCGGAGTCGTATTGATGCTTGGTGGGTTCCTTGGGCTTCGGCTCGATCAGGAATTGTCCCTTGAAGCCGATCGACTTTTTGTGCGCGACCGCAAGTTGCAGGAAACGGCCCAAATGATCCATCTCGCGCTTGAGGTCGGTATTGAGCAGCGTGCTGTAGCCTTCGCGACCGCCCCAAAATACGTAGCCTTCGCCCTGAAGCATGTGGGTGACTTCCATCGCCTTTTTCACCTGCGCGGCGGCATAGGCGAACACATCCGCGTTCGGACTCGTCGCCGCGCCGTGGGTGAATCGGGGATGCACAAACAGACAGGCCGTGCCCCACAATAATTTCACGCCGGTTCGCGCCTGCTCCTGTTTCAGCAGTTTCGCGATGACGTCGAGATTGCGGTTGCTCTCGCGGAGGTTCCGACCTTCCGGCGCGACATCGCGATCGTGAAAGGCGTAGTAGGGCGCACCCAGCTTTTCGAGAAATTCGAACGCCACGCGCACGCGCGTCTCGGCCATCTTCATGGAATTAGTCCCGTCCTCCCAGGATCGGAGGGCCGTGCCCGTTCCGAACATGTCCGCGAGCTGGCCTCGAATCGTATGCCAATAAGTCACCGAGAAACGAAGGTGATCCTTCATGGATTTGCCTTCGATTATCTCGTCTGCGTTATAGTGTTTGAACGCGAGGGGATTCTTCGAGTGCGGGCCTTCGTATTGAATTTTGGAAACGCCGGGGAAATATTCCTTGGTTTTTTTAGAGCTCATCGATGCAAATTGATTCGGGTTTTGAGGCTAAAAGGAAGTGTTTTGGGTGGCAAGCGGTCATTAGGGCGGAGCGGTTGCGGCGGCGGGGAGTTTAAGGCCTTATTTAATTGAAAAATCAGGGTTTTTTGGTATGCTAAGACAGCGTTTTTGATGTGCCGATGAATCTTGTTGTTTTGACCCGCACCGGTCTGATTTGCTGCCGTGGTGCCCTTGTATTCCGCCTGAATGCCGTTTTGCCCAAAACGGCGGCCTTGCTCACGGTGATGGTGTCCCTATTTGTCGGCGCCCTGCCCGCCCAAGCTCAGCCCGATTATCCGTCAGCGATCTGGAATCCCGCCACCTGTACCAAGTATTACAACTCCGGCAACGGCCATCAATTCGTCGTGATCCACGACATGGAAATGTTTTACGAAGCGGCCGTGTCCTATCTGAATCGCTGCGATTTGAATACCAACGGTGGGTTCAATGTTTCCGCCAGCGTTTATTATCTGTTGAACAGCGTGCATAACGGCAGCGACGAGGACGGCAATGTGGAAGGCGACCCCGGCGACGCGCCGGCGGGCGAAATCACGCAGTCGGTGCGCGAATCGAAATATGCATGGCACGCCCGTTGTTGGAACACCTGGATGTTCGGCACCGAGCACGAAGGGTTTGTGAGCAGTCCCGCCTGGTACACGGAAACGATGTATCAAACCTCCGCGAATTTGCAGCGGTACCTCTGCGACAAATACGGCATTCCCAAGGACCGCAATCACATCATCGGCCACAACGAATGGCAGAACGCCGCGTGGCGGACGTATATGACCAACAATTATCCGGCGATCGATCCCACATGCAACGATCATACCGACCCGGGACCCTATTGGAATTGGAGCTATTTCATTCAACTGGTGAGCGGAGTGCCTCGTCTCACGAACCAGCCGCCGGCGGCCAGCGTGGCGGATCTCGGATCGAATTTTGTTTTCAGCGTTGGCGTGGCCGGGCCAACTCCGTGGGCTTACCAATGGCGCAAAAACGGCGTGAAGATTGCGGGCGCGACCACTTCGAGTTACGCGCTCAATAATTTGCAATCATCCGACGCGGCGGATTATTCCGTGGTGGTGACGAACACCTACGGCGCGTCGACGAGTGTCATTGCGACGTTGCGGGTCAATCCGGCGTGGGTGACGGCGTTTGCCGACGACTTTGAAACCAACAGCGCAGCGCGCTGGAATCTTTACTGGGCGGCGGTGAATGGCACGTCCGATTTTACGACCAACTGGGCATTCGATTATAGCGCGACCAAGTTTGTTTCGGGTGGCGTCACCAATTTTATTCCTCCCGCTCCCAGCGCCGGCGGCAGCACGCGCGGCTTGAAGTTGACGGTAAACAAAAACGACGCAGTGGCGTCGGCCTCCGGCCTGAGCTTGTATCCAAAAAGTCTCGGCTTGAGCAATAATTACTCGCTACGCTTTGATTTCTGGATCAACTACAACGGCGGGGCGGGCGGCGGCAGCGGTTCCACCGAATACGGATCATGGGGACTCAATCATACGGGCACACGCATTAACTGGCCCTTGACCGGCGCGGCGAGCGATGGCTTGTGGTTCGCGGTGGATGGCGAGGGCGGCAGCGGCGCCAGCGATTATCGCGCCTATCAGGGCAACGCTGCGGGTCTGCCCACGCAAATTGCTTTTGCGAACAGCGGTCTCGGCATCAACGGCGCCATAACGGATAATGTGTCCGATCCGTTCTGGAAGTCGGTTTTTACTTCGCCCACCTACGAGACTGCTGGCGTGCCGGGCAAGCATTGGGTGCAGGTGGAGGTGAGCCAGGTCGATAACGTCATTACCTGGCTGATGAACGGCGTGGTCATCGCGCAACGGACCAACGCCACCGCTTTCACCGGTGGCGACGTCATGATTGGGTATTTCGATCCTTACAGTTCCATCGCCAATCCCGGCGCGGACAACTTTGGCATCTTCGACAATGTTCGTGTATTGATTGCCGCCATACCGCCCGCGTTTGTCACCCAACCGTCGAGTCTGACGGTGACGCAAGGGGCGAACGTCACCCTGACCTCCGCCGCCTCGGGCACGCCATCGCCGACGTATCAATGGCGTTTGAACTCAACCAACATAGCGGGTGCGACCGGTTCGAGTTACACGCTCAATAATGTTCAGGCGTCCGCCGCGGGCAGTTATTCCGTGGGCGTGACCAATGCGGCCGGCGGAATGGTCAGCACCAATGCGATTCTTGCCGTGCTGGTGCCGCCGGTCATCACGCTTGATCCGCAGAGCGCAACGACGAACGAAGGTGCGTCCGTCACGTTCACCGTCGCCGCCACCGGCACCGCGCCGCTCGGCTTTCGCTGGGAGTTCAACGGCCAGGGAACCGCGGCGACCGGCACAAGTTACACATTGAACAGTCTCCAGGCAGGCGACGCGGGAAGTTATCGTTGCATCGTCACGAATGCGGTCGGGTCCGCGACGAGCCAGGTCGCGACACTCGCGATCAATCTTCGTCCTTATATAGTCACGCCGCCGCAGAGCCTGTCGTTGAAGGCGGGAACCAATGCCAGTTTCGCAGTCGCCGTGGGCGGCACCGCGCCGCTCACTTATCAATGGAAATTCAACGGCGCCAATATCAGTGGCGCCACGGATAGTCTCTACACGCGGCTGCAAATTCAGACGAACGATTCCGGGACCTATTCCGTCGTCATTACCAATGTTGCTGGATTGGCCTCGACCAACGCGACACTCACCGTGATACCGTTGCTGCCGCTGAAATTCGACGCCATTACACTGCTGCCCGATCATCAGATAAAACTTACCTTGAGCGGCGAGCCGGGAAGTTATGCGGTGACCACCGCGAGCAACCTCGTGGACTGGGCCGCTCTGACCAACATCACGATCACCAACCTTCCAGTGGAACTGCTCGATTCGGCCGCGACCAGCAACGCTTCGCGGTATTATCGCGCATCGCCGGGGCCATAGCGGGCCGGCGGACAAATTGTCGGAACGATTCATTTATGAAAAAATGGTTGCGGGCGCGCCGTTCATGGCGCGGAGCCTTTGTGTTGGTGAGTGTATGGATCATGGGATTGACGGCCGGTGAGATGGCCCGCGCGGTCGGCCCCATCGCCCCCGCCACAGGACAGCCCAAGGGAGCGTTGACCGGAAGAATTGTCTATACGAGCGGCGGCCACGGCTGGACTTATCAAAATGCCAGCGCGAGCGGCACCGGTTGGGGGACGCAACGCGGCGTCGTGTCCGGCACACAAATGGTCGAGGACTTCGGCAACCTGGATCAGATGACGATGTTTGCGTACTACTGCTTTAACGCGGGCGCGATCGTGGTGCCGTTTCGTCCGATTGGGAATCAGACGAATGAAGTGATCCTGGACAACACGAGTCCCGCTGTGACCTACGCGGGCGGTTGGGCGGACAGCACCTCGACGACGTACTTCGGCGCTCCGGGCGCCGTCCCATATCGCTATGCTTCCCTTGCGGCCAGCGAAACGGCCACTGCCACCTACACGCCGGCAATTCCGGTCACCGGCTTTTATCCGATTTACACGTGGGTGCTTGTCGGCGCCAATCGGACGAACCAGCTTTATCGAATCAACCACACCGGTGGACAGACGCAGGTGCGGATCCCGCATCACATGGTCGGCAGTGGGTGGGTTTATCTCGGCACATATTATTTGAATGCCGGCTCGAGCATCGCAGAGGGCTCGGTCGTGATCAGCAACCTCGGAGAGGGCGCCATCGGCACGAGTGTCGTGATCGCGGACACGATACGCTTCGGCAACGGCATGGGCGACGTGGTGCCGACGCCGGGCGGCACTGAGACGCCCAACATCTCCACCTACCCCCGCGAGGAGGAATGCTCGCGTTACTGGGTGCAGCGCGCCGTCGGCCAGGGACAACCGTCGAGCCTTTACAACGGGTCCGGCAGCGACCAGGACGACAACGTGGGCGCGCCGATCAGGATGGCGGCGGAAATGAATCGCGAGGCGGAGGGCAACATGTTCAAGCGGATTTACATCAGCTTTCATTCGAACGCCTCCACCGGCAACACCAACACCGCCACCGCGCGCGGCGACGTCGGCTTGTTCAACAACACCAATCTGTTTCCGGGCACGGCGACGCCCAATCAGTTTCGTCTCGCCCAACTCACCGGGAGCGAGGTGAATAATGACATGGTGGCCATCGGCTCGCCGCCGCTCGAAGTGCCGTTTTTTAACAGCGGCAGCGATATCACGTTTGCCCGCAGCGATTATGCGTTTGGCGAAATTCGCGGGGACACGCTGAATTACGAAATGGACGCGACCATTGTCGAGGTTGCCTTCCATGACAACGCCTCCGACGCAAAATTGCTGCGCGATCCCAAGGCGCGAAGCTGGATTGCGCGTTCGGTGAATCACGCCGTGGTGCGTTACATGAATGAATTTGACGGTGCGCCGCTGGTGTTCCTGCCGGAGTCGCCGTTCAACGTCCGTGCGGTGGCCGCCAACGGCGCCATCACGCTCTCGTGGTCCGCGCCGATTAACCACGGGAACAGCGGCGTCGCCACGGGCTATGTGATTTACCGTTCGACGAATGGATACGGCTTCGGCAATCCCGTCACGGTCAGCGGAGTTGCTTCCACAACCTTGACGATCACCAACTTGCTGGCGGACACCGATTATTATTTTCGCATTGCGGCCACCAATGCCGGCGGCGAATCGTTCCCGTCCGAGACGGTGGGCTGCCGCCGGGCGTCGAATCCGATGTCCACGCGCATTTTGTTCGTAAACGGATTCAACCGGTTTGATCGAACCACGGCCCTGCGGCAGACGCCCTCCGTGCGCAATTATCATGCGCCCGGCTTCAACGGCAACGCCGGCACGATGGACCGCGTGCTGCCGCGCTCGATCAATGCGTTTGATTACGTGGTGCCGCACGGCAAGGCGATCGCGGCGTCCGGTCAGATGGGCTTCGATTCCTGCGCGATGCAATCCGTGACCAACGGAGCGATCAATCTTTTGGATTATGGAATCGTCCTCTGGCAGTGCGGCAATCAATCGACCGCCAATCGGACGTTCAACACCGCCGCGCAGACCAAGGTGGCGGCGTTTCTCGCGGCGGGTGGCGATTTGTTTGTGTCCGGCTCGGAAATCGGATGGGACCTTGACCGCGCCTCCGGACCGAGCGTGGCGGACCGCAATTTCTTTCACAATCAACTCCACGCTTCGTTAAACGGCGACGCGAACGACAGTTCCGGCGTGCATTCCTTTAATCCGGTGCCCGCTTCGATCCTGGCCGGAAAAGCCAGCGGTGGTTTCGATGACGCGAGCAGCGGCATTTTCTGGGTGGGTTTTCCGGATGCCGTCACGCCCACGGGCGCGGGCGCGAGCGCCCTGCTGAGCTATCCCACTTTCGGCGGCGGCGCGGCCGGCATCCGGTATGATGGTTCGGCCGGTGGCGGCAAGGTCATCTATTTTGGTTTTCCCTTCGAGACCATCACCAACTCGGCCGTGCGCAATGCCTACATGTCGGTGGTATTGAAAGATTTCAGCCGGCCGGTGCGGTTTGAGCCCGAGTCAGGGGTCGCGAACGACGCGCCCCGCCTCGTGCTGAGCGGCGAACCCGGTCTTACCTACGGCATCCAGCGCTCCAGCAATTTCGTGAATTGGGTGACGTTCACCAATGTGGTGAACACCAACGGTGTGTTCGAAGTCGTGGACGACGCGGCGCTGGACGGCCCGCAATTTTACAAGGCCTTCCTGTCTTTTTGAGTGTTGCCGGGAGCGGCAGGGCTCATGGCTTTTGAATCAGCAGCCGGTAGAATTTTCCACCGCTGGTGATGGGATCCAGCAAGGTCATGTTGCTGCTGGTCCCCGGCAGGTTGGTGGAGGTGAGATTGACCCAGGAAACGAAATTGGTGCTGCGTTGCGGACGGTATTGCTGCCCAATTTGCGACGGCCAGGAAAGCATGAGATTGGTGCCCCAAGGCTTGAGATTGACCGCGGACGAAACCACGGTCGTCACTGCGGGTGTCAAATTTCGAAAGCCGAAGTTTTTGGACGCTGCCTTGGCAAACGTTCCCACCACCTGACTGCCACCCACCGGGAGAGTTACCGTGGTGAAACTTGCGTAGTCCTTCGGG
This sequence comes from Limisphaerales bacterium, assembly GCA_044223735.1. Lineage (GTDB taxonomy): Bacteria > Verrucomicrobiota > Verrucomicrobiia > Limisphaerales > UBA8199 > JBGALR01. The sequence goes on along the minus strand of JBGALR010000028.1, from coordinate 16,351 downwards.
ATGCTCAAAGTGACGGCGGCGGCGGTGGTATTCGAAAGCACCACTTGCACCGTGGCGGCGTTGGCGATGGATTGGATAGGCAGGGCAAAGCTCCTCGCCGACGTGGAAACATCGTAATAGCCCGTCGGCACGCCGTTCACCAGCAAAACGATCGATACCCCCGCCACGGCCTCCGCCTGGTCGTAAATGCCGTTCGTATTGGCATCCCGGAAAATGGTGTCGGTGAAAAACGCGGCGCTGCCCGAGGTGCCGAGATCCATCGTGTAGTAATATTTGTAAGTCGAGGAAGCGTAGTAATAGTAACCGTTGCCGATTTCGCGCAACGAGGCGTTATACATGTTCACGCGATGCCCTGTGCTTTTCCACCAACCCACGTAGGCCGCTTCGGAGCCGACGTAGCCGGCGGCGATATTTTCCGCGGCGGAATTCCACGAATACCCTTCGGCGGTCATCCGGTCCCAGGGTTCGGGTTGGGTGCTGGCATTGTAGAAGGCGCTCCCGGGGATTGTCTCATGTTGGAACACACCCAATTTCGCCATGTCTTCGCTCTGATGGCGGGCGGCAATGGTGAGGCTCTGGTTCGGAGCGAGGGGTCCGGCAGTCGCCGGCACATCCGAATAGGCCGTTGCGCGGGTGGTGTTTTCCTTCGCGGTATCAAAACGCCCGCGATTTACCTTCCACCGTATCTCTTCTTCGATACCGGTAGGGGTTCCATCCGTGGTGTATTGGACTGGACTGGCCGCAGCACAACTCAATGCGGTAACACCGCACAACAACAAGACAACAACATGATACCGCACAACACTTGCAAGATAGCAGTTCCCGGGCCGAGCTGTCGTTGAGGCATTTCCTGGCGGGCGGAGCGGCGAAAATTGAAGGAATAACGTGCAAAGCGCACGCGGGAAGCCCTATCGCTGGCAGCGGGGGCAAATGCCGAAAAATTCCAGCTTGTGAGTCACGTCAGCGAAACCGTTGGCGGCCGCGATGCGGGATTCGATTTCGCGCAGCAGACATTCCTCGATCTCCACCACGCCCGTGCAGCGGCGGCAGACCAGGTGATGGTGATGTCCGTCGTCGCCTTCCGCCACCATTTCAAAGCGGGCGGCGCCGTCGCCGAAGTCGTAGCGTTTGACGAGGCCCATCTCTTCCAGCAAGTGCATCGAACGATAAATCGTCGCGAGGTCGCAATTCCCCTTGGGCAGCGCGGCGAGGATTTCCTTGTTCGTGAGCGGATGCTCCTGGTGTCGCAGGATCTCCAGAATGGCCTGACGCGGGCCGGTGATTTTTCGCGCCTGCCCGCGCAAGCGCGAGGTCAACGCCGACATCTCCTGCCGGTGGTGCGGGTGTTTATGGCAAGGCGATTTCATGCCGGTTGCGGGGCGCCGAGGCGCGACCGAATTTGCCCGGCAATCACCGAGATGATCAATAAGGCAATGGAGGTCAACACGATGGTCGGACCGCAGGGGGCGTCGAGTTGATAGGAAAAGATGACGCCGCCGAGCCCGCCCATCAGCCCGACCAAAATGCTCAACACGATTTGCTGGCGGAAATTGCGGCTCAGCGCCCGCGCCGCCGCCGGGGGGATCACGAGCAGCGACGTCACCAAAATGATGCCGAGCAGGCGAATGCTCATTGCCACGACGATGGTGAGCGTGAGGACAAAAATGTAATTCAATCGCCGCACCGGCACGCCGCAGACGTGCGCGACCTCTTCACTCGCCGTGAGCAGCGTGAGTGAACTGAGGTTTAGCAGCACGCCGCCGCCGACCACCAGGAATAACGCCCCGGCCCACCATACCTCCGAGGGGCCAATCGCCAGGATGTCGCCGAACAGATACCGTTGAATTTCGCCGCGATATCCCTTCAGCATGCTCAGTAAAATGATGCCGAAGGACACCGACCCGGAGAGCAGCACGGCCAGAATGGTGTCGGTCAGCAATTCCGTGTTTTCCTTCAACCACAACACCACCATCGCCACCACGAGACTGAAGCCGACCATCGGCAGCGTGGGGTCCGCCATGCCCCACCAGAAGCCGAGCGCCACCCCGGCGAGCGCGCCGTGCGAGATGGTGTCGCTGAAAAACGCCAGGCGGCGGGCCGTCACGAATACACCCACCAGCGCGCACAGCGGCGCGAGGAGCAGCGCGGCCAGCAGCGCCCGTTGCATGAAAGGTTCAGTGAGCATGGTGGTGATGATAAGGCGAGACGTGGATTCCGTAGGCCTGTTGGAGCGATTCGGCATTCATTACGTGTTCGGGCGTGCCTTCACAGCAAATGACGCCGTTCAACGCGTAAACCCACGACGCATGGCGATAGACCATCGAGAGGTCGTGCGACACGAGAACCACAGTGAGCTTGTGACGGCTGTGCACCGAGGCGATCAATTCGTAGAATGTTTTTTCACCGGGGGTGTCCACGCCGGCGGTGGGTTCGTCGAGCAGCAGCAATTCGGGATTACTCAGGAGGCTGAAGGCGATCAATACGCGCTGCAACTGGCCGCCGGACAGTTGCCCGACGAGGCGGTCCAGCAGCGGCTCGGCGCCGATTTCGACGAGGGTCTCGCTGATGATCTGGTCCACGGCTTTGCGCGATTGCCAGAACCAATGCCGGGTCTGCCGCAGGCGGAGTGACAGAAACTCGCGCACGCTCAGCACAAAGCTGCGGTCGAGCGGCAGTCGTTGCGGGACGTATCCCACGCGCGGCAGCGTGCGGCGCAGATCGGCTTCGCCGAACAATTTGATTTCACCCGCATCGACTTTTTGGAGACCCAGCAGACAGCGGAGCAATGTGGTTTTCCCCGAGCCGTTGGGGCCGATGAGGGCCACGAGCTGGCCGCGCGGAATATGGAGATCCACTCCGCGCAATACCGGACGCCCATCAAACGATACGCGAACACCGTGCGCCTCCACGGCCATTTCGCCAGGAGCGTGCGAATGCGAATGTGAATGTGAATGAGTGTGCATCAACGGAGAAATTTTTCGAGCGCGGCCAGGTTTTCCCGCATCTCCACGTCGTAGGTGTTTGCTTTCAGCGGCCCGACTTCGAGGGTGTTGAGGTTCGAGAGTTGCAGCTTCAGATCGGCGGCGACTCGTTGCGCCTCGCGGCCCGGCGAAGGCGGGGAGGTGAACAGCACCTTGATGTTGTCCTTGCGGATGGCTTCGTGCAGGCGGGAGAGATGCCGGGGCGATGGCGGCACGTCGTCCACCTCCTGCACCACGCCGACCACGTTCAGACCGTAACGCCGGGCGAAATAGGGAAACGCGTTGTGCTCCGTGACAATATCGCGCTGCCGAAACGAAGCCGTGGATTTCCTGATGGTTTCGTCCAGTTGTTGCAGCGTGCCGAGACAGCTTTCCGTATTGCGGGCGTAGAGCCGGGCGTTGGCGGGGTCGGCCTTTTGCAGCGCCTCGCTGATGTTCTTCACACCGTGTTGCGCGAGTTGTGGATCGAGCCAGATGTGTGGATTGGGAGCTTCCCGGTCGCGTTGGACGTGCGAGGTCGGGCGGTCCCAGGGCGCGTCCGCGTCATAAATCAATTGGTTGGTGGTGAGCCCGCCGGCCAGTTCCACGATTACCGGAGGCTTGTCGCGGCGCGCCGATTTCAAAACCTTGAGCAGCCAGTCTTCGAGGCCAAGGCCGTTGATCACCACCACATCGGCGTCCTGCAATTTCGCGAGGTCACGCGGGCCAAGCTGATAATCGTGAGGATCGACATTGGCGGGCAGCAAATTCTCCACCGTGGCGAGGTCGCCGGCAACGCCGGCCGTCAACGAATAGACCGGCACGATGCTGGTGAGGATTTTCAAGGGGCGGGCGATAGCGTTACCGGTCCACGCCAATGCGACCACGCACGTCAGCGCGGACAGGTTTCGGCGGGCCCTCGAAATCATGCTCCAAACATAGGACGTCGGGGCCATTTTGCAAATGTTTTGCAATTGCAAGGCGGCCGGAAGGACAAGCGGTAACGTGAAGCAATTAGAACTACGCTGTCCCGAAAAGAAAACCGCTGCGGTTAATTAGGCTTGGCCAACCGGAAAAATCCCGCGTTGGTATTCGGGAGCGTCACGGTGAAATCCGGACCAATAACGACCGGGGCATTGGAGAGGGCAACATACGTTCCGGTCACCGCCGGGCTTTGTTGCAATGCGAAGCCTGGCGAGTTGGTTGTCCAGCTCAGGCGCACGTTGGCGGGATCGGGAAGCGAGATTCTCAACTCGGGGCGGACGAGCACGCCAAGGCTGTAGGTGAAGGTCGGGCCAAGATATAAAATGGTCTGATTGTTGTCGGGGGCGGAAATTACGCCTTCCTGGCTTATTTGCAGCGCCGCATACTGGCTGAGATTTGACGCGACGTTAAACGTACTGGAGGTAAATACGCCGGTATTATCAAGCACTGAAATGTACAAGCCCGCGTTGGTAAGTGGCGCAATATAAACCATGATCGAATAAGTCTGCCCGGCAGAGAGAGGCAGCGGCGGAACGGGCTTGGAAAGAAGGGACGGGAAAGTAGCGGCAGGATTGGTGAGCCCGGTATAGCTCGCAATCACAGTATTTGTGCCCGCCCAAATCGTGACGACCGCATCTGGATTTCCGCCATCCTGGTTAATGAGATATCCCACACTCGTCACCAGGATGTCCGTGGTGGGAACAAAGGACCAACCCGTTCCACCAAGGATGATGCCGGTGGCGTTCGAGACGGGTCCTTGGGGAAACGTAAGCGCGTCCGCCGCCATGACCCGCCCAGGAGCTAGGGAAAGAAAGCCCGCCGCCACCACACTCAACAACAATCCTGACGGTTTCATGTAGGTTAAAGTTAAACGTTCCCACGCGAAAAGCAATCGCGGCTGAGCCGCCGTTGACAGCCAATTGCGCTATTCATAACGCAACGATTCAATCGGATCGAGGTTCGCCGCCTTGTAAGCGGGATAAGTCCCGAAAACGATGCCGACGATGGAGCAAATGATCAGGCCCAGCGCCGCCCAATCGAACGGTATGGCCGGCGGCAGATCCAGGTAGTAGGCGGCAACATTTCCGCCCAGGATGCCGAAGACGACGCCGATGATGCCGCCAAACTGGCACAACACGATCGCTTCCATGATAAATTGCGTGAGGATGTTCCGCTTCTTGGCTCCGATAGCGCGACGAATGCCGATCTCGCGCGTCCGCTCCGTCACCGAGACGAGCATGATGTTCATGATGCCGATGCCGGCCGCCAGCAGGGCGATGGAACTGATCACCGCCACGCCGGCGCGAATGGCAATCGTCACGGAATTAAACTGGGTGATAAGCGAATCGTTGGAGGCGATTTCGAACGAATCCTCCTCGCCGGGCAACACCTTGCGAATCACCCGCAACAAACCGCGCGCCTCCTCCATGCACTCGTTATAAGTCTCCTGATCGCGCGCCTGCACGAGGATGTTAAGACTGCGCCAGGTGCGGCCGAAGCGGGCGAGACCGGTGGTAATGGGAATGATGGCGAAATTATCCTGGTCACCGCCAAACGACCCCCCCTTGGATTCCAGCACGCCCACCACGGTGTAATTGATGCCGTTGATTTTCAGCCGTTCGCCCACGGCGGAACCGAAAGGAAAAACATTTTCCGCGAGGCTATGGCCGAGGATGCAGACATCGCGGGCGTTCTCAACGTCTGATTCGGCGAGCGCGCGCCCGGTTTGCACATTCCAGTTCTTGGCCGGAAAACTCCCGGGCGTCTCGCCATACAATTGCACGGTGGGCGCGGTTTTTTTATAACGGGTCTCCACCTGGCCGCCCCAGAAGGAAGTGTCGAGGCCGATGGCGCGGGCAAGCGTCATTTTGGATTGCAGCCGCAGGCCTTGCTGGAGAGTGATATTCGGCCGCCGCCAGATTTTCTCCATGCCTTCGGGCCGGGTGAAAAAGACGACGGGATTTTTCTGAATGACGAAGGTGTGGCTGCCGAGTTCGCTGAGTTCGTCTTCGATGTAACTTTTCATGACCCGCATGGTGGTCATGACGACGATGATGGAGAAAACCCCGACGAGCACGCCGAGCAAGGTCAGCGCCGAGCGCAGCTTGTGGGCGGCCACGGCGCCGAGCGCCATGCGCAGGCTTTCCCGGAATTCCGCCAGCAAAATGAGGGATCCACGCGCGCTCATGCGTCACTCATTTCGGAGCGCATCCACCGGGTTCATGCGGGCCGCGCGCCACGCCGGGAAAAATCCGGAAAGCACCCCGGTAAACAATGAGACCAGCAACGCGATGCTGACAATCGTGGGCGACAACGACGCGGGCAAAAATCTTCCCAGCACGAAGGTGAAGGGCCACGCGATGGCCAGGCCGATGGCGCCGCCGATGAGGCAGATCACCGCCGACTCGATCAGGAACTGCAGCAGAATCGTGCGCCGCTTCGCGCCAATGGCCTTGCGAATGCCGATCTCGCGGGTGCGTTCCGCCACGGAAACAAACATGATGTTCATGATGCCGATGCCGCCCACGAAGAGCGACAGCCCGGTGATGGAGAGGCCCACCGCCGCGATGGTGCCGGTCACGCGCCCCACCATCGCGAGAATCTGGTCCTGTTGATTGATGGCGAAGTCGTCGGGATCGGTCGGCGAAAGCCGGCGGATGCGCCGCATCGTGCTGTGCAATTCCTCGCGGGCATTTTCCAGGTCAGCCGCGTTGTTCACTTTCACCTGGATCATTTCCACGCGGTGGCTGTGCACGAACGAGGTCATGAGTTGCTGGATGGGAATGATGGCTTGATTGTCGAAATTTCCGAAGAGGCTCCCCTGGGGTTCCAGCACCCCGACGACCTCAAAGGGCTGCTGGCCGATGGTGATCCTTTTGCCGAGGGGCGTCTCGCGCGGGAACAGATTGGTGGCCACCTGGGAGCCAATCACACACACCGGCCGCCCGCCGTCCGCTTCCGCGGCGGAGATAAACCGGCCGTCGGCGACCGTGATGCCGCCGGTCACCACCAGTTTGTCCGTGGCGCCCACGATGGTGACGCCCCGCGCGCTGCGTTTGTCATATTTCAGCAGGCGCCCCGTGAAACCAACGGGCGTGACGGCGCGGGCCAGCGTGAGGCTCTTTTCCAAAACCCCGGCGTCCTCAACCATGAGGTCGCGCCGCTTCTGCATCTTGAGCCAGTCCTCCTCCGAGCGCGGCCCCCATTCCTGGCGCTGGACGTACAGCACGTCCGCGCCGATAAAGGAAATGCTGTTCATGAACGCGCGGTTCAAACCCTCGATGGCGGTGCCCATCAAGGTGACGGTGACAATGCCGATGACGATCCCGAGCGTCGTGAGGACGGAGCGCATCTTGTTGGCGCGAATCGCGCTCCATGAGATCGCCATGCCCTCCTTCAACTCGGTGAGGAAATTCATGCCGCGGGAGCGTCCGTGGGGCCGGCAAGGCGTTCGTCGCTGGCGATCAAGCCATCGCGGATGCGGATGATGCGGCGGGAGTGACGCGCCACTTCCTCCTCATGCGTGACCACGATAATGGTGTGGCCCTGGCGCGAAAGTTCGGCAAACAGCGCGAGGATTTCCGTGCCCGTCTTCGTGTCGAGATTTCCCGTCGGCTCGTCGGCGAGTAAAATGGAGGGTTTATTGACGAGCGCCCGCGCCACCGCCACGCGTTGCCGCTGGCCGCCCGAGAGTTCGTTGGGCTTGTGGTGGACGCGGTCCGCCAGCCCGACGCGTTTCAGGGCATCCAGGGCGACCTCGCGCCGTTCGTCCGTGTCCACACCCGCGTAGATCATCGGCAGCTCCACGTTGCGCAGCGCGTCCGAGCGCGGCAGCAGGTTAAAGGTCTGAAAAATAAAACCGATTTCCTTGTTGCGAATTTCGGCGAGCTGGTTGTCATCCATCTGGCCGACCTGGACGCCGTTCAGTTCATATTGGCCGGAAGTGGGCGTGTCGAGACAGCCGACGAGGTTCATCAAGGTGGACTTGCCCGAACCGGACGGCCCCATGATGGCGACGTAATCGCCGCGCTCAATTTCGAGCGAGACCTCGCGCAGCGCGTGAATCGTCTCCGCGCCCATCTGATAACGGCGGGTGATCTTTTGCAGTCGAATGAGAGCCATGGCGCGGGCGACGTTGCGGGGCGTCCTTCCTACCGTTTGCGTTCGCTGTCTTTCGCTGTGTCGCCGGCTGCGGCGCCCTTGGTGATTTTGCGGTCGTCCTCCAGGTCGCGATTGACCGCCTTGCTGTTGCCGGAAACGATTTCCTGACCTTCGCTCAAGCCCTCGATGATCTCCCAATAGTTGTCATCGCTGATGCCCAGTTTTACGGGCTTCATTTTGACATGATCGCCTTCGGTCACGAAGACGACTTCGATGGGTTTGGTGAGTTCCTTCGCTTTTTTGTCGGATGCGGGCGAATTGGTGGCAACGCTGTTCGTGGCCACTGCATTGGTGGCGACCGTGGCCGTGTTGGTGCCATGGGGAGCATTCAAAAGCGCCAATTTCGCATCTTTTTTGTCTTTTGGCTGGCGGCTGGTGACGCTCGAAAACGGCACAGTGAGCACATTGGTGCGATAGCAGGTTTCGATTTCGGCGGTGACCGACATGCCGGGCCGAAACGCCTCTTTTTCCTGGATGCGAATGCGCACCTCGAACTTGGTGGCCTCCTGGCTGGAACTCGCCATGGCCATGCCGGCGTCCTTGGAGGAATTGGCGATTTCAGTCACGACGCCGGTGAATTTGCGGTCCTTGAACGCATCCACTTCGAGCCGCACCTTTTGGCCGGCGGCGATGCGGACGACGTCGTTTTCGCCGACGTCCACGCGCGTCTCCATTTCGTTCAAATCGGAAATCGTCATGATTTCGGTGCCGATGTTTTGCACGGTGCCGAGGACGCGTTCACCGAGCCGGGAATTCAGCTTGCTGATGGTGCCCGTGAGGGGCGCGACGATGGTGGTCTTGTCGAGCGAATCGCGCGCGCTATCCACCGACGCGTGGGCCATGTCCACCTGATGCGTGGCGCTGTCGAGTTGCGCGGTCGCGACGTCGTAGGCAGCCCGGACCTCGTCGAAGACGGAATCGGAGATCAGCTTTTGCTTGATCAGATCCTGATTCCGTTTGAACTCCGCGCCGGCCTTTCGCAAGTTGGCTTCGGCGGTGGTTTTTCCGGCGAGAGAAGATTTGTACGCGGCGTCGGCTTGATTCAGCGCGGCGGTGTAGAAATCCGGTTTGATCTTCACCAGCAAGTCACCTTTTTTGACCAACTGGCCTTCCTTCACCGGGAGGTCGATGATTTCGCCGCTGACTTCGGCGCTGATTTTGACCTGCAGGACTGGTTGGATTTTGCCGTTGGCCGGAACAATTTCCGTGAGGTTGCGGCGGGTGACCTTTTCGGTTTGGACCGTGGTGATGATGTCGCGTTTTTTGAGAATCGCGACGACGGCCAGGCCAATCAGCACCAGGGCGATCAGCGAAAAGACGATGAGTTTTCTGCGTTTTTTACGGGTTGCCATTTTGACTATCTATACTGACACATTTGGAACGGTTTTGTTTCATGTAAAGGCCGCGTTCGGGTGTGAAATGAGATTGCGGGGCGTCTCAGCCCATCGCGCGCCTGGTAATCACCTGAATCGCGAGCCCCAGCCCGACGAAGAAGCCGGTGTAGAGGAGCCAGATGCCGAAAATCCAGGCCGCCGCCACGGCGAACGGCCGGCGGGCGAGGCGAGCCAGGCCAATGGACCGCACGGCAAGCGCCCAAAAAACCATGATGTTTAGGAGGCCGAGGAGCGGGTGATACAGGTTTTGCGGGTCAAAATGTTTAATCAGCAGCACGGGGCTGACCGAGGCATAGAGGTTGCCGGTTACCAATATGAGCAGGGACCGGATGATGGCATCCAACGCGCCGATCATATTGGCGAGTCCCGCAATCTCGACGGCTTTCATGTAGGAAAATCCACCCTTCCAGATTTTGTCGCCGATCAGCCAAACCAACAGGCCGCCCCAGAACGGCGTGAGCAACGCGCCAAACACCGGCGCCACCAGCCCGCCGGCGATCCCGGCGACCAGGCTGTATTTTTCCGCCATTTGCGCCGCCTGTTGCATTTGCTGTTCACTTTGATGGGTGCGCTGTCCCTGCTTCTGAATCGCCTGGTAGGTGGCGTCCTTCATCTGCTGCTGGATCGCGCCTTGTGAAAAAACCGCCCAAACTCCCAGCCAGCTTACGGCCACGAGAATCAGCGCGGGCACGAGCCAGTTCGCGGTGGAGGGTGGGCTGACGGCCACTTCATCAAAAACATCGCCCGGCGCGGCGAATACGTTGAGCAGCCGTCCCGCCAGGGTCATGGGCGGCTCGGGTTGGGCGTCCGTTGGCGGCAATGGTTCATTCATGGCGAAAATTCAGGATCAAGCGCGGCCTATCCGACCTCGATTTCGAGGATGGGGAAAAACTCGGGGGTTGTCCAGCAGAAGCCCCGTTTGCAACGGGCGGTGTGCGGCGGGATTCCGTTTTGAAGCGAGGAGGGTTCGCCGTTCGATTTTTTCGCGGTGAAGCACGTGAAATGCTTCCGCGATTTCCGATCATTCCGCGCTTGCTGATAAATATTGCAATTTAGTGGCTTTAACTCGTTGCAAGATTTTGGGGTGCCGGTAAGGTCGGAGTGTCGATTTGAATTAAGTTGCCGGAAAGCTACTTTCGGAGCCTTCAATACCCTTGACTACCTGGTACGTGGCTTGGCTGCGGACGCTCATCGCCTGGCTTCGACCGATTTTTTTTCCTGAACGGTCTCGGGTAAGCGCTCACGCCGCACCCTGGCTTGCCTGGAGCAGCAGAAAGAAAGTCTGTTGAAGGACCCAATAGGCGAACACCAGCCACGCCGCCCGCAGAAATGGCACGTTGGCCAGCCGCGACAAGCCGGTGGACATCACAATCAGCAGCCAAATCGAACATACGTTGGCCGCACCGCTGATCAGCACAGCGCGGCGGTTGATGGCCGCATCGCTGATGGTAAATTTCATTCCCTCCCCGATATCCACCATGAGCAGTAATGTGACAATCGAGCCGAGCACTCCGACCATTAAGCCAAGCCCGGCGACCTCGAGGCCTTTGGAAAAGGGAAATCTGGATTTGAGGAACGTCAGGCCGAATATCCACAGGATGAACGCCCACCAGAAAATCCGGGCGAAGCCGAGTCCGGCCGTGAATACGATGACTCCCGGAGGCGCGACTTTTTCGAGGAAGTCCTGCATGTTGGCCGCATCTCGCTCGGTCGTGTTGCCAGCCTTCACTTGCTGTTCCAGGACTTTCGCGATGCCTTCACGCGCTTTTTTCTGAATGTCCGGCTGCGAAAACAGCACGAAGGCGGTCGCGACGGTTACAGTGGCCAGCAGCAGTGCCGGCACGAGCCAGTTGGAAAGGCGATGGGGCGATAACCTTACCTCCTCAAAGACCTCGCTCGGAACCGCGAACACGTTCAACATCCGCACGAATAAGGAGGTGGTCCGCGGCTGGGGAGCCTCGGGCGTCGATTCTGCGACCGGCAACGGTTCTTCCATATTACAACAATTCTGTGCGAAGCCCGGTTGGGCGGCGGAGCAGCATGTCGCATGAGAGACGGGCTGTCCAGCGGTGTTGCCCGGTAGGTTAGTATATTTATCGGATGGCTTCTGGAGCCGTACGGCTTATAGTCCCTGGCTGGTCGCGGTGCGCTATTAACCATGAACTGGCCCAAGTCTGAAAAGTTGCTGGACGATAATTCCCGTCTGATCCCTGGCGGGCTTGCTTCGTTGAATCGCAAAGCCGATCCGGTCATCTCCTTCGTGCGCGCAAAAGGTCCGTATCTTTGGGACCTCGATGGTAATCAATATATCGACTACCACGCCGGCTTCGCACCCTACATCCTCGGGCATAACGATGAGGACCAGAATGCCGCCGTCGCGAATGCGCTGCAACAGGATCTGTCGAATTACGGGAGCGGTCCAACTCGCGAGGAAGGCGAGCTGGCGCGGCTGTTTCTCCAGGCCGTGCCGCACGCAGAGAAGGTGCAGTTTTTCAACACTGGTTCCGAGGCGACGCAGCACGCTATCCGCATCGCCCGCGCGGCGACGGGCAAGTCGCATCTCATCAAGACGCAGGGCGGTTACAACGGGCATCACAATGCGGTTGCGACCAACCTGATGAGTTCCAAAGAACAGCTCGGCGGCCACGCGATCCATGGCGACGAATACCCGCGCGTGCCCATCACCGCCGGCATCCCGCCGGAGGAACAGGCGCTGACACACGCGGTCCCGTTCAACGATCTGGCGGCAGTGGAAACCGTCGCGAAAAAATTTCCCCTCGCAGCGCTGATCACCGAGCCGGTGTTGCAAAACATCGGCGTGGTCAAGCCGGACGCCGGATACTTGAAAGGCCTGCGTGAACTGGCGGACCGCCATCAGTTTCTCCTGGTGATCGATGAAGTGAAAACCGGCTTTCGGTCGAGTCTGGGCGGTTACCAGCCGTTCGCCGGGGTTACCGCCGACCTTTCGACTTACGGAAAAGCGATTGCGAACGGCTATCCGATCGCGGCATTGTCCGGCAAGGCGGCGTATCTCGATCTCGCCATCAGCAACGATCCACGCAACCGCGTTTTGGTCGCGGGCACTTATAATTGCCATCCCATGCCCGTCGCTGCGGCGATTGCGTGTCTCCGAAAGTTGATGGATCCGAAACACGACGTATATGGCCGGCTCGAAAAACTGGGCGCGCGGCTGGAGGCGGGACAGCACGAGATTTTTGCGCGGCACGGCGTGCCGGCATTGATCAGCCGGCTCGGCAGCGCAAGTTGTGTTTACTTCGCGAAAAAGCTGCCGCGCGATTGGTGGGATGTTTTGGAAAATCATGACAGCGCATTCGACCTGCGCTATCGCCGCGCGTTGATCGAGCGCGGCATCTACCATTTCCCGGTTGCCGCCAAGCAGGGCAGCATCAGTTTCGCGCACACGGAGGCGGACATCGACCGGACGCTGGAAGCGACCGATGGCGCCCTGCGTGAGTTTTCGCGCGCCGCCTGATTTGGACCTTTAAAAAATCCCCATGAAATTAATTCGATTTGGACCGCGCGGTTCGGAAAAACCCGGACTGCTGGCCGCCGACGGAGTCCGCAAGGATTGCTCGGCGCATTTCACCGACTGGAACCATGCTTTTTTCGAAAGCGGCGGCCGGGAGAAGCTGGCGCAACTTTCCGCCAAGGCGGCAACGTTGCCCGATGTGCCGGCGGACGCGCGTTGGGGCGCGCCGATCGCGCGGCCCGGCAAAGTGATCGGCATTGGCTTGAACTATTCCGATCATGCAGCCGAGTCGAACATGGCGATTCCCGCGGAGCCGATTATTTTTCTCAAAGGCACGAATACCGTGTGCGGCCCGCACGACCAGGTGATCATTCCCTGCGGGAGTTTGAAAACCGATTGGGAGGTGGAACTCGGGGTGGTTATCGGCCGGGACACCCGCTATCTGGCGTCGCCCGACGAAGCGAAGGCGGCCATCGTGGGTTACTGCATTTCGCATGACGTATCCGAGCGTCATTACCAGCTCGAGCGCGGCGGGCAATGGACCAAAGGCAAATCAGCCGATAATTTCAATCCACTCGGACCATGGCTGGCGACCGCCGATGAAATCGCGGACGTGCGCAACCTGGCGATGAATCTGGAGGTCAACGGGCAGCGAAAGCAAACGGGGAATACGTCGAAGATGATTTTCGACGTTTATTTCCTGGTTCATTATCTATCGCAATTCATGACGCTCGAAGCCGGTGATGTGATCACCACCGGCACGCCGCCCGGAGTCGGGCTCGGCCAGAAGCCGCCGCACTACCTCAAGGCCGGCGATATCGTGACGATGTCCATCGCGGGGTTGGGCAGCCAAAAGTCTGAATGCGTGGATGCCTGAAGCGTCTATCTTGACAATGAATCGCCGTCAATTTCTCTGTACCGCCAGTGTCGCCACCGCCGGAGTTGTAGTGGGTGCGGGACGCGCCGCCGCGGCGGCTCCCGCGCTGAAGATCGAGGTGCTCGACACCCGCGTTATCAGTTGGGAACCGCAGTATTATCACGGATGGCCCACGCTGACGCGGCGCAAAAACAACGATCTGGTGCTTGTTTGTTCCGGCGGGCGCGAACAGCACGTGTGCCCCTTTGGCCGCGTGGAAGTGATGGTTTCACACGACGAAGGAAAAAACTGGGGCTGGCCGGAAGTCATCCTCGACACCCAGATTGACGATCGCGATGCGGGCATTTTTGAAACAGCCAGAGGCACCTTGCTTGTCACCACTTTTACCTCGCTGGCCTACGAAGCGAACCTAGCGAAGGCGTTGAAAAAGAAGGGTGAACCCGATGCGTGGCCGGCGGAAAGAATGGATGCGTGGCTGGCGGCGCACAACCGGTTGTCCGCCGAGCAGCGCCGCGCGGAAGTCGGCGTCTGGGTGATGCGTTCGACCGACGGCGGCCTGAACTGGTCCGCGCGCATTCCGACAATTGTAAACAGCCCGCATGGCCCGACCCAGCTTTCCAACGGCCGGATCATTTATGTGGGCAAGGAGTTGTGGGTGAAGCCGGCCCGGATCGGAGTCGCGCAATCGCTGGACGAAGGCCTGACCTGGCAGTGGCTTGCGGAGATACCAACGAGGCCCGGAGATAATCCGCTGCTATACCACGAACTGCACGCCGTGGAGGCGGGCGATGGCCGGATCGTGGCGCAGATTCGCAACGAAAATAAAACCAACAACGGAGAGACGCTGCAAACGGAGTCCAGCGACGGCGGCAAAACGTGGTCGGTGCCGCATACGATTGGTGTCTGGGGCATGCCGTCCTTTCTCACGCGGTTGCACAGCGGCAGCCTGCTCATGACATATGGCTATCGCCGCGCTCCGTTTGGAAATCAAGCGCGCTTCAGCGACGATGACGGCCGCACCTGGTCCGAGCCGGTGACAATTTCCGGCGACGGCATGGGTGGGGATCTCGGCTATCCGAGCACGGTGGAGTTGCTGGATGGTTCCTTCCTGACCGTATGGTATGAAACGATGAAGGGCAACAGCCACGCGGTGTTGCGCCAGGCGCACTGGCGGGTTTAGGGATGGATTCCGGCGTCGCCTAAAATCTCCGCCCTTGACCCGCCCGAATTCACTTGCAGCATGTGCGACGACAACGCGCATGAATGCACCCATGATTTTTTCAGAATCGTCCACCCTATGACCAGACCTTCATTGCTTGTCCTTGCCGCCGGCATGGGCAGCCGCTACGGCGGCCTCAAACAAATCGATCCCATCGGGCCCAGCTGGGAAACCATCATCGACTATTCGGTTTACGATGCGATCGGCGCGGGTTTTGGCAAGGTGGTATTCGTCATTCGCCGTGATCTGGAGGAGCCGTTCAAAGAATCCGTGGGCCGCCGTTTCGAGCGTCGCGCTCCGGTCGAATATGTTTTTCAGGAACTCGAAAATCTCCCGCCCGGATTCAGGGCGCCGGCCACGCGCAAAAAGCCCTGGGGCACCGGCCACGCCATTCTCATGGCCGCCGATGTGATTGACGAGCCGTTCGGCGTGATCAACGCGGACGATTTCTACGGACAGAACTCTTTTCAGCTGCTCGCGAAACATTTGAAGTCGGGTAGTCCTGATTACGCGATGGTTGGATTCATTTTGAAGAATACGCTGTCGGAGTTCGGTTCGGTCGCGCGCGGCCTGTGTCGCACCAATGCCGAGGGGATTTTGGAAGAAGTCACGGAATTGACTAAAATCGAGAAGGACAATCACGCAGCCCGCTATACCGATGCCGCCGGCAACATACATCCGTTGACTGGAGAGGAAACTGTGTCGATGAACATGTGGGGTTTCACACCCGCGCTTTTCCCCCAATTG
Source organism: Limisphaerales bacterium (assembly GCA_044223735.1). Classification (GTDB taxonomy): domain Bacteria; phylum Verrucomicrobiota; class Verrucomicrobiia; order Limisphaerales; family UBA8199; genus JBGALR01. Next base: position 519 of record JBGALR010000028.1, on the reverse strand, counting down.
CGCGAGGGGTTCTCGGCGTTTCTCAAGAAAAATTTGCAGGAGGAAAAATCGGAATATTACATTCCGTCCGCCGTGAACGATTACGTCGCCGCCGGCAAGGCGCGCGTGCGCGTGTTGCGCACCTCGGATTCATGGTTCGGCGTCACCTATCGCGAGGACCGCCCCCGAGTGGTTGAGAGTGTCCGCGCCTTGGTGGACGAAGGCCGCTATCCGGAAAAGCTGTGGACGTAATTTCGGGGGAAAAGTGGCTGTCCGACATGGATTCGAACCATGACAAAGGCCTCCAAAGAGCCTTGTGCTACCATTACACCATCGGACAGCGCTGACTGCAGGGTAAATCTAACCTTATTTCGGACGGTTGTGCCAGCAAAAATGTTAACAGCAGTTCTCATTTTGAGTTCTTGGGGATGGAAGGAGTAGGCGGTGGCTGAGGGTGGAGAGACCGTTTTTGAGGCTTCTCTGATTTGTCGCATTTCTGTCACACGTTTGTAACTGTACTTTTGGGCTCGGTACCGCCAT
>JBGALR010000068.1:0-12705 GCA_044223735.1 Limisphaerales bacterium | reverse complement strand
TCCAAGCTGGACCTGCTGGGTTTGCTCGCTTGCTATGGGACAGCCAAAGGCAGCTTCCGCAACCTGGCCCGACCCGAACAAGCCTATTTCCCCGGATTCCTATAAGCCTATGGGACAGCATCGCCACCCAGACCAACCTATAAGGGTTCAGCCACCCGCACCGCGAACTTCCAGATCACGTTTTGCGCGGGAACCTCAAAAACCCGAGCAAAATCAACGGACCATCACCACTATTTCCACGCTGTGGGACGGCTGTGAAATATTGTTCCAAATAGGCGAAATGGTTGCTGTATCCATTACTTATGGCATTTTTTGCCCAACCGCTGATCGTCAAAGGAACACCAAAAGCTGCAAAGAGGGGCGGACTATTGGTCACTGCGAAGGTGGGCGAGCCTGGAAGTGCGGGCGCTGAACCGGGAAGCGGGCCATAGCCCGGCCAGCCCGTATTGTAGTAGTCAAAAAACCGTGTCTGGCTCGCAAAATAATAGCCGATGGCCGTCAAAACGGGAGCATCGGCTTCAAAATAACAGGTGGTGGGGTATGGGCTTCCCAAAGTGCTCGCCACGCCGGGTAGAAGCGTCCCCCCAAAACTCAGCCACGCGGAGTTGATGTTTAGCCCATAGCAATTCTTGATTCCCGTGCTTAATAAATACTTTCCGCTGCTGTTCGTGGTGATTCCCACATCATGGCTTAGTCCGCTTGAAGCATTGTCAACGGTGATATCCGTATAATACAGCCAGCGACCGGTACTGATTGGCGCGAAGGGCAAATTGGTTTCAGTGCCTGTGCCGGAATAGAAATAAAGCTCCCCATAAAGGTTGCGGGCCAAAGTGTCGTCATCGCCGTAAAAGTCCGAACCCGTGCCCGTGTAGCCTACGTTGGCGACATTATAGACAAAATTGCTCCACAAGATATTTTCTTTTATCGGGCGGAGTTCGTGCATGAACGAATAATTGAGATAGGGGCTGAAGGTGTGGTAGCCATAATATTCGTAGTTGGTGGAGCTTGCCGCTCGCAGATATATCTCTTCGGGATTATCGTAGGTCCAATGCTCCACGCCGCCAAAACCCGTAGCTTGATCGGATGAGTACGCGAAGGTCTGGGTTCGCGATGCTGATCTCAAAAGGAACTTCAGATTCTCCTTTAGGTGTGCCGCCGCGTTTACGAAATTTGTTACGTTGTAAAAAAGGGATTCCTCCGCCCGGTAAGGCATCACGGCAAATTTAGTCCCAAAAACTCCGTTTGTCGTAACGGCTTGAGCCCACAGCCAGTACATATTGTCAGGCAGACGCGCAATCCCATTCGTAATGTCGGACATCGGCATATTGAAGCCTGCGCCGGCATCGTTGAAAAAATGTATGTATGCAACGTCGGAAGGCATTCCAGACGTCAGGAGATAATTATGTCCGCCAGGACCTCGAATCCCCCGCAGTTCGCCTGTCAGGCGCGGCTCATATTTGGAGACTCCGACCCGATAGCTTACCGAGGACAGTCCGTTGGTGAAATAGGCCCGGACCCGCATGCCGATTTCGATATATCCGTTCCCCGACACCGGGTGGTCCAAACTGGCGCTGTAGTTAAAGGTAGTGGGGCCCACGCCAGTGGTGGGGACATAGGTGTATCCATCAAGATCATCATAGTATCCAAATTCAACCACGTAATTAGTCACGGGGCCGCCGCCGGATTTCCACGTCACCGTGATATTGGTTCCCGTGATATCCGAATTTGCCATAACATTCTGCGGTGGAGGAGGCGTATCGAAATGGCCAGGATCGGTGCCGTTTTGATATTCTTGGATATTCGACCAGCCATCACCATCTGCGTCACCGTATGGGTCTAAGATGTTGGTTCCGAAATGTACGAACTGCCACCAATCAGGAATGCTGGTGTCATACGTGTCTACGTCGTGTGGATTCGTTTTGCTCACGAGAACTTCAAAGGCATTTGGCAGCCCATCTCCGTCGTCATCCTGTGGGCTGCCGAGCAGGAAAAGCGCTGTGACCCCCGGCAGGTTTGTGATCGTATAAGTGCTACAGGAGTAACCCTGCCCCAGCCACGACCATTGTGCATTCGTGATGGCGTTTCCAACAAGTCCATCCGCGCCATAGATGTCATATAAAATCCCCGGTGCTCCTCCTCCGATTTTGAACGTGAGATTCATTGTCCCGTTATTCGTTAACCTAGCGGTCACGTTCGTCAACCACACACTACTGTTGGTTACGCAGTTAGTTGCGAAGCTGACGAGGTGGACGTATCCGGTTCCCATAATCGCCCGGAAGCCGGGCTCCGGGACAGGCGGATCCCAGGGAGCCGAAGCGATGTTGGCGGGGTTCAGGGGATTGGCCCAATACTGGATGGATACACCAAAGAACAAATTCGAAATGCTTTGGGGAGTAAGTATATATGAATACACGGCGAGATCGTCGAACATCCCGTGTGCCTGATCGGCGCCGTTGGTGGCGCTCCCGATGTAAAAGCCATTCGTGAGAACGTTCGGACCGGGCCAGATTGTTAGTCCCGGAGCGTTGGTCGCTATCGTTCCATCGATGTACAGCGCCGTATTCGTGGGTGAATAGGTAAGGACGAGCAGGTGCCAGTCATTTGTGGTCCAGCTTATCGGTGCGGACAGATAGTTGGCTTGAGTGCCGTTGTTGGTCTGAGCCGAAAAATAGATGTTTCCTCCCCAAGGATCAGTATACAAGCTCCACCAACCGAACGATGCATTTGTCGTGTAATTACCTACGTCGATGAAGCGACCCCAAGTCCCGGGGCCGGTGCCGCCCACATTGGTGCTCGACCAGATTGGCGCGAACCACATCAGTAAACTGCCTGGGTTCACCACGAGGTTGGTGGTTCCATCGCTCTCGTTTACCTTGAATCTCAGCCACGCGGCGTTGGTGCTGTTCACCACCAAGGCCGTTCCGTCGCCGAATTCAGAAGAGAACAGGTTGGTGTGCGAAATCGGCTTGTAGCCCAGGTCATTCGACCACCCGTCAATATCGCTGAACGTCCAAGAGCAGATCGGATCGAAAGGATTCGGCGGGGGAAGTTCCTGTGCCGTGCCAAATTGCGTTTTTAGAACTCCACAAAATGCAAGAATCCCCAAAAAAACCTTTAGTTTTTTCATAATCTCTCGTGTCCCACCAAAGTTGCAGTTGGATCTAATGCCTGCCTTTCAACTATTGTTTTATGCGTATTCGCTTTTGCCAAGAATTTTCTTGAGTGATTTTTTCATCAGTCTCATTGAAATTTGTGCCCGTTCCCAATTTTCGGTTGTCCATTTGGGCGCCTCACGGCAGCGCTTATAATTTGAAAAGTTTAGCGTTACGCGTTCGCGCGATAGCCGCTTAGCAACCCCTCTCCCGCAGCCAAAATCGGAAATTCCCATCTCTTTCCTTTTCCATTAATCAAACTCCCATGCGCCCAAACTGCCGCTCCGCTTGCTCCTTCTTCACCAATTTCTGACTTATCTCCATGTTCTGATCCTCGTGCTCGAGAACGACAAGCATAACTGGTTCGGCGAAAACGAAGCCGCCAAGCTCCTCCGCCACAACGCCGCATGAGCACGCTCACGTGATCTGAAAACAAAAAGGGAGGGCGAACTTTCTTTCGCCCTCCCTTGATGAAATTTGCCCGGCTCAGGTCTTTGCGGCTGCCGCTTTCTTAAATCCACGCCCTCTCAACGAGGTCTTTTTCTCCGAACGCACATAGCGCACCTCACCATTGATCACAACCTTGACTCTTTGCGGACCGGCTTGAAACCGCGAACTCCGGGTGCGGCGCGAGTGGCCCGCATCCGTCGGGAATGGATGGACTATTTGTGCGACATCCTTCGCGACAACGCTGGCCACCTCCTTCGTCCCCGCATTCGGCCCGCGATAGACCGTACTTCCGCCGCCCACCACGAGATCGTAATCGCCCTCGAGCGCAATTGCCTTCTCGAGCCACTTCCGGGATGGCGCTTTCATGTTCATGCGAAATTATTCAAAGTCAGGCATCCAGAAACCGCGCGGCCTGCGCTGCGGGCAATTCATAATACTCCAAATTCTCATGGGCCGCATCTTTTCCAAACGCGATCATCTTGATACGCTCACGGTACCAATCAAAATTCGGAAATTCCCATCCCGGCTTTTTTCTGGTAATCAAATTCCCATGCGCCTGAACCGCTTTTCCGCTTGCTCCTATTTTTCCGTTTTATTTTTTTCGTTCTGCATTCTCCAGTCCTCACTCTGCATTTCCGCCGCCGCTTCGCGGCCGCCGAATATTTTGCTCATCCTCGCCGACGACCTGGGCCGCGAAGTCATCAACAGTTACGGCGGGACGTCCTACAAGACGCCCAACATCGATGCCCTCGCCAAATCCGGCACGCGCTTTACCCAGGCGTTCGCGACTCCGCTTTGTTCCCCTTCGCGCGTCGAATTGATGACTGGTCGTTACGGCTTTCGCACGAGTTGGATCAATCTCATCGGACGCGGCGAGGCCGAGGAAGTGAACGATTATTTCGATCCCGCCAAGGAAATGACTTTTGGACAGGTCCTCAAAAACGCCGGTTACCGCACGGTCATCGCCGGCAAATGGCAGCTTTGCGAATTTCCCAAGCATCCCGGGCACCTCGCCGAGTGCGGCTTCGAGCAATCGCTCTGCTGGGCCTGGCAAATCGAGGGCAAAGCCACCTCCCGCTACTGGGCGCCCGTCCTCTGGAGCGGCAAGGAGGGGTTGCAAAAACTGCCCGCCGACAAATACGGCGACGATCTCTTCTCCGATTTTCTCATCGCCTTCATGAAAGAACATCGCGACGAACCTTTCTTCGCCTATTATCCGATGGCCCTCGTCCATGCCCCGCACATCGCGCCGCCCGGCAGCCCGCGCGCCGCCGCCGCGAAGGAGGCCGCGGCCGGCAACCGCAAAGGTCGGGGCAAGAATGCTAAAAAGAAGGAATCTCAGTCGCCCGCCGCCAACGGCGACGACGACACGATCGTGAATGATCCTGCCAACTTTCCCGACATGGTCGCCTACATGGATCGCCTCGTCGGCAAAATGGTCAGCGCCGTGGACGACCTTGGCCTGCGCGACCGCACCCTCATCATTTTCACCGGCGACAACGGCACCGACCGTCGCATCACTTCCATGATCGGCAGCGTCGCCATTCCCGGCGGCAAAGGCACCGTCACCGAGCTTGGCACCCACGTCCCCATGATCGCCAGTTGGCCCGGCACCACGCCCGCCGCCAAAACCAACCAGGATCTCATCAACTTCTGCGACGTCCTCCCGACCCTCGCCGAACTCGGCGGCGCCAAACTGCCCGCCGACAAAAAGCTCGACGGCCACAGCTTCGCCCCGCAAATACAGGGCCGCCCCGGCCAGCCCCGCGACTGGGCCTTCACCCAACTCGGCCACAAACGCTACGCCCGCGACAGCCGCTACCTCCTCCACGACGACGGCCGCCTCTACGACATTCCCCACGACCTGTTTGAGACCAACAATCTCGCGGACGCTTCGGACCTCGCACCTGTTAAAAAGAAGCTTCAGCAAGTTCTCGATCAGTGTAAATAAGCCGGGTATTGGGGGCGGGATTTACCGACGATCAGCGATAGCTGATTCCACCAACTCCAACGGAGTTGCGTCCTCCAGCCCCGCGATTGCCGCCGTGGCAACCCGGGGTTAATACGCCAAATGGAATCACAACCTCGAACGAGGTTGCGCCTTTTCATTTTAACGCGCGTTGTTCTTTTGCCGGGGAACTGGGACGCAACCTCGTTCGAGGTTGATTGCCGCTGTTCTTGTTACCCCAAGTTGCCGCCGCGGCAACTTGGGGCTGGAGGACGAAATCTCTTCGAGATTTTGGAGGTGACGTGGAATGCAGGCCCTAACATTCGGCCCCGGTCTCAACGTCGTAATTTATTCATCGTATCCGAATGCTCACCGCCGATCTGGTCCGACCATACCAAACAATCTGCGGGAGCCGCCGGAGCGAATTTTGTGATTTGATTTACCGCCACGGAACTTCACTCTTCGATTCATGGATGCATGTGTTGTTGCGGTCTCTGAAAATGTGGATGTGGCCGGTTGTGTAAAATGCGGCTCGTTGCAAAAGCGAACGGGGCGTTTGCTCTCGCTCGGGCTGGTTTTCGCCGGCGCTCTTTTAAACACCGTCGCGCCGGCGCAGATCAATCCCGGCGTTCCCTGGCCGGCGACGGATGCGTTGGGGCGCAAATTGCCGACCCCGGCGGAAGTGGGTCCGCCGCGCACCAACCGGTTCGTGGGCATTTTTTATTTTCTCACGCACAACGACAATTACGCGAAAAATCCGAATGGCGACGGCCCTTACGACGTCGCCAAAATTTTTGCACAGGATCCCGACGCATTAAAAAAGACCAACTCGCCGCTGTGGGGGCCGATCGCCACGAGCCATTACTGGAGCGAACCGTTGTATGGCTATTATCGCAACACGGACCCGTGGGTGCTCCGCCGTCACGCGCAGTTGCTCTCCGACGCGGGCGTCGATGTGCTGATATTCGACACCACCAACGCGCGTTCCTATCCCGAGGTGTACATGGTTTTGTGCGATGTGTTTCGCCAGATCCGGCAGGCGGGCGGTCGCACGCCGCAGATCGCGTTCATGGTCAACACGGAGGCAGGCAAGACGGCGGCGCAGATTTATCACGACCTCTATCAGCCCGGGCTGTATCGCGAGTTGTGGTTTAAGTGGCTGGGGAAGCCGCTCATGATTTGCGATCCCAAGGACGCGAGTCCCGAGCTGCAGCAATTTTTCACGCTTCGCCGCGCGCACTGGCCGTTCACGATGAAGAACACCGACTACGCCTGGCATTGGGAGGCGACGTATCCGCAGCCCTTCGGTTACACGGAGGATCCGACCAAGCCGGAACAGGTCAACGTGTCCGTCGCGCAAAACCTTCGTCAGGCTGACGGGCTCGTGACCGACATGAGCACCGGCGAGGCGCGGGGACGCAGCTTTCACGACGGCAAACTCGACAAGGCGCCGGGCGCGGTGAATCAGGGCTACAATTTTCAGGAACAGTGGAAGCGGGTTGCCGAACTCGATCCGCCGTTCGTGATGGTGACCGGCTGGAACGAGTGGACGGCCGGACGCTGGGGCAAGCCCGACGGCCCCATCGTCTTCGTCGATCAGTTTGACCAGGAGTTCAGCCGCGACATCGAGCCGATGAAAGGCGGTCACGGCGATAATTACTATTCGCAACTCGTCGCCAACGTCCGCCGGTACAAAGGCGCGCCGCCGCTGCCCAAGGCGTCATCGCCGAAGACCATCGACCTGGCGAAGGATTTCGCACAGTGGCAGGATGTGCAACCGGAGTTCGCCGACGCGCTCGGCGAAACCATCGCCCGCAACTACGACGGCGCGGCGGGCCTGCACTACACCAACAACACGGGCCGCAACGATTTTGCGCTGCTTAAAGTGGCTCGGGATGCCAAAAATATTTATTTCTACGCGCGCACCAAGGACGCCCTGACTCCCCCCAAGGGCGATAACTGGATGTGTCTGCTGATCGATGCCGACCAAAATCCCGCCACCGGCTGGCAGGGTTACGACTTCATCGTCAACCGCACGCTGGGCGCCGACGGCAAATCGTGGCTGGAAAAGAACGTGGGCGGCTCGAAATGGAAGAAGGTCGCGCCGGTGACCTATCGAATGGCCGGCAACGAACTGCAACTCGCCATCCCCCGCTCATCGCTCGGCCTGTCCAAAGGCAAGGCGGCGGTGAACTTCGATTTCAAATGGGCGGACAACTTGCAACACTCGAACGACGTGATGGACTTCTACCTGAGCGGCGACGTCGCCCCGGAAGGGCGGATGAATTACCGGTATAACACCGACTAGGATTATTTTTCCCGTCCCGGTTTGCCAAAGCCCGCGTCGTGAGCGAAGCTGAGTTGAGAAAGGAACATTATTATGTCAACAAATCGTGGAGAAAGTGAAAAGGCGCTGAAGGACCTCAGTGAGGCCGTGCGCGAGGGTGAAGAACTGTTGAGCGAAGCCATGGGGGGCGAGGGGGAAAACGGACGCGCGTTGCGCGCCAAGCTGGAAGCCGCCGTCGACAAGGCCCGTGAGATGTATGATCGTTTGCAGGAAAAAACCGTCGAAGCGGCCAAGGCCACAGACAAAACAATTCGTGCCCATCCGTATGAATCCATCGGCGTCGCCTTCGGTGTCGGCCTGCTGGTCGGCGTGCTGGTGATGCGCAACCGTCGCGATTGAGCGCGTCGCTTCGCATAAAACATTGCCACGCGGCGGCATTAAGGTTTTAATGTCGCCGCGCATGAAAAGCTGGCTCTATATGATCGGTCGCCGGATTCAGCGGTTGCTGAAGCCGCCGCAGTCCAGCGTGGATCGATCCCAGTTAATGGGCATGTATCTGAACCAGGCCAACCGCCCGGCGCATGCCCGCGCGCGCGTGCCCGCCCACGAGGTGCGCCAGCGTCAAAACGGCAAATTCTCCCAGCTTCGGCGTCGCGGCGGTTGATCCGCCCCGACTTCGCCGCACACTCTCAGTGGCGCTTCCCCGAACAGTTTCGTCGATGGATCCCCTTTCCCCGCAATCGCGGCGTGATTTCCTCCAGCGCGTCGGAGCGGCGGTGGCGGCCAGCGCCACTTTGGGACCATGGATGGGAATTGCCGCCGAGTCGCCTCCCAAAGTTCCGGCGAAAGCGCTCGTCGGCTCCAACATTTACGGCTGGAACCAATATGCCGAGCGCGACAAAAAACCGCTCGATTTGGAAGGCGTGATGTCGGCGTTGCGGGATGCCGGCTACGATTACCTCGAAAATTATCTCAACGTCAAAGACCCCGAGGCGAACGGGAAGTTCGCCGAGCGTCTCCGCGCCAAGGGACTTCAGCCCGTCAGTCTCTACACGAGTGCCGTTTTTCATGACCCGGCGAAGGTGACCGAGACGCTCGCCCCGATTGTCGCCGCCGCCAATATCTGCCAGCGCGCCGGTTTTCAAGTGATCGTGTGCAACGCCGAATCCGTCGGCCGCGAAAAGACCGACGAGGAATTACAGACCCAGACCGCCACGCTAGCGCAGTTGGGTGACGCGCTCAATTCGCTCGGGATGAAACTGGCGCTGCATCAGCATCTGCCCGAGATGGCAAATGACGCGCGGGAATTTCACTATATCTTCGACCATACCAAACCGGACCTCGTCGGCTGGTGCTTCGACGTCAACTGGGTTGCGAAAGGCGGCGTGTTGCCGCTCGATGCGCTCCAGCAATACGGCAATCGCGTGGCGACGTGCCATCTGCGCCAGAGCCGCGGCGGTGTCTGGTGGGAGGATCTTGATAGTGGCGATATCGATTACGAGGCGGTGGCCAAATACATTAAGGAACACCACCTCGCGCAACGCTTAACGGTGGAACTGGCCATCGAGCCCGGCACGAAAATCACGCGGTCCGTCGTGGAGAATCACCTGCTCAGCCGCCAGTACGTCCGCAAAGTCTTCGGCGTTTAGTGCGCCCGGGGGTTGCCGCCTGCCAGCCCCGCCCGGTGCCAATTCCTGTCCCCGCTATCTCGACGAGCGTTTACTCCACAATCATTTCCGCGTTCTGAATTTCGCGCGCAAACGCTTGCACGCATGTAACTTGCACCACATCAAGTTGTACGGGCGATTCTTCTCAAAAATAGTATTCATGACCCCAATCCGTCACCACCAAAGCTTTCGGTATCGTTAACGCCACGTCGGCAACGCGTGCAAATCAACCTTTGGCCCTCTTTAGTTCATCCGAATCGCCATGTTTCGAGATGGATGCCGGTCGCCCGGATGTTGGTCCGCGGGAGATGTCCAAAGAGGTGCAAAGAAGAATGAACTGCGAGTGATCAGCGATTTACTCCCGGGAGCAGCTCCAATCACAAAACTTTTTCGAACCAAATCCACCGCCCGCGCGTTCTACCCATGAACCGTTGAATCGATAAATATCATGAAAACTGGATTTACCTCTGTTTTAAAGAAAAATGTTCGGCCGTGGGCGTTCGTCATTACCTGCCTCCTGTTCGTCTCGATCGTGGTGACCGCCAAAGTGATGGCGGACGCCGTGATCGCCGTTTGCGATGGCACACCTTTGTGATGCGCCGCGGTCGCAATATCGAATAGACTGGGTCCGTTCAAGCCATGGGAAACCTGATTGCAGCCTTGTTCCAGACGAGCGACGAGCAGTTCATGTGGCGCGTCAAGCTGCAGGACGATGCCCAGGCCTTCGCCAGTCTCATGCAGCGCTGGCAGACACCCATCGAACGCCTTTGCGCCCGCATGACCGGCGATACCCACCGTGCCGAGGATCTCGCGCAAACCGCCTTCACCCGCGTGTTCGCGAAACGAGCCGAGTGGCAGCCGAGCGGAAAATTTTCGACCTTCGTCTGGCAGATCGCTTTGAATCTCTGCCGAGACGAATTGCGCCGCATCAAACGCCGCGCCGAATGTTCACTGGAAGCGCTCGATGAAGCGGGCGATACCTTCGACGCGTTGCCGGTGGACGAAGCATCCCCGGCCGCCCACGCGGAAAAGAGCGAGCGCGCCGATCTCGTGCGGGAGGCGTTGTTCAAGCTCGCCCCGCATTATCGCGAAGTGGTCGTGCTGCGGCATTACGAACAGCTCAAGTTTCGCGAAATCGGCGACGTCATGGGCATTCCCGAAGGCACCGTGAAATCCCGCATGGCCGAGGCGCTCACCCAATTGAATCTCCTCCTGAAAAATTTAAACGAAAATTCCTTATGCAATCCCCGGACACAAACTCCCGAACTGCTGGCGCTGTGAATCATCCCGAAGCCGCTGTTTGGATGACGTTCCTCTACGGCGAAGTTTCCGCCGCGCAACAGCGCGAACTCGACGCCCATCTGAAGCAGTGCCCCGCGTGCGCCGCTCAGGTCAAAGCCTGGCGCAATGGCATGACCTCGCTCGACACATGGATTCTACCCGCGAGCAAACCGGCGCGAGCGACGTTTCCCTCCATGCTCAAATGGGCCGCTGCCGCAGCGGTCGTGCTGGCTCTTGGTATTTTCCTCGGCCGCCAGACCTCGCACAACACGGCGGAGATCGCCGCGCTGCAGGCGACCGTCAAAGACCTCGCCGCCCAGGTGCAACGTCAGGCGGATACGACCATGACCAATACGTTGGTGGCGGCGAATGCGCAAACCGTCCAATTGCTCGCCGACTTTTCGCGTCTCCAGGAAACGCAGCGCGCCGGCGAGCGGCAGGCTGTCAATCTGACGCTGCAAGGATTCAATACCCGCATCGAACGATTGCGCACCGAGCTGGAAACCGTCGCGGTAAACACTCAAACAGGATTTGAAGCCACCCGTCAGGATCTCGTGCGGGTGGCTTCACTCAACACACCCTCCTCACAGAGCAACAACTGATGGCTGACCGATAGAGAAACACACTTATGAAAAACCATATTCGCTACTCCTTGATGCTCGCTTTGGCGCTGCCGTTCAACGCCTGCTTCGGGCAGGAACCTGAGCCTCCTCAAAAGCCGCGCGTGCCCCAGGCACCCAAACCGCCGGCCGCGCCGCTTGCCCCGCCAGCGCCGGACCTTGATGCGAACGTCGCCGAGATGCAAGGCCTCAAGGAACGCGCCATGGAGATCGCTAACGAAGCCCGAAACACTGCGCGCGAATGGCAGGGCGGCGTTTACCAACGGCTGCAGAACGTGATCGCACGCAGCCCAGCACCGAGCCGTTCGCTGATCATTCCCAAAGACGCCGCGGATGTGAAGACCATGGCCGAAAATGAGGAGGATTTGAACATCATGGCCCGTCTTCTCGACAAAGTCGCCAGCAGCCCGGACGGCACGCCGCGCCGCGCCATGGGCATCTCCGTCCGCACCTCCTTCGACGGCGGTTCACCGCGCAATCTTTATATCGATGGCTACGGCGCTATTTTCTTCCTGAACGTCAGTTATCCCCTGAGCGAACCGCCGGTCAACACGGAAAAGACCGAAGCCAAGCCGGAACCGCCCAGTGAATGGGACGAAGCCCGTCGCGAATTGTATCAGCCGGGCAAGGGTCAAGGCGGTAATAGCCCGTTTGAATACAAGCTGGCCGAAATTGCCAGCCCGTCGTCGGAGCCTTACGACGCCGAAAAGGTCGAACAACTTCAGAAGAACCTGATCATGCAGTTGAAGAACGCCTCGCACATCCGCGGCTTGAAGTCCGACGAAACGGTGACCCTGATGGTGAGCGGTCCCAGCGGCGGCCCCGGCACCAAGGTGGTGGTGAAAAAGATGTATTCCAACTCAGGATCAAGCACGAGCAGCAGTAGCAGCAGCGGCACCATCACCGGGGGCGGGAGCGGTGGTGGCCAGGGCGGTGGTTTCGTCGGAGGCACGTCCGGACGCCCGCCGGGCGCCGAGCTGCGCGGCAATCAAATGCTCCTCCGCGCCCGCAAGGCGGACATCGAGGCGTTTCAGAATGACAAACTCTCCTACGACGAGTTTCGCAAGAAGGTCACGGTGCTGATCTATTAGGCATCGAGCCGCACCAAAAAATTTGGGGCGTCCACCCCTAGGCGTCAGCCGGTAAAAAACACCCTCGTGAGCCGGAACGATTCAGTTGAACACACATAATTGAGGCAGTTTTCGGGGTTCATGCTTGAAGGGAATCAACTGCATTGCAGTTGGGCAAGGCCGTCAGTTTGTTGAGGATTTCAAGCCACCAGTTGCGATTCTCCTCTCCG
>JBGALR010000027.1:0-97062 GCA_044223735.1 Limisphaerales bacterium | reverse complement strand
AAAGTGGCGCCCCGGCGTCCTTTCTCCTTTCCAAAACTCTCGGGGAGCAGCGCAATGACGGTCAACCAAACCGTCCAGCCGACCCAAAAAGTCACCGCTTATTTTCGGCAGGCAGTGGTTTGAAAATGGGGACAAGTTCAGAGGACGGGAGTGAATATGAAGGGGTCATCGCGTTATAGATGGGCAGTAGAGCAAAGCAGAACATCTCTGCGCCGGACCGATTATCTTTAACGTTTGATTTGTGACGCATGAAATACAAGAAAAAGGCGATACCAAACGATTTTCGATTGAGTGAGTTGAAATGACTGCATTCGTTCGTTCGCATGAAACGCATTCTTAAAATTCTCCATCATCGGAGCCTGACAATTTCCCTGGTGGCGTGTTTTTTCGGGGTCAACGCGTTCGCATTTATACCCGAACACGGGTATCGACTGCATCAACAGGGCACCCGCTTTCTGTTCAATGCGGGGATTGCGGCGACGGTTGCCTTGGTGGCCGATATCATCACATTGATCGTTCTCCTCCGGGATGACCGCAGCGGGTATCCCTCCATGCGGTTTTCGCTGGCGACTTTGCTCTGGGCGCTGGGTTGCTTTCCCACTGGGTGGCTGGCTGTGATTGTTCTCGGTGGGGTTTTGAAGTCATGAAACAGGCGAACCAGGCGCTCCGGGAAATGTCGGAGGGCAACTTCCAAATCTCGATAGCCCGGTTTTCGAATTTCAATGCACTTATGAAATGCAAAAAGATTGTCGCTCTCTGGCAAACAAAATGATTCCGCCGCGAGAACAATTGCCGAAATCGTGGAAGGGACTCAAGCGTTACCGCTTCGACCTGCCACGATTAATTCCGGATGATCCGTCTGCCTGCCCGGTGACGAAAGCGAAGATGCTTGAGTATCTGGATATGGAGGCACCTGGAGGAGCGCAGTCTGGATCGAGCGATGTCATTCGGGTTGAGCTCCATTTTGTCAGGACGGCAGTCCTCAACGATAGCAAGTATTGGCTGTGGTCTTTCACGGCCGATGACGCCCGCGATTGTTATGTGGCCGTCCAGGAGACGCGAGACGGAGGCAGCATTCTTGGATTCGACGAGATGTTTGGCCTCACGCCCGAGCAATGGCTGGTATTGGATTTTTACGGCGATGAGGATTGGGAGGATGAAGGGTAGGGCTAAACAAGAGCCTCTTCGATCGTTGCGCCGCTGCGAGACAAAATTCCGCGTTCGCAGAGCTGGCTGTGCGAGCTTGAGGATGCCGACTCCGGCACCGCTTTCAGGGTGCGATCGGTTTTGGGGGTTTGGTTCCGGGGGTGATCGCTGCGCTCGACCCCCGGCTAATTTCCGACATCCCTGCCGGGATGCTGGGGAAGGTGAGGCGGGTTCAGCGAGGGCGTGGTGGGTTCGAGTTCCTGTAGCTTCGCTCGCAATATTTTGCAGATCAGCGCGTCTCGCTCGCCCGTGTTCCATCGCAAAATGATCAAAAGCACCATGATGATGCCTGACAGAAACTGAACGTAGCCGAAGAGGACCTGGATCAAGGCGTAGCTCACCACCTGGTGTCGCAACTCCAGAATCTTGCTGACCTTCAACATGGACCCAACCGCCCAACGATGCTCCAAACCGGGAGGTGGATCCTGCTCCAGCGCCTGTCTGACTTGCATATCCATGGCTTTGTCATCGCGAATGTCACGCTCACCCGCGCTTAAGGTGAGGTATCCGTAGAGCGCGAACACGGCGAAGATGACCAGCAACAACCATCGCCCGAGCGGCCACCGCGCCAGTTGCCGCTCACGCTTCGAGATGTAACGATCCGCAATCTCCAGTTCGCTTTTGGTCAGGTTCATAGAGGGTTATTCCGTGGTCGGGAGCCAAAGGTCTCCGACAGCCACCGGAGAGGCAGGCTGACCTGGTCGGCGGTTAGGGGAAGCCGCCATGTTCGCCTTTTGTTTTCGCATAAGCATTTTTCCGTTCCTTCAAAGGCGGGAAGATTTCATCCCGCTGGTCGTCAAACATGATCCAGCTTCCGGCCCGCTCAGATAGCGATCTCAATTGCTCACGTTGAAGCTCTGTGAACACCAAACGACCGCACTGGCTTCGTTGTCCCTGCGTAGCCTCCCAGAGCGCGTAATCCAACCCGTCCATCCAGCCGGCACTATAGGCCTCTTCTGAAAGCTCGGACATGTATTCAGCCAACCGGCGTTGATCCGATGGTAGATCGTTAACCATACGCTATGGCTGAGGGAATAATGCAAACATGACCCGCCAGGGGTCGTCCCTGGAAGCGATCTTGTTCGCCTGTGGATTTACGCCAGTTCTTTCGACCATACGAATTGTCTCCGAAAGTGTGAAGGCTGGGGCAACGGTTCGCCGGGCTGCAGCACCCGCCACTCGCCGGCGAGGCCGCCAGCCAAACCCCAGACCAGAACCCGGTCCGCGAACAGCGCCTGCAGAAAGGCCATGACATCAGTGGCAATCTGAGCCTCTTTTGCGCCTCGGAAAGCTGTTCATCGTCGCACCCAAAGTGGCCATGCGTGGCCCCGCCTAGATACACCATCGCTTCGTCGCCATCATCAGAAATCGCGAGTGTGCCAAACGCCGCGCAAGGACTCGGCAATGTGGCCACGGGGTCCGGGGGATTCGAATATTGAAACCCCTTGTCAGGAAAGGCGTTCTTCAAGCCAGCAATGAGATGTTCCTGGATCATCAGGTTGGTCTCAGCAGTGCGAGCCTGTTGGAGCGCAGGGTTGGGCGACCCGGGTTTCTGTATCATACCTTTTGAATCCACAACGCCCGCATGTGTAAGCGATGGTCATCGTAGTTTCACTGCTCGGAAATGCGGCAATCTCATCAAATTTGTGGCCACGTGTGCGGCAGAGGTAACTGCGAATAACAAAATACAGGACGGCAATCACCGTGCTGATGACAGCGGTCGCAATCGCAATCGGATATTGATCCGGTTCCAATGCCTGGAATTCGAAGAGCATCAGGGTGCTCATGCCGCCTGACCCTCCGTATCGGGCGCCCCGGGCACCTGGGCGAAAATATACAGGCAGGCGCAATCGGGCGTGGCCTGCACGCGGTTAGCCTCAACGTTTGGTTGCATAATCTCCTTCAAAGTTGAAACGTATCTCAAAGGCTATGCGGCTTCTCAATGACGCAATCTCTGCAATATCGGCGACCGCGTACGTATGATTCAGCCGCCGAAGCTGGGCAAAAGTGTGTCCGATTTTATTTTCAATCACGACAAACGTCTCACCCTCTTCAGTTAGGGACCGGACATTGTAAATGCGGGAAGCTCTCAGCCTGGACTCATCATCTTCACATATTTCAGAATCAAGCAGACACTCCTGCCACACATCCAAATTAACGCCGCTCAATTTGTAGCGGACTCCTCCACCGTGTGGAAAACTGTAATCGACTATCCGCAATCTCTCACCAATTCGCGGAGTCAACTCTTCCAGTATGGCTGAACCGTTGCGATACAAAGCGAGGACGCTTTGGAGATGCTGTTTTTCTGCAATTAGCACCCACTCGCCGGGCAGAAATGCATTGATGGTTGGGGGCATCGGTCTTGACCCTAACTATTTTTCTGCGAGTGCCGGTCGTTTGATTTCCCGGGGTTCATGCCTGCTTTTTCCTTTAAGTTGCCCGTCGTCCGTCTCGCGTTCCAGAATTGTATGACTCCACAGGGGACGGCTCAAGACGCAAGCGGTGTGTTTTTCCCCGGGCAAATTGGAGGAGAAAGTTGCGCGGGATGATTGGAAAGGTAGGGCGGCCTCCGAGAGCGCCGAAAGAAAAAGCGACACCTCGACGGGCTGGTGCAGCCCGTCCCAATCTTCTCCCAACGGGGACGGCGCTCTCGGAGATAGCGCTCTACCAAGGACCGACTTGGGTTTCCGTTTGTGCGGAGTCGGCAGGGCGGGCGGTCGGGGGAGGAATGCAAAATGAAGGTTTTAAAAAGCAATGGACGTCCGGTTGATGCGACAAGTCTTTGGAAATCAAGGGTTCTAAAGGCTTATCAAGGCTGGCGCGATGAATGTGATGGTTTTGGGTTGAAGGTGGATTCGCGACGGTTCGGGACGATATTTTTTTCGCGGGCACGAAAAGTTGACCGGGGACTGATGGTTTCTTGACCGAAGTAAGTCCCAATCAATGAGTTGGTTAACGCAGGAAAAGTTGTGAAAATTTTTCGGAAGCCGTTATCTTGAAGGCAATGGATATTTACGATCATCCGACGTTCAAGATGGCGTGTCAGCAGTTCGAGTTGGTGGCGGATCATCTGGAGATCCCCGTGGCGGAGCGGGATCGGCTCAAGTATCCGAAGCGCGCCTTGATCGTGTCGCTGCCGATTCATCGTGATGATGGTTCGACGCAGGTGTTCATGGGGTATCGCGTGCAGCATCATCTGACGTTGGGGCCGACCAAGGGCGGGTTGCGGTATCATCCGGATGTGCAACTCGGCGAGGTGGCGGCGCTGGCAATGTGGATGAGTTGGAAGTGCGCGCTGGCCGGTTTGCCTTATGGCGGGGCGAAGGGCGGCATCGCGTGTGATCCAAACAAACTTTCGCGTCGCGAAGTGGAAAGTCTGACGCGGCGATACACGCAGGAGATGACGCCGTTCATCGGGCCGCAGGTGGATGTGATGGCGCCTGATCTGGGGACGAATGAACAGGTGATGGCGTGGATGATGGATACCTATTCGGTCCATGTCGGGGCGACGGTGCCGAGCATCGTGACGGGCAAGCCGGTGGGCCTCGGTGGTTCGCTGGGAAGGCGCGAGGCGACGGGCCGCGGTGTGAGTTACCTGGTGAATCGCGCGACGGATACGATCGGGCTCGATATCAGCAAGGCGACGGCGGTGGTGCAGGGTTTCGGCAACGTGGGCGCGGTGACAGCGCTTTCACTGGCGCGATACGGCGTGAAAATTCTCGCGGTGACCGATGCGTTTGGCGGCGTGTATAATTCCAAAGGCCTCGATTTGTGGGCGCTGGAAAAGCATGTGGCGGAGACGAGGTCGGTCTCGGGCTTCGCCGAGGCCGAGCCGATCACGAACGAGGAATTGCTGGTGCTGCCATGCGACATCCTCGTGCCGGCGGCGTTGGAGCGGCAGATCACCGCCGAGAACGCGGGCAAGATTAAATGCCGTATTCTGGCGGAAGCGGCGAATGGGCCCACGACACCGGAGGCGGACGAAATCCTAAATCAACGCCCGGAGATTTTTGTCATCCCCGATGTGCTGTGCAACGCGGGCGGCGTGATTGTATCGTATTTCGAATGGGTGCAGGATTTGCAGAGCTTTTTTTGGACCGAGACCGAGGTGGTGGACAAACTATTCCGGATTTTGGAAACCGCCTTCACCCAGATCGTGTCGGCGAGCCGTAAGGAAAAAATTCCCATGCGCATTGCGGCGCTCGCCCAAGGCGTCAAACGCGTGCGGGAAGCGAAGCAAATTCGCGGGCTCTTTCCTTAAGCAATCGGCGGTAATGCTGAAGACCGCGCGTCGGGACGGTGGCGGTTATTCCAGGCCGCGTTCGGTGAGGTCGTCTTCGTTCAGGCCGAGGTAGTGGCCGAGTTCGTGCAAAAATGTGGTGCGAACTTCCGAGCGAAAAACAAATTCGTCCGCGTCGGCTTCCTCCCAGATATTCTGCAAAAATAGAATGATCTGTGGCGGCAGGGGCAGGGCGCTGTGCGCATCGAAAATCAAATCGGCGCCGACAAATAACCCAAGGGTGTCTGCCTCGATGCCGTCGCGGCGCTGGGCGGAGTTCGGGCGGGGCTGGAACGTGATGGGCAGCGATTGCACATGCGCGCGCAGTGGTGCGGGCAGGGCGGCGATCGTGGTTTCGAGTTCCGCCTGGGCGAGGGCGGTGAGTTTTTGCAGATCGAGGCTCACACGTTACGGCTCCGATTCACGATAGGGTTTTCCGGCGCGATAGAGTTCGATCAGCTGCGCGTTTTTCGCGGCCAATTCGCCGTCGTTTTCTTTCACCGCCAGAGCCTGCGCTTTCTCCGCGGCGGACACGGCGTCGGAGAATCGCCCGGCCTCGGCGTAGGCGGCGGCGAGGGTGCCGACCATGAACGACTGCTGATAACTGGTCAATGCACACGCGCGTTCCGCGAGCGATACGGCTTCCTCACCGTTGCGGTATTGGGCCTGCGGGTGGGTCGACAGCGTCCAGGCGAGGTTGTTCAGGGCGTCGGTGAACGCGGCGTTGGCGGCGAGGGCGGCGCGATATTGTTTGATGGCGTCGCCCGGGTGGCCGGTCCGCATCAGGAGTGAGGCGAGGCGGGAATGGGCGACGGCATCGTTGGGGTTGGCTTCGATGAGGCGGGAGTATTCGCGCACGGCGAGGTCGGGTTGACCGCGCATGGCGAGCGTGCCGGCCAGTTGCAAACGGGCGGCTGTGTTGCCGGGATCTTGCTTGAGCAGGCCCGATAATTCGCTGACCGCTTCATCATAATTGCCGGCCTTGGCCAGCGCGCCCGCCAGGCCAACGCGCGCCTCGGTCATCGTCGCCTCCAATGCGAGCGCCTGTTTGAATTCCGCGATGGCGGCAGGCCATTGACCCTGCCGTGCGAGCAAGTTGCCCATGTTGTTGCGCACATCGGCGGCGGTTGGTTCCAGGGCGACGGCGGCGCGCAAATTGATCTCCGCCTCTTCCAGGAGTCCTTTGGCGGCGAGGGCTGCGCCGAGATTATTTCGCAGGCGACGATGATTGGGATTCAGGTTGAGGGCGATTTTATAGGCGGCGATCGCTTCGTCCACGCGGTTCAGTTCTCCGAGGGCGCAACCGATATCAAACCATGCCTCGGCGTAGTTGGGGGTGATCTTCACCGCC
This sequence comes from Limisphaerales bacterium, assembly GCA_044223735.1. Classification (GTDB taxonomy): domain Bacteria; phylum Verrucomicrobiota; class Verrucomicrobiia; order Limisphaerales; family UBA8199; genus JBGALR01. Next base: position 90,226 of record JBGALR010000027.1, on the reverse strand, counting down.
CGCTGGTAGCAAGCCAGGGCCTCGCGGTGCTCCCGATAGGCACCAAGGGCCGAGCCGAGATTGACCCACGCGACGGAATTGTTGGTGGTCGTCGCGAGCGTGCGCCGAAAAAGCGTTTCGGAATTTTGCCAGTAAAGCAGTTGACGTCCAGTTACCAGCGCGCAAGCCGCCAGGGCGGCAACTGTCACGAAGATTACAAGGCCACGCCGCACCGCCGATCCTTCGGCAATATCCGCCACGAGCCAGACGAGCATGATGAATAGACCGATGGACGGCAGATAGGTGTAGCGATCGGCCAGGCTTTGGTTGCCGACTTGCACCAGGCCGATCACCGGCACGAGAGTGCCCAAAAACCACAGCCAGCCCGTTATTAAATAGGGGCGGGCTTTTGCCTGCTGCAAAGCGAGTAGAGTGATGGCCAGCAGGCCCACCAGCGCAGCACCGGCGGCCAGCCAGGAAAAAGTGGTCAACGGATACAAAACAGAAAGATCAACCGGCCAGAAGGTTTTGCCGAGGTATCGAATATACGCGACAGGAATGTTGATGAACCGTTGTTCGAGCGAGACGGTTTGCAAGGAGACCACGGCGTGTTCCGCCTTTTGCGTGCTGAAAGTCACGAAGCTGGCGATCAAGGTCATCAGGAAAAAGGGAATTTTCTCCACCACCAGAGTCAGCCAGCGCCTCAACCACGAGCGGGTGGTGACGGCATTCGATCGAGCGGATACCGCCCCCCTGCCTAGCGGCCAGAAATCCAGCAGCAGCATGACGAACGGCCAAGTCACCAGCATCGGCTTGCTCATGAGTCCCAAGGCAAAGAGAAACACGGCGATCCAGTAAAAGGATTTTTTGGATTCCCGGGCATAGCGCGAGTAAGCCCAGAGTGTAAGGATGCCAAAAAAAGCGCTGAGCAGGTCCTTGCGTTCGGCGATCCACGCGACGGATTCGACATGGAGAGGATGCAGCGCGAAGAGCGCCGCCACCACCGCGCTACGCCCGCAGGCGCCCGTCAATGTTCGCAGCCACAGGAAGAGCAGCACCGTGTTTGCGGCGTGGAAGAGAACATTCGTCACATGATGACCAAGCGGGGCAAGTCCGTAGGCTTGCACGTCCAGCATGTGTGACAGCCACGTGATCGGATGCCAGTTGGCGGAGTAGGAATGGGTGAAACCCCAATTGATGCCGTCCCACGTCAGCCCCCGTCGCACGAGGCTGTTGTCGGTCACATATAGCGGATCATCGTAATTGACGAATCCTAGAAAAATGATGGGCAGGTAAATGGCGAATGCGGCCAGCACCAACAACCCGGAGATAACTCCGGGGCGGTCGAGGTTCCACTTTTGCCGCATGCCGGACGTTAGTGTCGCGCACCCAAGGAAGTGCGCAAGTTTCAAAGCGAATCCCGACTCGCATCGTCCGAATTGCCTGTTTGCTGGCTGGTTGCGCTCCGCGGATAAAGCGCGATATTGAACTGGCGCGACCGCCAAACGTGATTCCCGAGTCCCGCCGAGTATGAACGCTGTAAAAGTTGTTTCTGACGTTATTTGTCCGTGGTGCTATATCGGCAAGCGGCGGCTTGAGTCCGCTTTGCGACAGTTGCCGCGTGGCACGAAAAGCCGGGTATCATGGCATCCCTTCCAATTGAATCCCGATATGCCCGTTGAAGGCATCGGCCGCATGGAATATTGCACCCGAAAGTTTGGTAGTTGGGAGCGATGCGAGGAGATGTTCGAGCAGATTTCCACAGTCGGGAAGACGGTGGGCATCGATTTTCGCTTCAGCCAGCAACAGCAAGTGCCCAATACCTTTACGGCGCATCGCATCATCTGGTTTGCCGGGCGCGAAGGAGCGCAGGACGCGGTAGTGGAGGCATTATTTAGCGGTTATTTCTGCGAAGGCGCCGATCTGTCCAGCGAAACGCAATTGCTGGACATTTGCCGTCTGGCAGGGCTGCCGAGCGGCCGGCTAAAACAGTTTCTAACGTCCAAGGAAGGGGTGCCGCAGATTCAATCCGAGGAACAAGAAATCAAAGCGCTCGGAATCTCGGCGGTTCCGCTTTTCATCATTCAGGACACGGTCGCGGTCTCGGGGGCGCAAACTCCGGAAATGCTGTTGCAGGCTTTCGAACAGGCCCGGCGGGAAAAGCAAAAACAGCATTCTCCGGCGACAGCATAGCCGCACGCGAATCTGCTCGCGTCGGGATTTGCTTGTCTCGCGACTCCACCTCTTCGATGCTGCGGTTGGGTTTTCTTTACATGCACTCCTTTGACCAGGTCGTGGATCGGCGCGGCACCAATAGCCTGAAATGGACCCGATACGGGCCCGATATATTGCCGATGTGGGTGGCGGATATGGATTTTTCCGTTCCCGAACCTGTTTGCGCGGTTTTACGAACGGCAGTGGAACACGGCGTTTTCGGCTATGAAATGCCGAACCGAAAACTCTCGGAAGCCGTCGCGGCGCGGATGCAACGACTCTACGGGTGGACAGTCTCACCAGAAGCCGTGGTGGCGGTGCCGGGAATCGTCTCCGGATTTTACGCGGCTGCCCGCGCGGCGTGCAAACTGGGCGAAGGAATTCTCATCCAGCCACCGGTGTATCATCCCTTTCTCGAAGTGCCGCAGGATACCGGTTGCGTAAGACAGATGGCCCCGCTCCGCAAACACAACGACGGCCCCGTGGTGCGTTATGAGATCGATTGGCCGGCGTTCGAGTCTGCACTGAACTCCGGTGGTGTTCGCACGGGGATGTTTCTGCTGTGCCATCCCCACAATCCGACCGGCCAGATTTATGACCGAGTCGAATTGGAACGCATGGCCGCCCATTGCGCAAGTAATGACACGATCATTTGCTCCGATGAGATTCATAGCGAACTATTGCTCGGCGGCGCCCGGCACATCCCGATGGCGTCGATCAATCCGGAATTTGCGAAGCGGACGATTACGCTCGTTTCCCCGAGCAAGACCTTCAACCAGGTGGGACTGTTTTGCGGGTTTGCGATCATTCCGGATTCCAAACTGCGCGCCCGGTACCGGACCGTGCTGCAGCAGTTGACTCTGCACGTGAGCAGCGTTGGGTTGATGGCGGCGGCGGCGGCGTTCAGCGGAACCTGCGATGCGTGGCTCAATGATCTGCGCGCGTATCTCACGGCGAACCGCGACTGGCTGGTGGACTTTGTGAAGCGCGAATTGCCCGGCGTGCGGGTGACGGTGCCGGACGCGACCTATCTGTCCTGGCTGGATTTCAACGAACTTGTGCGTTCTGGCAAAATCAAAGGCGATCCGTACCGTTTCTTTCTGGAAAAGGCGAAGGTTGCGCTCGTGGCCGGTACGGAATTTGGCCCGGGCGGTGAAGGGTTTGCGCGTCTGAACTTTGGCTGCCCGCGTTCCACGCTGGTCGAAGCAATGAGGCGAATCAAAGGGGCGCTGGATGGGTAAGGGGATTAAACACCGGGCACCAGGCAAGGGAAAATTATAAATTGAGACGTTCAGTTGAATCGCAATTCCTGCTTTACCCAAATCCTTTCGAACGTCAGATTGTTGGCGATGTATCGCCACGAAAAGTTTCTTCACTCCTCGCTCCAGCCAAAGGAATAATTCGTGGCAGTTTTTTTACGTTCACGCATCTCGTTCTTGGCGGTCTCCCTGTTCCTGGTGATCTCCCTGCGATTACAGATCCTGGCCGCGGAAATATCGTCGACGACTTCCCCAGCCCCAGCTCTACCTAAAGCGGAGCACATATATATATGCTGCATTTATGGTCCCGACGCACGGGCGAAAGCCATGTTGCCGGAAATGCTGCGGCGGCTCGGGGCGCAGGCGGGCGGCGGGGTGTGGTATTATACCAATGAGGTTCAAAACAAGGTGTTTGTCATCCATTTGGTGAAAACGGCCGAAGACATGATCAGGGCGCTCTACACGGAGGACGCGCATATCATGATCAACGGGCATTCCAATTACGGGATGGGCAGCGTTTTTCCGACCACGGCGGAGGAGTTCCGGCAAACCATCAGCAATATCAAGTATGTGGATGATGACCGGTTTCTGACGTATTCGTCGCCTTGGGTGGCCATTAATATCCCGAAGCTGCTCACGCGGCAGGCTTATCCGAATTGGTGGCCCGTTTACAAGGATGGCACCAGCGCGATCGCGCCGTACGATTTCGACGACCCGCGGGGAAATCTCGCTTACAATTTCTACCTCACTTATCAGGTGCCGGGGGATGCGACGCATTACAAAATCGAACCGGTGCCGAACAGCGCCCTCCAGCGATTCCCGGACAGCGGCTGGCCGGCGTGGTTTTCGGCCGATGGCAGCAAACCTGACTCGAAGAAGCCGGAGGAGCGGAAGTATTTTTTCACCAATACGAACACGACTTTTCAATCCGTCGGCCGGTGGCATGTGGAACAGTCGCCAGCGGGCTTTTATGGCAGCAATTACCTCTCGATCGCGCCAGGAACCGGCAGCAATCAGGTAAAATGGAATTTCACCATTTCGACGCCAGGCACCTACACGGTTTCCACACGATGGCCAACGGCTGCGGACAACTGCACGAACGCGGCCTTCGTGGTGGCTCATGTGGGAGGGACGAGCACCGTGTCGCTCAACGAACGGCAAAACGGTGGCGATTGGGTGCGATTGGGCGCTTACGCATTTGAGGCGGGTGACTATTCCGTCACCCTCTCTGATCGCGCGGCGGATGGCTCCGGAGACCTGATCGCGGATGCGATCCAAATTAGCGGTCCCACCAATGCTGCGATCGCTGATCAGATCGTCGATAATGTGTCGTGTCCAAAGCCCCACTTCGGCAAGAAAACTCTGGTGGCGGTCAAAGATCCGCGGATCGACACCTCGAAGCTGCGTTACAAACGAATGTTTTACGAGGGCTGTCTTTCCGGCATCTATTATTTGGATGTGTTTCACCGTGGACTCGCATTTTATACGCTCGCAGACTCGTATTTGAGCGTCTCCGAGGCCTACTTGCGCGAATATCTTCAAGGCGAAAGCGATGAACAAATCTGGCGCGCGGTGCAGCAACTTCAGCCGGTGTTCGACTATTACGATTTTTCACTGCCGCCAAGCCGGCAACGAGAGCGGCAGTCCGACGTGACACCCGTTCCCACCACGCTGCGGCCGGCGGACGAAGCCAGGCTTTCTCGGCTCGCGTTAAACAGTCCGGCGGGTGTTTTTGAGACCCTGCGACGGCCGGAGATGGTTCAGAACGAAGCGCTGGCACATGTCGCGGTCAAAACGGCTTTTGGCGAGCGCAAGGAGGAGGGAATCCGCCTCGCACTGGCGCAAATGTCAGTTCCGCTGATTGAACGGAATGAGGAAGGACGCCAAAGCCGGATTCGAGCGCTGATTGCCGCCAAGCGCATCATGGAAACTTTCCCGCAAGAGGCCGTGCCGCAACTTCTGGCACTCTACGCGCGCGGTGACTGGTTGGTCCGGGGAAACATCATCCGGGCGTCGGGTGGCATTCAGGGTGGCGGCCAGATTCGGAATCTGCTCGTCAGCGCTCTGGATGACAAAACGGTTTGCGAAGGACCGGAGTGGAACTCGGGTGGTGCTCCCATGCGACTCTGCGATGAGGCCTATAATCAGCTGATCTTCCGCTATGGCATCAAAGGCCTGATGCATACCATTGCTCCCCCGCTTTCGGTGGAAATCCGCCAGTACCACATCGATAAATTGAAGGCTCGGTTGTCAGACATCAAGGATTGATGAAAATTGGCGGGGGCTCTGGCGAGAGGGTCGCCCGCGATAATTGAGGCTTGCCGGGGTTCCATTCGTTCAACAAACTTGGCCATAGCGATGATAAACATTAAAAAATGTGTGATTTTGTTCTTGATAATTCTGAGCCTTGCGCCCTTTGGCGGCATGGCTGAGGTATTGGGAGATCCCGCGCCGGCACTGGTTATCAAGGAATGGATCCGAGGCGGTCCGGTGGATATCAAACCGGGCACCAATATCTATGTGGTGGTCATCTGGGGAACCAAGAACGCCGCCGCGGACAAAACCATTACGAAACTCAACGAGTTGCAGAAGAAATACAAGGACCAGGGCGTGATCGTGGTGGGCGTCAGCGACGAAACCCCGGACCGTATCAGGAATTTCGTGGAGCATTCGCCGGTGCCCATTGAGTATGCCATTGGGGCGGATACCGCGCGGCGGACAGCCATTTCCTATATGCTCGGGTTTAAGCTGCACACCATTCCACGGGCGTTCCTGGTGGGCAAAGATGGTAACTTTCTCTGGCAGGGTGACCCCATGAGGGGCCTGGATGTCATGCTTGGAGAGGTCGTCGCTGGCCGCTACGAATTGGCGCGGGCCAAGCAGACGGATACCATTCGAGTGCAGATGGAAAGTTATCGCACCATGGCGCATCGCGGTGACCCTCGCGCCCGCGCCGTGGGTGAAACGCTCATGGAGGGTTGGACCAACAACGTAAGGCAGTTATGCGACTTCGCTTATTTTATTGTCAATGACACGCGCAATCAGGCGCGCGATTTCACGCTGGCGGGACGTGCGCTGGACCTGGCGGAGAAAGCTTCGCCGACCAATACGTTGCGATTGTTGAATACGCGGGTTGCTTTCCTGATTGAGAGCGGAAAGCCGGAGGAGGCGCTGTCGATGTACCGGGCAGCCATTACTGCCGCGACCGACCCGAAAGAAAAAACCGAGTTGGAATCGTATCTAAAAAAAGCCGAGGCTCGCATCAATGCGAAAAAATCCCGAAATAATTCACCGGCAACAAATTCTGTGACATCGGCAAACGGGACCAATTCACCGGTTGGTGGCAATGGTTCAGGAGCAAAGTCCAACGCGGCAAAACGAGCTGAGCCCAAGTCGGCGGAAACGGAAAAATCATCACCCTGAGGGATGATAGCCCCATTTGGGTGTTGTGCCGCGGTGTAAATTGTTAGTTTATAGCCACTTATATTTATTAGTAATACAGATGGGGATGGCCGAGGAAAAACGACAAAAGTAATTGACGGAGCTGGATTTCCTGCCAAAATAGATGGATTGATGTCCCCAAGTTCGGTGGCACCAAGATGGAGAAAGATAATTAGGCAGCATAGCGAACCGAAAAAAATTATAAAATGGGTGTTGACGCCATCTTGGGGTCAATGTAGAACATTGGGAAAATGAGGCACCCAAAGTTGGGGCGCGCATCGGATCGAACAATGCACAACTGAGAACACAGAGATAAGAACCGAGATAGAAATATGAAAAAAACACTAACAACAGTAGCAGCCTTGGTTGCCTGCGCAGGAACGCAATTGTTCGCGCAAAATGCCAAGGAAGATGTAATAACGTTCAGTTTGACACGATACTCCCAGACCAGCGTCAGCACCTCAGCGGTGGCGAATTCTGGTAATTGGAGCGACGGCCCGACGGTTTACAAGACCGCGAGCGGCCGCGTCACCACGGCTGACGTCCTCAAGTCAATCGCCATTGTGTTGCACGGTAACGCTGGTTACTACAGCAGCCGGGCCCAGCTGGTGCTGGTGCAGGGAGAATTGGGTGGCTTCTTTGGCTATCCCTACGTTCAAACGTTGGACGAAGTCAACACGACTGACGGCGACAACATTCGTCTCGCCACCGGTCGCAGCATGACCAACAACCCGATCAACGGCGCATTGCCTCCGGGCCACAACCAACCTTGGGGTCAGATCTTCGTGAAAGAATCCGACACCCGCGGTTTCGTGACCCTGTGCGAAAACGTCAGCTTCTTCTTCGCGCTCCAGGTTCAGGAATGCTATGACTGCTTCTACCTGAACAGCTTCATCACGGACACCACCTTCCGTTTCACGGAACGCAATGGTCCCCCGTGCTGCGCTGGTAGCTCGATCACCACTGGTAGCGGCAAAGACCGTTATTACATGACGCTCCAATTCGACAATACCTTGAACAACCCGTATCTGAATCCGGATCCGGAAGAAGTTCAAGCTGGTCCTGGTGGTTACTACCCGGGCGGCACGACCAACATCCTGCCGATTGTTAATGCGGACGAATTCTATGATATCGTTGGTGGTTTCGATGGTCTGTATCCGCCAAGCGGTAACTTCTACGTGAAGGGTTTGCAGGAAGCTGATGACGGCATCAAGCCGGATGGGCTCGCCTACATCGATTCTATCAAGAATCGTGTGAAGAATCCCCCGGACGCGCACTCCTACGACATCTATACGCTCCGCTTCTCCTTGAACGGCATTGTGACCTATAACTGGTCCTTGAAGTTCATCAATAAGACGGATGCTTTCCCTGACTTCGTCGGCGGCGCGAGCTTCCCGGTGACCGGTTACGGCTATGCTCAAAAGGTCTGCTCGCTGTTTAGCGGCACGGTTACCATCAATGAGAAGATCGTTGCGAACACCAAGTGCTGCCTCAACGAACCCTGGTATAACCCGGGTGCCGGTCAAGACGGTGGTTTCTGGTTTGGTCTCGCGGACTTCGACTTGGGTGCCGACATCACTGCGGCTGATCCCGGCGAAATCGAGAACTACTACGACACCGCCAGCTTCGATCACCTCGGCGATTGCGTGCCGGTTAACACCGACCTCGATCTGACCCTGCATGTTAACTTCAATCACAACTACTTCCCGGTTGACCGCGCCATCAGCGCTCCGGGTGCTATCAAGCACTATCCGCAGCCTGGTTTCGAAGGCTTCTGGGAGACGGACCTTGACTTCATCGAAGACATCGCTCCTCCCCAAGGCACGGGCAACAGCCCTGCTGACGGTAGTGTTGACTAAGTGTTGAGCGAGTTAACTTAGCACTCTCAACGCAACCCAAGGTCAGAGCCGAAAGGCGGGCCTTGGGTTGCGGCTTTTTTACAATAGCAGCCAAAAGCATTTCATGAGACCGAAGATCGTAATTCTAACCTTAGCCATGGCTTTGGGCCTGGTTGGCTTGGTCGCCGTGTTTAAGGGAATGGCGGGGAAACGCGGATCAGATGTTGCCGCGCAGAACCCCGGTGAAACTGACCAGCCAGCCCCCACGAGCCCAAATAATCCGGTCCGCAACGTGAGCACCAACAATCCTGCCCTCGCTCAGGAACTTCGGGCTACGGAAATCGAAAAACAACTGGACGAAATTCGCGGCATCATTGTAGATGGGCAGGCGAATCCGGCTGGCACCACCATTCTCGTCGGAAAAGTGACCCATCCCGAAGCCGTGGTTCGTGCTGCTGCTCTTGAGGCGATCATGGCGTTGAACGACACCAATGCCATTCCCCGGCTACAGGAGGCTCAGCAGATTGTCGAAGATCCTCGGGAAAAAGTGGCCATTATGGATTTGGTGGCGTATTTGCAGCTTCCTGAAACAATGCCGGACGTACCGCCCACCAACGTTGTCGACAGCGCAACCACCTCCTCTAATGAGCCCGCCCTTCAAAGGCCCTCGACTACCCGGCAGCAACGGTCCGCCAGCAAGGCGGCTCGGCGACGTCAAGGTATGAACCCGGCAGCTCCGGCCGGAGCCACGCAGCCGCAATCGGACGTGCCCGCTGCCGATGCGGGCCAGGCACCGGCCCCCGCCCCGCAAACCTCGCCTCAATAAGGCGAATCGTTCAAATTTTATCATCACGGCTTTGATCCTCGCTCCCAACTGGTCGCGGCTGTTTCGCTTTTCGCGAGCATTGCTCCAATGAGTGAGAAGCCCGCTATCGTGGTCCAACGCCTATGACCGAATCGCCGGACGCGGGCCAGCTGTCTGCTTCTTCAACCCTGACAACGCCCGGGTGGGTGAGACTGGTTCGCGTGCTGCTGCTCGTGGCGGCAGCGGGCGCCGCGTATCTTGCGTGGGTGTCATTTCAAAACGGCCCGGTGGCCGGGTGCGGCACGGAATCCGGGTGCAATAAAGTTCTCCAGAGTCGATGGGCCTACTGGCTCGATATTCCCGTCAGCGTTCCCGCCTTGGCGGTATACCTTGGACTTTTTGGATTCACGTTTCTGCTGCAACGGAGTCGCACGGCGGATGACCAGCGGGGTTCCTGGGCGGCCATCATCACGCTGTCGATAATCCTGGCGGGAGCGGCGTTATGGTTCATCGGCCTGCAAGTTTTCGTAATCAAAGCTTTTTGCAAATTCTGCATGACCGCGCATGCTTGCGGCCTGCTGGCGGCGTTGCTTTGCTTGAAAAGCATTCCCTTTGCGAAAGATCCGGAGACGCCCATGTGGAGTTCGGGCTCGGACAAGTGGGGCGTGCCGCGCTCAGGATTCGCGCTGCTGGCGGTGCTCGGCCTGGCGGGCTTGAGCGTGCTGGCGGGCGGACAATTGCTCGTGCAGAAGGAACGCAATTTGGTGAAGGTCGTTGATCCCGGTGCGCCAGGCACAAATAAATCGATCGGTGTGCCGGTAACCACCAATTCTGCGGCGCGCCCCGCTTATGCGCTGTCGCTGCCCGAGGTCACGCCCAACCTGCGCAAGATTGCGCCGGGCCTGGTGTCGCTGTACAGCAACCAGTTTCAAATCAAACTTGAGGCGGTGCCGATGATGGGCCCGCCCGGTGCGTCGAATATCATTGTTTGTTTGTTCGACTACACCTGCCCCCATTGCCGGGCCTTGCATCCGATTCTCGCGCAGACGCAGAGCCAATACAGCAATCTCCTGGGTATCGTCTGCCTGCCGATGCCGATCTCCACGAATTGCAATCGCCATTTGCCGTCCCGGATCCATTCGGTGCCGGATGCCTGCGAGTATGCGCAACTGGGTCTTGCCGTCTGGCGGGCCAACCCCGCGGCTTTTCGTCAGTTCGATGACTGGATGTTCACCGGAGCGCGCCCGCAGTCCTTGGAGAAGGCCCGCGAAATCGCTTCCCAGCTCGTGGGTGGCGATAAATTAAATGCCGCGCTTTCCGATCCTTGGGTAAATGAGCAAATCCAGACGGATTGTGATATTCATCTGGCGAATTGGAACGTCATTGATACGCCGATCATGCCTCAAATCATCATGGGTCACGCCATCAGTGCGGGACCGCTCAATTCCGTGGAACACCTGGAGGTGCTGCTAAATCAGCATCTCGGCCTTCCCATGCCTTTGAACAATCGGCGGTGAAAGTGGTCTTATTCGCGGGCAAAGCGGCCACATCCGTGGCTGACAACCCCGCTGGACATGGTTTTAAGCCGGCGTCAGCATTCAATTTTATGTTACGAAACAACAGCATCCTGGCCCTGACGGTCGTCGTAGCGGCAGGCGTGGGCACCGTGGCGTTCGCGACGGACACAAATACGAACGTAGTTCCGGCCTCTCCACTGACCTCCACCAACTTGCTGGTGGCCACCAACCTGTTCCCGAAAGTGGAGCCTTCTCCCAACGACATCGTGGCGCAGGGTCGCAACCTCAAGGTCACCCGCGGCGCTCTCGACAACGAAGTCAATCACGCCAAATGGCAGATGATTGCCAGGGGAGACCGACCCCTGTTGAAGGAACAAGAGGACGAAATGGCCCGCCAAATTCTTGAGCAGTTGATTAATGTAAATCTCATCATCAGCCGCGCCACAAAGAACGATTTGGCCGCGGGCAAGGAAAAAACCGCCAAACGTCTGGCAGACGCCAGGACGAAGGCAGGCTCGGAGGCTGCATTCATGGCTGAGTTACAACGTTTGCATATTACCACCAATGAGCTGACCGCCAAGTGGACCGACGCGGTCACCGCCGACACCGTGCTCAAGCGGGAATTGAACATCAATGTTTCCGATGCCCAGGTGAAAAAGTTTTACGACGATTATCCTCAAAAATTCAAGTCACCCGAACGCATCCGCATCCGCATGATCCTCGTCGATTCGGTGGATCGCAAAACAAAAACGCCGCTGACACCGGACCAGCAGGCGGCCCAACTCAAACGGGCGGAAGCGCTGTTGAAACGCGCAAAGGCGGGCGAGGATTTTGCAAAGCTCGCGCGCGAAAACTCCGACGATCCCGTCTCCCGCGACAAGGGCGGGGAATACATTTTCGGGCACGCGGAACTACCCGCGGAAATCGACGAGGCCGCTTTTGCCTTAAAGGTGGGGGAAATCAGCGGGCTGGTGTCCTCCAAATACGGTTATCACATTATCAAGCTGGAGGAAAAATTCCCGCCGCGAAACATTCCGTTCAATGAGGCCGAGGCTGATCTGAAAAGTGCCATGGTAAGCGACGCGATCATGGAGAAATTCCCCGCTTACATCGCCGCGCTGCGCCGGGAGGCCGAGGTGAAAATTCTCGATCCGAAGCTGCTCCCGCCCACCACGACCGATCCGAAGGCCTTCCTGCGCCCCGACCCGAACGTAAAACCCAAGTGAGGATTCGTCCCATCAACCGAGGTTGGTGGGATCGATATCCACCGCCAGGGTGACATCCTCTGGCAGGGTGATGGAACCGGTGATCGCGGCCAGGCGCCGGCTCAAGGCGCTCATGCGCGGGCCGCGCAGCATCAACTGGTACCGATAAAATGTCTCGGCACGCAGCAGCGGCGCCGGCGCCGGGCCGGCCATTGCCAGGTCCTTGCTGTTCGCCAGCGCTTTCTCGAGTTCCCGCATCAGGTGGGTGGCGGCGAACTTCACTTTCTCCTCGTTGCGCCCCTTCAACGTGAGCAAGGCCACGCGGCTGACGGGCGGATATTTTAGCTCTTCGCGAAACTCCATTTCCTGTTCGTAGAAGCCAGGAAAATCGTGCCGGCGCGCGAATTGAATGGCCGGATGAAACGGCGTGAACGTTTGCACGAACACCTCGCCTTCGACGTCGCCCCGTCCGGCGCGCCCTGCCACTTGGGTCAGCAATTGAAAGGTTCGCTCGCCGGCTCGAAAATCCGGCTGATGCAGCGCGAGGTCGGCGTTGATAATTCCCACCAGCGTGACGTTCGGAAAGTGGAGTCCTTTCGCAATCATCTGCGTGCCCACGAGCACATCGATCTTCGCTGCCCGAAAATCGCCGAGGATGCGGCGATAGTCGTCCTTGCGTTTCAAGGCGTCGGAATCCATCCGCTTGATGCGCGCGTGCGGAAACAATTTCGCCAGCACTTCCTCGACCTTCTGGGTGCCGAGACCGGAGTAACGGATCGCCGGGTTGCGGCATTTTATATTGGGGCAAACGGATGGCGCCGGTTCGTCGTGCCCGCAGATATGGCAGCGCAGCCGTTGCTCGTGCCGATGGTAGGTGAGCGACACGCTGCAGTTCACGCACTCGGCGACAAACCCGCACAGCGGGCACATCAACGAGGTCGAATAGCCGCGTCGATTCAGAAATAAAATCACCTGTTCCTTCCGCTCGAGGCGGCTGGTGATGGCATCCTTTAGCTGGGGTGAAAAAATTGGAACGCCCTTGGTTTTGCGCACCGCTTGCCGCATGTCCACCACCCGCACCAGTGGCATTTTTTTGTCGTCCACCCGTTCCAGCATTTCGAGCAGGTGATACTTGCCCTTTCGACAGTTGTAATAACTTTCCAGCGACGGCGTGGCGGAGCCCAGCACGACCGTGGCTCCCTCGATGCCCGCCCGCACGATGGCGACATCGCGGGCGTGGTAACGCGGCGCTTCCTCCTGTTTATAGGACGGTTCGTGTTCCTCATCCACTACTATGAGCCCCAGCGGTTCCACCGGAGCAAAAATTGCGGAACGCGCGCCGATGACGATTCGCGCCCGGCCCTGGCGGATCTTGTGCCATTCGTCGTGACGTTCCCCGCTCGACAAATGACTGTGCAGCACTGCCACCAGCGTCCGTAACGGTCCCGAAGTGAATCGGGCCTTGAAGCGTTCGACGGTTTGTGGTGTGAGCGAAATTTCCGGCACCAGGACAATGGCACCCTTGCCTTGCTCCAGCGTGTGCGCGATGGCTTGCAGATAAATTTCGGTCTTGCCGCTGCCGGTCACGCCGTGCAGCAAAAAAACGGGCGACGTCACGCGCGCGGGTTCGCTCAGCGCGGTTTTGGGTGGGGGCGGGCTGGCATCCATGGCCGCGAGAATCGAGCCCAGCGCCTTCACCTGCATGGGATTCAATTCCAACGGTTGCGACGGAAGAATGTGCTCACGCGCGTAGGGATCACGTTCGGAGACTTCGCTGGTGATGGAAATCAACCCTTTGTCTTCCAGCCGGCGAAGGGTGCTCGCGGTGGTTTTGGCCAGTTCCAGCAATTCCGCCAGGGGCAACTCGCGCCGTTCCTGAATGAGCCGCCAGATTTCTTTCTGCCGTGGCGCGAGCTTCATCGTTTCGGTCTCGACCGGCAGCACTCGTACAAAAAGCTGTTGACGCCATCCCGCCTGCTCGTGCCGCACCGCTTCGGGTAGCACGGACTTCAATGCGGTTTCCGGCGCACAGCAATAATACTCCCCGATCCAGCGGGCGAGTTTGAGGATTTTGGGGGTGACGAGCGTTTGCGCGCCGATGATTTTGACGATGGGTTTGAGATTGGCGAACGCCGATTCCTCGGCGAGGCCGGTCACGACGCCGAGCACCTTGCGCGCGCCGAACGGCACTTGCACGCGGCTGCCCACGTCCACCTGGTCCGCCAGTTCTGGCGGAATGGCGTAGTCGAACTCCTTCCGGAGGGCGATTTCGAGGGTGACGCGGGCAATCATTGTGTGCGCGCAATGTCATTGGCCGGGCGGAGACTGTCCAGCCTGATTCGATGCGGCCCTGATTGGGAGATGAGAATTTACCGTGGCGCGGAGATGGCAGGGCCGAGTTGCTGCTCAGCCCAAATCGTTTTGCCCCAAGAACCAACGCCAGACAAAACGAAGCCGGCCGTGGTCAAACTGCTGCCGATAATCGTTCTATAAAATGCGCGAAGATGAATTTTCTTTAAGGGTAGGGCTAGATTCGGTGGTCATGGGGGCGAAGGATGTTTGGGCCGAGCAGCAACTCGGCGCTACCATTTGAGGGTTTCGGCGGGAATCTTGGGGGTCTTTGATATGGGAGTTTTGAAGTTCACAGGGTGGCGTGGGGGAGAAAATTTTTATTTACACGAGGCGTGGAGCGAAGAGCGCCCGAAATGTGCTTTGACCGGGTGGGCGCTGGAAACTAGGCTGCGGTGTGCAAAAAGGGAACGCCAACGCGTTGGAGTCGCCGCAGACGCAGATGTTCATGCGGCTGCCGATGCCGCGGCCGTTCTCGAATTTCTTCGGGCGGAAGCTGTTTCGTTTTTTGCTGACGGTTCAAGGTCTCGGCGCGTTTGCCTTGATCACTTTGGGGGTGATGATTTCCAAATTCGGCGCGGCGCCCCGCGTCATGCGTCCGCGAATCCGGAATGAAACGTCGCGAGCGGGCACGCGGTTGTTGCCGATGTTCGTGTTCCTGTCTGGCGCATTGGGATTGCTGGTAATCGGCCAGACGGTGTCGTGGCTGACACGGTTGGGCGCGATCAATTATCTCGGCACCGTCATGGTGCTCGTGGTCGTGCGGGAACTGGGACCGCTGCTGACGGCGTTGCTGGTGCTGGCGCGGATTGGGACCGCGAACGTGATTGAATTGGGGACCTCGCGGGCGACCGGTGAAGTCGAGGCGCTGGAGGCGCTGGGAATTGATCCGGTCCATTATCTTATTGTGCCGCGGGTCATCGGCATGGCGCTGGGCACTTTTTCGCTGACGATTTATTTGATTCTCGGCGCGCTGTTGAGCGGTTATCTGTGGGCGTTTTTGCAGGATGTGCCGTTGCGACCCGAGGATTATTTTCGACAACTGGCAGGTTCGTTGAGCGGGCTGGATTTCATATTGCTCGCGCTGAAAACGCTGTTCTTCGGCTCCACGATTGCCATCGTCACGTGCTATCACGGCCTGGCGCAACCGCTGCGCATCGAGGAAGTCTCGAAGGCAACGGTCGCGGCGGTGGGCCAGAGCATCATCGCGTGCGTGATGATTGATGCGATCTTCATCGTTGTTTACCTCACCGTCTGATGCCCGACGACCACATCAAAGCAGCGGAGCCCATCGTCCGGATGGAAGGCGTGGCGATGGTTTCGATGCAAGACCCGGGTGTGGTGGTGGCGGAGGACATTAACTGGACCGTGAACCGTGGCGATTTCTGGGCTATCGCTGGTTTCCAAGGGTCCGGCAAAAGCGATTTTCTCATGCTCGCCGGCGGCTTGATGGCGCCGAAGGCGGGGCAATATCATTGCTTCGGCCAACAAATGCCCATCTTCGAGGACTCCCGGCTCGCGGAACGATTGCGCCTGGGTTTGGTTTTTGACAGCGGACAATTGCTGGGACGTTTGACGGCCCGCGAGAACGTCGCGCTGCCGTTGCAATATCATCGCAACGTGGTCGAAGAAGACGTGGATGGACAGGTGGTGCACATTCTGGAGGCGATGGAGTTGATGCCGTTCGCCGATCAATTGCCTGGCACGCTCGCGCGAAGCTGGCAAAAGCGGGTGGGTTTCGCCCGGGCGCTGGCACTCAAGCCGGAATTATTACTCATCGATAATCCCCTGGGCGGCCTCGACCTCCGGCACAAACAATGGTGGCTGAGCTTTCTGACGCAACTCTCGCGCGGCCATGAATTGCTCGACGGCCGACCGTTAACCCTGGTGGTGACGTCCGCGGACTTGCGCCCATGGAAAGGGCAGGCGCGCCAGTTCGCGTTGCTGGGCAATCGCCGTCTCCGCGTCCTCGGCAACTGGTCGCAACTGGAGAGCGCAACCGAAGATGGCTTGCGCGAGATGTTGACCGAGCAAACGCAAACCGGATAACGTCCAGCCTTTCGATGGCCCTGCAAGATTTAACGCCTCAACTGCGAACCCGCCTCAGCCGGATGGAGCGCGCCGTGGGCTGGTTCGTCCTGCTGGCGTTCGCGATTCTTCTGTTTGGTTTCGGCTATTACGCGTATCACATCGCCAAGCGCAAAGGATGGTTCCTCACGAAGGCCACTTTCTTCACCTACACCGAGGATGCCACGGGCCTCAAGGTGGGCGATCCGGTGACGTTGATGGGGTCGCCGGCCGGGGAAATCACCTCAATTCTGCCGATGCCGGCGGATCAATTCGTTTACAACGTCTATATCGAGTTTGAATTGCAGTGGCCGCACTTCGAATACATGTGGACCGAAGGCTCGCGCGCGAAGGTGGCCACCGCGGATTTGTTGGGCAAGCGCGTCGTGCAGGTGACCAAAGGCACAGGAGGCTATCCCACATTTATTTTTTATCCTTTACGCGACGTCAGCATCGCGGAGGCGCAAAGCATGCCGGACGCGAACGATTGGGTGATGGCTGAGGAAATTCAATCGCCGACCGGCACCAACCTGCTGGCGGCCCCCAAGGAGCCGCTGACCAACCTGACGGCCATCGCGGCTGCGGGCTGCACCAACATCCTGATTATGAAGCCGGGCGAGCAGCGCAAGCTGATGACCGGCATGTGGAATGACAAAAACAGCCGCTACGAAATTTACACGGACAAAAGCAAATACTGGTTAATCTCCGACGCCTCGATCGCCGTCACGGAGCGCCTGGAGCGGCTGGTGAGCGAAGTCGAAAAGGCTTTGCCGAATATTCTCAGCCTGACGAACGACATTGCGCGGGTAATGTCGAACAGCGCCAATCTCACTTCAAACCTTAATGCCGTGGCGATCAGTGCGCGGCCAGCCGCGAGCAACCTGTCGTTTCTCAGCGGGCAATTCAATCGTCCGGGTGCGTTGGGCGAATGGTTGTTGCCCACCAATATCAATCAGAAGCTGGATGCCGTGCTGGGATCGACCGATACGACGATCAATACCGCGAACGCCACACTGGCTAATGCCAATTCAAACGTGACCGTGCTCGTGGATAACCTGGTGCGTTCCCTCGACAACCTCGCCAACCTGACCAGTAACCTGAACAATCAAGTGGAGGTGAACACTAATATTCTCAGTGTGATTTCCCAGGCCGTGGTGGACACCGACGACCTGGTGCAGGGATTGAAACGGCACTGGCTGTTGCGTTCAGCCTTCAAGAACCAGGGCGCCAAGGCGCCTGCGGCTCCCGTTCAGCCAATTCGCTCGCCGAAAGATTCGCGTTAGCGGGACTTAATGCAGCAGGAGTACCAGCCCCACCAACCCGAGGGTACACAGCAGGAGAGCTCCGACGATTATGCCGTCGATTACGCCGAAGTGAGCTTCCTGCGAGTGGTTTGCCGGTATGACCGCCGCTTTCACGTAGTCGCCGTTTTTGCGATTGACCCGATAAACGATCGCACTCATGGGCGCGAAAGAAGCATAGGCCGGGCCATGGATTTCGGCGCAGTTGGGCGGAAAGTGGCTAATGTCAGCCAGAAGCCGGTACAATGTGCCGGTGGGGTCACATAATTTGAGCCGTTGCAGCCCCACAAATCTGCTGAAAACCATCGTTTTGCCAGCCTTTTAGGGTTTTTGCGAGTTTGACCTTGGGTGCGCGTTACCCTAAATTCCACGCTCCTTTATGAAGATTTTAGTGTGCGACCCTGTGTCGCCTGCGGGAATAGCCTTGTTGCAGCAACGGCCGGAGTTCGAAGTCATTGTGCTTCCGAAACGGCTGTCTGAGGCGGAACTGCTGCCCGTCGTCAAAGACGTGGTGGCCATGGTGGTTCGTTCCGAGACAAAGGTATCCCGAAAGGTCATCGAAGCCGCCCCGCTATTGCGCGTGGTCGGCCGCGCCGGTGTCGGCGTGGACAACGTCGATGTCGAAGCCGCAACGGAACGGGGCGTCGTGGTCATGAACACCCCGGCCGGAAATACCATTTCGACGGCCGAACTGACCTTCACCATGATCCTGAGCCTCGCCCGCAAGGTGCCGCAGGCTTTTTCCTCGATGGCGGGTGGAAAATGGGATCGCAAACAATTTCAAGGGGTCGAACTCTCCGGCAAAACCCTCGGGGTGCTGGGCTTGGGCCGTATCGGCACGGAAGTGGCGAAACGAGCCATCGCATTCGGTATGAAGGTGGTCGGTTACGACCCGTTTTTGAGCGAAGCGCGGGCGAATGCCATGGGCATTTCGCTGACCGCCGACCTCGATGAGGTTTATCGGGCGGCGGATTTCATCACTGTGCACATGCCCGTTACGGAACAAACGCGCGGCATGCTCAACGCCAGCGCGTTCTCCAAGATGAAGCCCAAGGTTTGCATCGTGAATTGCGCCCGGGGCGAAATCATCGCGGAAAACGACCTCCTGGCCGCTTTGGATTCCGGAAAGGTGGCGGCGGCGGCGCTGGATGTTTATGCGGTCGAGCCGCTCCCGGCCGATCATCCGTTTCGCAAGCATCCGGCCATCACCCTCACGCCGCACCTCGGTGCGAGCACGCAGGAAGCGCAGGAAAAGTGCGGCGTCGAAGTCGCTGAAGTAATCGCGGGCTATCTCCTTACCGGCGAAGTTCGCAACGCCGTCAACCTTCCCTACCTCGACGCCAAGACCTACGAGCAGCTCAAGCCGTATCTCACGCTGGGCGAAAAGCTCGGCAAAATCCTTGCGCAAATCTGTCCGCCGCAAGTGGACCGGTTGCATATCACTTTTGGAGGCAAGGCGCAGGAATTGCCCAATATCGACCCCGTTACGCGGTCGATTCTGCTGGGATTTCTGCACAAAGCCTCGGTCAAAGACCTCAACAACGTAAACGTCCGCAGCATCGCTTCCACGCTCGGTTTGACGGTGGAAGAAAAGCGCTCGAGCGAGCCGGTGACGTTTAATGAATGGTTGCATGTGCAGGCATTTCGCGGAGACGAAAAGGTCAACTCGGCCGGCGGCACCTTCTTTGGCTCGCCGGATAATCCGCGCATCGTGCGTTTGTTCAGCCAGGCGACGGAAATCGTGCCTTCGGGCGTGGTGCTGTTGCTGGTCAACAAGGATCGTCCGGGCATTGTGGGTTATCTCGGAACCTTGCTGGGCAAACACAAAGTAAACATTGCCAGCATGAGCCTCAGCCGGGATACTATTGGCGGTCAGGCCTTGACGGTTTTGAATTTAGACAGCGTGCCGCCCTCGGAAGTGTTGAATGAGATTCAGAACGACCCCGACATCAGCAACGTAAAGGTTGTCCAACTATAGCAATCAAGATCAAAGAATTTATGAAGAGAATGTCCCATCCGCTTTCCCTGCTGCTTTCGGCGGCACTGTTTGTTCCGGCCACCATTTGGGCCGCGGCTGCGCCCGCCTCCACCAACGCCACGCCTGCCGCGCCTGCGCTCAGTGCCGGCGGTGATTTATTCGGGAATCCTGTGATCGTCAAGGCCAAGGGTTTCGAAATCAAGCGCAACCAGTTGGATGAGGAAGTCATCCGCGCAAAGTCGCAGATCGCCGCTCGCGGCCAGCAGCTCCCGCCCGAGCAGGCGGCGATGATTGAGCGCCAGATTCTCGATCAATTGATCCAGGTGCAATTGTTGAAGGCCAAGGCCACCGACGCCGACAAGGCGGCCGGCAAGGCAGCGGCCGAGAAGCGCTTTGCGGAAGCTAAGACCAAGCTCGGCTCCGAGGAGGCACTTACACGGCAGTTGAAGATGATGGGCGCCACCCAGGACGAAGTACTCGCCAAATGGGCGGAAGCATTGACCGCTGAAGCCGTGCTCAAGCGTGAGTTGAATGTCGCCGTCACCGACGCCGATGCGAAGAAATATTACGACGAAAACCCTTCCCGTTTCGAAGAGCCCGAGATGGTTCATGTCAGTCATATCCTGCTGACCACCCAGGACCCGAGCACCCGCACCGAGCTTTCCGAAGTGCAGAAGGCGGAGAAGCGCAAACAGATTGACGCGTTACTGAAGCGGGCCCGCGCCGGTGAGGATTTTGCCAAGCTCGCCAAGGATTATTCGGAAGATCCGGGTTCCAAGGACAAGGGCGGCGAATACACCTTTGGCCGCGGCCAGATGATGCCGGAATTTGAATCGGCGGCGTTTTCGTTGAAGACCAATCAAGTCAGCGACGTTGTCACCACGAGCTATGGCTATCATATCATTAAGCTGATCGACAAGACCCCCGCCCATAAAGTCGAATACTCGAAGGCGGCCTCCGATATCAAAGAAGGCCTTTCCCAACAGGCGCTGCAGAAGCAGTTCCCGGAATACGTCGCCAAGCTTAAGAAAGAAGAGAACGTCGAAATTGTGGACCCGAAGCTGAAGCCCATGGATACCGGCGCCACCACCACTCCGACTCCGGCGCCGACGCCCGCGCCCAAGTCGAAGTGATTCGGTGACCGGGCGAATCGTCCGGCGATTCCGCTGCGATGGGTGAAGGCGGGCAACTTTTTGCCCGCTGTGGAGTTTGTCTCGAAGGCCGAATCGGTTTTTACGCCGTCAGGCCAATGACATGAGCAAATCTGCGAAAGTGGCCCTTATCTGCGGCAGCGTGGTCGTGCTGCTCGGTTTGGCTATCGTCTTCTTCGGTCCCGGCAAGGGCGATCACACAATCCATCCGGTTTCGCCGGACGATACCACTTCATCCTCCAACGCCTCGCACCCTGCGCGTAACGGTAATTCCGCGGTCGACACGCCCCATTCAACCGGCGCTCCGTCCGACCCACCGCCAGACTCGTCGGCTTCAACCCCGGAAATGGCGGATTGGTCCGCCAAGGTGGATAACATTTTGACTTCCGATGTCTCAGAATCGGACAAAGCGCGTCAATTGCTCGATATGTTCCCTAATTTGCCCGAGGCGGGGCAGGTGGATGTGGCCAACCACATATCAAATCTTTTGGCGAACGAAGACTATGCGCGCGCGGCTGGGATTTTGACCAACGCCAGCACGTCACCCGAGGTGCTCGACGTATTTTTACGCGACGCTCTCAACCGCCCCAATAGCCTGAAACTGCCCGTTTTGCTGGAGGTTGCGCGCAATCCGCAGCATCCCAAGGCGGGCGAAGCGAAGGAGACGCTGGTGTTATTCCTGGACGAGGACGACGGCGAAGATTGGGCGAAATGGCAGGCGAAAATGGACGAATGGCTCAAGGCCAATCCGGATTGAATCCGGAAATTCGGATTTTGCGGGTTGTTTCAGGCACAGACTGTGCTTAATTTACCGTCAAGATGAGTACCCTAGTTGCAACACCGGAAGCTGTACCCTACCTCGATTTGGCGGCCCAAATGAGGCCGATCCGAAAAGAGATCGACGCAGCCATCGCGCGCACGCTCGATAACTGTTCGTTCTGTCTCGGACCGGACGTGGTGCAGTTTGAAAAAGATTTTGCGAAATTCTGCGGCGCGGAACATTGCGTGGCGTTCAACACCGGCACGTCCGCGTTGCACATCGCGATGCTCCTCCACAACATCGGACCCGGCGACGAGGTCATCACGACCCCGTGCACCTTTGTGGCCACGAGCTGGGCCATCTCCTATTGCGGCGCCAAGCCGGTTTATGTGGATGTGGACGACGCGACTTTCAACCTGGACCCGAAAAAGATCGAAGCCGCCATCACGCCGCGCACCAAGGCCGTGATGCCGGTGCATCTCTACGGCCATCCGTTCGATATCGATCCGATCCTCGCGATCTGCAAAAAGCACAATCTCCCGCTCATCGAAGATACGGCGCAGGCCCACGGCGCGAAATATCGCGGCAAGACGGTGGGCACGTTCGGCGCGTGCGCCGGTTTCAGCTTTTATCCCGGCAAAAACCTCGGCGCATACGGCGAAGGTGGCGGTCTCGTCACCAACAACGCCGCGTTTGCCGCCCGTGCGCGTTCGCTGCGCGAGCATGGCTCCACGCAACGCTATTATCACGACGAAGTCGGCTACAACTACCGCATGGAAGGCATCCAGGGCGCGGTGCTCGGCATCAAGCTCAAGCACCTGACCGACTGGACCAATGCCCGCCGCCGCGTGGCCCATCGCTATCATGAATTGCTGGAAGGCACGCCGCTGCAATTGCCGGTGGAAGCCAGTTGGGCGGAAAGCGCGTATCATCTTTATGTCGTCCGCCATCCGAAGCGCGACGAATTGAAGAAGCATCTCGAAGCCAGCAAGATCGGCTGTGCGCTGCACTACCCGCTCTCGTTGCACATGCAGAAATGCTACGCTTCGCTCGGTTACAAGGCCGGAGATTTCCCGGTGGCCGAAAAGGCCGCCCGCGAATGCCTCAGCCTGCCAATCTACCCGGAACTCAAGGACGAGCAGATCGTCCGTGTGGCCGACGTGGTGAAGCAATTCTTCGGCATGTAAGATTTCGGCGCCTTTCAAAGCCCCTTCGTTTTTCTCGAAGGGGCTTTTTCTTTTCTTTTGAGGCGGTTTTATTGCGGTTTCGGCGTCGCGCCGCGATTGCGAATATCTCTTCCTTGCCGTGCCTGATTTTTGCGCGGTAGAGTAGGGGAGATGTCGCACGCGGATTTTGTTCACCTTCACCTGCACACCGAGTACTCGCTGCTCGATGGCGCCTGTCGCCTTGACCGGCTGATGGACCGGGCGAAGGCGCTCAATTTCTCCTCGCTCGCGATCACCGACCACGGCGTGCTGTACGGCGCGATCGATTTTTTCGAGGCGGCGAAGGCGGCGGGTATCAAACCCATCATCGGCTGCGAAGTGTATGTCGCCCCGGGCAGCCGCACGGAAAAGAAATCCAGCAGCGGTGGACGCGATGTTTACAATCACCTTGTATTGCTCGCCAAGGATGAAACCGGCTATCGCAACCTCATCAAGCTCGTCACGTCCGCGCATCTGGAGGGCTATTATTACAAGCCGCGGATCGACAAGGAAATCCTCGCCGCGAACAAGGAAGGGCTGATTGCGCTGTCGGGCTGTCTCGCCAGTGAAATTCCCGAGGCGATCATGAAGGACCAGTTGCCGCGCGCGCGCGAAGCGCTCGACTGGTTCAAGCAGACGCTCGGCGCGGACAATTTTTATCTCGAATTGCAGAATCACGGCATTCCCGAGCAGGCGAAGGTGAATCGCTCGCTGATTCCGTGGGCGAAGGAGTTCGGGTTGAAGCTGGTGGCCACGAACGACGTGCATTACGTCGAGCAAAGCCACGCGCACGCGCATGATTGTTTGATCTGCATCGGCACGCAATCGCAACTCGCGGACAGCAAGCGGATGCGTTATGCGGACCAGCAGTTTTATCTGCGGTCGGCCGAGGAAATGAAGGCGCGTTTCGCCGAGGCGCCCGAGGCGGTGCTCAACACCCTCGAAGTCGCCGAGAAGTGCAACCTGAACATCGAGTTCAACAAGCTGCATTATCCCGTGTTTCATCCGCCGGAACATTTCACGCGGGAAGGCTACTTGCGGCATTTGCTCGCCGAAGGTTTGTCGAAACGTTACGGCATCCAGGCCCGCGTGGACGGCGAGACTTTCGTCGTGACGCATGTTGAAGATACCAAACGGTTGCCGGCCTACACCGCGCCAGCCGAAGCCATTGGTGGGAATTTGTTGGATGACCCCGCGGTGGCTGCCGCCGTCAAAGGTGTCATCGACCGTCTGGAACTGGAATTCAAGGTCATCGAAAAGACCGGCTTCCTGAGTTACTTCCTGATCGTCGGCGATTTCATTCGTTACGGGCATCAGCGCGGCATTTCGTGCGTGGCGCGCGGTTCGGCGGCCGGTTCGCTCGTCACCTACCTGCTGGAGATTTCCAACGTCGATCCCATCCGCTATGGCCTGTTGTTCGAGCGCTTTCTGAATCCCGAGCGCGTGAACCCGCCCGATATCGACATCGATTTCGCCGACGACCGTCGCGCGGACGTGATCGAATACGTGCGCGAGAAATACGGTCGCGATGCCGTGGCGCAGATCATCACGTTCGGCACCATGGGCGCGAAATCGGTCGTGCGCGATGTCGGCCGTGTGATGGGCTTGAGCTACGGCGAATGCGACCGGCTCGCCAAGATGATTCCCTTCGACTTGAAGATGACGCTGGAAAAAGCGCTGAAGCAATCGCCCGAACTCAAGGCGGCGTATGACAGCGAGGAGGCCACCCGCGAGTTGCTCGATACCGCGTTCGTGCTCGAAGACCTGACGCGCAATTCCTCCGTGCACGCGGCCGGCGTCGTGATCGGCGACCAGCCGCTCGTCAATCTGCTCCCGCTCAAGCAGGACGAGGATGGCGTGATCGTCACCCAATACGCGATGGGCCCGGTCGGCAATCTCGGCCTGCTGAAGATGGACTTCCTCGGCCTGAAGACGCTCACGGTCATCCGCAACACCTGCGAAATGGTGAAGCGCGGGCGTGGCATCGACATTCCGATCGACAACCTGCCGCTCGACGATCCGAAAACGTATGACCTGCTGAACAAGGCGAACACGCTGGGCGTGTTCCAGCTGGAATCCGGTGGCATGCGCGATTTGTGCCGCAAGTTTCAGATCAGTTCCGTGGAGCACATCACGGCGCTTATCGCGCTGTATCGCCCGGGACCGATGGAGCTGATTCCGGAATTCATCAAGCGCCGCCATGGCGAGGTGAAAATCGAATACGAGCATCCGTTGCTGGAGAGAATCTGCCATGAGACCTACGGCATCATGGTTTATCAGGAGCAGGTGATGCAGGCGACGCAGTTGCTGGCCGGCTACACGCTGGGCGGCGCCGATTTGCTGCGTCGCGCGATGGGTAAAAAGAAGGTCGAGGAAATGGCCAAGCAGCGCGACAGCTTTGTCAAAGGCTGCGCCAGGGTGAACAACATCGCCACGGCGAAAGCCAACCAGATTTTCGATCTGCTGGAGAAATTCGCCGGCTACGGTTTCAATAAATCTCACGCCGCCGCCTACGCCATCGTCGCGTATCAGACCGCGTATCTGAAGGCCAACTATCCCGTCGAGTTCCTCTGCGCCATGATGACGAACGACATGGCGGATACGGCGAAGTTGAGCCAGTACATCAACGAGGCCCGCACGATGGGCATCAAGGTGCTCCCGCCGGACGTAAACGAGAGTGATGTCTATTTCGCCCCGGCTGAAGGCGGCGTTGCCCACCACGCCAATGGGGCCAATGGCGGCAATGAAACCACCGGTGCCCGGGCGGGGCTGGGCTCGATTCGCTTCGGTCTCGCGGCCATCAAAGGCGTGGGCGAAGTCGCGGTGCAATCGATTTTAAAGGCGCGACAGGAAGGCGGCCCGTTTCCGTCATTGGCCGAAATGTGCGAACGCGTGGATGGCCGCACGGTGAATCGCAAGATTTTGGAAGGCCTCATCAAATGCGGCGCGTGCGACTGCTTTGGCCTGACGCGCGCCACCTTGTTTGGCGTGATTGACCGGACGCTGGCGCGGGCGGCGAGCATCATTTCCGACCGCCAACGCGGACAGAGTTCGCTGTTCGGCGCGCTCGAAGACAAATCGGCGCCGCAAAAGGAGTCAGTCGTGAATTTGCCCGAGTGGCCGGCGGCGGAATTGCTGGCGCACGAAAAAGAGCTGCTCGGCTTTTACGTCACCGGCCATCCGCTCACGCCGTTCGCTCCCATCCTGGATAAATTCACGCTGGCCAACACGCTCACGCTGGCGCAGGTGCCGGCGCGCACGCTGACCCGCATCGGCGGCATGGTCGCCGCGGTGCAAAACGGAGTCTCCAAGAAAAGCGGCAAGCCCTACGCGATGGTCACGCTGGAGGATCTGGAAGGTTCCGTGCAGGTGTTGTGCTTCAACGACAATTACGACAAATTTCGCGAGTTGATTGTGGCCAACAAGGCGCTGCTGGTCATCGGCGAAGTCAACAATGACGAGGACAAGCCGAAGATTTTCCCGCAGGAAATGATGCCGCTCGAAGACGCGCCCCGACGGTTCACGAAGCAGGTGCACCTGCGCCTTAATTCAACCCACTTGAAGCCCGAGCAAATTGTGTCCCTCGGCGAACTGGTCACGGCGAATCTGGGAAAATGCGAGTTGATGCTTTGCTTCCGGCAACCCAACCGTTCGATTTTTCTTGAGCCCAACGAACGCTATCGCGTCGCCCCCAGCCGCGAATTGCAGGAAGCCGTGGATCACCTCTGCGGCGAAGGAACCTACTACGCAAAAGTCGATACCAGCCTGCCCGAACGCCAGCGCAAGCCGTGGGAACGCAAGTCGGATTCGGGTGATAGCGGGGAGTAGGTGGGCGAGGGTGGGGTCGTCGCGCTGCGACGACCGCGCGGCCCGAAGGGCGCGCAAGAAGGTGGTGGGTTTGAGGGTGTTCTAGGCTCTGGCGTCCCTTCAGGACGCGGGAAAAATGAGGGCATCGGATCCCAGGGCATCGGCCTGGCGGCCTCAGCCCTGGGCTGGACTCTGGCGGCCCGTTGGGCCGCTTAGGGATGCTCAGGCACATTGTAAAGAACGCGACGGTTAGGGGTGATCTGGTGTTGATATGGATGCAACGGAGATGCGCGGCCTGAAAGGCCGTTGGAACTAAGCCCAGGGCTGAGGTCGTCAGACCGATGCCCTGGGAAAACATGGTTAAAATTCCGCGGCCTGAAGGGACGCAAGAAATCAAGTGCCACAATCTCTCGCCAAGCTGTACGTTCATCTGGTCTTTTCCACCAAACACCGGGAACGATGGCTCACCGACGATATCCGCGTCGATTTGCATGCCTACATGGGTGGGATACTTAACGGCATGGGCTGTGTCCCAATCGAGATTAACTCCGAGCCGGAACATGTGCATGCGCTTTTCATATTGAGCCGGACGATTCCGTTGAGTGAAGCGGTGGGAAATCTCAAGAAAAGTTCCAATGATTGGTTGCGGGAAAAGAACGGGAAATTCGCGGATTTTTATTGGCAGGCGGGTTACGGAGCGTTTTCAGTCGGTCAGTCGGGAGTGGAGAAGCTTCGTGAATACATTCGGAGTCAGCGCGAGCATCACCAGCAGGTTTCATATCAGGACGAAGTGAGGGCATTCTTCCGTCGATATAAGATTGAATTTGATGAGCGGTATGTTTGGGATTGAGGCTCTGGCGTCCCTTCAGGACGCGGAACGTTCGTGATGCGGATACCCAGGGCATCGGCCTGGCGGCCTCAGCCCTGGGCTGGGTTCTGGCGGCCCGTTGGGCCGCGATGGTGGAGAGTGGTTTTGTGAGCCGCAGCTCTTCGATTGCTGGAGTGGTTGGGATAATTTTTAGCTCGTTTAATGGTCGGGCTGCTGCGGGTCACAGACCCGCGCTCCTTCCGATTCTGTTCCGGCCGCTGGACGCGGCCGGGGACATCGCAGCGCGATGTCCCTGCCTTGCCTTTGGAAATGGCCTGCGTATTAATGCCCCGTCGGGGCGGTCTGCCCGGCAATCTGCACGGCCTTATAACCGCCCTTCGACTTGAAGTAGAAAATCAGACCAATGTAACAGCAGAACATGAACGCGGGGAACATCGCCATCTTGCCCAGCGCGGAAAACTGGCCCGCGACGCTGGCGTCCTTGAGGGCCTGCTGGGCTTCCGGGGCGGTGACGGTCGCGCTCTTAACCGGATCAATCGCGTGATAGGCGCCGAGGAGATAATGCTTCTCCACCGTGACGTTCTGATACAGCGCCGGATCCTTGACCTGCAATTCCTTGGTCGCAGTGGTTTCCTGCAAATAGCCGATGAAGGGAAAACCGAGAATGCCCACCGCGAGCATGCCGATGCCGCCCATGGCGTTCAGCGTCAACGCGCCACCTTTGGGACATTGCTCCGATGTTAACCCGAGCGTGGTTGGCCAGAAGAAGGTTTTGCCGAAGGCATAAAGGGTGGCGGCGGCGAAGATAAGCCAGGTGGCCGCGCCGTTGGTTTTTGAAAGCGCGGTGAGACCGACTACGGCCAGCAAGGCGCAGGTGGCCAGCAACCCGAGCGGTGACAGCTTGTGAATGATGGGGCCGGCGCAAAACCGCAGCACCATCATGATCGCCGACGTGTAAACCAACACCCACGCCGGGTGGAAGCCCGCCTTTTGCATCGGCGCCTCCATCAGGGAGCTGATCCAGCCATCCGTGCCGATTTCGGTCGTGGCCAGTGGCATCATGATGATGATCAACACCGCCAGGAAGGGGCGGCCAAATGATTTGGTGATTACCGCGAACGCCACCACCACCGCGCCGGTCAATACCCAGACCACGGCGGAACTCCACGCAAATACTTCGCCGAGCTGCGCGAAGACCAGCCAGAATCCGATGAGCGCTCCGAAGGTGCCGAGTTCCTTGAGCATGTCGATATAGCCCACGCCCGCCTGTTCGCGTTCGCTTTTGGGGAAGGTCAGGCCGATGAGCATGAAGAAGAAGATGAGCGCGGGGATGAGGATCAAGCCGAGCGTGAGCCGCCAATCCGTGATATTGGCCGCAGTCAGCGCGATGGTGCAGAGGCCGCCGATGACGAGGCCGCCCGGCCACCCGGCATGCAACACATTCAGCCATTTGGCCTTGTCCTTGTTGAACATCGTGGCGACCACCGGATTGATGTACGCCTCCACCGTGCCGTTGCCGAGGCCGAGAATGATGCTGCCCCAATAAAGCAGGTCGTAACCGCGCTTTTGCGCGGCGATCAAGGCGTCGCCACTGGCTCCGTGGATCGCGCCGTACGCGGCGAACGCCAGGCCGCAATAGAGGAGATAGCAAACGAAGGAAAAAATCATCGCCACCTTGTAGCCGATGCGGTCAATGAACAGGCTGAACACGATGATGCTGATGCCGAACGGCCAGATGCCCGCGCCTTGCAGCCCGCCCACGGCCACCTTGTCCAAACCGAAGTCGGTGACGAATTGCCCGCCGCAAAGAATCATGCGGCTGATGAAGGCGTAAGCGGTCGTGATCAGGGCTATGAAGCAGCCCCAGAACAGAATTTTGTCATGTCGGTTGGTCATATCTCGGGGGGTCGGGCGGAACGTGAATGGTTGCTGCGAGCGCTCATGATTTCTCGTAGTCGCCCCGCCACCGCTGTCCGGCGGGCGCGGCAATTGCCCGCATTCAAGCGGCTTGAGCGCGAGAGTCAATCATTAAACCGGGTGTGGGGAAGTGCTGCGGCTCGCAAAGCCACGCTCGCCGTTGCGGACCAACGGGCCGTGCGGGGCGCGCGCCCGTGGCGCGCAAGGCCCGGTTCGGACGGAGGCAGCCGCCCGGCCGTTAGCCGAGCTCAAAATAAACCAGACCGCTCCAGCAACTGGAGTGCTGCGGGTCGCAGACCCGCGCTCCGCTATTGCGGCCCAACGGGCCGCCAGAACCCAGCCCAGGGCTGAGGCCGTCCGGCCGATGCCCTGGGATCGATGGGGTGGTTTTCTCCCGCGGCCTGAAAGGGGCGCCAGAGGCTCGATTCCAAACATGTCGCTTATGGCATTCAATTTCGTATCGGCGGAAGAACGCCCTGATTTCGTGGTCGGTTCTGCATCGCTCCCGATGTTTCGTGGGAAAGACGAAATGAACGTAGAGCATTGCGAGAGATTGTGGGGTCGGAAACGGATTCTGGCGTACCTTCAGGGCGCGGGATCTTTACAATGTTTTCCCAGGGCATCGGCCTTGGGCCTCAGCCCTGGGCTCAGTTCTTACGGCCCGTTGGGCCGTGGGATTTATGCCACCCCCCTTTGGCGGGAGGCTCTGTTTGGGCCGCGCGGGCCCGCAAACGCTTCCGCGATTGCCGATCCTTCCGGGATTGCTTATAAAACTTGCCATTTCTTTCATTTTAACTCTTGAAATTTATTGCCGTGGGGGTAAGGTCGGGGTGTTGACGTCCCGCCAAGGGGTCTGAGAGCTGGTCTGGGTGGGGCGATGATCTTTGACATTTGAATTCTGAAGGGAATTATTAACCGCGGAGCCGCGGAGGCACTGAGAGGCATGGAAAGTCGGGACCAGGGGAAGGAAAACCTGATTTCACCACAGAGGCACTGAGACACAGAACGGGTTCTTTTGGGGCTTTCTCATCCGTGAAATTCGCAATCAGTGGTTCTCTGGATTCGCTTTCTGTGATTGCGGTGTGCTGCAAGGCGAGTTGGCCGCCCCACTCCCGGGCAGGACGGCGGTGGGTTTCCGTTTGTACGGGATAGCGATTGCTTTGGGTTGGGCTGGGGATGTGATGGAGATGGGACGGTGACGGGCTGGATGCGGCATGGTTCGTCATGGTCATGGAGCCGTACGGGCTGATGCGCTGTGAGTCGCTGTGTTACGCGCCGTTGCGCAACTCGGTTTTTGAAAGAGGCGGGAGTTCGCGAAATGTAAATTTTACCAAACGAACCCAACTCAAGAAAATCATAAAGCGTTTATTGATAATGCATTGCGTGATTTTTGATGGTTAAGGAATAAAAAAACGAACCCAACTTTTAAATGCAAAGTGATGAATGCACATTTTGAAGGAGGGGCGGAGAATTGAATGGGAAAGGCCGAACGGGTGATTGTAAAAATTACTGTTTAAGGGCAATTCGCAGTAATTGGCACCTTATAGCACCAGTTCGCACCTGAAATTTTTGTGGGAATATGGGAGCAGGATTCGGCGATTCCCAAAGTGGCAGCGGCGTCTCGCCGCTGTTTCCCCCCTCAGGTTAGAGATACGAGGCCAGTGGCGAAACGCCGCTGCCACTTTGCGCTGCCGGAACTGGCGTTGGCCGGTGGCGCGATTGACTTGAAAGGCCTACCTGTTAGCGTGGATAAACCCGGCATGGAAAAGAAAAGCTCCAGTTTTGATCGATTGCGCGAGAACGCGCAGGCTTTGCTGGACGAGCGTCTTTTGGAGTCGCCGCATGAGATGTCGCGAGCCCACAAATGCGCGCATTTCTGGGTGATGGTGGTGAAGAGTTTCATCCGGAACCGGTGTCCGGTGCGAGCTTCTGCGCTGGCTTACGCCACGGTCCTCGCTTTGATTCCGATGCTGGCGGTGGCGGTGGGCATCACGAGCAGTTTTCTCAAGCAGGAGGGCGAGGATCAAATCGATCATTTCATCGCCAAATTCGTGGCGAGCATGACGCCCGATGCCGACATCAGCACGAACAGCACTCCGAGTGTGACGGTGACCAATGGCGCGGTGTTGTCCGGGGAAACGAATGTGTTGAGCGCCGCCGTCGGGGGCGAGACGAACGCTGCGCCGGTGGTGGGGGGCGTCATCAATCAGACCAATCATGTGGCGAAGACGTCTTTCGCGGAGGCCGAGCAGACCGTCAAGGCCCGCCGCGCGATCTCAAGGCAGATTCATCAATTCATCAAGAACACCCGCAGCGGCACCTTGGGCGTGACGGGGAGTGTGCTGTTGATTTTCGTCGCGATTTCGATGCTGAGCCGCATCGAGGATACCTTCAACGACATCTGGGGCATCGCGCGCGGGCGGACGTGGTTCATGCGCATCGTACTTTATTGGGGCGTGCTGAGTCTGGTACCGATGCTGGTGATCTTGGCACTGGGCCTGGCGACCGGGCCGCACCTGCAATCGACGCGGCGGCTGCTCGATGCCATGCCGTTGATTGGACACCTGGTCATGCCGGTCATTTTCCAACTGCTGCCGGTCCTGTTGCTGACGGTGACCTTCGGCATTTTTTACATGCTGATCCCGAACACGAAGGTGCACTGGCGCGCCGCGCTGGCGGGCGGCTTCGTCGGCGGCGGATTGTTCCATCTGAACAACCTGATCAGCGTGCTCTACGTCTCGCGCGTTGTCTCGAACAGCAAAATTTACGGGAGTCTCGGATTGGTGCCGGTGTTCATGATCGGCCTGTATATTTCGTGGCTCATCCTGTTGTTTGGCGCGCAGGTGGCGTATGCGTTTCAAAATCGCCGGACCTATCTGGAGGAAAAGCAACTGGGCCATATCAATCAGCGCGGGCGTGAATTTGTGGCCTTAAGGCTGATGACGTTTATCGGACGCCGTTTCCTGCAAGGCGAGGCGCCGCCGAACATCATGGAAATCGGCGAATGTCTGGCGGTGCCGACGCGGCTGGCCCAAAGCGTGATGCATACACTCTGCGCTGCCCGCCTGGCCAACGAAGCGGCGGGAACGGACCCGGCGTATATGCCCGCCCGCCCGCTGGAGTTGATTACCTGTCACGATATTCTGCTCGCCATGCGGGCGGGTCAGGGGCAAGAATTGGCCACGCGGGATGAGCCCACTCGCGCCGAAGTTTATGGTGAATTTCGCCGCATTCAGGAAGCTGAACGGCAGGCGGCTTCGTCGGTGACGATGCTGACGTTGGTGACCCGCGCTCAAGCGCATTTGGATGAGCCGGTGGTGGTCAATCAAATCGCCGCGTCCGGGAAATCGAAAAAGACCGGGCACAAACTGGATAAGAACAATCCAGATAACAATTTTGGACAGTGACGGAATAATTTGCAGTGGAACAATAATCATTGGGCGAAGCCCGGGAGTTGTTCCGGAAGATATTTAAACTTTTATGATCATTGGCGTACCGAAGGAAATCAAAGACCAGGAATATCGAGTGGCACTATTGCCCTCGGCGGCTTATCAACTTATCAAACGCGGACATCAGGTTTACGTGGAGCGCAACGCGGGTTCCGGCGCGGGCTATCCCGATGCCGACTATACGCAGGCGGGCGCGACGGTCGTCAACGAACATGCGACGGTGTTTGAAAAGGCGGACCTGATCGTGAAGGTCAAGGAACCGCTGCCCTCCGAGTACGACCTGTTGAAGCGCGGCCAGATTCTTTTCACCTATCTGCATCTCGCGGCCAGCCGTTCGCTGACGGATGCGCTCTTGAAATCGGGGGTCACTGGCGTGGCTTACGAAACGATCGAAGTGAACCGGCGGTTGCCGTTGCTCGAACCGATGAGCGAAATCGCGGGCCGCATGTCCATCCTGGTGGGCGGTTATTTTCTGGCGAAACATACGGGTGGTTCCGGCGTGTTGCTGGGTGGCGTGCCGGGCGTGTTGCCCGGCAAGGTAGTGGTGCTGGGCGGCGGCGCTTCGGGTATCAACGCCGCGCGCATGGCGCAAGGCCTTGGCGCGGACGTGACGATTCTCGAAGTCGATTTGGAACGCATGCGTTTCCTCGACATCACGCTGCACACCGCGCACACGCTCTATTCGAGCGAGGCGCACCTGATGGAATTGCTGCCGTCGGTGGATTTGCTGGTCGGCGCCGTATTGGTGCCGGGTGCCAAGGCGCCGAAACTAATTCGCCGCGAAATGTTGCGGCGCATGCGCCCGGGCAGCGTGCTGGTGGATATCGCGATTGACCAGGGCGGCTGCGCCGAAACATCGCGGCCCACGACGCATGATAATCCGGTGTTCGTCGAAGAGGGTGTGACGCACTATTGCGTCGCGAATATGCCCGGTGCTTACGCACGCACGGCCACGCAGGCGCTCACCAACGTGACGTATCGTTATCTGGAATTGCTCGCGGACATGGGCCTCGCTGAGGCCTGTAAACATCAGCCGGCCTTGATTGGCGGCGTGAATGTCATGGGTGGCAAGCTGACCCACAAAGCCGTTGCGGACGCGCATGGCATGACCTACACGGCGCCTGCGTTTTAAGCGGCGTGCGCCTCGCTGAAAAAAAGAAGCAACGGACCCGCCTAGAACCGCATGCGGATCTGCAGGCGGGACAACGCCCAGGTCAGCGCGAGGATCACCAGCGTCAGCGCGGCGGAATTCCAGGCGCCGGCTCCGCCGCTGTTTGCCCAATATAGGTTCCATCCCAGGACTGCGAAAAGGTCGGTGAGCATGTAAGGCAGCAGATAAGCCAGCAGGGCGTTCTGGCCGAGGGGTGTAAGAAGTTCAGACCCGCGTCGGGCTTCCAGAATGTCCACGATCCAATAGACCAGCGCAAAAGCCAGACAGCAAATGCCACCGGTGACGAGTCCGTACGATTCGGTATGCGCGGATTTGTTGATGCCATGCAACGGCCGCACGAGAGAGCCCGCGACATAAAGCCCGAGGCCAAATAGTGTGATAAAGCGGAGTCGCTCGTAAGGCCGGGGCGCGGTGTCGGGATTGCGAAGGCAGTTGGCGACGAGAACGCCCATCATGACGGTGGCGGCGTTCGTGCCGAAATTGATGCCGAGGTTAATTTCATTCAACCCCGGTCCGAGCCAGTCGAGAGCACCGTGCTTTCCACCGATGAAGATAGCCAGCATGAAGCCGGTGATGCCCATGAGCGCCGTGGAATTATCGCGACAGACCAGCCAGCAAAGACTGCTCGCGAGGTAGGCCCAGCCAATCATGCCGAGCATGCCCCAGTAGGAGTGTTGCAGCCAGGTCAGGTTTCCCGCCTCGTCGTGCCCGCGAAAGAGGCAGAGCAAAATAAGCAAGGCGACGGCGGCGATTCCCTGGATGCTCCAGCGAACTCTCTGATGCTTCAAAGGCAGCGGCGTGCACATCAAAACTGCCGCAGTCAGCGCCAGCAGAAACCACAAGGGCTTGCCCAGCAGGGCCGCATCCGCCGCATACATGTGGTCGTTGGCCGTGATGACACCGAGCAACAGCAGGCCCGCGGTTCGAAGAAAAACTTTACCGATGAGCGTGGGCAGCGAATCGCCGCGCTCGATTCGGCGTTGCAAGGCAAACGGAATGGCAATGCCGACCATGAAGAGAAACGCCGGGAAAACGACATCGACAAAGGTGTAGCCTTCCAACTCTGGAGGCCGGTGCTTTGCCCACCCCGGAACATCCTTAACGGGTGAGAGAAAGTTGACGAAGGTCATCACCGCGATCACCAGCCCCCGAAAAACGTCCAGCGAGACCAACCGTGAGGCGGAGGTGCTGGCGAAGGTTCGGCTGGACGCGGAACCTTGCGAACTCATGCGCGATTGTTAGGAAGCGCCGCCGGAACCACCCTTGTTCAACGACGCGGTAATTTCGTCGCGCGTGTGCCAGCCCATGGATTTGCCGCGGTTCGGCACGACTTGAATGGCGCGATCGTCGTAAAAACGAATCAGGTCGAAATCCTTGCTGTTGGTGACGTCAAGCCGCCCGAGGCCATGCTGCTCAGCCCAGTCCTGAAGGTGCGGAATGCTCTCGGGCTCGCAGGCACGCGCGGAGAAGATTTTCACCGTCACGCCGGCGTCCAGGAGGCTCTTCACCATCGAGATCATTTCCGGGATTGGCTTGCCGAGCGGATATGGCGGCAGAAAATGCCCTTCGGCATCGTCGCGCGAGATCGTCCCGTCGAAGTCCACGCCGACCCAGCGCTTGCGGGCGACAAATACGGCTTCGGTTCCGGGTTCAAAAACGATCCAGACTCCCGGATCGCCGCTGCTATCGGTTCCTTTTTTAATGTCCAATGGCCCCATGTGACACATTTTAAAAAGGGCGTTTGGGCAAGTCCACCTTTAAGTGCGGGAACACGGATTGGAGGGTTGCCAAAGGTCAAACCGGCTTTTTATATTTGGGGCAGCATGGTAAACAGTGTTTTGAATCTCGCCGTTCGTCCGAAGACTTATGTCCGCCTCCCGCTAATCGTACGTATGCTGGCCGTGCCTGCTTTGCTGGTCTTGCTAGGGACGCAATTGCTGGCGGCGGGCCCGTATCTGAAACCCGGTCTGCCGGACGGCGTTGCGTTGCTGGCGCCACCACCGGGGACGGGGACATCAGAGCACCAAGCCGACCTGGCGACGGTGCGCTCGACGTTCAAAGCCCGTGATGCTGCCGGGGAAGCGCGTGCGACCAGGCACAGCACACTTTCACTTTTTATTTTTGCGGAGGCAATCGGTCCGGTCTTTGTGCCGGGAAAATTTCCCAAAACGGAAAAGTTGTTTGAAGAAGTAAAGAAAGATATCGGCGATCCCATCAACGTTGCCAAGGACCACTGGAAGCGGAAACGCCCGTACGAAATCGACGAGACGCTGCTCTTCGGCAAGCCGGAGCGGAACTCGAGTTATCCGAGTGGGCATTCCGCGCGTGGCACCGTGTACGCCATGGTACTGGCGGAAGTTTTTCCCGACAAGCGTGAGGAAATCCTGGTGGTCGGCCGCGAGATCGGATGGGACCGCGTGGTCATCGGCAAACATTTCCCCACCGACATCCAAGCCGGCCGCGTACTGGCGCAGGCTATCTTTCGCGAACTCAAAGCCAGCCCCGATTTCCAGCGCGACGTCGCCGAAGCGCGGGAAGAAGCCCGTGCGGTGCAGCAACCGCGCGAGCCGGTCGGGCAGGGGCATTAGTCGTTAAATCAAATTGTTAAATTTCACAGTTGACACCCGGCAATTGTTTGTATATTGTATGCATACAAATGACAAGTAAGGATAAATCGGTGGTTCTCAAGGTGGATACGGCGGGTTCGACTCCGGTCTATCGCCAGATTGTGGATGGTTTGAGAACGATGCTGGTTAGCGGTGCATTTGAGCCAGGCGACAAGTTTCCCACAGTGCGTCAACTGGCGATTGACCTCGCGGTGAATCACAACACGGTGGCGGAGGCGTATCGGTTGCTGGCGGCGGAAGGGTGGCTGGAATTGAAACGCCACCACGGCGCGCGCGTTATTTCGCGGGAGCGGCAAACCGCGAAGCCAGCGGCACGGGGTGACTTTCTCCAGCGCCTCCGTGAGTTGACCGCCCGCGCGGTGGCCGATGGCCTCGATAAGGATGCGATTTCTCAACAGCTCAATACGATCGTCGGTGAACTTGGTTCTTCGAAAAAGGCACACTCATGAATCTCAACACTCCCGCTTTCGTGCTCGCTGCCACGTCCACGTGGTTGATGCTGCTATTCGGCCTGGTAGCCATCATGGCATCCCGGATCAGCCGGCCTGATTTGGTTTTTGCGATCACGGTTCGCCCTGACTTTCGCGGATCGCCGGAAGGCAAAAATATTCTGCGACGATTTACCTGGAGCGTCCTCATGTCTGCGGTGGCGGGAATCACGCTGACCTGGCTGAGCGCGATGGCGGGCCTTTCCTTCGTGCTGCTGGGCCTTGGCTGGCTCAGTTCGCTGGGCGGACTTTTGGCGGGTTACGTAGTCGCCCGACGGCAGGTCGCGCCGCATCGCGTCGTTCCTTCGGCGCAGCATGAGGCGGAAGTGCGGCCGCGCGACGTTCGCCTGGCGGGCGGATGGCTGGGGCAGGCGGGGCCGCTGCTGGTGCTGGCGGTCAGTGCGCTGTACCTCATTGCCCATTGGGGTGAAATCCCCGCGCGATTTCCCATTCATTGGGGATTGAACGGCGAAGCGAACGGCTGGGGCACGCGCGGTCCGGCGGTGTTCTTCGGCATCTGGACGGGCGCATTGACGTGTCTGGTGCTGGCGGGGTTTTCACTGCTGGTCGTCCGTGAGACGCGGCGCATTCATAGCACCGGCGCGGCGGGGACGCGGGAGGCACGCAATCTTAAGAATGTTCAATGGATTCTGTTGCTCGTGAGTTACTGGCTCGCGATGCTGTTTGGCGGTCTGAGTTTGCTGCCGCTGGGGATGCAACGATTCCATATCTCCTCCGGGACGATTGTGGCCCTGTCGTTCGGTGGCGAATTGATTTTGATCACGATTGTGGTGGCGATGGCGTGTCGCGCGGGGCAGGGTGGATGGCGGCTGGGATCCGCCGGCGCGACAACATCCGGGTCGGTGGCGGTGGGTGATCGCACGCCGGACGAGTGCTGGAAAGGCGGATTGATTTATTGGAATCCGAACGACCCGGCGATGCTCGTGGAGAAGCGCTTTGGCTACGGCTGGACGCTGAATTTTGGCAACCGGCGCTCGTGGTTTGTGCTGGGAGGAATTCTGCTCTTCAGCGTGGGCACCTCCATCCTTGCGATCGTGTTCGCAAAGTAAGGCCGCGCCCGCGCTTCAGGTTTTGGGACCGCCGCTGGCCAGCAACGCCCGGGCCGCCGCGAGCTGCGCGCCAGCGCCGAGCAGCAACACCTTGTCGCCGACCTCCAGCACCACCTCCGGCCCGGGACTGACCAGGTTGTTTCCGCCGCGCTCGATGCCCACAATGTTGGCGCCCGTGTGGGTGCGCAATTGCAGTTCCCGAATCATTTTCCCGACAGAGGGCGAGCCCTCCGTGATCAACACCTTCTCGGAGTTCGCCTTGTAGAACATGCCGGTGTGTTGCGTGTCCTGCTCGTGGCTGTGGCGCGGTACCGGCGGCTGGGAGAAGGTTTCCTGCAGGGCGAACTGCGCCTTGGAGTAGAGTTTGATGAACGACCGCCACATCAACCAGCCGATCAGCGCGGCCACCACCAGCAAGGCGATCAACACTTTGCCTGGCGGCAACAGTGCCGAACTGAGCAGCAGCAGAAAAATCCCCAGCGCCACGGCACCCGCGAAGGGAATGGTCTGTGCCACCGTCGATTGATTGGTGGGCGCCCGGCCGCTGGTCATGGCGTCCATCGCGTTCATTTCGGCGACCATCAATCCCAGCGCTTGCAACTTGCGGAAGGTGGCGATGAGGAGCGGCAAAGAAATGATCATCGCCGCAAGCCAGAGAGCGCCGTGAACGATTTGATCGTCCAAATTGAAGTGAGCGATGGCGGCCGGCGGTCGATTGGCCGCAAAACCGGCGGCGATGAAAATGGCTGCGATGAGCAATACGTTCAATCCCATCTGCAGGCACCAGCGGCGAACGAGTTTGCCGCCGCGCGACGATTGCTTCTCCGCGAAAAATTCACCCACCCAGCGCGTGTAGCCTTCGATGTAATTCACGACTGAGCGCGGCGCGGTGCGGTCGAACCAGCCCACCAGGCCGTCCGTGCTGCGAATTAAATAGGGTGTCGTCAAAGTGGTGACCACCGACACGGCCACCGCGATTGGATAAAGAAAGGCGCTGGTGACTTTGTGATGCTGGCCGAACTCGGCGATAATGAAGGAAAATTCGCCAATTTGCGCCAGCCCCATTCCGACGCGGAGGGAGGTCCGCGTATCGTGACCTCCGACGAACGTGCCGAACGTGCAGGACGCCACCTTGCCGATAATCACCGCGATGGAGATGACAATCACCGTCAGCCAGTGTTCCTTAAGGATGTGGGGGTCGATCAGCAGGCCGATGGCCACAAAGAAGATGGCGCTAAACATGTCGCGAATTGGCTCGACGAGCACTTCGATCTTCGCGATCTGGCGCGACTCCGAGATCACCGCGCCGATGATGAAGGCGCCGAGGGCCACGCTGTAACCGAGCTTCACGGCTAGCAGCGAGAAGCCGAAGCACAACCCCAGGGCGGTGATGAGCAACATTTCGCGACTTTTGAAATTGGCCACATAAGCCAGGAGCTTCGGTACCACGAGCAAGCCCGCCACCAGCGCAGTGGCCAGGAAGATGGCCAGTTTGCCGATGGTCACGCCTATGTCGGTCGGATGCAGGCCGCCCGTCATGGCGATG
This sequence comes from Limisphaerales bacterium, assembly GCA_044223735.1. GTDB lineage: Bacteria > Verrucomicrobiota > Verrucomicrobiia > Limisphaerales > UBA8199 > JBGALR01. Next base: position 50,253 of record JBGALR010000027.1, on the reverse strand, counting down.
CCGGACAGCAACGCGATCATCACGATGGCCAGCACATCTTCGATGACGAGAATGCCAAACATCAATTCGGCGAACGGCTCCTTGGATTTGCCCAGTTCCGCCAGGGCTTTCACGATGATGGTCGTCGAGGAAATCGAGAGCATCGCACCGAGGAAGATCCGGTCCATGGCGCCCCAGCCGAAGAAGCGGCCGACTTCGTAGCCCACCCAGACCATCAGAATAATTTCCAGAAAGGCCGCGACGAATGCCGTTCCGCCCACCTGTTTCAGCTTTCGCAAACTGAATTCCAGGCCCAGGGAAAACATCAGCAGGATAACGCCCAACCCCGCGAGCGTGCGGATCGTATGCTCGTCCTTGATGAGCTGGTATGGCGGCGTATGCGGGCCGATGATGAGCCCGGCGAGAATGTAACCCAGAACCACCGGCTGCTTGAAGCGATGGAAAATAACCGTGACCAAACCGGCCACGATCATTACCACCGCCAAATCATGCAAAAATGTAAGTTCGTCCATAGAGGACCGTCAACGTGCACTCAGGTGTCATCCTTCACATAACATCTCTCGCGTGGAGCATCAAACAAAGTTTGGTTTTGACCGCAGATTTTCGGGTCGTTCGCGCGCGCACTTCTGGAATTTCCTCACCGCAGAACACCGGATAAGAATTTGCGAATAGTACGGATTTTTTTTCGCCGTCGCGCCCACTACCTTCTGGGAATCGGGAAATGGCTATATGGCGCAGTGTTTAAATAAAGTCACGGCATCCGCGCACGGATGCCTGCTGCGGAAGGGGCCGCGGGTTTTCGCCTTGCTCGGCAAGGCGACGCCGGGGGGCATCGCTCCCTATAACCCGGGCGATATTTCCCGAAGTTGGGCGCTTACGGCCGAGTACGGCTGCCTGCGCCTCGAACGCCTGACCGGCGACGAAGAAGTGACGCGTTCCCAGATTTTTTTGCCCGTCCCTTCCGCTTACGAATACGGCATTGCCGGCTCGGAAGGATCACCGGAGGTGACGCGCGCCGTGTTTGGCCTGCTGCCAGCCGAACTTGAACAGCTCGTGAACGTCCTGCGCAGCGGCAGTTTTCCCGTGCTTGGCTTTTCATTGAACGACCTTCGTTGCAGCATCACTTCCTGTGTGATTCCCGGGTACTGGCCGCATGTGGTGACGTCCAACATGGCGCTTCACGGCAATGTCATTTCGCTTGAGACGTTTATGCGGGTGATTGTCAGCTCGCTTTCGCAAAGCCGCCTCGCGACCCGTTTTCCGGCCTTGCAACCTCTGTTTCGCCGCACCATGCAAATGATGGCGGCCCAGCGACGCGGCATTCCGTTCACGCGCGACACGCTGTCGCTCGCGCCGCTTTCGACCTCCTATAATTGACGCGCGGCAAATGCGGACGGTCTGCCTGCTGGTGTTGGGCGGCAAGTCGCGCTATTTTCCCGCATGTTCATCACCGGTTTGGGTACGGCTTCGCCGCCGCAGTGCTATTCACAGGAGGAATGTTGGGAAGTTTTCCGGCATTCGCCCTTGAGCCAGCAATTGACTCCTCGTTCGTGCGCGATCATCAAGAAAGTCCTCACCGGCAACAACGGCATCCTTACCCGACATCTTTCCCTGGACCAACTTGAACAAGCATTTGACCTGAAGCCGGACGACCTGCATGCGCGCTTCACGACCCACGCGCCCGCGCTGGCGACGGAGGCTGGGCGGCGGGCATTGGTGAACGCACAGCTTGAACCAGACGAAATCGATGCCGTCATTGTCAGCACCTGCACGGGATATATATGCCCCGGTCTGACCAGTCACGTCGGTGAGCGATTGGGTTTGCGGTCCGATGTACTGACGCTCGATCTGGTGGGGCAAGGGTGCGGCGCGGCGCTGCCCAATTTGCGCGCGGGCGAAGCGCTGCTGGCGGGGCAGCGTGCGAAACATGTGCTCTCCATCTGCGTCGAGGTGTGCAGCGCGGCGTTGTATTTCGATGACGACCCCGGCGTGTTGATCAGTGCCTGCCTGTTTGGCGATGGCGCAGGCGCGGCCGTTCTTTCCCAGGCGAGCAACGGCAATCGTAAAGTGGAGTGGCGCGACAGCGGCTCCATTCTCAACCCGGCCGATCGCGAGGCGTTGCACTTCGAGCAGAAAGGTGGATGCCTGCGGAATATTCTGAAGCCGGAAGTGCCCGCACTCGCCGGGAAATATGTTCCCTTGGTTCTTAACGAAGTGCTGGGCCGCGCTGGAATTGGGAGGTCCGAGATCAATGGATGGGTTTTGCATGCGGGCGGGCGCGATGTCCTCACCGCGTTGCGAGAAAGTCTGGCATTGAGCCCGGAGGATGTGCGTTGGAGCGAGGCCGTGCTGCGGGAATATGGCAATGTCAGCAGTGCCTGCGTCTATTTTGTATTGCAGTCGGCGCTCGCTGATTCGATTCCGGGCGGCTATTGGTGGCTCTCTTCGTTCGGCGCGGGCTTCAGTTGTCATGGCGCGTTGCTGAAGGTGGATTGAAAAATGGAACGCTGCGTTGAACCTGAACTGCTGGACGCGCTGGTGCCGGATGACCCGCGCGCGGTGGGTTCGCGTCGCGATCTGCAAAAGGTCAACGCTTCGATGGGAAATGGCCGCATCCTGGTCCACGGCTTGCGCAGTGCCCTGAAGCACCCCGGACCAAGCCGCATTGTGGAAATCGGCGCGGGCGACGGCTGTTTCGCGCTGGGAATTGCGCGACGGTTGGCGCGCGGCGGAAAACCGGCCGAATTTGTGCTCGTGGACCGTTTAAACGCCATGCCGTCCGAGGCGCGCGCTGAGTTCGAGCGACTCGGCGGGACGGTTAAGTTTCTGGTGGCGGATGTTTTCGACTGGCTCCGCGAGCCGCCGGCGAAACCTTGCGACGCGATTGTAGCCAATCTTTTCCTGCATCATTTTTCAGAAGCTCAATTGACCGCCCTATTCCAACAGGTGTCACTACGCACCGGGCTTTTCATAGCGGTCGAACCACGCCGCTCGCAGTGGTGCTTGCGGTTCAGCCAATGGCTGTGGGTGCTCGGTTGCAATCAGGTCACCCGGCACGACGCGCAGGTCAGCGTACGCGCCGGATTTGCGGGCAGGGAATTGTCGCGGCTCTGGCCTGTCACGCCGGGCTGGAATCTCGAAGAACGCGCGGCGGGGTTGTTCAGCCATTTGTTCGTCGCGCGCCGCAAGGACTGACGCATGGCGAAATCCACCCGCATCACTATTGTCGGCGGCGGCCTCGCGGGTCTCACGCTTGGCATCGGGCTGCGACAGAGGGATGTCCCCGTAACGATTTATGAGGCAGGCCATTATCCGCGCCATCGTGTTTGCGGGGAGTTTATCAGTGGCCGCGGCTTGAAGGTATTGTCGGAATTGAACTTGCGGGAGCGTTGTGTCGCCGCCGGAGCGATTTTCGCCCGAACCGCCGGGTTTTTTCTGGGCGCCCAATGTTCTCCCATCCGATCTCTGCCGGAACCGGCGCTTTGTCTTTCACGATACAAGCTCGATGAACTTTTGGCGGCCCGATTCCGCGAACTGGGCGGCGACCTATACGAAAACCACCGCCATCGGGATGAAAGTTGGGGTGAGGGCGTGGTGCGGGCAAGCGGACGGCGACTGCAAACGCCAGGTTCGGAATCGCGCTGGTTCGGTTTGAAAATTCATGCGCGGCGGGTGCCGCTGGCGGCGGACCTCGAGATGCATGGCTCAAGCGTCGGTTACGTCGGCATTTGCCGGTTGTCGGATGGCGAGGTAAACGTCTGCGGGCTTTTTCGACGTCCTCGCGAGCGTTCGGAAACGACGTCGGCGTCTGTGATGGAATGGTTGCGAGGCCGGCCGGAGACGCCGTTGCGCCAACGCATGGCCGAAGCGGTGATGGACCAACCCTCGTTTTGTTCCGTGGCGGGTGTTTCGTTGCAACCGCAACGCGGCGTTGCGCGCGACGACTGTGCGATTGGCGACGCGCTGACGATGATTCCACCTGTGACGGGCAACGGCATGTCGATGGCCTTCGAGGCGGCGGACATCGCGGCGACACCACTGGAAGCGTTCAGCCGGGGAGAAATGACTTGGTCACAAGCCCGGGAGAATATAGGACGAGCTTGTGATGTGACCTTCGCGCGCCGCCTCGCCGCCGCACGCTGGTTGCAGTGGATGATGTTTGCACCGCTACTACGAACTCGCGTGGGGTCACTGGCATTACGCTCCGATTTTATGTGGGGGATGTTGTTCGCGCGGACGCGGTAGGCCCGGGTTGTCCGCCACACCGCCTTTCGCTTGCCCAATGGATTTGGCGGCGGCATAGTTTGGGCGTTTACGACTCAACCGTTCGTTGCCTTTGAGAATACTCGTCGCCATCACCGGAGCCAGTGGATCGCTTTATGCCCAGCGTTTGCTGGATAATCTCGACACCGCGGACCACGAAGTTCATGTGGTGCTGAGCCAGTATGCGCAGGCGGTTATCAGCGAGGAATTACCGGAGGGTTTGAAACTGCCGAAGGGCGCCACGGCGCACAATTTGCGCAGCATGAACGCGCCGTTCGCCAGCGGCTCGAACGCGCCCGACGTGATGGTCGTCATTCCTTGCAGCATGGGCACGCTGGGACGCATCGCGCATGGCTATAGTGAAGATGTTTTGATGCGCGCGGCCGACGTGGTCTTGAAGGAGCGAAAAAAATTGATCCTCGTGCCGCGCGAGACGCCGCTCAATTTGATTCACGTCAAAAATTTCGAACTGCTCATCCAGGCCGGGGCGATCCTTCTGCCGGCGAATCCCTCGTTTTACACGCGACCGCAAACCATCGTGGAAGTCGTGGATACCGTGGTGGCGCGCGTGCTGGATCACATCGGTATCCGGCAAACGTTGGTGACGCGTTGGAAAGAGGACCGCGACTAGCGCGGCCCGCCTCGCGACACGCCCAACACCATGTTCTCGACGATCCGCAAATGGGGTGAATTTGTCCGCTTCTCGCACACCATTTTCGCGCTGCCGTTTGCGCTGGCGGCGATGGCTGTGGCGGCGCGAGCCAATCGCGGCTGGCCCGGCTGGCGGACCTGTCTCCTTATTCTCGCGGCGATGGTTTGTGCCCGGACCTGTGCGATGGCATTCAACCGCATCGTGGATCGCAAGTTCGACGCGCTCAATCCGCGCACAGCGGGACGCCATTTGCCCAGCGGACAAATCAGCCTCCTCAGCGCGGTCTCGTTGTGTGCCGTCTCGGGATTGGGGCTGGTAGCCGCCAGTTTTTTTCTCAATCCGCTGTGTTTCTATCTCTCGCCGCTCGCGCTAGTCGTGATTTGTTTTTATTCGCTGACGAAACGGTTCACGGATTACACGCACGTATTTCTTGGCATCGCGCTCGCACTCGCGCCGGTGGGGGCGTGGCTGGCGGTGAAGGGCATGAACGTCTCCTGGCTGGAAATGCTGCAGATGACGGTGCTCGCACTGGTGGTGGTGCTGTGGTTGATCGGCTTCGATATCATTTACGCGCTGCAGGATTACGAGTTCGACCGCAAACAGGGACTGCGGTCACTGGTCGTGGCGTGGGGACCAAAAAACGCGCTTCAAGCGGCGTTCCTCGCGCACATGCTGATGTGCGCCGGGCTGTTGATCTTCGGTCTGCTCTGCCGCTTTCGGCTCGCCTACATGGTCGGCTGGTTTTTCATCGTGGCGTGCCTGGTGCTGGAGCATTGGATCGCGCGCCGTCGCAGTCTGAATTGGATTAACGTCGCCTTCTTCCGCCTCAACGCCGTGGTCAGTTCCGTCTTTCTCGCCGTGACGGTCGCCGAGGTGGCATTCCTGGGCGGCTTTCGGTTGCAGTAAGGGTAGGGTGGGATTGGATAGCAAATCAATGGGATGGTCGTTCACGGTTTTTCGCGCCGTTGACGCTCAGGCAACTTGGCAAGGATAGGTATCAGTTTAGGTGCATCCCCAGCATTTAAGGAGAGCGAGCTTCTGTGCTCGCCCTCCCGACTGTTACACGCGATCAGCTCGTTATTCCTCCGAGGAACAGATTCCATTCGGCGATGCCGTGGGCGTTGCTGATCGTGACCGAGACTGGTAGTTCCTTCGGTGCGCGCGGGACGCTGATCAGCCTGAGCCCAGCTTCGTGCGGCAGACGGTCGCCCTTGCGGGAGTTCACTTCCTTGCACGACCAGACGAGATTTTCCCAAGTGTCCCGGCCGCCGCGTGAGCGGGGCAGGACGTGGTCGAGGCTGCCTTCATCCGGGTGCAGCACGCGGCCGGTGTACTGGCAGCGATTGCCATCGCGCTCGCGGATGTTTTTCGCGCTGAGCTTGGGGCGTTTCTTCGGCACCTTGGCGAAGTTCACCGCCACGATGACGCTCGGCACGCGGATGGGACCGCGAACGGTTTGCACCGCGTGGTCCTGACCGCGAATCGGGAGCGTGAGCCACTCGGTCCACGTCACCGGCCGGATGTGGTGATCTCCTTCGATGTCGAGGCCAGTGGCTACGTTCGTGGCCATCTGGCAAAACGCGTCTTGCGGCGTGCGGATGTTGATGGCCTGCCAGTTTCGGTTCAGCACCAACACGATCGCTTTGTTCAATATGTCGTTCATAAAATAATCGTGACCGTGAGTTCTGGGTGGAGGTGTTTGGTCTTTGTTGAAATGGGTTGAATAGGAAAATAGGATGGATTCTGGCAACCCTTCGCGGTGCGAAACTTTTTGCGACGATTACCGGAGGTCTTCGCGGGACTTCGACCTCCGGCTACTTTCTGGCAAGCCTTCAGCTTGCCTGTGGAAATCGCAGCGCGACGCCCCTACCATTGAGAAGGGCCGCCGCTGCTGGTAATGCTCCGCAAATTGGTAGCCCGTGCTGGTAACTCTCCAGCGTCCGCAGTTTGTAAGACTGCCACTCTAATTTTGAGCTAACGGGCCATGGTTGAATGCCGGGGATGGACTCGCACCATCACGCTCGCCGTCAAAGGGCGATGTCCTGCTAATTAGACTACCCGGCAATTAAATGAAAAATGAAGAGTGCAAATTGCAGAATTGACCCCCATTCTGCGCTCTGCATTTTTAATTCGGCATTGAATTGGTGGAGCCGGAGGTAGTTGCAACCTCACCGTGTCCGGGTAAAAGCCGGGTGCCGGTCTGCTGTGGCTTCAGCTCCAAAAAAAGGTGGGCGGGGGGGCTTGCATTCCTCAGTCGCGGGGCCGACAGAATCTCGATCTGCTCAGCCTGCCATTCCTCCTTCGCCAGCCGCCCGAAAACAATTCATCAGTTCTCAAATTCATAGAACTGAAATTGGAGCCTCCAGCCGGTGCTGCCCCGGCGGGATTTCTTTACAAAAGAAATCTGCAAGCTGTTGCGTGGAGGCGCAAATGGATGCGAATGCGGAATGGTTGACCGCCGGACTCATTCGTGGGAATTTCAAGCATCAACATGTTCTACAGCGTGGGTCAAAAAATATTCGCGCAAATGGGCGCGCGACTTCCGGTTTGGGGCGCGGCGATACTCTGGTTGCTCCTGACTGCAGGCGGTCCGATCAATCTTTTCGCACAGCAACCTACCGCTTCGGCCATCTCCGCAGGCACCAACGCTTTGACGGGCAGTGCCGAACAGCAAATCGCCGCGCTGCAACTGGAGATGACCAACGCGTGGAAACGCGTGCTGGAAATCGTTAACCGTCCGGTTCCGGCCTATCAGCGCACGAAGGCCATGAAGGTGCAGATGTATGCGCCGAGCTGGTTCCATCCCGGAGCGACGATACCGGATTTCGTCAACGTCGATGTCCGCAAGAGTCAGGACGTCAGTTTCGGCCAGCACAAGTACGTGAGTTCGGATGTCACCCCGGGGAAGGTGTTTCTGGGTGCGGACTGCGAGTTCAACGTGGCGCTTAAATATTTTTACATCAATCGCGACCTGCCAAAACATCGTCTCTCCGAAGCGGAGATGAACGAGATTAACCAGCTTTACCGCATCATCGGCCGTTGCGCGAACGAGATGGACAAACTGCAAACCCCCGCCTACGTCGAAAAGCAACCGACCAACGACGTTCCCGAAGGCGAAATCATTCCCGGCCAGTCGTTCGAGACAATCCGCAAAGTGCCGATGGAAAAGCGCCTGGTTTATGCGGGCGTCGCCATTGGGTCGCTCCTGTTGCTTCTATTCCTGGTAAAACTTTTCCAGCGCTTCCGTTAAGGCGACGAAGATCCGCACGGCGCGCATGGGCGTGAAATGGTCGCAGTCCCCAGTGCTGCCCTGGGCGCGGCGGGCTTATGAAACCTGCCTGAACGCTGGCTCGACTGCGCCGCCTGGAAATTTGCACACGCAAAAATGGTGCGCGCGTGCGGCTTGCTACGCGCGAAGAAAATGGCGGAATGCCGTGGACTCGCACCACTTGCCCGCAGGCACGTACTCGTTAGCACCGAGGCCCGGCACGCTTGACCGGTGGACATTCCAGGATTGAAGAACGGGGAATGCACCCTGCAGAATATTGCAATCTGCGATCCTCATTCTGAATTGGAGAACTGGTGCCGCGTGAGGGAGTTCCACCCTCAACCTCTCCGTTCTGAGCGGAGTGCCTCTGGTAGTTGGGCTAACGCGGCACTAAAATTGGAATCGATCGGATGCGATTGTGAATAACTCCCGCTTGATTACCGAACGACCACATGAGAAAAAGTTCTCGGCGAAGCATTGAGTACGGGTCCAAGATCTGGTTTAGAGATCCTCGTCCAGAGCGTCAGGACTTGTTCGCTTGCGAACACCAATCCCGCTTGCGGGAGCGCTGATCTCTTTGTGCCATTGCTTCGCCTTTTCATGCCCAGAGACGGAACCTTGAAGCAATTGGTGACTCGCGCCAACCTGCGCCAATTCGCGGGCGGGAAATCCTTCGTCCGTGGCGAGGATTATTTCATAAACGGTCACGTCACCAGCCTCTCAGAGGATTCGGGAACGATTCTCGCGGAGGTTGAGGGCAGTGATATTTACCACGTGGCGCTTTGTTCCGAGGACGGCTCTTTGACGGTGGATTGCACGTGTCCAATGGGCGAGGATGGGAACTTCTGCAAACACGCCGTAGCCGCTGGTCTCGCATGGCTCGCAAACGCCGCGAGCGATACGCAGGGCAAGGCGGATAAAAAAGGAAAACGTTCCCTCAAGCAGGCCGTCAATTTGAGCGATGTGCGCGTCTGGCTGGACCAACAGGAGAAAAAATTCCTGGTGGACACCCTCATCGAGCTCGCCACCACCGACGCGCAACTACGCGGGGACCTTTTGCTGAAAGCGGCGCAGCACGGCGATAAGGACGCCCACCTGGCCTCGGTCCGCGAGGCAATGACACGCGCGACCAAGCTTGGCTCCCGATGGCTGGACTATCGCGAGGTGCGCCATTTTGCCGCCGGCATCAGCAGCGTGACGGAATCCATTCCCGATTTGCTCAAACGAGGCTGCGCAGCGGAGGTAATTGAGCTCGTGGAATATTCGTTGGGTCGCGTGGAGTCCGCCGCGGGTCAAATTGACGACTCCGGCGGCTATCTCGGTGGCATCTTGCAGCGCCTTCAAGAATTGCATTTGCAAGCGTGCAAAGACGCCAAGCCTCAGCCCGAGGAACTCGCACGCCGCCTCTTCGCCTGGGAAATGCAGTCCGCGTTCGACACTTTTTATAATTCCGCATCCACTTACGCAGAACTTCTGGGCAAACAGGGTTTGGCGGCCTATCGCGAATGCGCGGAAACGGAATGGAAAAGTCTGCCGCAAATCACTCCGGGCCACCGTGACCCGGAGGAATACGGCCGCAATTATCGCCTCAAGACTATCATGGAGTCGCTCGCGCACGCCTCCGGCCATATCGACGCCCTGGTGGCGATCAAGGCGCGTAATCTTTCCCGTCCCCATGCGTTTCTTGAGATCGCAACCCTTTACCGGGATGCGAAAAGGTTCGATGATGCCCTCTCGTGGGCGGAACGGGGATCGGCCGCTTTTCCGAAATGGGACGGGTCGGCGCTACGCGAGTTTATCGCCGATGAGTTTCATCGCCAAAAGCGCCACGACGAAGCAATGCAACTTGTATGGAAGCAGTTTACCGAGGCGCCCACGATCGCGGAATATCAAAACCTGAAGGGACACGCCGACCGCCTTCGCCAATGGCCCGCCTGGCGCCAAAAAGCCCTTGGTTTTATTCGCGACGATATCGCTCAACAAATCAGCAAGGCCAAAAAAAACCCTTCCGATATGTGGATCGGATCGGTCACGACCGATCATTCGCGGCTCGTCGAAATCTTCGTCTGGGAAAAAGACGTTGAGGCGGCCTGGGAAGAGGCCCGGGTCGGCGGCTGTCACAACGGGCTCTGGCTCAAACTTGCCAACCTGCGGGAAAAGGAATTTCCTGCGGATGCACTGCCGATCTACCGCAAGGAAGTGGATCATTGCGTCGCGCAAGGACACCGCGGCGCTTATCAGGATGCCGTGAAGCTGTTGCGCCGCATCCGCGAACTTATGGCGCGCATAAATCAAGGCGATGAATTTACCGGGTATTTGGCCACGGTCCGGACGACCCACAAAATCAAGCGGAGCTTTATCAAACTCGCCGGAAAGTTGTGAGCTGAGCCGCCGCACGCCAGATTGACAGGGCTGACATTGTGAGAACGATTACGTTGCGCACGCTGGTCCGCCAGCCGCTCAAGGTCAAGCGCATGACCCGGGCTGGCCAGACCGTTAGGTCACCGGCAAGGGCGAGCCGCTCTGGATTCTGCAGCCCGCCAGCGGCACCCAGGACGATGAAGAACAGCGGCGGCGCGACGTCGATGAACTTCTGGATGAAGGATTGAAAGGCCCGTTCTCAAAAATTCCGCTCTCAATAATTGTCTTCGAATCGCGACGATGATGACATATGCGGACACGAGCTTTCTCGTGTGGTTGGTGACCTGGGAACCGGGAACGAGGGCGGCTGGAGACGAATATGGAAAACGCGGAATTCCAGCTAATTCTGCATTCATCACTCAAAATTTTTCACTGCTTTGGCGTCCGTGGCCGGACTTGCGCCGGCTAGGGTCGGATTGAAAATCCGGCTGCGCGAGCTGCTTTGCATTCACGGACCTTTGGCAAAAAAGTAAAAGTGCGGAGCGGAACGCCGGGTGCATTCCGCCGTTCCCACTCCGCACTTGTTGGCCCTCCCAGGCGTCAGAGACGCGCTAGCGACACAGCTTGCGCGTCTTGTAAGTCAGCAGCGGCCGGAACGTCGCGACGACCGAGACGAGCCCGGCCTCCACGAGATCCTGAATCACCGCTTCGATGCTTTTATAAACCGCCGGCGCTTCTTCATAGAGCGCGTCGCGGTCCTCGCAAATCACCCGGCTGCCGAGTGATGTGTGGTTCAACTGATGAACCCGGAAACGTTCGCGCATCCGCAAACGCGACTGGCTGCGGGCCCATTTTCGGCCGGCGCCATGTGCCAGCGACCACGCGTGGGATTCGCCATCACCAATCGCTTTCACAAGATACGAGAGCGCCCCACGCGAACCCGGAATCACCACATATCCACCGTCGGTGGCAACCGCGCCTTTGCGATGAACCCAAACCGATTCACCTTCAGAATCGCGCCGCGTGATGCTGTTGTGACAGCGATCCCAGAGGCAATCCGCCTCCGCACCTAACACCTCCACGAACCGGCGCGCAATCAGTGCGCGATTCGCTTTGGCCCAGCGCAACGCTGCATCATGTTCCGCCAGGTAGGATATCGTCGCCGGTGAATCAACTTCCGCGCCACTGGCTTGATGGGTGTCCACCCAGGCACGCAGGATGGCATCGCCCAATCCCCGTGAACCGCTGTGAACCAGTAACACGAGTTGCTGTCTCGCGAGACCGAAGGCTTTGAATGCCTCTGCATCCAGAATTTTTTCGACGCGCTGAAGTTCGGCAAAGTGGTTGCCACCACCAATCGTGCCCAGCGACCGATCGAACCCAGTGGAATCCAGTTGCGCGGCGGCAAGAATATTGCGCGCATCGCCATCCCATTCGTGCTCCAGGTCGAAGCGCAGTTCCGCCCAGCGATTCAGTTTGATGTCCCGATCAAAGAGGCCGGTGCGAAAAAACGCCATTCCGCAGCCGATGTCGCCACCGATGAGATGGGGATGTATGAATCCCTCGCTCACAAAAGCGGCGCCGACCGGATTTCCCTTGCCCGGATGCAAATCCGGAAAACCGACCGCCAGCCGCACGCCTTCGAGCTTCGCCGAGGCATAAAGTTGCCGCACCGCCTCACCTTCGATCCAGGACTTCGGCGAGGCGAAGAGGCGCACTGTCGTTTCAGTATCAATTGCAGTCATGCTTCCTTCCTGTCCGCCGTAGCCGGGTCCTGCCCGTCCAAGCGGGGATTGGTTTAATCAAGTGGCCTGCCAGCCGTAGCTTTAGCGAAGGCTGGTCCCTGGGGCCGGTATCGCACCGACGTCTCCTCGGTTTCAGCGAAGCGCTAATTTATCTCAGCTACCCAGGGAAGTGGTCGTCCCGCGTGGTGACGCTCCACGGTCTCCCGCTTATGAGGCGGGCGCTCTCCTTTTGAGCTACGGGACGGTTTTGAGTTGTGGCTTAAAGCCAAAACGATTGACCGGGCGGAACACGATGGTCACGCGCATGCCCGGCCGGAATCGCAGTTTGCGATTCGGTTTGTAGCTCTCACGAAAGAGCAACTGGCTTTGATACCGCATTACGGGCTTCATAGGAGCCTCCTTTCGTTTGGTTAAGTTTTGAATCCGCCGCCGACTACGCCCGCCAATTAATCCGGAATCCGGGAGGACTTTCATCATCTTGGAATCGGGCGGGAGCGCGCGCGTTCTGCGGCAACGTCGGAAGGATTTGCCGATCCTTCTTGCTGATTGTGATGGTTCTCGGTCGCGCAGTAATTTGCGGCCTGCGCCGGAACCACCGTGGCAAATATTGAGTTAGTGTCATAAGTTCTCCTGAGTGTTTGGTTTAAAGTGTGCGAATGAAATTGGTCAGCGCGGCGGGATTTGCACCTGCGATCCCCCGGTCCCAGGCCGAGTGTGTTGGCTGCTACACTACGCGCTGAAAGGCTCCGACGGCTCATAACGTCGGAGCGGTGGAAGCGCCGGACCCAACCTTGGAAATGGTCCGGCGCGAAGTCCGAAAAATGGCGCTCGATTAAATGCAGAATGAAGATTGCAAATTTTAGAATACAGAGTGCATCGCACTTCACTTTTGCGTTCCAAAAGCCCATCATCTGAAATTGGTGAAAGAACCGGACTTGCAACTTCGCACGAAGGCCTTTGCGCTTCAGGTAATCAAGCTTCACGAAGAGCTCCCCAAAGATGAAGTTGCAAGAACCATTGGCCGGCAACTATTGCGCTCGGCCTGCTCCGTGGGTGCCAACTATCGTGCGGCGTGTCGGGCAAAGTCCAAAGCGGACTTTATTTCAAAAATGGGAATCGTGCTCGAAGAAGCCGATGAGTCAGCCTATTGGATCGAATTACTGCAAGAAACAGGAAAGATCCACAAGGACGGCTTCGAGCCGTTGCTCCGCGAAGCGTATGAACTGGTCGCGATCAGCATCTCCTCAATCAACACAGCACGAGCCAATTTAAAAGAGGATCGTTAACCCCCAAAAACCTCCGGGTATCAAGCCATACCGCAAGGCGCGCTTTGAACCTTTCCCGTGAAAATAAAAGGGCCGGGTTCCATTTTGCATTATGCAATTTGCATTCTGCATTCAGATACCCGGCCCATGCCATTTCAACAAAGAACAAACACCTCTTGCTATCGCTCGCTGACGATACCAACCCACGGATTCACGGTGGTTCTTTTGGTGTTTTGAGGCACACCTCCTACGAAGCCTTTAAAATGTAAAATTCTATTTCCGGTCGCCGACTCATTCCGTCGCATGCGAGCACACCACACCGGTGACCAGTCAATGCTCGTCTTCGCTAAATCCGATTTGTCGCCGAATGACATCACCTGGATGCCGCTCTAATAATCGTCACAGATCACAAACCTTTGTTTAATGCCAACCACACCGCTGGCCAGTTTTGGGGAAACAAAAAACCCCGCCTACATTTCGTAAGCAGGGTAAAGAAATCCTTATTCGTTCTTCAGAACCTGCCTACACCGAGTCTATCCATATTACCTTCGGGCTTTTGTCCCAAAGGCGCCGAGGATAGCCCCAGGCGAAACGCACAACCCGTGCTATACCGGCTATGACGCGCCGCTTTCGCGACCCGTATCGTCGGCCAACTCGTGGCTGTTATGTTCATGCAAGTTTTCATTGAACGTGTAAGAGGTATAGCACAAGAGACGTCTTATCGACAACTTATACTTTTGGGGGTCTCAGTATTTTAAATATAAATATCCGCATAAGTTGATGGGATGGTCTCTACTCTACACCACAGCCCGCAAACATATCCACTCATCAGCGTTGATTTCGATAAACAACAATTTCTCCCCGGTCATCGAGTACCGCAAATTCACCCGGATTGGCCGTGCGGCTCACGCCTCTTACGCGGCTGGCACCAAGGTCCATCCGCACGACCTTGTGCACTCCGCGCGAATCCATTTCCAGCAACACCAGCATTGAGCCGGAAGCCAGCACGAGCGGACCGCCCGGAATAAAAACCCCCAGCGGCGAGCGAATGTCCCGCTCAAGTTCCATGCACGAATCATCGCCGAGCCAAAACATCACCGCGCCAGCCTCCAGCATCACGGCCACGCCCTGCCGTGTGTTGGGAAGGGTGGCGAACAAACGGACGACCTGACCGGGCAACTCGACCCGCAAAAGCACACCGTCGGCACGGGAGATCACCAGACGGTTGCCCAGCGCGACAGCAACTCCCGCAGGCAACGCGGCGAGCGAGAGGTGGGTTTCATGTGTGCGTTCCGCATCTTTCAGCAACGCCTCCGTCACATCGATGGTCCGCAGCAACTGGCCGCGAACCTTGTCGTGACAGGAAAGAACCGCCTGACCGGCGGCTAGATGGACGCTCCAGACAGAGTCCGCGCCGATCGCAAAGGGAAAACCTTGCGTGGGCAACCACGACGGCGTGCCCACCAGACATTCCTTGTTAAAATACTGATCGGCGGCGGGAAATCTCTTTTGTGTCAGCGTCAGTCCGTCGGCGCGCGCCACCGCGATGGCGCTCCCCTGTTCGAGAGTCGGCTCAAAAATGAATGACTGTCCGGCGCCATTACCGGGCCAATCCCATGCCAGACTTTGATATTTCCCCTCCCAGCCACCGCGCACAATGGAGAGCCGCTTCGCCGCGACCCCGAGCGCATAGAACCAGTGCCACTCGCTGCGCAACTGCAGCCACTGTGTGTGTTGGGGCAATTGAATGCGACGATGCGCCACCGGTTTGTTTCCGGCGACCGCCGGCGGTGTCGCCTGGCGGGACCGCAATTCCATTCCGCGCCGGTCGGTCAGATAACGATTCGCATCGCGCGTGAGCAAACGATCCTGCGGTGCGAGCCGCACCAGATGGTCCAGCAGGCGCGCCGCTTCATCACTCGCGACCACCTTGCGCTGGAGCTGGCGGGCGATCAACTGCCGCGAGAAGTCGGCGGCGCCGTGGCGCACCTCTTCGTGAGGATATTTCATTACCGCGCCTCCCAGCGTCGCGATCAACGGCATGACAATTGAGTCGCCCAGTGGTTCGCGGCGCAATCGCGCCAGGCGATCCAGCGCCACGTCGTTGCGGCCCAGACGCGCGAGCAGTTGAAAAGCGCCGCCGAGACAGGTGGCGGCTTGCGGCGAGGCAGGCCACGCGTTCAACAGCATTTCCAGCGCCTCATCCGGGGCGTGAATGCGTTCCTCCACCAATTTCGCCGCGCCCAAAATATCGTTTATCGCCAGGTGTTCGGTGACGACGCGGCGGATGGCGCTTTCCGCTTTTTCGCGGTCGCCCATGCGCTCGTGCAGATCCGCCACGTCCAGCCAGCGCCCGAGTTTCTCGTAGCGTTCGATCGCCTCGGCGAGCAGTCCGCCTTCGGCAAGGCAACGGGCCGCTTCCAGCGGATTTTTCAAATGCTCCTCGTAGAGCAACGCGGCTTCACGAAAGAGCCGGCCCCGCTTGAACGCATGCGCCGCGGAGACGAGGTCACCCAGCAACTCCGCATAAATGTAGGCCGCGCGCCGATGACGCCCCAATTGCATCTCCCGATCAGCCATCTCGCGATAACGCCGGCGCAGAATTTCCTGCAAATCCTGCGGCACATTCCAAAAGTCAGCGGGATCGCCACCGATGCGACCCGGATTAAAGTCCAGCGAGTGCGAACCCAAACGCGCACCCGGCGGAGCGGTGCCACGGTGGCCAAATTGATTGAGGGGCAAGGCATGACGGAGGCCGGCTTCCGGGTCCGTATCCAGCAGGTGCAACAATCGATGAAGCTCCTTGTTGCGCAGGCGATCCAGTTGACTGCCAACCCGGTTCAACTGGCGGCTCGCCCACTCCTCCGCGTCATTTACCCAGGTTCGGCGTGATCCTTTGTGAGGCAGGCGGCGCAATGCGGAAGCGACGCCTTTTGCAAAAAGTCGCCGCAGTTTTCGCTGCGCCTCGGCGAGTTTTCCCTCGCCCGGTTCGTCCGGCGCCGGCGGCAAATCAGCAGGTGTTTCACTGCCGATGTCGTCCTCCGCGCCGCCGAACACGTCGTCGATGGAGGGCGGCTCGCGCAAAGCCAGCGCCATCAGTTCCGGCAACCGGGGCGCACCGGGACGGGCGAAGTTCCAGTTCGCAGAACGTTCCCGGGGCAGCTCGATCAAATCGGTGACCCGCAACGCGGACCCGGCCTCAAACCCACTCAGGCCAAACACGGGGTGAAAAAACGACGTCGAAAGGGGGAACAAGGTCCGCAATTCGCTGTCGGTGACTGGCGGATGCAACTCTGCGTCGATTGGGATAAACAACCGCCCGCCGAGCAACTGACAGGCGGTGCCTCGCGGCATTTGCGCGAGCGAGGGCGACCGGTCCGGCACGACCAGCAGTCCCGCCGGCGACGAGTCCCGGAGGGATTTTGGAATCACGAACAGCCGCGTTTCCATGTCAGCGAGACCACAGCGCGACAATTCCTCCAGCCAGCCCGCGGCCGAATCGCCAGGCAGAAACCACGCCGCGGCCGCGGCCTCCCGCCCCGGCGCATAACGTAATTGAAGGGGATGAATCACAGGCGGGCGAAAAACCGGTTCAGGCAGTCAAACACATGCTTCGGATCCGAGGTTCTCAGACCGTCGAAGAAAAACGAGGGGCCGCAAACGCGTCCGTCCGACGTCCAGCCTGCGACCTCGCCGTCGGCCAGAACGAGGGAAACCTCCGGCAACGTGGAGTCACCGCCTTTGAAATGCAGCAGGCCCCGGCTGTCAAGAAACACCCTGCCGCCGTTGGGAAACACCAGCGATTGCAGCGTGCAACCGTGGCTTGTTTTCCTCGGGGATTCGATAAAAACGGACAGGCCTTCCGGCAGGCTGTTGCTGGTGGGCGGCGACAGTGCGATCCTCAACTTCCCGTGCACGAGCTGCAATTTTCGCCGGCATCCCTTGCGCCCCACCAGCATCAAGCCATCGCCCTGCAACGCAATCGCTTCGATGACACGATAGAGATTCCAGGTCGGCAGCGAAGGACACCGATCCAGCCAGAAACCGGTATCACGGACGTACTCCATCTTGCCGGATTGATCGAGGTCCAACAAAAACAGGGTCCGGTTCTTATGCACGCCATGCCGGTTGGACGGCACGAGCAAACGATGCCCATCGCGGGAAACCCGCACGGCTTCAAAATCAAGCCGGAGATCGGGGGCGGCGGGCGGCTTGATGATTTCGCCGGATTCGGTCGAAACCACCTGGCCGTCCCGGAAAAGCATCCAAGGACCCGGAGTGTCCGCGCGATCAAAAATAGTCGTGAAGGCGGACGCCTGATACATGTTGTTCATCGTCACGAGCTCGAACTTGACGCGTTCGCCGTCCCAGACCGCGAAGTAGAAATGATTTTCACTTCGAAAGAACCGGCCATTGACCCACTGGTAGGGATTGCGCGCCTGACCGAGCAACCGCCCATCGCTCAGCGCGTAAACCCGCAAATCGTGAGAGCGAATGACCACGACCGCCTCGCCGTAACGATAGGCCGCCAGCACTTCCGGGCCTGAGGTCAGTTCGAACACCCGCATATCCCCGCCCGCCAGCGGAATCGAGATCAGGCGCGCGGGACGCTGACTGGCGCCGCTCTTCAGCACCTGGACGAAGACGCCGTCACACTCCATCCAGATGATGCGGCCGCCCGGCAGTTCATCGACGATCACCGACGCACCCGACTGCTGATTTTGAAAGCGAACCAGGCGGCGGTCACTCATCGCCGCATAAACATAGCCGTCAGCCCCCTTGATCCAGAAATCCACCTTGCCGGCCACCGGCAACAAAAACGGAAACGGAGCCAGCCCAAAAATTGCGGGCAGGTTCGGATCCAATTGCGCCCTGACGACCAGGTCTGTGGAGGGCTGGTCAAAGATCGCCGCCAGATCCAGGTCCGCTTCGCACAACGGCGACCGATGCGCCAGCGGCAGCGCATGCAACTCAAAGCGGCCGTCACGATCGACCGTGGCCACAAATCCCGGGGCCAGCGGATGCTCTGAAACCGCGCGACGAAAATCCGGGTCCGCCAGCGCATCGCGATGGGTGATCAATACCGCCTGGCTTTGCGCATTCTCCCGCAACGCGTCGCAGAACGCCGGCATCGATGCACCGAGGTGCGCCGCGGGCTCCAACGCGCCCAGGTGCTCGGTCAGGCCATTGCGGGACAGGAGGTCCACCTTGAACAAAGACCGGCCATGCGCGCGCCACGCGAAAACCTGGCTGTGCTGCTTGTCGCGCGCAATCAATGCCAGCGCCACCGCCGTGGCCAGCACCCGCGGGATACCCCAGAGGCGGACACCGGAATCCAGGAGTAACGCCAGCGCTCCCGGTGGTTCCCGCATGGGTGGTTCCCGGCGCAAGTAAAGCGCCTCATTCAGCGCGACTCTCACCGACAGCGTAAGATCGTCGTGGGCCAGTTCACTCAGGAGCAGCCGATCCAATGGCCCGCGATTCGTAATGTCGGCCACGCCGCCCAGAGCCAGTTGATCATTTTCCCCCAGACGCCGCGGCAGTTTGACTGCCGCCATCAACTCCCGCGCGGCTCGCGCGACAAAGCCGATGTCGCGATCGCGGCTCAATACCTCGATCAATCGCCGCGCACGCTCAGCACTGGGTAAATCGGCGTCCGCTTCCCGGGGTAACTGATCCAGCCCGGTGCGCAGGCGCAACGCCAGCGATTCGGCGGTGTGCGGTTTCAGCCCGGTGGCGACCAGGTGCAACTGGCGGATGTAGCTGCCGGTGACTGCCGGATGATCCATATCGATCAACTCGGCATCACTCATCGACTCGTTCATCCCCCGCCACACCGTCTGGCCATTCACGTGACGCTCCACCTTCGCATGCTCAAACACCGCCTCGGCCAGAAAGCATTTGGCTTTGACGCCGGAATTGAGTTCCGCCGGCAGCCGCGAGAGTTTTGACAATTCAGCCAGCGTCTCTTCCAGTTGGGCGTTGAGTTGTCTGCGCGCGGTGACCAAAACCGTGGCATCCCCGCCCATGGCGAGAGGCAGCGGCGCCGACGAGGTGGATATGATATCCGCAACCACCGGCACTTTGCCCCGGCACGCGGCCAGGAGAAATACGATCGCGCCAAAAGGCGGGAGGCCATTGGGCGTCAGCCATTCGATGAGGTGAAGAATCTCCTCGCGAAAAGCGATGGTGTTGCCGTCGTGCCAGACGAGGACCTTTCCGTCTTCGGCCCAACGCCACAGCCCGCCTCCGGGCGCACGCAGGTAATTCACCGCCTGTTGCCGATCGGGATTCATTTTAGCGCGTTCAAGGCTTGCGTGGTCTCACGGAGGGCGCTGCGCGATACCGGAATGAACTGCTCGCGATGCACTCGCTCGAAACTGCCATCCTCGTTCCACAAAACGATGTTTTCGTCCGAAGCGCCAAACCTCCGCACGAGCGCCGCCACCGTCACCAGCGGCTGCCACGAAAAACCCGCCAGCACGGCCACGCCCCCATGCAGTACGAAACGGCGGCCCGGCAGCGGCGGCAGCGGCCGGCCGCGCACCAGCACGTTGCCTTCCCCGTCCGCCGCGAATTGAAGACGTTCCAACCGGAGCTGCGCTGCGTTCGCAACGAAACCTTTGAAATCATCCCATCGGGCGAGCAGCAATTCGGGTTCGCGTTCCTCCGCCGAACGAACCAACCGCAGTGGAACCGCTGCCGGGAAGGTTGCCGGAAAAGCCGACGTCGGTGTCTCTACACGCAGCCACGTGACGAGCGGTTGCCATGAGAGCGGGGGAAGTTTCGCGTCGGGGATTCTCCGATCGATCCGCCGAAGCTGATCCGGCGGGAGCCATTCGTATCGGGCATGCGCCGGCAATCCGGCAAGTTTTGCATCAAGCCGTTCGTCACTGTGGTGTCCGCGCAACCAGATCGAGGACGTGTCCGCGGCGAGTTCAATTCCCGGAGCCAGCCGAAAGACCGCCAGCGACGGGGCATCTTCCAAAGCGATGCATATGGCCCACGGTGAATTCACGGAGACAACATACGGGAGATTTCAACTTTTCAAAGACGGCCAGAGGGCGGCGGTTCGTTTCGCGAGCCAGTCACGTTTCGTCGCATCCTTAACCCACTGGCAGCGGCCTTCCAAAATTCCCAACCGGTCGCGCAGGTACGCCTTTTCAACGTCAGGAAGCGCATTGTTTTTCAGGGACGCCTCGATGGCATCCAGATCGCGTGCAACGGAATCGGCATCCGGGCCATCCACGGACCGCGCGCGCGGATGATCGCCGTCCGCTGCCGCTTCCTTCGCGATGGCTTGATCCACAAGACTCGCCAGCACTTCCTGCTGTTCCTCGGTATCCCAAATATGCCGGACCACCCACAGGTCGCTGAGCCGCGCCTCGTTGCGTCCGGCCAGCAAGGCGCTGGCGGCGATCACGCGCTGTAATTTCACCGCGCGGCGGTCACTCACTGGAATACCGGCGTGCCGGATGCGATGAATCAATTCGGCAAATGGCTGCCGCACCCCGGCCAGTTCCACGCCGGCCAGGGCGGACTGTACCGTCCGCAATTCATCGAAGTGCAGTGAAGATTTTTCCGTGCGACTCGACGCCAGTTTCCACCCGGCGCCCAGCACGTCCGCCAACCGCTCGCCCGGAACGTTGTCGCAATGCACCCGCAGCAAAAACCGGTCGAACAACGCCTGCAACGCATCGTCCTCCGGCAGGTGATTGCTCGCGCCCACAAACATCAAGGCCGCGAGCCGCCGCGTTTCCTTGCCGCGACGAAACAGCCGTTCATTCAGCGCCACGAGCAACGAATTCAGAATCGCGCTATTCGCATTGAGCAACTCATCCAGAAACACCAGCGAGGCTTCCGGCAACATCCCTTCCGTGTTGGTCAGCAATTCGCCCTCGCGCAGTTTGCGAATGTCGAACGGACCGAACAGTTCGTTTGGCTCCGTGAAGCGTGTGAGCAGATAATCAAACGTCTTCCCCTCCAACCGCGCCGCCATTTGATGAACGAGCGCGGTTTTGGCCGTGCCGGGCGGGCCCAGGATGAATAGGTTTTCGCCACCCACCAGGCAGATGCCGAGCAGATCGATGATTTCGTCCTTGCCGACGAAATCGTTTTTCATCGGTGTCAGAACTTCAGTGGCGAGGCGGGTGGTTATTTCAAGCGGTGTCATGCGGAGTTTCAAAAAGTTTCGGGGCGAGCCCGGGAACGAGTTCGCGATGAACGCCAAAGTCAGCCCGGAGTAAATCGTCGAGGCGCGGATCGCCGAGACGCGAGGCATCCGCGGCGGCGGCAATACGGTCGGCGTACAGGCGCCGGAGACCGGCATGCCCGATGAACGAATCCAACTGCAAGCCCTGCAGCCCGGCGACACCGACCGAAGACAACGGCCAGGCCGCCGCAATTTTTTTCATATGCTCGACCAGCGGATCGGCGTTGCTCAAATGCCGCGCGTATTGAAACAGCCTCGGCAGATGCCGGAGCGACAAATCCACCGACCAATCCGTTTCCGGCCCGCGCGGGGCGGGACACGGCACGCCGCAGACCGCGTTCATTTCCTCCTCGCCGATGTCCCGGCAAACGGCAAAGCGGCCGAGTTGATGCAGCAGGCGCGCGGCCCATATCGCGGCGTCGGGAGAAAAATCCGGCAGGTCGAGCGCCAGCTCGGCGCGAGCGAAGGCATCGAGTTGTTCGAGAGCGGGAATGGCATCGGCCTCATCCCCTTCCGAAACAGCGCCCGAAACCACCAAACGCCCTTCCTCTGCGAGCGATTGAATGCCCAGCGCGAGGTCAGAAGCCGGACTGGCTGGCGTTTCACCTCGATCTTGCATCCCCGCCAGACTATGAAAACACATTTAGCGAGGCAAGCCGTGGAGGAAACACGCGGAAGGAGCAGGGCCCGATTCCACGGGTAACTGAAGCTTCTGCAAACACCACTTAGCCGGAAGCTTCATGGTTCTTTTGCTGACAAGGCGGTGAATAGTATCCTCGCAATAGAGTGCGTCATGGAATGGAAGGGGGACCATGGGTCCCGGATGTCTTATCCCAAACAGCTGCGGGTGCGGCAGGCTTTTTGTTTTATTGAGTGAACGCTTGGGCTATCTTGAATGGCGACCACATGGCCAATATAAAGGACAAGGGCGAACACATTGGCACAGACAGTCCTGTTTTTGCGACCACGCATTGGAGCGTGGTGCTGCAGGCGGGCGGCGAACCGTCCCCGAATGCGGTGGCGGCCCTGGAGAAGCTTTGTCGAACGTATTGGTTTCCACTTTATGCCTTCGTGCGGCGCAAGGGTCTCATGGACGAGGACGCCAAGGATGTGACCCAGCAATTCTTCACCCTCCTGCTGGAAAGGAACGACATTCAGGCCGTGGATGCGCGCCGGGGAAAGTTTCGGACGTTTTTGTTGACGTCGTTAACCCATTTTTTGGCAAACGAACGGGATCGGGCGCAAGCCGCCAAGCGCGGGGGAGGGAAAATTATTTTTTCGCTCGACGCCATTTCGCCGGAACAATTTCAGTGCATTGAACCCAGTTCGGACCTGTCGCCGGACAAACTTTTTGACCAGCGCTGGGCGGTGAAACTGCTGGAAGCTGCGATGACGCGATTGCAGGAGGAAATGGCCGATGCAAATCGGTCTGCACAGTTCGAGGAATTAAAAAAATTCCTGACGGAAGAGCCGGATGGAGGTGATTACACCGCCGTTTCGGCGCGCCTGCGGATTACAAGCCAGGCTGTGGCCGTGGCGGTGCATCGGCTGCGGCAGCGCTACCGGCAATTGGTGCGGGCCGAAGTGGCGAATACGGTTTCGACCCAGACGGAGGTGGAAGAGGAAATGCGCCACCTGCTGGCCGCCTTGAATCCGTGATGCCCGCGTTCCAACGGAGGCCGCGGCGGAATGATTTTCCCGGTAATGGCGGAACTGATTTCCTTCTTAATCATTTAAGAAAAATATTTCCGCGATGACGTCCACAGGAACATGTCCGCGTTGCGGCACGCCGCGTTATCAAGAGACTTCCGCCGGCCTTTGTCCGAAGTGTCTCGGGGCGCTGGGCTTTGGCATTGAGTTCGATGCCGGAGAAGCGGACGCGATTCCAGCCCGGGACAAGCCCCGGCGACTGGGAGATTATGAGTTGATCGAGGAGATTGCCCGCGGCGGCATGGGGGTGGTGTACCGGGCGCGGCAGGTCAGTCTCGAGCGCATCGTCGCGCTTAAAGTGGTGCTGCACGGCTCGTTTTCCAGCCCGGAATTTGTGCGGCGATTTCGCACGGAGGCCGCCGTCGTGGCGAGCCTGCAACACCCTCACATTGTCGCCGTCCATGAAGTGGGGCAGGCCGACGAGGAACACTTTTTTTCGATGGACTACATCGAAGGAAAGAGCCTGGCTGAATTGATCCGGGAACAACCGGTCTCCGCGCGGCACGCGGCTCAATATCTCAAGACGATTGCGGAAGCCGTGCACTACGCGCATGAGCGCGGCGTGGTGCACCGTGACTTGAAGCCCTCCAACGTCCTCATCGATATTTTCGACCAGCCCCGGATCACGGATTTTGGACTGGCAAAGGTTCTCGGCACGGACGCCGAACTTACGACGACGGGACAGGTGCTGGGTTCGCCGGCCTACATCGCGCCCGAGCAGGCGGCCGGGCGGGCGGATGAAGTCGGGCCGGCGAGCGACATTTATTCGTTGGGCGCCATTCTCTATCACCTGCTCACGGGGCGGCCGCCTTTCCAGGGCGAAACGCTGCCGCAAATTTTGTTACAGGTGCAGGAAGCGGAGCCGGTGTCGCCGAGTCGGTTGAACCCCGGTGTCCCCAGGGATTTGCAAACCATCTGCCTGAAGTGCCTGCAAAAGGCTCCCGCGCGCCGATATGAAACCGCCCGGGAACTGGCCGACGAACTGGGCCGGTTTCTCCGGCGGGAACCCATCCACGCCCGGCCCGTGCTGGCCGTGGAGCGCCTCTTCCTTTGGTGCAAACGCCGCCCCGTGCCGGCCGCAATGATTCTGGCTTTGCATCTGGTGGTGGGCTTGGGAGCGCTGGGAATTTTGTGGCAATGGCGGCGTGCCGAGGTGAATGCCCGGGGCGAACGACAACAACGGCGGGTGGCCGAGCAATATTCCGACCGGGTACGGTCGCAACTCTATGCAGGCGACGTGAATTTTGCCGCGCGGGCATTGCAGCACGGAAATCTCGGGTTGGCCCGGCGCACCCTGGCGGCGTGGCAGCCGGGGGATGGCAAGCCGGATTTGCGCGGGTTTGAGTGGTTTTATCTCTGGAGTCAATGCCAGGGCGAACAGCTGGCCACGCTGGGCGAACATGACTGGATCGTTACCTGCCTGGCGTTTTCACCGGATGGCCGCTGGCTGGCGACCGGCAGCCAGGATCAAACGGTGAAAATTTGGGAAGTCGCCCACCGCGCTTTGATTACCACACTGCCGGCCGCGACTGGCGCGGTGCTTTCCGTCGCGTTCACTCCCGATGCCCGTCAGTTGGTGACCGGCGGGTTGGGGGGAACCCGGCTTTGGTCCTGCGACACATGGCGCGAGACCACCAACTATCCGGGTCAGATAGCCAGCGTGAGCCGGCAACGTCCTCTTCTGGCGACGGCGGAAGTCTCGTTTCTTTATTGGTGGCAGCCTCCGGGGTTGGTGCGGGTCTGGAACTATCAAAGCGGAGCGCAGGTGTTCCAAGCGCCCAACGTCGCCCGGGTTTTCGCCCTCTCGCCCGACGGGAACACTCTGGCTGTCGCCGGTCTGGAGCATGACATAAATCTCTGGGACGTGAATTCCGGGGAGCTGCGCCAGAAATTGTTGACGACGAATGCCGTCCGCGGAATGACTTACTCGCATAACAGCGAGCGACTCATTGCTATCTTGCGAGGCAGTGTGCCAATGGTTTTCGGCGTATCTCCTTCTGCTGTTGGTACTGCGCAAGCGGGCCGGAAGCTCTGGGGACATACGATGGATGTTTGGGGCGTGGACTTTTCACCTGACGACGCCTTGATCGCCACGACAAGTTCGGATCAGACCCTGCGATTGTGGGAGGCGGATACCTTGTCGCCGCGCGGGACGTTGCGCGGCCACGAGCACGAGGTTTGGTGCGTCGCCTTCAGTCCCGACGGCGAGCTTTTGGCCACTGGGAGCAAGGACCAAACGATAAAATTGTGGCGCAAGTCGCCGCCCGCCACCATGCAGGTGTTCGCGAGTCAAAACAGCATCAAACCCTTTTTTTCGCCGGGCGGTGACAAAATAGTGGTCCAGGACATCTCTCGCTCATCCCCAACGACAGTGTGGTTGTTGTCCACGAACCCGTCGGCGCAGTACATTGCGGGGCGGCGTCCCATGGGCTTTTCAAGTGACGGACAGGCCCTCGTGCGCTGGGGCCGGGGGCTGCACACCTTGGAATTTATATCACTGGAATCGACCAACCGCTCGCAGGTCGTCCTCGCAGCGAATTGGGGTGATAATAGCAAGGCGCTGCAATACGACGGATTCAGTTCGGATTGGAAATTATTCTTCGCGATAGACGATTCGGGGCAGGTCGCCATCTGGGATGCCGCCACGGGGCAGTTGCGAACTCATTTGCAAAAGGGACCCTCAGGGATCAGCGCGGCAGCGATTTCCCGCAGCGGACGGTGGCTCGCGCTGGCCTCGCGGCAGGAAAGAACGCTGTTGCTCGTCGATTGCGAAACCGGCGCCGAATGCAAGCTGACCGGTCACAAAGATGCCATTATCGGGCTGGATTTCTCGCCCGACGAACAATTGCTGGCGGGCGGCAGTCTCGATGGAACAATCCGGCTGTGGCGCACCGGGACCGGGGAATTGGAAGCCACGTTGCCCGGGCACATGGAGGAAACCACGGACGTGGCCTTCGCGCCGGACGGGCGCACGCTGGCTTCTGTGAATACCGGATTGTCGGTGAAGTTGTGGCACCTCGCCACCCGGCGCGAACTGGTTTCGTGGGATCTTCCGAAAGCTGGCACTTCGGTTCAGTTTTCGCCTGATGGCCGGCATCTGGCGGTGACCACATCCACCAATTCGGTCATTCTCTTTGACGCCCCACTTTTCAACGTCCAACGCCCGGCCCGGCAATAATTTACGGGGTCGGTTGGATTTCCTGTAATCCTGCTCCGCAATTTCTTCTTAGTTCATTGGACACCTGGATTGCATTGACCTGATGTCCGATGAAGCTATGAACAAAAACCCTTTTTTCCGTGCGGCTTGGCTTGATGTCATGCCCGGTGCCTGGTTCGGTCGAATCCCGGTCTTGACCGGGGCTATCGGGCTCTTGTGGCTCAGTCAATGGCTGGTTCTCCCGGCGGCAGCGACACCGAAGACCTGGGTCAGTGGCAGCTCTGGAAAATGGAGCGTGGACAGCAACTGGTCTCCCGCCGGTGCTCCGGCAAATGGCGACGATTTGCACTTCGAGCCCAATGGCTCCGTCTCCGTCATGACCAATGACATCGGCGGATTAACCGTGGGCGGATTGTATTTCAATCAAAGCAAAACGCTCTATGGCAATGTTCTAGGCGTTGCCGGCCCCGTGGTTCAAAACAATCTGGATGCAAGTCCTGTCAATTTGAACCTGCTGGCCCTGGTCCTCAGCAATAACGTTACGTTTCTTTCGGCGCACCATGCGGGCATGAACGTCAATTGCCAGGTCCTGCTTAATAACCATAACCTCTTCGCCTCGACCGTCGACACGAACGGGGGAACCCTGGAATTTCAAGCCAGCATTACGGGAAACGGAACCCTGGTTTGCGCCGGCGGGACGAACATCTTTCTGCGAGATTTTGCCTACCCCAGCTATCCCATCCCCCATGTACTCGTCAACGCAGGCCAGCTCAATATCGGGTATGACCGAACGAATGCGATCGGTGAAAGCCTGGAGATTGGTCCCGGCGGAACGGTGAGCTTTGATGGCGACAACCAGATTGACTGGCATGCATCCGTGTTGATTCATGAAGGCGGCGCCCTGAAGCTCAATGATCATTTCAATTATTTTCGCAATCTGGAGATGCAAGGCGGTCTGCTGGATTGCGGGCCGCAGGGCAATATTCTGCTCTCGGACGACATTCGGATCAACGCCACCAACGAAACGGCGATAATCCGCGGACACTGCACCATCTCGATAGTTACCAATTCCATATTCACTGAACCGCATCCCCGGCTCACCGTTAATGGCACAATTTATCCGGCCCTGGACATCCAGGCGACCGTCTATGGCCTGGGAGGATTTTCCAAATCAGGAAATGGCGCCATGTATCTCAGCGTCAGCAATTATTTCCTGGGCCAGTTGGTGATCAGCAACGGCATCGTCGAGGCTCGAAATAATTATGCCCTGGGATTCAATTACACCAGTGCCGGCGGAGATTTCAAAGGCGTCCGGCTCGCGGGCGGCACGGTGCTGCTGCGCAATGCCGTGGTGCCGGGGAGGGAGCTGTACGTGGAGCAACCCGTCAATTCTTCGGGAACCTTCGAGCTTCCGGGGGCGTTTATCACGAGCTTCGGCAATAGCGGCTGGTCGGGCGATGTCATTCTCAGCACCAACCTGAACGTGATCGGGGACGTCAATTTTTCCGGAGCGATCAGCGGGCCGGGCGGGCTCGCGTTTTTTGGCGGCGGCATTTCAACTCTCGGCGGCAACAATGCCAATTCCTATGCCGGCCGCACGCTGGTGCGGTGTCCCTTGCTGCAATTCGCCAAGCCTTACGGCGTGAGGGCGTACGCGTCCACTCTTGAAATTGGCGGCGGCGCTGGCGGACCTTATGAAGCCCGCTGGCTCAGTCATACGCAAAGTGTCAATGCCACCGTGACGCTGTTCGATAATGGAATCCTCAACCTGAACAATTACTCGGAAGATTTCGGCCCCATCACGTTCACCGGCGGCCAGATCCAGACTGGATTCGGTGAACTGGGCGCCAACGGTCTGATCACGGTAAATGAATCGGACTATTTGGCTTCCATTTCCGGACGGGTCCGTTTGCCGGCTGGCAGTCGGGAGTTCCGCGTGCAGGGAGACGGCCTGGTGAAACCGGGACTTGAGATCAGCGCCACGGTTTCCGGGACGGGACAAATAACCAAAACCGGCGGCGGAATGCTCAAGTTGAGCGGCGCAAGCACTTACTCCGGGCTGACGCTGATCACCGAGGGCTGGCTTTCGGCGTCCAATCCCAGCGCGCTGGGTGCCGGTGATCCCGGCACGATCGTCAACGATGGCGCGACGTTGCAACTTAATTCCCTCGGAGCCACGCCCATGCAGGAACGAATTTCCATTCGCGGCCAGGGTGTCGCGGGTTATGGCGCACTGGAAGTCATCGGGTTGGCGCAATTGCGCACGCTGTTCCCCACGCTCTATGCCTGTCTGAATCTGACTACCAACGCCACGATCAACGTTGTCGGCGCATCCTCCCGGCTGGTCTGCGATGGTTTCATCAGTGGCTCCGGCACGCTGACCAAGATTGGCGCGGGCACGCTGGTATTCACCAATAGCGTTGCCAACACCTTTGTCGGCGACACCTTCGTCCGGGAGGGCACGCTTGAGTTGCGCAAGCCGAACAACACCACTTCGCTGCAGGGGCAGTTGACACTCGGTCCCAGCACGGCGGCGAACCAGGGTATTGTCCGGTTTTATCAAACCGGAGGCGCTCCTGTCCTCAACACCGTCACCGCCAATGCCAATTCAATCCTGGACCTGAACGGCAACAATCTGAACCTGTCGCAACTCTTCCTGAATGACGGCGGCTCGGTTCAAACCGGCGCCGGCACGCTCCTGTTTGCCGGCGGCGGCGCCATCACGATCGGAACTTCCAACAGCCCGATCCAGGGCCTGCGCCAGGGCGCCTCCATCAGCGGCAAGGTGCAATTGCCTTCTTTCGACACGCTTTATTGTCATGTGCTTAATTATGGCCCGGCGCCGCTCACCTCAGAACCGGAACTGGCCATTTCCGCCTCCATCAGCGGCACCGGCAATCTATTCAAGGACGGCGGCGGGGCGCTGCGGTTGACCGGCAACAATTCCTTCAACGGCACGGCCCAGGTTTATTCCGGTGAAGTGGATGTGATGGCCGGGACATTAATTGCCGGGAGCGCCCTCGCACTGGGCGGCGTCATCGGCGAGACCTACGTGGCCAATGGCGCTTCGCTGGCGTTGATCAATGGCATTTCCATCGCCAATGAGACGCTCGTGCTGAATAGCACCAACAACGCGGCACTCGATAATCGCGGGGGAAACAACACCTGGTCCGGCCCCATCCAGTTTTCGCGGGACAGCGCCATCAGCGTGGCGCAGGATTGGGAATTGAATTGCGCCGGTGTCATCAGCGGGTCCGGCAGCATGACCAAATGGGGCGCCGGCACCTTGCGCTATAGCGGTTCGGCAAACAATTCCTACAACGGCGATACTTTGGTCAACGCCGGCACGCTGCTGCTCGCCAAATCAATCGCCGTAACGGCCGTTCCGAACTTTGTCGTGGTCGGCGAAAGCGGTGGCGGCGGCGCTCCGGCCACCAATCGCAATGCTAACAGCTATCAGGTCTTCGGCGGGATCATCGTTAATTCGCAAGGCGTCTATGACGTCAATGGCCAGCAGGAAAACACGGACTACCTGGGATTGAACGGCAATGCCAGTCTGGTAACCGGCACGGGTTATTTCAGCTTGAAGGTTGGGGCTTCGGTGGCCGTTGCGCCGGGCAGCAACACCACCGCCACCATCAATGGCCATGTGCTCATGGATTCGGGCACGCACGTGTTCACCGTCGGCAGCGGGGCGGCCACACCCAGCGTCAGCGACCTCGTCATCAATGCGCAGATTGAACAGATAAGTGCCGCCGCAGGCATCCAAAAGGGAGGACCTGGCTCGATGCGGCTCGCGGGCAATAACACTTACACCGGCACAAACATCGTTTCCGGCGGCACGCTGCAAGTGGATGGTTCGCAGCCGCAAAGTCCGGTGCAAATTCTCGGCGCGCGTTTGCAAGGCAGCGGCACGGTCGGCCACATTACGTTTAGTGGGAACGCCGCCGAGCGTCTGGCCCCCGGCAACAGTCCCGGCGTCCTCACGTGCAGCAATTTTAATGCGAACGCCGTGGGCGGCGCCACCCTGGAGATGGAATTGAACGGCGCCAGTCCCGGAACCGGCTACGATCAGGTAAACGCCCGGGGCACGGTAAATCTGACGGGATTGAAACTCAATCCCTCGCTGGGTTTTGCGCCCGCCATCAGCAGTGAGTTTACCCTCATCAACAACGATGGCAGCGACCCGGTCATCGGAACCTTTAGCGGCCTGCCGCAAAACGGAAAGGTCTATATCGGCGGGCAATTTTTTCAAATCAACTATGCGGGAGGCTCAGGGAACGACGTCGTTCTTACCCGGCTCGCGACTCCTCCTCCGCCGGCTTTGACGTTTGAGCGGGCGTCCACCAATTCCATCCGGCTGCTCTGGCCTACCAACGATCCTCCTTTCCGACTGGTTTCGGCGACCAACTTGTCGGCCACCAATTGGACGCCGACGCTGCCCCTTCCGAGCGTGATCGGGAACAATAACGTCGTAACCAACACCCTGGGTTTGCCCCAAAATTTCTACCGGCTTGTTACTCCATGACCTTCGATTTCGGTGACGATTCCGTTTGTTTCGCCGGACAGGCGACAGGCTGCACGGCTCCGGGGGGCTGGAGAGTTTTGGCAAACGGAGGGCCCGGCTTGGGAAGTCGGGCTGCTGCGGGTGCGGCGCAGCGTGCGAGCCGGATTTCGGGGCTGGGATGGCCGGCCCTGGCATTCCATTTGTACGGGGTTGATTGGTGGCGGGAGAGGGTGTGACAGCAGGGAGATTTTAGAATGCAAAATGACGGGGACTTGAATGCGAAATGGGGCGCGATGAATTTGCCGACTTTAAAGGCAATTCGCATCTGAGAACCAAAACCGGCCGAAATGGGTTCAACCCTCCCGGCTTGGTTGACTCCATAAGGCCTTCTTGAATGGACGAAGCATCGCTCATCGGGAGGAAGGAACGTGGGCGATGGCCCGCATATACTGAGCACGCTCAAATGCCGTTGGATCGGGACAGTTCTTTTGGCTGAGACTGCCTTTAAGCTGGGCCACCGATTCGTACTCGTGTTTTTCCATCCACGCAACCAAGTCGTGTTCAATAACCACCATCTGACGCAGTCCATGGCGAATCAACGCGGAGCAAAGCATGGTAACATCCGCGCCCGCCATCAGCATCTTCAGGGCATCGGAGGCGCGATGGACCCCGCTCGATCCGGCGAGACTTCCGCGGAGACGCCCGTAAAGCAAGGCAATCCAACGGAGCGGAATGCGCATGGCCATCGGGGTGCTCAGCAGCATATTGGACTTCACCTCCAATGCCTCCAGGTCGATGTCCGGCTGATAAAACCGGTTGAACAGTACCAGTCCATTAACCCCCGCATCATCCAGCCGGCGGGCCATGTTTGCGAAATTCGTAAAAAACGGACTCAACTTGACCGCCACCGGAATTGAGACGACCGCTTTTACGGCTTTGAGAATGTCAAAGTAAGTCTGTTCAATCTGCGCGGCAGTGAGACTCATATCCGTGGGCATCTGATAAATGTTCAATTCCAGGGCGTCCGCACCCGCCTCTTGAATACCCTTTGCGTATTGGGTCCATCCGCCCACCGAGGAACCATTGAGGCTGGCGATGATGGGAATGCCCACTGCTCGTTTGGCCCGGGCGATGTGACGGAGATATTCCTCGGGGCCGACGCGCGAGTCCGTGGGTTCCGGAAAATAGGTAATGGCCTCCGCATAACTTTCGGTGCCGTGCTCAAGATGGTGCTCAAGTTCCGCCTGGTCAGCGCACAGTTGTTCTTCGAACAAGGAACGCAACACGACAGCAGATGCGCCGCAGTCCTCCATTTGCCTGATGCTGTCCACATCATCGGACAGCGGTGACGCGGCTGGCACCAATGGTGTGCGCAGTTTCAGCCCGAGGTAGGTCGTTCGAAGGTCCATAGTTTAATCCTGGTTGAAATCAATGCGCGTTGCCGCCATGAAAGGTCCTTGTGAGAGAAATGAATCTCATGGTTCACGAGGGTGAATCGGAGCTCGGTTCGGGACTCGCCGGAAGGGGCGCGCCACTGCCCTTGTGGCCCGAAAGGTATTGGTAGTACGACCAGCGGCGGTCGGCGTCCTGCTGCGCCAGGGCAAAGAATTTTTTCGCATCCTCGGGCTTGCTCTGGGTGAGCATTTTGAAGCGATTTTCAGAGAGCATGAAGTCCTGAACTTTGTATTTCGCGACGGCGGAATCCAATTGCAATGGGTTTTCGCCCCGGTCAAAGCGCCGTGGGTCGAACCGATAGAGCAGCCATTCGCCGCTTTCCACCGCGAGGCGCTGCTGCTTCGCACCGGCGCCGCGATCCAAATCGATGCCGTGCGCGATGCAATGGCTATACGCAATGATGAGCGAAGGTCCGCGATATGACTCCGCTTCAATAAATGCCTTAAGCGTGTGTTCGTCCTTGGCGCCCATCGCCACACTGGCGACATAGACATTGCCATACCCCATTGCCACCAAGCCCAGGTCCTTCTTTCGCCCGGCTTTGCCGCCCGCCGCGAATTTCGCAATCGCCCCGCGCGGTGTAGACTTGGAGCATTGCCCCCCTGTGTTCGAGTACACTTCCGTGTCCATGACGAGGATGTTGACGTCGTGACCACTGGCGAGCACGTGGTCGAGCCCCCCGTAGCCAATGTCGCACGCCCAGCCATCGCCCCCGATGATCCAGACACTGCGGCGAACGAGATTATCGGCAATCGCAAGGAGCATTTTCGCCTCGCTCGAGACATCGCCGACCAGCTTTTGCTTGAGCGCGGCCATACGTTCGCGCTGGTCATGGATTCCGGCCTCGTCACTTTGATCAGCATTCAGAATCTCACTGACCAAATCATCGCCGAGTTTTGGAGCGAGTCGCTTTAACAATTCGCCGGCAAACGCCTTTTGCTTGTCGATGGAGACGCGGAAACCAAGGCCGAACTCGGCGTTATCCTCAAATAGCGAGTTATTCCAAGTGGGCCCCCGACCCTCGTTGTTTTTCGCATAGGGTGTGGTGGGCAGATTTCCGCCATAGATGGAGGAGCACCCGGTGGCATTTGCAGCCACAAGACGATCGCCAAACAGCTGGGTCAAAAGTTTGAGATACGGAGTTTCGCCGCAACCGGAACAAGCGCCGCTAAATTCAAATAGCGGTTGCATGATTTGCTGCTGCCGTAGCTGACCGATTTTGATCTTTCGGCGGTCAAACTCCGGCAGTCCCAGGAAAAAATTGAAGTTGTCCCGCTCCGTGAGTCGAAGCGGAGCCTGCGGCTGCATGTTTATGGCCTTGAGTCTCGCCTCGGTCTTGTTTCTCGCGGGGCAGACCTCGACACAAAGATGGCAGCCTGTGCAATCCTCGGCGGCGACCTGAAGGGTCCATTGCAGACCTTTCCATTCAGGTGCGCGAGCGGCGGTGCTTTTGAAGGTGTCGGGAGCGCCGACAAGTAACCGGGCGTCGTACGCCTTCATTCGGATGCAGGCATGAGGGCAGATCACCACACACTTGGCGCATTGGATGCAGGTTTTCTCATCCCAAACTGGAATTTCACTCGCGAGATTGCGTTTTTCGTAACGGGCGGTGCCGGTGGGGAAAGTGCCATCGGCACTGAAAGCACTGACGGGCAGTCTTTCGCCGCGATTGCCGTAAATGACACCCAACGTGCGGGCAAGGCACTCCGGTGCGTCCGCTGTGAACGGCGGTGGCAGTTCCCGCTCACTCGTGACCTCGGAAGGAAGTTGTACCTCAAACAAATTAGCCAGTGCGTGATCCACCGCGGCGATGTTTTTCCGAACGACTTCCTCGCCCTTGCGTCCGTATGACTTCTTGATCGTGCCTTTGATTTGATCGATCGCTTCGTCGCGCGGGAGCACGCCCGAGAGTGCAAAGAAGCACGTTTGCATAATCGTGTTGATGCGGCCGCCCATTCCGGTCGCGCGTGCCACCGCGAGAGCATCGATGACGAAGAACCTGATTCGCTTCTTTATCAACGCAACCTGTACGGGCCGCGGGAGGCGATCCCAAATCGCCTCTTTTCCATGCGGAGTATTGAGCAGGAAGATGCCGCCCGAAACCAGCGCCTCCAGCATGTCGTAGCGGTCGAGGAAAATCGGCTGATGGCAGGCCACGAAATTCGCGTGATAAACGAGGTGGGTGGAGCGTATCGGTGTGGGACCAAATCGCAGGTGCGAGATGGTGACAGCTCCTGCTTTCTTGGAGTCATAGACGAAGTAGCCCTGCGCAAAGTTGTCGGTGTTTTCCCCGATGATTTTGATCGAATTTTTGTTCGCGCCCACGGTCCCATCGGATCCCAGGCCATAGAACAACGCGCGCACCACGTCGTCTGACTCCGTCGAGAATTCGTGGTCACAGGCAAGGCTGTGATGAGTCACATCGTCGTCAATGCCGACAGTGAAATGGTTCTTCGGCTCGGCCGAAGCGAGGTTTTCAAACACCGCCTTGACCATCGCTGGCGTGAAATCCTTCGAGGCGAGGCCGTAGCGTCCGCCCACGATGCGAGGCATGATTTTTATTTTACCGAAATTTGCGGCCAGCCCTTCCGTAAGCGCGGCAACCACATCGAGGTACAGCGGCTCGCCCAGCGCTCCGGGTTCCTTGGTGCGATCCAGCACTGCGATTGACGTCACGCCAGCAGGAAAAGCTTCGACGAAGCGGCGGACATCGAATGGCCGATAAAGCCGGACCTTGAGCACGCCCACTTTGGCCCCGCGAGCGTTTAAGTAATCTGCAGTCTCGGCGGCGGTTTCAACAGCTGATCCCATCAAGACTACAACTCGTTCCGCATTCGGATCCCCCACGTATTGAAAGGGGCGATAATCGCGGCCGGTGATCGAGGCAAATCGCTCCATCGCTCGTGCGGTGATGTCGGCACAACGATTATAAAGGGGATTGGAGGCTTCGCGGCATTGAAAGAACACATCAGGATTTTGCGCTGTTCCGCGGAGCACCGGCCGATCCGGATTCATGGCGCGCTCCCGGTGGGAAATGATCAAGTCTTCATCGATCATCTTTCGCATGATGTTCTCGGTGACCATCTGGATCTTTGAGACTTCGTGCGACGTGCGGAATCCATCGAAGAAATGGAGAAAGGGAATACGGGACTCCAATGTGGCCGCTTGGGCAATCAGCGCGAAATCCATGGCTTCCTGGACGCTCGCAGAGCTTAGCATCGCAAAGCCTGTGGCGCGGGCGAGCATTACGTCGCTATGATCGCCAAAAATTGAGAGCGCATGAGTTGCCAGCGTGCGCGCAGAGACGTGAAAAACCGTGGGGGTAAGCTCCCCTGCGATTTTCAGCATGTTCGGAATCTTGAGCAGCAGCCCCTGCGACGCGGTAAACGTGCATGTCAGCGCTCCGGTTTGCAGGGCGCCGTGGACCACTCCTGCGGCACCTCCCTCGCTCTGCATTTCGATTACCGAAGGGACGGTGCCCCACAAATTCTTCACGCCGTCAGAAGCCCATTGATCGCACCACTCGCCCATGTTGGAGGAGGGCGTGATCGGATAAATGCCCATCACTTCGTTGCAACGATAGGCGACGTAAGCAACCGCTTCGTTGCCATCAATGGTGGAGTAAGTTTGGTTCATCTTCAGAATCTCTTAAGCGGTAATGACGACGGTCGGCAAAGGTTGCCGAAGGGTTTCAGACTTCGCCCCCAGCCTTCGCTGCTTGCGGCGGGGACCGGACATGAAATAATCGGACTCATGCTGCGTTGCACTAATGTGCAGTAAATGCAGCTGCGTCCTTATGTATGGTTTGGCAAAGGCTAACCCTATTTTGCAGCAACGGATCCGTGGGCGGCCGCCGGTCGGAGGCGAAGGCAAGGTCGGGATGTTGGTGTCCTACGAAGGGGCTGATCGCAGGGGTCGGTGGGGCGACGATCTTTGACATTTGAATTGTGAGGGTGCATTTCGCGGGGAGGTTGCCGAATTGCACCGCGGAGAGCGGGGACGGGGCTTCGTTTTCTTTGCTGCCTTCGGTTAAATTTTTCCAACGGCGTAATCACCTCCGCAATCTGTGCAGAAATGGATCCATCCTTAAGTTCCAACGCGTCTCACTCGCACCGCACGAATCAACATCTCTCTTCCATCCAGACGGAATCGAAAAGAACATGTCAAAATTATCGGACCCCTTCGTCCCGGCCAGTTCTGGACCCGCTCCGGCGACGAAGCCTTGATGTGCCTGGAAACCTTCTGGCGCAACGGACGTCCGTGCCGATAATGGTGAGGTTGAACTGCGGATCAGCTCAAATTCTTTTGCCCCAAAAACCAACGCCTGCCAGAACGAAGTCGGCGTGGTCAAACTGCTGCCGATGGTCGTTCTTAAAAATGCTCAGGTGAATTTTGTTTAAGGGTTGGGCTCGCTTCAGAAGCAAGGGATATACGCTGCTCACGGGGGCCAGGGATATTTGGGCTGAGCACAACTCAGCCTACCTTTTAAGAATTCCGACGGGAATTGCGGCGTCGAGGGGTCGGACAGCATTTGTCCTACCCCCTGGTTTAAGATCGCGGCGTTGGTGGATTTGTTCTTTGAAAATAGCGGGGATAGCGAAATGCAAATTGCGGAAAATCGGACGCTACGAGGGCACCGGAAGGGAAATTGAAATCTCGACGGACTCGAAGAGTCCGACCGGGCATTCTGGCCAGGTAACGTCGAAGAGAAATGTTTGGGCGGTTACTGGGACCGCCGAGAAACGCTTTTCCTTTCGGCGCTCTCGGAGAGATTGCCCTACCTTGGGAAGGACGGCCTTGTCTGGACTTTTCTACGGGGTTAATGATGGAAATGGCGGTGTTGAGTCGCCTTGGGGGTCGTGATGGGACTTGATGGAAGTGGATGGGTTCGCGTTGGTTGCAGCCTGGTTCGGCCTGTTCATGGAGCCGTACGGCATGTTGCGCTGTGTGTCGCTGTCTTGCGCGCCGTTGCGCAGCGCAGTTTTTGAAATGAGGGGAGTTTGCGAAATGTAAATTTTACCAAACGAACCCAACTCGAAAAATGCGGAAGTAGCGTATTGGCAGGTCGATATGACTATCTTGCCGCATTGCCGCCGGATAAACGAACCCAACTTTTCAAGGAAGATTGGAGGATTCGGATTTTAAAACGGGGACGAAATGGGCTGCGACGAAATTTCGGAGTTTAAAGGCAATTCGCGGTAATTCGCACCTTATAGCACCTGAAAAACAAATCAGGCCGGAATGGGTTTAACCATCCCGGCCTGGGTGTTGAGCCAATCGGGCTACGCGATCACGGATTGTGAATGCGCACGCGATAGTAGGTGGGCGTGCCAGCGGTCGAATGCGGATAAGGCGAGGTCGCCGCCGGAATATCTGTATAGGGTCCGGTGACTGTGGTCGCAGATTGCAGAGTGCCGACCGGCCAGGTAAGCGATACGCTGGTCGGGCCCGTTTTGGTAACGGTCAGATAAACGCTGGCTGCATAGTGTGCCTGCACTTGTGCGGGGCTGAGCGCATAATTGTACACGGCGGTTTCGTCAACGGTGCCCTGGAACGTGTTGAACTCGCCGTCCGTGCGTTTGCCGATGACCATGTTGCCAAGCCCGGAGCCAATCGCGGGCGTGCCGTTCGGGTTGATGCCGGTG
This sequence comes from Limisphaerales bacterium, assembly GCA_044223735.1. GTDB lineage: Bacteria > Verrucomicrobiota > Verrucomicrobiia > Limisphaerales > UBA8199 > JBGALR01. Next base: position 12,013 of record JBGALR010000027.1, on the reverse strand, counting down.
CCGTTCTGCACGAATGCAATGCCGGATACGGGGAACGAGGTGCGGAGTTCGCCATTGATGTAGATCCAAAAGGTCGTTCCATCATCGGAAATCACGAGGTGATACCATTTGTTCGCGACGAGCAGGTTGTTGTTGGCCGGGTCATTTGGACCGGCGGTGATGAATCCGTTGCCGGGTTGCGGCACGAAGGCCAGTGTGTTGTTCGGCTGCTGGTAGAGATACCAGCCGTTGTACGGATTTGGGAAGAGATTGTATTGCGAGGAGAGCAATACTCGATAGTCGCCGCCGTTCGCCCCAAGCGAGGATGGATTAAACCACGTCTCCACGGACCATGCGGTGTCCGAGTTGATTTCCGGGGCGAAGGGAATCTGCACGGTGGCGCCAGTGGCGAGTTGGATGGCTGGATCGTTCGTGAAGTGCGGCACGCCCGTCGGGACTTGATAGGTGAACACGCCCAGCCCGGAGGAGGTGTCAAAGTAGGTGCCATCGAAGGAACCCACGGCATCCACGGCAACCGTGCTGCCATTGGTTTCGTCGAGGCGCCAATAGGCCACCGGGTGATCCGCTGTAATGATCTGGGCATAGCCGGTCACCGGGACAATCACAGGCCGTGCCTGAACATTGAGGACGGCCGAAGCGCTGGCGGCTTCAAACGGATTTGCCACACGCACCGCATAGGTAAAGTTATTCAAGGCGAGCTGCACATTGGTCAGCCAGAGCGTCGCATTGGTCGCGCCTGGTATGGCGGTGAAAGTGACGCCGTTCGCGCTATTGGACCATTGATAGGTAATGGGCACGGCGCCGTTGGCGATTGCGTGAAAGGCAGCGTGGCTGCCGACGTTGCGCGTGATCGAGCCCGGGCCGCCAACGAGATTGATATTCGTCGCCACCGTCAGTGTCGCCACCGCGCTGGTCGCGGAACCGTAGGCGTTCGTGACGATCACTTTGATGCCTGAGTTGTCGTCCGCCGGATATTGGGCGGTGAAAGTTACGGAACTGGCATCAGTCCCGATAGGCGTGACGCCTTTAAACCATTTGTAGTGAAGCGGCAACGTGCCATTGGCCGTGACGTTAAACGTCACGGGCAGGCCTGAATACACGGTGGTCGAAGCCGGATCAGTCCCGATGGTCGGCCCAACGTTCACTGAGCGGAAGGAATTGGTGCCCACTTGATAGTGAGTCTGAATTTGGCCCGCGCTAAGGACGTTGGTGTAAAAGGCGATTTCATCGACACCGCCAATAAAGGCCGTCCAACCGACGCCCTGCCCGGAGCCCGCATGTGCATTCGCGCCGACCGCCGGATTGAACGCCGGCACGGCATAAGGACCGTGCGCCACACCGTTAATGTAGAACAGCAGGTTTGTGCCGTTATACGTCACTGCGAGATGGTACCAGTTGAGAAATGAAATCGGGAAATCCAAAGCGCTTTGGAACAAGACGCCACCCGGCATGTTGATGAAAAAGTAACTCGTGGCCCCGCTGTCAGCGCCGGAAACATAAATATTCCAGCCGTTGGGATATTGGGCCATTTCAAACGGAACTGAGAAAGTGGCCGGCTGGCCGGTGGGTTGCACCCAGAGTTCGCAGGAAAATGGCGCGCCGCTCGGCGGAGTGATCAGGCTGCTGGCCGGAATTTCGACGTAGCCCACGTCGGAGGAGAACCCACCGCCGTTGAACAAAATGGAGTTGGTATTGATGCCCGGCAAGCCCAGTTGGGGATACGTGAGGCCGCTGTTGTAAATGTAATTCGCGGAAACGGCGTTGACTGATGAGTCCGCAGCGGTGGCGCCGGAGGTTTCTTCCAGCCGATAATAGGCCGAAGGATTGTCGCTGAGGACGGTGGTGGGATAATCCGCGGCGTGCCCCGCTGGGATGGAACCCAACAGCAACAGTGCTGATGCGGCCGCAGAGGGGAATAGCCGGAACGGACGCATCAACGGTTTTCTATTGATTTTCATAGGCTGAGTTTTCCGATGGTTTGGTTGTGTGTCAAAGCAAGCGTCAGTCGAGGTCGCAAGCTGAGTTTTGAAAGAATTAGCACATCCGTCACATAATGCAATAAAAATTATTACAAAAGACTTGAAGATTTTTTTGAGATGTACTAGGGTTTCACATCGAAATGATCTCTCGATCTGCATCCCTCCTGCTGCGCTTCGTCGTTTACCTTGTCTGTGCCACGGCACTGTTTTCGGCCGCGGCCACACCTCCCGCAATTATTCCTCTACCGGCGAAAATGGAAGTGCGGGATGGTGTCTTTGCTATTGGGGCGGCGAGCAACGTGAAAATCGTTGTGGACGCATCCACGCAGGAAACCGGAAAATATCTTGCGGGCGAATTGCAAAAATGCCCCGGCATCAAAATTTCCGTTGTGCACGATTCAGATGTTTTAAAAGAAAGCCGTCCGATTCGGCTTACCACCAAGGATGCGCCACCGGCTCTAGGTGAGGAAGGCTACACCCTCTCGGTGACACCCGACGAGGTGGTCATCCGCGCGGGAAGCTCCGCTGGCAGCTTTTACGGCGTGCAATCGCTGCTTCAATTGTTGCCCGTCAAAACTGCATCCACGGATGACGCGGGCGTCGGCATCCCTTGCGTGCAGATCGACGATCAACCCCGTTTCAAGTGGCGCGGCATGATGCTCGATGTCAGCCGGCATTTTTTTACGAAACAGGAAGTAAAGGAATTGCTCGACGCAATGTCGCGCTACAAAATGAACACCTTTCACTGGCACCTGGTGGATGACCAGGGCTGGCGAATTGAGATTAAAAAATATCCCAAGCTCACGGAGATGGGCGCATGGCGCAAGGGCGTTGGTTTTGGCTTGGATCCAAAATCAACCAAATCATATGGTCCCGACGGGCGTTACGGCGGCTTTTACACGCAGGCGGATATTCGGGAAGTCGTCGCCTACGCCGCCGCGCGGCACATCACAGTAGTGCCAGAAATCGAAATGCCCGGTCATTCCAGCGCGGCCCTCATGGCGTATCCGCAATTTAGTTGCACGGGGGGGCCGTTTACCACCGATCTTCCGGGCGGTGTGTTCGATGGTGTTTATTGCGCGGGCAACGATGATTCTTTCGCCTTCGTCCAAAATGTACTGGCCGAGGTTTTGGCGTTGTTCCCCGGTAAATATATTCACATCGGTGGCGACGAAGTGCCGGTCACCAACTGGACGCATTGCGTCAAGTGCCAGACGCGCATGCGCGACGAGGGTCTCAAAAAGGAAATCGAACTCGAGGGCTATTTCATCCGGCGCATCGAAAAATTTATCAACGCAAATGACCGCAATCTGATCGGCTGGAGCGAAATTCGCGAAGGCGGACTCGCGGAGAATGCCGCGGTGATGGATTGGGTGGGCGGCGCGGTGGAAGCGGCGACCAACGGGCACGATGTGGTGATGTCGCCGCTCGCGGATTGCTACTTTGATCGCTATCAATCAGAGGATCATTCCAAGGAACCACATTCCATTGGCGGCTTTCTCCCCTTGAGCCAGGTTTACGCGTTCGAGCCCATGCCGGTCACGCTTCCTCCTCAGTACCAAAAGCATATTCTCGGCGCGCAAGGCAATGTCTGGACCGAATACATGCCGTCATTCGATCACGTCGAATACATGATCTTCCCGCGCTTGTGTGCGATGGCGGAAGTGGATTGGTCGCCGCGGCATGCGCGAAACTGGGACGATTTTGCCCGTCGCATGCAGGATCACTACGCGCGGTTGCAGCACCTCGGCGTCAATTTTCGTCATACCGCGCTCGCCAAGCCGCAAACCGGGGGCGCAAAGTAAGCGAAGCGGGAGGCGTGCTTAACTCTTTGCTCTACGGCTAGAAATTGATGAAGTTACGTTTGATTAAGGTTAGACCGACTTTATGAAGCACCAGCTGGATTTTTCCATCTGGGAAGGTATTTGGCTGGTGGCGGCCATTTGCGGCCTCGCCCAGGCCACGGCAGCGGAGGAGATTATTTCCCTCCATCAACTGAAAACGCTGACACAGGCTGAGGTGGCGCAGAGTCCCCCGGTGCGCGTAAAGGGCGTCGTGGTTTGCTACGATGCGGGATGGCATCAACTCTACGTCCACGACGGACATGAAACCCTGTACTTCAACGCGGATGATTTCTCCGCGCACCCCAAAACCGGGCAGGTGGTTGAAATCACCGGTCAGGCTCGCGGCACCAATTCACTCGATCAGCCTAACCTGAGAATTCTCGGCGACGGCACCCTTCCCACAGCGCGGAAGTTAGACTTGCCGCAACTGGCGAGCGACCATGGTGAATGGATCGAAACGACTGGCCTCGTGCTTTCGGCCGACACCAGCCGGGGACGTCTTGCTCTCTTGCTGCACGATAAGGGCGAGAACTGCCTGGTATACGTGCTGGGCGCTCCCCCCACAAATGACTTCAGACCACTTTTGGATGGCACTGTTCGGATTCGAGGCATCAATGCCAGCAGGATCACCGGCAATCGATTGGAAACCGCCACAATTTTCGCTCCCGGCCTGGATCAAATCTCCGTGCTGGAACGCGGGGAATCAAAGCCTTCCCAAATACCGGTGGAGTCCATCGGCAGCTTGCTCAATCGCGAATTGGGTTCGTGGACGAACAATAGAGTCCATGTCAACGGCCTCGTGGTTTCCTATCAACCTGGCAGTTCCGTAGTCGTCAAAGATCCAACCGGGGTGATTCGCGCCCAGGTAATTCAATCCGCTGAAATTCGCGGCGATGAGCGGGTGGATGTCTGGGGCTTTCTTGAAGTCGCTCCCAATGAGACGGTTCTCAAGAACGCCTACTTCGAGGTCGTCCGGCCCCAGACGCCCGACCTCGCCGTATCTCCGCCTGCCGCCAGCTCGGTTGCCTCCAACGCCATCCCCAGTCTGCTGACGGACGTCTCGCAGATTTTGAAGCTGCGGCGCGACGAGGCCGCTCATCGTATTCCGGTCCGTTTGCGCGGAGTTATTACCTACGCTGACCCCGAATGGCGCAACGGCTTCATTCAAAATAATGGCGACGCGATTTATGTCTATCTTGAGCCGGACCAAAAGAACATTCGTTCAGGCCAATGGGTCGAGTTGACTGGTGCCACCAGCCCCGGCGGTTTCGCTCCGGAAGTCCTATGCACCGGCATTGACGTGCTGGGCCTCACAAATCTTCCGGCGCCCGCGCGCGTGGATTTGGAAGACCTCGCCAATGGTCATTTGGATGCGCACTGGGTCGAAATGGAGGGCGTCGTGCGTCGCGTGGATGAACAGTCGCGCCATGCCAGCCTGACGGTGATGACTCCGAAAGGACGCTTCAACGTCATAATACCCGGCTTCGAAAACAAGCCCTTGCCGGAACACTTGATCGACGCGCTGGTCAGCGTGGCGGGCGCCTGCACTTCAGAGATGAACGTGCGGAGGCAATTGAGCGGCATCACGTTGCACGTGCCAAGTCTGGAGCAGGTAAAAATTTTTGAAGCGCCTTCGTCAGATCCATTCGCAGTCACCGCGGCTCGCATCGATTCGGTGGCGACATTCGACCCAAATCGCCTTGCGGGGCGGCGCCTAAAGATTCAGGGGGTAGTGACTTTAAAAATGCCGGGCCAGGGTTTCATTCTCCAGGATGCTTCGGGCGGGATGCGCGTACTAACGCGCCAGACCAACGACGTTAGAATTGGCGATCTCGTGGACGTTTTGGGATTTCCGGCGATTGGCGATTTTTCGCCTTACTTGGAAGAAGCCATCTTTCGAAAAACAGGCACCGGACCCTTGCCCGCCCGCAAGAAGACGACGGCTGAGCAAATTCTTTTGCACGGAACGAATGACGCACAGTTAGTCGAAATCGAAGCGCGGCTCCTGCAAAGTGTGCCGCGTTCCGCGAACCCGCAGTTGGTGCTGCAAGAAGGGCCTATTATTTTCACCGCGCACCTGGGCAGTCAGACACGGCATTCCGAGGTGCCGGCGCTGCAATCGGGCAGCCTTCTTCGCCTCACGGGCGTGGGATCAATTCAAGGCGGTGAACGTCATGAACCGGAGGCGGTTCGACTGTTGCTGCGCGGGCCGGAGGACATCGAATTGCTTGAGGCCGCACCCTGGTGGACCTCGGGACGGGCCTTCACGGTGGCCGGCGGTATGGCTCTCGCCATCGCGGCCGCGCTTGGGTGGGTCGCGCTTTTGCGCCGTCAGGTGCAGCGGCAGACAAAGCTCATCCGTCAAAAGCTCGAGGACGAAGCCGCGCTGGAGGAACGCTATCGCGAATTGTTCGAGAACGCCAACGACATCGTTTACACACACGACTGCGAAGGACGCCTTACGTCCATTAACCAGACCGGCGAGCACTTGTTGCAACGCTCACGCAAAGAAATGCTCTCGCGCAACATCGTCGAACTCGTCTCTCAGGAACAACAGGCCGCCGCCCGACAGTGGCTTGAGCATCTGCCCAAAGGCACAGCGTCGCCGACGATGGAATGGGAGTTCGTGGCCGCGTCGGGCCAGCGCATCAAATTGGAAATCAGCACGCGCCTCATCGAACAGAACGGACAGATCGTCGAAGTGGAAGGCATTGCGCGCGATATTACCGAACGCAAGCGACTGGAGCGCGAAATTCTCGAGATCAGCAACCGCGAACAACGCCGCATCGGGCACGATCTCCACGACGGTGTTTGCCAGCAACTGGCGGGCCTGGCTTTCATGACTTCGACGCTGGCGGAGGAGTTGGAAGAGAAAAACGTTCCGGAATCCGCGCAGGCCAACAAGATCAGTGGCATGATCAACGAGGTGATCGACCAGACCCGGGGAGTCGCGCGCGGATTGTTTCCTGTTCAACTGGAAGAAAAGGGATTGATTGTAGCATTGGAGGAATTGGCGGAAAATGCCACAGAGATGTTTCAGGTCGATTGCCGGTTCGTTTGCGACGAGCCTCCTGCCGTCGTGGAAAATGAAATTGCGCTGCACCTCTACTATATCGTGCTCGAAGCTGTGGCCAATTCCTCGAAGCACGGCCACGCCAATCACGTCGTCATATCGCTTGAGCCCAAGGGCGATCGCTACCTGCTTGGTGTAAAGGATGATGGCGCTGGATTCACGCTTTCTTCGAAGACACACACCGGCATGGGGTTGCGCATCCTGCACTATCGCGCACGCGTTATCGGGGCCTCTTTAAACTTGCAGACCCGCCCCGGTTTCGGCACTACAGTGACTTGTCTTTTTCTGCCGATCTCGCGCGACCTGACCTCCAATGGCGACTCGCCGTCGGGCCGCGCAGAACCAGCCCATCTGAACAAGACCGCCAACTAAGCCTATGGCAAAATCGCCGGAAAAAAGCCGCGTGTTAATCGTCGAAGACCATCCTTTGTTCAGCGAAGGCTTGTGCCAGATGATCAACCGGCAACCCACAACCACAGTCTGCGGCCAGGTGCCCGATGCCGCCTCGGCGATGCGCGCCGTTGCTGAAATGAAACCGGACCTCGTGCTCGTGGATATTTCACTGGAAGGCGGCAACGGCATCGACCTCATCAAGAATCTCAAAGCGAAATACGAGGACCTGCCGATTCTCGTCATCTCCATGCATGACGAATCACTTTATGCGGAGCGCGCCTTACGGGCCGGTGCTCTGGGATATGTGATGAAGAATCAGTCACCCAGGATCGTAAAAGCGGCCGTGGCGCAGGTGCTCAGCGGAGAAATCTTTCTCAGCGAAAAGATGTCCGTGTCCGTTCTCGGCAAATTGCTGCGCGGCAAAAACGATGTGCCGGTATCACCCATCGAGCAGCTTAGTGATCGGGAATTGGAAGTGTTTCAGATGCTTGGCGAAGGCAAACCATCACGCCAGATAGCAGAAGAGCTAAACCTCACAATTCCCACAATCCATTCCTTTCGCAATCGCATCAAGGAAAAGCTCCAGTTGAAAAACTCCACCGAAATGGTGCTGCACGCGATGCAATGGGTCCGTGAACGAATGGCCCGGTAATACCGGCGTGGTGCCTATTTCGAGCGGTCCGCGGTGGCCTGCGACCTTTTACTTCTTTCGAGTTTTCAAATTAAATCCGTCGTCCACCGCCAAAAATAATCTCGCTCGTCTCCCTGACCTCCAAAGGGTCGCCTTAGTGGCCGCCGTGAACAGCGGGGTCGTGAAAAAGGCCGACCATGGTTCATATGTTTAAGAACTAACTGACGACGGTTGCCTGGGCGAGCTTCATTAACCGCGCAACGACCACCGTAACAACCTGCTTCCACAAACGCCCCAGATGTCGCTATTCACGGAAGCGCCCTTTAATTCAAGTATTGAACCGATTACCATGATCCACCAATTGCCATGAAATCAGAAACCAAAGTCGCTCGGAAATCTCGCGGTGAAGAATCCCACCCCATTCACAGCAGTCTGGTGATGCAGAAATACCGCAAGTTTGTCACCTCAGGTGTCGGGTTTACTTTTTTGGTCGTCGGCGTTACCGGGGTGATTTTTCAGTTCTTCTTCAAGAATCGGGTTTTGGAACACATCCACGGCTGGCTCGGCACCGCCATGGTAGTTATGGCCGCCTTGCACATTCTCCAAAACTGGCGGTCAATGCGAAACCATCTCCGTAACTGGAGGGTATTCCTGCTGTTGATTCCGATTATTGCCACCGCCGCTTTTTTCACATTCGGGCAACGTGAACCCCGCCGTGAAATGAGTCCACGGGAGGTCATCGGTAAACTTTCGCGAGCCAAAGCGACCGATCTGGCAAAGGTCTTCGGAAAAGACGTTAATTCCGTTTTTGCCAAAATGAAAAAAGACGGGTTACAGGCCGAAGATACCGGGAGATCGGTTCAGGATCTGGCTGGAGACAACCACAAAACCACGGAGGGCATCCTGAATTACTTCGTCAAATAGCAGGCAGAAACGTACCCCGGGGGAATTGGCTGCGTGGCTGTTTAAGGACTCGCAACTCGCTTGGCACCAACCCCGACTCATTGCAATATGCGCTCCATGAAAACCACCTGCTTCCGCGCTCACTTCATCATCGGTTTGCTGTCAGCCATCACGCTCTCACCGCACGCATTCGCAGAAAAGGGTGTGGTTAAGTCCGAGTTCATCTACGAAACCGCGCCATTTCCCAGTTGCCATGCATCCACCATTGTCGAAACGAAGGACGGTCTCGCATGCGCATGGTTTGGCGGTTCGGCCGAGCGAAGTCCGGACGTGTGTATTTACGTTTCCCGAAATGAGAACGGGAAATGGACTGCGCCAGTGGAAGTCGCCAATGGCATCGGCTTCACAACAAATCGGCTGCCAACATGGAATCCGGTTTTATTTCAGCCAAAGTCTGGACCGCTCCTGCTCTTCTATAAAGCCGGCCCGAGCCCCAGCGAATGGTGGGGGATGTTAAAAACCAGCACCGACAACGGGCGGACCTGGAGCGAAGCGCGCCGCCTGCCCCAAGGCATTCTTGGCCCCATTAAGAACAAACCCGTGCAACTGGCGAACGGTGACCTTCTCTGCTCCACCAGCACGGAAGACGACGGCTGGCGCGTGCATTTCGAACGCACCAGCGACGGCGGACAAACCTGGTCAAAGACCGCCCCACTCAACGACGGCAAAACGATCGGCGCCATTCAACCGAGCATTTTGTTTCTCGGCGGCAACCGGTTGCTGGCCATCGGCCGCACGGAGCAAAACCGCATTTTTCAAATCGCTTCCGACGATCTTGGCGCCACTTGGGGTGAGATGAAACTCACCTCCCTGCCGAATCCCAACTCCGGTACGGACGCGGTCACGCTGAAGGATGGACGCCATCTCCTGGTTTACAACCACACCGCGGCGGACAGGAAGGACTATGTTGGCAATGGCCGCGCTCGTTTAAACCTTGCGGTCTCGCGCGACGGCGAGACGTGGCAGGCCGCGCTTGAGCTTGAAAATGAAACCCAAGCCGACCGCCGCAGCGGATCTTCCAACACAAAGAAAATCCCCCGCATTGAATTTAGCTACCCTGCCATAATTCAGACCAGCGACGGTCTCGTCCACGTTACCTACACCTGGAAACGTCAACGAATTAAACACGTTGTCATCGATCCCACAATCCTTACGCCCCGGGACATGCCTCACAGCGACTGGCCCCAGTAAGGTTTGGAAGCGGCCAGAAATCCTTGCTAAACTAACCGACCCAATTTGCGGCTTTCAAATCTTCCAACCGCGGGCACGGTTGCGAGCCAATCTGTCATCGAGGCAGATCCAAGATTGCGGGTCCCAGGTAACGCAGCGAATGATCGAGCGCCGGATCGTCAAACGTGGAATCATCCAATTCTGCTTTGATGGCGGGGCGACCCACGCCAATTATTCCCATCGGATGCCGGCCTCCGTTGAAATAATTCATGATAGCAAATCTCGCGCTGGGAAGATTTCCCGCCGGATCCAGTATGGCCAGCGCCAGAATATATTCACCGAGCGGCAGATCAGCAGGCAATTTAAAATGCCCGCTCACATGATTGGTTCGCGCCAGAACATCATACTCCAAGCCGGTGCCCCACTCAAATCTCGTGTGAGTCTGGTCACCAAGAGGTCGTCCGCGGCCCACGTCCGAGAAAGTTCCGGGAAGCCACGAGCGGATGTCGATGTCATCGAATTGGGCCTTCCACACCGGCGCATGAGATTTTACATCGAGCAAACTCACTTCCACCGGCCAATTGTAGTACATCGGGGCAACCCCTTGATTTTGGATTTCAAAGTTCACCTGGAAATCTGTCCCCGGTGCCACCAGCGCGGTGTAACGCACCTCTAATATTACGAAGCGATAACCGAACGCCTCCTGCACGCGCGCCGCTCCGCCCGCCGCTGCCGGATCGCGTGCATCGTAACCACTAACCCACCCCAATGCCGTCCAATGCCAGCGGCGAATGTACCGAATCAACGTATCAGCGTGCTCCGCCACCGCCGCCGTGGGATTCGGCGCCAGTCTCGGCACAGGTTTGGGCAAAACACTGAAGGACATCTCGCCTGCCATTGGGGCGATCCGCCAGCGATCTGCCAGACGCCCTTCCAATTCGGGAACGTGTTTGCGCATTTCCGAGCCGGGATTTCCAAACGAATCCCAGTAAATACCGAAATCGTAATCCTCAAATTCCCACGGATAGCGATTCATCACCAGCTTGTGCTTGAAGGCGGCCTTGAACGCATCACCCAAAGCCCTTTGCATTTCCCTGTCCGGAGATGGATGGTGCTGTTCTCCCCATGGCCCAATCAACCCGGCTTCCACAAAGGCAATGCGTGGATCGTTGTCCCACGCTTCGCCCATTTTCGCAATCATTCGCACGGCCCGTTCCTTGAACTGCGCGCTCGCGAAATCGCGCGGCAAGTCGTTCGGCCAGTATGAGTCCACCGGCCAATAATTGGTCCCGCCCGGCCTTGGCCATTCCAGAAACACACGCGGGATTATTTTAATGTTCCGCGAGGCTGCCTCGCTCCAATGCAGGTCGGCGTAAGCCCGCAACTTTTCCGGCCCGTCCCCGGCACGGCTTTCGACGGCGTTCCACGGAACGTACTCGTGAGCCAGCGTCGCATATTCCTGCGTTTTCTTAAGTCCGCCAATAAATCCCATCAGCGGATTGCGCAACGGCCCTCTATACGGTTTCGGCCGGACTATCGTCTCTGCCGGCCTGAATTCCGCACCCGCAGCGGGGTTTAAGAAACCAGCCATGGTCGCGACGCACGTCGTCCAGCAAAGAATCTGCAACCACCAAAAAGTCTGTGATGGCGTTCCTGCTTTCACCAATCGTCCGCATGTAGGCTCCGCGAAAAAGGGGGTGTAAAAATCTTTCTGTAAATTGTCTTTCTTCCCTCTGCCTCCACCCCTTTGGGGTGAGGCGGAGCGGAGGCGGGCGTAGCCAGCCGCAGCGCAGCCGAACCCCAAAAGGGTGGAACGGCGGGCGCGAAAAACTGGTCGAGGGCGGGCCATATTGGTTTCCTGTTGGGGTGTTACCAACACATCCAACATCAACATCACATGGCCCACCAAAACAAGTCTGAACTATTGAACACCGTCCTGCAATTACTCACTGAAGAAGGC
>JBGALR010000026.1:0-99275 GCA_044223735.1 Limisphaerales bacterium | reverse complement strand
ACAGCATTTGTCCGACCCTCCGGTTTAGGATGGCGGGGCGGATAAAATGGAGATTGAAGAATGCGAATTGCAAAATTGACAGATTTGAGCGGTCGCGGAGACCGCCGAGAGATCACTTTTTTCACTCTACGTTCATCGGATCGCCCTGCCTGGGAAGGACGGCCCAGTCTAGCCACGTGTACGGGTTTGCGGCCCACTTTGGTCGGGTGGAAGACGGGTTGTAAATGGTTTGGGAACGCCATGGAGACGTCTTGGTTCGGCCGAGTCGTGGAGTGTTACGGCATGGTGCGCAGTGTTGCGCGCCGTTGCGCAACGTGGTTATTGGAGCGAGGCGGAAGTTCACGCAAATGTAAATTTTACCAAACGAACCCAACTTGGAAAAGTTGCAAAGGCATCAACGATAATGGTTTATGACTGATTTTGAGTTTTTTGATTTGGAAAACGAACCCAACTTGGGAATGTCGGATGCAAATTTCGAATGCGCAACGGGAGTGCTAGTGAAATCTGGGATTTAAAGGTGATTCGCGGTAATTCGCACCCTATAGCACCCATTCGCACCAGGGATTTTTTGAGTCAATTGGAACCCAAAGTGGCAGCGGTCGCTGAACGATCGCAATCGTCCAACCTTGCCCATTATCGCCCGGACTTTTAGATTCTGAGACTTATGCGTTCCCCGCTCACCCGCCGGCAATTTTTAAAACGTGGCTCCGCTGCCACCGCGACTGTCGCGTTCGCCGCACCGTTCGTTTCGGCCAGCCGCGCGCTGGCAACCGGCGCCAGCGGCAAACTGACGACCGCCGTCATCGGCACCAACGGTCGCGGCGCGGCGCACATCGATTGCCTTACCAACATTCCTGGTGTCGAGGTCATATATATTTGCGACGTGGATGAACGCGCGGTCGCGTCCGGCGTGAAAGCCACGGCGAAAAAACAGAAGACCGAGCCGAAGGGCTTGCAGGATTTTCGAAAGGCGCTGGAAGACAAATCGCTGGACGCGGTGACCATCGCCACGCCCGATCACTGGCACGCGCCGATGGCCATTCTCGCGCTCGCTGCGGGCAAGCATGTCTATCTGGAAAAACCGTGCAGCCAGAATCCTTACGAAGGTGAATTGCTGATTCAAGCGGTTCAAAAATCCGGCCGCAAATTTCAGATGGGCAATCAGCGTCGCTCGTTTCCCAACATGCAGCAGGCGGTGAAGGAGATTCACGACGGCATCATCGGCAAAGCTTATTTCGGCCGCGCGTGGTACGACAATGCGCGTGCGTCGATTGGCCATGGTGAAGTCGTGCCGGTGCCGGCGTGGCTCGACTATGACCTGTGGCAGGGGCCCGCCCCGCGACGCCCGTATCACAGTAATGTCATTCATTACAACTGGCACTGGTTCTGGCATTGGGGCACGGGCGAAGCCCTCAACAACGGCACGCACGAAGTGGATATGTGCCGCTGGGCGCTCGACGTGAGCTGGCCTACCCGCGTGACTTCGAACGGGGGGCGTTACCAATACAAGGACGATTGGGAAACGCCCGATACGCAGGTGATCGCCTGGGACTTTGCGCCGGGAGCGACGATCAGTTGGGAGGGACGCAGTTGCAATAAATTCCCGGTGCAAGGGCTGGAGCGCGGCGCGATGATTTATGGCACCGACGGCGCGGTGTTGCTCGATGGCAACAGCTATACCGTTTACGACAAGAGCGGAAAGACCGTGAAGGAAATCAAGGATGCGCCACCGGCTGATCGCACGAATACCGTCAGTGCCACGGGGATTGCGCTGGACCAATTGCATTTTGAAAATTTCATCGGGGCGATTCGCGATGGCAAAACGCTCAACTCGCCCATCGGTGAAGCGCACAAAAGTGTGACCTCGCTGCATCTCGGCAATATCGCGTGGCGCGTGGGCCGGGAATTGCATTGCGACGCCAGCAACGGGCACATTCAAAACGATACCGATGCCATGAAGCTCTGGCGCCGTGAATACGAACCCGGCTGGGAACCAAAGGTGTGAAGTTTGATGGAAATCAGGACGATGCGCGTCTATCCTGCGAGTGGAATTAACCAATAATCCATGAAGAAACTACTGACCCTGACTGTGGCGTTGCTGACTCTCGGCTCCGCGTTCGCCGATGACACCGCCAGCAACGGCACGCCTTGCGACAAGCTGGGCTGGAAACTCGCCGTCCACGCCTACACGTTCCAAAAGTTTTCGGTTTACGAAGCGATGGACATGACCGTCGCGCTCGGGCTCAAATACATGAGCCTTTCGGGCAGTGTGAATTTGGGCGGCACCAACCGGGTGACCACGGTCGATCTGTCTGACAAGGACGCAATGGCCATCCGCAAAGCCGCCGCGGACAAGGGGCTCACGCTGGTAAACATCGGTGTCGTGCAATTGCCGCCGGACGAGAAGAAGAGCCGCAAGGTGTTTGAGTTCGCGAAGAAGATGGGCATCGACACGCTCGTCGCGGAGCCGGAGCCCGCCGCGCTGGATCTCGTCGAAAAACTCTGCAAGGAATACAACATCAAGGTGGCGATTCACGATCATCCCAAGCCGTCACGCTATTGGAATCCCGACACCGTGCTCGAAGCCATAAAGGGCCGCACTCCGCTCATGGGCGCCTGCGCAGACACCGGCCACTGGCTCCGGTCCGGGCTCGACCCGGTGGAATGCCTCAAGAAACTGGACGGGCATATCATTGTGCTGCATTTCAAGGACCTGGTTCCGGATGCGAGCAAGCCGGCTTCGGATAAAAAGCCAGGCGCCTCGAAGGCCATGCACGATGTTCCGTGGGGCACCGGCGTCGGCAACATCAAGGGCCAGTTGGAGGAATTAAAACGGCAAAAATTCCACGGCGCATTTTGCGTTGAATACGAATATCATTGGGACAACTCGTCGCCCGAAATCGCGGAGTGCATCAAGTTCTTTAACTCGCAATGCGCTGAACTGGGCTCGAAGCAGTAACACAGCGAAGCAGCAAAGCGACAGCGAACATGAGCATCTACGATCGCGATTATATGCGGAAGGAGAGCGGCAATTCCGGACGCTCCGGCAACGCCGAAGATCAGGTCGAGGACTTTGTGCGCAAGAACCGGCGTTTGCTGACCGTCGTGGGATTCGTACTCGCTGCGCTCATTGTCGCAGGGCTGCTGATGGCGCTGTTTACCTGAGCAAGTGGCGTCTGATTAATCCGATGAGGCAAATCATCTTTTCTCTGCTGCTGCTGGCCGCTCCGACCTGCGCTCGAGCGGAAGCAACCAATGTCGTCACCGGCGCGGAGATTAGTCAAGTCGGCATCTTCAAGGCGGCGGTTGTGAAACAGTCGAACGCACAGGGAGGTTGGAAAACCGACGGCGCCAGTAATGTGTCATGGGTTCAATCCACGACCAATATTCCAGGACGGGTCGGCATGCAATTCGGGTTCCGCTATAACATCAAGGGCTCGCCCACCAATGCGCCAATCACAGTGCAGGTGGCCCACGAACAGCCACAACTCAAGGATGCGAAAACCGGCGCGACGGTGGCCAGGAACGTCTCACAAATTCAATCGCGCATTGGCCAATCCTATCTGTTGTACACGTTGGAGGACGCTGATTTGATTCCTGGAAAATGGAAATTCCAGGTGCTTTACGAAGGCCGGCTGCTCTGCGAACAGGGTTTCGTTGTGAACAATCCCACGTATCGCCCCCCGCTGCGTTCGGTCACGAATTCGGTGCTGAAACCAAAGTCTTGAACGCGCGAATGCGCAGCTTTCCCCTCGCTATGATTTGGCGCCTGCTGGCAATCTTTACGCTGCTGTGGACTCTCCCATCTCACGCGGCGACGCCCACCGTTGATCCGCTGCCGGCGAATCCGCTGCTGCGTCGTCAGTGGTTTGAAGCCCGGACGGCGAATTTCCAAATCTATAGCTGTGGTCCCACGCAGGCCGTTGCTCGCCTCGCCGTACGGCTCGAACAATTTCGCGATGCCTACGCCCGGCTGGCGGGCGCGCAAGCCGTGGCGTCGCCGCCGATTGCGGTGCTGGCCTTTGCCGATCACGCCGACATGGCGCCGTTCCTGCCGCTCTATCAGGGAAAACCCGCAAACCTGTCGGCGTTCTTTCGCCGCGGCAGCGATGAAAACCTGATCGTCCTGGCACTCACCGGCACGGGCGGCGATTCCCTGGAAATCATCTTTCACGAGTTCGCCCATTTGCTGTTTCGTCACAATCAACCCTTCTGGCCGCTTTGGTTGACGGAAGGAATGGCCGACATCTACTCCCCGTTCGAAATTGCCGGAGGCAACCACGCCCGCATCGGCAAGCCGCTCGCCCGCCATTTGCGGGTGCTACGTTCCCAACCGCTGATTCCCTTAAGCGAACTTTTCGCGGTCACACGGGACTCGGCCAACTACAACGAAAGCGAGCGGCAGGGGATTTTTTATGCGGAATCGTGGTTGTTGACGCATTACCTGATGCTCGGCAGCACTCCGGCGCGCCAGGCGCAATTTCGACAGCTCACCCCGTTGCTACGACAGGGTTTGTCCCCCGAAGCGGCATTCACCAATGCGTTTCGCGCCTCCCTGCCGGCGATGGAAGCCGAGCTGCGTCACTATCTGAGCCAGAGCAATTTCAACACGCTGGACCTGGCCGTGCAGGGCAACCTCGACGCCGGCCGCAGTCTGCTGTGGCGTCCGCTCAAACCAGGGGAAGTCTCTTTTCATCTGGGGGACGAACTGATGCGCATCGGCCGTTTCGAATCGGCCGAGGAATATTTTTTGACTGCACAACGTCTGGCTCCCGCGAGCCCCCTGCCCTACGAAGGACTCGGCCTGCTCGCGGCCGCACGCAACCAGCCAGCGGAATCGGTGCGGCAACTCAACGAGGCCATGCAGCGCGGCCCGGTCAGTTTCCTCGCGCTCTATACACTCGCCCGGGAAAAATATCGACTCACGTCGCGGTCGCCGGAAAGCTACTCACGAATCGACAAGGCACAGGCGGAGGAAATTCGCGGCGCGTTGACCAAATCCCTCGCGCTTATGCCGGACTTCGGGCCCGCGCACAATCTGCTGGGATTTTTCGAACTGGTGCAGCGGGAGGATCTGGTCAGCGCCGAAAAACATCTTCAGCGCGCCATCCAGTTGGAACCGGAAAATGAGCCCTATCAGCTTACGCTGGCGCAGGTGCAGTTGGCGCGGAATGATCCCGCTGCCGCCCGACGCACCCTGGAGGCGTTGCGCCGTCCGTACGTGCCGGCGTTGGTCCGAAAGCATGCCGAGGAAATGCTCCGCGAAATCGGCCGCTCCAAGTGACGCAAGGTCCCGTTACTTTGCCGGTTTCTGATTTTCGGAAATCTCCCGCAGCAAGCGCGCCCGGCTGAAACCGTCCGTCCATTTGCTATTCAAATATCCGGCAAAATGAACGTTGAAACCGAATTTCGTATCCTTCAGAAACGTCTCCTTGACGGGCCGCTCCAAAGTTTTGCCAGTGCAGATGTCCCACAGAAATCGCGACGGCAAACGGCCGTTGCAAATCACGAGCTTCGGCTGGTAAAGCTTCAACTCGGCTTCCAAAATCTCTTTGCATTTCAGGCAGACCGGATCGTTGTCCGCGGTCGGGTTCATCACGCTCAACAGATCGTCGGCCACGCGATGATCAGTGGTGATGTGCAAGGCATCGGTAAACTCAACCAGCAACGGCTTTTCGCCCCGCGAGACCTGAGGCCACACACCGAAACCGTCATTGAGCCGGCGGATGAATTGCAGCAAGTGATCGTAGTAAGCGTCGTTCGTATACGGGGCGCCACGCGTGCCCGCAGCACTCACATATTCGAAGTCCCGCGCCAGCCGTTCGGCGGCGGGGCGCTGGGCGCCGTAGCCGATGCGCGTAATCTGACTGGGCGAAATGCCGACGAACAAGACATCCACCGGTTGGGGACGGGGCGGCGGCGGCAGGAACACCTTGCGCTTGCTCCGACGCGGCTTCTCCTTCTCCACCTGCGCGGTGTAGAGTGCCCAAACGTCATCGCATATCCGCTTATAACTTTCTTCGCTCGCGCTCATCTTAGAATTGCCGCCGTAAATATCTGAAACGGGCGTCCTCTCTGGGGCCGCCACCCACATAGCCAGCATAACGGAGCCTCATCCGAACGGCAAGTGAACGTCAGATCTCGCCGGCCTGACACTTGGCGGAATTGGATCTCGCTACTTGCCGATGCAAAATCGACTGAAAATCTGATCCAGCAAATCCTCCGTCGTGGTCTTCCCCACCACCTCGCCCACCGCGTTGACGGCAATCCGCAGGTCCAACGCCACCAATTCGAGCGTCTGGTCCGACACCAGCGCTTCGAGCGTTCGCAAGCTCGCGAGCCGCGCCCGATTTAACGCCTCCTGATGTCGCGAGTTAATCATCACTTGCAACATCTCCGCCTTGATTTCACCCGACCACACGCATTCCTTGATGGCATCTTTCAGGGCTTCGATTCCCTCGCCCGTAAGACAAGACACTCGCACCATCGCCGAGGCATCAACTGCGGAGGCCGGCGCGTGCGGTTGCAGGTCCATTTTGTTGAACACGACAATTCTTTTCTTCCCCGCCACCTCTCCCAACTGCGATTCGGCCGTCGTTGGCTCAGGTTCCGAAGCGTCGAAAACATGCAATATAAGCTCCGCTTCCTCCAACGCCCGGCGGCTGCGCTGGATTCCCTCAATCTCGATTTCGTCCCGCGCCTCCCGCAATCCGGCGGTATCCACAAATATAACCGGCAGCCCGCGAATGTTCGCCGTCTCTTCAATCGTATCGCGCGTCGTGCCAGGAATGGCGGAAACGATGGCGCGGTCGCGGCCTAACAGTTGATTGAGAAGACTGGATTTGCCGACGTTCGGCCGGCCGAGAATCGCCGCGCGAAGGCCGCGTCTCAGGATCTGTCCCTCGTCGGCAGTGCGCAACAGTTCTTCCATGAACGCCACGGCATGCTCGAGCCGGGCGACAAGCTGCTTCCGCGTGTCGGGCGCGATATCTTCATCGGGAAAATCAATGTGCGCCTCGATGTGCGCCAGCGTTTCGAGCATTTCGTCGCGCAACGTGTTGATGCGCTGCGATAGTTTGCCGGCGAGTTGCTCGTTGGCGGCCCGCAATGCGAGGTCCGTCCGCGAATGAATCAAGTCGCTCACCGCCTCCGCCTGAGCAAGGTCGATGCGCCCGTTGAGAAACGCCCGCCGTGTGAACTCTCCCGGTTCGGCCGTCCGCGCGCCATTCTCCAACACCGTATCGAGCACCAGTTTCGCGGGTAGAATGCCCCCATGGCATGCCACTTCCACCACGTCTTCGCGCGTGAACGTCCGCGGCGCCCGCATTACGGTGAGGAGCACTTCATCGACTGGCTGACCGCGCCGGACGATATGACCGAAATGAACGGTGTGGGTCAGGGCTGACGACGGCTTCGCCGCGCTTTTGCCAGCGGGTTGAAAACAGGCATCCGCAATCTTCAGCGCCTCCGGGCCGGAGATTCGGACGATCGCCAGGCCCGCTTCACCCAGCGGTGTGGCGATCGCGGCTATGGTGTCCTCGGCCATTGCCTCCTATCGGCAGTTGCCGCGCACGTTTTCCGCTTCTCGCCCCTCCAGCATCAGGCGCGCCTTTTCGTAGCTTTTCCGCGTGAGATAGTGCCGCAGTTGCGGATCGGCGTTGGGGGGCAATTGTTCCGCAAGCCGATCCAGGCGCGAAAAGAGCAATTGCAAGTCGGGCTTGGGATTGGCGGTGCGCAACGTTTGGACTGCCGTATTCAATTCGACAAGGGCGCTCAGAATATTTTTTTCGATATCGCTCATATAAGAGAAGGCGCCCGGAACAGGCACGATTCAGCTTTCCAGACAGGAGATACACGAAAAACGCCCGAAAGGCAAAGGTGTCGTGGCCACGAGGGGCCCTGAACTAAAATGGCAGACTTGCCGCAAATTTGGTGACCGCCGCTTCCAGTGGCCCGAAATGTCCGATCAAATACCAATAAGTGACAAATCGAACCATGGCAGACAGCGCCACCAAAAGAAGGGAGCCCATGAAAAAGAATCCCAACGCGTGCGAAGGATCCGGTTCCATGATGCGCGGCATGCCATGATACAAAACCGTGACGGTTAGAACCATGCCGATGGACCAGCCAATTAACGGGCTGATCTTCGGGAAAAAGTCCAGCAGCCTTAACAGATATAGCGGTCCGAAACCGTACGCCACCGCGGTAAAGGCTTGCGTGTAAGTGTGCCGTCCATGAAAGGTTTCGCCTACTGATTTGACAAGCTTCGCTCCAATGAAAACAACCAGAATCAGCAGCAGCGTCTGGGCGACCTCAAACACGATTGCGTGATTGCGGGTAAATGTCTGCGCGTGCATCACTTCCTCGACCCGGCCGCGCTCCCGACCCCATCGCACCAGGCTGTATCCCTCCAGCGCGGACGCGATCATAAGCGTGGGAAGCAGATACATCAGCACAATGAACCCAATGCTGCGTCGGGCACGGGCAATCCGGTCCCAAGCCGCCACCGGCTCAAAAATAACGAGTAGTGCGTTGATCATCCACGAACAGTGTTAGCGACCATCACGCTAACTGACAATCAAATAGCTCGGGAATCGGTCCAATTTATTCTTCCGTTCCGGCGCTCCGCCTGGTTAAATGCCCCGCAATGAAAGTGGACTTGGGCATCTGGAACAAACTTACCCGCGTGGTAATCTTCCTTTGCTTCATCGCCGTGCTGCTTTTGGTCGCGGTCTGGTACTATCCCCTTATCCGGCAAAATGAGCGGATGCGAAAATACATCGTCGGGTTGGATTCCCAGATTCAGAAGCAGGAGGAAACGGGCAAACAATTGCGAACCTCCATCGATGCCCTGCGAAATGATCCCAAGGCCGTCGAACGCCTCGCTCGCGAACGCCTGGGCTATGCGAAGGCCGGTGAGACGGTGATTCGTTTCGAGGAACCACAAACCAACGTATTATCCCGGCGCTGAGCGCGCCGGGCCTTCAGACGGTCAGGATTTCTTTTTCCTTGTGCGCCAGGTGCGCATCAACTTTGGCCGAGTAATCGTCGGTCAGCTTCTGCAAATCCTTCTCGGCCCGCTTTTCCTCGTCCTCGGTTACACCGCTGTCATGGGCGTGTTTCTTCAGTTGGTCCATGACATCCCGGCGCACATGCCGGATCGCCACACGACCGTCCTCGGCCATCTTTTTGATGACTTTGACCAGTTCCAAACGGCGCTCCTGACTCAGCTCCGGGAAGAAAATTCGAATCGTCTTCCCCTGAATCGCCGGGGTCAAACCGAGATTGCTCTTCAAGATGGCTTTCTCGATCGGGCTCACGGAAGTGGCGTCCCAGGGCTGGATGGACAAAGTACGCGGTTCCGGCGCGGTAATGCCGGCCAGTTCCCGGATGCGCATTTGCGCGCCATAAACTTCCACGAGAATATTTTCGACGAGCGTGGGCGACGCCTTGCCGGTGCGCACGCCGGTGAATTCATTCACCACGACCTGCTCGGTCTTGCTCATCTTTTCTTCCGCCTCGAGTAGCAAATCATCCAGATCCATAAGTTCTTCAAGTTAGCGAATGTGGCACGGACTGTATAGCGGCAACTTGATCACATCTCTGCCAGCAACTTCTTTTCCGCCTCCTCATTGCTGAGGTTGTGCCGTGTGCGCATTACCGACACCCCGACCACCGGCGGATATGCCTGGTCGGCCTTCATGCGCGGTTCCACATATTCCAATACTTCAAACAGCAAATGATTGGCTGCTTTATACTCGAGGCCGGTGAGTTTTTGGATGTAACGCGTCGAGCGATCAATCAGCTTCAAATTGCTCGGCACCACCCAGATCATATAGTTCCCCATCACGCGACCCAGCCGCACCATCGTACAGGTCGAAAGCGCGTTGAGCAGCATCTTGAGTCCAACGCGCGTTACGCCATCGAGCAGGAAATCGGTTTTGGGCACCGCCGTGAGCACGGCAACGCCCTCCTTGTTCCAGCTCGAAAGAAAACTGCGCATCTCCGGCAGCGAATCTTCGCGGCCTAAATAAATCACGCCCACGCGCGCTCCCGCGTGCCGTGCGGCTTCCAATTGCCGGCGATGAAATCCAGCCGGCGAGAGCAAGGAGGCCTTTTCCGCCTCCGAAATGATGCCCATTGCGCAATCTCCCTTCGTGAGGGGTCGATATTTAAGACCATCCAGGCCGATCTTGAATCGCATCAGCTCGGCTTTGCTGATCTTGCGCACCACTTCCGAACTGCGCGCCGCCTTTTCGTCGCCCACCAATTCCCGCACGACGCTCTCGGACCATTCCACGCACTGCGGCGGCCGCTTGATGATTTTCTCCCACGCAAGGGCGGAATCCTCATATGGTAAAAACAAAAACGCCCAGGATTCGCTCGCGGTCTGGTCGTCAAATTTGCGGAACGGCGGAGAACAATATGTCGGTGAACGCTCGGTTGTATCCGTCAGCACATCGATGCCAAATTTGTCGGCGAAATAATTGTTTTTGTGTTTTGAGCGATAAACCGATTCCTCCAGCGCCACGGCCGCCGCCAGTTGCGTCAAATTCCCCGGTGACTTCAGCGTTGCATGCATCTGAATGAGCCTGGTCAGAAATTCCGCCGGCACCGCCGCCGAATCCAGCGCGCCCGGCCCCTTCGGCTCCAATTCCTTCATCAAATCGCGCAGCACCATTTCCAGGATCGTCAACATCACGCACAACTGGATCGTGGTCGCCTGCATCCGAGTGGAACCCGTGATGGACATCGGCCCCGTCGTCAGATTGATCTTCTCGATGCGCGCATCGTCAATCACTTCGCGGCTGCGCTGGACATGTTTGCGCAACACGTCGTCCGGATTGTTGTAAACAAAATAGACTTTCGCGCCCACCTCCACCCCCTGCCACGCCGTGCCGATCACAAAGGAAGTCTCACCGCCTTCGGTGATCGCAAACACCACGTCCTTGCTCGACACCCCGAGATCACCGATCTGTTTTTTGCCGAAGACCGTAAAATCCTCGAAGCCTTCCACCGATTTGATAAGCGCAAAATCGCCGCCGGCCATGACGCTGAACGCGCGATTTTCAAACTCCTCCGCCGATGGTGTGCTGGCCATGCCGCGCGCGCGCTGCTGCTGCCAGAAGTCGCGCCAGATGGAATTGAGTTGAATGCTCAGACGCCCGGTGGAACCGCAACCCGTGAAGAATATTTTACCGCCATTGCGGACGCTCCTCAGCACGGCGTCCTTGATGGCGGTGGCGCGGCCGGACGCGGCAAATTCGCGATACTTTTTTACGTTGTCCCCGTCCGCTTCGAACAACAAACCAAGGCCCGCCGCGATGTCTTTTTTGGCGGTTTCGCTCAGGTCGGCCGTGACCGGATGGGACGTCTCGGTCGTCAGGGCACCGAGCTGAAATTGATCGCTGATTTTAAGAAATTCTTCCGACCGCTTGATGGACGTATCGCTCATTATGTTGTTTCCCGGCGCTCTGGCCGCAGGCGCTTATCTTGTTTTTCCGAGTTTTCTTTCTGATTGCTGAAAAAATTTCAGGCTCGGGCAGATTGCCGGTCACGACCAAACGGTCAAGCTCATTCTCCCGAAAGTGTAAGCGGCGGGTTAACGAAGGCGGTTCAAGGCAACGGCGCGCCGCGGGCGGCAATCAACAGGCGATACCATTCGTCACGGCCAAGCTCGAGTTCAGTGGCTTTCACAGCCTCGCGGATGCGGTCGGGATTCGTCGAACCCAGAATCGGCTGGATTTTCGCCGGATGCTTCAACAACCACGCCAGCGCGATCACCGTGCGATGGACTCCGTGATCCTTCGCCAGTTCGTCCACGACCGACAGAAACTTCATCGAACGATATGCCTCCTGCGAAGGCAGCAGGCGGCTGGCGCCATTACCCATGACCCCGGCAGCAAGCGGACTCCAGGCCATCGGTGTGATTTTTTCAATCAAACATTGATCCAGTGTGCCATCGGAAAAAGCGTCGAGCCGCGCCAGGCTGATCTCGACTTGATGCACGATCAGCGGCATCGGGCAGGCGACTTGCAGCGCGGTCACGAGCGTCGGCCGGAAATTGCTCACCCCGAAATAACGCACCTTGCCCGCCTGCCGCAGTTCGGAGAACGCCCGGGCAATTTCCTCCGGGTCAGCCAGGAAATCCGGCCGATGCAGCATATAAAGATCAATCGTATCGAGCTGCAGCCGCCGCAGCGATTGCTCGCAGGCTTCGATCAGGTGCGACGCCGAAAAATCATATCGCGACGGCGCATCAGGCTGCGGTTCACCGGCAAAACGAATGCCACCCTTGGTCGCGACTACGACGCGCTCGCGCATGCCGCCGACTTCCTTCAATACCTCCCCCAGCAACCGCTCCGCTTCCCCGCTGCAATAAATGTTGGCGTTATCGAACAGTGTATAACCCGCTTCATAGGCTGCGATAATGGCGCGCCTGCCGGCCGCCCGACTCTGCGGTGTCACTTCGTCCAGGTTCCAGCTTCCCGCCACCCGCCAGCAGCCATAGGCGAGCCGGCTGCTGGTCAACGAACTTACACCCATTGGAATGGTCCGCATCATTTCGCAGATGTTGCGCGAGACTAATCCCGACTGCAACCCGCGCGATGTTATAAGAAGTCCCGTCGGAGCCTACGGACGGAAGGCGCTTAAGCGATAGAATCGTTGGCCATTGCCACCCGAATCGACAAACACCGCTTCGCCGTCGAAAGGTTGCGCCGTGTTGGTAAACGCGTTTGTCCAATTCGCGATGGCGACCCTTCCCCCTCGCTGTAACACATAAGTCCAATTCGACGCGGTATTGAATCGGATCGAAACCTCCGTTGACGATGAGCGCGAAATGGAGCTGATGCGCGGGACAAAATTCGGCCCGGCCACGATTTGCAACGCAGGCCATGCGTTCGACAGCACAAAATTTCTTGAATTGAAAGTGAAGCCCATGGCCGGGCTGACAGCCGTGAGATACAGATCCACATCCGCGCCCGCCACGATGTTCGACACCAGCGGAATGGCCAACGTTAAGGCAAATGAAACGCTCGCGTTCGCCCCGGTGTTGGTGAATCGCCCGAGCGGCAGGTCGAGGACGGGGTCGAGCAGACCCGCAACGTCCTGGTACGTAATGCCGTCATTCGCAAACCGGTTGGGCGTGCCGCTTCCTTCGATCCAATTGTTGTTCGCCAGCCAGCGAATTTCAAAGGCGCCGACGCCGCGGTTGAACACGGGATTGCTTGGCGTCGCATTTTCGGCTCCCGTCAATACAACGCTTGAAACGCTCCACGCGTCGCTGCCGTATTGTGCGTTCATGGCGGCGGCGAATTCCGACAGGGGGAACCGCATCAAGCTGTCCGAGGGACCGTTGGTCTGGCCGGAGCCGTTGACGGCTTCGGAACCGGAGACGGACAACGCTCCGGCCGCACCGTAATTATTGCCGGGAACCGCCGCGCGCACAAAGGCATCGGCTGAGGGATACAAAAGATTCGTGGTTTGCGCCGACACATAAAATTGCGCCGCCCCCCAGACCATCAGGGACGCAATAGCGCGGACATATTTATGTTGCCGGTCTTTCTTCGTAGCGATATATATATAGTTATATATCGAATGAACACAACCCCGAATTTGCTCCGTTTGCTGACGGCTTTTCTTTCCGCGGCGACGCTCTTCCTCGCGCGGTCAACCGACGCCGCTACTTTCACACTTAATCCCACGGCGGACGCGTTTGTTATGGCCAACAACGGCGCCAACAACTACGGCGGCGCGGGCGCATTGGGCATTTCGGCGGCAGGTTCGCCCCAAGGCCAGTTTCAGAGCGTGATTCAATTCAACCTTGCCGCCGCCAAATCGTCCTTTGACGCGCAATACGGCGCAGGCCAGTGGACTATCCAATCCGTCACCCTCTCGCTCGCTGCCACGTCACCGGGCAATCCCATCTTCAACGCGAACGTCGCCGGTCAATTCGGCGTCACTTGGATGCAAAACGATTCCTGGGTCGAAGGCACGGGGACGCCAGCCGCTCCCATCACGACTGGTATCACATTTGCCACCCTGCCCTCGTTTCTGGGTGGGAGTGATGAAGGACTGGGCACCTTTAGTTTCGCCGGCGGTACCAGCGGTTCGACCACCAATAATCTCAGCCTCACTTCCGGTTTTTCAGCCGATGTGCTCGGGGGTGGTCTTGTCAGTTTAGATCTTTTCGCCGCCGATGCCTCGGTCAGCTACCTGTTCAATTCACGCAGTTTCGGAACCGCATCACTTCGACCGGTTCTTGCCATCACCGCCGTGCCGGAGCCGGGAACGATTGGTCTCGCCGGTCTGGGCGGAGCGATATTGCTCCGGCGCAAGTATTCGCGTAAAAACCGCCGCGGATGATCCCATCGCGCTCCAGGCACGCCTTCACGCTGATCGAGTTGCTCGTGGTTATCGCAATCATTGCCCTGCTGGCGAGCCTTTTGATCCCCGCGCTGGCTCGTGCAAAAAGCAAAGCGCAGTCCGCCCAATGCCTTTCCAATCTGCACCAATGGAGTCTTGCGTATCGGCAATATGCCGACGACAACAACGACTTTCTGCCGCGACGCGGCCAGGGGGTGCAGGCGCTGTTTCAAATCGACCGGCCTGAGGATTGGTTCAATTGTCTGCCGGTTTACTTCGGCTCAAAATCGTACCAGCAGCTTTTCGCCGCGAATCAAAAATTCAAACCAGGCGCCCGCACGGTTTTCGTATGCGCCACCGCGCGGGATACAGGCAGCAACCATTTTCTGCCGTACAGCATGAACATGAATTTGAGCACGTGGAATTTACCCGTTGCGACCAAATATTCCGAGGTCGCTCGTCCCATGCAGGTGGTCGCCATGGCCGAAGCCCCCGGGCCATACGCCTCCACATACCCGTCGGTAAAGCCCCACAGCGCCGTTGCTCGCCATTCCAATCGCGCCAATCTCCTTTTCCTCGGCGGGCAGGCCGGTACCTTCTCCGGGGACTATGTCGGCTGCGGCGTGGGCGATCCCAAACGAGCTGATATCTCCTGGCTGACCGGCACCGACAGCGATTTGACTGCGGGAAATTACTAACGATGAAACTCAAGTTTATCGGTGTCTTCATGCTGGCTGGCGTCACCGCCTTCGCCCAGCCCCAACTCGCCGCTGAAAAAAACACCTCCACGAACCAAGTGGTTCGTTGCGCAGTCATCGGCGGCATGACGATGACCGGACTGTGGCTGGAGATTTCCCGAATGTTCGAGGCTGAGACTGGCTATCGCTGCGAACTCGCCGCCACCGGCCCCCGGCCCGAGATCGCCAGGGTGTTCCGCGAGGGAAAAGCGGACCTCATCACGATGCACTCCGGCGATATCACCACCGATCTGGCGGCAGATGGCTTCGGCGTTAA
This sequence comes from Limisphaerales bacterium, assembly GCA_044223735.1. Taxonomy (GTDB): domain Bacteria; phylum Verrucomicrobiota; class Verrucomicrobiia; order Limisphaerales; family UBA8199; genus JBGALR01. The sequence continues at coordinate 83,894 of JBGALR010000026.1, read as the reverse complement.
CATGCGCCCATGGACGCGCAACGAACTCTCCATCGTCGGCCCCACGAACGACCCCGCGCACATTCGTGGCATGACGAACGGAGCGGCGGCGTTGAGAAAAATTGCCAAGACAAAAACGCACTTTGTGGATTTTCAGGGCATCGGCAGCCGCGAACTCGCCCACAATCTCTGGGACGCCGCCGGCATCGAACCGAAGGGAGACTGGATCCTCAAGGACGATACCGTTTCCAAATACGATATTCTCCAATTCGCCCGCACAAATAACGCATACGTCATTGTCGGCTACATTCCCGCGCGCGTCGGCAAGATGAACGCGACCGGCATGGAAATCATGGTGCAAGGCGATCGCACGATGCGCCGGCCGTTCATTGTGATGGAGGCGAATCCGAAAAGGTTTCCGGGTGTGAACGCAGCGGGGGCGCGGGCGCTTTCCGATTTTCTACTATCGCCCAAAGTGCAGCGTTTTCTCGCCGATTTTGGCGAGAAGCTGACCGGTCGCGGCCCGCTGTTTCATCCCGTTTACGTCGAGGGCACCGGCAAATAGCGGGCGACAGGACGCTACTTCACCAACGCCTGAAGCTGTCGAAATCCTTTTTGGATGGCGGCGTGGCTTTGCTTTTCCATTCGATGATACAATTTTACTACCTGTCGACCGACCTCGGTCAACTCAGCTCCCCCGCCCGCTTTGCCGCCCCGCTTCGACACCACCACTGGCCCACGAAAGGTGCGATTCAAAACTTTCATGTGCTTCCACGCCGTCATGTAGGCCATTCCCATTTTTGACGCCGCGGCGCGCAGGCTTCCCGTTTCGCCGACCAATTCCATCAACTCCACCCGCCCCGGGCCCAGCGTCGTGCTGCGACTGCAAACGACCCGCAATTTGGGCAGCACGGGACCAGGAACAACGGAGTTCTTCTTCATAACGTTGGCCGTCAAAATGCACGGAAACGGCGGACCAAAGCCATCTTTTTGCATGCCCTCTTTGAACACCCCCCGGGCACTCAGCGCGGGCCCGGGCGTGAGGGGCGGAGGGGAAATTGGGTAACGATGGTGGTGCCTTCGCCCCGGCTAATCAAAGTTGGTCCAAGGTAAATCTTTTAGGAGATCCGATAAGAATTCCGGCGTTGGACCATTGGACAGCATTTGTCCCACCCCCTGGTTTAAGATCGCGGGGTCGGTAGATTTGTTCTTTGAAAATAGATGGTGAGTACTCGCAGGAGGCAGGCCGGACTCGATGCCAGTCCCGGCCGCTGTCAGGAAGGGCGCCGTTGGTTAGTTTGGTTCGGTGTATTGAATTGTGATGCTTGGGCGGTCGCTGGGACCGTTGAGGAATCAATTTTTTCCCGGCGCTCTCGGAGATCGCCCTACCGTCGGAAGGACAGCCCTGGCTTTCTCCAGCCTTCCCTTTGGACGGTTCGATACCCTTCGGCACCCTTCCGGAGGTCATGGAGATGCCTTGGTTCGGCCGAGTCGCGGAGTGGTACGGCTTGGGGCGCAGCGCGGCTGTTCGGAGCGAGGGGGAAGTTCGCGAAAATGTAAATTTTACCAAACGAACCCAACTTGGGAAATTCACAAAGTCATTACTGATAATGGGTTATGACCGATTTAGAGTTTTGCGATTTGGAAAACGAACCCAACTTGGGAATGTCGAATGCAGATTTTCGAATTTCGAATGGAAAAGATCCCGACGCATGCTGAACCTGGTGACAAACCGCCGGCGCTCGCGTAACAAACTGGTCGGCAATTCATGCTTTCCCGCAAATTAAAGAATATCGCGCTCATCGCGGGCGGTGTAATCGCGTTGATGATGGTGGTCCTCTTCGCCCTGTGGGGTTGGCCGGAGCAACGTCCGTTTGACCTGATTCCGATGAGCGTGAAACCGCTGTTGCCGGCCAACCGCCAGAGCCTTTATTGGTCGGAGGAGTTGGATGTGGGAACTCAGGAACAGCCCGCGTACGACGCAATTGAGTTCGCCGCTCGCCAGCACGTTTCCACCAACCATCCGGTGCCTATCCTACGGGAGACGATCCAAGCATGTGTTGATAATCATTGGGTGGATTGTCCCAAATCCGTAATGGTTCGGCCGGATCGATCCGATGGCATCCCGTCAACGATGGAGGGCGCAAGGTTTTTAATTCTCGTCCCGCATGGGGCACAGGCTTGCCGGGTGGAAATCAGTTACCCCTCGTATCGTTCCGGGTTTCCGCTGGGCATCGACAATCCGTTTATGCGGGGAAACGCAGGCGGTCGAGCATCACAGAAAGCGCAGCAGATCGTCGGGGCTGTGTCCCCGCGACTGCTGAACTTTCTTTGGCCCGACCTGGGCCACGTTCGTCTGGAAACCGTCGTGCTGGAAATGAGACTTAACGATTTGGCCGCCAGCGTCTCATCCGTGAGGATTGAAAAAAAGCCCGTTGATGACATAGTCCGGTGAGCCCGGGCAACAGAGGCAAAGAAGCAAAAGTCTAAGGGAAATTTTCACACCGATGTTCCCTTGGCAAACGCTTTGCTCAATATGGGGTGATGTCCCACGCCAACTTCGTAAGTCGTTGGCCTGCGACATCATAAAAAACTATCAGTTTTATCGTATGGTGCTAAGTTTGCCGACTTTATGAGCGAAATTCTCGTTATTGGACATCGCAATCCGGATACTGACGCGATTTGCTCCGCCATCGGTTATGCGGAGTTCAAGCGCCGGACGGGGATGCCCGAGGCGGTGGCCGCGCGCTGCGGCGACACCAATGAGCGCATCGATTTCGTCCTGAAAACGTTTGGCGTGCCGGCGCCGAAATTTGTCTCGAATGTTTCGCCGACGGTGCGGGACGTGATGCAGCCGAACGTGATGAGCGTGACGCCGGATACGACGGCAGCGGAGACGCTGGGCCTCATGGACGAACACAATATTCGTATCCTGCCGGTTCTCGATGCGGAACATCGCTGTCGCGGATTGCTGTCGCTCTTCAAGCTGACGAAGTTTTTGTTTCCGACGACGAAGCGGCTGCTGGATTCGCGGCGCGTGCTTTCCTCGTTGAGCAACCTCGCTCGAACACTGAACGGTGAATTAATCTCCGCCGGTGACGCCGACAAAGAGGAGGATTTGACGATGATGATCGGGGCGATGGGTCTCGACTCGTTTGCCGAACGATTGGAAACCTTCCCGCGCGACAAACTCGCGGTGGTGGTGGGCGATCGTTGGGACATCCAGAATCTCGCCATCCGCGAAAAGGTGCGAGTGGTCATCGCTACGGGCGGTCTCAACGTCGAAACCAAAACGATGGAGGTGGCGAAGCGCAACGGCGTCAGCCTGATCATCTCGCCGCACGATACCGCCACGACGGCGGCACTCTGCCGCGCGGCGGTCGCGATCCGGCACGTGCTGAACGAATCGTTTCTCTGTTTCCCCGAAGAGGCATCGCTCGCCGCGGTAAAGAGCGAGGCCACATCGTCCGGGTTTCAGATCTTTCCCGTGCTCGACAGCGCCGGCCGCACTGTGGGCATTCTTTCGAAGACGGACTTTTTGAAAACAGTCACGCGCAAGCTGATTCTCGTGGATCACAACGAGCTTTCGCAGGCGGTTCAAGGCGCGGACGAAGTGGAGATCATTGAGATCATTGACCATCACCGCATTGGCAGCCTGACGACGCATCAGCCCATTTTATTCCGCAACGAGCCGGTGGGTTCGACGAGCACGATCGTCGCGGATTGTTTCTTTCGTCATAACGTCGAGTTGCCGAAGCCGATCGCGGGGTTGTTGCTGGCGGGCCTGGTATCTGACACGCTCAACCTAACGTCGCCGACCACGACTCCGCAGGATGCGGAAGTGTTAAAGAAGCTCGAAAAGCTGGCGGGCGTGGACGCGAAGGATTTCACCGACAAGCTGTTCGCGTGCGGTTCGCTGTTGAGCCTGAAATCGGCGCCGCAAGCGATCAAGACCGATTGCAAGGAATATCAGGAAGGCGCAAAGACGTTCAGCGTGGCGCAGATTGAAGAGACAGGCTTCAACGAATTTTGGAAACAGAAATCCGAGCTGCTGCTGGCGCTGGAGGATTATCGCCGCAAGCGCGGGCATTTCTTTTCGGCGTTGCTCGTAACCGATGTCACGAAACAGCTCTCGCTCTTGTTGTTGGTGGGCGACGGCGCGTTCGCGGCCCGCATCGATTATCCACGACAGGAGCCCGGCATCTACGAACTGGCCGATGTGGTTTCGCGCAAGAAACAACTGTTGCCGTATTTGACGCATTGCCTGCGGCAGCTCGAAGCGGAAATCCGCTAACGCGGCGTGCCGTGTCCAAGCAGCGCGCGTTCATTTATTACTGGCTGCCGGTGCTGGTGTGCATGGCGCTGATTTTTTCGGCCTCCAGTGACCAGGGCTCGTTCAAGCATTCCTCGCGGATCGTCGGACCCTTTTTGCACTGGCTCTTCCCGACCATCTCCGACGGCGCGGTCCACCTGGCGGTTATCATTGTCCGCAAATGCGCACATCTGACGGAGTTTGCGGTTCTGAGCCTGCTCATCTGGCGGGCATTTAGCAAACCACAGCGGAACGATCTCCGTCCGTGGCAATGGTCCGTCGCGGGAAAAACCATACTGCTGGTGTTGCTTTATGCGGCGAGCGACGAATTTCACCAACTGTTCGTCCCCTCGCGCGAAGGCTCGGTGCGCGACGTGGTGATCGATACGACTGGCGGAGTCTGCGGGCTGCTGCTCCTGTGGGCCGTTGGCAAAGCGTTGGGATGGTGGCGCGCGAAGCCTCTTGCGGCGCAAGACACAGTAACTTGACCCAGTTGGATTTTGCTATCGCCGAGCCTGTTTACAGTGACTAAGCTTGGCCGGGTTGATGAAGCGACCACTTCTTTGGGTGGCGTTGTTCCACGTGTGCGGGATTTTGATTTCCCGCTACATTCCGCTTTCACCCTACCCGCTCCTCGCGGCCTCGGGTTGCGTTACCATCGTCGCGTTCGCATGGTCCCGCGCACGGCTTTACCTCCTGTACGCGCTTTGCGTCCTGACCGGCTGTACGAACTACTCATTACACACCGCCATCATTTCACCGTTCGACATTCGCCGCCTTCTCGGCCAGGAACCAGCGATCGCCAGCATCCGTGGCGTGCTCCTGGAAACGCCGACTGAAAGGGTTTTTGTTCTCGGCGAAAAGGAATCCTGGAGTTCGGTTGCCCAAATCAGACTCACCGAACTTCGAACGAACGGCGGTGCGTGGGCGCCAGCGGAGGGAATCATTGCGATCACGACTTTGGGGACAATTTCCACGAATTATTTTGGCGGTCAGCCAGTGGAAATCATCGGCGTTGCCGCGCGACCAAAAATCGCTGCCGCTGAAGGAACCTTCGATTATCGCGCGTATCTCGCGGACAAAGGCATTTATTATCAACTCCGCGTTTCATCCGACAAGGACTGGCAGTTGTGCGGTCCTTTCGGAACTCCGCCGGTGGCGGATCGCTTTCGCGCGTGGGCAAAACGGGCGCTGGCGTTGGGCATGCCGGAGGAGGACGAACCCTTGCGCCTGGAGTGGGCGCTGACGCTGGGCTGGAAACAGGCGATGACCGAGGAGATTTCCGAACCTTTCGTGCGCGCGGCAACATATCATATTTTTGCCGTGGATGGACTGCGCATGGCCATCATCTCGGGCATTTTCTTTGCGCTACTTCGGGCACTTCGCGTCCCTCGCGCCGCTTGCGCGCTGATCCTTTTGCCCATCATTTGGTTTTATACTGCATTGACGGGCTGGCCCGCCTCGGCCATTCGCGCCAACATTATGTTGACGATTGTCATCATGGGCTGGGTGCTTAAACGGCCGAGCGATACCATGAATTCACTTTACGCGGCGGCAATTGTGATTCTGCTTTGGCAGCCCTCGCAATTGTTTCAGGCCGGCTTTCAGCTCTCTTTTGTGGTGGTCTTTTATATCATCATCGCCCTCACCGCGCTTGAACGTTTCCGACAGCGCCTCACCCTCGCTGACCCGCTCCTGCCCGACCAACTGCGGCCCAAGTGGCGAAAGTTCCTCGACACCGTTACGCGAGTTGTGCTGGAACTATTTTCCAGTTCGCTTGCCGCATGGGTCGCATCGCTGCCGCTCGTGGCGCTTTACTTTCATATCGTAACTCCGGTCAGCACGCCGGCCAACATGGTCGCGGTACCGGCGTGCGGCCTGGTTCTAATCTGCAATCTCAGCAGCCTGTTGGTTGCCGGTTGGCTTCCAGCCGCCGCTGAAATCTTCAACCACGCCGGCTGGGGAATTATGTGGTTCATCCAGAAAAGCAGCCAATGGTTTGAAAAATGGCCGGCAGCCTATTACTACGTGCCGCAGCCAGCTCTCATCACCACCTATCTGTATTATCTCGTGCTGCTGGCGCTTGTGACAGGGTGGCTGTTTAAACCAAAATTGCGCCAGTGGAGAATCGCAGCGCTCGCCGTCGTCCTGGGTGGCTGCGGCTGGCACTACTGGCAGAATTCCAACCTCACACGTTTGAGCCTGCTGCCAGTGAACGGCGGCATGGCGCTCTATTTTCACGCGCCCGGATCGAAGGACGACTTGATGATCGATGGCGGCAACTCCAATGCGGTTCAGTTTATCACCAAGCCATTTCTGCGCGCGCAGGGAGTTAATCGCCTTCCCACGTTGGCACTGACCCACGGCGACTTACGGCATGTGGGCGGAGCGGAACTGGTGGGTAATTTATTTGCGGTGCCAAAAGTTTACGTGAGTCCTGTGCGCTTTCGCTCGCCCGTTTATCGGAAAATCCTCAAGGATTGGAGCGCCACGACCAACAAGCTTCAGACTGTCACTCGGACTAATCGCGTGGGCCCATGGACCGTCCTGCATCCGAATGCGACAGACCGGTTCCCGCAAGCCGATGACAACGCGCTCGTGCTCGATGGCACCTTCCACGGTTGCCGCATTCTGCTGCTCTCGGACCTCGGGCGTCCCGGGCAGGAAGCCTTGCTCGAAAGAAACCCGAATCTTCGTGCTGACATCGTGGTCACCGGCCTGCCGGTCCAAAATGAACCCATCTGTGACGCTCTGCTGGATGCGATCCAGCCGCGCTTGATCGTGGTGGTGGATTCGGAATTCCCTCCGTTGGAACGCGCCAGTCTCGCATTGCACCAGCGACTGGCCCTTCGCAAAACCCCGGTGGTCTACACCCGCGCCGATGGCGCTACCACGATCGAATGGCGCGACAAGGGATGGGAACTCAAAACCACGGAAGGAACTCGAATCACGAGCGACCACCTTACAGAACTCCCCGATCCTGTACTGGAACAAGCAAAAGCTCAGGAACTTTTTGAATAGGTGTCCAGCCCACCGTTCCATTAAGACGGCATTTCAGGACCTTTGCCGCCAAAAAGCCGTTTAAAGAATCCCACTCGTGCGTTATAGCGCCTAGCGGCGGCGGCCCGAAATTCCGTCAGCAATTTATGGCGGGCCCAAAAGCCAAAACCAATGTCCGCCGCAAGGCCCAACACAAACCACAGTCCCATGAAAAATCCCGGACCCGGCCCGCCGTTGGAGTTGATCGACAGCAGCCCAACGAGCAGCGACAGAAGGCCAAACGCCGCCCAAGGCAAAACCAGGATGCGCGAAAAACTCTGGCTGGCCGCGCGGGTCGGATTTCGCGCCGTGAGCGCCTGCCACATGCCGACCCAATACAAGGCCACCAGGTCGGCAACCAGCATCACCATGCTCGCGAACCAAAACAATACCCACATCGTTCGTTCTTCCTTGCTGGTGTATTCGGCCGATTCACCCACCATAAAAAGGAAAAACGCGACGAGCACCACCACGACTGGCCCGAGAAACTGTCGTCGCAAGGCAAGGAATTGTCCGTGCAATATATTCCGAACGCTTAACGGGGTGGAAAGCAGCAACTCCAGCGCGCCGTTCTTGCGATCCTCCGAAATCTGCTGCCCCGCCTCCATGCAGAACCACATTTTGAGCAGCAAATTCAACAATACCCCGGTCGCGACGTAAATACCTTCGTTGAACCAGTCCCGATGATATTTAGCGACGCCCCACGCCCAGCCGCAGGCAATAAGACCGAGCACGAACCAGAGGGTCATTGGTTTAAGGCGCGCGCGGGCTGCCAGCCAGAAATAGGCATTCTTGCTCAAGAGATGTCGGCGGTAAGCGATCCGTTCGACGATATTGCCGTAGCTCCAGGAACGAAAATTCTCCGACCAGCGAACCCGTTTCACACCGGACGGTTTGTCCTGCCAGGAGCGAGGCGCGATCAAACAGGCCAGCACAAAGAACACCCAGCTCAGCCCGTGAATGGTTAGCATCGAAACGAGGTAGTCATGCTGGCGCGCGGAATACAACTTGTCGAAGGCGAGGTAATAACTAAAGCCGGGGTTCGGCATCAGGAAATAACTCGTGACGGAAGGATCCTGCCAGTAATGGGCGAGGTAGGCACCGAACACCGGCAGGACGGCGGTCATGAAAAAAATAATTAAAAAAGCGACGGACAAAGCGCTGCGCGCCGAGCGGCTCATCGAGGAAACACAAATGCCAAGCGTGAGCGAAAAGAAGAGCGTATTGAGTGCCACGAGCGCCATTCGCCCGAATTCACCGGGTGTCACGCCCCCCATCAGCAGCGGCACGGCCAGCAAAGGGACAACCGCCAGCAAACCATAGAGGCCGTTCAGCGAGGTGGCTGCCAGTTTTCCCAGCACCACGTCGTAGCCCTTCAAGTCAGTCAGAAATAAGAGACCGAGCGTGCCTTCCCGCTTTTCTTCACTTAACGAATCGGCAGTGGACCAGACGCCACGAAGCAAACAATTGAAGACGGCAATAGCCGTCAAAACCTGAAACAGGAAAATCGCCATCTCTTGAGGTGGTTCCGATTGCATCATCACGAAAAACCACGTGCCGATGATGATGAGCAACAACGCGGCCAGACATCGCACCCAATAAGTGCTGGCGCGGCGCGAGGCGATCCGCAGTTCACGGCTGACGATCGGGAGAAAGGTCATCATATCAAATGCGCGGCGGCGGCAGCGGTGGGACGGCTATGGGCGGCGGCATGGGGATGCGGGGTGGCACCACCGGGACCGGCATAAAAGTTCGCGATGCCTGCTGCCGGAACGAATGATTCATCCGGTGTCGCGCCCAGGCCACAAAAGCCACGTCTTTCAGAACGGTCAGCACGCACGTTCCCAGCATCGTCAACAAGGGGTACCATCCAAAGAGCGTGGAGGTGGCTGCTCCGCCAGCAGCGCCAGTTTGCATCGAGAGCTTCGAAAGAGCAGGCAGGATCACCATTGCCGCAAATATCATGGAGGCAAAACTGATTATGAGGCTCGGTATCACCTGGACGAAGCCAAAGGTTTTCAAGGTGGCGAGACTAAAGTTTTTTGAGGTCAGCCCCATCCACATTCCAAACCAAAGCAGGGCGGCGAGATTCGCAGTTGTGCCCAAGGTGTTCAATAACGCCATCAGCAAATCCCTCTCCCAGCCAGGTCCCACGCCGGGGCGACTGAAGGATCGCATTATGGAGGAAGAACCGCCTGCTAAAGCGCCAAAAAATATTATTCCAAGGATGAGGAGGGTCGGCAGCCCAAACAACCGGCCGAGCGCGCGCCATTGGCCGCGAAGAATTTCTCCCACCGTCAAGGGCGTGGCGAGGAGCAATTCCATCATGCCACTGCGCCGAGCCTCAATGAAGAAACGGCTCGCTTGAGACGACGCCCACAAGTAAAGAACCCAAACGCAAATACTGCCAACAAGCTTCCACAACATCACGGCGACCTCCGGCACCTCCATGGCGTAGCAAAGCGCGATCGGACCAGCCAGAAGGATCAAGATCGCCCAAACACCACTCGATTGCCAGCGTTCGCGGCACACCAGCCACAGGACGGGATTCAACCCGACAAGCTTTTGTCGAATCGCATCACGGCGTTGACGCCCACCATAACGCCAGCCATAGGACAAGGCAGAAGCACCCGAGCCCGCACGCGGGCGCTTTTCCTGCCACGCACGCTGTATCTGAAAACTCGCGATGGCAAATAAAGTCCAAGCCAATCCTTGCGTGATCATCAAGCCCGTCCAATACGACGACTTCCCCCAGGAGTCAGCTTGGCCAAACATATAGTATGGGCTGGAGAGGCTGTAATAGGGCGCAAAGCCCATACCTTTCTTTGCGGCGATAATGCCATCCGCGATCGGTCCGCCCGCAGCCCACAAAAATATCACAAACAATGTGCCGCCCAATGCCTTTTGTGATTCACGACTGATCGAAGACACGAACATTCCCGCCGTCAACGAGCAAAATAGCGCGTTCATCAAAGCGAGCGTGGTTTTCCAAAACTGCACCCCCGTCACGCCGCCCATCGTCAAGCTGATGGCCAGCACGGGAAATACTGCCAGCAATGCATAAAAAACTCGCAGAGATGTGGCCAGCAACTTCCCACCCGTCACATCATAACCCCGCAGATCGGTCAGAAAAAGAAAACCAAGTGTCCCTTCCCGCTTTTCCTCGCTTAAGCAATCGGCGGTGAAAAAAGCGCCGGCGGCAAGAGCGGTAATCAGTAACATCCACGTAAGGATGCCGAATAAGACACCTCCGAGAGTCGCCCCGGGAAACGCGCCCGCCGAGCTTAGGATCAGCATGCCGGCTCCGATAATGAGCGCCACGAGGGCCGCCACGACCCGAAGCCAGAACGTCCGGCGTTTTCGCGCAGCCACCCTTAATTCCCGCACGACTATGGGGAGAAACGTCACCCCGCAGAATTTGGAGGTCGCAGTTTCAATTGGCAAAGGATTTCCGCCTCCCTTATCTTCGCGCCTCATTTATGGCCACGATTAAACCTTTTGCGGCGTTGCGACCGAAACCAGAACTTGCCGCGCAAATTTGCGAACTACCTTACGACGTAATGTCGTCCGACGAAGCGCGCCATATGGCCGCGGGAAATCCGTTGAGCTTTCTCCACGTCAGTAAACCGGAAATTGACCTGCCGCCGGCGACTGACGTTTATTCCGCGGAGGTTTATGCCCAAGGCAAGGAGAATTTCACCCGGCTAATCAAGGAAGGCGTGCTGCAACAGGACTCGAAACCTTGCTTTTATTTTTATCGGCAGATCATGGGGAACCATGTGCAGACCGGCTTGGTGGCAGCCGCCAGCTGCGAGGATTACATCAAAGGAATCATTAAGAAGCACGAACTCACGCGTCCAGACAAGGAAGATGATCGCGTGCGCCATATCGAAACACTCAATTCGCAAACCGGTCCGGTGTTTCTGACCTATCGCGCGACGAAGGGGATCGACCAATTCGCAGCGAAGAAATCCGCCGAAAAGGCGAATGTTGATTTCACCGCCAAAGATGGGGTCCGCCACACGGCCTGGGTGATTACCGACGAGGAGGAAATCGCTCTGATCGAACAGGAGTTTGCGGCGATTCCCTTTCTTTACATCGCCGATGGTCATCATCGCAGTGCTGCAGCGGGGAGAGTATATCAGAGCCGCAAGGGTGCGGGGGACAGCTCGACCTTCCTTAGCGTCATCTTCCCGCACAATCAGATGCAGATTCTGCCGTATAATCGCGTCCTGAAGGATTTCAACGGCCATTCGGAACAGCAAGTGCTCGAAAAGCTGAAGGCGGTTTTTGAAATCCAGCCGAGGACTTCCGCCAAACCTTTTGCCAAGCATGATTTGGCGTTATATCTTGGCGGGCGTTGGCACGGACTGCGCTTTCACTCGCGCCTCACAGCTAATCGCGACGCGATTGAAAACCTCGACGTCACGCTGCTGCAAAGGTACGTGCTCGAGCCCATTTTCGGCATCACCAATCCGCGCACGAGTAAACGCATCAATTTTGTCGGGGGGATTCGCGGAACGGGCGAGCTTGAAAAATTGGTAAACAGCGGCGAATATGTGTGCGCCTTCTCGATGTTCCCCACAAGCATCGAAGACCTGATGTCAATCGCCGATGCCGGGGGCATCATGCCGCCGAAGAGCACTTGGTTTGAGCCAAAATTGCGGGACGCGATGTTCTGCCACCAGATTTAGCGGCGGTGAGGGATAAATGTACCGATTCGATTGCCGAACCCGCGGATGGGCCGCCTATTTGCCGAGCGTGATAAGTTCCGCGGCAGCTTCTTCGTTGCCCTGCGCTTTGGCTTTTTCAAACCACATGATGGCTTGCTTGGTGTTTTGTTCCACACCCTTGCCCTCAAGGTAAAGCTGCCCCACACGATATTGGCTCCCCACTTCGCCCGCCATCGCTTTTTGGAGATGGAATTTGAAAGTGGCGACCGCCGCTGCATCAGGTTTTTTAGCCCCCCCAGTCGAAGATGCGCTGTTTGTGTCCCCGGCTGCCGTCTTGACTTTCACGGGGCTCGTCGCCGGCGTAAAATCCGTCCCGTAATCGTAAAGCGGAAGGTCGACCCAACCTCGACCGCTGGCATAGCGAAGGTCCAATTCCGTTGGCGCCCAAGTAATCAAAACCTTGGTGGTCCCGGTGGGCATTGCCATGATTGGTCCGTGAATCTCGTCCCCGCCTTTGAACCCTCCCGTGCCAGGATAGTTGATCAGGGTGAATTCTTCCATGTAAGTTTTTTTCTGCGTGCGGTTCGCCGCAACCGTGCCGGGCCTGATAGCTCCCGATTTTTCCTCCACTTTAAATGTACGAATGACGAGCTTGTTTGCATTAACGGCGGCAACTTCCAATCTATCACGCATCACCCTCCAGTCCTGAGAATTCTTCGGCACCACTCGGTCGCCCACTTTTTTGTAAAAACTGGTTTGTGCTTCGACCGATCCGGCCAGAACCATTGTCAAGGCAACCGCTCCTGCTATTGATTTCATATTCGTTCCCATCCTATGCACACGGCGGAGTTATCAACCCTAAATAATCGTTGCGTAAATTTCTCAGAATCGACGCGCCGAGAATAGTGGGGAGATTTAAAAAGTCAAGTGGATTGGCGGTTGACAAGATAATCGAGGTGCATAATCCTGCAAATACTAACCGCAAGATAAAGCCGTTGATTTCTCGACTGATTTAGAAGAAAAACAGAGAAAGCTTTTCTACAAACCGGCGAGCGTTCTCACGAACCTGTAACCATTCCGAACACGAACGCTTCCTTGAAACACCGCGTCAACGCTGCAACGGACGTCGCCATGGTCGGCGTTTGGGACGCCAGCCGAAGCGATTCACCATTGGGCAACTCGCACGGCAAAGCTTGTGCGAAGGCGTTGGAAGACGAGGCCAACGCAGGCTACCTTTTCCTGATTCACACGGGGGGCGACGGTGGTGTACCAATCGACGTTTTTGTGAATGAAGAGATACCAGGGGTGGTGATAAAACAGTGCAAGCCGCCGGCAGGAGAATTCTTGATTCGCGTTCCAACGGGCCGTCTCGTCATCGGAAGTGTAGAGGATTACCGCTCTCCCAAACCCCGAATTACTGACGACGAAAGCCTTATCCACGTTCCGAAAGGCGACTACGCGCTCCGCTGTTTCAGCGGAACGGAAGAAGGTGGATTCAACCCACCGACCAGGGCGGAATTGGCACAATCTGCCGCCGCTGAGGACTACAGCTATTTCCGCAAGATCCAGAATTCCGCGCTGGGCATCTATTTCGCCATGCCGGTGACGTTTCTCGTGTTAATATACTGCGTGGGTTGGAAGCTGGCGCTGGTGATCACCACCACTCTCAGCACGGCTTTCTATTTGGCTATTAAGCAATGGACCATCCGCAACAAACGATTCAAACGCGCCGCTCGGGCAGTGAATGAGTGCTGGCGGCAGGCAGCGCAGGGAGAATCGCCCACGTTCGTCCTCGAACTCCGTCGAATCAACGATTCATCTGGATTGAAAGGTGGCTCCGTTCGGAGCTAGGCTCCGGCAACCGAACCAAAAGCAGGGCGGCTCGGCTGTTAGGCCGCGCCGCCCCCAACCCAACCGTGAAAAAGAGGAGGGCGATACCTGTTGGTCTCGGCACCGCCCTCACTCAGGAGGATGTAGGCAAGGAACCTACAAAAGATAGAATCGCAAAAGCCGTGCCAGTCGCATTTGAGCGCAATCCCAATGAATTCAAGACATTGAGACCATCAAAAAGTTTCAGGACAGGAACGCGAAGGCTCCTGTCCTGGACGATTCGGCGTGTTGTATGAGTGCGCCGATCGCGACCACATCACTTATGCGGGCGGGCCGCTGCCACCGGCGACGACTTCCACAGTTTGGCCCGTAACCTTCAGCGAACCCTGAAGAATCAATAGTTGGCCATCAAGGTCACCCTGACCTGAAATGTCCGCTTTCAATTCGCTGCGCGGGCCAGGAATGGCGGGAATGGAAAAGTTCTCAACGGCGATTCCGCTCAGTGAGAAGTGAAAGGACAACGAGTAACCGTTGCCATCTACCAGCCAAAACTGTTGGATGCTGTAATTGCTGCCGCTCGACTTTCCGTTTTTGGAGTTGACGGTGGATTTGCCGACCGCGTCAGTCACATAAGTTTGGGCGAAAAACGGCGTGGCGTCGAATTTCGTGGCACCGTCCCGGATTTCAATATGGCTTGCTCCACTGGGCACGGCCGTGATCACTACCAAGCGCGCGTTCGACGAGAAGCTGTTTCCTGTGGCCGTACCGATGGCGGCGACGATGTCGTTGCCGTCGAATTTCACCTTATTCACCTCAGTGGTGGTCACGTTCTTGGTTGTCGTCGTATCACCCTGTTGGAATCCTGAAAGCTGGATGTCGAAATTCCGTACCAGGTTCGTTTGATCCGCCCACGCATTGACTGAAGCCAGGCTAAGCAGGGCCGCCACGGCTGTGTATTTTATGCTGTTTTTCATTATAATTTGCCTTTCTGTTTATTCGGTCACGGCTCAGACCTAATTGTGGACACCGTGTGCACTTTCCATACCATTTCCAAAAGCGGCGGACGAAAATGAGTCAGTTGCTGTGATCGTTTGTCCCACTTCCCGGCAACGGCCATTTCTCTCCGTAATTTTCCCCCCGGGGATTGTCTTGTGGTGTGTCTCGATCCGCCTCTGGTGTCTCAGGCCGGGACAATCCGCGCGGGTAAAAATCCTATACTCTGCCGGATTTTCTCTATATTCTCACTTTCACCCGAGGGCGCAGCCCTGAGGGATTGCATTGATGGCAGGATCAATTCAAGCGGCGGGGAAATGGTCATCCGACCTTGCTGGGCGCAAGATCGGGCCCGGCAGGTTTTGGCTGCCTCACGTCAATATACCCTGAAACGGCGCGAATGGGACATTAAACACGCGCCATTGTGGACTCTTTTATCGTTCCCTCAAATCAACCTATACAAATGTCTATGAAATCGCATCATCACTGGAAATTCTTTCGCGCGGGTGGCTTTGCCCAGGTTCGCCTAGAAACCGGGGCGGACCTCGAAGCACTCGACCAGCTTGATCAAAAATTGTGGGTGGCTCTCGCCTGCCCCACCACCGGTTTGGAGTTCGATGCCGCAACCCTTGCTCTGATCGACACCGACAAGGATGGTCGCATTCGCGCTCCGGAATTGATCACTGCCGCTAAGTGGGCTTATTCAATGTTGAAAAATCCCGACGAGTTGGTGAAGGCCCATGCCGCCCTGCCGCTCAGTTCCATCAACGATGCCACGCCTGAAGGCCAGCAATTGCTGGCCTCGGCCAAACAGATTCTCGGCACGCTCAAAAAGGATGCCTCCGCCATTAGTTTGGAAGACACCGCCGCAGTCACGTCCAAGTTCGTGGAGACCCTGTTCAACGGCGATGGCATCGTCCCGGCAGAATCGGCAGGCGACGAAACGACCAAGTCCGTCATCAATGACATCATCGCTTGTTTCGGTTCGGAGCCGGATCGTAGTGGCAAACCCGGCGTGAACCAGGCAAAGGTGGACCAGTTTTTCGCCGAGGCCCAAGCCTACGCCGACTGGCGCAAAAAAGCCGCCGACAACGCAGCCACCCTGCCATGCGGTGAAGGCACCTTTGCGGCCGCCGACGCCGTCAAAGCCGTCAAAGTCAAAGCCGACGATTATTTCACGCGCTGCCGTCTCGCGGCGTTCGATCCGCGCTCAGTGGGCGGGATGAATCGCGAAGAGAAGGAGTATCTGGCACTCGGTGTCAAATCCCTAACCAATGCCTCGGAAGACATTGTCGCCTTGCCTCTGGCGCACATCGCTGCAGGCCGGGCTCTGCCGTTGAAGGAAGGCGTCAATCCCGCCTGGGCAGCCGCGCTGGCCGCTTTTCAAATGAACGCTGTAAAACCGATTCTGGGGGAGAAATCATCACTGACCGAAGCCGAATGGTCAGACCTGCTCGGTAAACTTTCGCCGTTCGATGCCTGGTATGCGATCAAAACCGGCGCAACTGTGGAAAAGCTCGGTATCAAGCGTATTCAGGAAATCCTCGCCAGCAAAGCAAAGGAAAAAATTACGGCGCTCATCGCGGATGATAAAAAGCTGGAACCGGAATTTAACGCCATTGGCTCGGTGGAGAGGTTGATTCGTTATCATCGGGATCTTTACAAGCTTTGCAATAATTTCGTTTCTTTCCGCGACTTTTACAGCCGCAAGGAAAAGGCGATTTTCCAGGCTGGCACGTTGTATCTGGACCAGCGCAGTTGTGACCTGTGCATGACCGTGGAAGACCCCGGCAAACACGGTATCATGGCCTCCCTCGCAGGCAGTTATCTCGCCTATTGCGACTGTGCGCGGAAAGGCTCCAACGAGAAGATGCAGATCCTTGCCGCCTTCACGGACGGCGACTCGGACAATCTGATGGTCGGCCGCAACGGAATTTTCTACGACCGCAAAGGACGCGACTGGGATGCGACCATCACCAGGATTATTGATAACCCCATCAGCATCCGCCAAGCATTCTGGTCGCCTTACAAAAAAGTCGCCCGGATGATTCAGGAACAAATCGCCAAGCGGGCCGCGGCGGCGGACTCTGCGGCAACCGCGAAGATGGCGCAAGCGGCAATGAAGCTCGAACAGTCAACCGTTGCCCCAACGGCGCCCGCACCCGTGCCGGCTCCTGCCGCCGAACCCGCCAAACAAAAGCTCGATCCAGGACTCATCGCCGCTTTAAGCGTCGGCGCAGCCGGCTTGGGCGGCATGATAGGTGGCATCATCAGTGGTTTCCTGAATTTGAAGGGCCTGATGCCCATCGGGATTATCGCAATCATTCTCCTCATATCCGGTCCGTCCATGTTGCTGGCCTGGCTCAAACTCCGCAAACGCAACCTCGGGCCCATCCTGGATGCCAACGGCTGGGCAGTGAACGCCAAAGCCAAGATCAACGTGCCGTTTGGCAAATCTCTGACCCAGATCGCCACGCTGCCCCCGGGCGCGGAAACCGGATCCGATCCCTACGCCGAGAAAAAAAGTCCGTGGCCCAAAATCATCATCGGCATCATCATTGTTTTGATAGCTTGTTTCATCCTGAACAAGATGGGCTACATCTACCAATGGAGCGATGGTCGCCTCGGCACTGAACGACCTCTCAAAGCCGAAAAGGCGGCAGTCGCTCCGGCACCGGCACCCGCCTCGCCCGCACCTGCCCCCGAAACCAAAGCGCCGGAGCCGGCGAAATAGTCAGGCTTTCCGAACGCCTTTGCTTGTATAACATTTCACCACGGTTCAGGTGCTCGACAGCGGCCACCCGAACCGTGGACTTCGTTGCACCATGCCCCGGGAATCCAAAGAACAAAAAGCGGCGCGCCTGCGGAAGATTATTGCCGCACTGGAAAAGGCATACCCGGACGCCCATTGTGAACTGAACCATACGACGCCGCTGGAGCTTTTGGTTGCCACCATTCTCTCGGCGCAGTGCACTGACAAGCGCGTGAACATCGTCACCACCGATCTCTTCAAGAAATATCACACTGCCAGAGACTACGCCGCCGCCGAGCTTTCCGACCTCGAGCAGGACGTCAAAACCACGGGCTTTTTTCGCAACAAAGCCAAGAACATCAAGGCCGCATGCAACGCCCTCGTCGAAAAGCACGACGGCAAAGTGCCGCAAACGATGGATGAACTGACCGCGCTCGGTGGCGTTGGCCGCAAAACGGCGAACGTCGTGCTGGGCAATGCTTTCAACATCAATCACGGTCTGGTCGTCGATACCCACGTCGGCCGGCTGTCCCACCGTTTCGGAATGACGAGGGAAACCTCACCTGAAAAGATCGAGACCGATTTGATGGAACTCGTCCCGTCGGAGAAATGGACCCTGTTCAGTCACCTGCTGATCTGGCACGGTCGCCGCCGCTGCTACGCTCGCAATCCTGATTGCTCACATTGTGAAATTCGCGAGCTGTGTCCACGCATCGACGTCGTCACCAACAAGGATTGAGTCGCCATTCCGCGTCCTGCCTATGAAGAATTGCCCATGGTACGTTCTCAAATCAGGCGTCGGTGACCCCGCCCACAACATGGCTTTGGATGAAGCCCTCCTAAAATCAGCACCACGACTGAATGGACCCGTGCTTCGCTTTTACGGTTGGACGGAGCCGGCGGCAACATTCGGCTATTTCCAAAAGCATTCGGAGATCGAACGGCTCACCGTGTTGCGTCCACTCATTCGCCGTCCGACCGGGGGTGGTCTGGTGCCGCACGACGCGGATTGGACGTACAGCCTCGCATTTCCGCCGTCCAACAAATGGTATGCGCTTTCCGCCATCGACAGCTACCGTACGGTGCACGAGTGGATTCAAGCCGCGTTCGCAAAACTCGACATCAAAACCGAAGTCGCTCCCGATTGTTTGAAAACTCTACCCGGCCAGTGTTTTCAAGGCTACGAACGATTCGATGTGCTGTGGCGGGGACGGAAAATTGCCGGCGCCGCGCAACGACGAACGCGGGACGGCTTGCTAATTCAAGGTTCGGTGCAGCCCGCCTCACTGGGCGCCATCCAGGATAGGTGGGAGAATGCCATGTGTGAAATCGGCGAGTCGCGATTCGGAGCAAGTTGGCAGCCATTTATGTCCAGCGATGAACTGAATCAAATGACGGCGGATCTTCTCCGTCAAAAGTATTCCAGAACCGAATATAACGAAAAGCGGTAGCCGTGCAGAAATATATCGGCGCGGGATTGCATTGGATCGGGAGATTTCGTATCTGCTTCGCCCATGGTGCGTCTGGTACTTTTCGATATCGACGGCACGCTGGCACTTACCAGTGGTGCGGGAGCAAAGGCGTTTGCGAAAGTATTCGCCACTGAGTTCAATGCCGTTGACGGTTTTGAGAAACTAAAATTCGCCGGCCGCACCGACTACAGTCTCGTCCGCGAGTTTTTCAATGTCCATCAAGTCGCCCCCACGCCGGAAAACTTTCAACGCTTTTTCGAGCGTTACGTTTTCTGGCTCGACCACATCCTGCAGGACAGCGTGAAACATTTGTGCCCGGGCGTGGTGGAATTTATCGACGAACTCCAAACGCTGGCGGAACCACCCCTCCTCGGGCTCCTGACGGGAAACATCCGTCTCGGAGCGGAACTCAAACTGCGTCACTGCAATCTCTGGGGCCCCTTTGAAACCGGTGGCTTCGCTGACGACCACGAAGATCGCGATCAAATCGCCGCAGTCGCGCTCCAACGCGGCAGCCGCCTGCTTAAAAGACGCCTCAGTGGCGACGAGGTTTTGGTGATCGGCGACACTCCGCTCGACATCCGTTGCGCCCGCGCCATTGGCGCCAAAGTTTTAGCAGTCGCCACTGGCGGAGCGAAATTGGAAGAACTAAAATCCCACCGACCCGATTGGGCTGCTCCCAACCTTCGTGAAGTTAACGCCCACGAAGTGATTGGCAAAACCTCCCGTTCTCGTAAAAGGCGCTCAGAAGCTTAGTGATTATGCTTCCCCGGCCGGCATCCGCAACCCCCACAACCTCTTGATTTTTTTCCACCGTTGCCACCGGGTCCGGCACTCTCGGCGCCAGCGGACGCGAACGTCGAGAATTTCTTCGATAGTTTGGTCGAGCCGCAATGCGGACACTTGCTTCCCTCCCAATTGCTCGAGCGCACCAGGATTTCACTGTCCTGCTCGCATTTCCCGCAATGAAATTCATAAATCGGCATGGGGCAAAAATACCCGAGTCTCCCCCAAATCTCAAGCGAGTTGCCGTCGCTTTTAAGTTGACGCCACGCCGTGCGGAGAACGTTGACGCGCTCATGCCAGTCTGACAACTTGCGCGTCCGATGCCTTTTACCACCTACACTTCTCCGCGCCTTCAACGTGCCTCCACATGACTGACTGGATCGCCAAGCTGTTTGCCTCGCCGGAATTAACCCGCATGGGTCACAACCAGCGCGTGGAGGATTTGAACCTCGGTTTGGGCTGGCTGTACTACTCGCTTGCTCGCGTCATACGGCCCACGACTTCTGTGGTCATCGGTTCCTTTCGTGGATTCGTCCCGATGGTTTTAGGCAAGGCGATGGCAGACAACGTCGAGGCCGGCCACGTCGTTTTCATCGATCCTTCGCTGGTCGATGACTTCTGGAAAAACCCATCGGCGGTTACTGATTATTTTGCAAGCTTCGGCCTCCGAAATATCCAACATTTTCCGCTGACCACCCAGCAATTTGTGGAAACCGAATCGTATCGCGCGCTGGGCCCGTTGGGAATTGTGTTTGTCGACGGCTATCATTCCGAGGAACAGGCACGCTACGATTTCGAAGCGTTTCGCGACCGACTGGCGCCGAACGGAATCATGCTGTTTCATGACAGCGTCCGCATTCGCACGTCGCGCATCTACGGGCCAGACCGTCTCTACGAGCATCGCGTAAAATGTTTCATTGATACGCTGAAACGGGACGCGCAATGGCAGGTGTTTGATCTACCGTTCTCTGACGGCGTCACCCTGGTCCGCAGAGCCGGAATTCCCGATGCGGCCGTGCGCGCATGAACGCAACCGCGAAATCCCCGTCAGCTCCCCTCTGGGCCATCACCTGCTATTTTAATCCCCAGCGCTATCAACGTCGGCTGCAAAATTACCGACTCTTTCGCGAGCACCTCAACATTCCGCTCGTAACCGTCGAACACTCACTCGACGGCAGGTTCGACCTGCGCCGGGACGAAGCCGACATCCTCATTCAACTTCCCGGTCGCGATGTCATGTGGCACAAGGAACGGTTGTTGAATCTCGCCTTGCGTGCCGTTCCGCAAGCCTGCCGCAACATCGCCTGGCTCGATTGTGACGTCATATTTCAGTCCGCCGACTGGGCGGCTCGCACCTGCGACGCCCTGGAAAAATTTCCCATCGTCCAGCCGTTTCAAAATGTTTGCGAACTCGCGCGCGATGTTTCGCCGCAGCAACTCGAACATCCCGACAACCTCCGCCACGGCCGCGCCTTCGCCTACGGCCTGGCCACGGGAACCGTGGATGCCACCATGCTCGTGCAAAACATGCGACTCAAAGGCTGGAACTCCGGCCTCGCCTGGGCCGGACGGCGCGACGCACTTGAAACCGGGTTTTATGACGCCTGTATCATGGGCAGCGGCAACCGCGCCATCCTCTGCGCCCAACTCGGCCGGTTCGACTTCGGCTCCCAATACAACCAAATGAACGATCGCTGGGCCGCGCACTACCTGGCCTGGGCCCGCCAACATTATGAACGCATCAACGGGAGCTTGGGATTCATCGACGGAACGTTGATTCATTTATGGCATGGCGATTTGAAAGATCGCCGTTACGCCGACCGGCATCGCGAATTCAGCGAGTTCCTATTCGACCCCGCCGTCGACCTCGCCGAAGACGAACACGGCGGCTGGCGCTGGAACTCTGACAAACCCGCGATGCACCAATACGTCCGCAACTACTTCGCCACTCGCAAAGAAGACGGCTGATACCCCGCCGCCCCCCTCGCCAAACCGCCCCTTCCGCCTAATCATTCGGCGTTCGAAACTCAGCATTCGAACTTTCAACAGGTGCTATAAGGTGCGAATTACTGCGAATTGCCTTTAAGACCGTCCCATTCATCGCACCCCGTTTTGCGCCCAGGTTTTCCCATTCGCCATTCCCCATTCGAAATTCGAAAATCTGCATACGCACATTCCCAAGTTGGGTTCGTTTTCCAAATCGCAAAACTCAAAATCAGTCATAACCCACTATCAGTAAAGACTTTGTGAATTTCCAAAGTTGGGTTCGTTTGGTAAAATTTACATTTTCGAGAACTTCCTTCTTGCTCCATTGAACTGCGCCGCGCAACGGCGCGCAACATGCCGTACGGCTCCGCGACTCGGCCGAACCAAGGCGCCTCCATCGCGTTCCCAGCCCACTTCCTCACCCGTCCCCAACCCGACCAAAGTGGGCCGCAACCCCGTACACGTGGCTGGACTGGGCCGTCCTTCCGAAGGTGGCGCGATCTCTCTCCCGCATGCGGGACCGAAAAACAAAGCGTTTCTCGGCGGTCACCGCGACCGCCCAAACATTCTTATCGACGTAAGCCAAGGCAGAATGCCCGGTCAGACTCGTCGAGTCCGCCGAGATATCAATTTTTCTTCCGGCGCCCTCGGAGAGGCCGCCCTACCACCAACCGACCGCTATTTTCAAAGAGCACATCTACCAACCCAGCGATCTTAGCCCGGGGGGTTGGACAAATACTGTCCAATGGTCCAACGGCCGGACTTTCCGAAACAAAATTTAACAGGAGGACGCCGAGCTCGTAGAGAAAGGAAGACCACGGCTATCACGATTTTCACGGATGAGAAAACTCGACCACCTTGCCGCCAAGTCCCGACACCACCATGCGGCACCGGAGGTTCACCCCGCACACAGAAGGCAAAGCTCAGACGCCCGCTCGTCCTGCCTCTCCGCGCTCCGCGCCTCCGCGGTTAATCCCCTCAAAATTCAAATATCAAAGATCAATCGCCCCACCCCGCGGTCCAGCGTTCAGGCCCCTTGTGGGACTCCAACATCGCGACCTTACCCCCGCCAACGAACATTGCAAGGGCCTAAATCGCATAAAATGCACTTTTATCGGCAATCCCGGAAGGATCGGAAATCGCGGAAGTCTTTTTGATCGAAAATGGTCGTCCCGCACCGATTTCACAACGGCACCAGCCGCAAAATTACCACGCCATAGGCGTGAAATCGCCGTTGCCCCGCGCCTCCCACCCCGAAGCTCCAGCGGAGCGACATCACGTCGATGCGGGCGGACATTCTCCAGAACCGTAGCCCGTAAAACAGCCGAATATGCCGTCCCTCCGCGCCTCGGCGGCTCCGCGGTGAAATCTTCGTTCCCGGATTTCACCAGGATTTCAGCTTGCCAGCGACCGCAAACCCGCATAGTTTTCCTCCCTCGCAGATTTGGCGAGTGGCGACGAAAACCAACCATTCTCGTTCGCCCTTCCACACAGTTGCGCGGTTAGCTCAGTGGTAGAGCACTTCCTTGACACGGAAGGGGTCACAGGTTCGAACCCTGTATCGCGCACCATTTAATTTCATTGGCGCCCAACCCTGACAAAGACCGAGGGCCGAAGCCGCCGGAGCCTCACAGGGATTGACCTCTGCAACATTCCCGCACGGGAATAAAGCCATTTTTCCAGCATCAATAGCCCACATTGTTCCCGTTCGGGAATAATTCCCTTGCTTGGACACGAAAAAGGGTGCAATGTTACCGCACGGTAACATATCGATTACAAGCCATGAAACATACCCCTGCAACCATAGGCGACCTGGTCAAGAACACGCGCAAGACAATGGGCGTGACCCAAAAAGCTTTGGCGATGACCTCCGGCACTGGCCTGCGGTTCATCATTGATATGGAGAAAGGCAAGCCCACTTGCCAGCTCGGCAAGGTGCTGACCGTCCTGCATACGCTGGGGATCAAAGTTGAATTCACCGCGCCCACCGGTAACGGCAGGAAAGGAACCTGACCCATGCCTCGCACATTGGACGTCTATTTGCAGCGGGAATTGGCAGGCCGACTCATTCAGGACGAGAATGGGCAGTTGGCATTTTATTATGCCGAGGGTTGGCTTAACAACCCCAACGCCGTGCCCTTGTCACATTCATTGCCGCTTAAAAAAGAAAAATTCAGTCGCAACGAATGCCGGGGATTTTTTGCGGGCCTATTGCCGGATGAAAGCAAGCGCGAGATCATCGCAAAAAATCTTGGTATCAGTGCCAGGAACGATTTTGCCATGCTGGAACAAATCGGCGGCGAATGCGCCGGAGCGGTGACCTTCATCCCGGCAGGTGAAAAACCGCCGGAACGCAATTACAGCCACCGACCGTTGACCAGCGGGAAGCTGACGGAAATTCTCAAAAGGCTGCCGCGCCGTCCGCTGATGGCGGGGGAGGATGGCATCCGGCTGTCACTAGCCGGAGCGCAGGATAAAATTGCGGTGCATGTCCATGATGGTAAAATTTCGATTCCGCTTGGCGGAGCGCCCAGCACACATATTCTCAAACCGGCGATTGCGCATTTTGAAGGAATCGTTTTCAACGAAGCATTTTGCATGACGCTTGCCCACGCCATCGGTTTGCCGACGGCGAGGGCGGAAGCTGGCAAGGTTGAGGATGTTGATTATCTACTGGTCGAGCGTTACGACCGCACCATGCTTAAAGATGCCAGTGGCGCTGAATACTTGGAACGGCAGCACCAGGAAGATTTCTGCCAAGCCCTGGGAATCATCCCTGACAACAAATACCAAAACGAAGGCGGGCCTTCGCTAAAGCAGTGCTTTGACCTATTGCGCGAATTATCCAGCGCTCCGGTGATCGACCTGCAACGTTTGCTCGATGCGGTCATTTTCAATTTCCTGATTGGAAACCATGACGCGCACGGGAAAAATTTCTCCCTGCTTTATGGAAATGAACCGCGGCTTGCGCCGCTCTATGATGTTCTCAGCACTGCCTATTACCCCGATCTCGCCAGGAAAATGGCGATGAAGATCGGCGGGGAGTATGAATCTGAAAAGGTGCAGCCAAAGAACTTTGACCAGTTGGCAGATGAAACGGGACTAGCAAAGCCAATGGTGAAACGGCGAGTGCGGGAAGTGGCGGAAACCGTCCTTTCAAAAGCGCCGGGACTGATTACGAGCCATCCGACGGCAAAAGCTGTCGCCGATCTGGTGCAGGGCCGCTGCACCAGAGTTTTGCAAAAGTTCAAAAAATAGGCGCACCGGCTTTACCGCGGATGCCGAACTGCATTGATGAACTCTGCAAAAGCCGCAATCAATTCCGCAATTGAAAAGAGGTCAATTCTCAGTGTTGTCAACTTTCGCTTTTGCCTTCCCAGGGCTCAAAAAACCATTTCATCCCTTCCCCCAGGGTGGGCTTGGGCGTCGGGACTACCTAATGAAAGTGGTTGCGCCGTAGACGCCGGGCGTGGACCTGCCGTCGGTCTTGGCGCAGGCCTCGCCGAGCGTCCGGACAAACAATTCGCGGCCGTCGTCCGTCCGCACTATGCCCTGCCGCCGATCCCCACGGCTCATGACATGATAAATCGCCCCGGGATAGGGCAGTCGTAATTCCTCCGCCGCTCCTCGGCACAATGACGGGCGACCCAAATCTGTCAATACTACGAACCGACCCATTTCCGAGTTGCTTGGGCCGAAAATCCCGAAGACACGACTTCGTGGCCGACGCAGTAAGGTGCGGGAAGGGCTGCCGCCAAAAATACAATTGCACACCCCATGCACGATTGCTAGTATGCGCGGAACAAAAGGCCGCAGATGGAACTTTATCTTCTCATCACTGGGGTTGTTACCTTTGTCGCTGTTATCTGCATCGCAATCTATTTGGAAAAGAACGCACGAGCGAATGCCGAACGATTCAAAAAAGAACGGGAAGACGCACAACTAAATCTTCAATCGCTCGTTGCCATTCATTCCTTAATCGAGTCCACGCAAGGCAAAACGAATTCCATACTGAGCGCATTACAGGCTGCGCTAGAGAAATCAAATTCCTTGCTCGGTTCGCAGGAAGTCAACGCTGCGAAGCGAGCCGATGACGAACAGGCTGCGCAAGGCAAGAAACTCCAGAACCTTGCCGAGAAAGCGGACCAACTTGCAACACAGCTGAAAAATCTGGAAGCCAGCATCAAAACTGGACTCGCCACGGTTTGCGAGACTGAGGAAGCAAGTGCGGGCAAATTGAGGCAGGCTCTTGGTGAGACAACCAAGCAAATCCAAGCTCTAAAGCAGAGCCTCGAAGAATCAATCAAGTTCTAAGGCCGCGCCGTATGGGAGACAACCCAGTTATTGCCTACCTTCACTATTTGCAAGAAGTTAGCAGGAAGATTTTGCTGCGGTCGGGCTTTGAAAATGTGCTCTATGGAAAGGCAAAAAAGCAAAATCCTTGTTATTTTGATTATGACAGGAAGGCGCGAATGCCAGAGTACCTGCTGCAATTGAAAGCGCTGCTGCAAAGAGACCAGACGAGGGGCTTGTATTTGGGATTGGGGCTTTTTGTTGGTCAGGTTGAGAAGAACAAACCCACTGTTGGCCAAGTTGCTCAAAGGCGTTTTGGAGCATCGAAAAATTCCGATAAGGACTGATTTGGTTGCAGGGAGCAAGGTTGACGAAGCAATCAACTTCCTTCCCATTCTGCTATCGGAAAACCAACGAACGGCCTTGCACAATGCGTGGTGCAGCGAAATCTCCTATATTCAGGGTCCCCCTGGGACTGGTAAGTCTCACACCATCACGGCATTGATGCTGTCTGCCATTTTCTTGAAGAAGCGCGTTTTGATGGTTTCACACAAGAGAGCGGCCGTCGAAGTCGTGCGACGGCAGCTGGAGAAATTCTTAGGAGAAGGCGGGGTAGTTTATCTGGGCGCACAATCAGAACAACGCCGTCAACTACGCGGTCAGTTGCAACAATTATGTGAGGGTGCACGAGGCGAAAGAACACCTCATCCATGCGGTTCATCGCCATTGGGTTGAGCATAGCCTGTTGCATAATCAAGTAGAGCCACGGCCTGCTTTGAATCGTTACGCGTGGCGATACCACCCTCATTTGCGCGAGTCCGAATTTGAAATTCGCGTCGATGAATTTTTGCACAAATTCATCGCGGAACACGGTGGTGAACTTGTGCTAAAATTGTACAATCAAGTAGAAAGTTGCGGTCAGAAGCGCCTTGATTTTGTGCTTTTCAATGAACGCAACGGGGAATGCTGCGCGGTGGAGGTTGATGGGCAATGCCATTACGGACAAGATGGGAAAAGTTATTCTGAGGCTCACGTTGACAGAATTGAGATTCTAGCGCGGGCGGGTTGGAGCATCATCCACGTTCCGTATTATCGGTGGTATCGAAACGGCTGGCTGTGCGACAAGCGCAATGACGAATTTGAAGACTACCTGCGGGAATTTTATCAAGAACTGCGCATGAACTTACTGCTCTAGCCTTTTTTAGATACATTTTGGGAG
Source organism: Limisphaerales bacterium (assembly GCA_044223735.1). Classification (GTDB taxonomy): domain Bacteria; phylum Verrucomicrobiota; class Verrucomicrobiia; order Limisphaerales; family UBA8199; genus JBGALR01. The sequence continues at coordinate 56,560 of JBGALR010000026.1, read as the reverse complement.
GGTGGTCCACCATGAAGGGTCAGTCCTGAATGGCACTTAGTTAAGGGTGCGGTAATTTCGTGGTTTGGCTTTCCAATGGCGATTTCGGTGTGGGATTTCACGAAACTGGTGACGTGGTCGGTTGAGCAAGGGGTACTGTTTTGGTCGGCGTTTGAGTGCGCGGGGTTCGCGCCGTCCCGGGCGAAGAGGCACCAGGTCACGGGCAAGGTTAAGGAGGAGATCGAGCCAGAGTTCTCGTCGGCATTTTTGGTTGGGAGCTCGATCCAGCGCGGCGCTGAATTGGCGCAATCCGTCCAGGGCTCCTTTGAAACTGAGGCGGTCGAGCTGGGCGTGGAACTGCGCCACCGACTCGGCCATGAGGCAGCGGACCAAATTGTGGGCGATCAGGTAGGCCAGCAGTTCCTTTTCCGCCATGGCTGGGGACTGACAGCGCAACTGTTCCATGCCCATCATGGATTTGAGGTCTCGCAGGCACAGTTCCAGGCGCCAGCGGCGGGCATAAAGGGCGATCAGCTGCTCCGCCGGATAGAGTTTGGGGTCCAGGAGCGTGGTCACCAGGGTGATGCGGCGGTTGCGATGTCCTCGGATGCGCGCGTGAAAGCGAATGACTCGCACGGTGAGTTGGCGCGGCAAGGCTCGCCAGCGTTTTTGGTTTAGGATGGCGCATTGGTTGTCACTCTTGGTCCAGTTAAAGAGCGCGTCCCCTTTGGCCAGGCGGCAGGCCTTGCGGAAATCGATCGCTCGCCGCTGGTGCAGGCGCGCCACCACATCAATACCTCGCTGGCACAGTCCGGCCAGCGAGGTATACTCTCCAAAGGCGCGGTCTCCCAAAAGAATGTCGCCTATTTCCAAAGTCTTCCAGAGTTGCTGGAACAGACGCAGATCGTGGTTATGGAGGCTGCCCCAGACGGCCTGGAGCAAAGCTCCGCTATTGAGCGAAAAGAGCACCACCAGTTTCATGACGGGAAAGCCGCAGCCCGGTTTTTGCGCCTTGTTTTGGGGAAAGCGCTGCTGGTTGGCGGGGGTGTCGGCCAGTTGAACCGTCGTGCCGTCGACGACCTTGACGGGCCGGCCCTGCAATTGCGGGGAAGCAGTGATCCGCCGTTCGGCCACTTCGGCGGTCGCCGTGAGCGCATGCGCCAGGCGTGGTTTTGGCAAGCGCTGGCGGGCTTGAACGTAGGCGGAATTTCCCTCGGCTGCGGGACTGCGGCGGCGCAAGCGCCGCAAGGCTTGCACGTGGCGCACCACTTCACGGCAGGAGGTGCGCGGCTTGAGCATCTGCCAGATGAAGCACTCAAAGGTCAGCCGCAAGCCGAAGATCCGGTTGCGACTGTTTGGCCCTTCGTCCTCGCTGGAAAGCAGCGGCGCCGGCAGCAAGCCGCGCAAATGACCCTGGAGCTGTTCGAGTGTGCTTTGGCGCAGAGTGAGCGCGTGGCGGGACCCCAACGCGGCCAGCCGGGAGCGCCAGGAAGGAAAATAGGGGGTGTGCATGGTTTGTTTACAGTAAGTATATATACTCACCACATTGACAGTCAAAGCCCTTTCTGCTCTGCTGCGTCCATGCCAAAAGCCGTTGCCATGCCCGCGCAATACCAACGCCTGCGCCGCCAACTCGCCCGCGTCGGCTACCTGACCCAAGGCAGCGTTTTTGAACGCAAGCCAGGACAACAGGGCAGCCGCTATGTCTGGACCCGGAAAGTGAAAGCAAAAACCGTCACCGTAGCCCTATCCAAAGAGCAATATCGGGAACTGAAAAAGGCGGCGCAAAACCAACGCCGGCTGCAAGCGACGGTGGCGGCCATGCAGCGGCTTTCCAGACGTCTCCTCTTCCAAAAGTTCGCCAGCGTGACTCGCCGTAAACACCTCAGCAAAAGGGTTTTAGGGCTTAACTAAGTGCCATTCAGGACCGACCCCTTTATGGTTACTTGGGCGATAAACAGAAAGACCCGACTATTTTCAAAGCACTCCAACCCAAGGGGATTTTGGTGGTGGTATGGGGCGTGTGTATTGGTGTACCTGATTAGTTGGCTGATAAGGCTCAAGTAGTCAGCGCTTCTTTTGAAATACGGAGATGCTGATGGGCACACGTGCGCCGAAAATTTTTGAATCACTGGAATCGTCTCCCCGGACCGCTGCCTGGATCCTGCGCCAGTTGCAGCATCTTTACACCATTGAATCCAAGCTGCGTGGGATGAAAGCCGGCCCACGGTTGTGCCAGGCCTTTCGGGCGCACCAGAGCCGCGCCCTCGTAGAGCGATTGGAACGCGTTCTCCTCTGGTTCAAGCGCAGCGGCAAGCATCTGCCGCAGAGTCCGCTGGGCACTCCCGCTTACCGCACATGACCAACTGGCAAATCCCTGAGGGCATCCCCTCCGCTTGGAAGCGCACACCGCTTCAACAGCAACTCGTACTCGTAAAGGGGTACTAGAATCTTGAAAGTTTTGTGCCAGCGCACCTTTTGGTAATGGCCTTTGACGCCTTCAGGCAGGTTGTTTGAGAAAGCCTGCGCGGGTCGAGACCGTCCCTCCGCTCACCTCTTCGGCGGCCCCAACTTCTGACGGCCGGAGAGCTTGAGGAAAATGTGCGCGATGTCGTGGGCGGCGGGGACTTTTAGCGCGAGGGCCACGATCCAGTAAACAACACCTTTGATGCGCCTTCAAAAAAAGTTGGCCAGAACTATTCGGCCTACCGCAACAAATATCGCCACGAATAGCCAGGTTGCGACTTCGACTGGGGCGGCGGATCGGTCTGGTTCCTTCCAACCAAAAAAAGAACGGGGCCGGTCTTTCGACCGGCCCCGTTGGTGAGTGGCAGCCCGGTTTATCCTGTGTGGGGTAGAGTTACTTGCTCAGCAGGCGATAATACAGCGGCCCGCTGGTCGTCGGCACCGTCAGGCTGCGGATGCTGCCGGTCACATTGGTGGCGGCGGTCACGTTCGTCCAGCCGCCGGCGGTGATGCTCGGGCTGGCCTGAAGCTGGAGTGTGGGGAAGAGGGGTTGTGCGCCCTGGTCCCAGGACAATTTGGCGGCGCCTGTTTGCGGGGTGACGGCGAGATACGAAGGCATGGCGGGTGCCACCTGCACCTGCTGGATTTCCGCCAGCGTCAGCACGCGGCTGAAGATATGCACCTCGTCGATGAGTCCGCGGAAGAAGGCGGCGTTGTCGCCATTGATGGTGCGGCCCGAGAGAGTGGTCACCGAGTTCAGGTTACCCACGGTCACGGGAGCGGTGGTGGCGTAATTGATGATGCCCTTGTTGTAGTCCTGAGGGGAGGTGGCATCGAGGGTGGCGAGGGCGGTGCCGCTGCCGAAGTAGTAATTCAGGTTTTGCGAGGTCAGGGTGCCGTCATAGGTCACCGCCACAAAGACCCAGTTGCTTGAGGGGAAGATGGCGTTGCCATCCGGACCTTGCACCACCGGCAGGAGGCCGAAGCTGCGATTGCCCGCGCCGCCGGGCCATTCGTTGACATTCAATTGCACGGACCAGTCGGCCTTGTGCGAGAGGGAGAAGCCGTTCCGGCCGGGTTCGTCTTCCGCGAAGATGATTTGCGGTCCCATGCCGCCGTTATTGCCGCGGAACGTGAGGTTACCCGCGTTTACCCAGACGCAGATGGTGAGCGCACTCATTTTGCCAAGCGAGTTCAAGGGGCTGCCGATGGAATTGGTGTAATCCACGGCGCGTCCGCCCTGGCTGCCGACCCCGCCGGCGGGGAAGTTCGTGTAGCGGATGTCGCCCATGTTGAGCGCGAACTGGTCGTAAGGAAAGGCGGGAGCATAAGGACCGACCGGGACATTGGTGCTGAATACGGGATATGTGCCCGCCCCGATGAAGTTGCCGCTGGTCGAGTTCTTCTGGAGGAAATAACCTTTGCCCTGGACGTTCCCGACGTTGGTGGTGGTGATGTTCTGGTTCGCCGCCGTGATGGTGGAATTGGTGGTCTTGTCGTTGCCTTCCACGTAGGAGAGATACATCAACTGCGGATTCGCCGGCAGGACGGAGAGACTGGCATTGGGGCTCAGCACGCCACCGACCGTGTTACTGACGCCGACGCGAACCTGCAGGCCAATTTGCGCGAGGGTCACGTTCGTGAGGGTCACGCTGGAGTTGGTGGCACCGACGATATCGACGCCATTGGTTTTCCACTGATAAGTCACCGTGCCGGAGCCAGTCGCGTCCACCGTGAAGGTCGCATTTTGGGCTTCAGCGGCGGTTTGGTTGGCCGGGCCGGAAATGATGCTGGCCGCCACGGGCGTCACCGCCGAATTGATTTGAACCTGTTGGATTTGGTCGAGCGTCAAAGCGTTCGTGTAAACCTTCACTTCGTCGATGACGCCCCGGAAAAGAGGATTGCCCGCGGAGCTGGGCGAGGTGCGGTTTGCATCGACACTGCCGTAATTGCCGACCGTCAGTGGGCCCGTCACATCGACGTTCGACGTGGTGATATCGCCGCCGGTATAGGTCAGGGCCGTATCGAGGTAGGCGAGTTTGTTGGGACGGCCGATATAGTAGCTAAGCTGGTTGGAGGATAGATTGGGATTATACGTGGCAGCCACGAAAACCCAGTTGTTGCTGCCCACGTTGCCATCGGTCGGGAGGCTATAGACGGAGGTAAAGAGCCCGCTGGCGTCTTCATTGATGCCCAGCATCAGTTTGCCGACCGAACTGGCGGCGAAACTGAAACCAAGGCCGTCCTGCGAAGCGAGCGCATAGGCAATCGCATTGCGGGTGCTGAAGGTCCGCGCGTTGACCCACGCGGCCACGGTGACTTGCGGGAGCGCGCCGAGCGTGCCGTCGCCGGGAGGGTTGGCGGTGGTCACGAGATCAACGGCCCGGCCTTCCGCGCCCGGGACAAAGTTGCCCAAATCCAGAGCGTAGGCGTTCGAGCCGGGGACATAAGGACCGGCGGGAACGTTGGTGGTGAAGGCGGGAAAGGTATTGGTGCCTGCCGGATCGGAGAAAGTTCCGAGACCCGAGAGGTAACCGTCGTTCGGGGTGGTGAGACCGTTGCCCGAGCCGGGACCGTTGGAAAAGCGCATTTCCACAGTGGGATCGGCCGGCACGGCCGCGGTTAAAGCGCCGCCGGAAAACAACAAGGCAGCGGCACACATTGGTACGAGGGAGCAAAGGCGCCGGGTAATGCCGGTCGTCCGTCCTTGGGGGGATTTGGTTTTCATTTAGTACTTTCCGTGGTTGGTTTTAGGTCAGGTAGGAATTGGAACGCTGCCCGTAAAAACACTATCAATTATTTGGCAAACGCGGCGACATGGTTCGTGCACCAGGACCAATCCCGGATTCCGCTGGCGGAGGGAAAGGACTGGGGGGCAGGAACGCCGGCAACAAATTTGACCGCCGTGACATCCGAATCCACCCACTTATGGATTTCGGAATGCCCATCGGCAAACGACATCCCGGTGGCATTGCCATGCCGCCCGGAGGGGCAGTCGAGCCAGCCTTGGCCGCTCCAGGTGGCCAAATTGGCGAATGGAACGAAATGCGAGTCGTTGATGCTGTTTTCGTGTTCGTCCACGAAGCTGAAAACCGACGAGGGTCCGGGAGCGGTGATATCTGTCAGTTTGATCGCGTTTTTGTACAAGCCCTGGTTGGCGGCGGCACCGGAGGCGTGTCCCGGCCAGATCGCCCCGAGGAATCCGTTGAGCGTATAGCTGCGCGTGCGCGGCAGGGTTTGACCGCGATAAGGAAACGCTGATTTGTCGCTCGGACACTTGAAAACTTTCACTGATTTCAAGAAGGGATAGATGGGGGCGGCCTTGAGCAAGTCCTCATCGATCGCGTCAGGCACCGAGTCAATCGCGCCGCCGACCCATTCGGGCGCCATCGCGCCAGGCACCGTATGGCTGCTCAGGGCGAGGTCATTGTTATCACCGGCATACAGAATATAGGCAAGGCCAAGTTGCTTGCCGTTGTTCATGCAACTGATGCCGAAAGCTTTTTGCTTGGCTTTCGCCAGGGCTGGTAAAAGCAGGGCAGCTAATATTGCGATGATCGCGATGACGACCAACAATTCGATTAGGGTAAAGGCAGCGAATCTGCGAGGAGCGGCGGTCGTGCGAGGGTTTGCGCACTGGGCCGTCTGACGCGATGCGGCGCTGCGAGTTATGGCCGGGACGTGGCGCCGGCCTGCACCGAGATGCGTAGGCATGCTTTCACCGTAGTTGACTTTCAAAAAGTCGCATAGCACAAACTAATTAAAAACTTGTATAAAACTCTTTTTGCTAACCCTCGATATTTCCGCGACTTGCGCGGAAGGTTTTGGAATATCGTCCAAGTTTTTCATGGATTTCTGCTAGTCGCATTTAAGGACGTGAGTTAGTTTTTTTTCTAATGAATAGTGATATCATGATCGCTGTGGCGCCGGTGCCCGGCGAGAAGCAGGAGGAGAAATTTCCGGGGACTTTAAATGTGGTGGAGGACATTCTTGGCTGCGATGCCGCCGGTGCGGCCATTGCCCATCTGCATGCCCGTGACGAAAACCATTTGCAAAGCGTGGATCCGACTTTGTTCGCGCAACAAATGCGGCAGGTGCGCGAAAGCAGCTCCATTATTATAGAGGGTTCCACCGGCGGCGCGCCGGAACACACCCTCGACCAGCGCTGTGCCACCTTCACGGTGCCGGAAGTTGAACTCGGCTCGCTCAATCTCGGCTCGATCAACATGTTTGATGGGGTTTATCAGAATCGTTACGAGGACATCATTTTCTATACCCGCAAGCTGCGGGATAATCGGATTGTGCCGACGATGCCGATCTTCGATCTCTCGCACATGATCAATTATCAGCGGTTGATCGATGACGGCGAACTTTCGCCGCCGTATGTGTTTGAATTTGTTTTCGATGTGCCGGCGGCGCTGCCCTACACGGACCGTTATCTGGATCTATTTGTGGATCATCTGCCGGCGAAGGCCGTCTGGTTCTGCGTGCGCCACCATCAAAAGGGGGCGGCCGACTTGCGTCGCGTGATGGATCTGGGCGGCCATGTGCGCGTCGGTTATGAAGATAGCCCATTTATGAGCAACGGCAAGCGGGCCCGGAATAATATCGAGCTCGTCGAAGATGCCGTGCGCGAGGCCGAGAAGGCCGGCCGCAAGGTCGCCCGCGCTGATCGTGCTCGCGAAATCATCGGACTTAAGCCATTGTTAGTAGCGCGTGAAGTTTCGCTCCCCAAGTAAATTTATATGAAGCCCAAAACCCTTGCGTTAATCCACACGGTCAAATGGTACGATCAGTCGGTCATCAACCCATTCGTCACGCCGTGGCTGAAGCAGAATCCCGACGTTCGCGTGTTCAATATCATGGACGATTCCCTGCTGGCGGAATCGCTGGAGAACAACGGCGCGACGCGTTCGGTGCTCAAACGCATCCAGTTTTATGTGATGGCGGCGGAATCCATGGGGGCGGATGTCGCCATGTGCTCCTGCACCACCGTCGGCGAGGCCATCGCCGCGGCGCGTTATTATTCGTCCATCCCGGTTTTCAACATCGATGAACCGATGGCGCGCGATGCCGTGCGCCAGGGCCGCCGCATGGGCATCATCGCCACGGTGCCGACGAGTCCGGCGGCGACGATCCGCCAGTTGAATCGCGCCGCGCGCGACGCCGGCACCACCATCGAAATCAAGACCGCCGTCAGCGAAGCGGCCTTTGAACATCTTCAAAAGGGCGAGATTGACCGCCACAACGAGTTGGTGCATCGCGAAATGGACAAGCTCGCGAAGGAAGTGGACGTGCTCGTCCTCGGCCAGATCAGCCTCGCGCAAATTCAACACCGGACGCGCGTGCCGGTTCTGCAGGTGGGTCTGACCGGCCTCGCCGAAGCCCGGCGTTTGCTCGATCGCGTCGCTACTGAACGCGACGGGCGGCAGGGCAAGGCGGCGCGTCCGGCGCTGGTTCCCGCAGGCGCCTGTTGAGCGACGTTGGCGCATGCGAACACGTCCGCCTGCGCTTTTTGGTCGTCACCCAATAATCCGTTTCGTATCCTGACCTCGTGATCGACTCCAACGTCGTTTCGCGGCCCTCCCGATTCCGCATTCCAACCAGATACTGGCTGGTGTTCGGGATGTTTCTGCTTTCCATGTTGCTATACGTGGACCGCGTCTGCATCTCGGCCTCCAAGGATCATATTTCCGCTGATCTGGGTTTGACCGGCACTCAGATGGGCTGGGTGCTCTCCATTTTCGCGCTGGGTTACGCGCTCTTTCAGGTGCCGACCGGATTGCTGGCGGATCGTCACGGTCCGCGATTGATTCTCAGCACGGTCGTGACCGCGTGGTCGGTCTTTACCGCGCTGACCGGCGTGGCCACGGGCTTCCTTTCCATGATGATTTACCGTTTCCTCTTTGGCGCCGGTGAAGCGGGAGCGTTTCCCGCGTGCGCCCGGGCGGTGTTTTCGTGGATTCCCAAGACGGAGCGCGGGCTGGTGCAGGGAGTGATGTTTTCCGGCGCGCGCGTTGGCGCGGCGTTCACGCTGCCGGTGGTGGCGTTGATGGTGGAGAAGCTCGGCTGGCGTCTCAGTTTCGGCGTGCTGGGCGGTGTGGGAGTGGCGTGGGCCGTGTTCTGGTTTCTCTGGTTTCGCGATGACCCGGAGCGGCATCCGCGAATTTCGCAGGAGGAAAAAGAGTTGATCCTGCGTCACCGCGAAAGCTCGGCGGCGGAGGATCAAAAAGTTCCCAGCCTGACGGCGGTGCGGTTGCTCGGCTCCAAAAATGTCTGGTTGCTGATGACGCAATACTTCGCCTCCAATTTTACGTTTTTCTTCGCGCTGTCCTGGCTGTTTTCTTATGTGAAAGACCGCTACGGACTGACCGCGGTGCAGACGGGTTTGTATGCCGCGCTGCCGCCGCTGGCCGGCGCTTTCGGGAATTGGACGGCCGGCGCGCTGATCGATTGGATCTACCGTCGGGGACATCCCATCGCGTCGCGAAAAATTCCGGCAATCATCGGCTTTTGCCTCGCGGTGGTCGGCCTGCTGATCAGTGTTCACATGGAGACCGCGCTGGGGGCGATCCTCTGCTTTACGGTGGCCGTGTTTGGCGCGGATATGACCATCTCGCCCTCATGGTCGGTGTGCATCGATATCGGGCGGAAAAACTCCGGCACGGTTTCCGGCACGATGAACATGGCGGGTAATGTCGGTTCGTTCATTACCGCGCTGGCGTTTCCTTATTTGTTGAGCTGGACCGGAAGTTACTCGCCGTTCTTTTACACGGCGGCGGTGTTGAATCTCCTCGCGGTCGGCGCGTGGCTGCTTACGCGGCCCGACCGGACGCTGGAGGCGGAGTAGCTGTTTTCGGAAACATTCGTTCGCGAAGTTGAGCGCCCGAAGCGGTGCCGGTGGTGCCGAGCTGATGGATGACCACGGAGCCGGCGGCATTCGCCAGTTCCAATGCCTCACGCAACGTCGCCCCGCTCGCCAGTCCAGCCGTAAGATTTGCGGTCACCGCATCGCCCGCGCCGACCACGTCGATGGGGCCTTTGATGGGAAAAGCCCCGAGATGATCCACGCGTCCTTTTGGCGACGCCGCCAGCATGCCGCGTTCGGCCAGGGTGACAAAAACCGGATGGCCATTCTTCAGTGCGACGCGCGCGGCGGCGGAACCGATGTCCTCAATGTCGGCGGCGTTCGGTTTGCCGTTGTAAGCCTGGAGTTCTTGCGCATTCATTTTAAAAATGAACGCCGGAAATCCCCGCAGTCCCCGCCGGCTGTCCGCCAGCACCAGCGGCGCGTCTTTTTTTGGCAGTCCCGCTTTAAAAGTCTTCAGGACGTTTTGCGTCAAAACTCCCGTGTCCGGGACATCCACCTGGCTTAGGAGAATGAAAGCGTCCACTTCGCCGGAAAGCGAAAGCATGGCGTCGCTCAAATTGCGTTCGAGGGAGGCGGTGGTGGGCGTCCAATTTTTCTGGTCGAGGCGGTTGAGTTCCCTGGGCGGTTCGCCCGGGGTGAGCACCAGCGGCTTGCAATAGCAGAAGGTCTGGCGGTGGCGGGTCTGGATGAAATGATCGAGTTTTATGCCGGGAGTGTCGCTGAGCGCCCGCCGCAATTCAAAGCCCTCGCCGTCCTGGCCGGCAAAGCCGACCGCGTAAATCGTTTTGATGCCGAGCGCGGCCAGGTTGTTCGTAATGGTGCCGGCGCCGCCCGGTTGCGCGCGGACCTTGGTGACGTTGTAAACAGGCAGCCCCGTTTCAATGGATGTCTCCGCGCGCGAAGGGTCGATTTCGAGGTAACGATCAAGGCAAAAATCGCCGACCACCGCGACCCGCAGGCCGGCATATTTCTCCGTGAGGGCGGCGAAGCGGGCGGGGGTCATGCGGCAAAGATTCGCTCCAGGAGCGGCTCCGTGTCACGAAAATCCGGGATCACGACGTCCGCTCCCACGCCGAGGAGGCGTTCGCGCTTCCACTGATCCATGCGGCCCGAGCCGTTGTTCGCTTCGTCGCTCGCCACCGCCACCGCGAGGCCGCCGGCCTCCTTGGTGTTTTGGATTTCGACGTAGCCGTCACCAAACGACAGCAGGCGGTCGCCGGGAATCTGGTTCTCGCGCAGGAGCCGTTCGATGACCATTTTCTTGGAGAAATTCTTGTAGTCATCCTGCGCGCCGTAGATATGGCGGCCGAAAAACTCCGTGACCCCCAGCAACTGTGCCTCGGCTTTCACAAAACGCTCATCGGTTCCGCTGGCCAGATAGAGTTGCAGGCCGCGTTTGCGCAGGGATTCCAGCAATTTACGGGCGCCAAACACCAGGAGTTCGTCCGGCTGCGTCGCGCCGCTGCGCAGCGCGTGGGCACGGTGGCTGATGCGCAGTTCCAGGCGGCGCAGGTATTCGTTCTTGTACCAAAGCGGTTCCTGCGGTGTGCCGCCGCGTTGCTTAATGCGGTCGGCAAGCTGGATCATTTGATAGATGGTCTGCTTGCCGTTGAGCCGCATGATGTCGTCGAGGCAAAGCTGGGCGCGGGCCTCCTCGGTTTCGCCGGGCGCGGACGGCAGCATTTCCGTGAACATGGGGACCATAACGGCCGGCCAGCCTTCGCGAATCAGGGAGAGCGTGCCGTCGAAGTCGAACAGCACGTGGGAAATCTGAGGCCGCGGCTGGAATGCCGGGGTAAATTCAACCAAACCGCTGAAATTCATAAAAACCGAGGATGTCTTATCAATGCTCATGACCCAATGCGATGCCGCGCCCGCAGCGCCGGTGGTCCCGCGAAACGCCGCAGCCCGCCCGGTCCGGTGTCGCCACCGGCCCAACGATATGAACATCTCCTGCCGATGGCATAGCAGAATCACCGTGAAAAGTTTGGACAATTTTTCTTTCGGCAACCAGGGCGGCCGCCGTACAAATTTCGTCCTAATCTTCTGTTATTTCCTGCTAGGCTCTGCTTGGTGCGCGTCGGTACAGTTGTGGCCGATGCAAGGTGTCAGCGCCTGGGTGACGAACCACTCCGGGGTTGTCCGGCGACGAGTGATAGATGAAAGATCCCATAATTGCCAGCTACCTGATTGAAACGCCCCACCCGGTGGAGTTTGCGGCGGAAATGATCGCCGGGGAACAATCCTCCGGCACGTTCGTGGCGGTGCCGGGCGAGACAGATGAGTTGAAAGCGCGGTCGCGGGCGCAGGTCGTTGCCATCGAGCCATTGGACGCCGTTGAGCAACCGTCGCTGCCCGGCTGCCGTCCGCCGCGCAACGCCGGGAGCAAGCCGGCCTATCGCCGCGCCAGGGTGACGGTGGAATTTCCCTATGACAACATCGGTCCCAACCTGCCCACGTTGCTCGCGACGTTGTGCGGCAATCTTTTTGAGCTAAGCCAGCTTTCCGGCATCAAGCTGCTGGACGTGCAATTCCCGGCCGGGTTCGCTCAACATTATGGCGGGCCGAAATTCGGCATCGCGGGAACGCGAAAACTTGCGGGTGTGGAAAAGCGCCCGTTGATCGGCACGATCATCAAGCCGAGCGTGGGACTCAGCGCCGCGCAGACGGCCGCGCTGGTGAAGACGCTCGCCGAGGCGGGGATTGATTTCATCAAGGACGACGAATTGCAGGCGAACTCGCCGTATTGTCCGTTCAAGGATCGCGTGACGGAAGTCATGCGGGTCATCAACGAAGTCGCGGATCGCACCGGGCGAAAAGTCATGTTCGCCTTCAACATCACCGACGACTACGAGCGGATGTTGCGGAACCAGGAACTGGTGATGCGCGCGGGCGGCACCTGCGTGATGGCGAGCATTCATAGCGTGGGATTTTCCGCGTTTGCCGAGCTTCGTCGCCGTTGTGATTTGCCGATTCATGGCCATCGCAACGGCTGGGGGCTTTACACGCGGCACCCGTTTCTGGGTATCGATTATGTCGCGTGGCAAAAGCTCTGGCGGCTCGTGGGCGCGGATCAACTGCATGTGAACGGCCTCGCGAATAAATTCTGGGAGCCGGACGATTCGGTGATACGAAGCATCAAGGCCTGCATGACACCGATGTTCCGCGCCGACGATACCGCGCTGCCGGTGGTGAGTTCCGGGCAGTGGGGCGGGCAGGCGCCGGACACGTTGCGCGCCACGCAAACCACCGATTTACTTTATCTGGCGGGCGGCGGAATCCTGGCGCATCCGCTCGGGCCGGCTGCGGGCGTGCTGAGCCTGCAACAGGCGTGGGAGGCGGCGATCGCGGGCATACCGCTCGGCACCTACGCATTGGAGCATCCGGAATTGCGCGCCACGCTGGCAAAATTTGGAAATTCCTGAATGAAGCGCGCCAACTCAAAGGGCTTGTTGCTGGCGTACTACGCCGACGATTTCACCGGTTCCACCGACGCGCTCGAATCCCTCGCGCAGGCGGGATTGAAAACGGTTCTATTTCTTGATCCGCCGACCCCGGCGCAACTCGCACAATTTCCGGGCCTGCGCGCCTTTGGCATTGTGGGAGGGTCCCGTGTCATGTCGGTGGCCGAAATGAACCGTGAATTGCCGCCGGCATTCAAAGCACTCAAACGGAGCGGCGCGGCGATCCTTCATTACAAGACCTGTTCGACGTTCGATTCGTCGCCCACGGTCGGATCCATCGGCCGGGCGATTGAAATCGGACGCGAGGTTTTCGGCAAACGATTGACGCCGCTGGTCGTGGGTTTCCCCGCGTTTGGACGCCATGTGGTCTTCGGAAATCTTTTTGCGCGCTCGGGTGATTCGCCCGTTTTTCGCCTGGATCGTCACCCCATGAGTCATCATCCGGTGACGCCGATGAACGAAGCCGACTTGCGGGTGCATCTTTCCCGCCAGACACGGCTGCCGATGGAGCTCGTCGATATTCTCGCGCTCAAGGCGTGTCAGACCGCCCTGAAACGGGTTGCGCTCCAGAATCTTGAAACGCTCGAACGCCGCCTGAACGCGATGGCCGTCGCCAAGCTGCCGCCGGTAGTCCTTTTTGATACGCTGGACGCGGATGATCTGCCCTTTGTCGGACGTTTGATTTCGAGCCTTCAGACCGACGGAAAGCAATTATTCTGCGCCGGTTCAAGCGGTGTGGGACGGGCTCTGACCGCGTACTGGCGCGCCTGCGGAGCGATCCGGCCGCCTTCGTCTGTGGCCGGGCCGCTCGCGAAAAACAAGCAGATGGTGATCATCTCCGGCAGTTGTTCGCCGGTGACTGACCGGCAAATCGCGCGCGCGTTGAAGGCGGGCTTTGCCGAAGTCGCATGCGATACCCATGCGCTGGCCCAAACAGCGCGAGCCGACGCGGGCATACAGGCGGCGGTGACGAAGGCTTCGCTGGCATTGGGCGCGGGACGGCATGTCATTTTTCATACGGCGCGCGGAGCCGCCGACACCCGTCGGCACGATTTCGAACGCGCGGCCCGGAATGGTGCGGGCCGTAGCGCCGCCGCCAAAATGGCGGCCGCCCGGGCGAGCCTGGGGGATTCGCTGGGAAAAATCATGGCGCTGGCGTTGGAGAAATCCGGTGCGCGCCGCGCAGTCATTTGCGGTGGCGATACCTCGACTCAAGCTGGTCGTGCGCTGGGCATCCAGGCGCTGGAATATCTCGCGCCGGCTGCCACCGGCGCTCCGTGGTGCAAGGTACATGCGCCGGGCGCCGCCATCGACGGGAGCCAGTTGATTTGCAAAGGCGGCCAGGTGGGGTCCGACGATTTCCTGGTGCGGCTGGCGGAGGGAGCCATTTAAATGTGCCGCGACAACCGAGAAAGGGCTGTTCAATCACACGTATTTTCGTGTAATCTGCGAGACAGCGAATGACTCTGAAAAGCAAGCCGAACGATCATCAAAAGGCATTTAACGCCCTGCTTGCCTCGTGTCGCGGCTTGAAGTTCGAGCCGCACGATATCGCGCGCCTGCTGGATAATCGGGGCCACTACGACCTGCACCTGGACAAGGAATTTCCGTTTCGCATCAGCCTCTTTCAGTTTTCCTCCAAGCATTACACCCCGATCTCGAACTGGCATGAGCGTCTCGAAGTGGCCATCCCGCTCGACGCGCCGGCGCGCATGTGCATGGGTGAACAGAATGTCGAGCTCGCGCCCGGGGACATGCTGGTGGTGGACAATCTGAAGCTGCACAACCTCGTTGATTTTCCCGGCTTCAAAACGCGGTTGATTGCGATCAGTTTTCTGCCGGAGTTCGTCTATGGCGCCGGCTCGCCCTCGTGTGACTACGCGTTTCTGATTCCGTTTTACGCCAAGCGCGAGGGCTTCCCGCATGTGTTGCGCGCGACCGACGCGCTGGCCGCGCCGGTCCATGTGGCGCTCGCCGAATTGATGCGGCGTTATTTTCACTCGAAGGAAGTGGTTTATTCGCAGTCCGGCTGCAAGGCGAGCTTCCTGGAGATTTTGCATTTGCTGACGCGCCAGTTTCAGGCGGCGGAAGTATTGCGTTCCGAATATCTGCAGCATCGCCAGCAGGCCGAGCGGCTCGCGCGCGTGTTCGATTACGTGCGGCAAAATTATGCCGAACGCATCACCATCGCGCAGGCGACGCAACTGGCGCACATGAGCCAGGCGCAATTCATGAAGGTGTTCAAGAAGGTTTCGGGCATGACATTCGTCGCGCACGTCACTCGCGTACGCATCATGAACGCGTTGCGCATGCTCCGGGAGACCGACATGACCATCGCCGAAATCGCGGTGAAATGCGGCTTCTCGGACCAGAGCTATTTCGACCGCCGCTTCCGGCAGGCGTTTGAAAAATCACCGCGCGAATGGCGTCGCAGCCACGCCGCCGCGGCCAGCACCGCCGGCGGTCTTACTCACTCCTTGTGAGCTGGCACCGGGGAAATCTTCCCGGATTTTCCGTCGAGTAATACTACGCCGGCCTTCATTTCCGCCCTGGAGACGGACTGGCCGTTCACATAAATGCGGCTGATGGATTCAGGATGCCGAAGGTGCAGACGAATCGCGCCGGGCGCATTTCGATTGGCTCCAGAGACGTTAATATCCATGCGGCCATCCTTGCACGCGACGTGCAGATCGACCGGCCCAAACCACGTCGCCGCGCCGCGCAGGCGGATTTCCTTCCCATCTTCGAGCCACTCCTGCGGCACTGCCGGCAACAATTCCAGGTCGGACCCGTTTTCGCAAATTAACAAACTTCGCAGCCAGACGACGAAGGCGGATTCATCCGGCGTTTTATAAAACGGTCCCTCGCCCAGGCCAAGCGCGTCCACGGGATGTTCGCAAAACGCACGGACGTCCTCGTAAACAAACGTCGCGAGCACGTTGTAGAACGCGCGGAGCGCCGCCTTGGGCTGGTCGCGCCTGATGTACACCAGCGGATTCGGCAGCAGATTGGCCTGAATGGTGATGCCGCCCCAACTGAACCACTGGCTTTCGAAGTCCGTGAGCTTGCGTCCGCGTTCCTCGCCGATGAAAACGTTGTCCTCGGTATCCCGGAGAATCCATCCGGCCTCCGGCGAATTATCCGGATAGATGCCGCAATCGATGAGATGCACGGGACCGTAAAGACCGTCCCGCACCCAGCCGACGTCGCGTCCCCGCAACCGGCTTCGCGTCGGTTGAAATGGAATGTAAGTGCCGTCCCGCAATCGCACGACCGGCGCGCGCAACATCGCTTCACGCGAGGAATCGCGCACCGCCTGGAGATACGCGCTGGCATCGCGGGCGATGCGACCGGCGTCGGGATGATTGATTTCCCTCAGTGATTCCGCTGTCGCGAGCATGCCGCGCGCGGCGTAGGCATTCACCGAGAGCCACCACAACCAATCCGGCGGATCTTCCAGTTGCCCCGGCGGCAGGAGACCGTTGCCCCAGCGCGCGTCGCTGGACGACAATGTGTTGGTGCCCGAACCTTGCGAGCGTTCACGCGTCACAAAATCACAGGCAGCGATCAGCGCCGGGGCGTTTTGCCGCAACCAATCCTGATCGCGGGTGAAGCGGTAATGTTCGTTCAATATCCACAACGCGAAGCCGTGATCGAGATTGTAAGGTCCGCCTTGCAACTGCTCTTTGGCGGGATCACCGAGGCGGACACCACGCAATGCGCCCGCCATGTCGCCAAATCGTCCGCCCAAGGTCATGCGGGACTGTCCGGCGATGATGGCGTCGAGATATTTTTGCGCGACCTGATGGAGGCCGCGCATTTCGAGCGACCGGATTTGATGACAGGCTTCGTTGAGGCACAGGCCGTAAAGAAAAGTGCCGGCGGAAAGAAGGCCGTAGCCGCTCAGCGGATCACGATCGCCGGTGATCAAAATGTGCGCGAGGCTGGCTTTGTAAAAATCGGAGAGCAACCGGTCCGGCACTTCGATGACCGCCTGTTGGGCGATGATTTTCTGCCAGCGATTGGATTCGGCGACAAGCACGCGATCAAAGTCGAGCGCGGCGATTTGTCCGCGTTCCGCGGCGGTGTCGAGGGTCACGAAGGGGACGCGCAATTCCAACCGGCGTGATTCTCCGGGCGCGACGGACCATTGGGAAGTGACCAGTGTTGCGCCGGGAGAAGGAACGTTGCGGGCGGTCGGTTCATGACTAAGCCAGAAACGATATCGCGGCGCGGAATAGTTCGTGGCCGTTTCACCGGCGGAACCGGTGGCGTAAACGTCGTTGTTGGTGAGTTGCAATCGCTCGCCCGGCTCGGTTTGCAATTGTACCGTGGCGGTGGCGGAATTGCTCCCCGGGTTTGACATGGTCAACCGCGCGAGCAACACCACGGTTTCATCGCCTTGGATCGCGGCGGGTTCGCCATTCAGGAAAGTCGCGACACAGGTTTCCTCGTATTGAATGCCGCCGCTTTCCCAGGAGCTGATGACGATGGGCAGATAGCCATCGAGCAAGCGCTGGCGCACTGCGCCCTCGGCGGATTGTTCAAACGACGATTCGCCACCGTGCAATCGCAGATACCAGGCCGGCCCGGGCCACTGCATGCGCGCCGAATCCGATGCGGTGGATTTCAACGAGGAATTGTGGAGGAGAAAGCTGCCGTCATAACTCACCGCAATTTCCTGGCGCGCGTCCGGCGGACCAAGCGGGAGATACATCGGACGATCACGCTGCCCGCTTTTGCGCAACGCCGGGATTTCCCGTCGCGCCCGGGCGAAGGTCTGCTGCGGCTCCCGTTCGACACGATCCAGAATGGCCTGACCGGGCTGCAAGGGAGCGTGCGCTCCCGTCGCGTCCAATGCCGCGACGTCCACGCCAAGGGCGGGAATTTTCAGTTCACCGCGACTTTCTGCTTCCTGTGGAAGAAACGAAAAACCGCGCAGCGGATCATTCTCGCATCGTACAGTGACCACTGTGCGTGTTTGAGTTTCCACGTCACTTTGCAAATAAGCGACTTGCAGATTGGTTGCGGACACCAAAATCAATTCGCTGCACGGCAAACCGCGTTCGTCGAGCAAAGCGCCGTTGACAACCTGCACGCGCCAGGGTGGGGGAACGACGCTGCCTTTGCCTGCGCGCACCGCAAAGCGGCCTTCGACGGTGGGGCGGACGGCATAAGCATGCACGGCGCGAATTGCCGGCGGCTCGTTCGTGCCGAACGTCAAACGGAGCCGATAAGTCCGTCGGAACCGCAGGCCATGCAAACCTTCACGCCCCGGTTCCTCGTTGAGTTGACCAAAGATGAGCGTGATATTTCGTTCGCCGCGCCAGGCGTTCTGTGTTTTCGCCGTCGTCCATTTTCCGTGGAATGGATCGTCGATGGGCGCCCAGCCGCCGGTTTCCAGGCTCGGCCAGAATTGTTGCGCGTATTCCACGCCGATGCCGTCATAGTGGGGAAAGTCCGTCGCGAACTCGACGCTGACTTCCGCGATGTCGCGCGGCTCGTCCCATTCGAGACCCAGCAGGTATTGCCCGTTTTCGCCCCGGTAAGCGCGCCAGCCATCGGCCTCGCGTTTGAGGTCCTGGACGGCGAACGTCTCGGGAGAATTTCCCGCATAACGCACGATGCGGGCGAAGCCGGCCAGATCCACGCGGATCGGCGCGGCGGGAAGAGTTGCATTGGAAAGGAAAAGCAGCAGCAATGCGCCGCCCACTTGCGCAATGACGGAGTTCAATTTCAAAATTATTTTGATGCCTGGCTGCTGGTCGTGACGGATTCCACCACCTTCTGGATGATCTCGGTTTCGGCGGTGCCGCGATTAAGGGTCGGTTTGAAATCCTTGCGGGTCTCATCGCCTTTCAAGGATTCAGCGGAAAGTGGCGCGCCGGTGTTGTCCTGATCGTATTGATCGTTGCGACCGGCGAGCCGCCAGACGACGAGATCGAGAGACGGCACAATCCACAAAACGTGACCGCCGGCGCCTTGTTTGAAAAACATGTCGCGGGGCACCTTGGGGACCATGCCGTCCGCGTTCTGGGCGAACTGCATGCTGTAGGGGTAGCTCGTGTTGTACGCGGATTTGTGGGCGCATTGACGCGCAAAGTCAGCGGGAATGATCTGGCGTTCCTGCCAGCTCCCTTCGTGCAGCAGCATGTAGCCGAAGCGCGCGACATCGGTCGGGCGCACCGCTATGCCGCCGCCGCCGGGACTGTGGTTGACGGCGGCATATTGTTTGTAGGCGTAGGTGAAGTTTCCCCAGCCCATCGGATCGCCGACGCGGGTGCGCAGATAATCCTCGAGTTCCATGCCGCTGACGTGCCGTACGATGATGGAGGCGATATGAGCCGAAGCCGTGGCGTAGGAATATCCTTCGCCGGGTTTGCACCAGAGCGTTTTGGTGGAGACGACTTCGCCTTTGTTCGTCATGTCGAGCCGGCCGAGTGCGACCGCATCGATGCAGGCCTTGTAGCCGTCCGGCCCCACCGGATCAATCGTGACCTGATGGCCGTCCACGTAGCTCGGATTATTGCCGCGAATGCCGGCGCTGAAACAGAGCAGGTGACCGAGCTTGATGTTCGCCTTTTCCGGGTCGGAAAGCGGAAAAGCCTCCGGCGGCAGATATGTCGGCGTGAAAATCTTCTGATCGAGCTTGTCGGGAAATAGCTCGGGCTTTTCCTTCATCAACGCGCCCACGGCGATACTGGTGAAGGATTTTCCACAGGAGGCGAGATTGCATAGCGCGTCGCGATTCGCGCGGCCGTAGTAGCCTTCGTAAACGAGCCAGCCGTGGCGGATGACCACCAATGCGCCGTTCGTGGTACTGTCCTCGGCGAGCTTGAAGGCTTCATCCAACTTTGCCTTGTCCATGCCGGCCACGCGATGGATGTCCTCCGCCGTGGTGACTTTGCGCCAGCCGCCCTGCGCGTCCGAAGGCGGAAAATAAGTGGTGTTCTTCGCATGATAACCCGCGGATTCCGCCGCGAGCTTGAGCGCCTGGTTGATGCCCGATTCCGGTTTGCCGGGTTTGAGGTCGTCCCATTTGCCGCCGGCGCAAACGATCACCATGCCGAGACTGGGGATGATGGCGGAACTGTTTCCCTGATATCCCAGGGACATGACGGTGTCGGCGGGTGCATCGGGCCAGGTCAGCGATTTGAGATGTTTCGGGCCGTAACCGTTGAACCACCAGTTGAAGCCGTAGATGCCGGGCCCCTGCTTCGCCTTCCGAAAGGATTCGCCGCCGTAGGACCCGATTTTCAAGTAATCATCGGTGGGCGCGTCGGCTGAAAAGGCGATGTTGGTCGCCACCTGCGGCTTCATGTAATCGTCGAAATAATGTTTCGGAAGCACCTGACGGTCACCCCACTGGCCGCGATTCATCCAGAACCAGCAGATGCGCGCCCAGTCGCGAACCGAAGCCGAGATGCGTCGGATGTCGGAGAACTGCAAGCCGTCCTGAAATTGCAACGCCCCAAGGCGATTGGATTGTTCGCACGTTTGTTTGGGATCGGCCTGGTAAACCTTGTCGAACAGCGATTTCTGATAGAGCTGAATGGCGTAGTCGTTGTAAGCCCAGGCTGTGCCCGGAGCTTCGGGCCGCGCGTAGCCGCTGGTCATCGCACCGAGATGGCGGAAGGTCATCGACTTGTCTTTTTCCTTCAACGGCCAGCCCAGCGACGCGATCGGTTGATCGACGTTGGTGACGAGCCCCTCCTGCACGGCGAAGAACAACATCGTGCTCAGCACCGGTTTCGCGGAGGAAAACCAGTCACCCAATTGCGCCTGGTCGCCCCAGGTTTTCACGACGTAACCGTCTTTGATGACACAACCCCGGCCGCCGAGCATCGTTGCCAGGTCATCGAGCCTGGTGCCGTCGAGGCCGGCTTGGGCGGGGCTTTTGGTGTCCCAGCTCGTGCCCGGAAATACGGCCGCGTTCGCGACGCCGGCAAGCAGCAGGATGATTAAAGCGAGACCGGCGGGACGATTGCCACGAGGGCAACCGGACCGAGGACGAAATGGAAGCAGGACGAGTCGCGCGAGACTAGTGACCATTGGCGGTGTCGGGGGCCCACCAAACGAAGTTTTTATTGGGGTCGGAGACAAGTTTCTGAAAGTCGTTGGTTTTCATGGAGGTCACGTTGCCGCCAATGGCGGAAATGACGCCGCCCGAGCTGTGAACGGCCCCCAGACCCTCGCCGGAATCGGGATAGCTGCTGGCATCCCACCATACCATCATATTGGCCGCGCCCGGATCGCCGGGTTCCCACAACAGATAACAGAGCGGGCTGTAGGCCGCGGTCATTTTCATGTTTTGCTTCACCCGCGAATAAGAGCAGACCGCCGCGTCCATTTTGTAACTGGAGAGCTTGTTTTTGCGCAGCGAGAAATTCGGGCCCTTGCGATCCGCGGGGCAGGTGTAGGAATTCATGCTTTTCATGTACGGCCACCAGAGACCGTTCGTGTAAGCGTCCGGCGGGTTCGCCAGATAAGGAGACTTGGTCGGATCGGGGATGTTGTTCTGGCTGCCCACCGCGCCAAATACCCAGCCGGGGTTGGTCCACGCCCAATTGGGCCAGGCGAGACGGTCGTCGTTGTCCATGCCGTACATATGGGCGGCCACGATCAACTGGCGATGGTTGTTGATGCAATTGGTCCGCATGGCCTTGTCCTTCGCCTTGGCCAGCGCAGGCAGCAATAGCGCCGCCAAAATGGCGATGATGGCAATGACGACCAGCAATTCGATCAGGGTGAAAGCGCGCCCTTTTCGCTCCGGGTCGGCGTTGCGCACGCGGAAAGCCAGGAATGGTTGCTCTTCTTGCATCTTGAACGGCCCTTTTGAAAGCATCCATAACGTAGGTCTCCCACGTCCCGGCAGATAGGAGGAAGTTATCGAAATGTAGGACGAATTTGCAGCGGGCAAGGATTGTCAAGATACATATTTCTTGAGTGCGCCGCGCAGGTTTGTGACGGAACGTTGCAGCCAGTCCAGTTCGCGCGCGGCGTCACCGGCGCGGTCATTTTCGCCGGGTGTCCACGTCTCGACGAACAGGGGGCAGTCCGGCGTGTTGTCAAAGATGTATTTGAGGCAGGCATCGAGATCGAGCTGGCCTTCGCCCAGCGGCGTGCCAACCACGGAGAAGCTGATCATGCCGCCGATGACGCGAAAATCCTTGAGGTGATAACAAAAGGCGCGGCTGCCCAGGAGGTCGAAGACTTCATGAGTGGGCTCGAAACTGCGCAGGGAGTTGGCGGTGTCCACGCAGAAGCCGACGTCCTTCGCGGCGTACTCGGCGGCGAGTTCGACAAGCAGCGCGGACGGAATGTCGAAATGATTTTCGATGGCCAGTCGCATCCCCGCCGCGCGCATTTTGGGAACGATGTTTTCGAGGAGCGGCACGGCGTTTTCCCGCGTGGCGTGCTCGGCATGTTCCTCCATCACGATGCGCAACTGGTTGCACTGGAGTTCCTCCGCGAGGCGCATGTAGTTTTCCACGGTTTCGGGCCGCAGGGTTTTGCAGCCGAGCTGGAGTTCAACTCCGAGGTCGGCGGCACAACGGCGGGCGTCGTCCCAGTCGCTTTTCGAAATCTCCAGCGGATGGACGTTCTCGCAAACTTGCAACCGTTCGACGCCGGCCGCGCGCACCTGCCGGATGACCTCGGCAAGTTTCATGCTGTTGGCGCGGTCGAGGAATGAGTAGCGAAATCCAAACGTGGTGGTGCCGATCTTCATGCGATGAATCGTAGGGTGACGTGCTGGCGGGGATTATTTCGTTTTGTCCGCGTTCATGACAATCCTGAATCCGAAAACCACGGAGGAGTTTTTTGGATTGTAGGAATAGCGCGAGGCGGAGCGGAGGTAGCGGGGGCCGCTCCCGTATTTGCCACCGCGAATGACGCGGTCCGAGCCGTCGGGCGCGCCCGGTGGATCAATGACCGCGCCCCTGGCGTAGGGCCCGTACCAATCCGAGCACCACTCAAAGGCGTTGCCGTGCATGTCATAAAGTCCCCAGGCGTTGGGCGCGAAACTGCCGACCGGGGTCGGGCCGCGACGATACTTGCCGGGCTGGCCGCCGGGATAAACAAACTTGCCATCGTAATTTGCCTGGTCGGTGGAAATGGTCGCGCCGGTGTTAAACGGGGTGGTGGTGCCCGCGCGGCAGCAATATTCCCATTCCGCTTCCGTGGGCAATCGGAAGGTGTGCCCGGTGTTGCGCGAGAGTGCTTCGCAAAAGCGGACCGCATCCGGCCAGTCCACCTCGGCTGGCAGGGCGTCATTGCGCGAATGGGATGAGTTACCGCCGGTGACGGCGTGGTATTGCTCGGACGTGATCAAGGTTGTCCCCATGTAGAACGGTTTTGAAATGGTGACCTGGTGCTGGGTTTCATCCGCCAGCCGCTCCGGTTCGTCCTCGGGCGAGCCCATCATGAACGTGCCGGCGGGAATGGGATTCATTTGCAGTTGCAGATCCTTGTTGATGACCACGATGAACGCCTTTTTGTTATCGGTGGCCGGGCGCACTTCCATTTTGCGAACGGGAATGGGAGCGGAACCTTCGAAGCCGGAGCCAGGCGGACGCGCCCGGACTTCCGCCGCAATTTCCGCCCGGGAGGCCTTGTTGGACGCAGCCAGTCTGGCCAGGACCGCATCGAAATCCACGCCGGGCTTCGGCCGGTTGGAAACCCGGGGATCGGTGCCGTTGAGATATTCCTCCAGATTGGTATAGCCGTCGCCGTCGGCGTCCTGCGCGGCATCGCTCGGATCGTTGGGATTGAAGCCGTGTTGTTTTTCCCATTCGTCGGGCATGCCGTCATTGTCTGAATCGACGGGAACCGGGCCCTGCTTCAGATCCGGCCAGCTCCCCACATCCTTTTGGGAATCAATGATATGGCCCTTGCCCGTGCGAACTTCCTCCACCACGCGCGCGTCGATCGGGTCGCGTTTCGGAAGCGTGGCTCCCACGCCCGCGAGAATTTTTTCGAAGGCGACTTCGGGATGGTCCTGGGTGATGGGTGGCGCGGGGAAGGGTTCGCTCACGATATTGGTGCTCTGCACGGTGCCGTCGTAGTCGCCCCATTTGCGAACGATCATCCAGTTGTTCGCGGTCTTTTCCGGCAGGCCGAAGAAGAAATTATCGTCGAGATACAATTTCGTGTGGTAGGTGCGCGCGCTGAAACCGTAATCATGCACGCCCTCGGCGGTGGAGGGACCGGGCTTGAAATAGTTGCCCGCGTAATTGAGACGCGTGCGTTCCAGCCCGCTGTAGCCGGAGATTTCGCCCCAGTCGTAAACGATGTTGTTCCGAAAATCAAGCAACAGGCCCGGCTTGTCCGGATAGCCGCCCGGGCGGGGATTGCGGGCGTTGTTGTGCGCGTAGATCGTGTGGTGGATGCTAAATCCGCCTTCGGCGCTGCGGAGCAGGGAACCGTGGCCGTGTTCGCCCTTGGGATGGAAGCTGCGGTTCAGGCTTTCGGAGATCAAACTCCATTGCAGCGTGAGGTTCCGCGCGTCCGGCGCGTGCAGCGTGCAATTTTCGTCCGTGCTCCAACTGATGGAGCAGTGATCGATGATGATGTCCTGACCCTTGCCGACTTGAAACGTTCCGCTTTCGCTGTGCGTGAGGTCGCCGAGCCGAAAACGCAGGTAACGAATGATGACGTCGTGGGTTTCGATCCGGAACAGATACTTGGCGATGCAAATGCCGTCGCCGGGCGCCGTCTGGCCCGCGATGGTGAGGAAAGGCTGGTGAACGACGAGTTCAGCCTTGAGATAGATCGTGCCGGAAACGCGAAAGAGAATATTGCGCGGGCCTTTGGCATCAATCGCCTGCCGGAAACTGCCGGGAATCGGCGCGTCGCCCTTCGCCGGATCGTAATCCTCCAGCGTGGTGACGTACAGGACTTTGCCTCCGCGGCCGCCTTTCGTAAACGCCCCGTAACCTTCGGCTCCGGGAAATGCCGGCAAATCATCATCGCCCGCCTGCGCGACAACCGTGAAGCAGAGCAGGACGAGGGTAATCAAAAACGATTGGACGATTCGGAGACGAAGAGTCGGACCGCCGTTGCCGGCGGATTCAGATGACAGAAACATAAATATTTGTGCCCGTAAAGTGTGCGGTGAAGGTTTTGGATTTGCCTAGGAGGAAAACGTCAAAAAGTCAGACGAAACTCTTTCCGGTCAACCGGTGGGAATCGGCCGGTGACCGGGAAATTCGCCACGCTGAAGGCTCAGGGTGAGATAACCCGGTAAAACTTTCCAGGTTCGTTCGTCGCCGTGCTGTCCACCACAGGACCGGCAATGGGAAAGGAGCCGGTCGTGAGAATTGTCCAGTTCGACAACGCCAAGGCGGCGTTGGTGCTGGTTAATACCTGGTAAGTCTGACCAGCGGGACCGCTGACGCTGAGTTGAAATCCGGTTTCGCTGGACCATTGCTCGCCGAGAATGGTGGGCGGCGTCAGCGGCGGGGTGAACCCGACGACCAGTTTCAACTGACCGGGTGTGTTGGTGTCGAAGGCGCAGGTCGATCCGGAGGGAACGCTGTCGAGCACCGGAGTATTCCATGTAAATGCGCCGCCGTTGGTCATCAGAATGTAGGTGCCGTTCGTGAAGCCGCCGCCGTCCACGATCTTGAACCTGCCGGCCAGCGCGAGATTGCTCCGCACGCCGATGAGCGTGTTGTTCGTGCCGAGATAAAAGGTGAGGGCACTCGGCGGGGTGAGATTGAGATGATTGGTGATCAACAATACCGTGCCGCCGACGGCCAGTTGAGGCGCGATGCTCAGCAGATTGGTTTTGCTCAAACCCGCCTGCGCATTAAAGAGCGCGAAAGAGTTGCTCGTCTGGTTGGTGGTAACCGTCAGACCGTCGAAGGTGATCGGACGCAGGCCGGGTGGGGTGGTGTTCGTGACGATGACATCCGCGTTGTAAACCGTGTAGGTCGGAAATGTGCCCGTGGACGGTGTGAATTTGCAGTCGAGGAATTTGACGCCACGCGTGTTATAGACATTGAAGGTTGCGGGAGCCGTGAAGTTGATGTTTTGCAGGGTGACATTGGACACCAACGCCTCCGTGCGACCCCAGATGATGCCGACTTGCTTGTTGTTCGAGCTGGCAGTGCCCCAGACGTTGCTGATCAGGATATCACGCCAATAGGGAACATCCGTGCCCGGAGGCGAGACCACCATGCCGGAGGCGATGGTGGGGGTGATGCTGTCCGGCGAGCCATATTCATTGTAGTAACTGTAAATGATGATCGGCCGGCGGACGTTCGTCATGCCTATGTTGAAGAAACGAACGTCGCGCAGCACGCAGCCGTTGGCGAGATTGGTGTCCGACTTGAACCGGATGCCGTTATCCGTGCCGCTGAAGGTGCAATCGATGACGGTCACGTTGGATATGCCCCCGACCGGCAGCAGACTGCCAAAGGAGATACCGTGACCGGTGCCGCAGGTGATATTGGTGATGAGAATATCGATGCATTGGCCAGTGCTGCGGCCCATGGCGATGTTGTCATCGCAGCCGCTTAACACGCAGTCCTGCACGAGGCAATTGCGGCCGAGCAGATTGATGCAGTCGGTGTTTTGTGAAGGGCTGAGATACGGCGCGCGGTTGGTGGCGTTCTTGATGGTGATGTTGTCGTTGTTGCCATCCATCACGATGTGCTTCATCGGCGGATTGGTGGAGTTCCAATCATGGAGAAAGAACGTGCTGACGTCGCGCATGTGAATTTCATACGGGCGTTGCGAAGCGGTCAATGAGGCATCCCACCACGGCTTGCCCTGTCCATCAAGCAGGCCCGGTCCGCAGATTTCGAAATTGCTGCCGTGCCGGTCGAGTTCGATGAAGGGGGTGCTCTGACTGATCAGCGGATTGCCGGGATATTGCAGGTAAGGCAGCAGCTTCACTGTCGCGCCCGCGTTGATGCGAAAGCGCGTGTTGCTGTGCATGCTCAACGGGCCGCACAGATAGACGCCGGGCGGGGTCACTTCGACCGTGCCGCCACCAGCCGCGCTGGCGGCGTCGAGCGCGGCCTGAAACGCGGCAGAGTTGGTGAACACTCCGTCCGCGATCGCGCCGTAGTTGGTGACGTAAAACGAGCCCGCCGGGATTACGGGCAGCGCCGGCGCAGCCAGCAGGGAATGACCGGCGCAGAGCAGCGCCAGCAGGGCGGTGAAACCGATTTTTATCCGGCCGACAGGATTGGCAGTGATGCCAGGGGGTATGTGATGCATGGGTAAACGCCGCCCGCGTTGTTCATAATGGAATTTGATCGACGCTATCAATCTGGCACGCCGTGGCGCGGGCCGCATAGGATAAAGCCATCCAAAGTTGTAACAAAACTCTCCTCTCGCTACGTTGGCCCGAGCTGTCGAAGTGAAGGCATTGTAAAAAAACGTGGAATTCAAAGCTGGGAAAGTCGCCATTGATCATGCTTCTTTGCGGGGCATCGACGCGGAGGTCGCGTGCGTCGCGCAATCGCTAGGTGGAGGCAAAGTATTACGCTGTCGGGCATATCACCGTGGACAGCGAACCGGGCCGCGGCACCACCTTCAAAATATATTTGCCGCAGGTTGAGCATGCGATCCGCATTTCGATTTTGCCACCCGACCCGGCGGATTGGCCGGGCGGCACGGAGACCATCTCATTGGTCGAAGACGAGCCGGCCTTGCGCGAAATGGCGGCGAATTTGTTGCGGCGGCTGGGTTACGCGGTCCTCACCGCGGCTGGCGGCGCGGCTGCCTGGAATTAAATTCCATGCGCGAAGCCGGGCACATTGATTTGATGTTTAGCGACGCCGTCATGCCGCACATAAGCGGCAAAGAACTTGCCGAACGGGTTCGTGGCTTGCATCCGCTCGCCAAAATACTCCTTACCTCCGCCTGCCCGGACAACGCGATCATCCATCAAATCGCTCTTCAGGAAGGCCTAACGCTCCTGCAAAAACCCTTCACCCCGGCCGCGATGACGTACAAGGTTCGTGAAGTGCTGGATCAACCAAGTAATCGAGCACCGCTGCTACCGGCGACGGTTCGCTGGCCCCCCCCCCTATTTTCCACGACGCTCCGGCAGCCGGCTGGGCAATTTGCAATTGGATGCTGGTGTTGTTTATGGTGGGTGGCCATTCTCGCTCGACAAAACAGAATATTTTCGGCTGTCTAAGGTTCGAACGACCGCGGGCGTAAAGGAATCCCCATCGGCTGATTCGAACGCAATTCAATGATGACTAAAAAAATGCTTCCATCGAAGGTCGCCCTGGCGTGCGGCGCACTGCTCTTAAGTTTCGTCTCCCTCCGCGCCGACACGTTGCGTCCGCCTGCCGTGCCGCTCGTGGCGTGCGATCCTTATTTCAGCATCTGGTCACCCGCGGACAAATTAACCGACGCGGACACCGTGCATTGGACCGGCAAGCCCAATCGGTTGGGCAGCCTCCTGCGCGTGGACGGCAGGGGATTCCGACTGATGGGCAAGGAACCGGCCGGCGTGCCCGCATTCCCGCAGACGAACGTGGAAGTCCTCCCGACGCGGACGATCTATACGTTTGAAGGCGAAGGCGTCCGCCTGACGCTGACTTTCCTGACGCCCGCGCTGCCGTACGACATCGACGTCCTATCGCGGCCCGTGACCTATCTGACGTGGACTGCCGTCGCGACCGACACGAAGGAACACAAGGTGGCGGTTTATTTCGAGGCGTCACCGGAAGTCGCGATGAATGATCGCAAGGAAGAAGTGCGCACGGTGTTGCCTGCCGTCAAAGGTCTCGCCGTCCTGGGGGTGGGAACGGTTGACCAGCCCGTGCTGCAAAAGAAGGGTGATGACCTTCGGATCGACTGGGGATATTTCTACGTGGCGGTGCCGGGTTCCTATCATGACGCCGTAAAAGGTCAAGTGACCCAGTCGGTTTCGCTGCAGGAGAGTCGGGGTGAAACCGGTTGGGCCTGGGCAAACAATGGAACGGTGGCGTCAAATGCCGCGCCGGCCAGTTTCGTGCTCGAAGATCAACTCGCGCAAACGCTCTCGGTCCATATCGATCTGGGCATGGTAAAAGACAAACCGGTCTCCCGCTGGCTCATGCTCGCGTATGACGACGAGTTTTCGATTCAATACATGAAGAAAAACCTGCGCCCCTACTGGCGTCGGAACGGAGACGATGCCGCGGCGCTTTTGAAAAAATCAGCCGCCGAATACAAGTCGCTGAACAAGCGTTGCGAAGCGTTCGACGCGGAATTGATGGCGGACCTCGCGAAGGCGGGTGGCGACAAATACGCACAGATCGGCGCGCTAGCGTATCGCCAGTGCTTTGCCGCCGGTAAATTCGTGGCCGATGCGAACGGCCAGCCGCTGCAGTTCTGCAAAGAGAACCATTCGAATGGCTGCATCGGCACCTCGGACGTGTTTTATCCGATGGCGCCGCAATTCCTGCTCCTCGGCCCCACGCTGGCCAAGTCATTTCTTGTGCCGTTCATGAATTACGCAGCGAGCGATCGCTGGAAGTTCCCGTTCGCGCCGCACGATCTGGGCACATATCCAAAAGCCAACGGACAAGTCTATGGCGGCGGCGAACACAACGAATCGAATCAAATGCCGGTGGAGGAATCGGGCAATCTGCTGATTCTCATGGCCGCCATCGCGGAAATGGAGGGCAAACCGGACTTCGCGAATTTGTATTGGCCGCAATTGCAACGCTGGGCGGCCTACCTCGAGGACAAGGGTTTCGACCCGGAGAATCAACTCTGCACCGATGACTTCGCGGGTCACCTCGCGCACAACGTTAACTTGAGCGCGAAGGCGATCTGCGGGCTGGGCGCGTTTGCCAAGCTGTGTGAGATGCGCGGCGAAAAGGAAAAGGCGGCGCGATATTTCAAGCTTGCTCGCGGGTTCGCGGAACGCTGGATGAAGGAGGCGGATGACGGAAATCATTATCGTCTCGCATTCGACAAGCCGGGCACATGGAGCCAGAAATACAATCTGATCTGGGACCGCATCCTCGGCCTGAATCTTTTTCCGGCGTCGGTGGCCCGCAAGGAAATGGATTATTACAAAACCGTCCAAAATCGTTTTGGCCTCCCGCTCGATAATCGCAAGGATTACACCAAGCTCGATTGGATCACCTGGACAGCGACGCTTACGCAAGACCGCGCCGACTTCGAGGCGTTGATTGATCCGATCTACACGTTCCTGAACGAAACGCCGAATCGCTCACCGATGACCGATTGGTATGACACGAAGACCGCAGCCAAGGTTGGCTTCACCGCGCGGCCCGTGGTGGGCGGTGTGTTCGCGCAAATGTTATACGACAAGCCAGTTTGGAAAAAATGGGCAAGCCGCGATAAAACGAAGGCGTCGAAATGGGCGCCGATGCCAGATATGCCGCAGTTGAGAACGGTGGTGCCGGCCGCCGACGCGCAGGCCGCCACATGGCTTTACACCACCAACCGCCCAGGCGCTAATTGGGCTCAGGCTAATTTTGACGCATCTTCCTGGCAGGAGGGGAAGAGTGGTTTCGGAACTTCCGATACGCCCGGTGCCAGCGTGGGGACCATTTGGAATGGCCCCGATATCTGGCTGCGTCGCGAAATCGAATTGCCACAGCGCGATCTCTCCAACCTGATCGCGTGGCTGCATCACGATGAAGACGCCGAGGTGTTTGTGAACGGCGTGCTGGCGTTGCGGGCGCGTGGATTTTCCACGGGATACGAAGCGGTTGATTTTAACGGGCGTGGCAGCTCTGCGTTCAAGCGGGGCAAAAATCTGATCGCCATCCACTGTCGCCAAACCAACGGCGGACAATATATTGACTTCGGACTGGCGGAATCGAAAGGAAACTAGGCGGCGCCACCGGTCACGGCAAACGCACGCGATAGAATCGGTTGACGTTGTTTGTGGATTGCGAATCGATGAATTGGTAATTGCCGGAGGCGGCGGGCGACTCCGCGGCGGAACCGAGCGACGTCCAGTTGCTCAACGGCAGCATTACATTGGTGCTGGTCCACACCGAAAAACTCGCGCCGGCAACATTCGTAAAGCCAAGTTGGAACGTGCCGTTCGTGAGTCGCGTCCCCGTGATATTCCCTGGCGCTTTCGCCCCAAAAAGCACGTTCAACAAATCGGCCAGCCGTTGTCCGCCCGCCGCCATTCTTTGCCGGCTGACATTTTGCCCGGCGGTCAAGTAGGCGCCGCTGGGAGCGTTGCTCTCGGTGATGCCGACGTACACGTTCGTTTGCGATAACTGCAAGCCTTCCACCGCCCAGTTCATCGGGTTGGGGATGGACGTGAAAACCGGGGCGTAAGGGTGGGCCGTCTCGACGTTCGCCACCTTGTTGTTCAAATTATTCTGACCGCCCGCGCTCAACGGCCGCCCGACGGAGTCCGTCAGATATCCCGCGCCCTGATCCCAAAGCGAGTGCAGGTTATTTGGCGAGTAGTTAAGCGAGAAGCCGTTCCCACCGCCGTCGCCCGAAGGATGCGCTGCGGACATGGAGGTGGTGCAATGCAGCGGCTGCTGAATGTCCCCGACGAAATGGATCAGCAGCCGCAGATTCATCGCCTGATTGCTGATCGACGTGGAGGGATTTTGCAGCGCCGCGACACATTGATTGATTGCCTGCACCACGTCGAACGACGGCGGAACGAAAGTGTTTGTCGGCGTCCCGTCCAAACTGAACGGGATGTCGATGTAATGCCAGTTGTTGTAGACCGAGGTGAAAGATTTGATGTCATCCGCCCAACACGCCGCCGTGACGAAATTGCTGTTCGCCGTGGTCGAATTATAAACCGGCAGCGCGATCAACGCGTTGCACTTCAATTTCACCTCGGGCTTCAGATGATTGTACGCGATCTGCGCCACCACCATGTGGCCCTCCGCGTTCCACGCCCGCGCATTTTGGCAAACGCCTGTCAGGAGTAATCCGCCCACAACAAGTGAAAATAAAACGACGGGGAGGGGGTGCTTCGAGAATTTCATCGGTCCGGCAATATTCACTCAGTACTACGCGCTGCTTATCTTCAATATTAACCGTCAAAAGTGGTCCTCCGTCAAGGCTTCAAGCCGGGGGACCTCGCCTTCGGAGAAGCTTCGTACCGCCGAACGTGCGGTTTTGCCCGCAAGCCACGGCACTGCACCCTGCTGTTGGGTTTGATTTGGCCCATTTTGGGTTCGTTTGGTAAAATCTACATGGGTGTCAATTGCCGTCTGGCGGCCCAAAAAAACTGCGCTGCTCCACGGCGAGCCACAGGGCGCAACATGCCGTATCCCTCCACGACTCATCCGAACCAGGGCGCCTGCACGCCGTAGCCAGCGCATTCCCATCCCCTCCGCAACACGACCCCAAGGCGATTCAACGCAGCCCTTCACGCCCATTAACCCCGTGCAAACGCTCAGACAAGGCCGTCCTTCAAATCCCGGGTTTCCCCTCCGATGGACCCCGGGGCTCGCCTGCGGTACGGAAGGAAAAAGCGATCTCTCGGCGAGCTCGCGGAGCACGCCCAAACCTTTCGTCATTTTGCATTCTAAAATCATCATTCAGTATTTCAATAACCCCGCCATTCTAAACGAGGGGGTTGGACAAATGCTGTCCAATGGTCCCGCGGCAATTGATCGGGCAGGGCGCTGTCTCCGGGAGGACGGGCGATGATGCCGGCCCGGTGAACCAACAGACCACAAACGTTTGGCAGGATCGCGCTGAGTAGTTTCGTTCCTCGGAAATCCCGGACGAATTGAATTATCCCCGCCATGGCGGTCCCGCCGGAGGACTACGGCGGGGCAGCTCTGTGATCCCTTATAGAATTCAAGCGGTCCACTTAACCCTTACCGGTGCCGGCGGACTCCGCCAACTTTCAAACCCTGGGACCAACGCCCCCGGCCAACCTATCTGGGAATGTTGACGGGGCGACCGCTCCCTACTTGGATTTCTTTTTGCGGGGCTTGCTCGGGGCGGCTTTCGTCCGCATTTTTTCCAGGGCGAGGATGCGCTTTTCCAGCTTCGCCTTAAGCTTGTCCGATTTCTGTATCAACTTGCGGATTGCCTTGATGCGTCCATCGACGTCTTTTGGGTTTAACATCCTAAACCATAGCTCACCGGTTGCGATGGGGCAATTATTCCAACTTAGCCCGGGTCTCTCCGACAGCCGGGGGTTGACCTGCCGGGGGACTTCATGGGGAACACGTAAAACAAGCCGACCCCGTCCAAAAGGTCGCATCCAATTTGTGCCGCAAAAAACGCGCCCTTTCCATTCACTGCGAGTGTCGCTATTCTTCGCTTATGTCGAAAGGGAAGTCCCCAAGGGAAAAAGGAAACGGTTCCGGCCTCGATTTTGAAGCCCAACTCTGGGCGGCGGCGGACAAAATGCGCGGCCACATGGATGCTTCGGAATACAAGCATGTGTGCCTCGGCCTCATTTTTCTCAAATATATCTCCGATGCCTTCGAGGAAAAGCGCGAGCAACTGCTCTTCGGCTTCTCCGATCCCAAAAGCGATTGGTTCATCAAGGATGAACCGCAACGCGCCGAGGCCGCCGAAAATCGCGACGAATATCTCGCTGCCAATGTCTTCTGGCTGCCGCCCGAAGCCCGCTGGCACACCATCAACGCCAAAGCCAAATCCCCGGAGATCGGCAAAATCATCGATGACGCCATGGGCGCGATCGAGCGCGAGAATCCCACGCTCAAAGGCGTGCTCCCGCGCGATTACGCCCGCCCGAGCCTGGACAAGGTCCGGCTCGGCGGCCTCGTGGATATCATCAGCAACATCGGTTTCACGGAGTCGGCGGCGAAATCCAAGGACGTGCTCGGTCGCGTCTATGAATACTTCCTCGGCAAATTCGCCAGCGCGGAAGGCAAGGGCGGCGGCGAGTTCTACACCCCGCAATGCGTCGTGCAATTGCTCGTTAACATGCTGGAACCGTATAAAGGCCGCGTGTACGACCCCGCCTGCGGTTCCGGCGGCATGTTCGTCTCCTCGGAAAAATTCGTGGAGGAGCACGGTGGCCGCGTCGGCGACATCGCGGTTTACGGGCAGGAATCCAACTACACCACCTGGAAACTGGCCCGGATGAATCTCGCCATTCGCGGCATCGACGCCAATCTCGGCCCGCGCAACGCCGACAGCTTCCGCACCGACCTGCATCCCGACCTCAAGGCCGATTTCATTCTCGCCAATCCGCCGTTCAACATGAGCGATTGGGGCGGTGAAAACCTGCGACAGGATGTGCGCTGGAAATTCGGGATGCCGCCGGTAAATAACGCCAATTACGCGTGGATTCAGCATTTCATCCACCACCTTTCGCCTAATGGCATCGCCGGCTTCGTCATGGCGAATGGCTCGATGTCCACGCAGACCTCGAACGAAGGCGAGATTCGCAAAGCCATCATCGAAGCCGACCTCGTGGATTGCATCGTCGCGCTGCCCGGCCAGTTGTTTTTCACCACGCAAATTCCCGTCTGCCTGTGGTTTCTTTCGCGGAACAAGAAAGCACGCGTAATTCCGGGCAAAGATAAGAACGATTTGCCCGATTGCCTGCGCGATCACCAAAGGGAAGTATTGTTTATTGATGCCCGCAAAATGGGGCACTTGGTGGACCGCATTCACCGAGAACTGACCGAAATGGAAATCAGCCGCATCGCGCACGTTTACCATAATTGGAAGTGTGATTGGGAGCGGATGCACGACGAAGCATCCAAACGGAACATTTGCTTGGATTTGCCGCCACCCTATGCGGACGAACCCGGCTTCTGCAGATCTGAGAAGCTCCCGGAAGTCCGTGCGCACGATTATGCCCTCACGCCTGGTCGTTATGTCGGCGCGGAAGAAGTCGAAGAAGATGAACAGCCAATCGCAGAGAAAATGAAGCATTTGACCACCACGCTGGAAGAACAATTTGAACAGGCGGCGAAGTTGGAAAAGCAAATTCGAAAAAATCTTGCTAACCTCAAATTATGAGCAACGGCAAACTTGATTTATCCTCTTTTGAAAAGGCTTTGGAAACACTCGAAGCCATCGTCCTGGTTCCCGAAAACGATATTGTGCGCGACGCCACCATTCAGCGGTTTGAGTATACTTACGAACAGTCCTGGAAGATGATCAAACGACATTTGGATTGGGCGGGCCATGCCGATACCACCGCTTTAAGCAAGCGTGAGCTTTTTCGTGAGGCAGCAAATGCCAGGCTAATCGCCGACGCAGATGCATGGTTTGGTTATCATCAAGCGCGCAATCAAACGTCTCACGCCTATGATTCAACGGCGGCGGAAGAGGTTTACGAAGTAGCGATTAATTTTACCCCCGATGCTCGCGCTTTGTTGACTGAGCTTAAGAAGCATCATGGTTGATTTGCGGCCAGATCAACTCGCCACGGTCCTTGCCATTCTCTCGGCGGAGGTGCCGGAATGCGAAGTCTGGGCGTTTGGTTCGCGTGCCAAGTGGACTGCCAAGGATTCTTCCGATCTGGACCTCGCTCTGGTCGCTTCCGAGCGCCTCCCGCTGCCTAAACTCGGTCGGCTGCGCGAGGCTTTCAAGGATTCTTACCTGTCAGTCAAGGTGGATGTCGTGGATATTCATCGTGTCTCGGATGAATTTCGAAAGATAATCGAAAATCAGAAGGTTGTTCTTCAAAAACCGCTGACCCCAGCAGTCAGCCAAACAGATCGCACAAAATGGCAGACTCTTCCTTTGGAGGAGTGCCTCGAAACCCTCATTGATTACAGGGGCAAAACACCAAAGAAAGTTTCCTGCGGCATTCCGTTGATAACTGCGAAAGTCGTCAAAAATGGCAGAATTGAGACTCCAGATGAATTCATTGCCGAAGAAGACTACGAGGGCTGGATGCGCCGCGGTTTCCCCCAAGCAGGTGATGTGTTGCTGACGATGGAAGCGCCCTTGGGAGAAGTTGCGCAATTAGACGACCGGAAAGTGGCCTTGGCACAGCGCCTCGTGGCATTGCGTGGCAAGCGGGGTTTGCTCGACAATTCGTATTTGAAATACCTGCTCCAGTCCGACGTGGTGCAGGATCAATTGAGATCGCGCGCCACGGGCACGACGGTCTTGGGCATCAAGCAAAGCGAGCTCCGAAAAATCAATCTGACTTTGCCACCGCTTGATGAGCAACGCGCAATGGCGCAAGTGTTGGGTTCGCTGGACGACAAGATTGAGTTGAACCGACAGATGAACGAGACGCTTGAGGCGCTGGCTCGGAGCCTGTTCAAATCTTGGTTTGTGGACTTTGATCCCGTTCGCGGAAGCGGCGGACATTTCCAAGACTCCGCGATAGGTCCGATACCCAAAGGGTGGAAAGTTCAGAGGTTTGACCAACACATCACCGTAGACCGTGGACTTAGCTATAAAGGCGAAGGCTTGCGCGAGGATGGAACGGGTTTGCCCATGCACAACCTCAACTCGGTTTACGAGGGCGGTGGTTACAAGCACGAGGGTATCAAGTATTACGCTGGAGAGTATCGCGAAAATCACTTGCTACAACCGGGCGACATGATCGTAGCCAATACCGAGCAGGGTTTTGATCACCTCCTGATTGGCCATGCCGCCATTGTGCCGAAACGCTACGGCCCACAGGGATTGTTCAGCCACCACATTTACCGCGTCCGGCAAAAACCAACGTCACCGTTTAACCCTCACTATCTTGTCGAGCTTTTCAACAGCCGACGCTGGCATTATTGGATCAGCGGCTTCTCGAACGGCACTACCATTAACATGCTTCCCAAAGATGCATTGGAAATGCCGCTCTTGGTCCTGCCCCCGGACGAATTGGTGAAAAAGTTCACCTCTTTGGCCGAGGCTACTCATGCGAAGCTCGAAGCCAATTTTGAAGAATCCCGCACCCTGGCAGCGCTACGGGACGCGCTGCTGCCCAAGCTGCTCTCAGGCGAGTTGCGCGTGCCCCAACTTCAGGGCTGAAGCCATGTCCTATAACGCCGCACATGCACTGCAACTTCTGCGCCTCGGCACGCAGGACCCTACCGCCGCCTTTCGCGATGGACAGGAGGCGGCGATCCGGCATGTGGTGGATGGTGTCGGGCGATTGCTCGTGGTGCAGCGGACCGGGTGGGGCAAGAGTTCAGTTTATTTCATCGCAACCAAATTGCTGCGCGAGGAAGGCATGGGGCCGGCCATCCTGATTTCACCGCTGCTGGCACTGATGCGGAATCAAATCGCGGCGGCGGCGCGGATGGGGGTTCGGGCCGTCACGATCAATTCGGAGAATCGCGACGACTGGCAGGCGGTCGAGGCGGCGCTGGCGCGGAACGAGGTGGATATATTGCTGATCTCGCCGGAACGATTGGCAAACGAGCATTTCCGCATGGAAGTGATGGCACCCATCGCCGGGCGTATCTCGCTGCTGGTGGTTGACGAGGCGCACTGCATTTCGGATTGGGGGCATGATTTCCGCCCGCACTACCGTTTCATTGAACGGATTCTCCGCACGATGCCGCGCAATTTGCGTGTGCTGGCGACCACGGCGACCGCCAATAACCGGGTGCTTGCCGACCTCGAAACAGTGCTGGGACCAAATCTCACCGTGTCGCGAGGTGAACTGGGCCGCCCCTCGCTTTTGCTTCAGACCATCAGTCATCCGAGTCAAGTTGCGCGAATGGCCTGGCTGGCGACGCATGTACCCAACATCCAAGGCAGTGGCATCATTTACACACTGACAATTCGCGATGCGGTGCAGATTGCGGGATGGCTGCAGTCACGGGGCATCCAGGCGGAGTCGTATAGCGGGGAAACCGGAGGACGCCGGGTGGAACTGGAGAATGCGCTTTTGGAAAATCGCGTGAAGGCGTTGGTGGCAACCACGGCCTTGGGCATGGGGTTCGACAAGCCGGACCTTGCCTTCGTCATTCACTTCCAGACGCCTGGTTCAGTCGTGGCTTATTACCAGCAAGTCGGTCGTGCCGGCCGTGCGCTGGAGGCTGCGCATGGAGTCTTATTGAGCGGGGTGGAAGAAACCGACATTACAGACTTCTTCATTGAGAGTGCATTCCCATCGCGTGAAGAAGTTGATGGTGTGCTGGCTGCGTTACAAGGCGCAACCGAAGGGCTTTCCATCAACGAACTACTGCCACGGGTGAATGCAAGAAAGGGACGGATTGAGAAAGCGGTTCAACTGCTGTCGCTGGAAACGCCGCCACCGATCGTAAAAGACGGCAGCAAGTGGAAACTCACCGCGGCAAACCTTGCCGAAGGTTTTTGGGAACGAGCCGATCGCCTCACGGCCTTGCGCCGTGCCGAACAGCAACAGATGCAGGAATACGTGAGGCTCACTTCGGGCCACATGGAGAGTCTCATCCGGGCCTTGGATGGAGATCCGGGGCATCATCCTTTGCCCAATATCGAGCCGCTCCCGGAAAGTTTCGATGCGGACTTGGGGCGAGAGGCAGTGGCATATTTACGCCGAACCAGTTTGCCACTGGAGCCACGCCGTCTGTGGCCGACCGGTGGGTTGCCACACATGAACGTGCGCGCAAACATTCCGGAAGCATTGCGAGCGCAGCCCGGGCGAGTGTTGTGCGTTTGGAATGATGCCGGTTGGGGTGCATTGGTCCGGCAAGGCAAATCCCGGGACAGACGCTTTGCGGATCAACTCGTCGAAGCCTGTGCGGCAATGGTGCGAACCTGGGCGCCACAACCAGCACCCGCTTGGCTCACTTGTATTCCATCACGCCGCCACCCGGAGCTGGTGCCTGACTTTGCGCGGCGGCTGGCCGCTGCCTTGGATTTGTCATTTTGTCCCGTGCTGGAAAAAACAGATGACCGACCGGCGCAAAAGGACATGGCGAACAGTGCGCAGCAAGCCCGTAACGTGGATGGGACGTTACGAGTCCACGGAACTGTGCCGGCCGGCCCGGTGTTACTGGTGGATGATATGGTGGATTCGAGGTGGACTTTGACGGTGGCTGCCTATTTATTAACCTCGAGCGGCAGCGGACCAGTTTATCCTCTGGCCCTGGCCTCAACTGCGAATTCCGACGAATGATCGAGCCTTTAACATCCAACACACAGGCCATCCTGTTACTGACCGCCCCGCTGATTGCGGGACGCGGGGAGACAGCACGCGGCCTGCTGAGCTTGAGCGAATACAACAAGCTCGCCCGTATCCTGCGCGAAAAACAGAAGCAGCCGGCAGACTTAATCGGACCCGACGCGCCGGCTTTGGTTGAACTTTGCGCGCAACCGTTTGGTCGGGAGCGATTGGACGCTTTGCTCGGGCGCGGGTTCTTGCTGAGTCAGGCGGTGGAGCGTTGGAATGCGCGAGCAATCTGGGTGATCAGCCGGGCGGATCCCCGTTATCCCAAGCGTTTGAAGTCACGGCTTAAGGAAGATGCTCCGCCGCTGCTTTATGGTTGCGGCAAGAGTGACTTGCTGGAAAAAGGCGGTCTGGCAGTAGTCGGCTCCCGGCACGTGGATGATGAACTGATCCGTTTCACCGAGAACGTGGGGCGGCTCGCTGCCAGGGCGCACCGAGCCGTCGTCTCCGGCGGAGCGAAAGGAATCGATCGAGCAGCCATGCACGGGGCTCTCCTGGCGGACGGGGAGGTAGCCGGCGTGATGGCGGACAGTTTGGAACGAGCCGCTCTGGCGCGGGATAATCGGGAGCCGTTGATGGAGGGCCGGCTGGTACTGGTTTCTCCTTACGATCCCGCAGCCGGGTTTAACGTGGGCCATGCGATGCAACGCAACAAGGTTATCTATGCCCTCGCCGATGCTGGTCTGGTGGTGACTTCCGATTTTGAAAAGGGAGGTACATGGACAGGAGCAATTGAGCAACTTGAACGGCTGCATTTTGTCCCCCTGTTTGTCCGGAATGGAGCTAACACGGGGCGTGGGAATGCCGCCCTGATCCATCACGGCGGTCGGCCTTGGCCAAATCCGGAAAATGCGACCGAACTGGGGCAGGTGCTTGCGGCGGTAGTGGAGGCGGCCGCAGCGGAACCCAAACAGGAAGGGTTTTCCTTCGCGTTTCGGGAGCAACCCGTGGGATACACCAGCCCAGTCAAGCCGGTCGAACCGGCCGGTGTGGCGGTGGAAGAACCAAAAGTAATTTCGTCCCCGGCCGAAGAACTTTTCGAAACGGTGCGCGAATTATTGCCAAGGGCACTTGGGGCCGCCTCGCTGACCGAAGTGGAAATTGTGAATCTTTTGGCTATAACCAAGTCTCAAGCAAAGGAGTGGCTGGTCAAACTGATAAGCGAGGGTGCGATCGAGAAAGTCAAAAAAACCAAACCCGTTCAGTACCGGATGGCAACCACCTCGGATCGCCTGATCTAATGATCAACGAAGCCATCGTAGAACAAGCCGCGCTCGACTGGCTCGGCGGGTTGGGCTATGAGGTTTTGTCCGGCCTTGCCATCGCGCCGGGGGAAACGGCGGCGGAGCGTTCGGACTACAAGCAGATTTTTCTTTTCGACCGACTCCTAACCACACTGGCTGCGCTGAATCCCAGGATTCCCAACGAAGGTTTGCAGGAAGCGTTGCGCAAGGTTCGGTTGTTCAGCCTTCCCACGCTCATCGAAAACAATCGCGCCTTTCACAAACTGTTGGTGGAGGGCGTCGATGTGGAGTTTCGGAACAAGGCGGGCGAGGTCGTTCACGATAAGGTCTGGCTGATTGATTTCGCGAATCCCGAGGCCAACGAGTTTCTCGCCGTCAATCAGTTCACGGTGGAGGAAAGCCATTTCAATCGTCGTGCGGACGTGGTGGTGTTCGTCAACGGCATCCCCCTGGCGGTGTTGGAACTCAAAAACATTGCGGACGAACAGGCGACGCTCCGCAAGGCATTCGACCAGTGCCAGACTTACAAGGCGCAAATTCCGTCGCTGTTCCAATCGAACGCGCTACTGGTGATTTCCGATGGGCATCAGGCGAAGCTGGGAACCATTACGTCGGATTGGGAACGG
Source organism: Limisphaerales bacterium (assembly GCA_044223735.1). GTDB lineage: Bacteria > Verrucomicrobiota > Verrucomicrobiia > Limisphaerales > UBA8199 > JBGALR01. The sequence goes on along the minus strand of JBGALR010000026.1, from coordinate 15,878 downwards.
TTCATGACGTGGCGCACCATCACCGGCAGGGAACTGGTGCCGCCCGGTTCGCTGCAATTCGAAACGTTGCTCAAAGGCGTTTTCGAGAAATCCCGGCTGCTGGATTTGATCCGCAATTTCATTGTGTTTGAGGACGACGGGGAGAAGGTCTCGAAAAAACTGGCGGCCTACCATCAATTCCACGCGGTCAACAAAGCGGTGGCTACGACCTTGCGTGCGGCGGGTGTTTCCACTGAATCCAGTAGGAGACGACGTGAGGAGACTCATTCCCGTTCTCCGACGGCGGAAAGTCAGAGCCTCGTCACCTCGTCTCCTATAACGGAAGGGGTTGGCGACCGGCGGGCGGGCGTTATCTGGCACACGCAGGGGAGCGGCAAAAGTCTTTCGATGGTATTCTACGCCGGCAAAATCGTGCAGCACCCGGCGATGGAGAATCCAACTCTCATCGTGCTCACGGACCGCAACGATCTGGACGACCAGCTTTTCGACACGTTTTCGTTTTGCAAAGAGTTGTTGCGCCAGACGCCGGTGCAAGCCCGGGACCGGGAGCATTTGCGGGACTTGCTGAAAGTCGCCAGCGGGGGCGTGGTGTTCACCACGATTCAGAAATTCTTCCCCGATGAAAAGGGCGCCAAGCATCCGTTGCTGTCCGACCGTCGCAACATCGTCGTGATCGCCGACGAAGCGCACCGTTCGCAATACGATTTCATCGACGGTTTCGCGCGTCACATGCGCGACGCGTTGCCCAAGGCATCCTTCATCGGTTTCACCGGCACGCCGATTGAGCGGGGCGACAAGAACACCCAGGCTGTTTTTGGCGATTACATCGACGTTTACGACATTCTGCAATCGAAGGAAGACAAGGCCACCGTCCCGATCTATTACGAGGCCCGGCTGGCAAAGATCGACTTGAAGCCGGAAGAACGTCCGAAGATCGACCCGAATTTCGATGAGGTGACCGAGGATGCGGAGGAGTCCACCAAAGAAAATTTGCGCCGCAAGTGGGCGCAGCTCGAGGCCATGGTGGGCACGGATAAGCGCATCGCACTCGTGGCCGAGGATCTGGTGAAGCATTGGGAAGCGCGTTACGCCGCCATGGAAGGCAAGGCGATGGTGGTCTGCATGAGCCGCCGCATTTGCGTGGAGCTTTACAAGGCGATCCAGAAATTGCGCCCGGACTGGCATAACGACGATGATGACAAGGGCATCATGAAAATCGTCATGTCCGGTTCCGCGTCGGACAAGTTGGAATGGCAGCAGCACATTCGCAGCAAGGCGCGCCGGGAGGAACTTGCGAAGGCCTTCAAGAATCCGAAGAAACCGTTCAAGATCGTCATCGTGCGGGACATGTGGCTGACGGGTTTTGATGCGCCGAGTTTGCACACGATGTATGTGGACAAGCCGATGCGCGGGCATGGGTTGATGCAGGCGATCGCCCGCGTGAATCGTGTTTTCAAGGACAAGCCGGGTGGTTTGGTGGTGGATTATCTCGGGCTGGCGGAGGAACTGAAGCAGGCGCTGGCCGACTACACCAACAGCAAGGGCAAGGGCGAGATCAAGCTGGACCAGGAAGAAGCGGTGGCGGTGCTGTTGGAAAAATACGAGCAAGTCTGCGCCATTCTTCATGGGTTCGATTACCAAAAGGCGGCCAAAACCGTGGCCGCGAAACGGCTGCCGTTGATTGCGCAGGCCGCCGAGCATGTGCTCAATCAAAAGGATGGCAAGCAACGGTATTTGCAAGCGGTGTCCGATTTGTCCAAGGCGTTCGCCTTGTCAGTGCCGCACGATACTGCGATGGCCATCCGCGATGAAGTCGGGTTCTTTCAGGAAATCCGAGCTGTGTTGGCGAAGAGCCTTAGCGAAGGCGGCGGCAAATCCCCGGAGCAACTGGAAGCCGCCGTTCGCCAAATCGTTTCGCGGGCCATTTCGTCGGACAAAGTCATCGATATCTTTGATGCCGCCGGTTTGAAAAGGCCGGACATCTCGATTCTTTCGGACGAGTTTTTGGCGGATGTCCGGCATCTGCCACAGCGGAACCTCGCGGTGGAGTTGCTGCAAAAGCTGCTCAACAACGAGCTGAAAATCCGGTCGAAAAAGTATCTTGTCCAGTCGCGTTCGTTCGCCGAAATGCTGGAGGCCACGATCCGGAAATATCAAAATCGCACCATCGAAGCGGCGCAAGTAATCGTCGAACTGATCGAACTGGCGAAACAGATGCGCGAAGGCCAGAAGCGGGGCGACAAGCTGGGCCTGACGGATGATGAAGTTGCCTTTTATGATGCGCTGGAAGTGAACGACAGCGCGGTGAAAGTTCTGGGCGAACCCGCTCTGAAAGACATCGCGCGCGAACTGGTTGCCCATGTCCGCAGGAACGTGACCATCGACTGGACGCTTCGCGAATCGGCGCAGGCGCAAATTCGCGTACTGGTGCGCCGCATCCTCCGCAAATACGGATATCCTCCCGACAAGCAGGAAAAGGCCACGCAAACGGTTTTGGAGCAGGCGAAACTTCTCTGCGCCGATTGGGCGGGCTGAAATTTGCGAAAGCTCGTCAGGTCCACGCTCTTGTCACGAAAGCGGGCCTTCGGCGGAAAGCGGAAAGAGAGGCAAAGCCGTCTCGACTCTCTTCCTCCGTGTTGAACACAAAAAGCGGCGAGACGCCGCTGCCACCATTCAGTGGCTGAATTTTCCTGCTTTCTCACGGGCGCGGCCCATGGTCATCAGGGATTCGAGGATTTCGGGAGACTTGCGAGGCGGGCTTTGACCGGGCTCCGATCGCGGCTAACGGTTGACATGATGTAGAACATCTCGCGGGCGATTTCCCGGCAACGCTCGTTGTAAGCGGTGGTTTCTGTGGGCGTGTCATCGCATAGCCTTGGGTCCGCGTAATGGATGGCATAGCGGGAAATGGCGCCCTCGACGATCGGACAGGTCCGGTCGGCCACGCTGCACGTCATGAGCGCGATGAAATCCCGTTTCGGATTGGGGGCGACGTTGTACAATTTGGAATAGGCGCTGATGGGCGGACGATCACTCGCATACCGGACGAGATAAATCGGATTGTCACCCGCGGTCGCATCTTCGATTTCAAAGCCGACCTTGCGCATCGCAGCAATGGTCCGGCAATTGCAGGCCGTTGCTTCGGTGCCGCCGGAAAAGGTGCTGATGTCGTTGAGGCGATAATAGTATGCCGCTGTCTGCGCCCAGATTTGTGACATGTGGCTGCGCCGCGAATTGTGGGTGCAAATGAACGTGAGCCGCACTTTTTTACCCGCGTCGAGCTGGCCCACGATGTTGGTGGCGATCGCGTCCAGCACCAGCCTTCGTTCGGGCGGGACCTGGTTGACCTCATGGGCCACTTGTTTCACATAGGGCTGAAGGGCCGGAAGGAGATGGGCGTTGGCCTCGGCTCGTGGGGGGCTCGAACAGGCGGGGCAGAGCACGGCGATCAGGCCGAAACTCAGGAGTGCCTTTGCCAAAGTCGCCCGCATGGCTCGTTAATCCATTGCGAGGTCCACGCAAGCCACGGCGGAGCCGCCCCGCACAAAAAGCCGGGTGCCGACGAGCGCCGGATGCGAATAAATCTCCACGTCCTCGTCGAAGACTCGCAGGCGTGAGAGGACGGCGCAGGTGTCGGCTTTGGCGTCTAATAAAATCAGTTCGCCGCCCAGTGTGATCACGAGCACCCGCTCGTCGTCCGCGATCAAGGTTGCGTGGTCGCCCATCGCCTCCCCTTCGCGACCCCACACCGCCGCCAGCTTTTCTTTCGCGTTCAGACAGCGCAGTCCCGAACTGACTCCGAACACCCGCCCGCACGTCGCCACCGGCGACGCGGTGGATGGCGCCAGGTCGGCGTATTCGGCCACCGGTTGGGGCACGATGCGTCCCGATTCGTCGAAGCGATATCGCCGGGTTCCGTTATTCTCGGTGGAGACGATGATGCCTCCTTCAAAGACGATGGGAGTCGGCACATTAAAATCCCCCTCTTTGGGCGGCACGAGCTGCCAGAGGCGCTCGCCGGTTTTCACGTCCCAACCTCCCAGCGAATGCTGATCGTAGCCCACAATCTGCCGCCGTCCGGCAATTTCCGCGCAGACGAAAGAGGAGTAAGCGGGGGGGCCTCCCGGCGTGGTCCAGTGGGTGTGGCCCGTGGCGCAATCCAGCGCCGCCAGGGAGGCGTTCGTCGCCCCGGGATTCACGATGAGCAGATCATCCACGACCAGCGGGGTCGAGCACATGCCCCAGGTTGGCAGTGGCGCTTTAAACTCACGGGGCAGCGCCCGCTCCCAAAGCACCGCGCCATTCGTTACATTCACGCACCGCAGATCCCCGAACGCGCCCAACAGGTAAGCCTTGCCGGCCTGAATGACCGGTGTGGCCCGCGGGAACTGGCCATAGTCCAGCGTCCCCTTCGCCGGAAACGCCGCGGTCCAGAGCAGTTCCCCATTGGTCGCATTCAGACAGCGATAGAGGTCGTGTTCGTCGGCGAAATCCCGCTCGGCGATAATCAGGCGCCCGCCGCTGGCGCTCAGCCCGGCCAGGCCGCCTTCCATCGCGCCTTTTTTCCAGACGAACTTTGCCTGGGAGGGCAATCGCTCGGGGAGCCGTGGCACGTGACCATCGCGCGCGGGCCCGCGCCAGTCGGGCCATGAATTTTCCGCGCCCGTTTTCGGCGCGGCGGCGTCCGGGAGCTTCACCGGCAGAAACCCCTTCTGACTTTCAAGCGTCTTGAGCAGCTTGGGGCTGCCATTTACTTTGAGGAACGCCTTGAGCAGCTTGCTCCGTTTTTCACCCGTGATGTTCTCCGACACAAACACCGCGATGAACGGCACCGGCTCCGTCCGCCCAATCACTTTGAAATTTCCCGGCTTCACGCTGCCGCAACCTTCCAGCAACGGCAGACCGTAATTGGGAATCACCGCCACCGGCGGGGGCGATAACTGGCTGTCCAGCACGTCCAGCGCGGCCTCGTTGTAGGAGGTCCGTTTCTCCAGCGTGATGCCCGGCTCCACGCCGGCGGCATGGAGCGCGGCCAGGGTCACGGCGCGATTTTCGCCCGCATCCGCGAGGCCCAACAATACCGTCCGGCCGGTCAAATCCTTCAGTTCCTTCGCCGGATCGTCCGAGCGCGCGACGAACAATCCCGTGAGCGTGGTCGTGCCTTCCTGACCGGTTAGTTCATAGACCGGCTCACATTTTAACGCGGCCTTCTTCGCGCCCGACGTGACGACTCCTTGATCGCCGATGACGATGATTTCCCGCCCCGGCTTTACCGTCGCCAGCGAATCGGCAAGATCGTCGGAAAACTCAACGCTGACCGGTTGCTTCATGGCCGACTTCAGCTCCGCCGCGAGTTTCCGATAATCGCGCTGGGCGTATCCCTTGATGCAGGCGCACGCCAGCTCTTTCGATAACGGGTCCATCACCACGAGCAATATTGACCCGGGTTCGGTCTTGGTCGGCTTGCCCAAAGCGATGCCTGCGACGAACAACAGCGCCAACGTCACCGTGACACCACGGAAAAGTGCCCGGCGACCTCGAATCAATTTGAGGCGATCCACCGGGGTGGGTGGCCGGTGGGCGTTGGACGAAGGCCGCACCAGATTCGGGCGCTTCATAAGTGGTTCGCTTGGACCGTTCACCTCGCTAGCTCTTGGCGGCAAAGATGCGAATGGCATCCCGCGTCGTATCGAGCAGGTAATACCGGGTGCCATCCGGGCTCATTTCCACGGTCACCCGGACGCAATCCCCATTCCCGCCTTTCGCCACGGCGATGACCTCCATGAATTTGCCGCTGGCGGAGAAGCGCTTGATGCACGTGGGCGGGCCCGATTCGGCGGCGAGAATGTCGCCATTGGCCAGCACCCGCAGGTTCTTCGGTTCGCAACAGCCGCCGAAATCCGACGCTTTCACCCGGCCTGCCGTGCCGAACTTTGAAAGCTGTTTGCCGTCGCGATCACGCGCCTCGATGGCGTGCCGCGCGTTGTGCGGAATCCAGAGATTTGCGTCATGCGACTGGATGTCCATCTGCCCGCAACAGCCGCGCAGCTTTTCGACCACCAGTTTCGGCTGCTCCAATTTTTGATCAAAGCGATAGACCCGGAAAGTGAAGTCGCTGGGCGCGGGCACAGCGATGAACACATCCTGATCGGTCACCGCCACGCCCGTCACTTCGGAGCGGCGCTTTTCCAGGCTGGTTTTCATCTGCGCCAGTTGCTGTTCATACGGTTGCTGCATTTGCGTGGCCATCTGCTTCACCATGTCCTCGGTTTCCTTGGTGATGACCACTTTTTCCCCGGCCACCGGCGACTTCGCGGAGGCCACCACTTTTCCCTGGCCATCCAGCTTCAGCACTTTCCCCTCGCCGCCCACAAAAATCGAGCCGTCCTTCGCCACGCAAATGGTCGCCGGCTTGATCTCCAGCGGGAAGGTCTTGAGCAAGTCGCCCTTCGGTGAATACACCCGGATGCCCGGGGCGCCTTTTTCCCCGGACTCTTTGGGGACGAAGCACGCCAGAATATTTCCCTCCGCGTTCAGGCAGAAATTCTTGAGGGCCCCCGGCTTCCTGCTGTCGCCGATCTGTATCAAGCCGATTTCGCTGCACGCCGGTTTCCAGGCGGCGTCCTTGGCCCGGGCCGCCTCCGCCGCGCGTTGTTCCGCCTCGAAACCACTCATCATCGCGGCCGCCTCCGACGCCTCCTTGTTGCTGGCCGCAAGGCCGCGCCCGGCACCGGTTACGCACGCCATCGCGATTACGACGACGGCAGCCATTCTGCTGGTAATAGATTTCATGTGCCTCGCTTGAATTTGTTGTTTTATTCCACCAAAACCGAACCCGTCGCTCTGGCAAACACCGCCCACCGGCGAATGTTACCCCTTATTTGAAATGATTAGACCAGCGTGCGGGGGATTTTGCACGAAAAGAGTTTTGCCCATTTTTTGGGTGATCAAGGGGCAGGGATGGCATTCGAACAGCATGGGTTTGTGCGGCTGCGGTTTTTTTTTGGTTGCGCTGCCTTTGGCGCCTCGGAAAAACAAAGGAATGGCATTCGGCTGGTTCAGATTCATCCGGGAAACTGACGCGTGCGCGGGCATCCGCGAAGACACCATCTTTGTGCCCACGACTTTCGGTCCGGGGCAAAAAATGGCGCAGGAGTTGGGCACGCCGGAGTATGAGTCGGTGAACATTCTTTTGAGCGACCGCTATTTCGACAACCTTTCCGGCCAGCAAGCCTACAAGTGCTTCGCCTGCAAAGTTCGAAAAGCGTAAGCGGTCAATGAACGAAAACATACCCTGCAAAAGCGAATCTTCGGTTAGCTCGGCGTTTCTATGGTTAATCCACCGCCGTTTCGTGGTGGACATATACTGTCTCATTTTAGCGACGCGTAGGCTGGCGTAGATGACTCTCGGTACCCAAGGCATGCCAGCGAGCGTGTCTATTCATTGATGTATCGGCCCGGTCCAGTGTTTTTGCCGGTAAAAAGGGGGTGGTTGGAGGAGTTAGGTCTCTAAATTGCTTACTTCAAGGCATGCCCGTTCCATTTTCCAAGCCTGGCCGTGGGGCTATTGTCAGTCTTTCGTTTATGAACAGAATTAATTTCAGGCAATTTTTGCTGATGAGCATCGCCTTGCTCGGCGCCCAGCTTTCGCTGTGGCAACCGACCGGGGCGCAGGCCCAGCTTTTTCCCCGCGCCCGGCATCCCAACATTTTGTTCATCATCATGGACGATGTCGGCATCGATCAGCTCAACACTTTCAATTCCAATGCGCCCGCCATTACGCCCAACCTGGACACACTCGTCCAGCGCGGGGTGTCGTTTAATAATTGCTGGATGATGCCCGAGTGTTCGCCGAGCCGCGCGTGCATGTTTACGGGCCGCTATCCGATTCGCACCGGGGTGCGGGCGGCGATTCTCGATTACAATCTGCCTTCGACCCAGGTGTCGCCCTACGAGGTCACCACGCCGCGAGTGCTCGCGCATGCGGGCTACACCAGCGCGCTCATCGGCAAATTTCACCTTGGCGGGCCCGACAATAACCCGGCCGGCATCGGCGCACCGGCCGCTTTGGGCTGGGACTATTACAACGGCTGTCTCGTGGGCGGCCCGCCTTATATCGACCCGAGCCTTGGCGGCCAGACCACGAATCTCGGGCTTTATACCTGCGGCTTTCCCGTGGGGCCAACGCGCGGCGTGTGCTGGTTTCAAGGGCCGGGCACCAACATTTATTGCGATGATAACAACGGCGCCGGTTACACCGGGCAGCAATGCGTGCAGATGCGCGGCATTCCCGCGTTGAACCAGAGCGGCGGTTTCGCCGCGACCTGCGCGGAGGCGACCATCGTTCCCAGCTTTGCCGTTTATAATGGATATTGGGCGTGGCCCCGAACAATCAATGACGGTCCGATCATCTCGCAGACGATTGACCGCTCTTACATGGTGACCGCGCAAACGGACGACGCCCTTTCGTGGATTCAGCGGCAGAAGGCGGCCAATCGCTACCAGCCGTGGATGTGTACCGTCAGCTACAGCGCCATTCACACACCGTATCAGCAGCCGCCGACAAATTTGTATCCGCCGGGCTTTGCCTGGCCCGCCGGCATTCCGGAAGGCAACACGAACGAGGCGCAAATCAAGATCCTCAGCAACCTGATGCTGTATGCGATGGATCAGGAAATCGGCCGTTTGCTCGTCGAAGCCGGCCTCGCGACCCGTCTGCCGTCCGGCAAACTCAATTACAATCCGCAATCCACCGATACCATGGTGATTGTATGCGGAGACAACGGCACCTATTACGAGAGCGTCAATTTGCCGTACAATCCGCTGCGCGCCAAGGCATCGCCGTATCAAACCGGCGTCATGGCCCCGCTGATTGTGTCCGGGCCGATGGTCACCAAGCCTGGCCGCACGGTTTCGCATCTCGTCAACGCCGTCGACTTGTTTGAATTGTTCGCGGAGATCGCAGGGTTGAAAGTCCGCGCCATCGTGCCGCCGACGCACATTCTCGACAGCGTGCCGACGCTGGCGTATCTGACCAATCCCCGGGCGGGCGCGAGCCGCGCCTACAATTATGCCGAGTTGGGCAGCGCCAAGCCGCCGAACGCCACGACCTGGCCCTCGGTGTTCACCATTGCCGGGCAGAAGCTCGGCAACGACATTCTGTTTGACGACGAATCCACCTGCGTGGAATCCGGCGGCGAATGGTTCGGCCCCGGCGCGCCAAACGTTTACAGCAATTGCTGCGATGTGCGGACCTACGTTTACACAAACCTGGTCATCCAGCCGACCTTCGTCTGGACCGTGCGCAACGACCGCTACAAGGTGGTGAAATCCCAGCACGCCTCGTGCGATGCCGATCTCAACCCGTACGAGTTTTACGATTTGAAGCCGACGGCGCTCAACCCGGTGGGCCTGGACAATTCCCCCGATGACCTGCTGAAGCGAAGCCGTCTCACGCCGGCCGAGCAGTTCAACTACTCGAAGTTAAAGGCGGTGCTGGAGGCGATCGTCAATTCCGAACCGGTGTGCGACGGTGACGGCAATCTCGACAAGGTCGTGAATGAGGAAGACGCCAAAGGCGTGCTCCAATACTGGGGCGGCCCGAGCGTATTCGATTTCGACAACAGCGGCATCACTGACCAGGCCGATCTCGATATCGTGCGCCAGAATTTCGGCGACCGATGTTACCGGGTTTTCCCTCCGCGTTGAAGGTGCTCGCCCCCGGGCTTTAGCGGGTGATGAGATCGAGGACACCGCTTCGCAGGGCGTACCACGTGAATTGTAAAAACTCGTCGTCCGGCTTTCGCGTGTAGTCCACGCTGCCGCCTTTCATCACGCCGGCGGGATTGGGCGGGTTGGCGTCGCGGATTTTTAGCTTATTCATCAACAGCGAGGCGAGCCGGTTTTTAATTCCCGTCTCGGTATCGGTTTGCTGGTCGAGAATTGCGACCTCCAAATCCGCGTAGCCTGCCTGCAGGCGGCCATGAGCCGTTCCGTTCGTGACGGTGATGTCAAAAATGGCTTCCTGCGCGATGCCTCTTTTGATGCGCGTCCTTTCGGCGATGTCGAGAAACGCGTTCAGGCGGGGCAGGTCCATCGAACCCAGCGAGCCGGAATAGTGGTAGGAAAAATCGGGTGACGCGACGGGGATCTCCATTTTTAGCTTGAGCACGCTGGCATTCATGAACTTGCACTGCGCGCTGAGTTCAATGGCCGGGGCGGCTTCGCGCCGGTTGGAAAGGCCCGCCACCGAAATGTTCACGTCCCCGAAGGTGAGCACGCCGGGAGCGGCGCCGGCGACGACGCGTTCACCATAGAGGATGAGGCCGTTGGTGATGGTGAGGTGGTCCAGTTGGAGCATCTGCGGGATGGCGGCGAGGGCTTCATGGACCATGAGCGGGGGATTTGACAGAGGCGCCACGGGCTTGTCCCGATTCACCAAGGCGTCAAATTTCGGCTGCGACAGGTGAAGGGATCGCGCTCGGCAGGCTTTTCCTTGAAACAAGTCACCATACGCCAGGCCTGCGACGGTGCACGCCGGAATGGTGACCTTAAATCGCGTCGTGCGATAAATCTTTTTGGCAAATAATTCCTCGTCGGAAACCAACGTTCGCAGTTCGGCTCCTTCGGCGACCAATTCTGAATCAGGCACCGACGCCCGCAATCGGGAGCAGGCGATACCGTAGTGTGCGGCGGTAAATTCGAGATTGAGATTAGACGCCTCCAGGCTGGCTTGGGCCAGGATGTTCGCGAGCGCCGCTTTTCCCCGGAGCAGGTTCACCCAACGCACCCCGGTTACGGCGATGCGACCGGCCGTGAGTGTCGAATCGGGCGCCGTGACGGTCAGCGATTGTGCCATGAGCCGGTTGGCGCCCATCGAATAATGCAAATGGCCGAGTTGCAACGCGGAGCCGGGATGTGCCTTCGCGAACGCGCGCTCCACGCTTGATTTGCCATAGCCGTTGAGAATGGTGCCCCCAAACAATAAAATCACCACTGCAACCGTAATGATGAACGCGACCAGCGAAACCGCCACGTAACCTGAGAGGCGCCACCGATTGGGCTTCTTGCTTTGGCGTTTCCGGCCAGATGGTTTTTTCTTCATGTTTAGCCTCGCGCCACGGTCAAAGGGCACCGCGCCTTTTCGGAAGGCTTTGGGTTGATGAGCACGAGATGTGCAAAGCGACCGGATACCACATTGACGGGGTTTTCGAGCGGCCGGAGCCAACTCCATCATGCAGACGGCACGACGAACAGCGGAGAATTGCAACTTGCCCGATTCGGCTTGCACGCTTGAAACGAACAAAGAGATGACTCCGATGGAGTCTTGTCCATGCCGCTCCTTTCCGTTGACCTTTGGACCGTGGTTTTACGATGTGCGATGCGGTATTGGCGAAATCGGAACACCGGTTTACCCTTTCGCCAGACAGCGAATGTCCTCCGCAAGCTTCGTAGCGGGCAGGTTGGGCTTCGCCACCAATCTCGAACACGAATACATGAACCCCATCACCCAAATACACCGTCGTCCATCGTCTCCCATTTCATACGGCCTCCTAAGCTTGGTCGCCCTTTTCCTTGCCAGCGCGGGTTTCGCCGCTGAGCCGGCGACGAAAAATCCTTCCGAAGCCGGGGGCTGGAAGGAATTATTCGCGCCCGATTTGTCCAACGCCATCGTGGCGACCAACAGCTGGATCATGGAAAACGGCGTATTGGTGGCCAAAGATCATGAAACCATCTGGACCAAGGAAACCTATGGCAACTTCATCCTCGATTTGGATTTCAAGGTGGCCCCGGACGCCAACAGCGGAGTGTTCCTGCGTTCCGGCAATATCAAAAACGTTCTGGGCGCACTGGAAATCCAGGTGCACGCCTCCACCGACGGCTCGAAGTATGGGATGGTCGGCGCGCTGTACGACGCGAAACCGCCATCCAAAAATGCGGCGAAGCCGGTCGGTGAGTGGAACCACTACACCATCACCTGTCGTGACAGCCACCTCTCGCTGGTCTTCAACGGCGAGCCGGTGCTCGATGTGAATCTCGACGACTGGACTGAAGTGAAAAAGAATCCCGATGGCACGCCCAATAAATTTTCCCGGGCGTTGAAGGATTTTTCACGGAAAGGTTCCATTGGCCTGCAAGGACTCCACGGCAAGGCGGCCGCGCCGGTTTGGTATCGCAATTTGAAAATCAAAAATCTCGACTGACGAGCGTGCGGATTTTTGCGTTGCCACCCCAAATGAAATTTCTCGGGCTTTCCTTCCTATTGTGCGCCGCGACGTTTCGTGCGGTCGCGGTGACGGAAGCGGATCTTTGCATTTACGGCGGGACTTCCGCGGCGGTCGCCGCTGCGGTGCAGGCAACGCGCATGGGCAAATCCGTCGTCATCGTCTGTCCCGAGCGGCATCTCGGCGGACTGAGCAGCGGCGGGCTGGGTTACACGGACACCGGCGACAAGTCGGTGATTGGCGGCATCTCTCTGGAGTTTTATCAACGGATTGCGAGGCGCTACCGCCAGCCGGATGCCTGGAAATGGCAGAAGGCGCCCGAGTTGCCGGCCGGGGCCGATGATCTGATGGGCCGCTGGACTTTCGAGCCGCATGTCGCGGAGCAGGTGTTCGAGGATTTTATCCGCGAATACAAAATTCCCGTCTATCGCGGCGAATGGCTGAAGCGCACCAATGGCGTGCAAAAGGTCGGTTCGCGGATCGTGTCCATCACCACGGTGGATGGGCGGACCTATCGCGCCAAAATATTTCTCGATGCCACCTACGAAGGCGATTTGATGGCGGCCGCGGGTGTGGAATATGAAGTGGGCCGCGAGGCCAACAGCGTTTACGGAGAACAGTGGAACGGCATTCAGCCCGACGCGTTTCATCACCGACATCGCTTTGGTGTGCTGTCGCAGAAGATCAGCCCGTATGTTATTCCCGGGGATTCCAAAAGCGGCGTGCTTCCCGGAATCAGCACGGAGCCGCCGGGCAGGACCGGCGAGGGCGATAAGAAGATACAAGCTTACTGCTATCGCCTCTGCCTGACGGATAATCCAGCCAATCGCGTGGCCTTCCCCAAGCCCGAGGGTTACGACCCCAAACAATACGAACTGCTGCTGCGCATTTTTCAAAGTGGCTGGCGCGAGACGTTCGCCAAATTCGATCCCATTCCAAACGCCAAAACCGACGTGAACAATCACGGGCCGATGAGCATGGACGCTATCGGTGCCAATTACGATTACCCGGAAGCCAGCTACGAACGCCGCCGCGAAATAGCCCGCGAGCATCAGCGTTATCAGCAAGGTTTGCTATACTTCATCGCCAACGACCCGCAGGTGCCCCGTGACGTACAGGAGAAAATGCGGACGTGGGGCCTCGCGAAGGATGAGTTCACGGATAACGGCAACTGGCCGCATCAACTTTATGTACGCGAAGCACGCCGTATGAGCGGCAAGTTCGTGATGACGGAGAATGAATTGCTGAAAAAACGGCCGACGCCGGAGTCGGTGGGCATGGGGTCGTATGGCATGGACTCCCATAACGTGCAGCGCTACATCGCGGCGGATGGATCGGTGCAAAACGAAGGTGATATCGGCGTCTCCACGCGCGGACCCTATCAAATTGCCTATGGCGCGCTCGTGCCGAAACCGGGGCAGTGCGAAAATCTGCTGGTGCCCGTGTGCGCTTCGAGTTCGCACATCGCCTACGGCTCGATCCGCATGGAACCGGTGTTCATGATTCTGGGCCAATCCGCCGCGACTGCGGCCGCCCTTGCCATCAACGACGGCGTGGCGGTGCAGCAGGTGCCGTATGCAAAGCTGCGTGAACAGTTGCTGAAGGATGGGCAAATCCTCGAACATTCCGGCGGCGGAGCAAAAAGCAAAACAGCCGTGAAGGAAGCGGCCGGTTTGCCGCGCGTGTTGATCATCGGGGATTCCATCTCGATCGGTTACACCCCGGTCGTGCAGGCGGCGTTGAAGGGCGAAGCTGACGTCCGGCGCATTCCCGGGAACGGCCGCATGAGCGCCAATGGTTTGAAACTGCTCTCGAGCTGGCTGGGCACGCAGCGCTGGGACGTGATCACTTTCAACTTCGGCCTGCACGATGCGAAGTTCCTGGCGCCGGGCAAACAGCAGGTCCCGCCCGCCGAATACGAGGCAAATCTCCGGGAGTTGGTGAGACGTCTGCAAGCCACCGGCGCGAAACTTGTATGGTGTTCCACCACGCCGGTGCCACCGGGCGAACTGGTTCCCTCGCGCCAGTTCTCCGATATCGGGGAATACAACCGCATCGCCATCAAAGTCATGACGGAAAACCACGTCGTCATTAATGACCTCAACACGTTCATCACGCCGCATGTTGCCGAATATCAAACGAAGCAGGACGTCCACTTCGCCAAGGCTGGTTACGAAGCGTTGGGCGGAGAGGTCGCGGCGGCGATTCGAGCGCAGCTCCCGAAACCGGCAAAGCAGGGGAACGAACCTTAAATCGCGTACTGCGGAATTTTTATCCGCTCGCCGTTCTTTTGCGCCGACTTGTGAGCGGCGATGCCCGAAATGGTCAGGTTCAAGGCCATCCCGATATCGACGAGCGGTTTCCGGTCCTGAATGACGGCGGTGACAAATTCATTCGTTAGATAGCCGTGCGAGCCGCCGTGGCCGCCGAGCGGAAGCCCGGGTGGCAGGGGCGGACGACGCAGAGGCGGGAGCGTTTTTTCCAGGCCTTCATATTTGCCGTAAAAGGAACCTTTCTGACCGCGGATGCGTCCCATTTCGCCGCCGGTGCCGGGTGTGTCCCAGCTCACCGCCATGCGAGACATGCCGCCTTCACTCGTGCGAAACAGGGCGATCTCCGTGCCGAACGCGTTTTTGTAGGGATTATGCGCCGGCTGCAAATGTTCGATGATGCTCGGCATTCCAAGGCAGTTCACTTCTGTGAACCGGCCGCCGGTCACGCAGACGTAGTAAGCGTTGGAGTGCGTGGGATACCATTGGGGCGGGAGGCCCACGCGCCAGCCCTTGTAGGAGTCGATCGGGGTCGGCATGTAGTGATAATATTCTCCCTCCGAATAAACCAGTTTGCCGAATCCCTCCGCGCGGTAGATCTGCCGCATCGCGGCGAGGTCTTCGTGAAAAGCGGAGGTCTCGAACATCATGTATTTGAGACCGCTGGATTTGACCGCTTTGAAAAGGGCCTCGGCTTCGTCCATGGAGCCAAACACCGCCGGCACCGTCGACGCCACATGTTTACCGCGCTTCAAGGCATCAATGGCGAGCCGCGCATGGCTGGGTGCGTCCGTCGCGATGAAAACGGCTTCGACCTTGTCGTCCTTGACCATTTCTTCCAACGACGGATAGGTCCTGGTGCAATTGCAAGCCTTGGCGAGCGCGGCGCAACGATCGGGAAATAGATCGCTGACGGCGACGACTTCCACGTTGGGATGATTTTGGAATCCAAAAGCCGCGCCGAACTGGCAGACGCCATACCCGGCGATGCCGACGCGCAATTTCCGATCGGAAAATGGCTGCCAGCCCGCGTACGGATCCGAAGTTTGCGGGGTCTGTTCAAAGCCCTGAATCGGTTTTTCGGCGGCCATGGTTTGGGAAATAAAGGGGGTGGCGGCCATCCCCAAGCCCACGGATTGCAAAAATGATCGGCGTGTCATATTTGGAACGTTATGGTGGTTTTAACGGTCGTTAATCGCGGGCACTTTGGGCTGTTCGCGAACAAAATGACAATAGGAAAAACGTTCTAGATGAATGGGAGACCCCCCGGCTTTGCCGGGGAGGCTCCCGGAGTTTGACAACTCCGGGAGTGACTTGAGAGACCGTGTTGTGAACCGCTCAAGGTCAACAACAGGAAACTCAAGAAATGAACGAATATGAGAGT
>JBGALR010000025.1:0-100167 GCA_044223735.1 Limisphaerales bacterium | reverse complement strand
TTTCCCCGCCACCGCGAAGTGCAGCGCCTCCGATCCGTCGCCGCCGTCCTCCGCCGCCGACTTCGTCGCGAGCGACACGTCCGCATCGTTTTTCAAAAGGAAGCGGACCATCTCCAAATTCCCCTTTTCCGCCGCGTACATCAACGGCGTGGTCTGCGTGTAGAAGGGAAGTTTGCCGAGTTCATTGTCCTGCAAGTTCACCGATGCGCCCGCCTTCAGGCATTTTTCCACCGCGTCCAAGTCGCCACGAATAACACTCTCCAGCAATTCAATTTCAATTTTCGATAATCTCTTTTTGAAAAAAGACTTCATGTGTCCCTTAAAACAATTTTCCTCCCATACAGTCTAACCCAACAATCCCGCGTGCGTCTTCAGCCATTTCTCCGCCGCTTCGAATTCCGGGCACAACCGCGCGACCTCCGCCCAAAATCTCCGCGAGTGGTTCATTTGCCGCAGGTGCGCCAATTCGTGCAGGATGATGTAGTCGCGCACGGATTCGGGCGTTTGCACCAGCCGCCAGTTGAGTGAGATATGTCCCTGGGGCGAGCAGGAACCCCAACGACTCCGCTGATTCCGCACGCTCACCCGCTTTACCTGCAATTGATGCTTCGCCGCAAACGCCAGCACCAGCGGCGGCAATTCACCTGCCGCAAGCCGCCTCAGATGTCGCTCAACGGCTGCTTCGCCGCATTCCGCACGACCCGCTTTACCTCAGTCAAACGGCACCAGCGGCGGCAAGCCGCAAGCCGCCTCAGATGTCGCTCAACGGCAGGTCGAAGATCAGTCAAGGTGCCGGAGACCAAAAGTGTTTCTGAACCGAATCTAATTTCGCCTGGCCCGGAAAGTTCCAGCCGCACCCGCTGGCCGCGAAAATAGATTTCCGTTCCCGGCGGCCATTCGGAGGAGCGCGCGGGCGCGGAGGCCTGGCGCAATAGTTGTTTCTCCAGCCACGCTGATTGACGTTCCGCGAAACGCTTTGCCTCCGTGACCGAACCGCCGCGCGGCACGGTCACGCGCGCGACGCCATCGGCCTTCAATCGCAACACATAGCGCCGGGCTCTTAGATTTCGCACGCAGAACAGCCGCACCCTTCGCGTGCCAACCATCAACCAATCGTCCGACGCCGATTGGCGTCGCCTGCCCTCAAGGGTCGACTCTAGCTGCATGGTCACTGCTTCATCAGGTCGTCCACCGCCGGCGCAAGCGCAACCAGGTAATCGTCGCCCTTGGGATGAACGGTCATCGCCACCAAAATATACCGCCGGCCCGGCCCGGAAATAATGGCCGTGTCATGATACCAATTTTCCCACGAGCCCCACTTGCGCAGAATCTGGACGTCGCGACCCTTGAGGCCTTTGACGAATTTGATGTCATCGTGAGGAATGTCCGGCGATGCGAATATCTCCCGCATGGTTTTCGACGCCGCGGGTGAAACCAGCTGGTCCTGCTCCAGCATTAGAAAATAGCGCAGGAGCTGGCGCACCGTGGCGGCGTGCGCGTTGTTGGCGATGGGATCGCCGATCCGTTCGCCACCGGCGCCATAATGTTTGCCAACCCAAATGCCGCCGCCGTGATTGGTATCGTAAAGATGGTAGGAGTTGATGACTTGCTGCACTTCGCGGAGGCCGATTTGTTTCGAATATTTCGCGGCCATCTCATTGCTGGAGATTTTCGCCATCAACCCAAGATCATGACGGGCGGTCGGATCCAGGTTTGTCGCGGCCTCCGGATGCAATTGAAAATAAGCGAGCAGAATTCCGATTTTTGCGACGCTCGCGGCGTATTCCTCATGGTCGGGACGGATCATCGCGAGCCGGCGCGTTTGCAAATCCAAAACTCCCACCGCCGTCTGCGTGGCGTCCATGCCGAACCGCGCCCGGAGCGTGGCGTCGAGTGCTTCGAGCTTCGCCTGCAGCGCGGGATCGGTTTGATTGGTGTAGTCGAGCGAATAATTCGATGGCGCCCCGGAAGCGGATCCCGGGTCGAGCAACAGCCGCAAAAGTGCAAACATAATGACGGTGCGAACAAGCATCCTGCGAAGTTTGACACATCGTCCGGTGGAATGGAAGCGGCCGCGACCAAAAAGTAAGCAGCACCAAAAAGTAAGCCTGGAGATCGCGATATTTCTCCCATCACTGCAAAATCGCTATACACGTTTACAACGCAGGTTCGCGTCGTTAGAGTGACCTGGTGAAGGCAAACGAAGGCAGCAAGCAAACCTGGCAATCCAGCGCCCGCGCGTGGCAAGGATAGGCGTGGCGCATTCCAAGCATCAAAAACCAGTTGCGTTCACTGCGGAAGCCGACGCCGCCGGCCAACTCAAGATTGTGATCGTCGGGCATGTGGACCACGGAAAATCCACCTTCGTCGGCCGCCTGCTTCACGACACCGGCTCCCTGCCGGACGGCAAATTCGAGCAGCTTCAGGAAATCTCCCGGCGCCACGGCGGCCCCTTCGAATGGGCCAACCTGATGGACGCTCTCCAGGCCGAACGCGATCAAAACATCACGATCGACACCGCTCAAATCTGGTTTCGCACGCCCCAGCGGCAATACGTCATCATCGACGCGCCCGGCCATATCGAATTTTTAAAGAACATGGTCACCGGTGCGGCGAATGCCGACGCGGCCCTGCTCCTGATCGATGCGCACGAGGGTATTCAGGAAAATTCCCGGCGGCACGGTTACCTGCTCAATCTTCTCGGCATCCGGCAGATCGTGGTCCTGGTCAACAAGATGGACCTGGAGCACTACGACCGGAAAAAATTTGCCGGCATCGAGGCGGAATACCGCGCCTTTCTGAAGTCCGCCGGTATCGAGGCGAAGTTCTTCATTCCGATTTCCGCGCGCGAGGGTGATAACCTGTCCGCACGCGGCGAAAAAATGCCGTGGTGGAAAGGTCCCACGGTCATCGAAGCGCTTGATAGTCTCGAACATCCCGCTGCGACCGCCAGCAAACCGCTGCGCTTCGCGTTGCAGGACATTTATAAATTCGACCGCAAACGAATTCTCGCCGGGCGGGTGGAATCGGGAACCATCAAGGTCGGCGACCGCCTCGTCTTCAGTCCCGGCAATAAAGTCAGTTCCGTCAAAACCCTCGAGCGCTGGCACGCGCCCGTGCGCGAAGAAGCCAGCGCCGGAGAGTCCATCGGCCTGACGTTGACGGAACAAATCTTTGTCGAGCGTGGCGCGATTGCCGCATTGGAGAGCACGCCTCCGTATGTCCTGACACAGTTCAAGGCGCGCCTTTTCTGGTTGGGCAGACAACCGTTGACGGTCGGCAAAAAGTATAAACTCAAACTCGCCACCCAGGAAGCGGATTGCGTTGTCGCCTCCATCTCAAAAGTGATCGATGCGTCCACATTGAGCCCGGTGACACGCAAAGACAGCGACACAACGGTGGGCCGGCACGAGGTGGCGGAGCTCGAAATCAAAACGCGGCGGCCGGTGGCTTTTGACACCATCAATGAAATCGTGCCCACCGGCCGATTTGTCCTCGTGGACGGAAATGAAGTCGCGGGCGGCGGTATCATCATCGGCGACAATTATCCGCGCCGCACCGGCGATTCGGTTCACAAGAGCGAAAATATTTTCTGGAACCGCGGCAAAATCACGGCGGAACAACGCACGGAGATGCACGGTCATTCGGGTTGTGTCGTGTGGCTCACCGGCCTCAGCGGCTCCGGCAAATCGACGGTGGCGATTGAGTTGGAGCGGGAGCTTTTCCTGAAAGGCCGCCAGGTCTATGTGCTCGACGGTGACAATCTGCGTCACGGGCTTTGCTCCGACCTCGGCTTTTCGCAGCAGGACCGCAAGGAAAACATCCGGCGCGCGGGCGAGGTGGCAAAGCTGTTCGCCGACGCGGGAGTGATTTGCATTACGGCCTTTATTTCTCCCTATCGTTCAGACCGGGACTTGGCGCGGAAGATTGCACCGCCCGGAAGATTCCTCGAGGTATTCGTCAACGCGCCGCTCAAGGTTTGCGAGAAACGCGATCCCAAGGGCCTTTACGCGAAGGCTCGCGCCGGCCAGATCAAGGAGTTTACAGGCATCACCGCTCCGTATGAAGCGCCGCTGAAGCCGGAAATTGAATTGCGAACGGACCGCGACAGCGTGGGTGAGTGCGTGGCGGCCATCATGGAACAACTGCGATCGCACGTAAAAGCCTGAGTTCAAGGCACCTCTGCGTTTCGCGAATATTCGTCGCGGTGGGTCTATTAGCTTGACTTTAAGAAATTCAACTTCCCAAACCGGCCATTCTCTGGCATGCTAGGAGAACGACACTATTTATGAAGAAAGCGATCAAGGATTTTGCGCTGACAGCAGCAATCACAGCTTTGGGACTCGCCCATGTGGGCGCGCAACCCGTGCCGACCCAGCCGCCTGCCGCCCCCGCGACCCCGGCGACGAATGCCGTCGGCGCCAAAATCCAATTCGAGAACGTGCTCTATGATTTCGGCCGCATGAAATCCGGCGAACCGGTCAAGCACACCTACAATTTTACAAACGTTGGCGACCAAGTCCTCGAAATCAAAGGCGTCCAGCCACAATGCGGTTGCACCGCCGCGGGCGAGTGGACCAAGGAAGTCGCCCCCGGCAAAGCGGGACAAATTCCGATTCAGTTCAACACCACCGGTTACAATGGGCCCGTGTTCAAGCAAGTGACGGTCACTTGCAATGTTTCCAACCAGCCGATCGTGATGCTCCAACTCAAGGGCTCGGTTTTCAAACAGATTGATATCAACCCGCAATTTCTCGCGCTCAACGTCCCCGCCGATGCATCGTCAGCCTCCGCCACGGTGACCATCACGAACAATTCGGATGAGCTGCTGACGCTGGGGGCTCCGGAGAGCAACAACAAGGCGCTCATTGCCACCCTGACCAATGACGTCCCCGGCAAAGGCTTTCGCCTGATCATTCAAACGACCGATCCGGTCATCGTCGGTAGCGCCCAGGCGCAAATCAGCCTCAAGACCTCGCTGACAAACATGCCCGTGCTGAACGTGCCGGTGTATGTCAACGTGACACCGCCCATCGTGGTGGTTCCCGCGCATGTCTCCGTTCAACCCGCGCCGCTGACCGCGACGGTCACCAACTCCGTTACCATCCAAAATAACAGCACGAATGCGCTCACGCTTTCCGATCCGAAAGTCAGCCTCCCCGGCATCGGTGTGGAACTGAAGGAAATGCAGCCGGGCCGAACGTTCACCGCCTTCGTTTCATTCCCGCAGGGCTTTGAAGTGACGCCGGGGCAGCAAATTGAACTGACGATAAAATCCAGCAATCCGAAGATGCCGCTGGTAAAAATCCCCATCACCCAGATACCCCGGCCCACGCGCGCGCAGATTCCGAATGCGCCGCAGCCTGGCAACGCCCCGCACACGTCGGCCGCGTTCAATCAGATCGCTCCGCCACCGGTGCCTCCCGGCAAGTGAAACGAGTCCTGCAGGAAGCTCTGCTGGTTGGAATTGCCAGCGCAATTCTGGCCTTTGCGGCCAATGCCATTTCTCCTCGCGGACTTTCGCTGAAGGCAAACTACTTTCCCGGTGACGCCGGGAAATTCCCCGTCGCTCCGGTGGCCAGCGGGACTGCCAATCTGCCG
Organism: Limisphaerales bacterium; assembly: GCA_044223735.1. GTDB lineage: Bacteria > Verrucomicrobiota > Verrucomicrobiia > Limisphaerales > UBA8199 > JBGALR01. Next base: position 94,566 of record JBGALR010000025.1, on the reverse strand, counting down.
CCCGCTGAAACGCTGGCGCAGCGGTTCGAGAAACTCGGACTGCAACTGGCGGAAAGCAATCAGGTGACGCAGTTGTTTCACGATCCCCGGCGGGAACAGGGTTTGGTCGTCTTTATCGATGCGCGAAATGACGAGCACTATCAGGCGGGTCACATTCCCGGAGCGTATCAATTCGACCGCTTCCACGCGATGGATTACCTGCCCACGATCACCCCCGTCTGTCTCGCGGCGGAACAAATCATATTCTATTGCGGAGGCGGTGACTGCGAAGAGAGCGAACATGCCGCGTTGTCCGTTCGTGACGCCATGACTTTGCCGAAGGAAAAGATTTTCGTTTACGGCGGCGGCATGACGGAGTGGCAGCTCAACCGGATGCCCATTGAAATCGGCGCGCGCAACAGCGGGAACCTCACGAATTCCCCGCCCGCAAACGGTCCGAAACCTTAACCGTGACTCCATCATCGACAGTTGAATCCTCTCCTCCGCCGAACGCCGCGGCGGATGTCATCGCCCTGGTCGCGCGCTTGATTCTCGGGGTTTGCTTTGTCTACATGGGAATCAGCAAGGCGCTGCTCCACGATCCGCAGGATTTTCTGAAGCAAGTGCATGAATATGGCGTCGTTTCCAATCCTTTCATTCTAAACAGTATCGGGAGTGCCCTGCCCTGGTTTGAGATCTTTTCCGGATTGCTGTTGCTCCTGGGAATTGGCGTGCGCGGCACCGCGCTGGTGGTGGCCGCCATGCTTGTTCCTTTTACCCTGCTGGTTTTGCGACGCGGGCTGGCGATCGCCGACTTGCAACACCTCGCGATTTGCGCGGTGAAATTTAATTGCGGCTGTGGCAGCGGCGATGTCTTCCTCTGCACCAAGCTGTTGGAGAACTCCGCGTTGATTGCCCTCGCGCTCTGGCTCGTATGGCGTCCCGTCGGAACATTTTGCGCGCGCTTCGCGCTCATCCGGAACAAAACCTCCGCCAGGCCGGCGACATCCATCGAAGCGCGTTAGTTCAGCGCCGCGCCTTTCAATTGTTGCAAGCGCTGCAACACCAGCCGTCGGTCCGCCAGGTCCGGCAGGTTGTTAGTGGAACACTGCTCATAAAATCCCAGCGCAGCATTCGTATCATGCTTGCGCCACGCGATTTCCCCGAGACCAAACAACACCTTCGCCGAGTTCGGCGAGCGAGCCAGCAAGTCCTGATAATCAGCCCATGCCGGTTCGAGGCGACCCGCGCGCACGCCGGCGATGGCGCGGTTCAATTTGACGATTTGATTGTTCGGCGCCAGCGCCAGCGCTTCAGTGAGCGTGCCGATGGCCTGGTCGTATTGGGACAGTTGGATTTCCGCCAGACCCTTGTTGGCCAGGTATTCCAACTTGTCCGGCTCGTGACGGAGCAACTGGCCCAGCACACCCAGCGCGGGTTGATAGGCCATCTGCTGCATATATAGACGCGCGGCAATCGACAGTATGTCCTTCTGTTCCGGGTGGCTGGCCACGAATTCGGAGATGCACCGGGCGGCTTCGTTGGTTTGGTTCAAGCCCTGCAACGCGGTCGCCCGGCAAAACAGATATTGCGCGAGTCCGCCACCGTCGGAGGGCAAGTTCGCGGGCTGCACCGCGTCGGTCACGCGCACCGCACCGGCGAAATTCTGTTCATTGACCAAAGTTTGTGCCAGCCAAAGGTTCGGCTCCGGCCATGTCGGCGCGAGTTCGACGCATCTCGCAAAAGCAAGGGCCGCCTGCCGCGAAGTGCCTCGCGCGAGCAAGGCGCGCCCGGTCTCGAACAAAAAAGTCGGCTCGTCGAGCGGCCCGTTGCCGTTGACGGCGGCTTCCCAATTGCGATAGCGAGTGAAGTAATTCAAATAATCCTTTTCGACCGTCTCGCGATCCAGCGGCTGCGCGTTCCCACGTTGATGGCGCTGATTGAAATCCAGATTGATGTGAGCGGAAAGGTTTCCCGGCTTAAGATCCGCCGCCCGCTGGAACCAAATTCCAGCCTCCGGCCAGTGCCCCGAGCGCTGGGCGGTGACGCCCCAGTTGTTGAGCGATTTGGAATAAGCGGCGTTCACAAACAAGACCGTGGCGTTTTGTTCCGCCGCCAGTTGCAGCAGTCGCGCCACTTTCAATGCGCCACCCCGCCCTTGAACCGGTTTGATCGCCGGGTTGGCCGCGAGGCCGTTCAAGGAATTCGTCCAGAGGTTCTGCCAGTAATGTTCCGTGCCTGTGAATACCGAATCATCCAGCGAAGCCCGCGCGCCCGCCGCGCGCGGAGAAAGATCAACAATCGCGTCGCGCGGTTGAGCTTGCAACCGTTCGAGGAAATAGTTGAAGCTCGGCTGCAAATAGACCCCCGGCATTTTTGCCGCCAGTTGCTCAATCATCCCCAGGACGACGACCGGCTCGACAATTTCCACTCCATTCGTTGGCGCCGGGTATGGCCATAGCGAAGGAAATGTGCGCGCCACATAACGTTGGTATTGCGGGAAAATCAGCGCCCGCGCGTCGAGCGGCAACGGCTGTTTCGCGGTGCCGCTTGACGCGAGTTCCACCCGGAGCAATAGCAACGGTGTGGCGTCATCGCTCAGCACAAACGACTTGCCACGCGGCAGCCCCTCATAAAGCTGCCGGGTGAAATCGCGCAGGATGGGGCCATTCGTTGCCCGTATCTGGCCGAGGTTCCGCCAGATCAACGCCGCCGGCACCATTACCAGCGATATGCCGATCAACGCCAGCGTCGGCAGGGCGACGTATTTCGGCACGTCAATCGAGCCGATGAGGAGGAAGTATCCGACGCAATAACCAATCACCAGCGCCGAGATGTAATACTGCGTCAGGAACGGAATGCCGTAGCCGATTTTTCGCGGACTGAACGGCGGATCCAGCATGATCCAAAACGAAACGAACAAAAACACGGCGTGGACGAAATGAAAAATCCCCTTCGTGATCCGGGAGCCAACCAGGCTGTCATCGCCAAAATTCGGATTCTTGCCCCGCCAGCAAACCGATATCGCCAGGAACGGCACGCCCACGGAGAATGCCAGCGCCGCCAGGGTTCCCTTGGAAAAAAAGGCCCAGGCATTTTTTTGCAACCGGAATTCCCCCTTCAACGCGGCCCAAAAATTTATCTGATCCGGCGACGATAAACTTTGCTGCAACGGCAGCACGAGGTAGAGCAGCCATCCCAGCAACGCCCACATCGCCATCCGCGTCAGAAATTTCAGATCCAGACACGCAAAGCCTTTGAGCCAAACCACGGCTGCGCAAAACGCGGGCACGTACACCAGTAAAACCCAATTGTCAGCCATGCCGACGGCACCAAGGAAAGCGACGCTGGAGAGCCACCACTGCTTTTGACTGACACGAAATTCCAATAGCGCCCGGATGATCCACGCGAAGATGAGCAGGTCGATCATTTCGCCGGTTGCAGACGTGGCGTTTTCCCAAAACGTGAGTTGCAGTCCGCAGGCCAGCACGGCGAACAACGGCGGGAGCCAGGCGGTGGGCGTAGAGAGAATCGCGAATTTGCTTTTCTCACGCCACCATTGCGGCCGGGTGCGGTCCTGCGGCCAGAGCGCCACGGAGCGCGCCAGCAGCATCAACACGAGCGCGGCGCACCCGACCGTGAACAGGTTTAACGCGAGCGGCAGCGCCGCCGGGGCAACAAATCGAAACGGGAAGAATAGCAGAGACACCAGCGGACGTTCCATTTGCGGCTGCCAGTCCCACCCCCAAACCCGCGCCACGACCGGGAGGCTTCGCAACGAAACCCAGTGGTTCAACGTGAGGCCATAGACCAGCAAGGCTCCGCCACCGATCAACCACGGGAGGATGACCGTGGCAATTCGCCGCGCACGGGCGGCCTTCGCAGTGTCAGCCATACGTCCGCGCCATTTGAAACGACCCCATCGTACTTGGCAAGAAATCTGGCGGCCGGCCTCAGCGATGCACCCGTTATACGTCCAGGTTGACCTCGTACCCGGGGAAACACGGATGGGCCGCCTCGGGTCCTCCCCGGGACGACATTCAGCGATAATTCAGCGCCTCGCCACATTTACACCACACCGTCCGGGGTTAGTGTAAATCGGGCCGGGATTTTTGATTCAGCCGGCCGACGACGGTCGATGAATTACCAACTGAAAATGAAGGCGACGAAGTTTACAGCCCTGCTGCTGATGTGCGCAGCGCTGCCGCTGGCCGCGGCGGCAGGTTCGCCATCCACCCCGGCCACGCTCGCCACCTGCCGGCCGCAGTGGTCCGTCGGCGATTGGTGGACTGTGGATAGCCAGCGATACGACCGCGGCGAGAATCGCCCGGGCGCGACACCCGCATGGCTGGAAAAGGAAACCTGGAAGTTTTCGGTGGACGCGACGAACGTCGTCGATGGCGAGGCTTGCTACGAAGTATCCATCAAACCCGAAGGTCAGAATCGCTGCCCTTATTGGTTCGTTTGTTCCTTTCGCATGCGGGACCTGCTCGTGATGCGCCGGGAATTGCACCAACCGGGCCTGGCCAAATCCGGGCGCGCCGCATCCGCGCCGGTGGTCGAATCGAATTTTTCCAAGGACGACGAGACCCCGTTTGTGCCTGACGATTTTCCGAATCTTCCTCTCACCGTGCCACATTTTGCCGGCGCGGCAACCAACGCTTATCGCGCCGCCTCGCCCGCTCCGAGAACCGGAACGACGCGCAAAAGCCCCCGCTCCGTTTCGGCTTCCACCACGCAGGCGTTCCGGCCGGGTGAGAAAATGACTTTCACAGCCTTGCCGGGCGCGAAATCGATGTCCTCGGCGTCCGCCGTGAAATCCGGTGTTATCGTGCTTTCCACCTCGGCGGATAAATTCGAACGACAGAGCTGGGACAACGCGCATCCGTGGCCCATTTACGCGGAGAAATGGGAGTTCAATGAACTCATCCGTAAAAGCTGGCTTACCGATTTTGGCCACTCCGCCACGCAACCGGGAGGTGCGAAGTGAAGCGACTGCCCCACAGCGTCGCGTGCGCAATTATCCTCGGCCTTGGCGCTGCGACCAGCCTTCGAGCCGCCACCGTCGAGTCGGCGGATGTCTCCGGCGATTGGGGCGTGTGGTCCGGCTGGTATTGGCCCTTCAACGCCACCGAGCCGCCCAATCTTTACAGCGACAACGAAGCCCTCTCGCGATATGACGCTTTTGCGGGATCGAACTCGCAGGAGTGGGAACACGATAATCATGGCCCCGAGTTGAATCAGCCCGACTGGGCGGGGCACTGTCATGCGTGGGCGGGCGCGAGCATCTGGGAATCCATGCCGTCGGGGAATCGCGTGTGCGGTGGCGTCACCTTTCGGCCCCGCGACCTCGCGGCGTTGATGACCGAGGCGTACTACAACGACACGCTGGCCACGGAGATTTCACTGTTTCGCCCGACGCCGGGCCTGCTGTGGCGGTATTTGCGGCAGGAGCTTGGCGGACAAAATTCCATGCACGGTCACGCCATGGCGCTGATCGGCAATCTGACGACCATCAAGGGACAGGTATGGAATTTTCCAATTTATCGTTACGACATCAGTTATGTGCCGACCGGCAACGGGACTTGCACGGGTACTATCACCCTTTGGTTTGCCGATGATGGCAGTTCCAGCTACGCCGATTATTTGGGATTGGGCGCTGTTTCAATCTCCTACACGTTTACCGGCGTGACCCTTGACAATTCAGGCGCGCCGCTTGATTCCGGCAGTTGGGCCGGCAACAATGCCTCGCAATACCCAACCTCGATCTGGCGGCCCTATTACGCCGGCTCCTGGTCGAGCTACCTGGCGAATCCCGGTCTCGACGGCGAGCACCTTGCGCAGATCCTCGACTTGAATAATCTCGGCGACTCGCTGAACGCGGCGAACACGAAATGGAACACCGGCGGGGCCGGCTCGTGGTATGCCCAGGGCGGCGTCACTCACGATTCGACCCTCGCGGCGCAAGCCGGTTCGACGGGCAACAATCAATCCACCTGGCTGCAAACCACGGTGGTCGGCCCCGGGACCATTTCCTTCTGGGAAAAAGTTTCCTCGCAGGCCGGTTCCGACTTTTTGAAATTTCTCGTGGATGGCCAGGAGCAGCCGGGAAGCATTTCCGGCAACGTGGATTGGCGGCCCGCCACCTTCGTCATTTCCGGCGCGGGCACACACATTCTCACCTGGGTCTATGCGAAGGACGGCGCGGGCGCGGCCGGCAGCGACACGGCGTGGGTGGATCAAGTCGCCTGGCAATCGGGCGTGGTGAAGGCGACGGTGGTCACCATTCCCGCGCCCGCCGCGCGCGGCTTCACCAGCGGCGACGGCATCGTGGATAACGGGGCGACCGTGACTGTCTGCGCTTCACCGAAACCCGGATGTTGCTTCGCCAATTGGACCGAGAACGGCCAGATCGTAAGCACGACACCGTGTTACACCTTCCCCGCGACGGGCAGTCGGAATCTGGTGGCGAACTTCGCGCTTGTTCCGCCCACGCTCACGATGGATAAAATTCAGAATGAAATGGTCGTAAGTTGGAGCACCAATGTCGCCGGATTCATGCTGGAGTCGTCCACCAATGTCGTTGGACCGCAAACCTGGTCCGCCGTCGTGGCCGAACCGGAGATCGTGGGCTCCAGCTATTGCGTGACGAACCACACCGACGGATCCAGTCGCTTCTTCCGCCTGCGACACCCCTGATTGCGGTTTTTGCCGGAAAATGGTGATTTTTGACCAATTCCCGCGGGAAGAACGACGTTTGCGCGGGATCGATCAACGGATTTGCCTGAGGGCGAACCACTTTCGTCCGTATTTTACCCGATTAACCATTGACACGAGGCGATTTCTCTGCGAATTTCGCACCTAATTGGTCGGAATAATTTTCGGCCAGGTTCGGAAACGGCAAGCTTATGAAATTGACCAAAGCTGCAGTAGCGCTGCTGGCGACGGGATTCTGCTTATCCGCCAGTTCTGTTTTCGCCCAATTTTCAGGGTATTTTGGGGGCTACTACGCGCCCGCGAACTGGACCAGCACGGTCTACAACAACCCCCTGTATCAGAACACAGCTTTTGTCTTCACGGGTGGCGCTCCGAACAGTCTGCAAATCGAAGGTGCCGTTGATTCCCAACATCAGACCAGCACGCCGCAGCCGCCGGTTTCCATCATTGATTACACGATTGTTTTGAGCGGCAGCGGCCTCCAGCCGGTGCAGTTCAATTACGCGTTCACCGGCACCAACGACGGCTATGACAGCGCCGCATTGATCTACGATAGCGGCAGCGGTCTTCAGGTGGTGGCCATCGTGAACACCTACGACGGCTCCATCCAATCCTATTTCAACAACACTTCCTTCCTCGGCGGCCACACGATTGGCTTCCGCGTCTATTCCAACAACGACAGCACGCCGGATGTTCTGCAAATCATCGCCGTGCCGGAACCGTCCTCCGCGGCCCTGCTCGCGCTGGGTGGCGGTGCCTTTATTTGGAATCGCCGCCGCCAGTTGGCAAAGCGTTCCGGTTCTTAGGCAAGTCCCCCCTCGGGATCACTTGTTCGGCGGTTGCGAGGACAGTTCGACCAACGCCTCTTTCACTCTCGCAATCTGAAGTTCATTTAACGTCAGGTAACGATCCCGTCCCTGCGCGTTTGCATCAAATCGCGTGCGGCCATTTTCCTCCACCACCACATTTCCCGGTTCCGAGATTCCGAAATACTGACGGTCGGGCCGAATGGCGTAGAGCACACTCGTTAGATCCCACGTCGGGCGCTCATGCGGGGGCGCCTTGTAAAGGTAGTAGGCTTCGGGCACGGGATGATGCGTCGCGTAACGAAAATCGCGCTCGATGCTTACCGCCGGATACGGCACCGCGAGACCAATTTCAAAACCGCTCCAAACGATCGGCGTCGGCCAGTCCTTCGCCAGACGCTTGGCCGCCGGCAAATCCTGCACGACGTTGTATTCCAGGTACGGCTTGCCGCCTTTGAAACCACCGGCCATGACCGAAAGTAATTTCACTTTCTGCTTCACCAGCTCACGCCCACTCAACGGCGACGTCGCATCCGGCGGCGTGTCGAGCAGCGCCGCAAAATTGGAGAAAAAACCCACCTGGATTAACACCACCGAGTGATCCGGCTGCCGGGCGAGCACCTGCCTCAGCAAATCCGTCGCAGCCGGGGCATCCGAACTGCGCTTGAGCCGATGGGGATAGCGCGGTTTATCGCCGTCTTTCGCGTCGGCCAGTTGCAGAAATTTTCCGGGCTCATTCGTCAGCCCCGCGCGCGTGTAACCAATCGGTATGTTCGTCCGACCGTAAAACGCGTTGACGGCATCCACAAACGGCCCGGCGAGTTCATCCGGCTTGGTGATTGTGACCGCCAGCAGCTCGCTCTCTCCCCGGCTTTGCAGCGAATGCAACATGGCCAGCGCCAGCACGTCGTCCACGTCATTGCCGACGTCGGTGTCGAAAATCACTTTGACCGGTGCGGCCTGCTCCGGGGTCATGGGCGCCGCGCCGGCCGGTCGCAACAATAGCATCAGCGCGAGCAACAGTGGAATGTGATGAATGTGAAGAATGTGAAGTCGGGGCATAAATGGAATGGGGCTGGCGAATTTCCCGCGTGAGAAAATTTTAACGCTCAGGCTTTCGGCCGCGTGTCGAGGTGTCCGCTGAATGCGGCCTGGGTGATTTTTTCCTGGGTCCACTGGCCGGGCAGAAATTCCGCGGCGATGCGCCCGACCGACATGACGAGAATCCGGTCGCACAACGCCATCAGCTCGGGCAACTCGCTCGAAACCATCACGACCGCCTTGCCCTGCCCCGCCAGGTCGCGGAGCAACTGATAAATCAAATCCTTCGCCGCGACATCGATGCCGCGCGTGGGCTCATCGAACAACAGTACCTTGCAATCGCGCGCCAGCCATCGGCCAATGACCACTTTCTGCTGATTGCCGCCGCTCAGCTCGGACACCGCCTGCTCCAGCGACGCGCAGCGCACCGCCAGCCGCTGGCGCAGCGATTCGGCGGTTTTGGTTTCCGCGGCGACGTCCACCCAGCCGCCCGCGCGCGTATGCTGGCGCAGGGTGCTCAGGGTGGTGTTCACGCGAATCGATTGCGGCAGCAGCAAACCATCCTGTTTACGGTCCTCCGGCACCATGCCGATGCCGGCGCGGATGGCGTCACCCGGCCCGCGAATCTCGATCGGTTGCGCGGAGCCGCCCACAAATATTTCGCCGCTGTCTTTTTTGTCCGCGCCAAAAATTGCGCGCAGCGTCTCCGTGCGGCCCGCGCCAATGAGGCCCGCCAGACCTAAAATTTCACCGCCGCGGACTTCAAAACTGACGTCCTGCACCCGCGAGCCGCGTCGGAGATTGCGCACCCGCAACGCCACCGCTCCCGCCGGACGTTCGGCCATGCTCTTCCGCTCCGGCAAATCGTGGCCCACCATTTCGCGCACCAGGTCCGACGGCTGCACATCCGCGGCATTGTGCGTGGAGACCCGACGACCATCGCGCAGCACCGTCACCCGGCTGGAGATCCGGCGAATCTCGTCCATGCGGTGACTGACATAAATGATCCCGACGCCTTCCGCCTGGAGCCGGCGAATGTTTTCGAACAACTTTTCAATTTCGGGATCGGTGAGCGCGGCCGTCGGTTCGTCGAGGATCAGGAGCCGGCAATTCTGCGCGAGCGCGCCGGCAATTTCCACGAGCTGCTGCTGCCCCACGCCGAGCTGCGAGGCGGGAGTGGTGGGATCGAGATCCTCCAGACCGACCTTTGCGAGCGCCTGCCGCGCCTGCGCATTCAATTCCGGGAACCGCACGAACCCCGCGCGCCGCGGCAATCGATCCAGAAAAATATTCTCCGCCACGCTCAGCGTGTTGATGACGTTCAACTCCTGCAAGACCATCACCACGCCCGCCTCCTCCGCCTCCCGCTTCGAGCGCGGCGCATGGGGCTTGCCGCCAAAAAGAATCTGCCCGCCATTGGGCGGGGTGAGACCGCAGAGGATGCGCGCAAAGGTGGATTTACCCGCGCCGTTGCTGCCGATCAACGCATGCACCTCGCCGGCCCGCAGCTCGAAATCAAAGTCGGTGAGGACGGGGACGTTGTAGCTCTTCTGGAGACCGGAGACTTGCAGGAGGGGCGAGGCAGACATGATTCAGATTAGGATTGGCCGCACGAATCCACGATTCCGCAACGCATTTGCGGAGTCAACACCAAAGCACACGCCAGGGCCGCGAAAGGTTGCGAGGAGCGCCCCCGGGGCGGGTGTGCTCATGACGTCGCCGCCCTCTGTCAAACGTCTGGACATTTCGTAACGGAATGAGACAAGCCCGCCGCCCCGGCGCGCCAGCGGCTGCTTTTCGCAAAAATAACATTCCACGCGGGCGGCAGAAAGAAATTTTACAACGACACCGAAGCGTGGTAGTTAAAAGGGGAATGCGAAAGGTGGCAGCCCTGCGCGTTCGAGGAAGTGGTGTCAACGAATTCAGAAAATAGATCGCGGTTTCAGCAACTGGGACTTGAAAGGGATACCGACGGTTCGTTGACGGATACTTCAGACTCCAAACAAGAATCCCTTAACTTATTATGAAACAGTTCAATCGTCAGGCCGCGTTCGTTGCGGCGTTCTCCTTATCCGTCAGCTCGCTTTTAGCCGGACCGACGGTGGTTTCACCGCGCGTTGCCCCCAACTCCTCGGCGCGGGCCGCTTCCGCCGCCGCCAAATCGTCGCACGGGCATCCGCCCAAACCGCAGGTCAAAACCGTGACCTCCACCGTGGACGGCGCGCGCGGCTCCCTGCGAGCCGTTCTCGCGGACGCACCGGAAGGCGCCACGATCAAGTTTTCGCTCCGCTGTCCGGCGGTCATCTCCCTCACCAACACGTTGGTTATCACCCAGGACGTGAACATCGTCGGCCCGGGCGCGGATCAACTCACGGTGATGCGCAGTTCCAAAACGAACACCCCGTGGTTTCGCGTGTTTGATGTGGAATCGGGCGACGTCTCGATCTCCGGCCTCACGATCAGCAACGGCATCGCCTTTGACGCCACGAGCTTCGTGGACAACGTCGGCGGCGGCATCTTCAATCACGGCAACCTCACGGTCAGTGATTGCGTGATTAGCGGGAACAGCGCCCCCTCCTCCGGCACGAACTCCACCGGTTTCGGCGGCGGCATCTTCTCGGACGTGGGCAGCGAGTTGACGTTGATCGACACGACGATCTCCGGCAATCAAGCGACGGCGGCGGGCGGCGGCATCTCCACCATCGACGCCATCCTGGTCGCCAAAGGTTGTACGTTCAGCGACAACTTCGCCATCATCCAGGGCGGCGGCGTGAATTTTCAGGGCCTGAACGGCCTGATTCAAAACTGCACCATCAGCGGGAACTCCACCCCGCCCGGCGGCGCGGGCAGCGGCCTTCTGACCGTGGCGTTTGACGCGCAAGCCGCGCCTTCGCTCAACGTGACGGCCTGCACCATCGCCGACAACACCGGCGCGACCAACGGCGCTGTCTGCCTGATCGCGTTGAACGGCGCCAATGGCCTGACGAACATCTTTTTGTCCACCATCGTCGCGAACAACGACTCGCCGAACTTCTACTTTTACGGCCCGCTCACCTTCACCTCGCTGGGACACAACCTCGACAGCGACGGCACCAGTGGCTTGTCGAACGGCGTGAACGGCGACCTCGTGGGCACCAGCGGCAGTCCGATCGATCCGTTGCTCGGACCGCTCCAGGATAACGGCGGACCGACCTACACGATGGCGTTGCTCATCGGCAGTCCCGCGCTCAACACTGGCTATTGCGGCGATGCCCAGGGCGTTCCGTTGAAAGTGGATCAACGCGGCTTCCCGCGCTCCGACTCCACCGGCTGCGATATCGGCGCCTACGAGAATGAACCGCTCTTGCTGGTGTGCCCGTCTCCGATCACCACCGATGCGAACCGGACGAACGGCGCAGTGGTCTATTATAGATCCAAGGTTATTGATCTCTGCCCGTCGACGGACGTCACCTATACCCCGCCCTCCGGCAGCGTGTTGCCGTTCGGTACCACACTCGTATCCGTGGTGGCCACCGACGATTGCAGCGGCAATTCCAACGCGTGCAGCTTCACCGTCACCGTGCTCACTCCGCAAGGCGTGAAGTCCAACGTCGTGGACAAGCTGGAAGCCCTGGCGTGGAACGCCAGTCCGTGGGACCAGGACGAGATTCAAGCGGCCATCGACGATATCAACGCCTCGCTGGGCATCGGCACCCCCAACGTCCTTTGGCTGGATGCAACCCACCTCAGCCCCGTCAACGGCGGCCAGGTGTTCGCGTTCGAACAGGATGCCGTGCAGGAATTGGAAAAGCTCGGTCACACGAAATGGAGCCACTTCCACGGCAACGTCGCGGATGACCAGATCGACCGCCTCGTGCAAGTGGACCGACTGCTCGCCACAGTGAGCCTTTCGGACGCCATCAGCCACGGCGGCACGCCCAGCAAGATCATGCAGGCGAAAAAGGAAATCTCCATCGGCGACGTGCTCGCGCTCCACGGCAAGGCCTCCCAGGCCATTCAGCACTATTGGAAAGCCTGGTCGCTGACCTCGAATCTGTAATGCCCATCTACGAATACGAAGTTTGCGAAGGTGGCTGCAAAGCCTGTGGCGGCCGGTTCACCCTGAACCGGCCGCTTTCGGCCAAGCCCCTGACGAATTGCCCGGCCTGCAAGAAACCGGTGCGCAAGGTGTGGTCCACCTTTAACTCACCCAAAACGGTCTCCATTTCGGACGCGAAGAAAGCCGGATTCACCGTGCTCAAGCGCGTGAACAAGGGCGAATACGAACGGCAATAGCACGGGCCCGCATTGAATCGCCTTGCGTCTGCCACCCCATACCGGCCATCGGTTAATTTTTGACCTTTGGCCCTTTCTTTTGGCCTTTTCCCTTGCGGGAATCGCTGGTTTTCCCTTGGAATCCGTGCCATATGCGTTAAGGTGAAAGAATGAGTTTTTGTTGTTTGCGCGGTCCGGTTGGCATTCGCCCTGGCTCCGGTTCGCGGTTGATTCCAGCCTCACAAATCAAAGCCTCCCCTCTCCAAAGTGGCCTGATTTTCCTCCTTGTAGCCGCCTTTCTCCTGGGAATTTCCCAAACCGCCCGCGGACAAATCAGCAAGGGAAACCAGATTCTCCTGAGCCGCGGACTTCAACTCCAGGGCATGGTCGAGTCGGCGGACATTTTTCACCTCGAGGTCTACACCAACGCGGGCTACAACTCCGTCAACTGGTTCTGGTCTTCCGACAACGCGCAGTTGGGAGCCGCGCCGGGGTTTCCCTGGTGCCGGTGGGTCAGTGACAGTTCCAACATGCCGCCGCAGAACGGCGAGGCGCCCTACCTCAGTCAGTTGGTTTCGCTGGAGCTGGGCGATGAATGGAACATCAACGACGACACCATCCGCACCACGCTCGTCAATTGGTTCACGTCCGTGCAGACGAACTGGCCGGGCACGATTCTCTTCCACAACAATTACGGCGGCCAGGCGAGCGACAACGCCCTCGGCGATTTCATCAGCCGCGCGCACCCGGACATGCTTTGCTTCGACACGTATCCGTTCAAGGCCGACTACACGACCGGCGTTCCCAATACCGGGCCGTTCCTGACGTGGTTCAGCGAATTGCGGCGGTATCGTCAGTGGGGGATCAGCGTCAACCTTCCCTTCGCCACGTACATGCAGACGTTTCACTCGCGGCAGGATTATGATCAGACGATTTATCGCAATCCCTCGCCGTCGGAACTGCGCCTGAACACCTTCGGCGCGCTCGCCTTCAACGCCAAAACCCTCATCGGCTTCACCTACAACAACGGCGCCACCTCGCTGTTCGACATCCTGCCCAACGGTTACAGCGGCGATACCTACACCAACGCGCTGTACGGCGAACAGGCGGACGCCAATCGCCGGGCCATGAATCTCGGCAAGGCGCTCGTCTGCCTGAAACCGATTTACGACCTGCACAACCCGAATGACGCGAATCCCCCGCCCGGCCCGGCCAGCGGCTCGGTCAATTTTCCCCCGGGCCTCACCACCAGCATCATGATCCTGCGCGGCCGGACCGTCAGCGGTGGTGTCACCAATTACAACGCGCTGCCAATCGGCTTTCAGAATGACCCCGAAGAAACCGCGACGCTGAAATATAGTTGGTGGGAGTTCGCCAAGAACGAGCCCTATTTAAACGGCTGGGTGGTGAACAACAAAGGCACGACGAACAACGGCCTCGCGGGGGACGTCATCATTTCCTGGTTCAAACCGCTTGATGAAAGTTTCGATGGTCCGACCTATAGCAACGAAGTTTACCTGATGGTGGTGAATGCCCTGACCATCACAAACGGCTCGGCCGCGGATTGCTGGCAGGAGATTAAATTGAATTTCCAGACCGGCTCGACGGGTCCCAGCGCGGTGCTCATGCTCGATCCGTTGACCGGCCTCGTCACCACCAACGCGATGCCAACCATCAGCGGCAGCGGCGCCACCTTGAAACGTCAGCTCGTCTTGAACCTGAACGGCGGCGATGCCGCGCTGTTCAAGTTCGCGGACGGCGCTCCCTTTGTCGGCTGCGTTCCGCCCACCCGCGCGCGCCTGGCTGTCACCGGCCAGACCGGCACCCCGCTCCTCACCCTTCAAGGGACGCAGGGAGCGCGCTACCAGTTGCAAACCAAGCCGCTGCTGGGCGGCGGTAGCTGGACCACCCTCACCAATCTGCTGTTGCCCTCGACCAATTATCTTTATCAGGACGCCTCCCTGTCGAACGCGTCTGGCCGCTACTATCGCGCCGTGGGTATTCCGTAATTCCGGCGCCCACCATCCCCGGTTGAAATCCCGCGACCGTGCTTCCGATGGAAATCCCGGAAATGAATGCTCCAGGTCGCGCGCCAAACTGTCAAATTATGCGCCACCTTCCCGCATTAACGAGCAATCCGGAAGCGAACGGGGACCTCGATTTCTGATTCCACCGAAAGCGGCCCGAGGCGGGCGGGTTCAAACTCCCATTCGCGCACAGCGCGGATTGCGGCTTCGTCCAGCAGAGCATAGCCGGAGCTTTGCTTAAGTTCGACACGGGCAGCACGGCCTTTGATACTCACCATTACGCGAAGCAGCACCAGACCTTCCTGGCCACGCCGGCGGGCCGCGAGGGGATAGGCGGGCTCCGGATTTCTGCGATAATCCGGGCGGGCCGATGTTTCCCCCGCGGTTGGCCGGGCGACGGATCCGCCGCTGGCGGAGGCCATCGCACCTGTTCCGGTTCCGCCGGCGGCAGCGGCTGGCTCGGGAACAGCCACGGGCGCGCCGGCAGGCGCAACGGCCTGCAAGGTTGGAGAGGAGGCTGCGGCCGCGGCCGGCTGCGTGGCCGAAACTTCCGGCGCCAGCGGCGTTGGTTTCACATCAACCTCCGGTTCCCGCATCGGCAACGGGTCCGGCGCTGGAGGCGTGACGGTTGCCAACACGGGTGGCGGGATTGGCGGCGGGGCGGAGACCGGGGGAGGCGGCGGCAGGGGCGGTACGGCGGCGACGGCAGGGGCAAGTGGGGACGCGGGCGCCGACGCCGCCTGCGGCGCGGGCTCTTCCGGCAAACCGAGGACCGTGAGCACATTTGGGGCGCCAAAGCTACTGTCCGGCAGTCGCGCCTCATGCCACGCCCAACCGGCGGCTAGGACCGCGCCAAACACCAGTGCGTGCGCCCCCAGCGAAACGTAGAAGCTGTGCCGGAGCGAACGCATCTGTGAAGCGAGTTCTTAAAATCGCGCCGTCAGGATAAACCGGACTTGAATCGGCTCGACGGGATGAAAGTGGAGCTGGCTGAAGGCGACGTCATTCGGGGAAACCCGCGATTCGTAATAGTAATCGATGTCATGGTCGGCGCGGTTGAGGAGATTAAAGATATCCGCGCGCAAGCTCCAATGTTTATTGAATTGATAACCCACGCCGAGGTTCAGCAGCAGGGTTTCCGCCGAGCGCACCGTGCCGGTCGAAATCAGATCGCGCGGGCCGAAATACCGCAGTCGCAGGCTCGCGTAAAATCCGCGCCAACTGGCAACGGTAATCCCGGCAGTCAGCACCTGTTGAATTGCCTCGGGCACGTAGGTGCCGCCATCCTCATCCGGCGTCGTGAATTTCGCGACGGAATCGGCGTAATCCAGATCGATGGTCAGCCACGGGAGCGGCGTGTAATAGTTCGCCCATTCGATGCCGTAACGATTGCTGGGCTGCGGCGTGGTGACGGTCTGGCCGGTATCACCCTCGTAAAGCAATTCGGAGTCGCTATGCAAAAACCAAAGCGCCAGCGTGCTTTGCAGATGCGAAACCGCCAGCGTCCGCACGCCAATTTCCGTGCCCCAGGTTTGATAAAGTCCGCCCAACTGCGAGGCGGCGGTGCCGTCGGGATTGATCACCAGTGTGGTCCCGCGGGCATCGTCGCTGTGAAACCCAAAACCGCCGCTCACATAAAAATCCGTCTGTTTCCACGGGCCGAAAATCAAACTGCCCTTCGGGCTGGGCACGCCGGCGACGCGCTGGCCGGAGTTGGAGGGATTGGGATCGTCCACGTTGAAATAATAAATATCGCCGCGCACCCCCAGCACGCTGCGGAATTTCTCCGACCATTGAACGGTGTTTTGATAATACAAACCGATGCTCGATTCGTTGATGCGATCCTGCCGGGTGATGGGATACAGGACGTCGCCGGTCGCGGAATCGATCTTCGTCGTGCGCACGCGATTGGCGCTTTGGTAAAGGCCGTTGTTGATCCAATCGCTCCAGGCCTGCAAGCCAAACATGTTTTCCACATCACGTTCGCCCCACTGGCTGAAAATGGTGTGGTTCGCCTTGAGGCCGGCCGCGAGGCGTTTGTCCGCCTGCTCAAACTGGTCGCCCTTGTTGGTATCCACGAGGAAGTAGGTGAAATCCGAAAACAGATCTAGGTCGTAGTAAAATCCGTAACCCATCACCTGCGTCGCCGAATCCGCATCGGCGCGATGCCATTCGCCCTGCAGACTGTAACGCTGCGAATTGCCGCCGTCGCTCGGATCGATCGTGCCGTAAAAGTCCGTTTGCGCGAACGTCGCGGCGATCTGGTCGCTGGAGTTCCATTTGCCGTGATAGCCGCGCGCGGTAACGCTGTAGCCGGACGCGGCATCGCCTTGCGACCAGGTGAGAATCCCGTTAAACCGTTGATAATCGTCCGGGGTGTCCCAAGGACCGTCGTCGTGATACGCCTCGGCGCCATACAGCAGGTTGCCGGAACTGATGGGCGAAGAGTCGGCGAACACCAAACGCTCATAACCATACATGCCAACCTCGGCGATCGTCATGCTGGTGGGCAGCGTCTTCATGAACTCGATATGCGCCGCGCCGGCGGATGAGAAATCGCCGTTCTGCACGTAGTAAGGCCCCTTCTCGTAGTTCATGCGCTGAACCAATTCCGGAATCACGATGTTCATGTCGGCGTAGCCTGGACCATGCGCGTGCGACACGAGATTCAACGGCATCCCATCGAGGTCGATGGCGAAATCGGTGCCGTGGTCGAGATTGAAGCCGCGCAGGAAATACTGGTTGGCCTTGCCGCCACCGGCGTGCTGCGTGATGATCACGCCGGGGACCGTTTCCAGAATTTCGCCATTGCGCATGATGGGGCGGTTTTCGATTTCCGCCGCGCCGACCGTGCCCTGGGACGCCGACTCTGCCACGCCCAGCAGGCTGTCCTGCCGGCCCATGACCACGACCTCGGACAAGCGCGTGGCGTTCGTGGTGGCAACGGACGACAGGGAGTTGGTTTCCCCGCCCGCAGCGGAACGCGCCAGCAACACACCCAGACAGGCGCCCCAAAAAACCCACCGGACCACGACGCACCTCCGGCGTAAAAGCGTTATTACAGACATCGAAAATAGTATTACTGACAACCAAAATATTACGCAATAGCCAGATTGTATTATTTTAAAATTGTTTCAAATCGCCCTTCCCCGATGGACACCGCGCCGGAATTTGCGAATATGAGACCACTATGAAAAAAGACGGGATTGAACGAATCAGCGCTTCCCTGCCCTCGCGGCTGGTCGCGCAGTTCGATCAGATGATGAAGGAAAAGGGCTACGACAACCGCTCACTCGCCATCGCGGATATGATTCGCGGCCAGCTCGTGGACCACGCGCAAAAATTCGGCTCGGAGGAAATCGCCGGAACGATCACGCTGGTGTACGACCATCACAAGCAGCACGTGCAGGCGACGCTGACCGACATCCAGCATGATCATAACGCGGAAATCATTTCCACCATGCACGTCCACCTCGACCACCATAATTGCCTGGAAGTCCTGGTCGTGCGCGGCAGCGCGGCCGTCATCAAGAAAATCGCCGACGAGCTGATCGGCGCCAAGGGCGTGAAGCACGGAAAGCTGACGGTCACCACGACGGGCAAGGACCTGCCCCTATAGTTGGTTTTGGAGTTGCTGGCCACGGCATGACATTTCGAAGCGGCTTTTTATCTTCCGGGCTGGCCTTGTTGGCAATCGAAACTTCACCCCTCGCCCACGCCCAGCCAAGCAATCCCATTCCCGTTTTGCCGACGGTGACGGTGGTGGCCACCAACGCGCCGGCGATACCGGGGGTGCCTTCGCTGGCGGAAGCGCAGCAACAGAAGGTCGAGGTGCCGGGCGGGCTTTCCATCATCGACGCGCAGAAGCGAATGGAGCGCAGCCGCGGTTCCAGCTTTCAGGATTTGTTGGGGGGCGTTCCGGGCGTGACGTTGCAAAGCGAGAACGGGATGGAAGCCACCAAATATTCCAGTCGCGGCTCGGGCATTCTGTCGGACGACGAACCGGTGGGCGTGAATTTCCTGCTGGACGGTTTTCCCTTCAACCAGGCCGACGGCGAAGTGATCCTGGAGGATTTCAGCCTGGGCTCCATCAAGTATGCCGAGGTGTTTCGGGGCGCAAACGCTTTCAAGTACGGAGCGATCACCATGGGCGGCGCGGTGAATCTGGCGTCCAAGACCGGTTATGATACGGATCCGTTTCAAATCTCGCTCGAAGGCGGCAGCTACGGTTTCTGGCGTTCGCAAGTCGGTTCGGGCGGCGTGAGCGGGAACATGGATTATTACGCCACGTTCACCGGGCGCGGCCGGGACGGATATCGCGAGCACAGCTACGAGAACACGGAAGATTTATACGGCAACCTCGGCTATCGATTCAGTGAAAGCCTGGAAAACCGCGTTTACCTTTCGGCGACGCGGACGGATCGCCTGCTCCCGGGCGGCATCACGCAGGATGAAATGAACCGGAACCCCACGCAGGCCATTCCCGAAGCCTACACGCAACATCTGGACAAGGAATGGTACTACGTGCGCGTGGCCGACAAGTTGAGCTACAAGACGGACGCGCAACAGGCGGACGCCGGCGCGTACTGGTGGCATCGCGATTTGCAGACCAAGGGGTTGTTTGATGAAGAAAACTTCGACGGCATTGAAAACTATACGGCGGACAATTTTGGCGTTCTCTTAAACTCCACCACCCGGCTGCAATTGTTCGGTCAGGACAACAATTTGACCGTCGGCCTCGCTCCTGTCGGGGAGCGTCAAAACGACGAGTTTTACCAAAACGATTCCGGCCAAAAAGGCGCGGAGACCGGCAAGGGCCAGGAATTGTCCATCAACATCCCCTTCTACGCCGAGGATCAGCAATACGTGACCGAGAAACTTTCACTGCTCGCGGGATTCCAGGCGATTTATGTGCAGCGCCGGTTCACCGATGAGTTCAACGACACCGCCAGCGGCAACCAGTCGGCCAATCTTTCCTTCAGCACGATCAATCCGAAGTTCGGTTCCATTTACGAACTGGACGACAAATCCCAGTTGTATGCGAACGTCAGCCGAAGCTGGCAGCCGCCGTCCTTCGACAACATGCTCGACTTCGACGACGACAATCCCCCGCCTCCGTTCGGCGACGGCAGCCTCGTTTTCACACCGTTGCAGCCGCAACACGCGTGGACGGTCGAATGCGGCACGCGCGGCGAGCGCGGGCGTTTCGCCTGGGATTTATCGCTCTATCATTCCTGGGTGCGCAATGAACTCCTGGAAATCAACAATGCCAGCGGCGTGGACGTCGGCGCGGTCAACATCAACCGCTCGATGCACCAGGGAATCGAAGCGGGGTTGCAAATCGAACTGCTGGACTCCCTCTTCGTGCGCCATCGCCGCGACGGCCGGAGCGACCATCTCGCGCTGAATCAAACCTATACGCTCAATGATTTTCATTTCGATGACGACGCGGTTTATGGGAACAACCGCATCGCCGGCATACCGATCCACCTGTATCAGGTCGAGCTGATGTATCAAACGCCCTTCGGTCTTTACGCCGGGTTGAATCTGCAATGCAACCTCACCGAGTATCCGGTGGACCAGGCGAACTCGCTCAACGCCGCGCCCTACGCGCTGGTCGGTTTTAAAATGGGCTGGCAATCCAAAAAAGGCTTCTCGGTGTTTTTCCAGGCGATGAATCTCGGCGGCACGACCTACGCGGCCGCGGTCGATCCCGTTCCCGACGCGCGGACCGGCGACGGCCCTCCCCGGATTTTTCATCCCGGCGACGGACGCTCCTTTTATCTCGGCGTTTCCTGGGCGATTCGGTGAACGTGTGGCGAAAGGCGTACGGCGAGCACATTTTCGAGCCCGGTCAGGAGCGGGCCTCTTCGAGGCGCGGCCGCCTCCCGCCCCAACTTTCTTAACCTTGTTCTAGAAATTACTTGTAATTCTCTTAAACGGGGGCTAAGGTCGGGGTGTGAGCGCCCCAGGTGGGGCGATGATCTTTGACATTTGAATTTTGATGGGAATTAACCGCGCGGTGAGGGACAAAGCGAGGGAGGTCCGGTGAGCGACCGTTGGGAGACGCCAATGGGCTTCAAGGTGGGAAACCAATGGGCACCGGCAGGCGCGGGTATCACGGGAAAGTGGCCCGACAGGCCATGGTGAATCGAAGGGTACAAAAGGCCGCTTCGGGAACCTTCGATACCCTTGGCTCGGTTTGGCTGCGTTTGCATCTCCTGGTGCGCCTTGGGGACGTGATGGACTTGGGACGAGTACGCGGTAGGGGCGGCATGGTTCGGCCAAGTCCTGGAGTGTTACGCCATGTGATCGGTGTTGCGCGCCGTTGCGCAGCGTGTGTTTGGGAGCGAGGGGAAATTCACGGGAATGTAAATTTTACCAAACGAACCCAACTCGAAAACGCCGTAACTCGTTTTATTGCAAGTGGATGTGTTAATTTTTTTAAGCTCGCGTTTGGAAAACGAACCCAACTCAGCACGGACGGGCGCTCCGCTCGCTGGCGCCGGTCAACGTTAGTTCAGCCTTGTTCACGCGGGAGAAAACCGCTATCTAGAGGGACACAGAAGAGCGAAGTAATCATGGACAAGGCCCTCTGTCCGATCCGGCGGCTAACCGGGATGGAATGGCGTCCGCGGGCTGGCCGCAGGACGCATTGACAGGAACCGCACAACCCGACCGCAACAATTGATGAGAAGAATGACTATTTGGCAGCGGCTTAACACGGCTTTGCTCCTGTTAATCCTCCTGTTGCTGGCGGGCCTTGGTCTGGCGCTCTGGGTGGCGGACAAGCGGGTGGAGGCCAGCCATCGCAGCGACCACCTCTCCAGCGCGCGCGACCGCATTGCCTATGATGTCGTGCTGATCAGCGACACGGTTCGCGGTCTGCTTCTGGACCCGAAAAACGAGGCGGAGCGAAAGCACAAACGCGAAGCCGAGGATGACCTGACGGCGAATCTCAATTCCATCACCAGCACCTACACGAACAATCCCAGCCTCATCGTGGCGGTCAATAACCTGCGGGATTTTGCGAATCGCACCTTGGGCGGCTTCAATCGTCAGGTGCTCGATATGGCGGAAGCCGACCCCACCGGTGCCATCATTCTTTACAACCGCGACTACCTCGACATCCGGAATCAACGGCGCAAACTGTTCACGGAGTTGAGCACGGAGATCGGCCAGGTGCAGCGGGAGGAATCGGAAAAAGCACAGACGCTCGCCTGGGTGGGCTTCATGCCGATCCTGATCATTTTTCTGGCGGTCCCGATCGTCGGAAAGATTCATTCCACCAGCGTGTCCAAGCCGTTGGGCCGTCTGGTAGCGGCGCTCGACCGGCTCCGGCAGGGGGATTTCACCCAGCGACTCGACCTGGTGCGTCGCGATGAATTCGGAGTGCTCGGGGAAGGATTCAACCGGCTGGCGGATGACCTTTCCGAACTCGTCGGCCAGGTGCAGCGCTCCGGCATTCAGGTGAATACCACCGCGACCGAGATCGCCGCCACCGCCAAGGAACAACAAAGCACCGCGCACGAAATCGCCGCCACGACCGCCCAGATTGGCGCGACCTCAAAACAAATCTCCGCGACCTCCAAGGAACTGGTGAAGACCATGAACGAGGTCAACCACGTGGCGGAAGAAACCGGACATCTCGCCGGCAGCGGCCAGATTTCCATCGGTCGCATGGAGTCCAACATGCGGCAAATCATGGAGGCCTCGGGCTCGATCAGCGCCAAGCTTTCCGTGTTGAGTGAAAAGACGACGAACATCAATTCCGTCGTCACAACCATCACGAAAGTTGCCGATCAAACGAACCTGCTTTCGCTCAACGCCGCCATCGAAGCCGAAAAGGCCGGCGAGTACGGCCTGGGTTTCGCCGTCGTCGCCCTGGAAATCCGCCGCCTCGCGGATCAGACCGCCGTCGCGACGTACGATATCGAGCGCATGGTGAAGGAAATGCAATCGGCCGTGGCCGCCGGCGTGATGGGCATGGACAAATATTCCGAGGAGGTGCGGCGCGGCGTGGAGGAAATCCGGCAGGTCAGCACTCAGTTTGCGCAGATCTTGCACCAGGTGCAAACGCTGAGTCCCCGGTTTCAGACCGTGAATGACGGCATGCACGCGCAGGCGACGGGCGCCCAGCAAATCAGCGAAACGCTGACGCAGCTTAGCGAAGCCGTGCATCAAACGGCGGAGTCGCTTCGCCAATCGAACATTTCCATCGAGCAACTGAATAGTGCGGCACGCGGACTGCAGGCGAGCGTGGCGCGATTCAAATTAGGCAAGTGACCATGTTGTATTTGCTGTTCCAACTCGGCAAAGACCGCTATGCCCTCGAGGCAGCCCGCGTGGTCGAAGTCCTGCCGCTGCTGAACCTGAAACAATTTCCGAACGCACCCCGCGGACTCGCCGGCATTTTCAATTATCGCGGCCGGCCGGTGCCGGCGGTCGATTTGTGCGAACTCACGATGGGCCAGCCGGCCAGCGAGCGCCTGAGCACGCGCATCATCGTGGTGAATTATCCCGACGAACAGGGTACGAATCATCTCGTCGGTTTGATCGCCGAGCGCGCGACGGACGTGATTCGCCGGAACGCCGCGGAGTTCATCGATCCCGGCGTGAAGTTCGGCGCGGCGCCCTACCTGGGGCCGGTGCTCATGGACGGCAACCGGGCCATCCAGTTGGTTTACGAGCAACGGTTGCTTTCCGAGCCGGTGCGCCAGATGTTGTTTACGGAAATTGCGGCGTTGGCGAATGAAGCAAATTGAGAATCTTCTGCGGCAGAAAATCGGGCTTAACGCGGCGTCGATCGGCGCGCCGTTGATTCACCGCGCCGTCCGTGCCCGCATGCGCGACATCGGTGTGCGCAAGGTCGAGGAATACACGGAGCTGCTTCAAAATTCCCCCTCGGAATGGAATGAACTCGTGGAATCAGTGGTCGTGGCGGAGACGTGGTTTTTTCGCGACCCGGAACAGTTCACGTTTCTCACGCAATTTCTGATGGGCGAATGGCTCTCCAAACATCGGACGGAAACGTTCCGCATTCTCAGCGTCCCCTGCTCTTCCGGTGAGGAACCTTATTCCCTCGTGATGGGCCTGCGCGATGCGGGCATGCCGGCGTCGCAGCTGCGCATTGATGCGGTGGACCTGAGCGCGCGGGCGCTGGAGCGCGCCCTGCACGGCGTTTATCGCAAGAACTCCTTTCGCGGTCAGGACCTCGCGTTTCGCGACCGCTATTTTCATTCCACCAAAGAGGGTTTTGCGCTGGATGCCTCGGTGCGCAAGGGGGTTAATTTTTACGCGGCAAATCTCTTGAGCGCGGATTTCCTGGCGACGAAGGAGAGCTACGACTGCATCTTCTGCCGCAACCTGCTGATTTATTTTGATGCGCCCACGCAGCAAAAGGCGCTTTCAAAAATCGAGCGCTTGCTGCGACCCGGAGGCCTTTTGTTCGTCGGCCCCGCGGAGCAACCGCTGGTGGCGGACCATCATTTCTCCTCGGCTAACGCGCCGAAAGCCTTTGCGTTTCGCAAGCTCGCCCCGCACGCGCCGCACGTCATCCTGCCGCGAACGCACCGCGCCCGAGCCCACAAGCCGCATACCGCGCCGCGCGTGCCCCATGCCAATGGCCTTTCGCATCGCCCGACGGCGACGCACGTTCAGGTCCCGCCAGCAGACAAAATGAAAACAGCGCCGGCGGAACCCAATCCGTTGGACCTCGCCCGACAACTCGCTGACAGCGGCAGGCTCGAAGAGGCCGCCCGTCTCTGTGAGGCATATCTCAACAAACGAACCGATTCCGCCGAGGCCTATTATTTGCTCGGGCTCGTGCGGGACGCCGCAGGCGACGAGTCCGCCGTCGAATGCTATCGCCGCGCGCTGTATCTCCAGCCGAACCACTACGAAAGCCTTTTGCAAATGGCGATGCTGTCGCAGAAGAACGGAGACACGACGCGAGCGCGAAATTTTAAAAATCGAGCGCAACGGGTAAAGAGCCGCCTGTGATTTGACCATGAGCGCCGCCGAATCGCCAAACGAGACGCCCCGAGTGATTCAGGGCGAGGCGACGCTCGTGCCCGCCGTCAGCAAGGAAGCGGAGGTTTACGCCTGCTGGAACGAAATCGGTGTTCACGGCGACGGCAGTTGCCCCGAACTGCGCAAACACATTCGCTGCCGGAATTGCCCGGTTTACTCCGGCGCGGGCATCAAGCTGCTGGACCGGCCGCTGCCGCCCGATTATCGGCAGGACTGGAGCGAGCATTTCGCCACCGACAAGAAATTGCCCGCGCCGAGCCGGGCGTCGGTCATTTTGTTTCGGATCAGCAACGAATGGCTCGCGCTGCCGACGCAGGCCTTTCACGAAATTGCGGATCGGCGTCCGGTGCATTCGCTGCCCCATCGGCGGCAGGGAATAATTCTTGGTCTCGCGAATATTCGCGGCGAATTGCTGATTTGTTTTTCCCTCGGCCACATGTTGCATCTGGACGATCTGCCGGCGTTGCCGGAATTGCGGACGTCGTACGAGCGATTGCTGGTCGCGGACTGGCACGGCAAACGACTCGTCTTTCCCGTGGACGAAGTGCGTGGCATCCACCGTTATCAGCAGGAGGAGCTTAAGGCGCCACCCGCCACCCTGGCCCGGGCGAGCCTGAGCTACACACAGAGCATTTTGTATTGGGAGGACAACGCGGTCGGCGTGCTGGATCCCGAAGTGTTGTTCACCACCCTGAACCGGAGCGTCTCGTGAGCAAACGCAAACCCGACGAGCTGAGCAACCTTTCGATGCTGGAACTCTTCCGCGTCGAAGCCGAAAATCAGACCGCGATCCTCATCAGCGGCCTCCTGGCGCTGGAGCGCGACACCAATTCCCCCCAGCAACTGGAGATGCTCATGCGCGCCGCGCATTCCCTCAAGGGCGCCGCACGCATCGTGAACATCCAGCCGGCCGTGCGGCTCGCGCACGGGCTGGAGGATTGCTTCGTCGCCGCCCAACGCAACCAGATTCATCTCGGTCAGCGGGAAGTCGACCTGCTCTTCCGCGCTGTGGACCTGCTGCAAAACCTGTCCAAGCAGGCCGATGGAAATGCCGCCGAGGCGGACTCTGACATCAATCCTCAGGGCAACATTCGCAAGATTCTCGACGAGCTCGCATTGCTGGCATCACCGGAACCGGGCCAATCCTCACCGGCCGTGCCCGCCGCGCCACCGGATTCAAAGGTTTCTGTCAATCCGGCCAGCCACCTCGTTTCGTTGCCGACGTCCGGCGAAGCGGCGCCGCTGGAGGGGTATTCGCAGACAATTGCTCCGCGCAAGAGCGACGCCCCCGAGCGCGTGGTGCGGCTCACGGCCGAGAACCTCAATCGCCTGCTCGGCCTCGCGGGCGAGTCGCTGGTCGAGTCGCGCTGGCTGCGACCATTCGCCGAGTCGTTGCAGCGCTTGAAGCGGCAACAGGCCAATCTCTCCCGCAGCATCGATGAACTTCGCGGCCGTCTCGTGGAGGAAAAAGTCTCCGACGACACCACCGACCGCGCCAACGAGCTCTTCCGCGAGGTGACGGAATGCCAGCATTTCCTCACGGACCGCATGCAGGATCTCGACGTATACGACCGTCGTTCCGCGCAACTTTCGCAACGGCTCTATCTCGAAGTGCTGCGCGCACGCATGCGCCCTTTCGGTGACGGCACGCGGCGCTTCCCGCGCATGGTGCGCGATCTCGCCCGTTCGCTCGGCAAGGAAGTCCGGCTGGAAATTCTGGGTCAAACCACGCAAGTCGATCGCGACATCCTGGAGCGCCTGGAAACTCCGATCGCGCATCTTTTGCGCAACGCCGTCGATCATGGCTGCGAGCCGCAGGAGCAGCGCATCCGTTCCGGCAAAACGCCGGAAGGTGTGATTCGCCTGGAAGCGCGGCACAGTGCGGGCATGTTGTTGGTAACGGTCACCGATGACGGCGCCGGCGTCCAATTGGATCGCGTGCGCGAAGCGATTGTGGAGCGAAAGCTGACGATGCCGCAAGTGGCTGAGACAATGAGCGAGCCGGAGCTCCTGCAATTCTTATTTCTGCCCGGCTTCACGCTCAAGGAAACGGTGACCGAAATTTCCGGTCGCGGCGTCGGGCTCGACGTGGTGCAAAACATGGTGAAAAACGTGCGCGGCAACATCCGCGTCAGCACGCAGCCGGGCCGTGGCTTGCGCGTGCAATTGCAGCTTCCCCTCACGCTGTCAGTTCTGCGCGCGCTGCTGGTCGAAGTCGCCGGTGAGCCTTATGCGATCCCGCTGACGCAAATCGCGCGCGCGCTGCGCCTGGGCCGCGATCGCATCCAAGTGATTGAAGGCCGGCACCATTTTTCGTTTGAAGAACAGCAGGTCGGCTTGCTGACCGCGCACCAGGTGCTCGATTGCGGCGAGCCGAGATTGAACGGCGAGGATTTGCCGGTCGTGGTTCTCGGCGACCGCAGCAACCGTTACGGCGTGGTGGTGGATCGTTTTCTCGGCGAACGCGAACTGGTCGTGCAGCCGCTCGATACCCGACTTGGCAAGATACAGGACATCAGCGCCGCGGCGTTGATGGAGGATGGCTCGCCGATTCTGATCGTGGATGTGGACGATATGGTCCGGTCCATTGAGAAACTGGTTTCCGGCGGCACGCCCGTCAATGTGGAGCGTCCCGACCTCAAGATTCCGCCGCGAAAACAGAAGCGCGTGCTCGCGGTGGACGACTCGCTAACGGTGCGCGAACTCGAACGAAAGCTGCTCGCCAGCCACGGCTATGCGACCGATGTGGCGGTCGATGGCATGGACGCGTGGAACGCCGTCCGCGCGAGTCACTACGACCTGGTGATCACTGACGTCGACATGCCGCGCATGGATGGCATCGAACTCGCCACGTTGATCAAGTCCGACGCGCGATTGAAGTCCGTCCCGGTGATGATCGTTTCCTACAAGGATCGTGAAGAGGACCGCATGCGAGGCCTCGAAGCCGGTGCGGATTATTATCTGACCAAGGGAAGCTTCCAGGACGAGACGCTGTTGCAAGCCGTCGTTGACCTCATCGGAGAACCCGACGAATGAGAATCGCGCTCGTCAACGACGTGATGATGGCCGTCGAAGCCATGCGGCGCATTGTCGCGGGCAGCGGCGCCCACCAGATCGCGTGGATCGCCGGCGATGGTGCGGAGGCCGTCGAACGTTGCGCGGTCGATACGCCGGACCTTATCCTGATGGATTTGATCATGCCGCGCATGGATGGCGTGGAAGCGACGCGACGAATCATGGCGGCGACTCCCTGCGCCATTGTCGTCGTGACCGCGGACGTGGATCAGAATTCGCCGCGAGTCTTTGAAGCGATGGGTGCCGGTGCGCTCGACGCCGTAAACACCCCGGTGCTGGAACAGGCGAGCGCCTCCGATGGCGCGAAAGCGTTGCTGGCGAAGATCGAAACCATCCGACGCCTGATCGGCGGCAGTGGAGCGAAACATTCCTCCACACCCGGCACACGGCAGGGACGGCCCGCGCTTTATCAACCGGACCATATCGTCGCGATTGGCGCGTCCGCTGGCGGACCCGCCGCCCTGGCGAAAATCCTGTCGCAGTTGAAGGCGGATTTCCCCGCGCCCATCGTTATTGTCCAGCACGTGGATATTCAGTTCGCCGAAGGACTCGCAGTCTGGCTGGATGGCCAAAGCCCGCTGGAAGTCCGGCTGGCGCGCGAAGGTGACCGGCCGACGGCCGGCACCGTGCTGCTCGCCGGGCAGGAAAATCATCTCGTCTTTGCCAGCCCCACACGCTTATGTTATGCACAGGAGCCGGTGGATTATCCCTACCGGCCTTCGATTGATGTTTTTTTCCATAGCGCAGACCGCTATTGGCCCGGCGACGTCACGGGTGTCTTGCTCACGGGCATGGGCCGCGACGGCGCGGAAGGCTTGAAGATTTTGAAAAGTCACGGCCATCATACCATCGCCCAAAATCGTGTCACGAGCGCGGTTTATGGCATGCCCGGCGCCGCGGTCGATATCGGCGCCGCGTCGGAGATTTTAGCACTGGACAAAATTGCGCCCAGGCTCACGAATATTGTGACGAAAGCAGCCCGAACGCATGTCTGAAGAACATCCCCAGCCCAGTCCTCCGCCCGCGAAAGAGTCGTCCGGAGCCAAGCCTCCCTCGCAGTATCATGTCATGGTGCTGCTCGTGGACGACCAGGCGATGGTCTGCGAGGCCATCCGGCGCGCGCTGTCGAGCCACCCGGACATTGATTTTCACTATTGCTCCGACGCCCGCGAGGCCATCACTGTCGCCAATCAAATTCGTCCCACGGTGATTCTTCAGGACCTTGTCATGCCCGGTATCGATGGGCTGACACTCGTCGGCCAATACCGCGCGAATCCCGCCACCAAGGACATCCCCATCATCGTCCTGTCCACCAACGAGAATCCACAGGTCAAAGGCCAGGCATTCGGGCTGGGTGCCAACGACTATCTCGTCAAACTGCCGGACAAGATCGAACTCGTCGCACGCATCCGTTATCACTCGAAGGCCTATCTCAATTTGCTGCAACGTGATGCCGCCTACCGCGCCTTGCGCGAAAGCCAGCAGCAATTGATCGAAAGCAACGCGGCGCTTATTTCCCTCAACCAAAAGCTGGAGGAAGCCACGCTCGCCAAGTCGCAGTTCCTGGCGAACATGAGCCATGAAATTCGCACACCGATGAATGGCGTGATCGGCATGACTGCGTTGTTGCTGGATACCGATCTGACCGACGAGCAACGCGATTACGTCGAGGCCTCGCGAAGCAGCGCCGAGGCGTTGCTGACCATCATCAACGACATTCTTGATTTCTCGAAAATCGAATCCGGCAAACTCGAACTTGAGAATCATCCTTTTGAAATCCACACCTGCGTCGAGGAGGCGCTCGATTTGCTGGCGCAGAAAGCAGCGGAGAAGAATATCGACCTCGCCTACCAGGTGGACGACGCCATCCCGAAAATCCTGGTGAGCGACGTCACCCGGCTGCGGCAAATTCTCGTCAACCTCATCAGTAACGCGGTAAAATTCACCCATCAGGGCGAGGTGCTGGTCGAAGTCAAATCGGCGGCGCGCGGGCCGCGCGAAAGGGCTTTCAGCCACGACACGGACACGGATTTTCTGCGCCATCCCGAACAATGGCTGCTTCATTTTTCGGTGCGCGACACGGGCATCGGCATTCCCGCCGATCGCCAGCACCGGCTCTTCAAATCATTTCAGCAGGTGGATGCCTCCACCACCCGCCATTACGGCGGCACCGGTCTGGGCCTTGCGATCTGCAAGCGCCTCGCGGAATTGATGGGCGGCAAGATTTGGGTGGAGAGCGATGCGGGCAAGGGCTCGACCTTCCACTTTACGATCATCGCGAAGTCGGCCGCCGCCAGCGCGCCGCCAAGCTGGCAGTCCCAGCAGCCGCAACTGATGGGCAAGCGCCTCCTCGTCATTGAGGACAGTCCCACCAATCAAAAAATCATCACGCAACGCTGTGAACAATGGGGCATGACCACGGAGACAGCCGTGAACAGCGCCGATGCGCTCGCGCTGCTGAATCAGGGCAGCCTTTACGATGCGGTCATCCTGGACTTGCAACTAATCAATGCGGATGCGCTGGCGCTCGCCGAGGAAATTCGCAAACAACCTTCCGGCCATTACGTTCCGCTGCTGCTTCTCTCCTCGGTGCGGCCCTCCGGCGACGATTCACGCCCGCCATCGGCCAATGTGTCCGTGTCCGTCCACAAGCCGATCCGCCCGGCGCAATTGCTCGATGCCCTGTGTCGCGCCATGAGCGTGCAAATGCTGCGTGAAAAGAAGGCGCCCACCGCGCCGACGCTCGATCCCGACCTGGCGCGCCGCCTGCCCCTGCGTCTGCTCCTCGCCGACGACAATCCGATCAATCAAAAGGTCGGGCTAAGCGTCCTGCATAAACTCGGCTATCGCGCTGACGTTGCGAACAATGGCGTCGAAGTGCTCAAGGCGCTCGAACAAAAAGCCTACGACGTGCTGTTCCTCGATGTGCAGATGCCCGAGATGGATGGGCTGGAGGCGGCCCGCGAAATCTGCAAACGCTGGACTCCGGAAAAGCGCCCGCGCATCGTGGCGATGACTGGCAACGCCCTGATGGGTGACCGCGAAAAATGCCTGGATGCCGGAATGGACGACTATATTTCCAAACCGGTCCGCATCGCCGAGTTGCAATCGGCATTGGAACGTTGGGGCACCGCGAAAACCAAGAGTTCGGAAACCGCTCATTTCTCGCGCGCGAAAATTGCGCAGGAAAACACGCTCGACCAGTCCCTGATCGCCGACCTCCGCGACATGCCCCCAACGGATGGGGTCAGCATGCTGAACGAGCTGATGGATTTGTTCCTCGCCAGCGCGCCGCAACGCATCGCGCAAATCAGCCAGTCCATCAACGATTCGCCCATGCTTGCCTTCCATGCGCACGCGCTCAAAAGCATGAGTCTCAATCTCGGCGCCAAACGCATCGTGGAACTTTCACAGCAACTCGAAGATCTGGGCCGGAATCGCAATGTCCGTGGCGCACCCGCCCTGCTAAAGGAACTCGAAATTGCCTACACTCACACGAAGGCCCAGTTGCTGGCCATGCGGCAGACGTGACGCGTTTTCGTTGTGGCGCCACTGGGTATTACAAACGAGCCGGGCGCAATAGCATGTTAAAATAAAAAAGCGGCGAAGCCTGGCTTCGCCGCTCCTTTCCAAGTCGCTGGCAGCATTTCGCCGCCGCGGCTGGATTTTCGGAAGGCAGCGTGGAGTCCGCCCTCCGGAAAAGTTTTCAATAATTCGCGACGCTCAAGTTATTCTGCACGCGGTTGACGCCACCCAACGTTTTGATCTGGCTCTCCACCAATTTTTTTTGCGCGATGCTTGCCACTCGGCCACCGAGTGTCACCACGCCATCCTTTAGCGTAATTTGTACGTCGCCTGAGCCGTCTCCCAAGGCCTGTCGTACGAGTCCGTTAATCCTGCCCATCACAAATTCGTCGGTTGGAGTCACGACCTGATGTTTCAGCTCAGGATCCCCTTTCGGCTGTTCGGGCTCGCCGTTGGGCGCTTTCGGTTCCGCTTCGCGCACTCCCTGACCGGTAATGCTCCTGGGTTCCGAGGGTGATCCATTGACCGCCGCAGGTTGCCCGTAAAACCGGTCAATGTTTTTCATCCAATCATCACCTGCCGCAATCACCCACGCGGTGGTGGGCCCGGCGCTGCCGGCTTCGAACTGGGATTTGGTGGCGGCGAGCGATACCTGCTTTGCATCCCGGGACCACTTCAAACTGGCCAGCGGCACGGCCACGCGAGTGACGCCCACTCCCAAAGCGCCGCCATATTCCACGATGGCGAACGGCGCTGTCCGGGAGTCCATGCTAACGATCAAATCCTGAACTTTGCCCAGACGTTCGCCGGATTCGCCCCGCACCGTCATGCCAATAATTGAGGTAGCCTTGAAATTGGAAACAATCGACGACGTCGTCGCACGTTGACCGAGCGGGGCGATCTGATCCACTGCGCCTGTTGGAACTGGGTGATTCGCCGCGGCGACCTCCAGTCCTTGGGCCCTGCCATTTATCGCCAGGAAGGCCATCCCCCCGACCAGAGTGTTGAACGCCAGGACTCGGCATTTCATAACGTGATGAAAAAGCTCGAAAGGTCCAGATTGCCTGGCACTTTGGCATCGGCGGCGGAAGAATCCGCTGACGCCTGAAATATTCCACTCCGAAATGTGCTGGAATGGCTGGACTCCCTGGCTCTCAGCCGTCGCATCCGTTGAAAGAAAAAGTGTCCGCCCGCTTTGGAATGACTGCCCGACCAACGCAATGAGGAATTTTGCATGGTATTGTCCTTCGGTTGCTACTTTGAAAGATTGGTTTCCGTCACCGGCGGAGCATTGGTGAGGGGAGGAGGAGGCGCGGGCTCCGACGGCTGGCGCACTGCATTCGTGTTGCTCATCCCATCCGAACCGGAGTTCTTGGCATCTTGATCACAGCCGCAAAACATTATCGTGGCTCCCAACAGCGCAAGATATAATTTGGATTTCATATATTTATTTTGGAGTTGAGTATTGAGGCGGGGACGAAGACCGCATCGTTCAAGCTCTACCTCGTCGCGCGATCAACGAAACCAGGAACAACACCAGGAACACAACGAACAAAACTTTAGCGATCCACGCCGCCGTGCCGGCTATTCCGGCAAATCCGAGGGCTGCCGCTAACAGTGCAATTATCAAAAATGCCAATGACCAGCTTAACATAATGAATCCTTTCCGGGTTTTGCTGATTTACAGTATTGGGTCCTTCCTTTACCTGTGGCAGAAAGGCTTCGGGAGCCGACCACTCCACTGGAAGCACCTTCGCAAGACAGTCTCCGGATTTCGCGTTCCGAGTAAATGTTGCCATAATTTTTTGATCGCCCCAGGCTGATTGATTATTTGTTTTTTAGCTTAAAGGAGGCCACGGGTACATTTATTGTGAAACTCAAAAACATTCGGATTTTCGACAGGACCGAACCGCATCGGGATGCCAAATCCGTGCAATTTGCGAACTTCCCTCCGGCCCATTGCATTTTGCCAATTGGAGAGACCGTCGTGTAAGAACACGGATTAACCAGTTGACTCGCAAACCATAGGAGGCTGCGTCTATTAATATATTTGGCTTCGGGGAATGAAGTTTGCTTGGGCTGGTGCCGAATGCGGAACCCTAAAGTAGGGACACGATGGCGGTGGGCGAATAACTTTTCTCTAATGCAGACTTGTTCATTCATCCCCATTCATTCAAGTTCGCTCGCGTTCTTTGTTGGATGTTCAAAACCGCAAATCCCATGCGCTGGGTTCGCCTCGTTTGAAAGTGTGGAATCCACTGGGAACGAACCGACGTAATTGCCGATGTGCCTAAAACTCAAATTCAGCATGAACCCGCGCAAACGATTCGCGCTGGCCATTTCTGTCTTCTGGTTCGCAACGACCACCATGGCGGCGGAGCCCAAGGAATTGCGTCTCGGTTATTTTCCCAATCTCACCCATGCACAGGCGATTTACGCACGGGCCACCGGTGCTTTTGAAAAGATCGGCATCAAAATCACATGGACGGCTTTCAACGCCGGGCCGACCGCCATTGAATCGCTTTTCACCGATGCCGTGGATGCCACCTTCATCGGCCCCAGTCCGACGATTAACGGATACGTTAAATCAAAAGGCGAAAAATTCGTGGTGATCGCCGGCGCGGCTTCCGGCGGAGCGGGCATGGTGGTGCGGAAAGATTCCGGCATTACAAGCGACAAGGATTTCAACGGCAAAGTCATTGCGACGCCACAACTAGGCAACACACAGGACGTGGCCGCCCGTGTCTGGTTCGCCGAACATGGCTATAAACTGAGTGAACGAGGCGGAACTGTCTCCCTGGTACCGCTGTCCAACGCCGACCAGCTTACCATGTTTCGGAAGAAACAAATCGACGGCGCATGGACCATTGAACCGTGGATGTCCCGCCTCGAGGTCGAGGGCGGCGGCCAGGTTTTCCTGGAGGAAAGTACACTGTGGCCGGAGGGCAGATACACCAGCACTCATCTCGTCGTGAACAAGGCCTACCTCGCAGATCATCCCGATGTCATGCGCAATCTGCTCGCGGCGCTCGTGGAAGTGACGCTAACGATCAATTCAAACAAAACCGCCGCCATTCCGATTCTCAATGAGCAACTGAAAAAAGAAACTGGCAAGCCGCTCAAACAGGAGGTCATTGAAAAAGCGATGAACCGGGTGGAGTTCACCTGGGATCCCATATCCTCCTCGTTGAAAAAATCAGCGGCGTCCACCCATGAGATCCGCCTGCTCCGCGAGGAGCCGCAATTGCACGGACTTTATTCGCTAAAACTCTTGAACGACGTCTTGAAGGAAAAGAATCTGCCACCCGTGGAGGAGAAGCCCTGACATGGATGCCTCACCCGCCACGAAAACCACGCCCGCTGAAACCGCACCCGGCGCCGTCAAACTGCGATTCACCAACGTCTCCAAGACGTACAGCAATTCCTCCCAGACCGTCCAGGCATTGCAGCCGATCTCGATGGAGATTCGTTCGGGCGAATTCGTCGTTTTTTTTGGCCCGTCCGGCTGTGGCAAATCAACGTTGCTAAATATCATTGCCGGCTTTGAGGATGCCACAGAAGGCGAGATCACCCTCGATGGCGTCAAAGTGGTCGGCCCGCATCACGATCGCCTCATGGTTTTCCAGGAGCACGGTTTGTTTCCCTGGCTCAACGTGATTGAAAACGTGACGTTCGGCCTCAAGCGAAAATTCCGCTTCAAACCACGGGCGCGACGCCAACACGCACGCCAATTTCTGCAAATGGTCCACCTCGAACAATTCGAAAAGGCGTCCGTGCATGAATTGTCCGGCGGCATGAAACAGCGCGTGGCCATTGCCCGCGCGCTCGCGCCGGATCCCAAGGTGTTGCTCGTGGATGAACCCTTTCCCGCACTCGATGCGTTAACCCGCGCGAAGCTCTACGGCGATTTGCAGGAAATATTCTTGCGCACCAAAAAAACCATCATCCTCGTGACCCACGATCCGCGCGAGGCGGCCTGCCTCGGGGACCGCGTGCTCGTGTTTTCGGGCCGGCCCGGCAGGGTGAAGGCGGACATCGCGATCGATTTACCCCGCGTGCGCGACATTAATGATCCCAAGGTGGCCGAATACGCCGCGAAAATCATGAACGAGTTGGAAGCGGAAAAGCATGAAGCCGGGAAAAGCCAGTAGGATAAAATATTTCGTGGTCGGGTTCTACGCGTTACTGCTCATCACGTGGCAGGCGCTGTTCTCGCTGCAACTCATTCCCGACTATCTCTTCCCCTCGCCGCTGCAAGTCGCGCAGCGCATGTGGGAACTCGCGAAGGAGAATTATCTCTGGCCGAGCATCAAGGCGACGTTCCAAAGAATGGCCATCGGTTTCGCCATCGCCGCCTCTTCGGGCCTCGTTATCGGCCTCATCATGGGCATGAGCCGGATTGTGAACAGTTGTTTGCGCTCGCTATTCCTCGGTTTGCAAACTCTTCCCACCGCCGCCTGGGTGCCCGTTTCACTGCTGCTCTTCGGATTAAGCGATCACGGGATTTATTTCGTCATCATCATGAGTTCCGCCCCGGCGATGGCTATCGCCACCTGCGACGGCATCCTGCAAATCCCCATCATCTATTTGCGCGTCGGACGGACCTTGGGCACCCCGGCCTATGCAATGCCGATTCGCATCATGCTGCCGGCGGCCTTGCCGAGCATCGTGACGGGTTTGAAACTGGGCTGGACCCTCGCGTGGCACGGTGGCGTTTCCGCCGAACTCATCAAGTCCACGATCGGCATCGGCTTTCTCCTGCAAATGGGACGGGAACTGAACGATTCCGCACAGGTCATCGGCATCATGCTCCTGACCATTCTATTCGGAGTGCTGCTCGACCGCTTTTTCTTCGGCCTGATTCAGAAACGTCTGCTGCGGCGGTGGGGCTTGGCCCAAAGCGCATGACCCCGTGCCGCTGCGCGATCCGATTAAATTTTCGTACCCGCCAGCTTGAGCAAATGGGAGAACTCCTCTTCCGTGACGGGCGATACCGACAACCGGCTTTGGCGAACTAATTCCATCTTCTTTAGCAGTCCATCCGCCTTGATGGCGGCGAGCGTGACCGGCGTTGCGACTGGTTTAACCGGCGCAAGTTCGACCGCCGTCCAGTCCCCCTCGGTGGCCGTCGGATCAGCGAAACCCTCGCGCACAACCTTGCTGAGGCCCACCACCTGTTTCTCTTCGCCGCTGTGATAGTAAAAAACCAGGTCGCCCGATTTCATTCCGCGCAGGTGATTACGCGCGGCGTAATTTCGCACACCCGTCCACACGGTCCGGCCATCCTTGACGAAATCCGACCAGGAGTAATCGTCGGGTTCCTGCTTCACCAGCCAGTAGTTTTTCGCCATGCGCCATTTGTAACGTTCGAGGGCAAAATCTCAAGCGGCCTTTTGCGGGTTACCGCAACGCAATTGACAATCGAGACCATCCTGATAGTAGTTTCGTCATGAAACCATTCGCACTCCTCAGCGCGCTATTTCTCATGACCACCCTTTCGCTCACCGCCGGTTCGATCTATGACATTCCGGTCAAGGATATCGATGGCAAGTCAACGACCCTCAAGCCCTACGAAGGCAAGGTCATCCTCATCGTCAATGTCGCCTCCAAATGCGGCCTGACGCCGCAATACAAGGCGTTGCAATCCCTTTACGAAAAATACAAGAGCAAAGGCCTTGTGATTCTCGCCTTTCCGTGCAACCAGTTCAATGGCCAGGAGCCGGGCACCAACGAGGAGATCAAGCAATTCTGCTCCAGCAAATATAACGTCACGTTTCCCCTCTACGACAAAATCGATGTGAACGGCGCCGACCGTCATCCGCTCTACGTGGCGCTCGCCGGTCCCGACTCTCCGTATCCCGGTGATATCAAATGGAATTTCGGCAAATTCCTCATTGGTCGCGACGGCAAGATCGTCAAGCGTTTCGAACCGAAGACCACGCCCGATTCTGCGGAGGTGACTACCGCTGTCGAGGCTGCGCTCGCCGCCAAGTAATTTCGCTTTCGGAACACCTGCAGCGTCTCGCAATAACTCGCGGGGTATTGGCGCTGGCGGCACCGTCCACACCATCGAGCCGGTTTGATCGCGGATCGCCCCGCGCCTTTACTGCCTGACCGATTCTTAAGCAAAGGTTATTCGGTTACAATCCAGCGTGGAAATTATAAGTGCGTGCCAGTCCATAATGGTGTTCAATGAGGCAGGAATGAAGGGTGATCCAAAACGCTCCGGGAGGCGGTGGGTGGAGTCGGGCAAGGGTATGCCGGTTCCGGTTTCTTGCTTGCCTGCAAGTTTGTCCCGGTTATTAATGGATCACAAGTACCTTTGAGGGCTTATGGATTTCCTCATCTATTCCATCTGTTTCGGTGTAGGGGTTCTTTTCTCGCTGCTCAGCGCGATCATGGGCCATCTCTTTGGAGGGCACGATGCGCCGCACGCTGACGTGGGCACGGGCGGACACGCCGAGGCGGGCTTTCAAGATGCAGGCATTCCGGGCCTTTCACCCTTCAGCCCCACGACGATCGCCATCTTCATCACGTCCTTCGGTGGCTTCGGCATGATTTTCTCCCGGATCGAGGTCACCCAAAGTCCCTGGCTCAGCGCGCCGCTCGCGTTGGTGGCTGCGCTTCTCGTAGCCGCCGCCATCGTGGCACTTTTCGGATTCATTTTTCATAAGACCCAAAGCTCCAGCGAATCCCGGGTTGGCACGTTGGTGGGCATGATTGCGACCGTGATCACACCCATACCGCCGAACGGAGTCGGCGAGATTGCCTATGTGCAAGGTGGCATCCGCTACAGCGCCCCGGCGCGAAATGAGCGCGGCGCGCCGATTACCAATGGCCAGACCGTCAAAATCGCCAGAGTCGTCGGGTCACAGTTTTATGTCGTGCCGGCGTGAGCCGGGCTCGGCGAATTCGGTTTAAAGAGAAGCGTAATTTATGAATCCGTACTTCTTAGCAGAGTTGCCATTCACCGCCACCATTGTAGTCGCCGCCGTCGGTATCTGCCTGGTGATCCTGCTGATGATCGCCATTTGGGCGAGTCGTTACACGAAGGTCGGTCCAAACGAAGTACTGATCGTGTCGGGTCGCAAGCACACCTATCGTGAACCAGATGGCACCTCCCAGGCCCGCGGCTTTCGCGTCGTTAAAGGCGGCGGTACTTTCGTAATGCCGGTGATCGAGAAAGTCGATCGTCTCTCACTCGAACTGCTGACCATCGACGTGCAAACCCCCGAGGTTTATACAAGCAAGGGCGTGCCCGTGCGCGTGGACGGAGTGGCGCAGATCAAGGTTAAGGGTGATGATATTTCGATCGCCACCGCTTCCGAGCAATTTCTCAGCAAACCCACCGACGAAATCAAAAACATCGCCACGCAAACGCTCGAAGGCCATCTGCGCGCGATTCTCGGCACGATGACGGTGGAGGATATCTACCAGAATCGCGACGCCTTCGCTTCAAAGGTGCAGGAAGTCGCCGCGGGCGATATGGCGAACATGGGGTTGAGCATCGTGAGTTTCACGATCCGCGACATTCGCGATGGCCAGGGCTACCTCGACGCACTTGGCAAACCGCGCATCGCGCAGGTGAAGCGCGACGCCGTCATCGCACAGGCGGAGGCGGACCGCGACTCGATGATTCGTTCCGCGCAAGCCACGCAGGCCGGCCAGGAAGCCAAATTTATCGCCGACACCAAAATCGCCGAGGCGCAGCGGGATTATCAGACGAACGTCGCCCAATACCAGGCGGCGGTGAATCAGAAAAAAGCCGAGGCCGATCTCGCCTACGATTTGCAGAAATACAAGACCGGCCAGCTCGTGAAGGCGGAAGAGGTTCAGGTCAGCATCGTCGAGAAGCAGAAGCAGATTGAACTGCAACAGCAGGAAATCATGCGCCGCCAAAAGGAACTCGAAGCGAATGTCCAAAAGCCCGCCGATGCAGAACGCTACAAGGTGGAAACGCTGGCAAACGCCCGAAAATTCCAGTTGGAGGCCGAGGCCGCCGGTTCCGCCGCCGCGTCCAAGGCGACGGGCTTTGCGAACGCCGACGTGGCCAAGGCCACCGGCATGGCCGAAGCCGAGGCCAACAAGGCGCGCGGTCTTGCCGAGGCGTCCATCATCGAGGCGCAGGGCAAAGCGACCGCCGAAGCGATGCGGATGAAGGCGGAATCCTTTAAGCAATACAATGAGGCCGCGGTCGTCGAAATGATCATTCGCATCCTGCCCGAAGTTGCGGGCAAGATCAGTGAGCCGTTGTCCAAGATGGAAAAAATGGTGATCATCAATTCCGGCAATGGGCCGGGGGGCGGAGCCAGCAAACTGACGGGCGACGTCACCCAAATCGTCGCTCAACTCCCGCCCGTCATCGAAAGCCTCACCGGCATTAAATTTGAGAAGTTAATCGAACAGATTCCCTCGCTCAGGCGGGCGTCGGGCGGAACCGAAAACGAAGAAAAGAAAACTTAACGAAAATGACAACCATGTTTGCATCGGCGGCGGGCGGTTTGGTCGGCATTCTAATGTTCCTGATCTTTGCCGCCATCGGCATCGCCTGCACAATCTTCTGGCTCTGGATGCTGATTCACGCCATCACCAACAAGGGCCTCGCGGACGGTGAAAAAATCGTGTGGGTGCTGGTGATTATATTTCTCCCGTTCATCGGCTCGATTCTTTATTTCTTCCTTGGCAAGCCCAAGGGTTAATTCGACGCGGCTGGCATGCGACTTTTCGACGCCATCATAGAAGCAAACCATCGGGCTCTGGCAGGCGACCCGACGGCGGGGCTGCACCCCCAGGAGTTCGAGAGCGAACTGCCGCTGGTGGCGCTTACGTGCATCGACGTGCGCCTCAATCCCCTGCTCCCGGCGGTGCTCGGCATCCCCAGGGATCAGTTTATCTGGCTGCGCAATGCCGGCAATATGATCGATGGTCCGGAAGGAGCCATGATGCGCGCCCTGGCCCTCGCTTGCGCGATCGACGGAGCCAGGGAAATCGTGGTCATCGGACACACCGATTGCCAGATGGCCAAAACCAGCGCGGCGGATTTGGGGCAACGCCTGCGGGGTTTGAATACCGCCACGCACCTTTTGCCCTCGAACATCCAGGATTTCTTTGGCTTGTTTGCCTGCGCGCGGACGAACGTGGTTAAAGCCGTCGATCTGGCGCGGCACAGTCCGCTGGTCGGCCCCAACACTCCCATTCACGGTCTCATGGTGGACACGCTGACCGGCCAGGTGGAATGGGTGGTGAACGGCTATGATGATTTCAGGCCCTTTCAGCAGCATTCCGGGCACATACCATCGCTGGGCAGCGAAATTGGCGGCGGGTTGAAGGCGCTTCCCGACATGCAAATCGGCGAAATCAAATTTCCCACGGAGAAAATTGGTGACACCGTCACCGACACCGCGACCTGGCTGGCCAACAAGGCCGAGTTGCGCATGAGTCAGCAACCAGCCGCCCCGGCCAAACCCGTCCAGCCGCCCCGCATTCCGATTCCCCCGCCCTTCGGAGGCACGATCCGTATTCAAAAGCGTCCCAAATAACGCAGGCAGTGAACCTCTAAAATCCAACGAACCATGAGCGATCCGATGTCTCCCTCCCCCGTGCCGGCCAAACCGCGTCGTGGATGTTTTTTTTACGGTTGCATCACCGGCCTCATATTGCTGGTGATCGTCGTGGTCGCGGGCGTGGCGGGTTATTACGCATTGAAAAAGAAGCTCACCTCGTGGGTGGATAATTACACGGATACCCAGCCGATGACGCTCCCCACGGTGAGCCTCTCCCGAGATGATTTGGATAAGCTGAACGCGCGCTTTGGCACTTTCAAAGATTCGGTGCGCAGCAACCAGCCTACCGCGCCGCTCGTCCTCACTTCCGATGACCTGAACGGCATGCTCGCGGAAAGCCCGGATGCGAAGCAATCCAAAGGCAAACTCTATGTCACGCTGGACGGCAGCAAAGTGAAGGGCGACATCTCGCTGCCCTTGGACGATCTCGGGACCACGATGACGATGTTCAAAGGCCGTTATCTCAACGGCAGCGGCACGTTCAATGTCTCGCTCCATGACGGCGTGCTGTTCGTCGCGCCCGACATGATCACCGTCAAAGGAAAACCGCTGCCGGACGCGTTCATGCAAGGCCTCCGTAATGCCAATCTCGCGCAGGGTGTGACCAACAATCCCGACGCCATGGTCATCCTCAACAAACTCAAGGAAATCGAGATCAAGGACAGCAAGCTGATCGTGGTGCCGAAGGTAACCAGTGGCGCCGCCGAAGCCGCGCCGTAAGCGCGGCGGTTTTCACCGGGCGCTCTTCGCGCCGATCAGACGCTGGTGCTCCAGCATGGCGTAGCGATCGGTCATCCCCGCGAGGTAATCGCAAATCGCACGCGGCCAGCCATCCCGGCGCGCCCGTTTCCGCGCCTGTCCACCCACATCTTCGTGGTGGTCCACATACCAGGCGAACAACTCCTCCAAAACCCGCTTCGACCGCAGGTGCGGCAGATTGACCGCCGGATTGTAGTAGAGGTTCTTGTAAAGAAACCGGCGCAGTTCTAGATTGAGCTCCCGCCGCCCGGCGCTGTAACGCACCAGCGGCTTGGATTGCACCCGGACATCGTCCGCGCACTTCACCCCGGATTTCAGGATCAATCCCTCGGAGTTTGTGACCACGTCCTTGATCTGCAAATCGATGAGCGAGCGAATGATATAAGACCGGCGCGATTCCTCCGGGAGCTTGCCAAATTGCCGTTGCACCATGCGCGCCGCTTCCCGCCAGATGCGAACTTCGCGCGTCAACTGAGTCTCCGAGAGCAGTCCAGAGTCGAGACCGTCATCGAGGTCGTGGCTGTAGTAGGTGATCTCGTCGGCGAGGTTCGCCACCTGGGCCTCGAGCGACGATGACTTCGCTTTGAAGCCTTTGCTCTTGCCGGGATGATCGAAGGCCGTGAAGTGTTTCATCAACCCCTCGCGCACTTCCCACGTCAGGTTCAGCCCGGGAAATCGCGGATACTTCTGCTCCAGTTCCTCGACAATGCGGAGGCTCTGGCGGTTGTGCTCAAATCCACCGTGGCCCTTCATCAGGCGGTTCAGCACCATTTCGCCCCGATGGCCAAACGGCGAATGCCCAAGGTCGTGCGCCAGCGCGATGGTTTCGGCGAGGTCTTCGTTCAGCCGCAGCGCGCGGCTGATGCCACGCGACGTCGCGGCCACTTCGATCGTGTGGGTGAGGCGCGTGCGCAGGTGATCGCCGGTGCCGTTGAGGAAAACCTGGGTCTTGTATTCGAGCCGGCGAAACGCGCGCGAGTGGATCACCCGGTCGCGGTCGCGTTGATATTCAGTGCGCCAGTCGGGCGCCTCCTGAGGATGCACCCGGCCGCAGGTATCGCCGCTGAACTGCGCGTACGGCGCGAGCGAGTGGCGTTCAAGCGCCTCCAGTTCCTGGCGGGTGCGGGGCATGGCGTTGAGAAAACCCGGAAGCTCCAACCTTGCGCCGCTCAGTCCCTGAGCAACTGCT
The DNA here is from genome assembly GCA_044223735.1 of Limisphaerales bacterium. Classification (GTDB taxonomy): domain Bacteria; phylum Verrucomicrobiota; class Verrucomicrobiia; order Limisphaerales; family UBA8199; genus JBGALR01. The sequence goes on along the minus strand of JBGALR010000025.1, from coordinate 51,599 downwards.
GCACCGAGATGCCGCGCAATTCGAACAGGCGACGAATCGCGTCCTCGATGAGGTTGTTCGGGCAGGAAGCGCCGGCGGTGATGCCGACCGTGATTTTTCCCGCCGGCAGCCAGTTTTGCGTTTCGATCTCCTCGTGCTTGTGCTGGTCGTAATGTTGAATCTGACGGTCGGACACCATCTTCGCGGCGTTCTTGATGAAGTAAGTCGGCAGTTTCGCCTCGCCCATTTCCGCAAGGTGCGAGGTGTTGGAAGAGTTGTAGCCGCCGATGACGAGCAACAATTCCAGCGGCTCTTGCAACAGTTTTTCCAGCGCGTCCTGGCGGTCCTGCGTCGCGCCACAAATCGTATCGAAAAAGCGGAAGTGCTCCTGCACCTTGCCCTCGCCATATTTCTCAATCATCGCGCGGCGCAAACGGCGCTGCACTTCCTCCGTTTCGCCGCGGAGCATCGTGGTTTGATTCGCCACACCGATGGCCTGCAAATGGATATCCGGGTCAAACCCGTCGGAATAGGCGCCTTTGAATTTCTCCAGAAATTCCTGCTTGTTGCCGCCCTCTAAAATATACCGGCACACATAGTCCGTCTCCGCCAGCGTGAAGACGACGAGGTAATGCCCGCCGCCATTGGCCATGGCCTGCGAACTGGTTGCCTTCGTCTCTTCGTGCCACGCCTTGCCGTGGATGATGCTCGTGACCCGATCCTTCGAATATTGCCGCACGCGTTTCCATACGCTCATCACGTCGCCGCACGTGGTATCCACGAACTGGCACCCCTTGGCTTCCAACATCTGGCGCGTGGAAACTTCCGTGCCGAAGGCGGGGATGATGACGATGTCATCCTTCTTCAGGTCCTGAACGTCGGCATCCTTTTCCTTGCCGGAAAGCGACTTGATGCCCATTGCCCGAATCTGGTCGTTGACCTCTGGGTTGTGAATAATTTCACCGAGAATATAAATCGGCTGATCGGGAAACACCTTGCGGGCCGCGTACGCCAGGTCAATGGCGCGTTCGACGCCGTAGCAAAAGCCAAATTCCTTGGCGAGTTTCACCGTCAAATCGCCGGCGGACAGCACGCCGCCACTGGCGCGGATGCGCTCAACCAGGTCGCTGCGATAATGAGATAACACTTGGGCCTGCACTGCCTCCATCACATCCGGACGACGGAGATTGATCTTCTGCGGCGCCGCTGGCGCGTGGGTTGACATACTTCAGAATAGTCTAACACCCGATAAAGGGGCGTCCAGCCATAATCAGCCCTCAAAGGTAAGACCATAACCGTCAAATAGTCATTGCGCCGCACCGGTTCTTAGCGGACACTCCTCCCACGGCCGCGTCGGAGCGTAGCTCAGCCTGGTAGAGCACTTGGTTTGGGACCAAGACGTCGCAGGTTCAAATCCTGTCGCTCCGACCATTTTCTTTTAGACCTTCCTTGCGTTTTTATCCATCGTGGAAATCACCCGCCGCCGGATTTTTTGCCGAGGTCTGCGATAAAACGCCACGCGCGACTGCCCGCAGTCATCCAAGAGGAACCCGCAAAAATAGCCGCGCGCTACCGCGTGTTTAAAACCGGACCGAGAAGATTTTCAATCCCAGCACCTTGCCGTCGATGGGATTCCGAAGCGTGTTGTCTTCCGGTGAGCCATATCGGGCTGGCGCGGCCGGATTGATCAACTGCACGGGATCGTCGGTCTTGACGAGCTGCACTGCGATGCCGCTATAGCCCACCTTATCGCGAATGATCTCGTTTGGTTTCTCGTCCAGATTAAGCGATTGCCGTTTCTTTGGCACAGGAGTCGCGGCCGACTGCAATGAGGAGTCCGGCTTGGCAACGTCAGCCTTGGCAACTTCTGTTTTGGCCGGCGCAGCCGTAGGAGTCTTTGGTTGCTCTGCTTGGGCGCTGAAACCCAGCACCGCGAGAATACTTAACAAAACCAAGTATTTTTTCATAAGCATCCTTTTGCTTTCGTCGATGAAACAAGATCGTTCACGGTGCCGCAAGTGTCAACGGGTTGATTATTTTGTGCCGTAACCCGAAAAGACACGGAAGCCAGCGCAACCAATGATCCCAGCAGCATTACACCTTCGAGTGTTAGGCAACTGAAAGATTTTTCAGCAATCGTGGAAGGATCCGCAGGGGCGGCTGGGTCGTTGGGCGTTTTGGTGGTTTAAATGGGGGTGAATGGGCTGCACGCCATCATTCTGGTGCCAAGGTGCCGCGGGGGCCCGGTGGTGCGGAGCCATTTGCCATCAAATCAATCATCCAGCTCACCCTGTCTCATATGAATACCGATCCCAATCCAGAACCAAACGTTGAGAGCCCGGCTGCGGCCGCCCTGGTTGCCATCGTCCCGTTGTCCACCCGCACGGGCAAAATCGCACGGCTGCCGCATGAGGTGCGGCGTCAAATTTGCGCGAGGGGCAGTCGGGGACTGTGATTCTCCAGTGGCTCACTGCGTTGCTGGAGGTGTTGGCGGTGGTGGCGGCGGGGGATTTTCAGGGGGAACGGGCGGCGCTGGACCGGAAGCGGTTGGAGATGGAAGAAGCCAATGCGATCCACCGGCGGGAAAAGGAGCTTTGGAAGTGGACGGAGCGGGAGAACATTCATGCGAAGCTGCATCCCGACTATTCGGGCGGGCTGACGGAAGAGCAGACAAAAGAGCTCTTGGCGGCGGCTCAGGTGCTATGAACCGGGAGGATTTACAGGTGATTCGCACCAATTCGCACCTGATAGCACCAAATCGCAGCAAAAAAAAATTTATGAAAATGCCGCGCGGGTCTGTGATCCGCATTATTCCCGAGTTGAACGCGATCGCGTGAGCAAATGGCCACGAAGGCTGTGAGGCGGTGGCACGTTGCGCAGTCCTCGGTCCAAATCACATTGACCTGTGCCAACAGGACACATAGAGTCTGGGCGTCAGCCAAAACGGTTTTGCTAGCACTGGATTTGTTGCATCCAGCTTCGGCCATGAGGATGGAAAGACGGACAAACCGTTCGGGCTAACATTCCGAAAAACCAACTTTTGACGCTATGCGGATTTTCTCATCACCGCGAAATTATCTCCTGCTGCTGCCTCTGCTTTTCGGCGCGTTCGGAGGGAATTCCGTCCTCGCCCAGCCCGACTATGCGCCGGCGCATTGGGTGCCGCCGGTCGGCTGCACCAAGTATTACACGACGGGCAACGGTCACAACTTCGCCGTGATCCACGATATGGAGGGTTATTATTGGACCACGATCTCCTACCTCAACGCCTGTTCAGTGGACGCGAGTATTCATTACATGGTCAACGGCCTCCAGAACGGCAGCGATACATCGGGGCATAACGAAAACAATCCCACGGACCCCGTTGCGGGGGACATGACCCAGGCGGTGCGGGAGCAAAATTACGCCTGGCATGCGCGCTGTTGGAATCGCTGGTCATTCGGCACCGAGCACGAAGGCTTTGTCAGCAATCCCGCCTGGTACACGGAAACGATGTATCAAGCATCGGCCGCGCTGCAACGCCACCTCTGCGACGCCTTCAACATTCCGAAGGATCGCAATCACATCATCGGCCACAATCAATGGCAAACACCCGCGTGGGTCGCGTGGATGGCCACCAACTTTCCCGCCATGAGCGCGACGTGCAACGACCACACCGATCCGGGCCAGTATTGGGATTGGAATCATTTCATGACGCTGATCACCAATTATCCAGGCATCGTCACCAATCCGCAAAGCGTGGCAGTGGATCCCGGGAGCAATGTCCTCTTTCGCGTGACCGCCAGCGGCCTGGCACCGCTTTCCTATCAATGGCGTTTCAACGGCACGAACATTGCGGGAGCAAACAGCACCAACTATACGCGGCTCAACGCGCAGACGAACAACGCCGGCAGTTACTCGGTGGTTGTGACGAATTCGGTGGGTGTAATCACCAGTTTGAACGCGGTGCTCACTTTGAACAGCGGCCCCGGCATTCTGAGCCAGCCACAAAGCCAGCTTGTACTTGCGGGCCAGACGGCGACATTTTCTGTCACCGCCGGCGGCACGCCCCCGCTGGGTTATCAGTGGCGTTTGAACGGAACGAATCTCCCGGACGCTACCAATACTTCCTGCGTGGTGACTTCCGCGCAATTCTTCTCGATGGGCTCCTATTCCGTCGTTGTGACTAATCATCTAGGTGCCTCACCCAGTACGAACGCGATGCTGGTCGTCGCACAGGAAGGGGCGTGGGGTGACAATTCACAAAGGCAGTGCGCGCTTTCACCGACCGCCACCAATCTGATCGCCGTGGGCGCGGGTGCGTGGCATACGATCGGCCTGCGCGCGGACGGTTCCATCACCGCCTGGGGCAACGACGCGGACGGCGAATGCACCGTGCCGCCGGACCTCACCAACGCCATCGCCATCGCCGCCGGCGGCTATCACTCAATCGCCATCCGCGCGGACGGCAGCGTCACCAGCTGGGGCGCGAATGATTATGGCCAGCTTGATATTCCAACCGGGTTGAAGCAGGTGATCGGTATCGCCGCCGGCGTCTGGCATAACCTGGCGTTGCGCAAGGATGGAACGGTGATCGGCTGGGGCGACGACAGTGCTGGCCAAACGAATGTACCGCCGGGACTGAATCAGGTAATCGCCGTTGCCGCCGGCGGAAATCACAATCTCGCCCTCCGCAAAGATGGCAGCGTCGTCGCCTGGGGTGAAAACACGGACGCGGAAGGACATGTCTCCGGCCAGGCCGTGGTACCGTGGGGCATGACCAACATCATTGCCATCGGCGCGGGAAAATATCACAGCCTCGTCGTCCGAAATGACGGCACCGTGTACGCGTGGGGCGACAATTCGCTGGAGCAATGTGACGTGCCGCCAGGGCTGTCAAATGTCGTCGCCGTCGCGGGCGGCAGCGGACACAGTGTTGCGCTCAAGAGCGATGGGTCCGTCGTGGCGTGGGGCAGTGATTTGAACGGACAATGCGGTTTGTCCCAGCCGCTTAATGCCGTTGGCGTGGCGGCAGGGGAATATCACACGGTGGTATTGATGGATGGCATTTCCCCCCTGCCCCGTCTCCTGACGCCCTCGCTGGCAGGCCACGAATTTACAGCGGTGATTCAAACGTTGAATCGCAAATCCTACGCGTTAGGGGTGACCACATCCCTCACCGACACCAATTGGACCGAGCAAACGAATGTTGCCGGCAACGGCGCCCTTCGACTGCTGACCGATTCCTCGGCGACGAATTCTCCACGTTTTTATCGCATGCGCGAATGGTAGGCAGCAGCGGAATAACCCCCGATTTTCGATCATTTTCGCCGATTTGAACGGCCCGGTGATCGCTGGACGGCTTTTCCCGAGTTGCCGCATGCGCAAGGTTCGACTATTATCCAAGGCGTCAAAAACACTAGAGACGAAGCAGATTTGATGAAAAAACACGATAAGCACCATGGGGAACATGCCCCTGAAGCGGAGACATCCCCCGTGGAAACCACGGCGGACGCTGTAACGCCTGAACAATTAAAAGACCTGACCGAACGGGCCGCGAAGGCAGATGAAAACTGGGAGCGGCTGGTGCGGGCGACAGCGGATTTTGACAATTTCAAGAAGCGCGCGGCGCGCGAAAAGCAGGAGGCGATTAAATTCGCCAACGAAAACCTAGTCCAAAAGTTGATGCCCATTCTCGATACGTTCGACATGGCGCTGGCTGCCGCCCAGAACACTCAGAGTGAGGCCACTCAATCTTTGCAGGCGGGTGTCAACATGATCTTTCAGCAGTTGAAGAACGTGCTCGTCGAGGCGGGCCTCGAGGAAATCGACGCCACCGGGAAACCGTTCGACCCGAATATTCACGAAGCCGTGGCGCAACAGGAAAGCGCCGACGTACCGGAAGGCCACGTTGTTCAACAGCTTCGCAAAGGCTATCGCCTGCGCGAACGTCTCCTTCGTCCGGCCGGCGTGGTCGTGTCCAAGCAACCCGACGCGTAAGCCATGGCCAAAAGGGATTACTACGAGGTGCTCGGCGTCCAAAAGGGCATCGCACCCGACGACATCAAAAAAGCGTACCGCAAGCTCGCGGCGAAACACCATCCGGACAAGAATCCGGGCGACAAAAGCGCCGAGGAGAAATTCAAGGAACTGGGCGAGGCCTACGAGGTCCTGAGCGATCCGCAAAAGCGCGCCGCTTACGATCAATACGGCCACGCCGCGTTCGATCGCCGCGCGGGCGGATTCGGCGGCGGGGGCGCCGGCGGTTTCCATGATCCGCTCGATATTTTCCGCGAAGTGTTCGGCGGAGGCGGCGGGATTTTCGATGATTTGTTTGGCGGCGGCCGGGTGGATCCCACCCAGCCACAACGCGGTGACGACCTCCGTTACGATATGGAGATCACCTTCGAGGAGGCCGCGCACGGCACCGAAAAGGAAATCTCGGTTTCGAAATTAGAGCGTTGCGAAGTCTGCCATGGCACTGGCGCCGAAGCCGGCTCGAAAACGAACACTTGTCCCACCTGTGGCGGCCGCGGCCAGGTGGTCAATTCGCGCGGCATTTTCAGCATCGCGCAAACCTGTCCACGCTGCCAGGGCGCGGGCAAGGTCATCGAGAAGCCTTGTCATACCTGCAAGGGCGCAGGGCGGCGCGAACGCGCTTCAAAGATTAAGTTGAAGATTCCCGCCGGGGTGGATACGGGCTCGCGCCTGCGTTCCACCGGTAACGGCGAATCCGGAGCGCGCGGCGGTCCGGCCGGCGATTTATATGTGGTTCTGCACGTCAAACCGCATTCCATTTTTCAGCGGGATGGCGATGACTTGTTGTGTGAAGTGCCGATCAGTTTCGTGCAAGCCACCCTTGGGGCGGACATTCAGGTGCCCACACTCGATGGTCATGGGAGTCTGAAGATACCATCCGGGACACAACCGGGCACGATGTTTCGACTCAAGGGCAAGGGCGTCAAAAATGTCCAGGGCTACGGGCACGGCGATTTGCACGTGCGCATTCAGGTGGAAGTGCCGATTCATCTTTCCGCCGCGCAGAAAGCCAAGCTGCAGGAATTTTCCGAACTCTGCGGAACCAGGGAAAATCCCATCAGCCAGACCTTTTTTGAGAAGGCCAGGAATCTTTTTCAGTAGGACGCCAAAGTAATTTTGCACGTCCCCCAGGTGCGATGCACAGATTTTATCTGCCACCGGAACAATGCGCCGGGCCGACGCTGTTTTTGACCGGCCGGGAGGCCCATCACGCGCGGCAGGTATTGCGCCTGCGTCACGGTGACGCCGCCGTGGTGCTTGATGGCGTGGGGCATGAGTTTCGCTGCCGCCTGGAGGATTCGGATCGCGACAAAGTGAAACTTGCCGTGGTGGAAAAGCGCGACCAGCCACCCCTGCCCTGCCAGGTGACCCTGCTGCAAGCAGTGCCCAAAGGGAAAATCATCGAAGCGATCATCCAAAAAGCAACGGAACTGGGTGCGTCGCGAATTGTCCCTTTACTCACGGAGCGGGTCGCCATGCGGCTCGACCCAAAAGAGGCGCCACAAAAGGCCGGGAAACTGCAACTGGTGGCGATCGAAGCGATCAAGCAATGCGGCGCCGCATGGCTGCCAATTGTGGAGAACCCCGTGACGCCCGCAACGTTTCTCGCGCGTAGCGAGAAATTTGAACTTCCGCTGATCGCCTCGCTCCAAAATGGCAGCCGGCCCGCGCGTGAATATTTTCAGAATTTCCGCGCGAGCCACTCGCGCAATCCTTCGTCGGTTTGCATCTGGGTTGGTCCAGAGGGGGATTTCACTGCTGCCGAAGTCGGCGCGGTTGAATCGAGCGGTGCACTGCCCATCACGCTGGGGCCGCTCGTGCTGCGGGTCGAAACCGCCGCGACTTACTGCCTTTCGGTGATCGGGCACGAGACTTTGTAAGTCTCAGGCAGCTTTGCGCTGCACCAGGACACGGAAGGAGCGACCGAGATGCGCGGGATGAACCAACGTTTGAAACTGGCGGGTACGGGCAGGAGTCCATTCATCGAACGCCGCGCCGCTCTTTTCGATGCGGGCGACTATACGCGAGAGAAATTGTTCCTGCGTGGCGAATGTCTCGGTCGTCAAGCCTGCGCTTTTGCCCGCCGCCTGTATGGCGGAAAAATTTACATGAGCGGTGATATCCTGCTCGCCCGGGTCCGCCAGCACATCGGCCGCGACGGCATGCGAACGGTATCCGCGCAAGGTACCGCCGCGTCGTTCGGGCATTAATAGCTCGGGCGCGGAGAGTCCGTAATCAAGCGTCACCAGCCGTCCGCTTGACACGATTTGCGCCGCTGCCTTCCACCAACCCTCGGCCGCAGGGGAAAATTCGAAAATAAATCCATCGGGCAAAACGGAGGAAAGGTCGGGCGAACAAAATTGATTTATAGCGGTGACATCAAAAGTCGGCGCCGGAAGCCGTGACCATACAAAGCGGCTCCCTTGTGAAGCCACGCCCCACTCAAACCAGGAATGAGCACCGGCGTCCCAAGCCATCCGATGCACCGGCATGGCGTCCAGCAATTCGTTTGCGAACACAATGCGCGGCGGCATGAAGCCATTTCGACCGCCCAACTGTGACAAGCTATCTGCCCAATGAACCTTGTTCGCGTAATCCTCCAGCGTCTTGCGTTGCCACTCCCGGCGGCGCGCAGACGGTTCAATAATCCAATACTCGAGATCCCGAAACAGATGAGGGCGGCGCTGCCGCAAAAATTGAAGGATATCGAGAGCCAATTGTCCAGTGTGTGCTCCCGCCTCAACCAGCTGACACAAGAGGCGCGAAGAGTCTCCCAAACCCGTCGTGAGCCGCTCGTTTTCGGGCTCCAGCCAGTCTGCAAATTGGAATGCAAGCAACTCGCCAAAAAGGCTGCCCACGCTCACGCTGGTATAGAAATCGCCCCGCCGGCCAATGGTGTCCTTTTCTCCCTCATAAAATCCATAATCTGGACAATACAAAGCCAGTTCCATGAAGCGGGCGAACGAGATTGTGCCCGTATTTCTTATTTCCCCCGCAATTTTTTCAAAGGCTTCGCTCAATTGTTTTAGGGTGGTGCGGATTTAGCTACTAGTGCGGCGATCGTACGAGATTTTATGGCGAAAATCGATGCATTCTTTAACCTGATGTTCGAGCAAAAGGCTTCGGACCTTCACCTGTCATCGGGCAACAACCCCATGCTTCGCGTCAACGGTGAACTTCACCGCGTGGATCATCCCCCACTCGAGAGCGACGAACTCAAAAAGATGCTCTACGAGATCGCGCCTGAATTTAAGATCAAAGTCTTCGAAGAAACCGGTGACGTCGATTTCGGTTACGAAATCCCCAACATCTCCCGCTTCCGCGCCAATTTCTTCAATCAGAAAAACGGCGTCGCGGCGGTGTTCCGCCAGATTCCGACCAAGGTGCTTTCCTTTGAGGATTTTGAAAAATTCGACGCCCCGCTGCCCAGCGTACTTAAGAAGTTCTCCATGCTGCATCGGGGCTTGGTTGTCGTCACCGGCCCAACCGGCTCCGGCAAATCCACGACCCTGGCGGCCATGGTGGACTACGCGAACAAGAACCGCCGCGACCATATCATCACGGTTGAAGATCCCATCGAATTTGTGCACGAGAGCAAAAACTGCCTCGTCAATCACCGCGAAGTCGGCGTGCACACCAAAAGTTTTGCCTCCGCCCTGCGCGGCGCATTGCGGGAAGACCCGGACATCGTCCTGGTCGGCGAATTGCGCGATTTGGAAACCATCGAACTGGCCCTGGTCGCGGCCAGCACGGGTCACTTGGTCTTCGGCACCCTGCACACACCTAGCGCCGCCAAAACCGTCGATCGTATCATTGACGTTTTCCCGGGCGAGCAACAGAACAAGGTGCGCGCCACCCTGTCTGAAGCGCTGAAGGGCGTTGTCGCCCAGAACCTTTTCAAACGAATCGACAAGAAAGGCCGCGTAGCGGCGCTTGAAATTCTGGTGTTCACCACGGCCATCGCGAACCTCGTGCGCGAAGGCAAGACCCATCAGATTCCTGGCATGATCCAGGTCGGCAAGAAACTGGGCAACCAGCCGCTGGACGATTCCATCATGGAGCACTTGCGCATGAAGCGCATTTCGCCCGAGGAAGCTTACGACAAAGCCATCGACAAAAAGAAATTCCGAATGTTCCTGCCGCATCCGCCGGATGACGACGAAACCTGATTTATGCGCCGACCTGAGCTTGATTATATCCTGACCACGATGCTGGATTCCCAGCCGGAGGTTTCCGACCTTCTGTTCACGCCGGACAAGCCGCTGCAAGTGGAGTCGTTCGGCGAATTGAAGCCCGTGGCACTCGAACCGGCGATTGACAGGCTCACGCCGTTTCAAACCGAGATGATCGCCCTCAATCTGATCGGCGACAATCAATGGCACATCAGCGACCTGCTCCATCGCGGGTCTTGCGATACCGCCTATACGCTTGCCGACCGGGCGCGCTTTCGTATCAATATCTTTTCCCAACGCGGCAATTGCTCGATTGTTCTACGCAAGCTGAACACCGTCATTCCCAGCCTGGAATCACTGAATTTCCCCGCCATTATCAAAGATGTTCCCAAGGAAAAGACGGGGCTTATTCTGGTCACCGGCGCGACGGGCTCCGGCAAATCCACCAGTCTGGCGGCGGTTCTGAAGGACATCGGCGCCACCAAGGCGGTTCACATCATCACGCTGGAAGACCCCGTCGAATTCGTACATCCACAGACCAAGGCCACATTCAATCAACGGGAGCTGGGGACGGATTTCGACACATTTGCCAGCGGATTGCGCGCCGCTTTGCGCCAGGCGCCGAAAGTCATTCTCGTCGGCGAAATGCGCGATCGCGAAACGGTTAAGATCGCGTTGAGCGCGGCGGAAACCGGCCATCTCGTGCTGAGCACGCTCCATACGATCGACGCGGGGCAGACCATTAACCGTATTCTTGGCATGTTCGAAACCGAGGAACAGGAGCAGGTGCGGATGCGGCTAGCGGACACGTTGAGGTGGATTGTCAGCCAGCGCCTGGTGCCGAAGATCGGCGGTGGACGCCATGCCCTGCTCGAAATCATGGGGTCCAACCTTCGTGTGCAGGAAAGCATCCGGTTAGGCGAAGCCGAGGGCAAAAGCTTTTACGAAATCATCGAAGCGAGCCATCCGTTCGGCTGGCGCACGTTCGACTATTCCGCCTTGGAAGCCTACGAACAGGGGAAAATCACCGAAGAGGCCGCGCTGCTTTCTTGCACCAAGAGGGGTCCGGTCGCCCGCGGCATCGACAATATTAAAAAGACCCGCGGCGAATCGACCCACAGCATGAGTTCGTTGCGCATGAAAGCGGTGCAGAACTCCTCGCGCACCAGCGCACCACCGTTGCCCACCACCCTCAAACTCAAATAGCCATGTCGAACCAATTTGATTTCATCAGCGCCACCGACAAGCCGGCCTTGCTGGCGTTTTCCACCCCGGAATGGCTGGAATCCGCCCGTTCCGCCCTCGTGGAATTGGGTTACAAAGTTCACACTGCGGCCACTCACACCGATTTCCTGATTCGCTTCAGCCAGGTGCAATATCAGGTTGTAATTTTGGAGGAACTTTTCGCCGCGAACAACGTCAGCGAAAACCTGACTTTACACGCCCTACAACACATGCCGACGAATCAACGCCGGCACGCAACCGTGATGCTTTTGGGAAATTCGTATCAAACGTTCACGCCGATGGAGGCATTTCAACAGAGCGTGCATGCCGTCATCAACAGCTCCGAAATATTTCTTCTTAAGCAACTCATCGAAAAAGCGGTGTCGGATAACAACATGTTTCTGAACAGCTATCGCGAGGCACAGGCCCGGATGTTCGCCAGCAACGAAACACGCGTTTAAGCACGTTTCGACACGCCCCCCTAAGCCGGGGCGGGTTGACCATATTTTCCCCACCGATTTCCGCAATCCATTTGCGCTCGCTCACGCTGCCTCGTCGACTCATAATCCATTCGTGATCCGTCTGGACCAGGCGCTCGTCGAGCGCGGAATTTGCGAAAGCCGTGAAAAGGCAAAACGCGCGATCATGGCTGGACAGGTCGAGGTCAATCAACAAATTGCCCGCAAAGCCAGCGACTCCATCAAGAGCGGCGACGAAGTTCGGCTGTTGGCGCAGGAAAAGTTTGTTAGCCGCGGCGGCTTCAAGCTGGAACACGCACTCGACCATTTTCAACTCGCAGTCACAGGCCTGACCGCCATAGACCTTGGCGCATCCACCGGGGGCTTCACCGACTGCCTGTTGCAACGTGGGGTAGCCAAAGTGTTTGCCGTGGACGTCGGCCAGGGACAACTCGCTTGGAAACTACGTCAGGATCCGCGCGTGGTCGTGATGGAGAAAACCAACGCCCGCAACCTGCTTCCCGGCGCTTTCCCCCCGCCCTTCGAACCGGCGCAATTGATCGTCATCGATTGCTCCTTCATTTCGTTGCGCAAAATTTTGCCGCCCGCCGTTGCTTTGTTGCGGCCGTCCGGTAAAATCGTGGCGTTGATAAAGCCGCAGTTCGAAGCCGGCAAAGAAGAAGTCGGCAAAGGCGCCGGTGTAATTCGGGATCCGGATATCCATGAGCGGGTGGTGCGGGAATTACAGGCCTTTGTCAGCGGGCATTCCTGTTTGCGCTGGCAGGGTGTGACGGAATCACCGTTGCTTGGGCCAGCCGGCAACAAGGAATTTCTGGCATTGATTGAAAAACTTGGCTGAAAACATACGACGGGTGGGCGTCATCGGAAACTCCGAAAAGGTTTCCTGCGCGGAGGTCGTGAAACGCGCCGCCAAGCTGATTGCGGCCGCCGGGCGAAAGCTTTACAGCGACCCGCCAACCGCGGAATTGGCTCGTTTGCGCGCCGAGGTCTGCTCCGATGCGGCCACGCTGGCGCGTAAAGTGGACGTTCTGCTCGTGTTCGGAGGCGATGGCACCATCCTGCGCGTGGCGCGTGAAATTGCCGGTTCGCGCACGCCGATTTTGGGCATCAATATCGGTAGCCTTGGATTCCTGACCGCGGTATCGTCTGCCGATCTGGGCCGGGCACTCAAGCAAGTTTGGGCGGGCGAATATATATTGCAGTCGCGGGACCTCCTTCAGGCCGGCGGGCGTTGCAATAGCTGCCTCATCGACCAACCCGCGTTAAACGACATCGTTTTCAGCCGCGGCATAGCCTCGCGGTTGATCGAGTTGGACGTCCACGTTGACGGCGAGTCACTCACCCGCTATCGCTGCGATGGCCTTATCGTCAGTTCCCCCACAGGTTCGACGGCGTATTCTCTCGCGGCGGGCGGTGCGGTTGTATTTCCCACGGCCAACGTTCTCGCACTGACGCCCATCTGTCCGCACACGCTTTCAAATCGAGCCCTGATTCTGCCAATGACGGCGACGATCCAGGTCGAAGTCATCAGCGCCAATCCCACCACCATTATCAGCGCCGATGGCCAGGTCGTGACGGAACTTGCCACCGGCGATCGTGTGACGGTTTGTCGCAGCCGTCGCACCGTGCGGATAATGAATCTCGCAGGGAGTTCCTTCTGCGAAACCTTGCGTCGCAAACTGCACTGGCGCGGGGGACCACTATAAGAATCTCCATGGTTCGGCTGAAAGACATAGCGAAGCAAAGCGGCGTTTCGGTCATGACCGTCTCAAAGGCGTTGCGAGACGCCCCTGATGTATCGGCCGCCACCAAATCGCGGCTCAAATTGCTGGCGCAGCAAATGGGTTACGTGCCGGACTCCACGGCGCAAGGCCTGCGCACACGCACCACAAAATTGTTTGGTGTCGTGTTTTCCTCACTCACGAATCCGATCTATGCCCGCATCATGCAGTCGCTCGAGGAAAAGGCGCATGAACTGGGCTACGATATTTTGCTCGCCCACACACTGAACAATGCCGAGCGCGAGGAGGCCTGCATTCGCCGGTTTCTTTCCCGTCGGGTGGATGGATTATTTATCGCGCCCGTTTATCGGATGGCAACGGAGGCGCGCATTTATCAGGAATTGCTGAGTCGCCGTGTTCCGACAGTTTTACTCGGTCATTCAGCGCCATTTTGCAGTCAGTTTCCCTGCGTCGAAAGCGATGACGTGCTCGGCAGTTACGCCGCGACGGAACATTTGTTGAAACTCGGCCATAAGCGCATCGCATTTTTGACCGGCCCGCTCGCCACACCCTGGACCCAGGAACGACTCGAAGGCTACCGCAGGGCCTTGCGTGAGGCAGGGCTCGAGGTGGATGACAAACTGGTCTTTCAGGCTGGCCGCACCATGGACGATGGGGCGGCTGCCACCTTGCAGTTATTAAATGAGACATCCGACGCGACCGCCATTCTCGCCGTCAATGACGACGTCGCCGTCGGCTGTGCCGAAACGCTCCTCGGCCAGGGCCTGCGGATTCCCGAAGATGTTTCGGTGGTCGGCTTCGGCAACGTGCTGGTGGGTGCCCACTTCCGAGTGCCCTTAACTACACTGCGACAGCCCAAATTTCGCCTTGGCACTGCGGCGATGGAGGCCATGCAGCAACACCTGCGCGGCCATCGACCCGAGTCCCGGCGCCTTCCCGCCGAGCTTATCATCCGGCAAAGCAGCGGCACTCCTCCTGCTACACCCATGCTCAAGCAGCTTAAGAATTAGCTGCCTTTAGAGCTTATGAAAAAAGTTATCGTCGTTGCGCTCATTCTGCTGGGCGTGGGCGGTGTCTTATGGATGGCCAAGGGGTGGACACCTTCCCGCGTTGATGCGAAAACCGCCAAATTCAATTCCGACTCCGAGAACCTTATTCTCGGCATCCAAAAGTTCCGCGAATTCGTCGGCAGCTACCCCGCCGGCAATAATGCCGCCATCGCCCGAGCCCTGCTGGGCAGAACGGAAAAGCGGGTCTTAATCGTGGCCGTGCGCCAGACCGACTTGAACGACAAGGGCGAAATCCTTGATCCCTGGGGCACACCGCTGCGTTTCTACTTCTCCGACAACGAAGTGATGATTCGGTCCGCCGGTCCTAATAAAGTGTGGGAGGACAGCGCGCTGGCAACGGCTGACGACATGTACCGTTCCGCGCCGATCACGAAATAACGCCGCGACTTACTACGGCTGCCGAGTCCAGCAAGCCACGAACATTCCCGTCCCACCACACTGCTGCGGCCAATATTGAAGTCTCGTCACCGGTTTCGCCCCCCGCTCCAAAGGATCGGTAAACGCTTCAGGCTTAAACTCGGGAAATCGATTCTCAAACGCGTTGGCAACGTCAGTAGTTTCGGCCCGCGTCATCGTGCACACCGAATAAATCAACCGACCGCCCGGTTTGACACCGACGGACGCGTGCGCGAGCAAGTTGCTCTGCAGCGCGGCCAGTTCAGTTACGTCGTGAGCTGTAAGCGTCCAGCGCGCATGCGGATTTCGATGCCACGTCCCCACTCCGCTGCACGGAGCATCGAGCAACACCCCGTCAAATTTCGTTTTGGTCGGCAGCCTCGGACCGCCGTCCCACAAGGCACTGCGGTAATTGAACGCCTTCGCCCTCGCCGTGCGGCGCTTAAGTTTCTTCAGCCGCCATTCAGCAGTGTCGCTTGCCCAGATCAAACCCTTGTTGTCCATGAGGCTGGAAAGGTGCAGCAGCTTGCCGCCCTCGCCCGCACAGGCATCCCACCACGTGTGACCCGATCGCGGCGCACAAATCAATCCCACCGCCTGGGAGCTAATGTCCTGCAACTCGAATTTGCCCTCGTGAAACTCCGGCGTTCGAAACAAATCCTGCTGTCCAAAATATTCCAAAGTGTCACTCAGCGGCGGCTCGCCATACGCTTCGCAATCGTTCAATTCCAGCGATACCATCCGTCCCTGCCCGCGCCGCGCACGCAACCAAAGCTTGGGCGGCGTTTGCAAGGCGCGCAACCAGGGAGGTGGAATCTCCATCGTTTGGGAGAGCCAGTCGGGAACCGCGAGCGCGAGCAGCTCCTCGTCGGCGAAACTTTCTGGTTCGTTCGCAAAGCGCTCAGCAAGCTCCAGCGCGATATCGATCTGACTTGGAATTGGCACGCTCTGCTCGATCCAGTTGCGCCAACGGTTCCAGCCAAACACCGCCTCGGTAACGGCACGGCGATCGCCAGGAAAAAGTTCGCGCTGCGCCTTCAGTGTTTCGCGCAACACGACATCCGCCGGGTGTTCGCGGTCGGAGGCACGAATGATCTTCTCGATCAATACGCGAACTGTCCCCGCATTCGACTCATATTCAGGTCTCAATGCGATGACTTTCAGGAGGCCGCCAGCAATTGGCGCAACACGTAAGGCAAAATCCCGCCATGCTGATAATAATCAATTTCGATGGGGGTATCGATGCGGCACGTCAAGGGTATCTTGTCCACTTTTCCATCGGCCCGCGTGATTTGCAGCGTCAAATCCTGCTGCGGTTTCACGGTGGCGTTCAGTCCCAGAACATCGTAAGTCTCGGTGCCATCCAGCTTCAAGGTCTGAGCGGTCACGCCTTCCTTGAATTGCAACGGCATTACGCCCATCCCCAACAGGTTTGAACGGTGGATTCGCTCGAAACTTTGCGCAACCACGCATTTGACACCGAGCAATGCGGTACCCTTCGCCGCCCAATCGCGTGAGCTGCCAGTGCCATATTCCTGGCCCGCGATTACAATGAGCGGGGTGTGACTCGCGATGTAACGCTCGGACGCGTCGTAGATACTCATCACTTCCCCAGTTGGCTGATATTTGGTAACGCCGCCCTCGGTGCCGGGCACCATCAGATTTTTGATGCGCACATTCGCGAAGGTTCCGCGCGTCATGATACGATCGTTGCCGCGACGGGAACCGTAGCTATTGAATTCTTCAACGGTCACGTTGTGCTCGAGTAAATACTTTCCGGCCGGCGCTGACTTCTTAATGCTGCCGGCAGGCGAAATGTGATCGGTTGTCACGCTGTCGCCGAAGATGCCCAGCGGACGCGCCCCTTTGATTTCCCGGATCTCGCCCGGCTTCATGCCGAAACCGGTGAAGAACGGCGGCTCCTGAATGTAGGTGCTGTTTGTGTCCCACTGATAAACATTTCCCGCACTCGCCGGAATTTCGTTCCACTTCGGATTTTGGCCGGCGAAATCGCGGTAAAGCTTCTGAAACACCTCGGGCTTGAGCGCGGATTCCATCGCGTCGCGCACTTCCTTCAACGTCGGCCACACATCCTTGAGAAACACATCGCCTCCATCCTTGCCCTTGCCCAACGATTCGCGGCTCAGATCGATGTCCACACGACCCGCTAGCGCAAACGCAACCACGAGCGGCGGCGACATCAGAAAATTTGCCTTGATGCTCTGATGCACCCGCGCTTCGAAATTGCGGTTGCCGGAGAGCACCGACGCGGCGATGAGATCGTGTTTGCTGATCGCCTCGTCGACGGCCGTCGGCAATGGGCCGGAATTTCCAATGCACGTCGTGCAGCCGTAACCGACCAAGTTGAAACCGAGCTTGTCGAGATACGGCTGGAGGCCGGTCTTATTCAGGTAATCGGTCACAACGCGCGAGCCCGGCGCGAGCGACGCTTTAACCACCGGATTAACCCGCAAGCCACGCTCGACCGCTTTTTTGGCAAGCAAGCCCGCCGCCAGCATCACCGAGGGATTGCTGGTGTTGGTGCAACTGGTGATGGCCGCAATCAGCACACTGCCGTGACGAATCTGGCCGCCGCGCGCAGTGGTGTTTCCGCCAACTTCGTCGGGCGTGGGCCTATTATTGGCCATCTCCGCTTCGGTCGCTGGATTGGTGTCGTGCGCCAACGATTCCTTTCGAGAAACATTCTCCTGGCTGCCGCCCCCCGCATGAAAGCCGTTGCCGGTCGAAATCGGGTAGGATTGATTTAAGTCTGATGCTTGTTTGCCAAAACCATTATCCGTAAGCGGCTTGGTAAAAGCCGTTACAAACTCGCTTTTAAGGTTAGGCAGTTCGATACGATCCTGCGGCCGTTTTGGTCCCGCAACACTGGGCACGACGGTTGCGAGATCGAGGTCGAGTTGCACCGAATATTGGATGTCACCTTTTTTCGGAATGCCGAACAGCCCCTGCGCGCGATAATAATTTTCGTAAAGACGGCATTGCTCCTCAGAACGGCCCGTTGCGCGCAGATAATTCACGCATTCCTCGTCGATGGGGAAAAAACCCATCGTCGCGCCATACTCCGGCGCCATGTTGGCGATCGTCGCCCGGTCCACCACCGGCAGCGCCACCGCACCGGGCCCGAAAAATTCCACAAACTTTCCGACGACCTTTGCCTTGCGCAACATTTGCGTGACGGTCAGCGCGAGGTCCGTCGCCGTGACGCCTTCCTTCAACGCGCCGGTCAGATGCACGCCCACCACGTCGGGTGTCAGGAAATACACTGGTTGCCCGAGCATCCCCGCCTCGGCCTCGATGCCGCCGACGCCCCATCCCACAATGCCAATGCCATTGATCATCGTCGTATGCGAATCCGTGCCGACGAGTGTATCTGGATAATAAACCGTTTCGGCGCTCGACTCGCCCTTGCCCGCTGACGAAAGCACACCTTTCGCCAGATACTCCAGGTTCACTTGGTGGACGATACCGATTCCCGGCGGCACCACTTTGAACGTCTCAAACGCCTGCATGCCCCACTTTAGGAACTGATACCGCTCACGATTGCGGGTGAATTCCATGTCGAGGTTGCGCGCGACGGCGTTGGGGGTGCCGTAAAAATCCACCTGGACCGAATGATCCACCACAAGATCCACCGGCACCAGCGGCTCAATCAGCTTCGGGTTCTTGCCCAATCGCGCCACGGCGGAGCGCATCGCGGCCAGATCGACCAGCAACGGCACGCCCGTAAAATCCTGCAATACGATGCGTGCGACGACGAATGGGATTTCCTCGGTGCGCGTTTCATTCGGCTTCCAGTTTGCCAGCGCTTTGACGTTGGGCTCGGAGACACGCTTACCATCGCAATTGCGGAGGACGGATTCCAGAACCAGCCGGATGGAAACCGGCAGCTTGGAAATGGGACCGACGCCCGCCTTTTCCAATTGCGGCAGAGAGTAAAAAGTCCCCTTTTGACCGTTGCCCAGATCGAATTGCTGACGCGTCTCAAACAAGTTGTGCGATTCACTCATAACATTGTTTCAAAATTGTATAGGAGCCCGCGAGGAAAAGACAGCGAAGTTTGACCGCGCCAGCTTCGAGCCCCTGCCACTCCGTCTGCATTCGAAAAGAATTCGGTGCAATGGGGGATTTCGGCCCCATCGTCGAGGTTCCGCAGCGCTTGGAGGCTGAGGCCGGTCTCACCCTTTCTTCTTTGAAAAATAGGTTCTCATGTATAACCGACCGGTATGCCCAATTCCACAACAGTTTTCTTAGCTTGTAACCCACGCTCGCCCGCTCCATCGCCAACAGCTTCCGTGCCGGCGAAGCCCCGCAATCGCCGCGCAGCTACTCACAGTCCGCGATTGGCGCGCCAGAGCAGCACGGCCCCCACCGCCTGGAAAATAAAATTGGGCAGCCACACGATCAGGTGCGGCGCCCATTCCGTCCGGGAATCAAGGGATTGTCCGAGCAAAATGAAGCTGTAATACACCGCCACCAGCACCAGGGCGATGGCGATGCCAATGTTCGTTTCGCGGCGGTGCATGCGGATCGCAAGCGGTATTCCCACCAGCGTGAAGCCGAAGCAGGCGAAGGAAAACGCGATTTGCCGGTGAATTTGAAATCGGATGCGCTCGGTGGGCTCAACTTGCTGCCAGATCAGCGCCAGTTTGCGGGTTTGCATTTGCTTGCGTGTAAGCGTGTCGGCGGGCATCGGCATGTTGATGCGCTTTTCAAGGTCGTGCAGCTCGTCCCAGAGCTGGAAAAATGTCAGGTCGCTCAGTGCTGCGGCATGTGTTTGTCTCTCGGTCTTCGGCAGGTCGAGTTGCAGGAACCACTCGCTTTGCGCGCCGGGATCCACCCGGCCGTCACGCATGGTCAGTGTTTTCGCGTCATACAGGTGCAAATTGATGACGCGGTTGGGGGCGTCCAATTCCATTTTGCCGCGCGCGGCCTTCACCGTCATCACCACGTTGGTTTCGTCCTTGAGCGCGTAAACCAGAATCTTGCGCAAACGACCCTGTTTGTTTTCGCCCACGTAAAAAATGTAGCCGGGAAAATCCTTGATGAACCGCCCCTCGGGCAATTGCGCACTGGTGAGTTCGAGTTTAAAATCAAACAGCAGCTCCGTATAAGCCACGCGGCACCGCGGCCCAATTTCCATGTTTACCAACGCGCTCACGCCGCACAGCAAGATGCTGAGCAACAAAATCGGGCTGATGACCGACAGGAGGCTCACGCCGCTGGCGCGCATGGCCGTCAGCTCCTGGTCGGCGCTGAAGCGGCCAAAAATTAGCAAGGTCGCCGTGAGCATGCCCATCGGCAGCGCGAATACCCACACAAACGGAATCAGCAAGCCCACCGCCTGCGCAACGACACCGAAGGATACCTGGCGATTGACCAGCAGCGGCAGGATTTCCTTGAGCGCATTGACAAACAACAGCACGAACGTAAAGACCATCACCGTCATCAACAGCGATGCGATGATTTGCCGGACCAGATACGCGTGCAACGTCTTCAAGTCCGTTCATCGTCGGCACGTTGCCCGCATTGCGCAATCGAAAAGGGAAATCCCTCGACATTGACATCACTCGATTGTATTCGACCTCCGACCTATGAAAATACAACTGGCGCGCATTTCCATCCTCCAATCCAGCAAGATAGTAACGGCGATCAATGCCATAATCGGCCTGCTTTACACCGCATTTGGCATACCGATGGTGGTGCTCGGTTCAGGCCAAGTCAGGATCATCGGCATCATCTATTTATTTGGGCCCGTGTTCACCGCCGTTTGTGGCTTTATAGGATTTTGCCTGATAGCCAGCCTGTACAATGCCCTCAACCCCTATTGGGGGGGCATCGAAGCGGAAATCAAGATACAGGCGCCAGCAGTTAACTTTCCAAAGGCGGATTGAGTAACCTGTCCATCATCGGACGCTTGGCACCTGCAGGATATCTGGTAGTTTGAGGCCAGTGCCCTCGGGCGCTCGACGGTGCCCGGCGATCCCCACAGGAAGCCGTAGATCCGAAGTTAAATGCCATCTATCGTAAAATCAGCCGCTCGCAACGGGCGAAAGACCTCGCGGCCTTCCGTAGCGAAGGCGGCGCGGAGCATCCCTCGCCCCGAAAACGACCGCGAGCGTTTCCTTGATGCCTGCCATTGCCGGCCAACGGATCGCCCCCCCGTCTGGCTGATGCGTCAGGCGGGCCGCGCGCTGCCGGAATATCGGGAACTCAAGAAAAAGCACACGTTCCTGCAGCTCGTCCAGACACCCGAACTCGCTACGGAAGTCACCCTCCAGCCGATTCGGCGATTTGGTTTCGACGCTGCGATTTTGTTCTCCGATATCCTCGTGGTCTGCGAGGGCCTCGGGCAGAAATATCAATTTCGCGATCAGAGCGGCATTGAGATGGAGTTTCTGCTGCAGTCCCCCGGCGACATTGACCGGCTGGACGTGGCGGCGGTGACTGACCGTCTGCAATACGTCGCCCAGGCTCTGACTCTGCTGAAATCCTCGCTGGCGGGCCAGACCGCGCTCATCGGTTTCGCAGGCTCGCCATGGACGCTGGCGAATTTCATGATCGAGGGCGGCGGCGTCAAGGAATACACCAAAGCCAAGGCGCTCTACTATTCCGACCCCAAACTTTTTGCCCGCCTGCTGGACAAACTCACGCAGGCGGTATCAGGCTATCTCCAAATGCAGATCGACGCGGGCGCGGATGCAGTGCAGATATTCGACAGCCTCGGCGGCGGCCTGTCAGACGGGAGTTTTGCGGGCGCTTCCGGCCAGTGGATCAAACAAATCGTGGCCTCCCTCAAAAAACAGGTGCCGGTGATCGTTTTTTCCAAAGGAACGCATGGTAATTGGGACGAGCTGGTGAATACCGGCGCCCAGGTGCTGGGTGTGGACTGGAACCCGCGTCTCGCCGAAGTTGGCGCGCGGTTGCCGCGGAAAATCGGCGTACAGGGCAATCTCGATCCGTATCTGCTCTGCACCACACCGCAGTTGGTGGCGCGCGAAACCCGGCGCATATTGACAGAGATGTTTGGACGCGCCGGACATATTTTCAATCTGGGTCACGGCGTGCCGCCCGCGGCGAAACTCGAAAATATCGAGTCGTTGTTAAACACCGTAAGAAATTTTAAATGAGCAGGCTGAACGTCGATCTGGACCTGATTAAGAAGTACAACGTGCCGGGCCCGCGTTATACCTCCTATCCGCCGGCGACACAGTTCAGCGAGGTGCCGGCGGAAGTATTGCAGGAGCAAATTCACGCGAACGATGGCGGCCATCGCGATATCTCCCTCTATTTTCATCTGCCGTTTTGTCATTCGCTGTGCTGGTTTTGCGGCTGCACCACGGTGATCACCACCGACCAGACCAAAAGCGGCGACTACATCAAATATCTGGGGCGCGAACTCGATTTGATGAAGGCGCTCATCAACCCGAGGCGCAAGGTGGTGCAACTCCATTTCGGCGGCGGCACGCCCACATTTTCACTGCCGGACGAGATTCGCCGGCTCGGCGAGATGATCCACCGACGATTCCCCCTCGACGCCGAAGTCGAGGCAGGTGTCGAAGTAGACCCGCGACGTCTTACGCGCGATCACCTTGTGGCGTTGCGGGAGGTGGGATTCAATCGCGGATCGCTCGGGGTGCAGGATAACGACGCGACCGTTCAGAAAAGCATCCATCGCATTCAGCCCTTTGAGATGACCAAACAGGCCGTGGATTGGATGCGTGAAGCTGGTTTTCAATCCGTGAACATCGATTTGATTTACGGCCTGCCACATCAGACTGCCGCATCCTTTCAGAAGACACTGGACGAAACGCTGTCGCTCAAGCCGGATCGCTTCGCGATTTTTAATTACGCGCATGTGCCGTGGTTGAAACCGGCCCAGAAGATTCTTGAGCAAGGCGTCCTGCCCTCGCCCGAACTCAAGCTGGAATTGCTAAAGCTCACCATCGAGAAGCTTACGTCCGAGGGTTACGTTTACATCGGCATGGACCATTTCGCCCGCGCCACGGACGAACTGGCTGTCGCACAACGGCAAAAGACGCTCCAGCGCAACTTTCAGGGTTACAGCACCCGTGGCGGCGCGGATATCTACGCCTTCGGCATGTCGTCGATTTCCCAGGCCGAAAATCTTTACTGGCAGAACAAAAAAGACCTGCCGGAATACTACGCCTCGCTGGATGCCGGAAAGCTCCCCCTGCAACGCGGTTATCTCATGACGGCCGAGGATAAGCTTCGCCGCACCACCATCATGCGCTTGATGTGCGACCTCGGGCTCGACTACGCCGTCATGTCGCGATTGCTCAGCGTCAACTTTGCGGAACACTTCGCGAGCGAACTCGAGTCGCTTGACGATATGGAAGCGGACGGCCTGGTGGTGAAAACCCCGGAAGGCCTGGCGGTCACTGATTTCGGACGCCTGCTGATTCGGAATATCGCGATGCGGTTCGATGCCTACGCGGGTGCGCGGAAGGAAAATCGCTTTTCGAAGACGATATGAAATCGGTGGCGATCATCGGGGCGGGCATCACCGGCCTGACCGCGGCATTTTATCTTACGCGCAAGGGTATTCCCGTCACGGTTTACGAAGCGGGCGGGCGCGCCGGGGGTGCGATTCAATCGGCGCGTAGCAACGGGTATCTGGCCGAATCCGGCCCGAATACCATTATCGAGGTCTCGCCAAAAATCAGCCAGCTTATTGCCGACCTGGGATTGGAATCCCGGCGTCAGTACACCGATCTGCGCGCTGGCGCCCGCTATGTGGTGCGCTATCGCCGGCCGATTGCGATGCCGGGTTCGCCGCTGGGCTTTTTCACGACGAATTTATTCACGGCTGGCGCCAAGTTCGCCGTCCTGCGGGAACCGTTCATTGCCCGCCGACGCGACGGGCACGAAGAGAGCGTGGCCGAATTTGTCGTCCGCCGTTTGAATCGTGAATTTCTGGACCACGCCATCGACGCGCTCGTGGCGGGCATTTACGCCGGCGATCCGGCCAAACTTTCGGTGCCGGAAGCGTTTCCCAAACTCGCGCTCGCGGAGGCAAATTATGGTTCGCTCATCAAAGCGCAGCTTTTCGGCGGACGCGCCCGCAAACGGCGCGGCGAGCTGGAAAAAACCAAGGCGCCAAAATTCTCCTTCGACGAAGGACTCCAGGTACTGCCTGATGCCCTGCGCAAAAGTCTGGGCGACGTGGTCCGCCTGAACACCTCAGTGGTCCGGGTCACCCAGTCACCCACCGAATGGACTGTGGATCTGCGGGAATCTGGTCAGGAATCGCGCGCGAGCCATGACGCGGTGATATATGCCGGAACCGCTTACAAACTCGCCGAATTGGAAGTGCAGGCACTGATGCCGCTGCACCTGACGAAGTTTGCGGAGATCCGGCACCCGCCCGTCGCCAGTGTCGTGCTGGGTTTTCGTCGCGAGGACGTGACCCATCCCGCCGAGGGTTTCGGCATGCTCATTCCCCGGGTGGAAGGCTTCAATATCCTGGGGACGATTTTCTCGTCGTCGCTGTTTCCGAATCGCGCCCCGTCCGGTCATGTCACCCTGACCACTTATATCGGCGGCGAACGCCAGCCCGAACTTGCATCATTGCCACCGCAAAAGCTGGTCGATTTGACGCTCGCGGATCTGCGCGTCCTGCTCGGCGTGAAGGGTCAGCCCACGTTTACGCACACCGCCTTTTATCCGCGCGCCATCCCGCAATACAACGTTGGCTACGGTCGTTATCGCGAATTGATGGGCGAAATCGAGGCGGACGCCCGCGGGTTGTTTCTCGCCGGCCATTATCGTGATGGCGTTTCGCTGAGTGATTCCATTGTTTCCGGCATGAAAGTGGTGGATCGCGTGGAGGCGCATTTACGCGCTGCGCCTCACGACACGAAAACGCCCGCCGGTGTCACCTGATCCGGTTAAATCCTTGCATCTTTCAACATGAGCAAAGCTGTCCTGCTGGTAAATCTTGGTTCGCCCGATTCCCCGTCGGTGCCGGACGTGCGCCGTTATCTCCGGGAATTTCTGATGGATGGCCGCGTTATCGACGTGAACTGGCTCATCCGCTTTTGCGTGGTCAATCTCACCATCCTGCCCACGCGCCCCAAACAATCGGCGGAGGCATATCACAAGATCTGGACCCCGCAAGGCTCGCCCTTGGTGGTCACGAGCCGAAACGTCCAGGCAAAGCTGCAGCCCCGCGTCAGCGTCCCGATCGAGTTGGCCATGAGGTATCAGAATCCATCTATTCCCGACGCGATTCGTTCATTGGTGACAAAGGGCGCAACGGATGTTTTCGTGATACCGCTGTTTCCGCACTATGCCGCGTCGAGTTTCGAATCAGCGGTGGAACGGGTCAAGCAAGTGGGTGCGCAACTGGCGCCGCGGATGCGCTTTACCGTGCGCCCGGCGTTTTACGACGATCCCGATTATATCGCGGCCCTCGCCGCCAGCGCCGAACCCTATCTCAGCCAGCCTTACGATCACTTGCTGTTCAGTTTTCACGGGCTGCCTGAACGGCATTTGCGCAAGGCTGACCCGACGGGCTGCCATTGTCTCGCCACCGAAAATTGTTGCACGACCCCCAGCCCCGCCCACGCCACCTGCTACCGCGCGCAGGCGTTCAAAACGGTCGCCGATTTCACCAAAAAAGCGGGCGTGCCGGCGGGGAAATATTCCGTCGCGTTTCAATCACGGCTGGGCCGCGATCCATGGTTGAAACCATACACCGATCTGGAATTACCCCGCCTGGCGCAAGCGGGCGTGAAGAAGATGCTCGTGATGTGCCCGGCGTTTGTTTCCGACTGCCTGGAGACGCTGGAAGAAATCGGGATGCGCGGGAAGGAAATTTTTGTCCAGGCGGGCGGCAAAGATCTCCAACTTGTGCCTTGCATGAATGAACACCCGGCGTGGGTTGCCGCCTTGGAAAAAATGATCGCGGGCTTTGTCGCCGGCAAATAATCCGCCCGCAACGAAGTTAGGCCGGACGAAACCGAAACTTTCCTACTCGCGGCGTGGGGCGCGAATGGGAATCGGCACGGGGCGCAAGGGCTCAACCATGATCAGCTTTGCCAGTTGCTCGCTGATCGCGAGGCGGGCATCGCACACCTGGCAGATGATATTGGAGCGGCTCGTCAGCAATTTGATGATCTGGTCCTCGCGCAAGCCGAGTTCTCGCATCCGCGCCTGAAGCTCCGGCTTCGCGCAAAGTTGCCGGATGCGAACCGCCACGCCCACCTGCACGCGGTTCAATGGACAAACCTCGCAACGTCCTTCGTCGCTGTGGTTTATTTCAAATGAATCCGACATGCTGCAAACAATCTCACATCTCTTAGGCGGAATTACCACACATTTTTTGTCATTTAGTAACCCTAAAAGTAACAAAAAGAATGTATTCACCAGATTAACTGTAACACGTTAAACCATAACATATTACACCGCCATAAATCTATCATTTCCGAGGCGGTTCGCTTGACAGGGAACCGATCAAATCTATAGTGCGCTAACCAGATTTTAAGGAATAAAGGCAAGCAAATGCAGACAGAAACCTCATCCGGAAGCGGCGACGAGCCGCCTTCGTCGAGTTCGCCCAAGGCTCTCAAGGAATTTCGCTCCGCCGGCCGCGGATTTTGGGCGGATGTATCAGAAACCGACTGGAACGACTGGCGCTGGCAGTTGAAGAACCGCATCACGACGGTGGAACAGCTCCAACGTTTGATGCCCACGCTCACCCCGGAGGAATACGCCGGGACGAAGCTCGCCAACCACAAGCTGGCGATGGCCATCACGCCGTATTTTTTCAACCTTATCGACCCGGCCGACGAAACCTGCCCCATCCGCTTGCAAGTCGTGCCCCGGGTCGAGGAAACGCACGTGGCCGCCTGGGAAATGAGCGACCCGTGTGGCGAAGATTCTCATTCGCCGGTGCCCGGCCTGGTGCATCGCTATCCGGATCGGGTGTTGTTTCTGGTGACGGATCGCTGCGCGGCTTACTGCCGGTATTGCACCCGCTCGCGTTTGGTCAGCAACGCGACCGGCTATGATTTTCATCCGGAGTTTGACCGCCAGATCGAATACATCCGGAATCATCCGGAAATTCGCGACGTGCTGTTGAGCGGCGGCGACCCTTTGTTGTTCAGCGATGACAAACTGGAGAGTTTGCTCACTCAGCTGCGCGCCATCCCGCACCTTGAGTTTCTGCGCATCGGCACCCGTATTCCCATTTTCCTGCCCCAACGGATCACGCCCAAACTGTGCGAGATGCTGAAGAAATTTCATCCGTTGTTCATCAGCGTGCATTCGAACCATCCGCGTGAACTCACGACGGAAGTGCGCGATGCCCTCGGACGGCTCGCGGATGCGGGAATTCCGCTCGGCAATCAGACGGTCTTGCTGCGGAACGTCAACGACGACGCCGAAGTGATGAAGGCGCAGATGCAAAAGCTGCTCATGTGCCGCGTGAAGCCGTATTACATCTATCAATGCGATTTGATTGCCGGCTCGGCGCATCTCCGCTCCAGCGTTCGCAAAGGCCTGGAGATCATGGAAAACCTGCGCGGCCACACGACCGGTTACGGCGTGCCGCAATATGTCATCGATGCCCCCGGCGGCGGCGGTAAAGTGCCGGTGAATCCGGATTATGTCCTGAGCCGGAATGCTGACCGTATCGTGATTCGGAATTACGAAGGCAAAATCTTCGAATATCCCGAGACGAAGGATGGCACGCCGCTGATTACGCCCTCCACCGTGCGGGAAGAAGCCGGGGTGCTCTAGCTGCGGGAGAACAGTTGTCAGCGCCCGCACCTTGTGTTTCCATGGCCCGCGTGGGCGCCGCCAAAAAATGGGTGACTTTCGGGTCGCTCTTGATTTCCTGCCTTTTCGCCAGCCCTGCCCACGCGCAAACCAACGCCGCGCAGTTCTGGCAGCAGCAGAATATTTACCAGATCATCACCGATCGCTTTTACGACGGTGATCCCGCGAACAACAACGCGGACGGCAATTTCGATCCCACGGGAAGCAAAGGTGTTTCTGTTCACGGCGGTGATTTCAAGGGCATCGAGCAAAAGCTGGATTACATCAAAGCCCTGGGCGCGACTGCCATCTGGATTTCGCCCATCATCGTCAATGGTCGGGGCGAGTTTCACGGCTACGCCGGCCGGGATTTTTACAAGGTGGATCCGCACTGGGGAAGGCTCGCAGACTTAAGGCACCTCGTGGCCGCGGCCCACGCTCGCGGAATCCTGGTGATCGATGACATCGTGGCCAACCACGGTGGCAACCTGCTCGTCAGTACCAACGCGGGGTTTCCCAAATTCAAAATGCCGCCCGACGGCTACGAACTTCACTTGCGCCATCCCAAAACCGGCTACGCGCCACCCTTCGACTCGAACGCGACCAATGCCGCGTTCACCAATTTATTCCACGACCACGGCCACATTCAAGATTACAACAATCCCGCGCAGGTGGTGCTGGGCGAATTGAGCGGCCTGGACGATTTCAAAACGGAGAGCGACTACGTCCGGGCGCGCATGGCGGAGATTTATGAGTATTGGATCAAGGAAGCCGGCTTCGACGGTTTCCGCATCGATACGGTGAAGCATGTCGAAATGGGCTTCTGGACAAACTGGTCGCCGGCGGTGCGGCAGTTCGCGGCGACCCACGGCAAACCGCATTTTTTTATGTTTGGTGAGGTGCTGGATGCGTCCGATGCCAAATGCGGTTCCTACACCGGCACGCAAGCCAGCGACCAGTTCGCCCTCGATTCCGTATTGGATTACCCGCTCTATTTTCGCACGAAGGACGTCTTTGCCCGTGCCACCGGCAGCACAAAAAAAATCGAGGAACGTTACGCGGCGCTTCCCGCCAACTACGACGCGACCGCGCGCAACGCGCTCGTGACGTTTTTGGATAATCACGACCAGCCCCGCTTTCTCAGTCCCGGCCAGGCCAATAACCATCAGGATCGCCTCAAGCTCGCGCTCGCGTTTATGTACACCAGCCGGGGAATCCCATGCCTCTATTACGGTACCGAGCAAGCCTTCAACGGCGAAAATGATCCGTTTGATCGCGAGGACATGTTCGCGGGTGGTTTTGAACAAGGGCCGTCCCTCGGCGACAACTTTAACTATACGCATCCGTTGTTTCAGTGGGTGGCAAAGCTGAATAATTTTCGCCGCCTCTACCCTGCCCTGCGCGCGGGCGAGCACGTTAATTTATGGAGCAATCCGCACGGGCCGGGGCTGTTGGCCTACGCGCGCCGGCTGAAAAACGACGGGAGCCCCGCGGGCGCCGAAACGCAGGAATTAATCGTCGTCCTCAATACCACCAACGCGCCCCAGACACTGCCCGCCCGTTCCACGGCTTATCCAGCGGGCACAAAGCTGGTGAACCTTTTGGAGCCGGGCGAAGCGATCACCGTCGGCCCGGGACCAAAGATTCCGCCGATTGTCGTCCCGGGGCAATCTTCGAAAATCTTCATCGCGGAGTCGCAATCGCTGCCGCTCGATCCCGTGGTGAAAAGCATTTCCCCAGCCCATGATGCCACCGATGTCGCGCAGGCCGCCCTCCTCAAGGTTGGTTTCAGCGAACCGATGAACGTCGCGAGCGTGGAAAAAGCCTTCTCCACTTTGCCGCCCGCCGAAGGCGCCTTCTCGTGGTCGCCGGAAAAGGACGAGGTGACATTTACACCGCGTGAACCTGGCTTTCCGGACGGCACACGCTTCACCATTAAAATCGGGCCGACCGCCCGCGCCGCCGCGGCAACCAATCAATTCCAGGCGACGTTCGAGTCTCGGTTCCACACCCGTTCCACCCGATAAAATTGAGGTGGGTCCAGCAGTTTTGGTTTTCTCTTTGTCTCAGAGCGTCATACCCTGCGCCGTGCCCCCGAGCCGGCTCAACCGTAGTTTGCGCGCCACTCTCGCTGGATTGGCGGTCAATACGGTCCTGACCGCCGCCAAATTCACCGCGGGTATCCTCGGTCATTCCCACGCCCTCGTCGCCGATGCCGTGGAATCGCTCGCAGATATTTTCAGCTCGCTCATCGTCTGGCGCGCGGTAGTGGTTGCGGCGGCGCCGGCGGATGAGAATCACCCCTACGGCCATGGTAAGGCGGAGCCGCTCGCCGCCGCCGCCGTGTCCACCATCCTGCTGCTGGCCGCCGGGTGGATTGCGGTCGAGGCGGTGCGGGACATGGCGGAGCCGCATTCCCCCCCTTCGCCTTATACCTTGCTGGTGCTCGGCGCCGTCATCGTCATCAAGGAATTGCTCTTTCGCTTCGTCCGGCGTGAATCCGATGCGGTCGAAAGCTCTGCCGTGCGCGCGGACGCCTGGCATCATCGCAGTGATGCCATCACTTCGCTCGCGGCCGCCATCGGCATCACCATCGCGCTCATTGGTGGCAAAAGGTACCAGGCGGCGGACGATATCGCGGCCATTGTCGCCGCCGCCGTCATCGCCTCGAACAGCTGGCGATTGTTGCGTCCCGCCCTCGACGAGCTGATGGATGCCGCGCCGAACCGGGAAGTCATCGATCGCATTTGCCAGTTGGGCGAGACGGTGCCCGGCGTGATCAAAATCGAAAAATGCGTGGCCCGAAAAACCGGCTATAACTATTACGTGGACATGCACGTCGAAGTGGTCCCGGAGATGACGGTTCGCCAGTCGCACGAAATCGCCCACGAGGTAAAAGACAAAATCCGGGGACGCTTTCCCGCGGTGCGCGATGTGTTGGTTCACATTGAACCGGCGAAGTCGCTCAAAGTGGGGTAAACTCGCGCATGGATCCACAAGACCAGTTTGACCAGATGCTCACACGCTCCGCGCCGATCCTCGCGCTGGCCCCGATGCAGGACGTTACCGACCTGCCCTTCTGGAAACTCATGGCCGGCTACGGCGGCGCGGACGTTTATTTCACGGAATATTTTCGCGTTCACGCCACCTCCCGCCTGGAGCGGCATATCCTGCGCTCGATCACGGAAAATCCGACGGGCCGGCCGGTGGTCGCGCAAATGATCGGAAACGACATCCCTTCGCTGGTTCGCACCGCGAAGGAATTGCAGGAACATCCGATCGCCTGCGTGGACTTGAACCTCGGCTGCCCCGCCCCGGTGGTCTATCGCAAGTGCGCCGGCGGCGGCTTGCTGCGTGAACCCAAAAAGGTGGATGCCATTCTGGGAGCGTTGCGGGACGCGGTGAAAATCAAGTTCAGCGTCAAGACTCGCATCGGCTTTGACAACCCGGATGTGTTTGCCGAACTGCTGCCTATTTTCGCCAGACACTCGCTCGACCTGTTGACGGTGCATGGCCGGACGGTGAAGGAGATGTATCGGTCCGAGGTCCACTATGATTTCATTGCGCGCGCCGTTTCCGCCTTGGGCGTGCCTGTGCTCGCGAATGGCAATGTTTACTCGGCGCAAAAAGCGGCTGAAGTCTTGAAATTAACCGGGGCACACGGCCTGATGATCGGGCGCGGCGCGATTCGCAATCCGTGGTTGTTTCATCAGATCGGGCAGCATCGCCGCGGCGAAACGCTGTTTGTGCCGCGCGGCCATGACGCTCTCGCTTACGTGCGGGCGCTTTACGACGCGGTGTGTTCGCCGGAGGTCACCGAGTGCGCCCAGGTGCAAAAGATGAAGAAGTATATGAATTACCTGGGCGTCGGTGTGGATCAGGAGGGACAGTTCCTGCACCAGATTCGCCGCGTTGCGACCCGCGCCGACTTCTTCCGCGTATGCGAGACGTTTCTCGACCATGATGGCCCGATGCCGTTGGAACCCTTTCCGCTGACGCTTAAACAAACGGATGTCATGGCGGGCGAACAACTCTAGGAACCAACCGAGCGTTTAACCGGCGCCGATATCAGACCTTTTCGCTCGACACACCAAATTAAAGCAGCGATACAAGAACCGGAGATACAAGCCATGAAGAAAATATTTTTGGTCGCCGTTACAGTCTTTGCCGCCGGATCGATTTTCGCCGCAGACACCGCGCCCAAAGCACTGGTCGAAGCTGCCATTCGAAAACTCGCCGAACAACCCAACTATAGCTGGTCCACCACCGTGACGCTCGCCGAGGGCTCCAATCCCGGCCCGCGGCCGGGTCCCACTGCCGGAAAAACTGAAAATGGCGGTTACACGGAAATCTCCATGGTCCGGGGCGACAAGACCATCGAGGCATTTCTCCAACGAGGCAAAGGCGCCATCAAGACGCCGGAGGGCTGGAAGTCCCTCGCGGAAACTGCGCAAGACCACCTCGAAGGCGTGAGTCCGATGCGCATGGCCGCCCTCATGCTGCTCGATTATCAGTTACCCACGGTCCAAACGCTCGATCTCGCTGAAAAGACGGAAAGTCTCACACTCACCAACGGCGCCTACGCCAGCGCCCTCACCGACACCGGGGCGAGGGAATTGTTCAGCTTCCGGCGGGCCGGTATGGGCAAAGGCGGCGGGCCGTCCATGCGGGACGTCGGCGGCTTCGTGCGCTTTTGGGTCAAGGATGGCTTGCTTGTGAAATGCGAGTTTAGATTGCACGGCTTGCTTTCCTTCGCCGGCGACGATCATTTCATGGACCGCACCACCACCGTGGAAATCAAGGATATCGGCACCACCAAAATCACCGTGCCGGCTGAGGCGGCCAAAAAAACCACGCAATAATTAATCGTCCGCGTCCCGGCTTGTGTTGGCCAGGGATGCCATGCAGATTGCGCGGAGATGAGATGGGCTGTATGGGTATTATCGCTCTTTACTCTGGCATCGACGCCGATGGCGCCGGCCGCGCAAAGTACGCCGCAGGGGCCGGCACCCTTGCGCATTGGCAGCCAGGTGTACGTGCCACTTTCAGGCTGGGCGGCGGCTCGCAACATTGATTTTCGCTGGCTCATACCTGAGTCCGCCATCCAATTGACCAATCGTTCCGCCCGAATCCTCCTCACGGTGGATCACCGTGAAATTCAATTCAACGGTGTGGAAGTCTGGTTGCTGTTTCCCATAGTACTGCGCAACGGCGGCGCATATGTGGCCCAACTCGATGTGCAAACCACACTGCAACCGTTGGTCTTTCCAGTCAAAAATCGCGCCACCGCCAAAATCAGGCGCATCTGTCTGGACGCCGGACACGGCGGCAAAGATCCGGGCAATCGTGTGGGCTCCAACGAGGAAAAGACTTACACGTTGCTGTTAACAAAAGAACTCTGCGCCCAGCTCACCAAGGCGGGTTTCAAGGTGACACTGACGCGTTCGACGGACACGTTCATCGAATTGCCCACCCGACCCGAGATGGCTAAGCGAAGCACTGCCGACGTGTTTATCAGTTTGCATTTCAACTCGGCGGAATCAGGCCGGGACACCGTGCACGGATCCGAAGCCTACGCCCTCACGCCAGCCGGCGCCAATTCGACGAACGCCGGCGGTGAAGGCAACGGCGGCAATACCTCCGCAGGCAATCGGTTCAACGACCAAAATCTGCTCCTTGCCTATAACATGCAGCGTTCGCTTACGCGCGGCCTCGACGTTCCGGACCGCGGCGTCCGGCGGGCGCGCTTCGCCGTGCTGCGCGACGCGGTCATGCCCGCCACGCTAATCGAGGCAGGCTTTATGTCGCACCCAACGGAAGGTCAGAAGATTTTCAGCGCGGAATATCGAAAAAAAATGGCGCGCGCGATTGTGGACGGACTGCAAACCTACAAGCGCGCCGTCGAGCAAAATCCTCCGACCTCGAAAGCAAAATGAGCATTGTCACCAAAACCGGCGACCACGGCACCACCGGATTGATGTATGGCCGTCGGGTATCGAAAAATCATCCTCGCGTGGAGGCCTACGGTGTGATTGATGAATTAAATTCTGCGCTCGGCATGGCCCGGGCGAGTGCCCAGGATGGCTACGTGCGCGATACGTTGCTCGCGGTCCAAAAGGACATGGTGATTCTCATGGGCGAACTGGCGACTTCCGTCGAGGATTTGCCACGATATGTCAAAGATGGCTTTGAACTCGTGACGGCGCCAATGACCATAAAACTCGATGCCGCCGCAACGGAGATGGAGGCGAAAAACCTGAAATTCACCGGCTGGGCGACGCCGGGCCAAAATGTGAGTGCCGCCACTCTCGACATGGCGCGGACGATCTGCCGTCGAGGCGAGCGCCGCGTCTGCGCGCTGCAGGAATCCGGGCAACTTCAAAATGCAGAAATCATCGTCTATCTGAATCGTCTTTCGGACGTTCTCTGGCTGCTTGCCCGATGGGTGGAGGAAAAACCATCGGCCATCTAACGCCATGAATTGCCAACGAATTTGCCAATTCATTCTGACAGTCGTGGCAGCGGCTTCAGTTCATGCGGCGGAAAGTCCGGTAATTGCACCGGGAGCCACAGTCCAAAAGATTGCCGGCGGTTTCACCTTCACCGAGGGACCCGCGTGTGACGCTCAAGGAAACGTCTTCTTCACGGACCAGCCCAGCGACCGCATTCTCGAGTGGAGCACTGACGGCAAGCTGACCACCTACATGCAGCCGTGTGGACGCGCGAATGGGCTGTCGTTCGATGCCAAAGGCAATCTGTGGGCGTGTGCTGACGAACGAAACGAACTCTGGCGCATTGATCGCCATGGTTTGAAAGCGATCGTCTTGAAGGATTATCAGGGGAAACTTCTCAACGGGCCCAATGATGTCTGGATGCGCCCCGGAGGCGGATTGTTTTTTACTG
Source organism: Limisphaerales bacterium (assembly GCA_044223735.1). Classification (GTDB taxonomy): domain Bacteria; phylum Verrucomicrobiota; class Verrucomicrobiia; order Limisphaerales; family UBA8199; genus JBGALR01. Next base: position 16,815 of record JBGALR010000025.1, on the reverse strand, counting down.
ATCCCTATTACAAACGCCCATGGTGGAAGCGTGGCGAAAAAGAGGCGGGAGAATGTGTATACCATCTTGCTGCGGATTATAAAACGCTCCACTGCGTTATCGACGACTTGCAAAAACCCAACGGCATCATTGGCGCCCCAGACGGTAAAACGCTTTATGTGAGCGACATTGCCGCGGGAAAAACCTACCGCTACCAAATCCAGCCGGACGGTTCATTGAAAGATAAGACGCTGTTTTGCGAAATGGGCTCGGATGGCATGACTATCGATGATCAGGGCAATATTTAGCTTACCAATAAGGGCGTGTTTGTGTTCGATAAAAGCGGGAGGCAGATGGAGAAGATCGCCGTGCCGGAGGAATGGTGCGGGAATGTTTGTTTTGGCGGAAAGGATCGTCACACGCTTTTCATTACGGCCAGCAAGGGATTTTACGGGTTGGCGATGAAGGTCAAGGGCGTGGACAGCCAGTAGCCGCCTCAAAAGCGCCAGGTCATCCCCGTCCAGAAATGCCAGTCGTCCGCCGCAGGCGTTACCCCAATGAAAACGCCCGCATCGAAGCGCAGATTTTTGTTGGCCTGATAATTCAGCATTAGATCCACTGTGCCCACCCACCCCTGTCCCTGCTCGTTACTCACGCTGGAAAAAAACTCGACCGCGCCACTCAGCCTGCCAATCAACTGATGCCCCAGCGTCACCGAATTGGCAAAGTCCGCGTGATATCCATCACCCACCCCGTCGTGAATCGCCCCAAAACTGGTCTGCAATCCGAGGTCCCAATCTGCCAGACCAAACGCGAACGGAATGCCCAACCCACCCTCCGCGTTGTTCCCCGTGAATAAACTCTGGCCTACGGGGATTAGCGCATAACCAATCAATCCCATCGCAAAATCTCCCCCGTCATTGCCCACGAGATTAACTTTGCAGCGCGGTATGAAGCCGGCGAATCCGGAGTCGCGCTCCGTCACACCCGTGGCCAGGTTCTCTGTCTTATCCCAGCGATAGCTGGTGAACGCCAGACCGACATCGACATTATTCAGCAACCCAACTTTAAGGTTCATGGGCGCCGCCTCGAACGACGTGTAGCGCACATTACCGCGCTCGGAATTAGGATCATTCAGTGTGTAATTCGCGAAATCCATCTCCAACTGAAAATGCCCCGCATCGAGCGTGTAGGGTGAATCGGTTTTGTCCGGCCGGTCGGGACTCATCTCCCGCATATACTTCTCCGGCGTGGGATTAAAAAGGTTGTATTGGCTCTTGTCCGGCCGTTCGGCCGAATCTTCGTCCGCCCCCGAGGCGTTTGCCGCACCCAGGCAAGCCAGCATGCCGGCGAAAAGAGCGCGGGTGGCGTTCGCAAACCAAACGCGATCAAAGAAGCAGCGAGGCATGCCGCGAGTTATCGCATCCCTTTTGTATTTATGCAAATAAAATGTTTATACACTAATACTAATTTAAAATCGCGGCTCATCCCGCCGGCAGACGACGAATTATTTGAAATACGGCCCGCGCTGGTAATAACGAACGTAATCGATGTCGTGATGCTGCGGGAAGGTGGTGGAGGCATCCGGATTCCCCGGCCAGCCGCCGCCCACCGCCGTATTGAGAATCAGGTAATGCGGTGTGTGCGGAACGCCATTGGTCGAGGTGTGCATTAATTGATCGTCGATATACCAGCGGATCGCGTCGGGCTCCCATTCGAGGGCGTAAACGTGAAAATCCTTCGTGTAATCGACGTCGCCCTTCCAAGTGACCGAGCTGCTCTTTTTCTGTCCGTCAAAGCTGTAGTAATGCAGTGTGCCATAAATGGTCTTCGGTTCGTGCCCGAGGAATTCCATAATGTCGATCTCGCTGTACCACGGACGGTCTTCGGGAATCATCTTTTCCTTGCCGTTCGCCACCGCCTCGGCCATGACGTATTCGCGCTCCCAATTTCGATTTTGCGGATAGAGCCAGTGCGCTGGCCACATGCCCTTCCCATTCGGCAGCTTCGCCCGAATCTCGAATCGTCCATACGTGGGCGCAAACTTGCCGCTGGTATCCACTCGTCCGCTGGTGAAATGCTGCGAGCCATAATCGCGCACCTGACTGCGCAGCCGGAGGCAGCCATTCTCAAGATAAGCCTCGTCCGGCAGGTAATACTGGAGTTCGCCGTGTTTGCTCGTTTCGCGCAGCAGAACGTTCCAATTGGTTACCTCCAGCTTGCCTCCATTAAACTCGTCCTGCCAGACCAGTTTCCATTTCCCCTGCGACGCAGACGCTTCCGCACCGCTGGCCGTGACGCTAAGCATTGCCACGGCAATGATTCCTGCCAGCACCACGGCTCGCGCAACCCGCTCGATCCCAATTGTTATCGGGCTCATAAATTGTCGTTTCATAGTTTTTAGTGCCTGCGGCCCCAGCTTAAGAGCGAAATAAATTCTGTTTGATAGAATAGTCGTAGTCCTCCAACCGAGGCAGGGTCAAGCACGCTTTCCCGCCCCAAGCAGGGCGCGGACCCTTATGCCGCACCGGGAACCAAACGTGGGTGCCATGCCTCTTAATCAAGATGAACCGCAAACCGAACCACACGCATTCCGCCATGAGGCTCCTTACGTTCCTCACCATAATCGGGCCGCTCAACTCCCGCGACTTCGTCTCAGCCGCCACCACAAACGTCATCGTCATAGGAGCGTTCCCCAACTATTCCTACAGTCCAAAAGTCGTCTCCATCCAGGCGGGCGACAGGGTGATTTGGACGGGTCTGGGCGCCATTCACACAGCGACTGGCGATACCCTGCCTGAAACGCTATGCGGCGCCACTTTTCCGGGCAGTTGCACCAATGTTTTCAATACTGCCGGGAGGTATCTGTATCACTGCGTCAACCACGTCGCAGGCGGAATGACTGGCGTCGTCAATGTCGCAGCTGTCGCGTTACCGCCGACCGTTTCCATCACCAATCCTGCCGCGGGAACGACTTTCGCCTCTCCCGCCAGCGTGAAGCTTTTTGCGACCGCAGCCAGCACTGTGGGCTCCGTAACCAACGTGCAATTCTTCAGCAATGGCGGTTTGTTGGGCGCGGTTACCACATCACCATTCACACTCAACAATGCAGCGCTCGGACTCGGTAGCAATTCGATCACCGCAAAGGCGATAGCCACAACCGGACTGTCGAGCACCTCGGCGCCGGTGAATCTTTTCGTTGTCAATCCGGTCGCCCTCACAAATTTCTCGCCTCGCTGGACTAACAGCCACTTTGTCTTCGATCACAACGCCAATCCGGGGTTACACTACGTGGTGCAGCAAAGCACGAATTTCGTGGACTGGTCTTCCGCCGCCACCAATATGGCGACCAGCAATAGCGTGGAAGTCGACACGTTGCAAATTGGCAACATGATTTTCTACCGGGTGGGACGCCTGCCGAATCCGTAACCATTTCTCCGCCTCCAACACCGCAACTCGTGAGCCTGCGCGGTGTTGAATCAGCAGGATGAATTGGCGCATAACGATAATGATATTGGCGGGTGGCGGAACCATCTCCCTTTGCAACGCCGGGCATGGTACGGTGGCCGAACCGGAACCGACTCCCTATCACGCTATCCCGAGTGCCAACGTCTTTCGACTGGCTCAACCCGTTCCCGCGCCCGTCGTGGCGCAAACGGCGCCGCTCCCGCGATTTCGTCTGGCGGGAATTACGACTTTTCCACGCGGCAAACGCGCTCTGCTGCAAGTCGCCTCGACTCCCCTCCGCGACCGCAATTCGGAGGAGCAATCCTTCATTCTCGAGGAAGGCCAGCGATCCGGAAAGGTTGAGATTCTTGCAATCGACGAAATAGCCGGGAGCGTTAGGCTTTCCTATGCGGGCACGCCCGTTGTGCTGACGCTGGCGAACGACGCGCCCACGCCAAAGGCCGGGCCACCCACGCCGCCACCTTTGCCACCTGAAATTAATCTACCGCATCCGCCGCCCCGCCAACGTCCCGCGCCGCAAGTTTTGCCAACCGATCAGGGCGGCACATAAGCACGACAAGAAAATCCCAGCGACCCGACCAGCGCAAACGAGGGATTCGGGTCCTGATATACCATGCTGATCAGGCTGTCGCTGCGGAAGGCCGGTTTCATGCCGACGAGCTCCAGCGATTTCAAAGCCATCCAGACGAACTGCCAGGGCACGGGGACGAAAGTCACCCTGCGGCCCATTCCCCGAGCGAGGCCGCTGAGAATTTCCTTCAATTCCCAGCCTTGCTCATTGGCCACCACGACGGGACCTGTTGTCTTTGACACTTTGCCGGCAATGCAGCCGCGCACGGTTGCGGCCAGATCGGCTTCGTGAACGAGATATTGCGTTTGCCGGCCGCCCACGAGTATGGGAACGAACTTCGCCTTCTTCACTTGCCGCGTCAGGTTGCCAAACATTCCGCCTGGGCCCTCACCGTACACGAGGCCGGGACGAATGACCATCGCGCCCACCGACCGCGCGATCCCTTCAACTTCCATCTTGGCGCGGCCATAGAGCGACCGGCAGCCCTCGAAGGCGCTAAGGCTGGAGATAAGGATGATGTGTTCCACCCCGGCAGCCTGGGCAGCTTGCAGTAATTTTCGCGAACCGCCCGCATTGATTGCCTGAATCTCCGCCCAATTTCTCGGACCAAAATCATAGGCGCAATGGATGAGCGCACGGACACCCTTAAGCAACGAGGGATCCACGTCCTGTCCCAATTGAAAGGCAACGCCGTCCGACCCGGGGTTGGGCCGGCGCGTCCACGAGATCACGCGCCACCCGTCCTGCTCGAGATAATACTTTAAGCGACCGCCGACGTATCCATTGGCGCCGGTGATAATACAGGTCTTTAATTCCGGGGACATGGCTATGGTGAGGCGTCAGAAAGTCCGGCGGCTTCCCAGCCAATTCGATGCGCGTTAGCCATGGATGAAAACGTAATCGTGGTGGCTGGCACGCTCGGAAATATCGTCGCATCCACGGCGTGAATGCGTTTCCAGCCCGGCACGCGACCCAGCACGTCGGTCTGAAACCCATTTGGCTCCTGGCTCATCGGGAAACTGCCGCCGCTATGAAAGCTGCGGCCCGGCTCGGCAACTTTCAGCATGATCGTCAGCGGCGTCGCGCCGAGCTGGCGCGAGACTGAGGAAAACTTGCGCACGAGTCGGCGCACTTGCTCCTTCGCGGCCACATTGACCTCACCCTGCAATTCCAGACGATCATCACCCGGGCCGTTTCCTTTTTTTAAAGTGACGGCGATGCGGGAGCTATGCTTGGAATGAATGAAGCCTTGCGCGATCAAGAGCCGTTCCTGGAGTTTTTTGATGAAATAGCCGAGAGTTCCCCTGAGCGGCCCAAAGGATTTCGCCACCGCTTCGTTGATCAGATCGCTGTTGGAATATATCTGCACATGTGCCGAACTCTCGCGACCGGTGGGATCGAGTATTTCGACAAAGAGCTGGCTGAGCGCGTGAAGCGATTCCTGAGTCGCGCCGGGAACTCGCCGTCTCAGCAATAACGGCAGCAGAAAATACTGACTGTCCTTGAGCCACACCGTTTGGTTGTAAGCGTTCAAGGAACGAAGCAGAATGCGCGTTGTTGGAATCGTGCCAGCTGCGACAAAAACCCGTGCGCCCTGCCAGTTCAGCGGCTCTTTGGTCCGAAGATCGTAGCCAGAAACCGTGATGCCCTGGGAGGATTCCTGAACCTTTGTCACCACCACGCCAGGCTGGTACGTAAAAGCGGGATTCGCCTGCAGCGCTGTCACCGTGTCCGCTGCTGTGTAAATAAATCCGTACGGACATCCATGCATGCACATCCGGCAATACACACAACCGTCTTGGGCGGGCGGATGGTTTCCTCGTACGGCAATGCGTGCCCGGCCAAAGTGGATGCCCGCGCTCGCCAATGTCTCGCGATGGCTTAGCATGTTGTCCAGCAACTGCTGGCTCTGGCGGCTAGGACGCAGAAAGGTGGGCGTCTGCGTATGCAGCGGGAAAAACTTTTCAAGGTCGTCGCGGCCGGCTGAAAGACCGGTAAACGCGAGCACCGCCGTGTAGTGAGCCTTCAATTCGGAAGGCTTGACCGGCCAATCCGTCATGTCCTGCTCGAGATATGGCATCATGGCCGCGCCCCAAACGTTGCTCAAGCCGCCACGCGCAAACGAAGGCCGCAATCCAGCATTGTCGTAGTGGATGCCCAAATGTTGGTCTGCATCCCGATAGGCAAAGTCCGAACCGTAAACCAGTTTCAACGGCACGCCGCCCACGTCGGGGTTCATGCCCGATTGATAGGCAGTCACATCAGCGCTGGACCATTTTTCCGGCGGCGTAGCCTTGAGTAGATTGACGAGTCCGGTCTTGCCGGGTTCAAGCGTCACACCGGCGTCCAGCATGTGAACACGCCGGCCGCGGTTAAGGAGCGCGGTCGCACACGCGACACCCGCCGGCCCGGAACCAATCACGAAGCAAACCTCGAGATTGATGACGCCAGAAAGTGCGTCTGTTCGACGTTGAGGATCCAATTCGGCGAGCGTATCCGGCATCTGTTACGCAGGTTACTGGCCTTGATTTTTCAGACAATCACTATTTAGCGGCCGGCCACCGCAAACGCAGCATTTCCGAATCGGATTGCGTCAAGCTTCGGCGGCGCCGCACAAAATGCGTCGCCTCGCGATGCACAGCGCGCAGCATCGGTGTGGTGAGCACCGAGATTTTCCATCCAGGAATGGAACGCCGCGTGAAGAGATGCAAATCCGCCGCGAGGCGAACGTAGGCGCACCGCAATTTTTCCGCAATCAACGCGAGGCTGCGCGATTGATAGAGTGTTATGTGCTGGCCACTCTCAAACGAATAGTACGGCCAGTCCGCCGCGGGAATTTCCCCCTCAAATACGCTGGTCGAGGCCAGGATGGCCTCGGTTTGAAAGTCCTTCATCTGACTGGAAATAAAAGCAACCGGGTCGCCAACGTGCTCCAAGACCTCGAACGCTGTCAGAGCCGCGGCCTTCGTTCCGGGCTCAGCCTCGAAAGCTTTGCTGAAAATGTTCTCGCAGAATTTGTCGTGCGCGAAAAAATTGAAACCCATGTCGCGCATCAACCGCGTGAGCAGGCCGTACCCGGACGCGGTGTCCACAAACGTGGCGCGCGCGGGAAACAGCAGCGATAAAATCGGTTCAAGCCGGCGAGCATTGCCAAAATTTCGGCTCGCGACCGAGGTATCGAGCGGGAATATGACGGACTGATATGCCTCCTTTAGCCAGTAAGGCTCCTCCGTCTGGATGATGCCGCTCTCGTCGCAATAAAAATAGTCGACGTCATATTTGCCCATGATGCGCCGGTTGAAGATGAGACGCATCTCTTTGCCGGTGATCGGGCATTTCTTCGGCGGCTTCATGGCGGACGATGCTAACCGCCACCGACAACCCGGGCAAGTTCCGCCAAACAACATAGTTCTTCGGGACTTGGGCAGCGCCCGGATCGGGTTCCGCCGTTGGGTTTGGGGATCGCCACCCGGCATACCATGCCGGGCCCTTACGCCCCCGTCAACAGCTTCCCTTGGAAGCTTTCTCAGTGCGCTCGAATACGATCACGCAGTTGTTCCGTCATCCGATCGATGTGAGGTCCGGGAAAAATTCTCCGGCGAGTATGAAACGACAGGCCACCACGAGTTGGTTTCCGAAACCGAGGCGTAGGTGAGGGCGTGGCTATTGGTTTCGCCCGGCTCGAATTTCCAAATCTCAGCGTTGGATTGAGCATTGGTCCAGACGCCAATCATTGAGGGGTCGTAGGCCAGGTCTTTGACGGTGTAGAATGGATAAACGGAAAGCACGATGCACCCCGTCAGCAAGGCGAGAGTCGCTGCGAGCGCCACGCAGAAAAATTTTTTCATTGGTCTAATTTGGTTGATGACTTTTAATGGTCCGTGAATTCATGCCACTCCTGATGCGGTGATAGTCCATTCGGGTGGCCAAATCAATCGCTTCGGAAATCGACGTGGAATCAGTCCTAATTAGCGAGCCAGCTTGAAACATGTAGAAATATTTGCGCTGTTGATGTGCGCGGTGATCGGGGTCGTCATGTTGGGCCGCCGGCTGCATGTCCCGTATCCCATCGCGCTGGTCATCGGCGGGTTGTGCATCAGCTTGATTCCCGGCCTGCCGCCGTTTCATGCCGATCCGGAATTGGTCTTTTTGGTTTTCCTGCCGCCGTTGTTGTACGCCGCAGCGTGGTTTACGTCCTGGCACGATTTCCAGACCAATCTCCGATCCATCTTTCAACTCGCGGTGGGGTTGGTGCTCTTCACAACCATCGCCACGGGCTTTGCCATTCATGCGCTAATCCCGCAATTGCCGCTCGCCGTGGCTTTTGCGTTGGGCGCAATCATTTCTCCGCCCGACGCGGTGGCGGCCACGGCCATTGCACAGCAGGTGCGTCTGCCCCGTCGAATCATCACAATCCTCGAAGGCGAAAGTCTGGTGAATGACGCCACCGGATTGGTCGCCTTGCGGTTCGCCGTGGCGGCGGCGGCTTCCGGCACCTTTTCACTTCCGATCGCCACCGCGCAATTCGCGTGGCTGGTGACGGGTGGTCTGGCGATCGGACTGGTGGTGGGCGTGACCATGACCGCAGTAATGCGATTTGTCAAAGAGGACTCGCTGATCATCACCATCACGTTGTTGACTCCGTATCTGGCATACCTGCCGGCCGAACGAATGCACGTCTCCGGTGTGTTGGCGGTGGTGACCGCCGGAGTCTACAGCGGCTGGCGGGCCCCGGAATTGATGATGGCCAGTGCTCGATTGAGCGGCGGGGCGGTCTGGTCGATGCTTGTCTTCGTGATGAACTGCGTACTGTTCATCGCCATTGGTCTCGCCCTGCCGCAAGTGGTGCGTGAACAAACCGAGTATTCGACAGGGAAATTGATCCTCTACGGTGCGGTGACCAGCGCCATCGTGATTTTGATTCGTCCATTGTGGGTGTTTCCGGCAGCCTGGCTGCCGCGGCGCTTGAGCAAAAAAATCCGCGAGCGCGACCCGATGCCGCATTGGACTCACCTGGTGATCGTCTCCTGGAGCGGCATGCGCGGGGTGGTTTCGCTGGCGGCCGCGCTCGCCCTGCCCATGACGTTTGAGGATGGGCGCCTTTTTCCCGGGCGCGGACTGGTGATTTTTCTCACTTTTTGCGTTATCCTGTCCACGCTCGTATTCCAGGGACTTACCCTGCCCTTTGTCATTCACCTCCTCGGTGTAAAGGAACGGAAAAGTGAGGACCAGGAACGGGAAGCGCGACTGAAAATTGCCCAAGCCGGCATGGCTAGATTGAGCGAACTGGCGCTGCAACCGAACGCGAATGAAGCCGCCGTGGAACGGTTGACGCGCATCTACCAGGAGAAGATCAGTCACTTCAACGATCAAGTGGCTGCCACGCTCGGCTGGAGCCCCGACCACGAGCGGCTGCTATCGATGCGCCGGTTCTGGCTCGAAGCGCTTAACGCCGAACGCCGCGAACTGCTCAAGCTCCGCCGCGAGCATCTGGTCAATGAGGAATTGATGCACCGCATCGAAAACGAAATCGATCTGGACGAAACCAGATTGCGGCGCTGGGCATTGTAAAGCGCGGACTGCGCCAGCGCATCCGTACTTGCCGCGTCCGCCGTGTCTCGGAACTCTCCGGCACTTTTGGCTTCGCCCAATAACAAGACAACACCGGCAAAATGCGGCGGGCCAACATCCCTGATGAGCCGCTTCTTTTGAACTCCCATACCCTGTCCATCGGCCTGCAAACCGCGCCGTAATGACGGTTGGCACCGAGTCTGCTTAAGATTAAATACGCGGTTTTTTGAATGAGAATTTTTCGTCGCCGAGAGTTGTGCTGTCCTCAGCGTGCCAAAGGATTCACTCTGGTAGAAGTGGTCGTCTCCCTTGCGATCGCCACCCTGCTGTTTTCGGGCGTCATTTATGGCTACGCCGTAATCACCGACCGGGCTGAGTGGAGTGCCTATTCCCTGGCCGCCCAATCACTGGCCATGCAGGGTATGGAGCAGTCGCGCTCCGCCAAATGGGATCCCAAAGCATGGCCGGCGGTGGATGAGTTGGGTCTCACGAATTACACCCAGGTAGAAACGCTGGATGTTCCCGTTTCCGGCCAGCCGGTCCTCGCCACCAACTATATCAGTGTGACCCTCGTGTCAGTGGATCCGCCGATCCGTCAGTTGCGCACCGATTGCGTCTGGCGTCTCGCCAGCGGACGTCGCAGCCGCGGGCCGTTCACCAATACCGCGGTCACGCTCCGCACCGCCGACCAATGAAAATCAGCCCGCCTCAATCGTCACGAAAGTCCCATCGAGCCTTTACGCTCGTGGAAATCATGACGGCGACAACGCTGTTTTCCCTGGTGATCATCGGGGTGATTTATTCTCAAATGTTCGGGCTGCGCCTGTTCAATGTCACCTCGGCAAAACTCAGCGCCGGAGACAACGCGCGCAAGGTGTTGAACGCCGTTCGCGATGACGTCCGGTCCGGCAAAATTCTTTACGTCGGCATGGGCGACAGCACGCACTTCACCAACATCGTGGGCAACGGCTTGCGTCAGGGCAATGCGCTGCAAATCTATCCCACCACCGACACCAATGTGTTCATTCGCTACTTTCTGGATCGGACCACCCAAAGCCTCAAACGCACCACGAGCGGCAATGTCGGGCAGGTCAAGGTGTTGGCGCCTTTTCTAACGAATCAGATCGCCTTTCGCGCGGAGGATTTTCAGGGCAATGTCCTGACTAACAATCAAAACAACCGTGTCATCCGCGTGGTGATGGATTTCTATCAATGGGAATTTCCCATGGCTCAAGTGGGCACCGGCGCCTTCTTTGATTACTACCACCTGCAAACGAAAATCACCCGCCGGGCGATTGAGTAACAAAAGCGAGTAGTTACATGAAGACAGCATTTGCCGGAAACCGGAATTCAAAGCGGAAAGGTGCCGAGCGGGCGTACGCGCTGATTGTCGTCATGGCACTCGCGGCGGCCAGCATCCTGATTTACGCGAGCGCGGCCAACTGGACCTCCACGAGCGCCGGATTGAGTGATCGTAACAACGCCTACAACCGCACCGTGGGCGCGGCCGAGGCGGCCTCCGAAGTGGTGGTCGGCTACATGGCGCGGGATTTTTTCAATCAAACCTTCGATCCCACCCGGCTCACTTACTATGGGGCTTTTGTTCCAACCAATTCGTGGACCTCCGCTTACACCTTTCGCGACGGCGCGGGAAATCCCAACGGCACCTATGTGAACAGTTCGACAACCATGGTCCTGACCAATCTTGATTCACAGTTCGCCGGGCTTTACGGTCTCGCCTTCAATTGCACCGTGCGGGGTAACGCCAGCCTTCAGGGTCCGCCCTACAATATCGCAGCCGCAGTACAGCAGGATTTTCAACTGGCCACGATTCCAGTTTTTCAATTCGCCATCTTCTATACGATGGACCTCGAAATCAACCCCGGCGCCCCCATGACGGTCACCGGCAAGGTCCACAGCAATGGAAATATCTACAGTTCACCGCCGGCCGCGCTGGAGTTCGCCCAGAACGTGGATGCCGCTGGGAAAATCTATACCAACCGCGCCCCTTACGATCCCACCGCCGCCGGTGGCGCACCGACTTACGATATTCCGCCGGTATCGGGTTCCAGCTCGTTGACGATGCCGATCGCGACAAACAACAGTCCCACTACCGTTCAGCAAATCACGCAACCACCCCCCGTGGGTGAAGACGCCCGTTCGCCGATGGGCAGCGCGCGGTATTACAATCAAGTGGACCTGATCATCACCACAACTTCCACCGCGGTTACGGTGCAAGCGGGCAATTGGGATAGCTTTGCAACGGTGTTGCCGGATTCCCCCGCCACGAATGGCAGCACGGGCTATTCTTTTATTCAAACGAACGCCACGTTTTTGGATTCGAGGGAGGGAAAGTACACCCTCACCACGGACGTCAACGTGGCCGCCCTGACCAATTGGATGACCGGCTCGGGCGCCGGCGCCACGTTGAACAGCTACAAGCTCAGCACCATCGGCAAACAAATAAACTCGATCTATATCAACGATAAACGCACCGGTGTAAACAAGCTCACCGTGGCCCGTGTGACGAACGGACGCAACTTGCCTGGAGACGGACTTACAGTGGCCACCCCGCTGCCGCTGTACATCTACGGAAATTTCAACGCCCCTGATCTGACCGTCGGCTCCACCAACACGACCACCTCGAAGCCTTCCTCGCTGGTCGGCGATGCGATCACAGTGCTTTCGGGTAATTGGTCAGATGCAGCCAGTGCAAATACCATGAGTTCTCGCGTGCCGGCCAACACCACGGTTAACGCCGCATTTCTGGCGGGCATCGTGCAGCCAACCAACACGACCGGCACCTTGCACTACAGCGGCGGGGTGGAGAATTTTCCGCGTTTTCTCGAAAATTGGTCCGGCTATAATTTCACCTACAACGGTTCCATGGTGGTCATGTTCCCGAGCAAATATGCCACAAACTACTGGGTCCAGACGGGCACTTACTACAATGCGCCCAACCGCCGTTGGTCGTTTGACGTGAATTTTCTCGATTATCGCAAGCTGCCACCCGCGACGCCGCAGGTGCGTAAACTTGTCCGCGGTCGCTGGAATGTCGTGGCAGCACGATAAGCCCAACGAATCCATCTTCCATTGATGATAGTCGAGAATCGGGCCGCCATAGGATCAAAATTCCGCTCAATCAAATTGAAAAATTAATTTGTCTGATTTGGCAGCAGGCCCCAGTCCCGGACGCAGAAACATATCGCAATGGGCCGGTCAGCCCCATTTGTTCCAAACGAAAAAATAGTTTTGTTGATTTCAAGCCCAAGAAGTGGCTCGTGTGTTTAGGGGTGTGCCCGGCAACAGGGTTTGAATTGACTCGCGAACGCTGGTGCGCGATCACACTCACGCCCCGCGACGCCGCGGGGCGTGAGCCGGAGAGAGGGGATTTTTACTATCGAGATAATTCCTCAACGGGAATTCGAGCGCCGCCGATCACTTCTCCAACTCCGCGAGCGTCCTCGGCTGCGGCCTTTTGCCGGCGGCGATTTCGCCAATCACGCGCTTGAGGTTCAGGGGAATTTTGTCGGCGGGATCGATGGCGAGCGACTTGTCCACCGCGGCGGTGGCTTCGGAGATTTGTCCGGCCATGGTGTAGGCCAGCGCGAGGTTGGCCAGCAGCCCGGCGTCGCGCGGCTTTAAGTATGACGCGTGTTCCGCGGCGCGGATAGCGTCGGTCATGCGGCCGATTTCCAGGCATTCAAACATATATTCGCGGCCGACGTCGGGATTCCGCCTTTGCAGGGCAAATGCGGACGCAAAGGCGTCACAGGCGTTGGTGGCTTCCCCGAGCGTTTGATACGACTTGCCCATGAACCAATAAGCGCTCCAGTTCGTCGGCGCGTAACTGACGACGGCGGCGTACAGGGCGATGCCGCGCCGCAGGTCGCCCCGCCCCTGGGCATTGTCCCACGGCCGCGCGGGCTTATCGGAGACATGTAGATACGGCCTCACCAGGGCGGATGCTTCCTGATAATAACGATTGTGCACCTCCTCATTGGTGACCGGTGCAACGGGCTGGGCCGGCGGTGGCGCCGCTTCGGAGCAGCCTACAAGCGAAGCAGCTAGGCCGAAAAGCCCGGACAGCAGGATTAAATAGCGCATGCCAAAAATGCGCTCAACGTACCGAAATGGCATGACCCGTCAACCCTGCGGGCTCTACGGTTTGAGGGCATAACGGGATTTTGACCATGAATTTCCGACTTATTTCCGGCGGACCGCGATACTTTGAATAGCAATGCCGCGACTGCTGAAGCGGCAGGGAGAATTTTAAACGCACTCAAAGGCCGGGCTGCTGCGGGCCACAGGGCCGCGCCCCTTCCTCCGGGGCTTAACAAATCACCGCCGCAGGAATGGTGTTCAATGCGCGGATGTGTTTGCGGATGGCTTCGATGAGAGTTTCGACGTCGGTTTGATCGAGGCGTTTCAACACGCATTCCCACCGGTAGGCGAAGCTGCCGCCGGCATCGTATTTGCAATGTTTGAAAAGGGTGTCGAAGGCGCGGCGGCGTTTGCGATAGTCGCCCTGGATGTGCACGAATTCCTCGCGAAAGGCGTTGAGGTAGGTGGCGGCGAATTCCTTCGGATCCGGCACGACCTTGTCGCGGGTGTTGATGGGGCGCGCGTAGTGCGCGGCGAAATGTTCCAGCGGCTGGCGATAATCACCGAACGCGCCACTGTGATCGCTCGTCTGAATTTCCAGCGGGAGGCCGTCGTGGCCCTCATGCACGACTTCGTCGCCGTCATCGAACGCCGGCTTGCAACCTTGATCCAGCGCGCGGCCGACGATCATGTTGCCCACCGCGGCCTGGCCGAGGAGGCTCGCGAGCTTGAGCGCGTATTCCGGCCGGACATATTTGTCGAACGAGATCTTGTCGGTCGCGACGCCGGGCAGATATTCGCGCTCGAAGTAAACGGTGCGGATGGTTTCGCCGCGATAGCGCGCGTTGCGGCCGGTGTAAACCTCGCTGAGACGGCGCATGGCCACACGGCGGCTGAGGTTCATGCCGAGTTGCAAACAGCCGAGGCGGCGGTCGAGCCAGTAATCGGTGTAGTCCTCGCTTTCCTTGATGGCTTGCAGCAAGTCCTTGCCCTCGTCGAGATGCTCCCACGCGCCCCACTTTTGCAGGCGCATGAAGCGCTTGATGGAGCTGTGTTCGCCGCGCGGATGAAACTCGGCCAGATACACGCCGCGGCGACCCTGCTTTTGGGGGCGGGCGATGGAGAGCGACTCCGGCAGGCAGCCGACATTGATATAGTCGAGGTCGCAGTATTCGCGAATCAGATTGAAGATGATGCCCTTGGCACGCGGGTCGCACAGGCGCTGCAATTCCTTGTCCTCGGGATGGCACGACGCCTCGTCGTAAATGGAATCAAAGAGAAATTCGCCCTCTTCAAAACGTCCGCCGGGCAGCCATTCGATTTGCAGGAAAAATTCCGGACTGAGGCCGCTGAGGATTTGTTCCGTCTGCGCCTCGTTCCCTTCGAGGAACAACGTGGAAAGCATGCGCTCGCACCAGGCCTTGTTCCGCAAATCATCCACGCGAAACGCCTCGTGCACCGCCGAGCGGAAGTGTTCGCACAATTCCTTGAACTTGGCGCGGAGCTGTTCCGGAGTCATCTGGTCGAAGGCCAGCGCCGCGAATTGCCGGGCGCCAAAGCGGCGAAGGTCGGCTGCAAAAAAATCCACCTCGGGGCGTCCCATCCGATTGCGCAGGATGGCGTGGTCGGTAATTTCATCGAGGTGACGCGCGAGCGCCGCATCGTCGAGATTGCCCAAGCCTTCGAACTCCTGGCACGTGAGCCAGCGCGTGCCGGTGAGGCGGTTGTAAAAATAGATCGGCAGCCCGCGAATGGGGACGCGCGAACTTGCCACGAGCCGTTCCTTGGCCTCGAGCGTTTTCGGAATGGAACTGAGCCGCCAGCATTCGCCGCGGCGCTTGATGGCCTCCCGCACGCGGCGGTCCGAGACGGTGAGAAATTTTACCTTCCTTTTCGAAACCAGGCCCTGCAACAATTCATCGCCGATGAAGGCAAGGTCCATGCGCTCCGGGTCTGGCCGGATGAGAATGTGGTCGGCTTCGAATATGAGATCGACGGAATTCGCAGCCAGTTGTTCCTCCTCTTCCAGCGTGAGCGGCGGGAGGGAGCTTTGCGCGCGATCCGCATTCAGCCGGTCGATGAAACCAAGCCTCTGCATCGCATGGACGCACGGCGCACCGGTCCAGAGCGTGAGATGCCCGGGAAACAGAGTCCCGATCCGGGTAATCTGCCGCCCCTGGTCATCCCGCTCAAACGGGTGAGGTCCGATCAATTGCAGTTGCATAGCGCGCCGTTAGCGGCGACGCCTCAAATAAGCTTCATTCGCGGCAAAAAAGCGAACGAAAATGAAACTGCCGTTGAGGGTCGATCAAACGCGCGGCGTCAGGCCGGCAATCGCGCGGCCGCGCTGCGCGGTTATCCGGGACGGGCGGGAGGCAATTTGGCCGGCGGATTTCTCTCCGTGAACTCAGTGTCGAAACCCGATTCGAGCCGGCGGCGTTTTGGTTTGGGGAGTCGTCGTCGCCACGCGAGCGCGGAGAACAAATACCCGAGGTAGGTCAAGCCAAGCCAGACGACGAAGTACATCTTGCTGGCGTGCTGGACACGGCTCAGGCCATAGGTTCCCGCCCAAAGGATGAGCGAGGCGATTATAAACAGGACCACCGAAGTGGCCTCACGGCGATTTTGTTTGTGTATTTCCACACGCAAAATGCCCGGGGTGCATTTGTTTGTTTTACTACTCTGAGCCGTTGACGGACGGCTTGCGGGGCTGACCGCGAAACGTGAAGTTTAACGCAACATCACTGAGACGACTTTACCCCCGGAAAAATTGCATTCAAGAATCAAAGTGATTTTGTGTAAAAAAGATGAACTTTGGCCGCCCTGTACAGAACGCGCCAGAGCGTTTTGAGAAGTCAAGGCACAGGCATCTCGAAAGGCAGGAGCATCGCGCGGCGCCACGGCCGCACAAATTGGAGTCAGCGACCTCCGGCAAAGCCGGAGGCTTGTAGATTGTGAACCGCTCAAAGCGGATTAGTCTTCGAGCCGCTCCAAGCGGCTTTCGCCTCCGAACAGTCCCAACTGATCGAGGCGTTGATCTGCCTTCTCTTGCTCTTGGATATACAGCCGCACGGCCGCTTCGTTGTGTCCGACGGTCGACACCCAATAGCCCCGTGCCCAAA
>JBGALR010000024.1:0-104025 GCA_044223735.1 Limisphaerales bacterium | reverse complement strand
CGGATTCGGGCCGGGTGTGCGCACAATCTTCATCGCGTAATCCCAGTCATCGAAATAAAGATTCCGGCCGTCCACTTCGATTTCGCCGCGTTGGAAGTCGGCCGGCTCGGAACGCAACGAGGCTTTGGGCGGGAACAACTCGCGACCCCAGTCGAGATTCACGATCATGCGATAGCTGTCTTGGTGGCCGCAGTAGAAGTCGGCAATTCTTGGGTCGCTGGATTTCTGCACGCCGTAGGACGCGTCGGCCGGCAGCCAGCCCCAGGGCGCGACGTAGAACTCTGCCCAATCATGCATGCCCCAGCTCGAAGGTTTGGTTTCCCAACCGCTTTGCCAGCGCGCCGGCACTCCCGCGATGCGGCACAGCGTGATGAAGAGCGTGTTCTGAACGCCGCAATCCCCGCGTCGCGCGTTGTAGCCTTTCAAAGCGAGGGAGGGGATGATGCAATATTCGTCCTCGGCGTTCCACGGAATGTTCGCGCTGACCCAGCGGAAGATCTTGCGCGCCTTCGCAAGCGGATTGGTTTCCTTGCCGACAATGTTTGCGGCTTCCTTGCGCAGTTCCGGGGTGAAGACGATATGAGGTGGACGTTCCGCCAGATCGGCGCCATTCCAGTTGGCCGGCAACGGCTCCGCTTTGCTTTCGTCCAGCTTCGGGTAGTAGGCGAAATTGGTGTAATCAAACCGTTCGTTGAACTCCAGCGGTTTGCCGGGGTCGGTCACGATTTGCTCGAAGTATAACGTGCGCTGCGCGGCACCCCCGACGGGATTGCCTTCGATTGCAGTCGGCGCCACACCCGTGGCTTTGGGCGATGTGCTGATCAATCTCAGGTCACGTTGCTGCCGGTATTCCTGGGGAAAAGGAAGCCACACCCGCACGACCGAGCCGGTTTTGACGCCTTCCGTGTTCGCGCGCACAGTGACGGTGTAGTTCACTTCGTGACGCACCGGCACGACTTCCACCTCGCCGCTCTTTTCCGCGGTATCGACGATGTCCTTCAAGTGGTCGGTCAATTTCCACTTCGCGGTCGCCGGCGCTTTGCCGGCCTTCGCGCGGCGCGCTTTGGCGTCGGCGCTGAAAATGAAGATGTTTTGCGGCTCGCGGCGAAAGTATAACTTTTTGCCATCGATCATCCGGTAACGGGCGCCGCTTTTTTCGGCCCACTTTTCCACCTCGCGGGCGGTGGCGTTGGGAATTGTTTTTTTGAGCTTTTCGAGCAGGGCCGCTTCGTCCAGGGAATATTCGATGCGGATGCGGCGGATGATCTCCAGCGTCTCGCTGCGGGCGCGAAGCGCGTCGGCCGTGGCAGCGGAGTCTTCTTTTTTCAGCAGCGCCTCGGCCTCGGAAAATTTGCCTGCTTTCACGAGTTCCAGCGCCTGGCGAACGACGGCGTCATTGGAAGTGAACGCGGCGGCGGCGCCCGGCGGTTCCGCGGAAAAAAGTTCGGGCGCCTTGGACAGTCCGCCCACCAGCGTGGCAGCGAGCACGAGTGACATGGCTTTCATCGGGAGAACTTGCTCCCGAGGATGGTTGAGAAAACAAAACGCATGAGCAGACGAATAGCACGAAGTGCCTCGGACGCGCAACTGACTACCTGGGTTGGCCGGACTGCATCCGTGAGGAACGCTTTCCGGTTGAGTAATTCCATCGAGTGCTTAAAAGTAAACGACCTTGAAGACTCTATGAGACCAAAGACCTTTTTCAACCGCTGTGTCCGCGCCGGTGGCTTGCTGGCGGCGTTACTCCTTATCTCGTCAGGCGCTGGCGCATTGCGCGCGACGGAAACCAATCAGCGGCCGAATATTTTATTCTGCCTCGCGGACGACTGGTCCTGGCCGCATGCCGGTGTTTACGGCGATAAAACCATCAAAATGCCGACGTTCGACCGGGTGGCGCGCGAGGGGATGCTGTTCAACTATTGCTTTAGCGCGTCGCCCTCGTGCTCGGCGTCGCGCGCCGCGATGTTGACCGGCCAATATCCGCACCGGCTCGAAGAGGGAAGCTGTCTCTGGGGATTTCTACCCAACAAGTTTCCCGTGTATCCCGACTTGCTGGAGAAGGCGGGATACACCATCGGCTGCACACGCAAAGGCTGGGGACCCGGAGATTTTACCGCGGGTGGATTCACTCATAATCCCGCCGGCCCGTTGTTCGGGAACTTCCGGGAATTTTTCAAAACCGTCCCCAATGGAAAACCGTTTTGTTTCTGGTTTGGCAGCCATGACCCGCATCGCCCGTACGAAAAAGGTTCCGGCAAGGCGAGCGGCTTGAAAACGGATAACGTCGTCATCCCGCCGTTCTGGCCGGACAACGACGTCTCGCGCAACGATGTGCTCGATTACTACTGGAAGGCGCAGCGATACGATCAGGATGTGGGCGCCATCCTCGAGCTGCTGGAAAAGGCGGGGCAGCTCACCAACACCATCATCGTCATGACCGGCGACAACGGCTGGCCGTTCCCGCGCGCCAAAGCGAACGTGTATGATGCGGGCACGCGACAGCCGCTGGCCGTGCGGTGGCCGGCGAAAATCAAGCCGGGGCAGGTATGCGACGATTTTATCAACCTCATGGACCTCGCGCCGACTTTCATGGAGGCTGCGGGCTTGAAGCCGTTGCCGGAAATGACCGGGCACAGTTTTCTCGGCTTGCTCACCGGCGCGGAAAAATGCGGCGCGCGCAATACTGTCTTTGTGGAACGCGAGCGGCATGCCAATTCCCGCGCGAATGGCGCCGGTTATCCGATGCGCGCCGTGCGCACGCGTGACTATCTCTATATCCGGAATCTGCGCCCGGACCGCTGGCCCGCCGGCGATCCCCGCGAGGGACAGGATCCCAAACGGCCCTTCGGTGATTGCGATGACGGCCCGACCAAAAATTACATCCTCACGCATCGCAATGATCCCGAGGTGCAGGCGTATTTCCAACTCGCGTTTGGCAAACGGCCGGCGGAGGAATTATACGAGCTCAAGAACGATCCCTCGCAAACCAATAATATTGCCGGGCAGCCCGGCTTTGCCGCCGCGCAGAAGCAACTGCGGGAGCAACTCGACCGCTGGAGGACGGACACCGCTGACCCCCGCCTGCAAAACGACGATGATCATTGGGACAAATATCCTTATTTCGGAGTCGGCATCCAGGGCGGCAAGAAGGCCGCCAAAGACTAGGGCGGGGCGATCTTGACTTTGAAACCTTCAGCAAACGCCCGGATTTTGCGGGACCCGAGCCGAACAGCTTGACCATTTCCCCGGCGAATGCGAAATCTATGGCGTCCACGGTATTGATTCGCGCAGCGGTTGGGGTGTATGCACCCGGTTGCCGGGCGAATATGGCGAGGATTCTCGGAGTTGACGAAAGCATTGGGCCGGCAACCGCCATTACAGTCGGTGGATGCTGCCCGGAAAAAACACGAAAGTTTCAACGAATCTGGCTGCTCCTTTTATGAACAAAAAATCTATGCAACTCGGCATGATCGGCCTCGGCCGCATGGGCGCGAACATGGTCCGCCGCCTGATCAACGATGGCCATCAATGTGTGGTTTACGATCGTTCCCAGCAGGCCATCAGCGACCTCGTCAAAGACAAGGCCACCGGCGCCGACTCGCTCGCGGACTTCGTCAAGAAACTGGCGAAGCCCCGCGCCATCTGGCTGATGGTGCCGGCGGGCGTCGTGGATCATTCCATCGCCGACCTGTTGCCGTTGCTGGATGCCGGCGACATCCTGATCGACGGCGGCAATTCCTATTATGTCGATGACATCCGCCGCGCCGGCGAACTGCGGGCCAAAGGCATCCATTATGTGGATGTCGGCACCAGCGGCGGCGTCTGGGGTCTGGAACGCGGCTACTGCATGATGATCGGCGGCGAAAAGGAAGTGGTGCAACGGCTCGACCCGATTCTCGCCACCCTCGCGCCCGGCATCGGCGACATCCCGCGCACGCCCGGTCGTGAAAATGCGGGCGGCACTTCCGAGCAGGGCTACCTGCATTGCGGCGGCAATGGCGCGGGCCATTTCGTCAAGATGGTTCACAACGGCATCGAATACGGCATCATGGCCGCCTACGCCGAAGGTTTGGGCGTGCTGCGCGATGCCAACGCCGGCAAACAGAAATCCGACACCGATGCCGAGACCACGCCGCTGCGCAATCCGGAACACTATCAGTACGACCTGAACCTCGCCGACATTTCCGAAGTCTGGCGGCGCGGCAGCGTGATCGCCTCGTGGCTGCTCGACCTTACCGCCTCCGCGTTGATCAAGGACCCCAACCTCTCGAACTTTGCGGGCCGTGTTTCCGACTCGGGCGAGGGACGCTGGACCATCAAGGCCGCCATCGACGAAGCCGTGCCGGTGCCGGTGCTCACCGCCGCGCTCTACGAACGCTTTGCCTCGCGCGGCGAGGCGGATTTCCAGGACAAGATTCTTTCCGCGATGCGCTTCGCGTTTGGCGGACATCTGGAAAAGAAATGACGCACGGAAATCCCTTCAACGCATTCTCGTAATCATTATGACGGCGCAACATTCCGATGCTTTGGTGTTTTTTGGGGCCACGGGCGACCTCGCCTACAAAAAAATCTTCCCGGCCCTCCAGGCCATGATCAAGCGCGGCAACTTGAAGATACCCGTGGTCGGCGTCGCCAAGGCCGGCTGGAATCTTGAGCAGTTCAAAGCCCGCGCCAAGGACAGCCTGGAAAAGCACGGCGGCCTCGATCCCGCCGCGTTCGAAAAGCTCACCGCGCTCTTGCAATACGTCGATGGTGACTACAACGACGCCGCGACGTTTCAGACCTTGCGCAAGACCATCGGTTCCGCGCTGCGCCCCGCTCACTACCTGGCGATTCCGCCGTCGCTCTTCGGAACCGTGGTGGAACAACTCGCCAAGGCGGGGCTCGCCGGGGAAGGGGCGCGCGTCATCATCGAAAAGCCCTTCGGACGCGATCTTGAATCGGCCAGGCAACTCAATTCCATTCTGCTGAAGGCATTCGACGAGAAGCGGATTTTTCGCATCGACCATTACCTCGGCAAGCGGCCGGTGCACAACATGCTGTTTTTCCGCTTCGCCAATTCGCTGTTCGAGCCCTTCTGGAACCGGCGTTACGTGGAGAGCGTGCAAATCACGATGGCGGAGAATTTTGGCGTGCAAGGCCGCGGCGCGTTTTACGACCAGGTCGGCACCGTGCGCGACGTGGTGCAAAATCATCTTTTTCAAGTGCTCGCCAACGTGGCCATGGAGCCGCCCGTCCGCACCGATAGCGAATCGGTGCGCGACGAAAAGGCCAAAGTCCTCAAAGCGATGCCCGCGCTGGAACCGAAGAATTTGTTGCGTGGCCAGTTTGCCGGCTATCGTCAGGAGCCGGGTGTGGCGCCGGATTCCGCCATCGAAACCTTCGCGGCGATGAAACTCGAAGTCGATTCGTGGCGCTGGCGCGATGTGCCGTTCTTCATCCGGGCCGGCAAGAACCTGCCGGTAACCTGCACGGAAGTGATCGCGCGGTTGCGCCGGCCTCCCACCATGTTTCACGGCTTCAAACTGCAATCGAACCACGTGCGCTTTCGCATCAGCCCCGAATTCATCATCGCGTTCGGCATGAACATCGTCGCGGCCGAAAATGAAAACGCCAGCAAGTTTGTGGACATCCTCGGCAGTCATCAGCCCAAGGCGAACGAGATGGACGCCTACGAGCGCGTGCTCGGTGACGCGATGGCGGGCGATTCCACTCTCTTCGCCCGTGAAGATTATGTCGAGGAGGCATGGCGCATCGTGGATCCCGCGCTGAATGCCCACACACCCGTTTATGAATACGCGCCCGGCACCTGGGGTCCGGCGCCGGAGGCAAAAGATCTTTGCGGCGGCGCCGCGCCCGCCGTCAAACCGGGCGCGAAACCCTATGTCCGCCATGACCCCTGTCCGCCCGGTGGCTGGCAGGATCCCAGCGTTCTGCCCGAGGACTTATCATGAAAATCCAGGTCTTTCCCGACTCCGCCGCCGTTGCGCTGGAGGCGGCCAAATTCATCGCGGCCGAAGCTCGCGCCGCTGTCTCCGCGCGCGGTCGCTTCACGCTCGCCGTGAGCGGCGGCCATACGCCGTGGCAAATGTTGCGCGCCCTGGCGGGGCAGGCCGTCCCCTGGGCGGACATGCATGTTTTCCAGGTGGATGAACGCGTCGCGCCGCCCGGTGATCCGGACCGCAACCTGACACATTTGAAGGCGAGCCTCCTGGAGAATGCGCCGTTGAAACCGGAAAACATTCACGCCATGCCGGTGAACGAATCGGATCTGAACGCGGCCGCCGCGAGCTACGCGAAAACGCTGCAACAGTTCGCCGGTTCGCCGCCCGTGCTCGATCTCGCCCATCTGGGTCTGGGTCCCGACGGTCATACGGCGTCGCTCGTTCCGTCGGACACGGTGCTGCAAGTCGCCGACCAGGATGTGGCGCCGACGGGCGAATATCAGAAACGCCGTCGCATGACGCTCACGTATCCGATGCTCGACCGCGCGCGGCGCATTCTCTGGCTCGTGACCGGACCGGAAAAAGTGGACATGATTCTCCGGCTGCGCGAGGCCGATGCCTCGATCCCCGCCGGCCGCGTTTCGCAGAAAAATGCGATCATGATGGCTGACAAGGCGGCGGCGCAAAAACTCGTTCCGAATTAATCAAAGGGAAACATGCGCGTTGGCATTGCGACAGATCACGGCGGGTTTGCGTTGAAAGAGGAGTTGCTGGCGCAGTTGCGCAACGCCGGCCACGAGGTCGTGGATTTCGGCGCGCACGGGCTGAAGTCCGACGACGATTATCCCGACTATGTCGAACCGCTGGCGCGCGCGGTGGTGGCCGGCAAGGTCGATCGCGGCGTGGCGATTTGCGGCAGCGGCGTGGGCGCCTCGGTCTGCGCGAACAAGATTCGCGGCGTGCGCGCGTGCCTGATTCACGATCATTTTTCCGCGAAGCAAGGCGTCGAGGATGACCACATGAACATTCTCTGCATGGGCGGGCGCACGGTTGGTCCGGCCGTGGCGTGGGACCTCGTGCAAACTTTTTTGGCCGCCCAATACAGCGATGCCCCGCGGCATCTCCGGCGGCTCGGCAAGGTCGCGACGCTGGAAGGCGGCAATAAATAGGCAGGGCTCTTTGAACCAGGTAGGATCCGAGGTAACGAGGCTCTAATTTTTTCGGGGCCTGACGATCGAGTCAGAGTCTCGTCACCTCGTCTCCTACGGGGGAAGGTGGGTAGGGCGGTCTCTCCGAGACCGCCGAAAGAAAAAGTTCTTTTGCGGTGCTCTCGAAGAGAGCGCCCTGACATGTTACGAGTTTCATTTTTGTAAGCAGGCAAAGAATTAATCCGGCTGGAACGCCACCGCGTATCCGCCTTAGAAAAAAGAAGACTTATGGCAGACGACAAGATTGCCCAATTGGCCATCAACACCATCCGCACCCTGTCCATCGACGCGGTGCAGGCCGCCAAGTCCGGTCACCCCGGCACCCCGATGGCGCTCGCGCCGCTCGTTTACACGATCTGGAACAGCGTGATGCATTTCGACCCGCAGGATCCCATCTGGCCGAATCGCGACCGGTTCATTCTTTCCAACGGCCACGCCTCGATGCTGCTCTGGTCGATCCTGCATCTCACCGGCGTGCAGGCGGTCAACGCCGATTACGAGAGCGTCGGCAAACCTTCGGTGACGCTCGATGACATCAAGCGTTTCCGGCAGCTCGGCAGCAAGGCGCCCGGCCATCCGGAATATCACTGGGTGTCCGGCGTCGAAACCACCAGCGGACCACTGGGGCAGGGCGTCGCCACCAGCGTCGGCATGGCCATTGCGCAAAAATGGCTCGCTGCCCGCTACAACCAGCCGGGTTTCGAGGTCTTTGATTACAAAATTTTCGCGGTGTGTGGCGATGGCTGCATGATGGAGGGCATTTCCTCGGAAGCCGCCTCGCTCGCGGGCCACCTGCAACTCGACAACCTCTGCTGGGTTTACGACAACAACCACATCACCATCGAGGGCAACACCAGCATCACGTTCACGGAAGACATCGCCGCGCGGTTCCTCGGCTACGGCTGGAATGTCCTGCGCGTGGGCGACGCCAACGATCTGGAGCGCATCGAACATGCGTTGAATGTTTTCCGGCAAACCAAAGGCCGCCCGACGTTCATCATTCTCGACAGTCACATCGGCTATGGCTCGCCGCATCGCCAGGACACGCCCGAGGCGCACGGCGAACCGCTCGGCGAGGAGGAAGTGAAGCTGACCAAACGCAGCTACGGCTGGCCCGAGGACGCGCAATTCCTGGTGCCGGATGGCGTCTATGACCATTTCAAGCAAGGCATCGGGGCGCACGGCGCGGAAGCGCACAAAAAGTGGAATGACCTGTTCGCCGCCTACCGCGGGAAATTTCCGCAACTCGCCACCGAGATCGACCAGATGCAGCATCGCAAGCTGCCCGATGGCTGGGACCGCAACCTTCCCGTGTTCCCGGCGGATGCCAAAGGCATCGCCGGACGGGACGCTTCAAGCAAGGTGCTCAATGTGCTTGCGCAAAACATTCCGTGGTTCCTCGGCGGTTCAGCGGATTTGGGCTCGTCCAACAAAACACTGCTCACCTACCCGAACGCGGGCAATTTCCAACCGGAAACGCCAGGCGGCAAGAATTTGCATTTCGGCATTCGGGAGCATTCCATGGCCGCGATCGTGAACGGCCTTTCGCTCTCGAAGATTCGGGCCTACGGCGCGACGTTTTTCATCTTCAGCGATTATGCGCGTCCCGCGATTCGTCTCTCGGCGTTGATGGAATTGCCGACGTTCTTCATCTTCACGCACGACGCCATGGGCGACGGCGAAGACGGCCCCACGCACCAGCCCATCGAGCAGCTCGCCTCATTGCGCGCAATTCCCGGACTGGTAACGCTGCGCCCCGGCGATGCCAACGAAGTCGTTGAAGCCTATCGCTACGCCGTCCAGTTGCGTCACGAACCCACCGTGATGGTGTTATCGCGTCAGCCGCTGCCGACGTTGGACCGCACGAAATACGCCGCTGCCGCCGGAGTCGCGCGCGGAGCCTATGTGCTCGCCGATGCGCCGGGCAATAATCCGGAGATCATTCTCATCGCCACCGGCAGCGAAGTCATCCTCGCCGTGCAGGCGCACGAAACGCTGGTAAGCCAGGGCATCCGCTCCCGCGTCGTCTCGATGCCGTCCTGGGACATCTTCGAGCATCAAACGCAGGAATACCGTGACACCGTCCTCCCGCCCACCAACGCGCCGCGCATCGCCATCGAACAAGCCTCGACCTTCGGCTGGGAACGTTACGTCGGCACGAAAGGCAAAGTCATCGGCATGAAAACCTTCGGCGCCTCCGCCCCGCTAAAAGCCTTGCAGGAACATTTCGGCTTCGAACCCGAACGCGTGGTCGCCACCGCGAAGGAATTGCTCGGCAAAAAGTAGCCGTATACGCCGCGTAATTTTCCCAACGGCGTTAGCCGCAAAACCAAACACCGTAGGCGTGAAATCTTTGCAGCCACACGCCTCCAAAATAATTCTCCCAAGCTCCATAGGAGCGACATCACGGCGGCGACGAAAGACATTCGCCGACACCGTGGCTCGCGAAGGTGATGCCCGAATATGTCGCCCGCGCTGGGGCTCAATTTGTTTTTTGTGGGGTGCGGTACCACAGAGATTCCGTGCCTACGGCGCTTCGGTTTCGCACCAGTCGGCCATCTCATGCCATAAATTATGGGATCAAGCCACCCACGTTAAGGCCTGCATGCACAACGCGTGCGAGGAATCTCCCAAACGTAGGAGACGAGGTCACGAGATTCTGATTAAACGGGATGGTGGATTATGCTTTCAATGACTCAATCGCACCGAATCGGTGTGACTAAGCGAAGACCAATGTCCCGAAACGGGCAGGGACAAGTCAGAGTCTCGTCACCTCGTCTCCTACGAGTTTGTGAATTCGCTCCTCGCGAATATTGATCCGTTCCACTTGGTGAGGCCTTTATATGTGAATTAGAGGTGTGTGGGTGCTCCTCTGTATTTCCAATTTCACGCCGTGAAACAGCCCTTTCTTTCAGCTTTCCTGCAAGCTTGAAAAACCTCACCCATTTCGCTGTTTGCGTGGTGCCCGGTGGGGATACACCAAAACCATGGGGTCGCCATCGTGACCAAAACCAAAAATTGCGTCTCCGTTCTTCACCTTTGGAAAGCACATATGCAACTCCGCCTCACTAAAATATGCGTCCACTGGTTTATCTTTTTTGATCGGCCACAGGGATTTCAAAGTCTGGACAAACGCCTCCTCTTCGGAACACTTAAATAGAACCTTAAAATGGCCGTAGAGGACGGTTCCTCCGAACCAATCCATTTCATTGGGGGAAAACCAACGTGATGATCTTACACCGGAAAATTTCGCAGGATTAATCTCCCAAATACCTGCTCCAAGTTGCGTCTGCTGACAGAAAAATTTTTGGGAAATCCGGTCGACCGGCTCTCTGAACAACATTCTGATTTCAGTTTTGTGAAGGTTCGCTTCCAAGACCGGCCATATTTGTGTGGAGAAATCGGGTCTGTCCGAATAACTGCCATCGTCGAATTGCGCTGTCAATATGGTGGCGTCCAATTTGAGCCTCCTTTCTCCAAGGTCCGTTCGATTTCCTCTGAGCGAATGATTGGAAGAGATCTGATGTCTATCCGTTCGTAAAGGGGTCGCCTATAATTTGGAAAAATTGGGGCGCCGTGAGATTCCCTTACCAAGAAAAAGTATGTATGGTTCACAATTGTCATAATTCTAGTACCGACCCCTTCAGGCTCCGGCAGACCAGCCGTGACGCGAGAATAAACCTTAGTGCCTTCATGTTCTTATGCAGCCGCCAATTGGATGAAAGGCGGAAGTTTTCCAGAGTGAAACCAAACAACGCAAGCAATAACACCTCGAGCGGCGCATCAAACTGCATGAACTTCAACATATCTTTCAACTCAGACGGAACCGCTCATTGCCTTTGGGCCGAGGCTGTTCCACTTCACGAAATCGGCCAGCTCGAAATCAAACGAGCCAGTTACCTCGAATTCAACAACGCCAGTCAACAATGGGAAGCTCGTGATCTGAAAAACAGGGTCAGGTATTTTTCAAAATCCAGGACTGATTGTTTGGGGGGGAGTAACAAAACTTCCCCCAGCTTTCGTCCTAATTGGCGACATTCCGTGAACCTCAACTTCAGGCTGCGGTGAATTGTACTTGACGCATCACACTGGTCCAACAACATCGTCTCGATGCGCGATAGTTCAAAGCCTTCGAAATGTCTGGTCGTTGGATTCTTGTGTTTGCTGGCCGTCGGAGCCTCAGCCAGGCATTACAAAGTATACGTTCTGACGGGCCAGTCGAATTCCCTGGGCTACACCAACACCCAGACAAATTCCTCTCCAGGCTTCGATCCCGCTGATGGGAGCGTGAGGTTCTGGTGGGAGAACTGGTCGAATGCAGTTACCAAGCTTGGCGATTGCACCAACACCCTAACGTCCCTCATGGTTCAGCAAGGTGGCGCTCCTTCGTTGAATTCATATGCAAATAACAGCCATTGGGGACCGGAAATTGGATTTGGCCGCATGCTGTATAAAGCGGGTGAGCGTGATTTCATGGTTGTGAAATGCAGCCGCAACGGTGGGGGAAATTCATACTGGGACAAATTCGGGGCAGACCCGCACATGTATAAAAATCTATCCAACGCGGTTTGTAGCGCGGTTACGGCCCTGGAAAGCGAGGGGCACACTTTCGAAATAGCGGGATTGCTATATCTTCAGGGCGAAGGAAATACCAACAATACTGAAGCCAATGACGCAGGGAATCGCTTCAACGCGTTACTTACGAACCTTCAGAGCGACCTGCCTCACGCGACAAGAATGCGCGGGTACATTGCCGGAATTGCCAAATCCCCCCAGAACACTTTGGCAACCACCCTTCGCCGATTTGATGAGATTTATGGAGCGCGTGCCCCCGAAATAGTTTTGTTTGATGACTTGGACCTTGCCGACGAAGTTTCTCCCCCTGACGACAATGTGCATTTCATTCGATCAGCAAAACTTTGTATTGGCGCACGTTTTGCGGATGCCGTCCAAGGACGACTGGCAAACTACGACGCCACCCTGACGCTTACCAATGCTGATCCGGTGTTGCAAGGGTGGTCCCAAAACCCGACCAGCTTGCCAGGCAACGTGAGTGCATCGGGAACCAATGCCTGGCAAATAAATGACCAAAGCAGCGGAAACTATCTGGTCTATTCCCGGACATTTTCAAGCAACCTCTCGTCATGGGCCAATGGCCTCGGCTGGTCACTTTCCGTACGATCGCGGTTGCTGACCAATAACTCTGGAGCGAAATCCTGGGTGATGATGTATGGAGATTTGACCAACCGGTGGGCGCTGTGGGCGGAAATCACCAATTCCAATCAAATTCTTCTCTCGTGGACTAATCAAAATACCCTGCGCGAAGAAGGTTTTATAGCGCTATCCAATTACCAAAATGATTTCCATGAATTTAGATTGCACCATAAAGGCGGCAACGGGAATGCCACTGTTTTGTTGGATGGCGTGGTCATCACCAATCTGCCGCCTTTCAAATCTCAGGGAGGTTTTCCCCAGGGAATTCATTGGGGAGCCGGAGTTCACAACAACGGTAAAGTCCAGGCGGAATGGGAGGCGGTCAGCTTTGCACTGGATAATTTCTCCATCCTGGCTCCCAAATCATCCAGTTCCAACACGGTTCAAGTGCAGTTCGCAAGCCGCTCAAATTACACTTACGCACTATATCGGAGCACGAATCTTCTCGATTGGTCGTCGTTGTCGACAAACCTGCCAGGCAATGAAGGGCTTTCCACCGCGACGGACAACGTTGCGCCGATCTCGCCGAAGGCGTTTTATCGTGTCCGAATGAATCCGTAGGCGCTCGGGCAGACCATGCCCGGGGTGAGAACCAGTAAAGGGTCCTATAATCTTGAAAGGTGGGGCATCGTGAGATTCCTTTGCCGAGAAAAAGCATCTGTGGTTCACAATTGTCATAATTCTAGGATCGACCCCTTTGTGAATATTTCGCCCCGCTGGCGCTCGATTTATGGGTTTAGGTGCGGTACTACAAAGAGGCCGCGCCTACGGCGCTTTGGATTCGCACGAGCTGTCGTCTCCTGTCATAAATTCGTGAAATCATAAGACCAGGCGATTTAGTTAGAGGCTTCATGCACCGAAACGCGTGCGAAGCATCCTCCAAAAGTAGGAGACGAGGTAACGAGACTCTGACTAAAAGGAATGTGGAAGTGGTTTTGGAGGGTGCAATCGCCGCGAACAGGGATGGCAAATGACGACCGGGGAGGGGAGGCGAGCGGGGAAGAGTCAGAGACTCGTTACCTCGTCTCTTACGAGTTATGAAGCCGGGCCTTGGGATGCGTGCGGGGCCGTAAAGATTCCTGGAACCCGTTAATATCGCCCGGGACGTTCTCCTATTACCCCAATCAGGGAAGTCGGCGGCTATGGCCGGCAAATCAATATGGGGATGGAGGCCAAACGAGGTCAAAGCATGGAAACCGAGCAGCGATGTCCGCGGGTGAAATGGCCCGGTGTGCGGAAAGCCCCCGGTCCCAACGAATTGCACCCATGGCCGGGAAAAACCAGGCCGTGGGAAAAGGCAGGCCGGTTGTGAAGCAGGAGGATCAAACAAGACCCAAGCCAGGGTTGGACCCGCGACCGGGGGAAATTCAGGCGGATTACAAGAATTTAGTTGACAGATCGGAGCCGGCCAGATATGAAAGCTGAAATCCCAAAAGGAAATTATTTAATTCATGAAACCGCCCCTCCTGCCCACCCTCCCGGTCCTCGCCCTTGCGGCAGGCTGTTTGCTGACGCAATCCGCCTCCGCACTCATCACGATTGAAACCGTGAACGTTGGCGACATTGGCAATCCGAATGACAGCACCGGCTACGGCGGGGTGGGTTATAGTTATGGGATCGGCACTTACGAGGTAACGCTCAACCAATACACCGCGTTTCTCAACGCCGTGGCCGCGACGGATACCTGGGGGCTTTACAATACGGACCTCGGTTTGAATCCAAGCGTCCGAGGCATCGCTCGCAGCGGGACATCCGGCAGTTATACGTATTCGGTGATCGGGAGCGGCAATCGTCCAGTGACCTATGTGAGCTGGTATGATGCGGCGCGGTTTGTAAACTGGTTGCAGAACGGCCAGCCCACGGGTCTCCAGACGGCGGGGACGACCGAAACGGGCGCCTACACGTTGACGGGAAATTCCGGGGTCATCTTTCGCAACGCGAATTGGAACTATGGTCTGCCGAGCGAGAACGAATGGTATAAAGCGGCGTATTACCAGCCCGCCGCGCAGGGCGGGGATGGCGATGGCTATTGGGCCTATCCCACGGCGAACAACACGATTCCCAACAGCCGGAACGGGAGTGCGAGTGATCCGAACAGCGGGAACTTTTACCGCGATGACGGAATAGCCAATGGATTCAATGGTGGTTTTGCCATTCCGCCAGGCGGCAGTTTGACCGACGTGGGAGCGTTTAGTCTGGCCGACAGCTTTTACGGGACATTCGATCAAGGTGGAAATGTGGCCGAGTGGAACGACGGGGTGATTTCGGGTAGTGCGCGCATCATACGCGGAGGGGGATTCTATGACTCTGAGGTCGGCCTGCGCGCCTCGATGCGAACCGGGTACTCCATGCCTAATGAGGACGC
The DNA here is from genome assembly GCA_044223735.1 of Limisphaerales bacterium. Lineage (GTDB taxonomy): Bacteria > Verrucomicrobiota > Verrucomicrobiia > Limisphaerales > UBA8199 > JBGALR01. The sequence continues at coordinate 89,293 of JBGALR010000024.1, read as the reverse complement.
CGCGACTGGCTTTCGCATCGTTGTCATTCCAGAGCCAGGCGTTTTGGGCCTGGCGGCTCTGGCCGGCACGATGTTCTTTTGGCGCCGCCGCGTTTCGCGCTAACCGGTCCGCCTGGGTCTGGCGGGGGAAGATAAACAGCTTTGCTCGTCGGGGCGCTAAATCGGCCGACAAACGCCAACTGCTACTCGATCCATCCCGGCTGATATTTCTCAGGACCGCAACCGATCACCCCGATCGGTTTGCTTCGCTGCTCCGGTTTATTCCCTGCGCCTCGGCGACAGTCAGCCGTTATCGTGAATTGCCGCGCCCAAGGATAGGCGCACTTCGTGCTCAGGCAGGGCGGGTTCGTAGCGCGAATTTTCGCGTGATGGGGGTAAAGACCGTTCCGCGATTTCCGATCCTTCCGGGATTGCCGATAAATCTGCCAAACACGGCTAAATATCGCACTCCGACCCCTTGCAAAGTTTCGCCGCGGAGATAAGGTCGGGGTGCTGGTCCCGCATGCGGACCACCGGCTTTGGAGGGCTTGATTGGATCGCGGCGGGATATTGAAAGGCGTGAGGCCGAAGAATGTTGGGCGTCGCGGCAGGTCCGGCCCGGGCTGGCGTTCGCGCCGGATCGGTGAAGTGGGTTACGTCGGCGAGACCATTGGACAGTATTTGTCCAACCCCCCGGTTTAAGATCGCAGGGTGAGTAGATTTGTTCTTTGAAAATAACGGGTTTGGTTGACGGTGGGGTAGCGCGACTCCGCGAGTCGCAGCGCTCCAATGGTTGTAAAAAGCCGGAGGTTCAAGTCGAAGCCATGTCAGCAGCCGCGCGTGTGAGTGGGCACAGAGCCGCGCTTCCGATGAGCCGGCAGTCCGGTCTCGGAAGGACGGTCTTGGCTTTCCAAATGTACGGTCTGTGGACGCCTTGGTTCGGATTGGTCATGGAGCCGTACGGCTTGGCTGCGCTGTGTGTTTGGGCACCGGGGTGGAAGGTCGCGAAAATGTAAATTTTACCAAACGAACCCAAATTCATTATTTCATAAATAGATGAACTACAGATGTTTATGAATTATTTCGAAGGTTTCGAAACGAAAAACGAACCCAACTTTTGAATGAAGAATGATGAGTGCAGAATGTAAAATGCGGAGTGAACTTAAAAGGGGTGATTCGCGGTAATTCGCACCTTATAGCACCTATTCGCACCGGAAATTTTCATTGAGCGTTGAAGTGGGGATTTAGCGTCGGGCGGGCAAATGTGGGCGAGGGGTTGAGGCCTCGAATACCGCTCTGGACACGGGAAGGTGCATCGGCTTCTATACGCTGCAACCCACTGAAAGCACGGTGAAAGCGCAATCAGCATATAACGTTTCGAGGTGGGCGGCATGGTTCCTCGTGGCCGCCTTGCTGGGACCGCTTACGGCGTGCAGCCGGTTCAAGCATTCGGCGGCGGTGGATCCGGATCACTACGCGCCGGTGACGGCTTCCGAGCCGTGGCGAAGTTCGCGGGAACCGTTGCCGTGGGCGGAGGGCTCGAAGACGAACGCCGCGGTTTCCATCAGTGAGTCGAACGCCATACTTTTTGCTCGGCTGCCCGGCGCGGAGTTGTTCAATGATGCGGGCAAGACCAATGACCTTGCGGACTTGATCGATCTCGCGCAGCGTACGAATCCGCAAACTCGCACCGCCTGGCAACAAGCTCGCGCCGCCGCCGCCCGGCTGGGGGTGGCGGACAGCGCCTACGCGCCGGTCCTCGCGCTGGTGGCGACCGGCGGCTACCAATATAGCGACTACCCGGCGCCGGGCGGATTGCTGGTGGCGGAAGGTCCGAACTTTAATCCGGGCATTTCGCTGCAATGGACGCTGATCGATTTCGGGCGTCGCCGCGCCACGTTCGACGCGGCCGCGCAGCAATTGCTCCGGGCAAATTTTCAATTCAATCGGGTGCATCAACAGGTGGCGTATGACGTTCAGCGCGCGTTTTACGGTTACGATTCGAGTCGGGCGCGGTTGAGCGCGGCGGAGGCAACTTTGAAGACGGCACAGACGGTGGAACAAGCGGCCAATGTGCGCCTCGACAACGGCCTCGCAACGCGCTCTGATTATTTGCAAACGCGGCAGGAGCTGGCGCGCGCGCAGTACGATCTCCAGTCGGCGCAACGCACCGTTTCGGATGCCTGGGCCTTTCTGGCGGAGAGCCTCGGCGTTTCGCCGACGCTCACTTTCAATGTGGTGGAGCTTTCGGGATTGGCGCTGCCGACGAACATGGCGAGCACGGTGGAATTCGCGATTGATCGCGCGTTGCGACAACGTCCGGATCTGGCGGCGCAGGTCGCGCAGCTAAGGGCGCGTGAGGCGGAAATTCGCCGGGCCAACGCGGCCTTCACGCCGACCATCGGCCTGACGGGCGCTGCGGGCGGCACGATGGGGCGCTGGGATGCGACAGCGCCCGGCAGCACGGCTGGACCGTATGATTATGTGGATCCGCAATACAGCGGGTTTCTCACGTTTTCGTGGACGCTGTTTGATGGTTACGCGCGCAAGAACCGTTTGCGCGAGGCGGAGGCGCGGCGCGATGAGGCGAAAGCCGAATTGACCGCGCTTGAACTCAAGACGTTGCGTGAAGTGTGGAAGGCATATGCGGATGTAAAGGCGTCGTTTCTGCAATATGATTTTGCGGAGGCGTTGATCGCGGCGTCCAATGACGCCTATGATTCCGCGCTCACGTCGTATCGCAACGGACTTGGTACCGTGATCGAATTGCTGACGGCAGAGCGCGACCTGGCGCGGGCGCGCACGACTCTGATCGAGAGCCGCGCGGAGGTGCTGACGACATCCGCGGCGCTGGCGTTCGCGGTGGGTGATTGGGGCGGGAACAAAAGCAAAGTGGCCAGTTCCGCAAGTGATTTGAAACGCTGACATAAAACGTATGCCCGCTAGTTATTTTAAATGGTTCCGCATAATGCTTCTGCTGCCGGTGTTGATACTGGCGGCGGGGTGCGACCCGAGCATCAATTTCTACGGCTCGTTTTTCCCCGGCTGGATTTGGTGCCTGACGCTGGGCATTCTGGTCACCATCGGACTGCGCTTCGTGTTTGCGGCGCTGGGGCTCGAACGAAATCTCGGTCCGCTGGTGGTGGTTTATCCCTGTCTGGTATTATTGTTGTCGTGTGTCGCGTGGTTGTTGCTCTTTCAATACTGACGACCTATGTCTGACCCCCAGGATCCATTGTGGCTGCGAATCACCGGCCGGTTGCTCGGTCTGGCGATCATCGCGGGAAGCATCGCGATCACGCTTTACGTCACCCGCCTGTTGTATCATCGCCCGCGCACCGACGATGCCATCGTGCGCGCGAACCTCGTCGGCATTGCGCCGCACGTGAGCGGACCGATCACCGAATTGAAGGTGGTGGACAATCAGGAAGTGAATGAAGGCGACCTGCTTTTTGTGGTGGATCCGCGTCCGTACGAAGTCGAGTTGGAACGCGCTCAGGCCAACCTGATGCTCGCGCGAAGTGATTTGCAATCCATCTCAAACGCTGTCGCCGCCGCCTCAGCGGACGCGCAACGGCTGGAGTTGGAAAGCGCCTTTGCGGCGGATCATGTGAAGCGTCTGGAATCGTTGCTGGCCGGGAAATTCGTGACGCAGGATGCCTACGAGGCGGCGCAGGTGAAGTCGCGGGCTTCCGTAGCTTCGCTCGAACAATCGCATCAGGAAATCGCCCGGCAGAAAAGTTTGCTCGCGCAATTCGGCGATGTGAACGCCCGCATGAAAGCCGCCGAGGCCGCGGTCAACAGCGCGCAATTGAATGTTCAATATTGTTATGTTCGCGCTCCTTTTCCGGCGCGCATTACGAACCTCAATATTTCCAAAGGCGAATATGCGCAAATCGGCAGGCAGGTTTTTGCGTTGGTGGATACGCGGGCGTGGTACGTGATGGCGAATTTTCAGGAGACTTATCTCGAATACATCCGGCCCGGGATGAAGGCGGATGTGTTTCTGCTGGGCTATCCGGGCCGCCGCTTTATCGGCGTGGTGGAGGGAACCGGTTGGGCGGTGCTGTCACAGGACTCCTCGACGGTCGGCGTGCTGCCGAATGTCGCGCCAACATTGAATTGGGTGCGTCTCGCGCAGCGACTTCCGGTCAGAATCCGCCTTGAAGATCCGGAGGCGGCATTGCCCTTTCGGATGGGGATGACTGCCGTGGTTACGTTGCGGCGGGACGGGGAGATGGCGGCTACCGGCAGTTCGCCCCATTCACCGTGAGCCGCGAAGGACGCATTTCGGGAGTCAGGTGGGAGGATGCGCTGTTCAGATTTCTGCGGCTGGAACTGGCGCCGACGCCGGGCCGCGCGCGGGCGGCTTCCCGCATTGCTGCGGCCTGTGTCATCGCAACAGCTTTTGTGATGACCTGCCATTCGCCGCATGGCTCGTTCATTATCATCACAGTGTTTGTCATCAGCCAGTCGAATGCCGGCGCGTCGATGACCAAGGCGATGTGGCGCGTTCTTGGTACGGCGGTGGGCGCCGGGGTAGGCCTGATGGCCTACGTAGCGTTTCTGGATCATCCGTGGCTGCGAGTGGCGTTGATGGGGCCGCTGGCGGCCTTTTTCATTTTCCTATCGCAAACCACCACGGCCCCGTATTTCGGACTGCTGGGAGGTATCACGGCGGTGATGATCATGAGCATCACTGGACCCGATGCGGATACGGGGTTACACACGGCGCTCTGGCGTTTTGCCATGATTTCCCTGGGCGCTTTGATCGCCACCACGGCGCAGATATTTCTCTGGCCGGATGATCCGGAGGAGCTGCTTTACAAGGCGCTCGACGAACGGCTGGAGGTGGTCGAGGACATCCTCAAAGCCGGGCTGGAAGGTCGCCTGCCGGACGCCCAAAAGCTCGATTCGCTGATGCTCACTGGTCTCTCCCGTCAGCTTGATCTGTTGGACAACGCTGAGGCGCGCTATGCGTCGTTGCGGCATCGTCACGCGGAGCAAGTTTCGTTGATCGGTGGAATTGAGAGATTGCTGACGGCCACAGTCGCGTTCATGCGCGCGGTGCGCCGGCACGAGGTGAAGCCGTCGGAGGCGATGCGTGCGCGGCTGTCGGCGGTGATCGCCAACTGCGGACGCCTGCGCGAAGCGCTGCGGAAGCGGGAATCGATTGGGCGGTTGCCGGAGCCGGCGGGATTGCCTAGTGACGCTGAGGTCGCCATCTCGGGTGCGGCCAGTCGCCTGCCTGGTCTTTTGGATATGGAGTCGGCGATTTACTCCCTGCCTGGCGTTACCGGTTGCCTGGAGCGTCGACACCGGGCGGAGGCCATGGCACCGGGTCTGGTGGCGCTGGATTCGCCGGCGCGCGCGGCATTTTTTACGCCCGCGTTTTCGCTGGCGAACGTGGATGCGATTGTCTTTTCCGTTCGCGCGGGACTGACCGCGACCATCGCTTACATCGTCTTCGAAGGCCTGGCTTGGCCCGGGCTTTCGACGGCCGTTTGGACGGCGTTGTTGGTGGCGCAATCCACCTTTGGCGCGAGCGTGCAGAAGAGTCTGCTGCGGCTGGTTGGAGCATGTGTTGGCGGATTAATGGGACTGCTGGCAATTGTGCTCCTAATGCCGAATATGGACAGCCTGGCGCCGCTGCTCGTCGTCGTCGGAGTGTGTTGCTGGATTGCCGGATGGTTCGCCGCCGGGAGCGCGCGCATCTCGTATGTGGGCATCCAGATAGGTCTAGCGTTCGCGCTATGCACTCTCAATGACCTGGGTCCAACCACCGATCTTGTGCCCGCCCGGGATCGCGTACTCGGCGTCCTTCTGGGCATCGGGGTATTTGTGTTAGTGTTTGGATTGACCGGTTTTGTGGTGGCGGGCACTGCGATGCGACGGTCGCTCGCCACGACTCTGCGCTCCCTCGCCGGACTGGCGCGGGTGGGATTGCGCGGGGATCCTTCGCTGGCAGCGGTGGCGCCCGCTCGTGGCTGGCGCTGGAGCGTTTATCAAAATCTTACGACCACCTTGCGGCTGCAAGACGAGTCGAAGTTTGAGTGGGGGGTTGGCGCGGCGCATGGCGATGCGGACCGGGCGCGAGTCATTAAGCTCGCGGCCGATGCTCAGGCCGTTTTCCTCGCGTTGCTGGCGCTCATACACCATCGCCTAAGCGCCAACCTCGCGGCGATGCCGCCCGCGTTGCATGTCGAGCTTCAGGGGCTGGCGCAGGGAATCATTCACCGGCTCGAAGCGATTGCGAATCGAGTGCAGGGCAGGTCGGAAGGTCCATCGCCGGCTCTTGATCCGTTATTGGTGCGCGCAAGGCAGGTGTCGGTTGATTTGGCGCCGACCTTGGACGAGGTCTTGCGCACCCACGTCCCGGGGCGAATCGCGCTTTATGACGAATTGGTCGCCTGCATCAATCAACTGGATCGGGATGCGTCGCCCGTGCCGGGTGAAAAAAAAGAACTCGTGGCGCCGGGCGGAGCGCCTGCACATGCCTGACCTCAGTTGCTGCGCCATGGAGGAAGGACTGTTTTCGTTGACGGTGGTGTCGGTTGTCGCGAGTATCCCCTAATGACCATTGGACGACTTACCTGTATCGTTTTTCTTGGTTTGCTCGCGCGTTCCAGCTCGTTGATGGCGGAACCTTACAAGGTGGGGGACAGCTTCGCGGGCTTCAAAGCGCCGGACCAGCATGGAGTGCTTTATAAGTTTAAACCTGGCGAGGTGAAATATGTCCTGTTTGATACGCCAACTGGCGAAGACAAGGCAACCACGCCGGAGGATCCCAATTGGTTTGCAGAACATCAGGCCATCTTAATCGTAAACATTTCGGATTTTTCCTTCATCAAGCGAGACCTTGCCCGCTCGCGGCTCGAATCAAAAAAGTATGCCGCTCTGGTCCTCTCCGATAAGGCCGCTGCCGAGCGATTTCCCACTGAAGCTGGCAAGATTTCAGTCCTGACACTGGATAAAAAAGGCAGGATCACCGCCATCCGATTTGGCGCGCCCGGCAAGGAAGTGCAGGCGCTGTTGACTGATAAAAAATAGCAACGGGGGGACGTGAAGACGCGGATCCAAGGGCGTTGGCTGCACCGGGGCATTGCCGCCGTGGCGGCCATTGCGCCGCTGTGGTTCACCTCGTGCATGGTCGGGCCGAATTATCAGACGCCTAAAGCGAAGGTTGCCAGCCAGTGGATGACCAATGCCACCATCATCGCCGGCCAGCCGGCTAATCCGGGTGACGCCTATTGGTGGCGATCCTTCAACGATCCGACACTCAACCATCTCGTCGAACTGGCTTACAGCAATAATGTGTCCCTGCAAATTGCAGGAACACGCGTGTTGCAGGCGCGGGCGCAATTGGGCCAGGCCATCGGCAATCTCTTCCCCCAACAGCAGGGTCTGTCAGGATCGCTGAACTACACGCGCCTCAATTCCGCGCTGGTGGATTCCATTCCGGGCCTGACTCCGAATTATGCGGCGGACCAGTTGTTGTTCGGGGCGACATGGGAAATAGATTTCTGGGGAAAATTCCGGCGCGGCATCCAGTCAGCGGGCGCAAACTTCGGTGGGACCGTTGCGGCCTACGATGATGCGCTCGTCTCGCTGGTGGCGGGCGTTGCGAAGAATTATGTGACGATGCGCACCATCGAGGAGCGCATCCGCGTTGCCAATACCAACGCCCTCACGCAACGCGAAAGTTTGCGCATTGCCACGGTGCAATTTCAATACGGTGAGACCAGCGAACTGGACATGCGCCAGGCGGCCACCGTGTGCTATCAGACCGAATCGGAGATTCCACGACTCCAGCACGCGCTCAATCAGAGCCGCAATGCGCTGGCGGTGTTGCTCGGAGAGACGCCGGACGAAGTGGCGCAGCACCTTAAGGAACCGGGCGGCATTCCCGTGGTTCCGCAAACGGTGGCGGTGGGAATTCCACGCGACCTTTTGCGGCGTCGGCCGGATGTGCGTGCCGCGGGTTTGACGGCTGCGTCCCAGTCCGCGTTGATCGGTGTGGCCAAGGCGAACATGTATCCCGCCTTTTCGCTGGCGGGTGCGTTTGGCTTCGGTTCAAACAACGAACGGAACAATTCGTTGTCGGATATTTTCATGTGGCAGAACCGGGTAATCCAGGGAGGCGGCTCGTTTTTCTTTCCGATTCTAAATTACGGTCGGCTTATTAATCAGGTGCGCGTGCAAGATGCGGTTTTCGTGGAGAGCATTTTGAACTATCAGAACACCGTGCTGACCGCGCAGCAAGAGGTGGAGGACGGCCTGTCGGCGTTCTACAATCAACAACTCGTGCTCACCAATCTGCTTCAGGCAGCCGGCAATGCCCGCCGCGCGACCGAGCTTTCCATCATTGAATACAAGGCGGGGGAAGATGATTACACGACGGTGCTGAGCGCGGAACAGTCGCAGTTAAGTGTCGAGGATGCGGTGGCGACCGCGAAGGGTTCGGTCGTGCTCGGATTGATTTCGATTTACCAGGCGTTGGGTGGCGGATGGGAAATTCGGGACGGACACGATGTCGTTTCGGACGAGGTTAAGGCGGAACTCGCCCGGCGCACCCATTGGGGAAAGATGCTGGAGCGGGAGCATCACCTGCCAAAGAATTCGCCGGGGCCGTAAGCCCGCTCACTCACTTGAACCTATGAAGAAATTGTTTCGCCCTCTGTCAGGTTGCGGGCTCGTACTCGCAATGCTTGGCAGCGGTTGTCACAAGGATGGCGAGGTGGCCAAACCGCAGCCGCCGCCGGTGACCGTGCAGCATCCTTCCAGTCAGGCGGTCACTGAATACCTGGACCTGACCGGCACGGTCGGTGCGTCAAAGAGCGTCCAATTGGTCGCCCGCGTCTCGGGCTATCTGGACTCGGTGAATTTCGCGGATGGCTCATACGTGGAGAAAGATCAATTGCTGTTTGTGATCGAACCGGATCAGTACCAGCAACAGGTGGCCTTGAACCAGGCCAATCTGCTGCAATGCCAGGCGGAATATGACCGGCAACTCGAACTCATCAAGCAGCAGGCGACTTCCAAATCCAATGTGGAGAAGTGGCTTAGTTCGCGTGATCAGGCGAAAGCGCAGTTGGAACTCGCGAAAATCAATCTCGGTTACACCCGCGTCTCGGCGCCTTTCGCCGGCCGCATCGGAGCGCGGCAGGTCGATCCGGGCAATCTGGTGGGGGCGAGTAGCGCGACGGTGCTGGCGACGATCGAACAGCTCATGCCGATTTACATCAACTTTAGCCTGAACGAGCGGGATGCTCTGCACTTGCACGAGGAGATGCGACGCCTGGGCATGGCGATCAAGGCGGGCGTCGGCTCAACGCCAGTATTCGCCGGATTGCATACCGAAACGGGGTATCCTCACGAAGGCGTGCTCGACTTTGTGGACAATGAAGTGAGCACTTCCACCGGGACGATTGCTTTGCGAGCGGTTTTCAAGAACGAGGACAAAGCTTTGTTTCCTGGCTTGTTCGCGCGCGTTCGCATTCCGATGGGGTCCCCGCATCCCATGCTGGTCATTCCCAACATTGCCATCGGCAACGACCAGCAGGGCGATTACGTGTATGTGCTTGAAGCGGGCAACGTCGTCGCACGCCGTTCCATTGATCGAGGACCGCTAACGTCCGACGGGTGCGCCATTCGCAGTGGACTAACGGCGCAAGATCGCGTGGTGGTTAACGGACTGCTGAACGCGCGTCCGGGTGACAAGGTTACGCCGATGGAATCGGCGGCGGCCGTGTCCAATGTGAAGCCCTGAACTGGCGGGTTTCCGCAGTCATGTTTGCCAAATTCTTCATTGAGCGTCCGGTGCTGGCGAATGTCATTGCCCTTGTCACCATTCTGCTCGGGGCGGTGGCGGTGCTTGTGCTGCCGGTGTCGGAATATCCACCCATTACTCCGCCAACGGTGCAGGTGACGACCACCTATCCGGGTGCGAGCGCCAAAACCGTGATGGAGACGGTGGCGTTGCCGATCGAGCAGCAGGTGAACGGGGTGGAGAAAATGCTCTACATGCAGTCCAACTGCACCTCCGACGGCCGCTATACTTTGACGGTAACGTTTCAGGTCGGCACCGATCTCGACTTCGCGCAAGTGCTGGTGGAAAACCGGGTATCGGCGGCAACCGCGCAATTGCCCGCAGCGGTGCAGCAGCAAGGTGTGCTGACCAAGAAAAAGGAAACGTCGCCTTTGCAAATCATTACGCTCACCAGCCAGAGCAACCGGTTCGATTCATTGTTCCTCGGAAATTTCGCGACGTTGCAACTGAGTGACAAACTCGCGCGACTGCCGGGCGTGGGCGATGTCGTCGTGTTCGGCATGGGCCAATACAGCATGCGCGTCTGGCTCAATCCCGACCGCTTGCAGCAACGTTCGCTGACGCCGCAGGATGTCATTTCGGCGATCCAGCAACAAAACGTGAACGTGGCGGCGGGTCAACTGGGCATGCCACCCACGCCGACGGGACAGGATTTTCAACTCACTGCCAGCGTGCCAGCGGCCTTGTCGGATGCCGAGCAGTTTGAGCAAATCATCATCAAATCCTCCGGTCAGCAAATAACGCGAATCCGGGACGTTGGCCGCGTGGAACTTGGTGCTAACAGTTACAGCCAGATTTTCAAAGTGGATGGAAAGCCGGCGGGTGGCATTGCGATTTATCAATTGCCGGGCGCCAATGCGCTCGATACCGCCAAAGGCGTGAAGCAGCTCCTGGAAAGTCTTGCCCCCGGTTTTCCCGCCGGTCTCACTTATGATATCCCGTTCGACACAACGGTGTTCGTGAAGGCATCGGTTAAAGAAGTCTATCACACGCTATTCGAGGCAGGCCTGCTGGTGCTGGTTGTCATCGTGATCTTTCTTCAGGATTGGCGGGCGACTTTGGTGCCAGCTACGACAGTGCCGGTGACGATTATCGGTGCTTTTGCCGCTATGGCTGTGATGGGTTTCAGCATCAACTTACTCACTCTTTTCGCGGTGGTTCTGGCTATCGGCATTGTCGTGGACGATGCCATTGTCGTCGTTGAAGGAGTCACCCAGTACATCGAGCGCGGCAAAGATCCAAAGCAGGCCAGCATCGACGCCATGAAAGCGCTCTTTGGGCCGATCATGGGTATCACGCTGGTACTGTTGTCGGTGTTTCTGCCGCCCGCATTCATGCCGGGAATTACGGGCCAGATGTACCGCCAATTTGCCCTCGTTATTGCCGCGACTGCACTAATCAGCGCGGTAAACGCTGTGACTTTGAAACCCACCCAGTGCGCGCTATGGCTTCGACGCGCAGACCCGAATCGACGGAAGAACCCGTTCTTTCGTGGTTTCAACGCGGTGTATGACCGCGTCGAGCGATTTTATTCCGTGCTGATCGAGCGCATGGTGCGCCGCAGCGGAGTCATGGTTTTGATCGGTCTCGCGCTGGTTGTGGTGGCGGGATGGGGTTTAACCCGTGTGCCGACCGGTTTCATCCCCGAGGAAGACGAAGGTTACGTGATGGTGGCGGTGCAGATGCCGGACGGTGCTTCGCTGGAGCGGTCGGCGAAAGTCATGGATACAGTCTCCCAAATTGGCCTGAATACGCCAGGAGTCGAACGGGCCATTGCCATCGGCACAGGCGGACCGTCGCCGCTCGACGGTGACGTCTCGCTGGCCAACGCGGGCATAGTTTACTTGATGCTGAAGAATTGGGACGACCGCGGCAAAGCGGAGAATCTCCAACAGGTGTGCCGGAGTTTGGCCAAACAACTGGCGACGATTCAGGAAGCTCGCACGCGAGTATTGATTCCGCCACCCATTCAAGGGTTGGGCGCCTCCAGTGGTTTTCAAATGCAGGTGGAGATCACTGACGGCGATTTCGATTTCGGTCGATTGCAGCGCGTAACCGATCAAATCGTTCGCGATGCGAACACGAATGCGTTGATCCATGATACTTTCACCGCGTTTCGCGCCGCGGTTCCCCAACTGACCTTGAAAGTGGACTCCACGCAAGCTTCCAGCCTCGGTCTCAATGTTGGAGACGTTTACAACACTCTCCAAAACTACATGGGCTCCACCTACGTGAATCTTTTCACGCGGTTCGGACGCAATTATATGGTGTATGTGCAGGCCGATTCGGAACACCGACTTAACACTGAGGACGTCAAGGAACTCTACGTTCGCAACCAGAACAGCAACATGGTGCCGGTCGGAGCCATTGCCGACTTGAAGTTGACACGGGGCCCTTCCGTCATTTCCCTCTATAATCTTTTTCCTTCCGCGACCATTAACGGGCTGCCCGCGCAAAATGTCAGTTCTGGCCAGGCGTTGGCCGAAATGGACGCCATTGCCCGGCGGGCATTGCCGCCGGGATTGAATGTCGAATGGACGGCAATGGCGTATCAGGAAAAGTTGGTGGGCAATTCGGCGTATTATATTTTCGCGCTCGCCATCCTCCTCGTTTATTTCGCGCTCGCCGGGCAATACGAAAGTTGGATCACGCCCGCTGCGGTGATTTTTGCGGTACCGCTGGCTTTGCTCGGTACCGTTGGAGCTCTGCTCAGCGTCGGTCTGGCAAATAACATCTACGTGCAAATTGGCCTGGTGTTGCTCATCGCGTTATCGGCCAAGAACGCTATTCTGATCGTTGAAATGGCGAGGGAGGGCAGGGCGGCTGGAAAAGGAATTATCGAGGCGATAGTAGAGGCGTCACGGGCGCGGTTCCGGCCAATTCTCATGACTTCGTTCACTTTCATTCTCGGCGTGTTGCCGCTCGTACTGGCCAGCGGTGCTGGAGCGAGTGCCCGGAAATCGCTGGGTATCGCAGTGGCCGGCGGAATGCTAGCGTCCACATGCCTGGCAGTGCTGTTCGTGCCGGCCTTTTACGTCGTGCTGCAAACCTGGGCGGAACGGCATGGCACTCAAAAGCGATGAGTGGATTTGTAACATTCAAAGTGACGTTTCGCTCTCCGCGCTGAGCGCGCCGTGCCGTGTTCGCGAAATTCTTTATCGAACGCCCGGTGCTCGCGAATGTCATCGCGTTGGTGACCATCCTGCTGGGCGGGGTGGCGTTGCTGGATTTGCCGGTATCCCAGTATCCCCCGATTACCCCGCCGACTATTCAAGTGAGCGCCAATTTTCCCGGTGCGAATGCCCAGACGCTGGTGGAGACGGTCGCGTTGCCGATCGAGCAAAAGGTCAACGGAGTGGAAAGCATGCTCTACATGCAATCGACGTGCACGTCGGACGGTCATTACACCCTCATCATCACTTTCAAGGTCGGAACGGATTTGGATTTGGCGCAGGTACTCGTTGAGAATCGAGTGTCGGCGGCCACCGCGCTATTACCGCCGTCGGTCCAGCAACAGGGGGTTGTCACCAAGAAGAAGTCCACGGCAATACTTCAAATCGTGACGCTCACTTCGTCGAATAATGAATACGATGCGCTCTTTCTCAGTAATTTCGCGACGCTGCAATTACATGACCCCCTGGTGCGTCTCCCGGGGGTCGCCGATGTGACCGTGTTCGGCATTGGTCAGTACAGCATGCGCGTCTGGCTTGATCCAAATCGCATGCAACAGCTCTCGCTCATGCCCAGCGACGTGATCAATGCCATCCAGGCCCAAAATAATTGGGTGGCGTCCGGCCAATTCAACATGCCGCCCGCCGCCCCCGGCCAGGATTCACAGGTGGTTTTAAACGTGAGCGGCGATCTGACCGAGGCGCGGCAATTCGAACAGATTGTTTTGAAGTCCGGCAGCGATAACGGCGGGCAGATCACGCGCCTTCGCGATGTGGCCCGTGTGGAAATCGGGGCCGTTACCTACAGCCAGTCGTTCAAGCTCGACGGCAAAGTCGCGGGCGGAGTGGCGATTTTTCAACTGCCCGGCGCGAACGCGCTCGACACGGCCGCGCGCGTGAAAGCGGAAATGGCCCGGCTGGCGAAGGAGTTTCCGAAAGGCCTGGAATATTCGATCCCGTTCGATACCACGGTATTTGTGAAAGCCTCCATCGAGGAGGTGTATTACACGCTGTTGGAGGCGGGCGTGCTCGTGCTGGTGGTGATCGTTGTATTTCTGCAAGACTGGCGGGCGACACTGGTCCCCGCCACGACGGTGCCGGTGACGATCATCGGCGCTTTCGTGGCCATGGCGGCGATGGGATTCACCGTCAACTTGCTCACGCTGTTCGCGGTGGTGCTGGCAATCGGAATCGTGGTGGACGATGCCATCGTGGTCGTGGAAGGCGTGGCGCGACAGGTGGAGCGCGGCGAAACGCCGAAGCAGGCGAGCATCAGGGCGATGAGTTCGCTGTTCGGGCCAATCATCGGCATTACGCTCGTGCTGATGTCGGTATTTCTCCCTCCGGCGTTCATGCCGGGCATTACCGGCCAGATGTATCGGCAATTTGCGCTGGTCATTGCCGCCACCGCCTTGATCAGCGCGATCAACGCGGTCACATTGAAGCCGACTCAATGTGCGTTGTGGCTGCGTCCCGTGGATCCCGCCCGGCGAAGAAATGTCTTCTTCCGCGGGTTCAATCAAGTTTACGGGCGCGTTGAAACGTGGTACGTGGGCTTGATTGGCCGGATGGTGCGGCGCAGCGGACAGATGGCAATGATCGCGCTCGTGTTGATCGGATTGGCCGGCTGGGGATTGACGCGCGTGCCGACAGGATTCATTCCGACGGAGGACCAGGGGTACCTTATCATTACCGTGCAACTGCCTGACGGCGCTTCGCTGGAGCGCACGCAGGCCGTGCTGGATGAGTTGGGGCAAATCAGTCGAAAAAATCAGGCCGTTGCGCACACTATTTCGATAGGTGGCATGTCAGCGCTGGAGAATAACGCATCGCTCTCGAGCGCCGGAATGGTTTACGTGATGCTCAAAGACTGGAGCGTTCGCGGAAAGGGCGAGGATCTGCGTTCCCTTTACGATGAATTCTCCAAACAACTCACCAGCTACCAAAGCGCGCGCACGATGGTGCTAGTCCCGCCGCCCATTCAAGGGCTCGGATTGTCGGGCGGTTTTCAAATGCAGTTGGAACTCACCGATGGAAGATACGATTATGCGGAGTTACAGCGGGTCGCGGGGCAAATCACATCGCAGGCCAGGACAAACCGGGTAATAAAAATGGCCTTGAGTCCGTTGCGCGCGGGGACGCCGCAGATGGAAGTAAAAGTAAACCGCACGGAGGCTCAGGGATTGAATCTCGCCATGGGGGACGTTTACAACACGATTCAGACCTATCTCGGCTCGAGCTATGTGAATTTGTTCTCGCGATTTGGTCGCAACTACATGGTCTATGCCCAAGCCGATGCGCTGTATCGTTTGACGCCGGAAAACCTGGGCAATTACTACGTGCGGAATCAGAACGGACAAATGGTGCCGATCGGAACAGTGGCGAGCGTCAAACCAATCCAAGGACCGGCGGTGATCACATTGTACAACTTGTTTCCCTCGGCGACAATCAATGGCGCGGCTAATGATGGTTATAGTTCCGGCCAGGCGTTGGAAACGATGGCGGCGATTGCAAAGAAAAATCTTCCGCCGGGCATGAGCTTTGAATGGACCGCCATGTCATATCAGGAAAAGCTGGTGGGCAACTCGACCTACTTCATTTTTGCGCTCGCTATCCTGCTGGTTTATTTCGTGCTGGCGGGACAATACGAAAGCTGGATCACGCCCGTAGCCGTGATTCTCGCGGTGCCGCTGGCCTTGCTGGGAACAGTCTGTGCACTATTGAGTCTGGGAGTAGCCAATAATCTTTATGTTCAGATTGGACTGGTGTTGCTCATCGCGCTGTCGGCCAAAAATGCGATCCTGATTGTGGAAATGGCGCGGGAGGAACGGGCGGCGGGCAGGAGCATTCTTGAGGCCGTGATTGAAGCGTCGCAGTCACGATTTCGGCCGATTGTCATGACCTCGTTCACGTTCATCCTCGGTGTCCTGCCGCTCTTGTTGGCCAGCGGCGCCGGGGCGAGCGCACGAAAGTCTTTGGGCCTTGCGGTTTCCACCGGCATGCTGGCTTCAACGTGTCTGGCGGTTTTATTCGTGCCGGCATTTTACGTGATCTTGCAGGGATGGGTGGAACGACGCGGTGGGCGGAAGGCGTAACGTTCTCATCTTCGATGACGAGCGGGCCGCGAATCAGTATCTTCCCGGCATGAGCGTTACTCAAAAAGACAAAGCGTTGCGATTTCAAGCGCTGCACCAGCGGCTGGGCGCATTCCTGCTGCCAAATCCGTGGGACGGTGGATCCGCGCGCATTCTCGCGGGGCTGGGCTTCGAAGCGTTGGCGACGTCGAGCGCGGCTGCGGCGGGCGTGCTGGGGCGGCGGGATGGCAGGATTTCGCGAGACGAAGCTTTGGCGCATGCGCATCTAATTGTGTCGGCCACCGCTTTGCCGGTGGTCGCCGATCTCGAAAACGGCTTTGGTGATGATCCGGTTGACGCTGCGGAAACCATCCGCCGTGCGGGCGAGGCGGGATTGGTCGGCGCTTCCATCGAGGATTCGCGCGGCGACACTGCGAATCCGATTTACGATCTGCAACATGCGACGGAGCGGATCGCAGCCGCGGCGGAGGCGGCCCGGAATTGTCCGTTTCCTTTCACCCTCGCTGCGCGGGCGGAGAATTTCGTGCGCGGTAATCCTGATCTGGATGACACCATCCGGCGTTTGAATGCGTTTGCCGACGCTGGGGCCGATGTGCTGTTTGCGCCGGCGCTGCCCGATCGGGCGGCCGTCCGCGCCGTGTGCGCGTCGGTTTCAAAGCCAGTGAATTTCATGGTGGCCATCCGGGGCAAGTCGTTCACGATTTCTGACCTCGCCGATGCCGGCGTCAAGCGGATCAGTTTTGCCTCGTCGCTCTATCGCGCCGCGATGACGGAACTCGTGAATGTCGCGTCGGCGTTGAAGCAAAGCAGTTCGCTCGCCTACCTGGAGCGGGCGCTGCCGACCGCGGAACTCAACAAATTCTTTCCGGAGTGATTGCTGGCTTCAACCGCGGAAATAAATATACGCGCCGAAGATGCAAACGAGGATTAGCGCAGACGCCAATACTTCGCGCATGCCCCAACTGGCGCGCGTCTTCGCGCGGTCTTCAGCCGTCGCCGTCGCGTACGTTAATCCTTTGATCCGGCCGTAATCGGGAGCGGCGGTCATATAGCTCACGCCGATCATCACGACCGCCGAGACGATGGTGATGAGGATGCTGAAGTATTGGAAGTTGATGTTGTTGACAATCCAGAAGAACGAGCCTTCGGGATAATGCGTCCAGCCGAGCGTGACCGGCGTATCCACCAGCATGCGGAAGACGCCCACGATAAAGCCAATCACCATCGCCCACAGGCAGCCCTGGGCGTTCAGGCGCTTCCAAAACACGCCAAAGAAAAAGACCACAAAAATCGGCGGAGCGAGATAACCCTGAATCGATTGCAGATAGCCGTAAAGACCCTCGGCATTTTTCACGACGGGAATCCACGCGATGGCGATGAGCACCATGACCGCCGTGGCGATGCGACCCATCCGAACGATTTCGTGCTGGGTGGCCTTGGGGCGGAGCTTTTCATAAATGTCCACGGTGAAGAGCGTCGAGCAGGCATTAAAAACGCCGGCCAGCGAGCCCATCAACGCTGAGAGCAGGCCGGCGACCACGATGCCGCGCAGCCCGGGCGGCAGCAGATGTTGCACGAGCAGCGGGAAAGCCGCCTGCGAGCCTTTTGCGGTGGCCTGTCCGTCCGGGCCCAGCATCGTCATGAGTTCGGGCACCTTGCCGCTTTTCGCGAGCGCGAAGCAGATCAACCCCGGAATGATAAAAAGATACACCGGAAAGAGTTTCAGGAACGCCGCAAAGATGCTCCCCTGGCGGGCGACGGTTTCATTCGGGGCACCCAGCGCGCGCTGCACGATGTATTGATCCGTGCACCAATACCAGAGCCCGATCACTGGCGCGCAAATCGCCATGCCGAGCCACGGAAAATTACTGTTGAAATACCACGCCTGCTTGACGATTTTGCCTGCGCCATCCCGAACCAGTTCCGGCGCCCACGTGCTTTCCACGCCGGGCGGCACCATCGGCTTCCACAAGTTGAACATTTCCGAGCCGCAGTACTCGCGCAATTTCGCCCAGCCGCCCAATTCGTTCAGACCGTAAAAAGTGAGCAGCGCCGATCCGCCGATGAGCACCACCACCTGCACCGCATCGTTGTAGGCGACAGCCCGCATGCCGCCGATCATCGTGTAGAGGCCCGTAAGAATTACCACCGCGATGCTTCCAATCCAAAAGCTGTCGATCACATTGCCCCCGCCGAGATCGATGCGCAGCTCCGGCAGCAACGCGCCAAACACCACGCCGCCCGCGAAGATGCCCACGGCAATTTTCGAAACGATGAAGGTAATCAGCGAGGAAATCGAAAGCACGTAACGCGAGTTCGTGGAGAAGCGGCGTTCCAGAAATTCCGGCATCGTGAAGACCAGTGAGCGCGCATAAAACGGCACGAAGACCCACGCGAGCACGAGCAGGCACCACGCGTGCAATTCATAGTGCGCCAGCGCCACGCCGTCCTTGGCGCCGGAGCCCGCAAGGCCGACGATATGTTCGGAGCCGATGTTCGAGGCGAAGATGGACGCACCGATGACCCACCAACTGAGATTGCGCCCGGCGAGAAAGTAATCGGCCGCGTTATCCTTGCCGCGCTTGACCACCCACCACGCAACGCAGCCCAAAATGCCGAAGTAGAAAACAATGGCCAGCCAGTCCAGGCCGGAGAGCGTGGGGCCGGCGGTCGCCAGCAGCGGAAAGACGTGGTTCATGGGGGTGCAAGGGATGAGCGTGGTTAACGTTGACCGTACGTGGCGCCGGGTCCGTGTTTGCGCAGAAAATGTTTGTCGAGCAGCTCCGATTGCATCGGTTTCACGTTCGGATTGATGCGCAGGGTTTCGCTGGCGAGGCGCGCGACAAACTCCAACACCTCCGCATTGTGCACCGCGTCGGCGACGGTTTTTCCCCAGGCGAACGGGCCGTGACTTGCCACCAACACGGCGGGATGTTGCAACGGATCAAGCTTCTTGAAACGTTCGACGATGACGTTGCCGGTTTCGACCTCGTAGTCGGATTTCATTTCCTGGCGTGTCAGGCGTCGGGTGCAGGGCACTTTGCCATACCAATAATCGGCCTGCGTCGTGCCGTAGGCGGGCAACTCACGATTCGCCTGCGCCCAGGCGGTGGCGTAAAGACTGTGGGTGTGCACGACCGCGCCGACACCGGGGAACGCACGATACAGCACGAGATGCGTGGAGGTGTCCGAGCTGGGCTTGAGCCCGCCTTCAACCACCTTTCCGCTCTCGAGCGATACGACCACCATGTCGCGCGGTTTCATTTTCTTGTAAGAAACTCCTGATGGCTTGATGACCATCAGGCCGCGTGCGCGGTCGATGCCGCTGGCATTGCCCCACGTTTGAATGACGAGACCGGCACGAACGAGTTCGAGGTTGGCCTCACAAACCTCCCGTTTTAATTTTTCAAGCATGGGTTATCTGGAAAATCCGCGATGAGCTCCGTAGTAAACTTCGTTCCAGCGCAATTCCTGCCGGAACTGGCGGGAGCGGGTTTCGCCATCGATCACCACCAATTCAATTCCCGCCATCGCCGCAAAATCCTCCATCATCTCCGTCGTGACCGCCTGGCTGAAACCGGTGTGATGCGCGCCGCCTGCATGGATCCACGCCTCCGCCGCCGTTTGCAGATCGGGCAGGGGAATCCAAACCGTTCGGGCGACCGGCAGTTTCGGCAGCGGCTTCCGGGGCGGGACCGCGCGGACCTCGTTGACGATGAGACGAAAGCGATTGCCCATGTCCACCATCGAGGCGTTGATGGCGGGGCCGGAGGGCGTGTCGAAAACGAGGCGCACCGGGTCCGCTTTTCCGCCGATGCCGAGCGGATGCACTTCCAGCGAGGGCCGGTTCTTCGCAATCGTCGGACAAATTTCCAACATGTGGGCGCCGAGCACCAGATTTTGTCGCGGCTCCAGATGATAGGTGTAGTCCTCCATGAACGACGTGCCACCCTTCAAGCCTGCGCTCATGACTTTCATCGCGCGCACGAGGGCGCAGGTTTTCCAGTCGCCTTCCGCGCCAAACCCGTAGCCATCCGCCATGAGGCGTTGCGTGGCGATACCGGGCAACTGCGCCATGCCGTGGAGGTCTTCGAAAGTGTTTGTATAGCCCTTGAACCCGCCGTTTTCCAGAAAAGCGCGCAAGCCCAGCTCGATGCGGGCCGCTTCGCGCAACGCGTTTCGCTGCGCGCCGCCCTTGCGAAGCTTCGCCGCCACTTTATAGGCCGACTCATATTCCGCGACGAGGCCATCAACGCTCTTTTCCGGCGCGGCGTTGATTGCTTTGACGAGGTCGCCGACACCGTAGCCGTTGACGGAATATCCAAACTTGATCTGCGCGGCCACCTTGTCGCCCTCGGTCACCGCCACTTCGCGCATGTTGTCGCCGAAGCGGCAAAACCGGGCGTCCTGCCAGTCCTGCCACGCCGCCGCCGCCCGGGACCACGCGCCGATGCGTTGTTGCACCCGCGCATCCTGCCAGTGTCCCACCACCACTTTCCGCTCAAGCCGCAGACGGCTCATGATGAACCCATGCTCGCGATCGCCGTGCGCGGCCTGGTTCAAGTTCAT
Organism: Limisphaerales bacterium; assembly: GCA_044223735.1. Lineage (GTDB taxonomy): Bacteria > Verrucomicrobiota > Verrucomicrobiia > Limisphaerales > UBA8199 > JBGALR01. Next base: position 68,651 of record JBGALR010000024.1, on the reverse strand, counting down.
GAAATCCATGTCGATGGAGGACCATGGAATATCGCGATTATGCTGCGTGTGCAGATGCAGCAACGGCTTGCGCAATTGCTTCAAGCCGTTGATCCACATTTTCGACGGCGAAAAGGTGTGACACCAGGTGACGAGTCCGATGCAGTTCGCGGCAGTGTTAGCCTGCTGGCAAAGCGCCGTCGCTTCAGCCGGAGTTTTTATCACCGGCTTGACCACTACGCGAACGGGGATACCGGCAGCGCGGTCAAGCGCGTGCCCGATTTCCGCGGCGTTGGCAGTGACCTGCTTCAGCGCTTCGGGGCCGTATAAATGCTGGCTGCCGACGACGAACCAGACTTCGAATTGCTTCAGATCAATCGTCACAGCCATGGCCTTACCCCGGGATTAAATTAATCCTGCACCGAGAACTTATAGATGATGGTGTTGTGGTAAACGTCGCCCGGTTTCAAAACCACCGACGGAAAACTGGGTTGATTCGGCGAGTCGGGATAGTGCTGCGGTTCCATGCAGAACGCGTTGCGATATTCGTATTTCCAGCCGCCTTTGCCGGTGATTTTGCCGTCGAGGAAATTGCCGGTGTAGAACTGCAAGCCGGGATCGGTGGAGAACACTTCCATTACGCGGCCCGAGCTGGGGTCATACACGCGCGCCATCAAGCCAAGCTGGCCCATCGGTTTGTTCAGCACCCAGTTATGATCGTAACCGCCGCCAAACTTCAGTTGCTCATCCGTCTCGTTGATGCGCGCGCCAATGGCGGTCGAGGTGCGGAAATCGAAAGGGGTGCCCGCAACCGGCTTTAGTTCACCCGTCGGGATGAGCGTCTTGTCCACCGGCGTGAAGCGGTCGGCGGGAATCATGACTTGATGCTTCAGGATGTCGCCTTTGCCCGCGAGGTTGAAATAGGAATGATGAGTGAGATTGAGCACCGTGTCCTGATCGGTGGTGGCGGTATATTCCAGCTTCAGCGCGTTGTCGTCCTGCAACGTGTAAACCGCCGTGACCGTCAGGTTGCCGGGATAACCCTCCTCGCCATCCTTGCTGACGTAATGCAATTCCAACGCCGCTCCACCGGGCGTGACCAGGATTTTGGCGTCCCAAACCACCTTGTCGAAGCCCTTGAGACCGCCGTGCAGCGCGTTGGGACCGTTGTTGATGGCCAGAGTGTATTCCTTGCCGTCGAGCGTGAACTTGCCCTTGGCGATGCGATTGCCGTAGCGCCCAATCAATGCTCCGAAGTAAGGTGTATCCTTCAAATATCCCGCGAGATTGTCGTAGCCCAACACCACGTCTTCAAATTTGCCGTTCTTGTCCGGCACCCGGAGAAACGTGACCAGTCCGCCATAGGTGGAGATGCCGACCTCGGCGCCGTTGGAATTGCGCAACGTGTAAAGATCGATCGTCGTGCCGTCCGCCAGCTTGCCGTAGGGACGCTTGCTGACCTGGCCGGTGCCCTTTTTGTCCGTGGTGGAGCAGCCAATGAGCGTGGCCGCACTGCAAACCGCCACGAGGACTTTCAACCATTGATAGCCGTGTTTCATAATTTCGTCGGGATTGTTAGTTGGGTTATCTGCGGAATTGAATGGCAGGCATCGCCTTGGCTCAATTTCTTGCCTGGTTTCGGATTTCGATCAGCTTCTTCATCACACCGTGTAGATTGCCCGCCGGTTGCTGAGTGCCGAAGGCATCGTGCAGGGTTTTGTAGAGGGAATAAAGCTCTTTGTAAACCGCGTGCGCCTTGGGATTCGGCTTGAACACAATCGGCTTCAATCCGGTCATCGCTTTTTGGGCGGCGGCAAAGGTATCGTAGCCGCCGGCTTTTTTGCCGCCCACCACCGCGCCGGCGATGGCCGCGCCCAAGGCGCAGGTTTGCGCGGAGCGCGATATCTTGATCGGCCGCCCCGTGACATCCGCGTAGATTTGCATCACCAGCGGATTTTTCTCCGCGATGCCGCCGCAGTTCACGATTTGTTCCACCTTTACGCCGTATTCCTCAAGACGATTGATGATCGTCAGTGCGCCAAACGCCGTCGCTTCCACGAGCGCGCGATAAATCTCCGCCGGCGTCGTGTACAATGTCTGGCCGATCAGCAAGCCCGTCAGGCGCTGGTCGGTGAGCACCGTCCGATTGCCGTTGTTCCAATCCAACGCAAGCAAACCGGATTCGCCGGGAGCCATCTTCGCGGCGGCGACACTCAAGTTTTCATGAGTGCCGTCCTTGCTGCCGAGCGGCTGCACGTAATTGACGAACCAGTTGAAAATGTCGCCGACCGCCGATTGCCCCGCTTCGAGGCCGTGATAACCGGGAAGAATGCTGCCGGCCACGATGCCGCACAGTCCGGGGATGTCCGCCACATTTTCCGACGACGGCACCACCATCATGTCGCAGGTGCTCGTGCCGATGATTTTCACCAGCACGCCGGGGGCGATGCCAGCGCCGACGCCGCCGAAGTGGGCATCCATCGCGCCGACCGCGACCGGCAGCCCCACCGGCAGACCGGTGCGCTTCGCCCATTCCTTCGTCAATCCGCCGGCGGCGTGATCGATGGTTTTGGCGTTGGTGGGGAGGCGATTCCGCATGGCTCCCAGTTTTGGGTCCAGCTTGGAAAGAAACTCCGCGTCAGCATAGCCGCCCCACTTGGGATTATACATCGCCTTGTGACCCGCCGCACACACACCGAGCGTCATTTTCTCAGGCGCTTCCGTGCCCGTCAGCATCGCGGGAACCCAATCCGCGAGTTCCACCCAGAAATGCGCCGCATCGAAAACTTCCGGACTCGTGCGCAGGCAATGAAGAATTTTGCTGAAGAACCATTCGCTCGAATAAGTTCCCCCGCAGGTCGCCAGATATTTCGGGCGAATCTTCCGAGCGAGCTCCGTGATCTCCGCCGCTTCGGCGACCGATGTATGGTCCTTCCACAGCCAGGCCATCGCCGCCGGATTTTTTGCGAACCGCCGGTCAAACGCGAGCGGACGCCCCTGTCGATCCACCGGCAAAGGCGTGCTGCCCGTCGTATCGACTCCGATGCCGATCACGTGCTCCGGCTTGAAACCGCGCACGGTGCGTTTCGCCAGTGCCAGCGCTTTCTTGAGTGTGACCTCCGCGCCCTCGACATAATCAGCCGGATGTTGCCGCGCCAGATTGGGATCGCGCGACAGAATCACGCCCTGCGTTCCGTGCGCATAATTCCAGACGGCCGAAGCGACTTCCTTGCCGTTTTTGACGTTAACAATCAGGGCCCGGACAGAATTGGTTCCGTAATCGAGGCCGATGGCGTAGGGGGTGGCGGTCATGCGCCTTTTTCTTAATGGGCTCAATCGATTGTGTCGAGCAAATCAACGTTTCTAGGCATGCCTTTCGACGAGCCGATTTTGGCCGTCAAGTTGGGTTCGTTTTCTCACGGCGTTACTCGAAAAATAATCGTAACTGGCTGTCAAAACGCATGTTCCGAATTTTGCGAGTTGGGTTCGTTTGGTAAAATTTACATTTGCGTGCGTTTCCGCTCCGTTCCCAAAAACCGCGCTGCGCGACGGTGCGCCGCACAGCGCAACATGCCGTAACACTCCACGACTCAGCCGAACCCAGGCGTCTCCATCGCGTTCCCAAGCCCATTTCCAACCCGTTCCCCACCCGACCAAAGTAGGCCGCCACCCCGTACAAGTGGCTAGACTAGGCCGTCCTTCCCAGGCAGGGCGATCCGATGAGTGCCGCGAGAAAAAAGTGATCCCTCGGCGACCGACCAAATCTTTCAATTTTGCAATTTTCATTTTTTCAATCTGCATTCCAATCGCCCGCGATCCTAAACCAGAGGGTCGGACAAATGCTGTCCAATGCTCCCAAGGCTGAATTCCGACGAAAAATCTGGCAGAAGATCGCAGAGACAACGAAGCCCCGTCGCCACTTTCGCAAGCTTCAATCCTGCTTCGTTCCCTTGGTTATCTTCTGTAAATATCTCCCGCCTTGCGTCCCATTCCGCGCCTCCGCGGTTCAATTTCGCTCAAAAATTCATATGTCAAAGATCATCGCCCCGCGCAGTTAGGAAGGTAATGCACTCAGGCTCCCCCTTGGTCCCGCATACGGGACCAACACCTCGACCTTACCTCCGACGCAAAACATTGCAAGGGGTCAAACGACGAAAATTCGCAGATTTCGCAAGATTTTTCGGCAATCCCGGAAGGACCGGAAATCGCGGAAGGCTTTTTGCGTCCACCAAACCAAAAAAACGAGGGTCCGACGCACGCCGCGCGAACCGATGTTTCAAGTAGTCGAGCGCGAAACTTGATAAGGAAATTGGGAACCAAGACGTTTTGTCGGCTGACATCCACCCAAATGGACGGCGCATCAAAATCCGGCGGTAGCGGCCTCAGTGGCCATCCGTTGGATCGGCGTGTGGAGGGGACGAGCAATTTGATCTCGGCTCCATCAACCTGCCTTTTTCTTCTCTCCGCGATATCCACGCGGAGACTCAAGCAGCCGCAATTGGGGGCTGACGTGCCCGGATCTGTGCGCTACATTTTCCAAAGAATTCTTTTCTACATCCTCGTTGCCCCATTGCGCCCACCGATCCCGCGCGAATCGTGCAAATAGCTCAAGGTAAGGTCCAGGCGAGCATGATTCAATCAGATCATAGATTTCATCGGGCTTTCGGGAATGCTCACGCTTTCGAGTTGCCAGCATATTCACTTGTGTCCTGCCAGGCTGAAGTGTGCGCATGCTCCCCCGGACACCAAACAGCAATAACTCGGTTACATTCCGAAAATAAAATCCCACGCCGCGTCCATCTGGCCCGCCGTCTTTTCGGACTTTGAACCAAACAATGTTCGATTTATAAGCAAACCCCCAGGCTCGCATCACCTGCAATCCCTCCATCAACAACGCGTTGGGGACCCACAGATACAGGTGCGACTTTGCCGCCGCGAGCTTGCCAACCGGCAAGTCCATAATTTCTTGCAGTTCCATCGTTGGATACCGAAGCAGCCTTCGATGTTCGGGCGCGACCTTGCCCGTGCGATTTTGAAACTGCCAGGGAGGATCGGCAAGCAGAGTGGAAAAGCGGCCTTCAACTTTGTCGAGCAAATCATCATTGGGCGGTGGCTGGGGAATGGAGACGACGTTATTCATTAGGTGATTTGTTTGGGTGTTATGCCAAGAGCGAGAACAGGACAACCGCCACTGCGACCGGCGCGAAGTCTGCGAAGTAGTTGTTCCAGATGCGTCGTGCTCGCCCCATATTTTGCCATGTACGCCTTTTCCTTGCCCGTCGCCGGATCCTGATAGTTGCCGAGCTTGCGGAATATTTCGTTTAGGCTACCTGAGCGCGTGAGCAAAACTGCCACCGCGATCTTGCGGTACTCAAAAAAGGCACGAAAGGCGTATAGATCCCGGTCAAACGTTTGATCTTTGCTGTTCCATTCGAGATCGAAGGCAACCTGCCCCTTAATATAGTCGATTTTGTGAGTGTCCGACGAGACAGATTCACCATCAACGACGTGCTGTGCACTTAATTTACGCTCCTCCCAACCGAGCGGACGGAGATGTTCAGACAATGTCTTGGGAATTTGACTTTCATTTCCTCCAGCTTTCTTGATGTGTTCGATACTGATGCGAAAAGCGAGCAGCACATCGCAAATCTCCGTCAGGAGTTCCGGGAAGTCCAACGTAAGGATCGCGATCGCATGTTGATGATCGTGAAACTCATAAGCAGCGCATACTTGATCAAGTTTCAAGCTTGCCCGGATCGAGGATTCACTTATCGCCATGCTCTTTGCTAAGTAAAGTTGCGTCTGTTCGCAACACATCTTGCGAGTTATTCGACGATTCACGTATTTTGTCACCTTCGGCCACGGATCAAACCCTTTCCCTTCGCCGCGTTGATGCAGGCGGTATGCTTGTCACCGGACGCGAAGGTCCGCCGCCGTGCTTCTTTGCAGATGACGGCCGCGCGGGCGCCCTGTAATCTCCGGCGAGTTGCGGGGGACGAGAGTTCTTCCGCAACCTGGGAACCAAACAAAATCACCAGCGCCCCCGGGCGCACCTTGCAAACGAAATGAAACAACGCTTTCAAAAATTCGTCTCCCTCTCGCTTCCACCCTGTCTCGCGCTCGCGGTGCTCAGCTTCACCGGCTGTCGCAGCATGACCGATGTCGTGCAAGGCGAAGGCACGGGAAAGAAAGTGGAATATGCCGCGTCGTTCGACCAGATGTGGGCCGCCGTGCCGGACGTGGTGAAAAACATCGAACTCGAACTTTGCAACGTGGACCCGCAGCGTCATTTGGTTCAGGCCAAGAACCCGGGAAATTTCTGGCACGCCGGCTCGTACGTCGCCATTTTCGTTCAGCCGGTCAACCCCACCAATTGCGCGGTCGAGGTCGTTTGCAAACGGACCCTGTCGATCGACGCGTTCGCCGGTACCTACGCCAAACCGATTTTCCGCCAGCTCGACCGCCAGTTCAAACCCATCGGCGGCGACTTTCCGGGAGATAAATAGCGCCCGTGAAATCGCCGTCTGTTCCGCGCCGCCGTTGCAACCGCGACGTTGTGTGGGCTCCCGCCGCTGCGGGATTGGGACGTTAGGCAACTGCCATGTTCGACAAACTCAAACGCTTGTTCCAAGGAGATCCGCCGCCAATCGCGGACAAGTTTGACGATCCGTTTTTGGGGACGCTCACTTGGTCGAAGGATGACGACGCATGGGTTTCCAGCGCCACCCACGCAGGCGCCGGATTTGAGTTTCAGATTTCAGGCACACCGGAACCCGACAAGGCGTTGCTGGCACATGCCGCCGATATTTTACGGCGGAAGGATGAGTTTGTTGCCGAGGTTCTTGCCTGCGTGAAGTCTGAGGGGGAGGCCAATCGCAGCCTTCGTTCGTATCGTGAGGAGATGGCGGGACTGCGAGTTGAACGAGTTTGTCTATTTTGGGAGGACAGGCCGGATGACGGCATGATCAGTCTCAGCGGTGGGCGAAATTACCGGCTGTGGCGTTGCGACTACATTGCCCGGAAGCCGAAAGGATTGGGCTTTGATTCATGACGCTACTGACGAACGACATGTTGTCCAAGTTCGTCGGTACCCATCGGTTTGTCGTCATTCATTTTTGGGCCGAATGGAACGGCGTGGATCGTTTGATGCAGCAATTGCTTGAGTCACTGGGTCCTTCAATCGTCACAAAGTCCATCTGACTTGCCCCGGACGAGGCAAACGAGAGTAGCCGCGGGTAAGCGATTCCGAGAGCGCCACCCGGGGTTAAACCGCCCCAAAAAATATTTTTCCTCTCCGCTCCATTGTCTGATCGAGCGGAGAGGGATCGGAAAAAGATTGAGTTTGAGCGTGGGATGGGCGGACTGGACCGCGCTCGCGAACAAAAAGGCGGACCGCCAGATGCATAATATAATAGACCAAATTGTGGGGTTGACCCGTATCCAATTTTAAGCGTGAATGAGCCGATGCTTTTCGCAGCTAGACCAAAGGAGCCTTTGTTAGACCAAGCCCGGGTTTGGCCTAATAAATGTTAGGCGGCTTTACGCGTCATGAGCATTGATACATCAGGCAAGTGGTGGGTTGGGACAAGTCCCGAGGACATCAAAGGATATGTGGAAGCATACGGATCTCAGAGTTCCTACGCAGTGCATGAGTTCCGCCTGGCAAAGTGCGCGTGCAGTTCTGTGGATTTCCACCTTGATGCAGATGATACCGAAGGTGCGGCCAAGCGCACATGCACCAAGTGTTCCCGGCAGCACTTTCTCTGCGACAGCGAGGAGGTCGCGGAGGAGGCGGAGTTTCAGCATTGGCGTTGTGGGTGTGGCTCGGAAGTCACGAATATTGGAGTTGGCTTTTCGTTGCGAAAGAAGCTCGGCGAGATTCGCTGGCTTTACGTTGGCTGCCGTTGTGTCAAGTGTGGCATTCTGGGTTGTTTCGCTGGCTGGAAGATTGATTACGCACCTTCAAGACAGTTGCTTGACCAAGTATGAGCACGAGGCCGCTTAACCAATCGCTGCATCTAACCCGGCATGGCGTCGTGGTTTGCAATCGTTGCCTCCCGTGCGCCGGGTCGCTGAGCTTTTTACGTTAGAGCACTCGACGCGCCATGAAAGCATCCCGCCTATTCCTGATTCTCTTAGTCTTGCTGCCGCTCGTCTGCCTAGCCGGGGCCATCCTTCTCCCGGAAGAGTGTTTCAAAGCGATGCAGAAGGTTTCCAACTTTCGAGAGATCCATTCCGACACGAACCTTCCGCCGGCAGTTTTAGCGAGGTGTGAGGCTGGGAATTCCAAGAGGCGCTTGATTTGGGCGGTCACGGATGACAAACACTACGTTGTGCATCAGGAGTATGTTCCTCTCGGATTCGGCCACACCAACTATTTGATATTGGTCGCTTGCAAGCCAGACACCAATCGTGTCGAGTTCCAGATTCTGCAGGCGGGATACACGCGCTCCTTCACGAACTACCAAGCATTTGTTAAACAAATGGAAGGGCCTTTTCTTGGAAATGCATTCTAAGTGGTCTAAAGCTCTGCAGCGAATCCCGAGGGATCGGGACTTAGAGGCAGCTGCGGCTTCATGCTGCCGTTGCAACCGGGGCGTTGCGTGGGCTCCCGCTGTCGCGGGATCGGGTTGTTAGGGCACTTTGCACGGCATGGCACATTCCATACTTTGCCGGCTAGCATATCTTGTCACTCCAAAGCCGGAGTTGTCGCGGACGCTCGGCCTCGCCGAGGGCCGTAGCCATGAGGTTTGCCGTCCGACCTCAATTATCACGCCGCTTCGTGATTACGAGGAGGCGTTCTAGGTTTGGAAGCGAGCATGGATGGTTAAGGCCAGGCAGGATTTTATTTCCGAGTTTGTGCGCACCTGGTCGGACGAGTTCCCCGACTTCACCGCGCAGCTTCAGCAGGCAGAGAGTTTCGATCGGTGGTGGAGCATGTCACAGATTGATGTCATCGAGATTGATTCAACATGGCACCCTTCATGATAACGCGATCTGGCACTGCGCTACGGCGCTTGCCCCGGACGGGGCAAACGAGAGTAGCCCCGGGTAAGCGATTCCGAGAGCGCCACCCGGGGTTAAACCGCCCCAAAAAATATTTTCCTCTCCGCTCCATTGTCTGATGGAGCGGAGAGCAATGAGTTCGAGCTTGGGCTTGGGAAAAAAGCCCCGCTCGCGCGTACAAAAGCAAATCGCCGACTGTTCAATGTGCCGGACCAAATTGGGAATTTGACCCGCAGCCTGTTTTCACCTTAAATAAGCGCATGCTTTCAGAAGCTGGAACGGAGGTGCCTTTACCAGACCAAGCGCGAGTTTGGTCTAATAAACGTTAGGTTACTCGACAAGTCAGGAGATTTTATGCCGAAGAAGAGACCAGTCAAAGGCAGTTCAGCACACCTGAACGAGGTGGTGCATGAGGGTTTTTCCAGTTTGCTCGTCGTGAGGAGTATCTTGGCCGGTCACTTCAAGCAGACTGACAGAGTGATGAGGAAGATTGAGCGATTGGTAGAGGACTACAGCGAGTTCCGGAAGGAGTGTGAGAGTGAGTTTTCCAAACTATCAGATAAATGATCGACCTGACTCTGTAGGGAATCCCGACAGATCGGAGCTCAGAAGCAGCGGCCCGGTCGTGCGGCTGCTGGCATGCCGACGCATTTGGCTTGCCTGTCTGGCCATACTTTTTCTCTGCATTACCGCAGCACTGGCCGGGTCGGACAAGACCACGCTTCGGAAACTATGGGCGTCGAGCCGCTATAGCACCAACTCCGTTCCGGCAGCATGGCGTCCCGCCAGGATTCCAGAGACCTCGTCAGATGTCCGTGCGTTCGAGAGCTTTTCACTCCACACACAGGGACTTTCGATTGCGAACTTCGTAGCCAAATACGGATTGCCCCACCGTTATTTGACAACCAAGCGAGAAGGCAAGCACGACTTTCTGATTTACGACCTTTCCTCTGGTCATTCTGTAGCCCTTTACGTTCCGAAGCCGCCGTTCAGTTCTTTTGCCGCCTGTGTTATCATAACCTCAGACGGTTCACTTGTGAGGTTGATAAAGTGACATTTACAACCAACCATGCGCCGCAGCGAATCCCGAGGGAACGGGATTCAGAAGCCGCGGCTCGGTTGTGCTGCCGTTGGCATGCCGATGCGTTCGGCTCGCCGTCGCGGAGATTATTACGTTAGGTGGGTATGTCACAAAACGAAGCACTTGCGCTAATTCACTTTGAGGCCGGAGAATCGGGATTGCTGGTCGATACTCGCATGGGGAAAGACGTCGATCCGGCAAGAGTTGAACGCCTTGTTTCCGCGATTCGCACTCTCGGCGATGGCTTGCGCCGTGCTACCAGCCTTGACCGAGAGCTTGCAGCGTCGCTTCACGTTCTGGGATCCATGGTTTTTCGCGAAGCGGAAAGTTGGGCCTCGCGCACTCAAAAGCTGCCTAAAGATGTCTTCGATTCACTTATCAACCTTGAGGATGCAGTCCAAGACCTCTTCGCCGACATTTCGCGATGAGAACGCCGCCTGACCGTCCACAGCCGCAACTTGGGCGCTCTGCAGATACCTCGAAACGGATTTTATTCCGTCAGATGGAGCAGCGAATTGAAGGCTGATTACCAGACGCATGAAGCGAGCGATCCCATTAATTGCCCTGGCGGTAGCGGGAGTGTGTTGCATCGCAGCCGCTTATTTCTGCCAGTTTTATTATTCCCGTTATCAAACTGTGGTCACACAATTGGAGGATCGCATCAACAGTTTTGATATGCAGCTCGCCCGACTCGAAAGCGAGAAGCCCAAGCATTTGATACCGAGCTATGCCACCGCGGAGATTTCGACTTCGGACCGCCAGGCATCACATTTTTCCGGTTCGGACGAGGGAAATGACAGAACGCTCAAATTGCACATTGGCAAGATGCACACCATAGCCCCGGAGATTCGGATTCCGGTGGGTTCCACCAACAGATTGCAGTTCGATATTCATTACGATGAGCCGGGTAGCAACGCGATGGTGGGCGCCTGGTTGTCGCACGCTGAGCCTTATCAGGACCTGGCATTGTTCGACGAGTTTCGAGCGTATCGGCCATTCGACACCAACGTGATCAGGTTGGAGGTGCAGCTTAAACCGGGCGCTTCCATTAAAACGCGGTTCACCCTGGTCATCCTCCATGAGCGTTGAGCCAAATCCTGAAACGGCGCGGAAGCCAACTGGCGATAGCGCATTTATGTCAGCCATACCACCAAAAAACTACGGCTTGGCAGGACTGGGGACGACGAGTCGCTTCGAGGTTCAAATTGATGAGGCGATTGATAAGGCGAATGACCTGCTGATATCTGTCCGCACACGGAATTGGACATTCCGGTTCGCGTTGCCAGCTCGCGGGGAGGTGGCGAGGATGCTCGCTTTCTTACGAGAGCACGCCGGGCGTTTGGAGTTTTCCGAGATGGTCGTTGGTTCGTTTCACAATGCTTCAGTGCGGCTGGTCAAAGACGACGAGTTCGGTGACCGGTTTTGGCTCCGGGCAAGTCAGGACGGTCTGATGGTGGAGTTCACACTCGCAGCCGACGACCTCAGCGAGTTTACTGATGCGGTTGCTCAGGCGGTTGAGGATTTGCAAAGCTGAACACGATCAAATTGCACTTCAACTTGTTGGAAAGAGGGTTTTCAAAACTCTAAGCAGGAGTGATCGCCGCCTCGGTCACGGGATCGAACCAATGTCCCTTGGCGGCGTCGATGCTGGCGAGGTACCGGTCGCCGGGTTTGTAAGCGTGTTCGCCGAAGATGCGGGCGGCGACGGTGCAATTGCCGGCTTTCAGATACAGGATGGATTCAGCGCCCATTTGCTCCGCGACTTCGATGGTGAAAGGGATGGCGGTAGTGGATTTGGAATCTGCTGCGGGCAGGATATGTTCGGGACGGATGCCAAAGACGATTTCGCTGCCGACATGGTTGGTGGTGACGCCGGCAGCACTGGCGGGTAACGGGATTGAAATTCCTCCGGCTCCGCTGCGTTCGACGAACCAATGATTTTCCGCGCGGCGTTCGATGGTTCCCCGCAGCAGATTCATGGGCGGGCTGCCGATGAAACCGGCTACAAATAGATTCGCGGGCTGACGATAGAGGGTGAGCGGGTCGGCGACTTGCATGATCGTGCCGTCGCGCATCACGCAGATGCGGTCGCCGAGAGTCATCGCCTCTGCCTGATCGTGGGTGACGTAGATCATCGTGGTCTTGAGGCGCGTGTGCAGGCGCGCGATTTCCGACCGCATCTGGACACGCATCTTGGCGTCGAGATTGGAAAGCGGTTCGTCGAAGAGAAATACCCTGGGGTTTCGGACGATGGCGCGACCCAGGGCCACGCGCTGGCGTTGGCCGCCGGAAAGCGCCTGGGGTTTGCGATCCAACAGTTCGTTGAGATTCAGCGCCGCCGCCGTGCGGGTCACGATTTCGTGAATCTCCGCCTTGCGACGCTTGGCGAGTTTCAGGCCAAACGCCATGTTCTCGAACACCGTCATGTGCGGATAAAGCGCGTAGCTTTGGAAAACCATGGCGATGCCGCGATCCTTGGGTTCGAGATCATTGACCACGCGGCCGCCGATTTCAATCGTTCCACCGGAGATTTCTTCCAGCCCGGCAATCATGCGGAGGGTCGTCGATTTGCCGCAGCCGGAGGGCCCCACAAGCACCATGAGCTCGCCGTCCCGAATTTCGAGGTCGATGCCTTTGACCGCCGGCACGCCGGCAGTTCCGGAATCGCCGGCGTACGTTTTTACCAACTGGCGCAAGCGCACGGAGCCATTTCCCGCGGGCGTTTCGGAAGCCGTGGGTGCGCCGTTCATTTCACAGCTCCGAAGGTCAGGCCGCTGACCAATTGTTTTTGCGTAAACCAGCCGAGGACCATGATCGGCGCCACCGCGAGCAGCGAGGCGGCGGAAAGCCTGGCCCAAAATAATCCCTCCGGGCTGGAATACGAGGCGATGAAGACCGTGAGCGGCGCGGCCTTGGCGCTGGTGAGGTTGATGCTCCAGAAGGCTTCGTTCCACGAAAGCACGATGAGCAGCAAGGCGGTCGAGGCAATGCCGGGCAGCGCCAGCGGTGTAAGCACATGCCAGATTTCGTGGAGCGTGCCCGCGCCGTCCACGCGCGCGGCTTCGAGGATCGCCGACGGCACCTCGCGGAAATAGGCGTAGGACATCCACACGGCGATCGGGAGGTTCATCAAGGTACTTATCAGAATGAGTCCGACAATCGAATCGAGCAAACCCGCCGTGCGAAACAAGAGATAGACGGGCAGCAACACGCCGACTGCCGGCATCATTTTGGTGGATAGCATCCAGAGCAATAGCGATTGCGTCCGCCGGGACGGGAAGAACGCCATTTTATACGCGGCGGGAATGGCGATGAGGAAGCAGAGCAGGGTGGAGCCGAGCGCGAGCAAAATCGAATTGAGCGCGAAGGAAAAATAATTGCCGCGCGCGAAGACTTCGCGAAAGGAGCCAAGCGTAGGCGTGAAAAACAAGCCCTGAGCGTAGGCGGCCTGTTCGGTTTTGAAGGCGGTGAGCGCCATCCAAAGCACCGGGAAGAAAATGGCGAGCGCCACGCCCCAGCCCAGCGAGCCGAAGAGCCAGATTTTAATGCGCGAGTCCCGCACGTTACTGCGCCCCCTTCAGGCTGCGCGCCATGATCCGCACGAGGAAAAACGCGACGATGTTTGCCACGATCACGGCGAGGATGCCGCCCGCCGAGGCGAGGCCCACGTCGAATTGTTGCAGGCCGAGCGAATACACCAGATAGGCGAGGTTGGTCGTGGCCGTGCCGGGACCGCCCGACGTGGTGGTGTAAATTTCCGCGAAGATCGACAGCAGAAAAATCGTTTCGATCATGACCACCACGCCCATCGCGCGCCGCAGGTGGGGCAGGGTGATGTGGAAGAATATTTGCGTGCCGCGCGCGCCGTCGATTCGCGCGGCTTCCTGCTGCTCGTGGTCGAGTGATTTGAGGGACGTATAAAGAATGAGAAACGCGAAGGGCAGCCATTCCCAGGATAGAATCAGGATGATGGACAGCATCGGAAAACGCCCGAACCAATCGACCGGTGTGAGACCCACGGCCGTGAAGGCTTTCGCCGCCAGGCCATACACGGGATGCAGCATCATGTTTTTCCACAACAGCGCGCTGACGGTAGGCATGATGAAAAATGGCGCGATCGCGAGCAGGGTCGCCGCGTTGCGCCCGAAGAAGCGGCGTTCGTAGAGCACGGCCATCAAGGTGCCGAGCACCAGTGTGATGACCAAAACCGAGCCGATCAAAATGAGTGTATTCAGCAGCGCCGGGACGAACGACGGATCCTGGTAGAGAAAGCGGTAATTTTCCAAACCGGCAAAACCGTGAACGTCCGGGTTCAGCAGGCTGTAGCGGATGAACGAAAAATAAATCGTCATCGCCAGCGGGACGATCATCCAAAGAAAAAGCAGAACCACCGCGGGCGCCTGCAATCCCGCCCTGAGCCATCCCGCTTTTCTGTGTTGGCTGGGCGTCGTGGCGAGGGTGGCCATGTGTCGGCTTATTTCAGGTAGCCGCCCTGTCGGACTGCGCGCGTCGTGGCGGCCTGACCGGCTTTCAAGGCCTGATCCACCGACATATTTCCGGCGAGCGCGCCGGCGATGCTTTGTCCCACCACGGTGCCGAACGATTGAAATTCCGGGATGCCGACGAATTGGATGCCCTGATACGGCACGGGAGTCAGGCAGGGGCTGACCGGGTCCGCGGTTTTCATCGCGTTGAGCGTGACGGCCGCAAACGGCGCCGCCTTCAAGTAATCGGGATTTGCGTAGGTGGAATGGCGCGTGCCCGGCGGGATGGTGGCCCAGCCGGTGTCGTCGGCGACCATCTTGATATATTCCTTCGACGTGGCCCACACGGCGAACTTCTCCGCCGCCTCCGGCGATTTTGCCGCCTTGGGAATGGCGAAGCACCAGGACCAAAGCCAGTGCGAGCCGCGCGGCGTGACACCGACGGGCGCATTGGCAAACGCCACTTTGTCCGCGACCTGCGATTCGCTCTTGTCGTAGAGCGAACTTGCGCCGACCGTCGCATCGATCCACATGGCCGCTTTGCCGCTCGCAAACAGCGTGAGATTTTCATTGAAACCGTTCGCGGTGGCTCCCGGCGGCCCGTAATTTTTTAACAGGTCCACGTAATAGCTCACCGCTTTTTTCCATTCGGGAGAATCGAGCTGCGGCTGCCAGGCGTTGTTGAACCACGAGCCGCCGAAGGCATTCACCAGCGTGGTGAGGTAACACATGTTTTCGCCCCAACCCGGTTTGCCGCGCAATGTGATGCCGTAGATGCCGGCGGACTTGTCGGTGAGCGCCGCCGCGAATTTCTGGATGTCGTCGTAGGTCGGCTGTTCCGGCATGGTCAGGCCCTTGGCGGCGAAGAGGTCCTTACGATACATCAACATCGAACTCTCGCCGTAAAACGGAAGGCCATAGAGCCGGCCTTCGAAAGAGAGGCCATCGCGCAAGGATTTGAAGACGTCCTCCAGATTGTAGGTTGGCGGCAGATGTTTGATTTCACGCAGCCAGCCGCGCTTCGCGAAAATGGGCGCTTCATAAAGTCCGAGAAACACCAGGTCGAACTGGCCGCTGCTGGTGGAAATATCCGTCGTGACGCGCTGGCGGAGGACATTTTCCTCCACAACCACCCAGTTCAATTTGATGTCGGGATTTTCCGCCTCGAACTTTTTCGAGAGCTTCTTCAACTCGATCATCGCCGGGTTGTTGACGGCGGCGATGGTGACGGTTTTGGTTTCCGCGTGCAGGCCGGTGACGGCGAGCAGCGACGCGACAATCAGGAGGAACGTGTGACGCATGACGTGTGCGAGGTGGAGCGGGGCAGGGATTACCAGCAGGTGTAGCCGCCATCCACCACGAGATTGCTCCCGGTGAAATAGCTGCTCGCGTCCGAGGCCAGATACAGGACCGCGCTGGCGATTTCCGCGGGCTGGCCCACGCGGCCCATTGGTGTGAAGTGCAGCCACTCCTTGCGCCACGGCTCGTTTTCCATGCCCCGCTTGGTCATCTCGGTCGCAACGTAACCTGGTGAAATGCTGTTCACGCGCACGCCGCGTTGCGCCCATTCGCCGGCCAGCGATTTGGTCAGCAGAATGACACCCGCCTTCGACGCGTTGTAAGCCGACTGCGGCTGCGGCGTGTTTGAAATGATGCCGGACATGGATGCCGTGTTGATGATGCTGCCTTTGCCCTGCGCGAGCATCACTTTGCCGAACTCGCGGCAGCAGTAGAACACCGAGTTGAGATTGACGTTGATGATCTTGAGCCAGCCCTCGTCGGTTTCGTCCTCGCTCGGGACGTTGTGCGCGATGCCGGCGTTGTTGAACGCGATGTCGATGCTGCCGAAATCCTTTTTTACCTGCGCGGCGATTTCTCGGACACGCGAGGATTGCGTCAGGTCGCCGTGGAGAAATTTCACGCCGAGTTTCGCGGCCGCTTCGTCGCCCTTTTTCTGGTCGAGATCGACGATGATGACCTTCGCGCCGCATTCCTTGAGCGCGAACGCAGTTTCGTAGCCGATGCCGCCGGCGCCGCCCGTGACGATGGCGACGCGATTGTCGAGACGTGTGGAGGTGGAATAATTCATGTAGTGTTGCTCAGGGTTCGCCGGCCGGAAAGTTGCGTCCAGGCGCAGCGCCGCCATCATGGCTTTGCAAGCGCAGGGCGGCAAACGGAAAATGACGCTACCGCAATGCGCGCGCCTTTGCCGACAAGGAAAGTATCAGGGCGTGTAGATGGACCGATAGAAGCGCGCGGGGAAATTCGTCACCCGATCATCGGTCAAAGTAAACGGCGAGACGTTGGTGATCACCGGCGTCCAATCTACGAAATTCGTCGAGACTTCCACCACGTAGTTGAATCCGGGGACGCCGGAGATGGAGAATTGAAATTTGTCGTTGCTGACCGAGGGCAGGGCGCTCAAGGTCGCAGCGGCGGTGGTATAGACAGAAAGCGTCGCGGAATTGGTTGCAGCTCCGGCGATATTTGTCACGGTGACCACGTACGAGCCGGCTTGTTCCAGAGCGATGTTGGTGAGGCTCAGCGTGGCGTCGGTGGCGTTGGAAATGGGGAGACCGTTGAATTGCCATGAATACATTAACGGCCCGGTGCCGGACGCGCTTATGGTCAAGGCGACGTTCTGTCCCGCAATGATCGTTTTGTTTTCCATCGTCACGTCGATCGTGGGCGGAACGGCGAGCGTGAGTGTGGCGGTATTCGTCGCGGCACCAGCGATGTTGGTCGCGATGATTGTATAATCGCCCGCCAGTTCCGTGGAAAAGTTGGTGAGCGACAGCGTGGCGTTCGTTCCGTCAAGGATATTGGTTCCGTTAAATTGCCATTGATAAGTCAACGGCGCGGTGCCGGAGACGGTCGGTGCGAAGTCCACGTTTTGTCCTGCCAGGAGCAACCGATTTGTCAGTGGCAAATCAAAGTTCGGCGCCACCGCGAGCGCGAGAGTGCCCGTGGCGCTGGCCGAGCCGACGATGTTCGTGACGGTTATGCGGTACTCGCCCGCTTGCTCCGGTCCGACGTTGGAGACGATCAGCGATGCATTGGTCGCGTCGAGAATGTCCGCGCCATGGAATTGCCACTGATATGCCAGCGGCCCGCTGCCACTGGCAGACGCGGTGAAAACCACTTCGTGACCGGCGATGATAATGAGATTTGGCAATGGGCCGTCAATGGAAGGAAGGTCGGCAAGGGTCAGCGTGGCGGTATTGGTGATGGCTCCGGCCAGATTGGTGATGATCAAGGCATAGTCACCCGCCTGATCAGCCAGGATATTCGTCACGGTCAAGGTGGAGTTCGTGGCGTCAGAAATATTCGTGCCGTTGAACATCCACTGATAGGCCAGCGGGCCGGTGCCAGTGATGGGACTGGAAAAAGTCACGCTTTGACCCACAGCGGCCGTGAGATTGGGCAGCGGCTGGCCGAATGCGGGTGGAACCGCGAGGGTCAGCGTCCCGGTGCTCGTGGCGGAGCCGGCGAGATTGGTGACCGTGACGGCATACGCGCCTTCCAGTGCCGGTGACACATTCGCGACGACGAGCGTGGCGTTGGTCGCGTCGGGCAGATTCGCATTGTTAAACCGCCACTGATATACGAATGGCGCCGAGCCCGTGACGTTGGCGCTAAAAACGGCGTCCTGTCCCGCGAGAACTATTAAATTTGGCAACGGTTGCAGGACCGGGGGAACCACAACATACAGATTGGCCGCGCTGCTTGCCGAGCCCGCGAGGTTGGTGATGACCACTTCGTATTCGCCCGACTGTGCCGGAGAAATGTTCGAAAGCACGAGAGACGACTTCGTCGCGCCCGGAAGATTTGATCCGTTGAACTGCCACTGGTAATTCAGCGGGCCAGTGCCTGTCGCTGAAACGGCGAAGGTCGCAACGTTTCCCACTGGTAAAAAGAGATCAACGGGCGGCGTGCTAACGGTGGGAGGCACGGCAAACGTCAAACTCGCGACGGCGCTGGTGGCAGTTCGATACGCGTTGCTCAGCACAACGGAATAGTTGCCGATGTCTGATGTCCGCACGTTCGAGACAAGAAGCACGGAGTTGGTCGCGCCTGTGATCAGATTCGTCTGATTATAAAACCATTGATAGCTCAACGTGCCGCCGGAAGCCGTCACCGAGAACGTTGCGTCGGCGCCCGCGACTACTGTGTTGTTTGTCGGTTGGGCGCTGATGGTGATTGCGCCGGAGGGTTCGGGACAATCAAATCGACTGATGAACATTTGTTCAGGACAGGAGACGGAGCACGGATTGGTGTTCACCAGCGGCATGGCGTCGAGAAAAGCGGTTCCAGAAAAGTAGCCGCCGACCATGGTTCCCACAGTCCATCCATTGCCCGACGCTGCCGACTCGAAGAAATCAACCGAGGTAAGAGCGCTGCGGTTGGTGGAAGTCACGGCTCGTGCCCATAGGGCATTGCCGACCGGGTCATAGCTTGCAATAAAAGTAAATGTATTACTCAAGGTCGAAGGGCCAATCTTCAGAAACGACTCGGGCAGTCCACCGGCGGAAGCGCTCGTGATGTAGGTGTTGCTGTACCGATCAACCGCGATGGAGGTGCCGGCCTGCAGATTGGTGCTTCCCAATTGTTGCAGCCATTGGAGTTGTCCAGACGAATCGCACTTGGCCACGAAGCAATCTCCATTGGCAGAGGAGTTTGTCAGGCTAAAGCCATCGAAAGTGCCCGATCCAAACCCGGTGGCATAGACGTTTTGTTTCTCATCCACCGCAATGTCCGTGGCAATGGGAAAATCCCTAGACCACAGCTCATTTCCTTGAGCATCATAATGTGTAAGAACGCCCGGACTGCCGGCCACGTAAACGTTGCCGGTGGAGCCAAGCGCAAGCGTGTCCGGAGCGGGAGTTTCGCGAGCCCACACTAATTGATTGTTCAAACCAAACTTCGCGACGTAGGCGCTGCAATTTGTCAAAACCACCCCGCTTCCAAAGTCCACGGTGCCTTCAGCCGGTCCGCTGATGAACCATTCCCCCTGATCAAGACTGTATTTGAAACCGAAAGCGTTGGTTGAGCCCGTTGCGGTGCAGATCGGAAATGTCTTCACCCACTGAGCGGACGAGGTTTGAACTCCGAACTGAAGCACAAACTGATCGGCCGGGGTAACGCTGGTTTTTGAGATGCCACCGAAATCAGCGGTTCCGGAGAATCTGCCCGCCAACAACATGGCCCCTTGATAAGAGCCCCGGGTGATTCGCAACGGGCAGCCCATTCCCGAATTGGTGCCGACGATCCGTGCCCAAGCTGCGTAAGCAAGATCATATTTGCAGATGAAATTGGCGCTGTTACCCGCAGACCAATTATTGTTTGTAAGTATGATACCACCCAAGTCCAATGTGCGACCGGTGAATCGCCCGGCGGCATATCGTCCTGAATAATCCATTGATACGCTGTCCACACGACTCCAGGAACTGCCGTCCGCAACGGTGGCGGTATTGGCCCAATCGAAATATTGCGGGGTCGTTAGGTAGAGCTGCGCCACGGAACTTGTGACTGCTCCATCTGGATTTGAAACAACCACCTGATAGGAGCCGATGGTGTTCGACGCGACCAGGATGGTCAGGTGTGGACTTCCGCTGGATGAAACCGCGGACCCGTTGCGAAGCCATGTGTACGTAAGGTTTGTTCCGGTTGCGCCGACGAGAAGCGCGAGGTTGATTCCTGGTGGCGCAGCGCGGCTGAATGGCTGGCTCGTGATAATGGGGGGATAAGCAATCGTCAGCGTGGTGGTTTGACTGGTGGTCGCGCCAAAGACGTTGGTGACGCGCACGGAATATGATCCCGCGTCGGCCAAAACAATATTCGATAGGATCAGGCTCGCATTGGTGGCGTTGAGAACATCGCGGGGAGCTTGCGGCCCCAAATATCTCCACTGGTAGCGGAGCGTTTCGATGCCGGTGGCGGTGGTGGAAAAAGTGGCCGTCTGCCCCAGCAGTGCTTTCTGGTTTTGCGGCTGTGCGGCTATTTTAGGCAATGCCGCCTGAACGTTTGGCGTGCCCGGCGGAAGTTTCCAGGAAAGTAGAAAATTTGAATCAAAGCTGAACTGTCGGGATGCGGGCGCATTGTAGTAATTGCCAGGCAGGATAAATTGATTGGTGGCCCGGACACTGTTGAAGAGGTTCACGATCGAAGTGTTAAGCGCCAAGATGACACCGCTACCGCTCCAATTCTCCAAAAGACGCGGAAGGTTGTGAACACCTCCGCTGAATTGAGTATTGTCAGAACCCGTCGAGTAAACGGAGCCGGTGATGATGGCGGCGTTCAAAGTAACATCGGTCGAAGATGTCACCGCGTTTCTGTTGGCATATATCCCGGCGCTCTTTGCGTCGTTCCAATTCCACGAAAGAATGGTCAGCGCGTCAGAAATCAGAGAGGCCGGGTAAGCGCCTGCGGCAGTCGTATTGGTGCTGCCATAGTAGGTGGAATTGGGGCAGTTGTAATTACCGTAGATGTAGAGGGGATTTGGCGTGGCCAGAGTGAATCCGCTGGGGTAGTTGGATCCCATGAAACTGAACAGATTGGTCGGGATCGTAGTGGCGTTCTTCAGCCTTACGGCGTTGAGATAGCCGGTGGCGTAGCTCCGGTTGTCCGCCACGTACATGATATTCGGCGCATTGGTTGGGCTTGGATAGATGCTGCCTGACCGGGGAAATATGGAAGTGATTGTGGCATTGGTGAACAGCCAATTGTTCAAGACGGCAACATTAATGTCAGTTAATTTTAGGTACTTGTTTTCCCGATCGTCGTATACCGGAATGGTATTGCTGTACCAGAAATTGGTAATATTCAGGAAAGGAAATTTGATGACTATGTTGGTGTAGTTGGTGGCGCTATTATTGATCGGATTGTAAGCGGCAACGATGTTGGTGGCGGTGCCGTCCGATGGGCTGCGTATGGTCGCGGTGATGGTAAGGTTGCTCACCAGCAGAACGACGCCAGCCTTGTTGTAATAGCGAAATGCCGCCAGTGCGGCGTTGGTATCGCCGCCGGGCGGCGGCATATTGATCATTTCCCGCATGGCGTCCGAAGAATTGTCGGAGCCATTGTTGATCGTTAGAGGCGACACATTCGTTGCTGCGGCGGTCGAGTAAAACGCCGGCACCGAATAGTCCGTCACCGAATACCCGCTCCAGGGAGGAGAGGAAATCGACCCGGTGGCGCTGACGCTGTCGTTGAAATTGAGGTGCCAGGCGCTACCGGTGTAAATGTCGGCATTGGCATGCACCCGCCCGTAAATGGTCATCGGCGCGCACCACGTAAATTCCAGGAGGTGATTGTAAAAGATAGCGAACTGGAAGATGGGGATTGTATTGGATTGCGCATTGGCAGCAGTGCCCAAAAATAGGGCAGCCAATCCAGTCAGACACTGGATTATGCGCGTTTTACGGCCTAATTGGGAACAGCACCACATGGTGCTGGGAAATCAGCAGGAATGACGCCAAAAGGGCGGAGTCAATTGATTTTGCGGACGAAGGTTGGACGCAGACTCGTCCCGGCAAATCAAAACTTTATCGCGAGAACCGGCTCAATCCTTCGATTGAATCAGCGCGATTTTACCATCGAAATCGGTTGTTAAAACTTTGGTGGCGCTCAGGGGAACCACCGTGT
Organism: Limisphaerales bacterium; assembly: GCA_044223735.1. Lineage (GTDB taxonomy): Bacteria > Verrucomicrobiota > Verrucomicrobiia > Limisphaerales > UBA8199 > JBGALR01. The sequence goes on along the minus strand of JBGALR010000024.1, from coordinate 46,457 downwards.
TCATCACGCCATTGTCCACCTTGTGCTCCCATTTGATCGCGCCGTCCTTGGCGTTGAGCGCGAAGAGCAAACCGTTTTTGGTGCCGTAGAAAACCACGCCGTCTTTTTCCACGAGCATCGCGGAGTTGATGTCGTAGCCGAATCCGGCGTTCAATTCCCACAACTTGTCGGGATGCGATGCCTCGGTCGAAAACGCGTAAAAGAAATCATTCATCGCGCGGACGTAAAATTTCGACTGGTCCTCGGATAATCCGATGGACTCGCGCACGACATACGCGCCGGTGCGCCAGAGTTGATCGCCGGTTTTGGCGTCGATGGCGGTCATCTTGCGGTCCGGCCCGACGATGAACACCTTGCCGTGCGCCGCGATGGGCCAGCACGCGGCCGGCGAGAGCAGGGGACCTGGTTTGTCGCCTTTCCATTTCCACACGAGTCGGCCGGTTTTGGCGTCCAGCGCGTAAAGGTGCTGGTCCCAGGCGCCGAAGATCACCTTGCCGTCATACACGAGCGGTTTCGTTTCGATGAAGCCCGCCACGCCGTCGAACTCCCACGCCAGTTTTCCGGTGGCGAGATCCAGCGCGCGAAATTTTCCCTCGCTCGAACCGACATACACCATGCCGTCCGCGATGCGCGGCGATGCCACGATCGGGCGGTCGCTTGTGAAACGCCACACTTCCTTGCCCGTCTCGGCCTTCAGCGCGTAAATGTTTCCGTCGGTGGATGGCACGACGACGAGGTCGCCGCTGGTTTCCGGCGTGGAATAAACCGCGTTCTGAGTTTTGAAAGTCCACTGCACCTTGCCGGTTTTCAACGCGAGCGCGTACACCGTCCCCGAAGCATCGCCCACGATGGCGAGGTCCTTCCAGACCGCCGGCGTGCTGGCGATGGTGTAGCCGGTGTCGTGGCTCCACGCGGTTTTCACGCCGGGATAGCGCGAGTTTACCTTGTAGTCGGGGCGGGGAAACTGGTTTGTATTGCCGGCGTAATTCTGTTTTTTCAGTGTCACCGTTTGCCAGGCGGGTTTCGTTTCCCGATCGATCGGATGTTCGGCAATCTTCATCGTGCCGTCCGCTATCTCCACGATGTTGAATCCGCCGGAAGGCGCGCTGACGCGCAGGTTGGAACGTCCCATCGTGCCGGGCACGCCTTCGAAATTGAATTTTCCATTGGCGTGACCATGGCCGCACAGGATGGCCTGCGTGTTGTATTTTTTGAGCAGATCGAGGACGACGTACCAATTGGCTATGCCATCATCGAGCGGATAGTGGGTCACGAAAATGATCGGCTGGTCCTTCGGCAACTTTTTCAACGTGTCCTCCAGCCAGCGCACATCCTGCGGCGCCCAATGGCCGTCACCCATCTTCATGAGCGGTCCCTGGTGCATGCCAATAAACGTGTAACCGCCGTGCTCGAACACGAAACGGTCCGCCGGCCAGATGCGGCCGAAATCCGTCGCGCCGGACTCGGACCATTTGGTGTCGTGATTGCCGGGCTCGATGTAGAGCGGAATTCTCAGGCCATCGAGGATTTCCTTGGCGAGGCGCAGTTGTTCGCGCGAGCCGTATTCGGTGACGTCGCCGGATAACACCACGAAGCTCAAGCCGGTCATCGAATTGATATCGCGAACGGCAGCGCGCAAGTCCTGTTCGCCGGTCGTGGACCCGACATGCGTGTCGCTCAGCCAGGCGAATCGAAATGGGCCGGACGCCGCAGGGGAAAAAAACGGGGAGAAAACCAGCAGGGCGCCCAATAGCAAGCCCGAGCGAATGGCGACCAAAGCCGGAGCGAATGCGCATCGTTGAGGCATAAGGCGATTGTTTCCGAATCATCAGCTTATTTCAAGCCCGGAGCGGGGGCCTGTGGGTTACGTTTCGGTAGCGCGATGCCGGTCTCTCCGTCTCTCTTTTTCCGCTAAATAGAGCTTGCATCCAGCCGCTCGGCAGGTATCTTCTTCGCTCTTTATGTCAAGAATTTGTGAACTGACCGGCAAGCGCCCAATGAAGGGCAGCATCATTTGGCGTAGTGGTAAATCGAAGAAGAGCGGCGGTATCGGCACGCACGTGACCGCGATCACCAAGCGCCGTTTCATGCCGAATCTCCAGCGCGTCAAAGCCGTTGTGGACGGTGAAGTGCGCTACATTCGCGTGACTGCCAACGCCCTCAAAAAAGGGTTGGTCACCAAGGCTCCGAAGCGGACTTGGAAGAAGGAGACTGCGGGCGCGAAGTCTGCCAAGGCCTGATTCAACGAATCTCAGCAAAAAGGATGGCGGTCACTGACTGCCATCCTTTTTGATTTTCCGGCATCCCGTTCCAGGAGATATCCCCGACGACGACTGGCCGCCCCGCTATGGTTTCGGCAACAAGGCCGAGGGATCAATCGTTCGTGTCCAGCGTTCCTGTTCGGAGATCGGAATCATACCGCGCTGCACTTTAAGCCACGCCATTTCCCGCAGCGAACGCCAGCCCAGCTTCCTTGCCGCGTCGCGTAATTCGCCCGTTCTGATCCCGGGCTGAATCAAGTCTGCGATGACTTCGTTGAGCAAAAATAATTCGTAGATGGCGACGCGGCCCCGGTGTCCCTTTTGGTTGCATTCCACACATCCGCGGCCTTTGGATGCCTTCACCTCAGCCGGTGCGATACCCAGCGAGGCCGCCATTTCCTCCCGTGTCGCCGGCGCGATGTTGGTGTCCTCCACGGCGCAATGACGGCAGATGCGACGCGCCAGACGTTGCGAGATGCTGCAGACGAGCGACGACGCGATCAAATAAGGCTCGATCTTCATCTCCAACAGCCGGGTGACGGCGCCCACGCTGTCGTTGGTGTGGAGCGTCGAAAATACGAGATGGCCCGTTTGAGCGGCGCGAACGGCGATCTCCGCGGTTTCGAAGTCACGAATTTCGCCGACCAGCACCACATCGGGGTCATGGCGCAACACGGATCGCAACCCGGACGCAAACGTCAGCCCGATCTGCTCGCGCACTTGAATTTGCACCGTGCCTTCGAGTTGATATTCAATGGGATCCTCGAACGTAATGATTTTGCGGCCTTCATCGTTCGCCTGCGCCAATGCGGTGTAGAGAGTGGTGGTCTTGCCGCTGCCGGTCGGGCCGGTGAGCAGGACCATTCCCTGGGGCAATTGGGTCAGTTGCCGGAGAATACCTTCCTGATTCGGCTCCATGCCGAGCTGGGTGAGGTCGAGGAAAAGACTTTGGCGTCCCAGAATACGAAGACAGACGCCCTCGCCAAATTTGGTGGGGACGATGGAAACGCGCAGATCGTATTCCTCTTCGCCCGTTTTCATGGCGATGCGGCCGTCGTGCGGCAGGCGCTTTTCCGAAATGTTCAGACCCGCCATGATCTTCAGCCGCGACACCACTGCGGGATGCAAATGCCGCATGTCGGCCGGCACGGGCACCGTTTCCAAATTGCCATCCACGCGATAGCGCAGGCGGACGGAGTTGAGGTAAGGCTCCAGGTGAATATCGGTTGCACTCATGCGCAACGCCTCCTGCAAGATCTGATCAACGAAGGTGGAAACGGTGGCCTCGAGGGCGGAATCCGTGTCCTTGTCCTGCACATCAAAGACGATCTCCTGGGCCACGTCGGTGGCGCCGCGTTCGTCGCGGAGTTTTTGAATCGTCTCCGCGCCGAGACCGAAATTCTTTTTGATGACCGCGTGGATGGCGCTGGGCGTCGCGAGCACGACCTTGAATCGTTTGCCGAGCAGCAGGCGCAGATTGCCTTGCTCCATCTGCCGGGGCGGTTCGCTGAAGGCGAGCGTCAGGCAATCGTCATCGATCCCCAAAGGGAGCATGTGATAATGGAAAACAAACTTGATCGGGACGAGTTCGAGCGTGGATTGCTGAAGGTCCAGCGCCAGGGGATCGACAAACTCGAGACGGTTCGCGGCGGCGAGTGCGCGCCAGGTATCCTCCTCGGAGGCGAAGTTCAAATCCACGATCGCCTTGTGCTGCGGCAGATTGAGGCGCTGTTGCCGGCGGCGCACCTGCTCGAGCTGCTGCTCGGTGAGCTTGCCCTGGGCAAACAAAAGGTCGCCCGCTTCCTTCGAACTTTTTTGCGCGTTGCCGATCATTGGATGGGCACCTCGATTTCCTTCTTCACATTCAACGGAAGGACATTCGTCTGGGAAGTCGTATTGGTCAATACCAGTGTCTGCATGGTGGCATCGGCCACGAAAAGATTGGCCGTGATTTTGGAACCGACCGCGCCGGCGACAAATGCCTCGCCCAGCTTGTAAACGGCGTGAATCGGGCCGTCGGCGGTTTGATAAAAGCCCTGGTAGGTGATCTCAATTTTGCGGGTTGTGGCCGGCAGGATTTGGGGCGGGATGAAATGACTTGTCACGAAAGGATTGAGGATGTTGGTCGCCATTAAAAACCTCGGCCAGGCGGCGGGCGAAAACAGCGAATCCATGCGGGCGGTCGGCACCGAATTTTGCAACGGCACCCCGGAAGGTTCCGCCTCGCGATAGTCAAACGCCTTGCCGCGAATGCTGATGATCGCCAGATAAAGGACCACCCAGAGGCCGACATGAACGCAGCCAATGAGCCAGCGGCTCTTCAGGGTTTTGGAAAGGCTCGGTATCATGCGCTGGTTTTAGTCGCGCAACACGTATCCGACGGCGCGGAGCGTGACGCGAACCTCGTCGGGCTTTTCCGGGGATTGCTTGGCGATGATGAGCCGGTCAATAAAAAGGACCGGTTTGTCCGGTTGCGCCTCCGGCAGGCCGGCCGCTTTGATTTCATCGGCCCGCAACGGCAGCGACTGGATGAACTTCGTGGCGTTCGAAACCGTGCCGGTGAACTCGGCGTGCAAGGGTATTTCAAAGACCCGCTCAACGCCGTTGGTCGGCGGCGCGTTGGTGATGCTCAGCGGTGTTTCCAGCGTGTGCACAGTGGCGACATCACATTGGATGGCCGTTCGCAACAAACCATCCACCATCGACAACGCCGCCCAGAGCAACGTGGGCTGCTTGACGTCGGCGGTGTGCTCCGGAAAACCGGCGAAAACCGCCGGTTCCAGCGTGGTCTTGTGCTTTTTTGCGAGCAGGTTCAGGTCGTCCAGCTCCCGGCTGCGCTCGTCCTGATATTCGACCAGTTGAAAGGGCTCGTTGATACGCGCGCGGAGCGGTGCGGAAAGTTGCAATCGCCCGGTCGCCTGCGATTTTGCGTGGTCCATCACGACCAACGCCTGCCTGGTCTCACCCAGTTGATTGGTGATGCGTTGAAAGTCCAGCGCGAGGGCGTTGGTCTGGTCGAGTGACGCCGCCAGTCCCTGCCACGCTTTCTGCAGCGGCACTTGCAGGCTTTCGGTGCGCTTTTTGAGCGGCAGCATCACAAACAGGTAGTACGCGCCGAGCGCCATTGCCGTCAGCGGCAGGATGCTCAGTCGGCGATATTCCTGGAAATGAAACTTCACGGCGTGGTCTGGTTGTAATTGTCCGGGCCGTCCACCGTCGTGGAGAGCGGGCGCGTCACGCGGCGGGGGGCGGATCGGGTGCCGTTGGCGCCCGGTTTTTTGATGACGATCGGCTGTTGATATTCGGTCTGCGAAAAATCAAGGGCCAGAACGTAATGGCGGTCCGCGATGTAAACTTTGGGGTCGGCGATGTCCCTCCGCAAATCATCGGAAAGAAGATCCACTTTTGAAAACAGCTTTTCCTCCTTAAGGCTGTTCACCAACTGGCCCAGGACGCGCCGGGCGGCTTCGGGATCCTCGGGAATGCTGACCTCGGCGATAAAGCCAGGCTTCGCGGGTGTCAGGTTGGTGACGGCCGAAGAGCCTGTCGAATAGGGGGAGGCATTCGGCAAAACCCGCGGCGAGATGGCGGCGAGCAGATTGGTCCGCGGAGGTTTGTTGGTGGCGTTGAGTGAAATGCTTCCGGCGGCGGGCTGGCTGAAGTAACTTTGCTGGTCGGCCAGGAGCACATACCAGAAACTGCGGTTGCTTCGCGATTGCTGCAGGAACGCCAGGGTCTTGAGGGAATCCACGGTGTTTTGCTGGCTGGCGAACACCGGCCGCAGGCCCTCGTATTCGGTTTGAAGCTCCGTGTTGAGGGAGTCGTTGAAATCCACCGCTTCCTGCGCGGCCTGAACTTTTTTTAGCAAGGCATCGCGGCGATTGTACAGGGAGATTTGACGCCAGGTGCCAATGATGAACGCCAAAGCGCAAACGGCTGCAAGAGCGAAACTCACCCATTCCACCCGCTGGCGGTTCTGGCGTTTGCGCCATGCCTCGCGATAATCATCCGGCAGCAAGGAGACCGGTTGCGCGCTGTATCCCAGCGCCTGCAAGGCCGCGCCGTAAGCGATCTCAAATCCCTTGGCCGGTGAAACCGCATCGGGCTGCGACGTTTTGGGCCAGGGCTTGAGGGTTATGCCATCCGCTTCGAGGAATTGAATCAGCCCCGGCTGGTCGAACCCTCCGCCACTGGCGACGAGTTCAAACGATGAAGCCTCGGGAGCCGCCCCCGGATTGTGCTCGAACCACTCGTTGAGCTGCCGTTTCAGTTCCGCGACCCAGCCTTCAACCACGGCCGCAAAATCCGGGGACGCGTCCGGTCCGCTCAATAAATCCTTGCTGCGCTTCAGCGCTTCGGCCGCCTCGTCAGAGATTTTTCGCAGCCGGGCCAGCGAGCGCGTAAAGAAGTCGCCGCCCATTTGAAATCCGGTGGCAAACGCGCCCTGTCCGGCGAGCATGATCACCACCACGGTGGTTTGCGCGCCCAGATGCACGAGGACCGCTCGGGAGGAAAGGGGGGAGGTCGCGCGATACGCTGCGATCAGGGCGTTCGCGGTCGTGGTGACTTCGCAGAGGTCTTCCTGTTCGACACCCAGCCGGAGAATACGCTCGCGGATATCGCCCTCCTGCGAAAGCGTGACCCAGAATTGCTGGCGGTTTTTCGCGGGCGTTTCGGTGCGGACGAAATCGTAAATGATGCGGCTCTCGCTGACGCCGCTCAACTTGATGGTTTCGTCCTGAATCAGCTTTTCAACCTCGCTCTCGGGCGCGAGCGGCAGGTCGATTACCTGCGAGATGGAAAGATGCTGGGGCAATACCAGCGCGAGGGCGGGACGGCCCCAATCTTCCAGCCGCGTCTGGAGGTGAGCCTTGATTTCGTCCGCGGCAACCAGGCCTTCCTCCTGGAGATCGATGAACTCCTCTTTTAGCAGGCGCAGTCGGCCGAAATCGCTTTCCGCCAACAACAGTTTGATGCAGCGGCTGCCGGCGTCCAACGCCAGCACTCGCCGGACCGGCGGTCTCATCCGGTCTAGCTTTAGCATGGATAAGGGTCGACTCAAGGCGCGCTAGTCCGTTCTTATTTGGCCGACGACGTGTGGCCGGTGGGGATTTCGTCGTCGTACACCAGAAATTCGCCCGTGTCTTTGACGATGGAAGCGGTGACGAAAATCAACAGATAGCGGGGAGTGTCGGAATCCGTGCGGCGGCGAAACAATGCGCCGATGATGGGAATATCACCGAGCACGGGCACCGATTCCACGAGCGTGGATTTTTCCTGTTCCAGCACGCCACCCATCACGACGGTTTCGCCGGATTTGATGACGACGCGTGTGGCCAGCTCCTGGGTGCGGTAGGTCGGCAGCTTGATGTCGAAGGTTTGCGGCGGACTGCCGACGGCGGTAAACTGACTGATCGTGGTATACGTCTGCAATTGCACCTGCGTGTTGACGCGCGGATTAAGCGCGAGAACGATGCTCTTGCCGTCGCCGCTGATGCTGGCCAGCACGTTCAACTCCGCGCCGGCGGTGATCTTCGTCGGCTTGCCGCTGGGAACGACGGAGGAGGCGGTGTAATATTGCTGCACCGTGGAGGCCACGGTGTATTCCTCGTAATAGTACTGCACCTGGCCGTCGCTAATGGTGGCGGGGCGGTTATTCAACACCGTCAATCGCGGTGCGCTCAGTGTCTGGCTTTCGCCCGTCTGCTCGAGGGCGCTGATGGTTGCGGTCAGTTCGGAAACTCCCAGCACGTTGGTAAACAAATACTGAATGCCAATGCCCAGGGCCGGCGCAACTGAGCCTGAGGGCGCCACTGCCGATGGAAAATTTCCGCTATTGGCGATCCCCGTGAAATCCTGGGGGTTGCGCTGCACCAAATTCGTTGGAAACTGCCGCCCGGTTTCCCACATGGCGCCCAACTGCATGAACGCTGGTTTGGAGATCGTGACGAACCGCGCCTCGATCAGGATTTGCTGAATCGGACGATCAAACTCTTTGATGATATGTTCGAGCACGTCGAGTTGCTCGGGCGTTCCCTTGGCGACGACCAGGTTGCGTTCGTAATCGATCATCCATTTCGAACCGGTAAAAAGATTCGTGATCGCGCGTTCGAGCGAGGGCGCGCTCGGGGCGCTGTCGTTGACGAACTTTTGAAATTTTTGCACCTCGGTGACGGTCGTGGCGTTTGCGGCGGTGGTCGTGGTTTTGGTTGCGTCAGGCGAACCGAACTCAGCGGGCAGCACGAAGCCTTTGCGCAGGCGATAAAACCGCGTTTCCTCCATCAACTTTTTCGGATCCTTCGCATCGACCACCCAGACCAGCTCGTCGCCAACCTGAAATTGCAATTCGTAATTGCGCCCGACGTAACGCAGGAACTCCGACAGTTTCACTTTCTCGAGATTGACGCTCAGCACCTGCTTGAGCGCCGGGAGCGATTTGTCCGCCACGATATTGACACCGGCGGTCTGGCTGAGATTGATGAGCACCGTTTCGAGCGGCACGTTGTCGAGGTGGATGGAAACTTCCTTGTCGAGCACGCGCACCATGTGACCCTTGCTGCTTTCGAAATCGAACAACGGCCCTTGCTCGTGAACGGTCTTGCCGTAAGTGTCGGGAATCCAGGGAGTGTTTTCGATGCGATTCACCGCGTCGCGAATATCTTTGCGCGCGGGCAGGCCGCGGTCCTTGCCTTCGGTGAGAATGGTTTTGATGGTCGGATCAAAGACGGAATTTTTTGCATCAATGGAGCGGATCTCGTTCTCGAGCGCCTGTTCGCGCCGTTGCTGGCCGGTCTCGATCACCCAGTTATACACGCGTTCCACCACGGCGCTTTTGGGCGCAACTTCATGCAAGGCCGTGGCTTTGATTTGCGCTTCCTCCCAACGTCCCTTGTTGGCCAGGTCCATGATCTCCTTGATCTCCGGATCGTAGGATTTGCTGTACGTCACTTTGGGCGCCTCGGCCTTTGCGTCGGCGGTTTTCTTCGCGTTGGTGCTGTGACAGGCGGTGAATGAAAACAGCAACAGCAATCCTGCCGCCGCCGCTTTCAACCCCATCAGAAGTTTAGGTCGCGAAAGCATGGGATGTAATAGACGAATCATCGCCACTCTAAATTCAAGCATTACAGCAAATTGTGAGAAAAAATCCAAACCACAAGCCTCATTTTCCTCAATCGATTCCGAGTCCGTCTCGCGGTCCCCGATTCCGAATCCGCAAAACGGTGATGCTGCTCGGCCGCTGCGCCCGAACGCCTACCAATTCCCCGTCTTCTTCATCGTCGCCCGCTTCAATTCCCGGTCTGCTTCCCGCTCCCTGAGATCATCGCGCTTGTCGAACTGCGCCTTGCCCTTGCCCGCCGCGAGCGCCACTTTCACCTTCCCATTCTTCCAATAAAACGAAAGCGGAAAAAGCGAATTGCCCTTCACCGACGCCAGGCCGTACAGCTTTCGGATTTCCGATTTGTGCAACAGCAATTTCCGCGTCGCCTTCGGCACGTGGTTCAAGAGGTTTCCGTGCGAGTACTCGTCGATGTGCGCGTTGTAGAGAAACACCTGCCCGTTTTCCACCCGGGCGAACGCGTCGCTGATTTGACCCTTGCCCGCGCGCAATGCCTTCACCTCCGTGCCGTGCAAAACGATGCCCGCCTCGAAGGTGTCCAGAATGTGATAATCCCGTTTTCCCTTGGGATTTTTGAGAATGATGCCCTCTTTCATCGCGCCTCCAGGGGATGATGACGGCTAGGCCGAACCGTGCGATCACCAGACGAAGCCGAACGAGCGCAGGCCGCTGCAAGTTGCCTGACCCAAACGCTGAATTGGCCTGTCGGATATGAAATGCCGTTACTCACACTGCTTCGAACGCCGGCGACAGCAGGCCCTCCGCCGGCTTCGCTCCGCGTTAATGCTTCTTGCGCTTCTTGGCCACCGGACGGGTCAATTCGACAATCTCGGGCATGTCCCAACTCATCTTGTCTTCAATGATTTCCGTCAGGGCGATGTCCGCTGCCCCCATGTGACCGATGTCCATCACCAGAGGACGGCTGAGCTTTCCGCCACCGGAATTAAGCTGCCGCACGCGGCGTGAAACCAGATTCACCAGAACGTTGGGGTTGCCAACCTTCTCCAATGCCTTTTTCGTTAGTTCAGCGTTCAAAGCGTTAAATGATTAAAAAAGTCGAGCCGTAGAGAGTATCCGACCGCCAAACAGACGCAATCTTTAATTTTCCGAATAATTTCGGCAATCCTGTGCCCAAAAACTTTCTAAAATACAACCTCCCCCAGTCCCATGCCGCGCCATGCCGTACGACTCCCTGAACCGCCCTAAAACGACCACTTCAAAGACCCATTCAACCTTCACCAGCGACCCCCGAGACGATTCGTTTTCCGGTGCGAAGGGGGTTGAAGCGGTCCGAAGCCCAGGATTTTGATTTACACCCGCCACGAAACCTCGCGACTCAAAACCGCCATGCCTCACCGTACGCAGCATGGCGTCCGCCGTCGTCGTCAGGCGAGCCTGCCGAACCACCCGTTCCCCCGATACCCGCCAACCGATATTTCAAAGAACAATAATACCGACGCTCGAATCGTAGCCGCGGGGGTTGGACATCCGCTGTCCAATGCTCCCGGGTAAATAATTTCTGCCGCCGCGAGCAGGACTGGGGTTGGGCTGCCGAGGCGGGGTGAAGCGTATCGACAATCTCAACGAGCTTGCGCCCGCGGCCCCAGGTTGGCCGAAACGCTTTCGGTTCGACGTGGGCGGTAGCCGCAATCACGCACCCCAACCTTGAACGAGGTTGCGTCTCGATTTCGTACGCGAAAACGCTTCAACCACCAATTCCCCTGCCGCTGTTCACCGTTCCCCGCCTTACCCACCCAATTTCACCGTAATTCCCCCTCAATCCAAATCCGATGATACCTTTTTGACTTGGTTTCCGCATGTAGGGGTGAAGACTATGAAACCATCCATGCAGCCCAACCCGAAATCGGAGGCCGAACTTTTTGATGCGGCCCTGGATTTCCCCAATCCCCGGGAACGCGCCGCGTATCTCGACAAGACCTGTGCCGGCCGGCCCGAATTGCGCCAGCGCGTTGACGCTCTCCTTGCCGCGCACGACAAAGCCGCCGGTTTCCTTGAAGTGCGTCGCGCCCAGGGAACGTCTGCCGCCACCGTGCGGCTGAATTTGCCCGCCGAGGAGAAGCCCGGCGACATCATCGGCCGCTACAAGCTCCTGCAAAAAATCGGCGAGGGCGGTTGCGGCGTTGTTTACATGGCGGAACAGGAAACGCCCGTTCGTCGCCGTGTTGCGTTGAAAGTCATCAAGCTCGGAATGGACACGAAGGAAGTCGTCGCCCGTTTTGAAGCGGAACGGCAGGCGCTGGCGCTGATGGATCATCCGAATATCGCCAAGGTGCTCGACGCCGGCGCGACCACGGCGGGGCGTCCCTATTTCGTGATGGAACTCGTGAAGGGCATCCCCGCCACGCGCTACGCGGATGAGAACAAACTCGACACCCGCGAGCGTCTCGACCTCTTCATCCAGATTTGCCAGGCGGTGCAGCACGCGCATCAGAAGGGCATCATCCATCGCGACATCAAACCCTCCAACATCCTCGTGGCCGATCACGACGGCGTGCCGGTTCCGAAGGTGATTGATTTCGGCATCGCCAAAGCGACGACCGATCAACGGCTCACGGACAAAACGCTGTTCACCGCGCTCGAACAATTCGTCGGCACGCCCGCCTACATGAGTCCCGAACAGGCGAAGTTGAGCGGCCTCGACATCGATACCCGCAGCGACATCTACAGCCTCGGCGTGTTGCTCTATGAATTGCTCACCGGCAAAACGCCTTTCGATCCCACGCGGCTCTTCAACGCCGGTTTCGAGGGCATCCGCCGCATCATTCGCGAGGAAGACCCGCCGCGCCCGAGCGCCTGCCTCAGCACCCTGGCTCACGCAGAACTCACCACCCTCGCGAACCAGCGCCGCGCCGAACCGCCGAAACTGCTCAACTCGATCCGTGGCGACCTCGACTGGATCGTGATGAAGTGTCTGGAAAAGGACCGCACCCGCCGCTACGAAACCGCGAGCGGCCTCGCCGCCGACGTGCAGCGCCACCTTGGCAACGAACCCGTCGTCGCCCGCCCGCCGAGCGCGAGCTATCGCTTTCAGAAAATGGTGAGGAGAAATCGGTTCGTTTTTGCGTCCGCCGCATGTGTGCTCATAACCTTGATCGTTGGAATAGTTGGCACCACCTTGGGCTTGGTGCGTGCTGAGCGGCATCGCCGAAACGCGGAGGCAACTTTGCGTTTGGCTCAGGAAAACTTTGAGCAGGCGCGCGCGGCAGTGGCAGATTTGCTGGCGGTCGCGGACGAGGATTTGTATGACGTTGCCGGAATGCAACCGCTGCGCGTCAAGTTGATGAGGGCAGCGATTGACCGATATAAGGGCTTTCTTGATCGATCAACTTCGGGACCGGGTTCTCGGGCGGACCTGGCTCGCCTTTATGTAAAGTACGGTTTTGCTGCGGGTCAGATTGGTTACGACTATGAAGCCGTGGTTTTGCCGGCATACAAAACCGCTCTCGCAATTCAGGAATCGCTGGTCAGGCAATATCCCAATAACCGGGATCTTCGCTTCGATTTGGGTTACACCTACCTCTATTTGATGTGGGGCAGGCACCACAACACCGTAAGTAATTTCCAAAGCAAGGCGGTGGCAATTTTTGAGGGTTTGGTTCGCGAGGCTCCGGCTGACCCGCTGGCGCGCGCGGATTATGCCCGGGCCTTGGGCATAAATGAAGTGTGGGAGACCGGGCACCCGGATTGCATCGCGCTCATGGCCCAAGCGCTGCAAATCTATGAACAGTTGGTGCGGGAGTTCCCGCTTTCCGCTGAGTTTCGACGTGAACTGGCCTACGTCCTTCATTCCAGCGCTCATCATGCGCCATATGAACACCAAATAAAATTGGACATGCTGGCACGCGCCAATCAACTGCGGGCGGCTTTGGTTGCGGATATGGAGCAACGAGTTCCCGAAGTGTGGTTGCCGGCACGTCCCCGTGATTCCGCGGCGGTTCGCCGCACGAGTCTCATGTATATGAAACGTGATGTTGCGTTTGGTCACCTTGCCATGGCTGGCGAGCATGCTGAGTTTAAAGAATGGTCGGAGGTCAGATCCCACGCGGATCGCGCAGCCCAAATTTACAGGCCTTTGGTTGAGAATAATCCTTTGGTCGGCAAATTTGCGGATGAAATCAAGACGGCCTTCAGTTACGGTTTGCAAGCAGTGGAAGCAATGGGTGATGAGGACGCCGCGAAGTCCCGTAGGCAGGAAGCCGCTGATTTTTGGCGAGCCAATCCTCAGGCGAAAGACTGAGCGAGATCTTTGCCGGGACTTCTAACACAATGACCCACGTCACCCAAATCCTCGAGCGCGCGCAACGCGGCGATTCGCTGGCGGCGAGTCAGTTGTTGCCGCTCGTATATGACGAGCTGCGCCGCATCGCCGCGCACAAGATGGCGGGGGAATCGCCCGGGCACACGCTGCAGCCCACGGCCCTCGTTCACGAGGCGTGGCTGCGGATGGTGGGTGGGGAAGGGGAGGCGCAGTTCCAGAATCGCGCGCATTTTTTTGGCGCGGCCGCGGAAGCCATGCGGCGCATCCTCATTGATCGTGCCCGGCGCATACAGGCGCAGAAACATGGCGGCGGCAAAGAGCATGTGGATATCGACGACATGGAAATCCCCGCACCCGCCGATGACGACGAATTGCTGGCCGTCAACGACGCGCTGGATCGCTTCGCCGCCGTGGACGCGCAAAAAGCCGAGTTGGTAAAACTGCGCTACTTCGTCGGCATGACCATCGAGGAAGCCGCGCCGGTGCTCGGCATTTCCGAACCCACCGCCAAACGCTGGTGGGCTTACGCCCGCGCCTGGCTGCACGAAGAAATCAATTCGGGCAGACCAAGCAGCTCCCTTTAGCGAAGCTGGGCACTGTGGATACATACACCAATGCGTGGCGTGAATCCGGTGGTTTTTGTTTTGAGCAACCCACATCCAGGCATTTTCACGTATTCGAAAAACGCGGTCCCGCAGTGAATCGGCTTGCGCCGGAATTTGGGTTTTCCTACAAGGACGGCGAATGTCTGTGATCACCCGGCCAACAAAATCGACTTCGGCGACCCCTTTTGACCTCGACCGTTTTCTCACGTCCCGCACCGCTGACGTCAATCGCGCGCTGGACAAGTTTCTGCCGGCCGCCACGGCCCGGCCGGCCACGATTCACAAAGCGATGCGCTATTCGATCTTTGCGGGTGGCAAACGGATGCGGCCCGCGCTGGTGCTCGCGGCGTCGGCGGCCTGTTCCGGGCGGGAGTCCGCCGCCATGCCGCTCGCGTGCGCGGTTGAGTGCATTCATACGTACTCGCTGATTCACGACGATTTGCCGGCGATGGACAACGACGATTTTCGCCGGGGCAAGCCGACGAATCACAAGGTCTTCGGCGAAGGCATCGCCGTGCTGGCCGGTGACGCGCTGCTGACGCAGGCGTTTGAGATCGCGGCGCAATGCGAGGGCTGGCCGCGCTATTCGCACCAGCAGATCGTGCTGGAACTGGCGAAGGCGTCCGGGTCGCTGCAACTCATCGCGGGGCAGGTGGCTGATCTGGAGGGTGAGGGCAAAAAGACCTCCGTGCAGCAGCTCAAATATATTCACGAGCGCAAGACGTCGGCATTGCTATGCGCTTCCGTGCGGCTCGGCGGCATGAGCGCGAACTGCTCCGCGGCTCAACTGAAGGCGCTCACCGATTTCGGCTACAACGTCGGCCTCGCGTTTCAGGTGATCGACGACATTCTTGATGTTACGCAGACCAGCGAAAAACTGGGCAAGACCGCCGGCAAGGACACCAAGGCGCAAAAGGCGACGTATCCTTCGATTGTCGGCCTGGATAAATCGCGCAAGATCGCCACGCAACTCACGGACCGGGCGTTCAATGCGTTGAAATCGTTTCGCGGCAAAGCCGCCGCACTCGAAGCGCTGGCGGAGTATTTGTTGAAGCGGGACCGGTAGCGCGAAACTTTGCGCTCGCGCTCGGGCGGCGTCGGCGGCTTAATCAGCGACCACGGCATGAATATCTATCAAACCCGCGAGGGCGCCCGATTGAAGGCGAATCAGGAGAAGGATGGTCACTGGAATCGCTGGGGCCCATTTGTCGCCGACCGCGCGTGGGGCACCGTCCGCGAGGACTACAGCGCCAACGGCGATGTGTGGGGCTGTTTGACCCATGATCATGCCCGCTCAAAGGCGTATCGGTGGAACGAGGATGGTCTCGCGGGGATTTGCGACCGTCATCAGTACCTGTGCTTTGCGATCGCTTTGTGGAATGGCCGCGATCCGTTTCTGAAGGAGCGTCTTTTCGGTCTCACCGGCCCGGAGGGCAATCACGGCGAGGACGTGAAGGAATATTATTTCTACCTCGATAACACGCCGACGCATTCCTACATGCGGATGCTCTATAAATATCCGCAGGCGGCCTATCCCTATGCCGAACTCGTGGAGGAGAACCGCAAGCGCAACCGTTCGCAGCCCGAATACGAGCTGGTGGATACCGGCATCTTCAAGGAGAACCGCTATTTCGATGTCGAGATCGAGTATGCGAAAGCCGACGCCGAGGACATGCTGATTCGCATCAGCGTCACCAATCGCGGGCCCGAGGCTGCGCCGATTCAGGTGTTGCCCACCCTATGGTTTCGCAATGTCTGGAGTTGGGGGCGCGACCCGCGTCGTCCTTCCATCGAGGCGTTGTCGGAGCCGTCGGGGAAGGCGAACGCCTTGCTCGCGAAGCACTGGCAGCTTGGAGAATACATTTTATCGTGCGGCTCGCCGGATGAGTTGTTGTTCACCGAGAACGAGACCAACAACGCGCGGTTGCACAACTGCGCGTCACCGACGCCCTACGTCAAGGATGCGTTCCACAGCTACGTGGTGGACGGCAAAACCGAGGCGATCAATCCCGGCGCCACCGGCACGAAAGCCGCCGCGCGGTACCGCCGCACCATCAACCCGGGCGAGACGGTAAAGTTTGATCTCCGCCTGACCGCGCAAGCTCGCGCCGAACAGGCCGCCGTGGCGAAAACTCCGACTCGCAAAGGCAAAGTTGTGAGCAAAGGTGCGTCGAAAAAGGCGCCCGTTGCGAAAGCAAATCCCTTCGCCGATTTCGATGCGTTGTTGAAACAGCGCCGCGACGAAGCCGACGAATACTACAGCGTGGTAATCCCGGGAACACTTTCGGCGGACGAAAAACTCGTCTCGCGACAAGCCTTCGCCGGCATGTTGTGGTCCAAACAATATTATCACTACGTAGTCTCCGACTGGCTCGAAGGCGATCCGGCGGAACCGCCGCCGCCCGCCCAGCGGCAGCATGGCCGCAATAGTGATTGGGGCCACTTTTTCACCCGCGACGTCCTTTCCGTGCCCGACAAATGGGAGTTCCCGTGGTTTGCCTCGTGGGACCTTGGCTTTCACTGCATCACGCTGGCGCACGTGGACCCGCAATTTGCCAAAGAGCAGATGCTGCTGATGTGCCGCGAATGGTACATGCATCCCAACGGCCAGATTCCCGCGTACGAGTGGGATTTCGGCGACGTGAATCCGCCCGTGATACCGCTGGTGGCGCGCGCCGTTTTTGAAATCGAGAAGCAGCGCACCGGCGTCGCCGACTACGCGTTTATCGAGCGATTGTTCCAAAAGCTGCTCCTGAATTTTACCTGGTGGGTCAATCGCAAGGACGCGCAGGGCAAAAATATATTTCAGGGCGGCTTTCTCGGCATGGACAATATCGGCGCGTTCGACCGCGACAAGCTGCCGCCCGGTTATCTGCTGGGGCAGGCGGACGGCACGAGCTGGATGGCGGCATTTGCCAAAAGCATGCTGTCCAACGCGCTGCTGCTCGCGGAGCGCAATCCCGCTTATGA
This sequence comes from Limisphaerales bacterium, assembly GCA_044223735.1. GTDB lineage: Bacteria > Verrucomicrobiota > Verrucomicrobiia > Limisphaerales > UBA8199 > JBGALR01. The sequence continues at coordinate 29,225 of JBGALR010000024.1, read as the reverse complement.
GGATCTCGCCAGCAAGTTCTGGGAGCATTTCGTTTACATCGCCAACGCGATGAACAGCATGTCGAAGCCCGAGCATTCGTTGTGGGATGAGCAGGATGGATTTTTTTACGACCACCTCATTGCGCCGGATGGACGGCGCTTTCCCGTGCGCGCGCGTACGATGGTGGGTTTCGTGCCGATGTTCGGAGCCTCCACTGTGCATGCAAGCGCCTGCCAGCGTTACCCGAGTTTCAACCGCCGCCTGCAATGGTTCATGGAGCATCGTCCTGACCTGATGCAAAGCGTCGGCCCGATGATCACGCCCGGCGTCAACAACACCCTCATGCTCGGCCTGGTGCGGCCCGATCAGTTGCGCCGCATGCTCGCCTACATGCTGGACGAGAAGGAGTTTCTCTCACCGTGCGGCATCCGCGCGGTATCGCGGTATCATCAGGATCATCCGCTCGTCATGCACCTGGACGGCCAGGAATACCGCCTCGATTACGAGCCCGGTGAGTCACAAACCAGCATCTTCGGCGGCAATTCCAACTGGCGCGGGCCCATCTGGATGCCGGTGAATTTCCTGATTCTGTTTTCGCTGCGACAATATCATTTGTACTACGGAGATAATTTCCAGGTGGAATGCCCCACCGGCTCGGGCGTGATGAAAAATCTGGAACAGGTCGCTGAAGAGTTGGAGCGGCGGATTTCAAATTTGTTTCTCCGCGACAAGGATGGCAAGCGTGCCGCATTCGGAGACAATCCGCTTTTCAATTTCGATCCGCACTGGCGCGACCTCCTGCCGTTCCACGAATATTTCGACGGCGATACCGGCCGCGGTTGTGGCGCGAGTCATCAGACGGGCTGGACCGGTTTGATCGCGGAACTGATGATCGGATTTCTCAACACCTCCAAACCGGTGTCGTTGTCCGGGACGGAAGAAATCGAGTTGTAAGCCGCCGACGCGTGCCGCCTCAGGCGCTCGTGGAAATCATGCGCAGGATGGCATGAGGCCGCTGGGCGCGGGTTTCGAACACGGTGGAACTGACCCGCCTTTGCGAGGTGAACAGCCGCCGGGGACCGGTTGCCGGCGCGCGCCGCAGGTTGAAGCGAAAATGACTGGGCGCGCCATTTTCCGCCCCCGGTTTTCCTCCGTCGCGCTTTCCGTTTACATCAGCGTTCACAGAAATTTTGACGATGAAGCCGTCAAAAAATTCAGCGTGCCGGGACTTTACGCGAGAATATTTTTTACCACCTGGCCGTGCACGTCCGTCAGGCGAAAATCGCGGCCCTGAAAACGATACGTAAGCTTTTCGTGGTCGAAACCGAGCAGGTGAAGGATGGTCGCCTGCAAGTCGTGCACGTGCACCTTGTCGCGGACGACGGAAAATCCCAGTTCATCGGTTTCACCGAAAGACATCCCGGGCTTGATGCCGCCCCCGGTGAGGAACATGCTGAAACAATCGGGATAATGATCGCGGCCCAGCACCTTGCCCGACGCGGTGCGGCCTTCACGGAACGGCGTGCGGCCAAATTCGCCGCCCCAGACGACCAGCGTGTCGTGGAGCAGGCCGCGCTGGCGCAAATCGTGGATGAGCGCCGCCACCGGCTTGTCCATGGACGCGCATTTTTTCGTGAGACCGTCGCGGATGTCCTCCGCTTCGCTCGTGCCGTGAAAATCCCAGCCCCAGTCGAACAATTGCACGAAGCGCACGCCTTTTTCCAGCAGGCGCCGCGCGAGCAGGCAGTTGTTGGCGAAACTCGCGCCGCCCGGCGTCGCGCCGTAGGCTTCGATGGTTTCCTTCGATTCGCGGGAAATATCCATCACCTCGGGCACCGCCGCCTGCATGCGAAAGGCGAGTTCATATTGGGCGATCCGCGTCGCGGTTTCGGGATGGCCCAATTCCTTTTCCTGCGTCTCGTTCAGGTCGCGCAGCACGTCGAGGGTGTGACGGCGCATCTCCCGGTCGATGCCCGGCGGATCGGAAACATACAAAACCGGATCGCCTTTCGAACGGCACTGCACGCCCTGAAAAACCGAAGGCAGGAAGCCGCTGCCCCATGCGCTTGGCCCCGCGCTCGGTTGCGTGCCACTGGAAATCAGCGCCACGAAGCCGGGAAGGTTTTCATTTTCGGAACCCAGGCCATACGTAACCCACGAACCCATAGACGGCCTTCCCGCGCGCGGCGAGCCGGTGAACAACAACATCTCGGCGGGCGTGTGGTTGAACTGGTCGGTGTTCATCGATTTGATGACGCACAGTTCGTCGGCGAGACCTTGTAAATGAGGAATCGCGTCCGACATCCACGTACCGGCGCGGCCGTGTTGGGCGAATTGACGCGGCGTGCCCATCAATTTCGGCACACCGGAGGTGAAGGCGAATTGTTTGCCCTTCAAAAAGGTGTCGGGGCAGGGCTTGTCGTTCCACTTGACCAGCTCCGGCTTGTAATCGAACAAGTCGAGATGCGGCGGGCCGCCGGACATCTGCAGATAAACCACGCGTTTGGCTTTCGGCGCAAAATGCGGTTGCCGTGGAGCAAGCGGGTTGGCAACGGAGGTGGCGGCCCGGGCGCCCTGGCCGAACAGCGCCGACAACGCGATCGCCCCCAGGCTGAACTGGCCGGTCTTGCGCAGAAAATTACGGCGCGTGATTTGTTGCAGCTCTTCGAGGCGGGGGGTCATGTTCGTTTTTTGGATAGACGGAGCATTGCGGCCATCGTCACGGTTTCATCAGCATTTCATCCAGATTCAATAACACATTCCCGACCGCCGTGCAGGCCGCCAGCGATACGACGTCTTCCGCTGAAGCGTCTTTCTTCGCGTCCGCGCCAATCATCTGCCGCGCTTGTTCCGGTTTGGCGGCGTAATCTTTCCGGGCCTGATCGTAAAATTGCACGAGCCGCGCGAGTTCGGCGGCGTGCGGGGGGCGCGCGAGGCAAAGGCGGAAGGCGTGGGAAATCTTTTCGGCGTTCGAGCCGGGCGCGGCGGCGATGCGGCGTCCCAGCGCCTGTGCCGCCTCGACATAAACCGGGTCGTTCAAGATGACGAGCGCTTGCAGCGGCGTGTTGCTGCGGGGACGCCGCAACGCGCAAACCTCGCGATTCGGCGCGTCAAACGTGGCCATGGAGGGATAGGGACTCGTGCGCCGCCACTCGACATACAGTGCCCGGCGAAAATGATCCTCGCCCTCGCTCGTCTGCCAGTCCAGCGAACCGCCGAACGCCGCGCTCAAACCCAGGGAAGGGCGCGGCGGCCGCACGGGCGGACCATACATTTTCGAACTGAGCAAACCGCTGGCCGCCAGCGCCTGGTCGCGAATGACTTCGGCGGACACACGAAAACGCGGGCCGCGCGCGAGCAGCAGGTTGTCCGGGTCGCGTTCCTGCAATTCCGGAGTCACCCGCGAGGTCTGCCGGTAAGCGGCGGAAGTCACCAGCAGTTTCAGATACGCTTTGACGTCCCACGGACGCACGTTGCCCGCCGTCGCATCGCTCCCGTCGCGCAACTGGCAGGCGAGCCAGTCGAGCAATTGCGGATTATTCGGCACATCGCCCTGTGAGCCGAAGTCGTCACTCGTGCGAACGATGCCGACGCCGAAAATTTGTTCCCACAAGCGGTTCGCCAGCACGCGGGCCGTGAGCGGGTTGTCCTTGTCCACGAGCCAGTGCGCGAGGGAGAGCCGGTTGGTGGTCTCGCCCCGGGGCAACGGCTGAAACACCGCCGGCACCGCCATCGACACCACCTCGCCGAGTGCCTGATAATTGCCGCGATACTGCAGGTGGGTCGTTCGTTTTTTGTCGGCCGGCAACTCGCGCATCACCGGCACAGTATTCGCCCGGATGGCAGCCAGCTCTTTTTTGACGTCCGCGAGCTTGGCGCGTTGAACCTTCAGCGTGGGATCCGCAGTGGTGCGATAATAATCCGTCACCGCCGCGCGCTCGTCCTTGCCCTGGTCGCCCGATGGTTTGCGCAACGTCTCCAATATCGAAGCCGGGACGCGCGCGTAGTCGGGAAAACGTTCATCGCTCGTTGCGCTGATCCGGAGTTGCGCCGGGGCACAATTTTCCAGTGCGGACGAATGTTCCACCACCAGTTGCAGCTTCGCGCCCTCAGGAACGTCCAGCGAACGCGGAATCAACAATGTCACCGAATTGGTTTTTCCCTCCGCAGGATTCACGTCCCAGCTTTTCCTTTTCGCGGCGCTGGGTGTGGCAACCAAATCCGCGGGGCTCGTATCCTTCGCGGCTGGCTCGGCGAGCACGGCGGTAAACTTGATCGGATCCGGCGCGGTGAGGCTGAACGCCACTTTCTGCTTGGGCGCTGCAATATCCGTTCGCTCCCAAGTCGGTTTGCGGTTTTCATCCAGCACGATGATTCGCAAATCCTTCATGCGCGCCTGGAGGTCGTGATCCGTGCGGTTCCACACCGTGATGCGGTCAATCGATTGCGGCTGTTTCAAATCCACTTCCCACCACGGGTTTTCGGAGGACTCCGTATGGGTGGTGGATTTATGGTCAAAATCTCCGTCGGTTTTTCCGTCGATTGCCAGTTTCGCCGGGCCGTCGAACCCGGTGCTGCTCTGGGTGGCCACGCCTTCCAGTGCGATATTTTTGCTCCCGTGAATCACCTCAACCTCGGCAATCGACAGCATGCGTTCCGGTCCCGGCAATTCCAGGCGCACAAAGCGCGCCGCGGGACGATTGGTCGCCGGCAAGAGCAGCGTTGCGCCGATGTGGGAAATCGAAAACGCGGCATTGGTGACTCCGCTTTCCGCCGGCAGAACTTCGATTTGAACACCCGTCAACCGCTTGTCACGCATCACAAATTCGCGGAAATCGCTGGCGGCGTTGGTCTTCGGCGTGAGCACGACGGTTGGCGTGGCATTCGTTACTTCATCATCGCCACGAGCCCGTTTCCGTGACGGCTCAAGGACGGTCCAGCGGTCCTTGCCGGGGAGATTTTGTTCCCACTCCGTTTGGCGCGCGAGCGAGGCCGGTGACGGTTCCTTGAACGCCCGTTCGATGTCCGCGATTTGCCCCTGCAGTTTGACGCGCTGTTCCTTTTGCTGCGGCGTGAACAATTCAAGCACCGGCGATTCGTCCTTCAAATCCGCGTCGGCGGAATTGTTGAAGAACGCGAAAAAGCTGAAGTATTCGTGCTGGGTGATGGGGTCATATTTGTGCGTGTGGCATTGCGCGCAACCCATCGAGGTTGCCATCCACACCGCCATCGTCGTGTTCGCGCGGTCCACCACGGCCGCATTGCGAAACTCCTCGTCGGTGGTGCCGCCTTCGTTATTGGTCATCGTGTTCCGGTGAAACGCGGTGGCAACTTCGTCCTCCTCGTTCGTCTCGCCCAGCAAGTCGCCCGCGATTTGTTCGATGGTAAAGCGGTCGAATGACTTGTTCTGGTTGAACGCCTTGATCACGTAATCGCGATACGCCCAGATCGTGCGCGGCGGGTCGTCGGCATAACCGGCGGAGTCGGCGTAGCGCGCGAGATCGAGCCACAGCCGCGCCCAGTGTTCGCCGAAGGCGGGTTTCGCGAGGATGCGATCCACCAGATTCTCGTAGGCGTGCGGGTCCTTGTCTTTGACGAAACGATCCACCTCCTCCAGCGTCGGCGGCAGCCCGGTCAAATCGAGCGAGACGCGCCGGATCAAGGTGTATCGGTCTGCCTCCGGGGAGGGCTTCAGCTTTTCCTGCTCGAGGCGCGCGAGAATGAAACGGTCCGGCGCGGTGCGTGACCACTTGCGATTTTTAACCTCCGGCAGCGGCGGCCGGACGGGTTTCACATAAGACCAGTGCATCGCGTAAGGCGCGCCCTGGGCAATCCACTTTCGCAACGTTTCAATCTGGGCCGCCGAAAGCGTTTTTCCGGTGGAAGCCGGCGGCATCCGGTCGTCGGGATCTTTCGCGGTGATGCGTTCGATCAGCGCGCTCTTCTCCGGCGCGTTCGGCACGATGGCGATATCGCCGGACTTGGCGGGCTTGAGTGCCTCGGCGCGCAGGTCAAAGCGCAGCTTCGCCTTGCGCGACGATTCGTCCGGCCCATGACACTTGTAGCAATTCTCGCTGAGAATGGGCCGGACATCGCGATTGAAATCAATCTTCGCCGCCGCCGACTTCGAAGTCTCGACCGCCGTCGCTGCGGCTGCGGACAGGATTAGTAACGCCAGGCAAACCAGATGGCGCGGAAGCGAGCCCGTTGAGCCTTTGAAAAACATGCTGATGAGGCGCTGCGATAAAGTATTCTCCCGCAACTGATTGAGGTCAAGGCGTGAGTGGTTTCCCACCCTTCAGAGTAATCGCGGCCAAGATTGAGTTGAAAATGCGGGTTTACGGTCTATGGTGGTAACGTGAAGCGGTTCTGGCTTTTGACGACGATGCTGATGCTGGCGGTTTGGTCCGTCTGCACGGCGCATTGTACCGTCGAATATCTCTCCGGCGCCGCGTTCGTGCAGTGCTGCACCGATGAGGGCAGCGCGGCGGACGATCACGGCGCGGCGCAATGCGTGTGCAGCTCCATCCAGGCTTCCGGCGGGGTATTTCAGAAGGATGTCCAATCCGTTCCCGTTCCGGCAGCCGTGCTTTGTTTGTTCGATGCGTTGTCCCAGGATGACGCGCGGCTCTCGACCGAAGGCGTCGTCAAAACCACTCTTTGTCCGCTCAAGACCCTGCCGCCCTGGCAATTCTCCGCGCGCACGGCGCTCCCGCCGCGTGCTCCTTCGCTGATTTCATAAGCAATCCCTCGCGGGATTTTTCATTCATGGGTGCGGTGTGTTCACACGCCGCGAAGTGGTATTCCGTTTTTCGAAATTGCAGTGGGCAGTGTGCTTATGAAAGTAACAGTGTTTGGTTTGATGACCGTGTTGGCCGCGCTGGGCGGCGTGGCGGCGGAGTCGCCGACGAATCAGGTCTCCTCCGTCGCCGCCAATGCCATGACGCTTGATGCGCTGGTGGCGCAAGCGTTGACCAACAATCCCGAAATCAAATTTTATGAGGCGGAACTCACGCTGGCGCGGGCGGGACGCAAGGCCGCCGGGATGTGGGCGAACCCCGAGTTGTCCGGTTCGGCGGGCGTCAAGAACTCGCGCAACTACGCCTCGGGCCTGAGCGCCGAAGGCTCCGCGTGGTCGGTATCGCTCATGCAACCGTTCGAGTGGCCGGGCCGCATCGGCCTGCGCAAGGCGATCGCAAATCGTGATGTTCAACTTGCCGAACTCGGCCTCGAACGATTTCGCGTGGCGCTCGCGTCGCGCGTGCGGTTGCTCGCCTACGGTTTGTTCGTGGCGCAGGAAAAGGCGGGCGCGGCGCGGGAAGTCGCCGACCGTTTCAAAGCGTTGCGCGAGGTGCTGGTGCAGCGGGATCCGGCGGGCGTCGCGCCGTTGCTGGAAACGCGCGTGATCGAGGCGACCGAAGTCACGACGCAACGCCGCGCGAGCGAGGCGGAACTGGCGAGCCAATCCGCGTTGCTGGAGCTGAACCAGTTGCGCGGCGCACCGGCTGACGCAGCGCTCGTGGTGAAGGAGCCGGTGTTTTCCTTTGGCGCGTCCGCCAAAACCGACGTGCTCCTCGCGCAGGCGGGGACGAATAATTTTGAGCTGCGGCTGCGGGAGGCGGAACTGGCGCAACAGGGATTCAAGGTCGCGCTCGCCAGGAATGAACGTTACCCGGCGATTGGCATCGGACCTTCCTACTCGGAGGAAAATGCGTTCGACCGGGAAAGAATCCTGACGGTGGGCGTTTCGTTTCCACTGCCGTTGTGGAATCGCAACACAGCCGGCATTGACGCGGCGGCCGCGCGGCAGATGCAGGCGGAGACCTCCCTGTTCGTGGCGCAGCGCGACGTGCAGCGCAAGGTGATCGAGGCGGTGCTCACGTACGATTCGAAGCTGCGCGAGATGGGAAACTGGCGGAGCGATGCGATCCCGCACTTTCGCGAGGCGGCGGACCTGGCGGATCGCCATTATCGCCTCGGCGCGGTGCCGGTAAGCACCTATGTGGAATTGCAAAAGCAATATCTCGAAGCGGTGGAAAGCCTCCTCGAAACGAAAAAGGAGGCGCTCGACGCCGCGCAGAATCTTGAGTTGCTGACCGGGGCGTCCACCCCGCTGACAATTACGGTGGCGAAGGAGGAAACGAAATGAACCGTTTCGGTCAAAGCGCTTGCGTTCTGCTGTTTGCCTTGCTGCTCGTGGGGTGTCAGTCGAAGTCGACCAATTCCTCCAGCGTTGAGGAAATGGTGCCGGTGGGTCCGCAATACAGCGCCAAAAAAGGATTGCTGGTGCCCGAGGAAACCCAACGGTCCGTCGGCTTGAAATTGGTCGAAGTCACCGAGCAAAAGTTGGTGACGACTGTGGAGATTCAGTTGCGCGTTTACGAAATCACCAGAGGCGCCATCCTCGCCAGCGCCAGCGTCACGCCCGCGCAAGCGAAACAGTTGGGCGTCGGAAGTTCGGTGACGGTCCGCCTGCGTGACGGCCGGAGCGTTTCCGGAAAAATCACGCGGCTGGACGGGCAGTTGCAGAAAACCACCGGGGCGGTGGAAGTGCTGGTGGCGATTCCCAACGGAGCGGCGGAGCTGGCGGTCGGCAGTTTCGCGCCGGCAAGCGTTGCCATCGAATCCGCCGCCAACGTTATCACGATTCCGCGCGCGGCGCTGATTCAATGCAGCGACGGTTACTCGGTGTATACGGTGAGCGGCGAACACTTTATTCGCACTCCGGTCAAGGTCGGCGCAATCAATCAGGAACTGGTTGAAATAAAGGACGGGCTTTACACGGGCGACCAGGTCGTGTTGCAGCCGGTGATGTCGTTGTGGATGACGGAACTCGCGGCGGTCAAGGGCGGACAGGCCTGCTGCGTCGTGCCGGCCCCGGGGAAATAGCATGGTCCTTAAGTCCATCGAGTTTTCGCTCCGTCACCGCGCGCTGGTGCTGTTTGCCACGTTGGTCCTCATCGGGCTTGGCGTCTGGTCGGCGCTGCGACTGCCGATTGATTCCGTCCCCGACATCACCAATCCGCAAGTGCTGGTGAACACCGCCGTCCCCGCGCTGGCGCCGGAGGAAATCGAGAAGCTGGTCACGCTGCCCATCGAAAGCCAGATGGCCGGGCTGCCGGGCATGATTGAACTGCGTTCGTTGTCGAAGTTCGGCCTGTCGCAGATACGCATGACCTTCGAGGACGGCGTTGACCTCTATCGGACGCGGCAACTTGTCAGCGAACGCCTGTTAAGCGCCGCCGAGAAACTGCCGCCCGGGTTGCAACCCCGGCTGGCACCCATCAGCACGGCCCTGGGGGAAATTTTCTTTTACGAAGTCAAATTCAAGGCGGGCGCAACCAACCGGCCGGCCAGCCGTCACGAGCAACTGATGGAGCTCAAGCAGGTGCAGGAATATCTTATCGGTCCGCTGCTGCGCGCGACGCCGGGCGTCGCCGAGGTGAACACGTCGGGCGGTTACGAACGGCAGATTGTCGTCATGCCCGACCTGGCGCGGTTGACGAGTGTGGGACTTAGCGTGGACGAACTTGCGGACAAGGTTCGCGAGAACACGCAGAATGTGGGCGGCGGCATCGTGGAGATTGGCGGCGAGCAAGTGGTCATTCGCGCCAGCAGCCGCGTGGCGACGGTGGAGGAAATCGCCGGCATTCCGCTTAAATTCACCGGCGCGGCGAAACCGTTGCTGGTGCAGGACGTGGCGCAGGTGGGCATTGGGTCGAGCTTTCGCACCGGCGCGGCGACGGTGGACGGCGAGGAGGCGGTGATTGGCGGCGCCATGATGCTGACCGGAGGCAACAGCCGCGTCGTCGCCCGCGAGGTGGCCCAAAAGCTTGCCCGAATTCAGGAAAAGCTTCCGCCCGGAATTGAAGTGCGCACGCTCTACAACCGTTCGGATCTGGTAAGCCGCACGGTGCACACGGTCGAGACGAACCTCTTCGAAGGCGCCTTGCTGGTGGTGGCGGTCCTCTTCGCCCTGCTCGGCAATCTGCGGGCCGCGCTCATCGTGGCCCTGACCATTCCGCTTTCCATGCTCTTTGCGATCACCGGGATGGTGGAGAGCCGGGTGTCCGGGAATTTGATGAGCCTCGGGGCGATTGATTTTGGCCTCATCATTGACGGCTCGGTGGTAATGGTGGAGAACATCCTCCGGCACCTGGCTCACAAACAGGAGGAACTGGGCCGGGAACTGACGACCGCCGAACGCCTGCACGGAGTTCACCACGCCGCGAAGGAAGTCGCCACTCCGATGTTCTTTGGCGTGCTGATCATCACCATCGTGTACGTGCCGATCCTGGCGCTCACCGGCATCGAGGGGAAAATGTTTCGCCCGATGGCCCTCACGGTTATTTTCGCGCTCGTCGGCGCGCTGGCGCTGGCGCTGACTTTAATGCCGGTGCTTTGTTCCTTTTTTCTGCGCGGCAAAATTCGCGAGCGTGACAACTGGCTGGTGCGGTTCTTCAAGGCGCTCTACACGCCCGCGCTCGCGTGGGCGTTGCGTTTCCGCTGGGTGGTGGTGGGGCTGGCGCTGGTGTTGTTTGGCTCGTCGCTGTTCGTTTTCACCCGGCTGGGCGCTGAATTTATTCCCCAACTGGACGAAGGAACGATGCTCGTGTCGTTCGTGCGGAGCAGCAGCGCCGGGTTGGAAGCGTCCCGGGATTTGCAGGAGAAATCCGAGAAGTTGCTGCTGGAAAAATTTCCGGAGATCGAGCGCATCTTCGGTTTGCTTGGGACGGCGGAAATTGCCGTGGACCCCATGGGGCCGAATCTGTGCGACGCCTATGTTGAGTTCAAGCCGCGCAGCCAGTGGCGCAAAATCAAAGGAGAGACGGCGACGCGGGACCAGTTGATTGAATTGATGCAGCGCGAGCTGGCGGTCAACGTGCCGGGCCAGACTTTTCTTTTCCTGCAACCGATTCAAATGCGTTTCAATGAAATGATGGCGGGTGTGCGGGCCGACATCGCAGTGAAGATTTACGGCGACGATTTCGCCGGGCTGGAACGCCTCGCCACGGAGATTCGCGATGTGCTGCGCCAGATTCCGGGCGGCGGGGATGTGGAGTTTGATTCCTTCGGGCGTTCACCGTTACTCGAAATCAAACCGGACCGCGACGCGCTGCGCCGTTACAATCTGCAAACGGAGGATATGAATCGCGCCATCGCCGCCGCGCTCGCGGGCGAGGAAGTCGGCGCCATCATCGAAGGCAACCGGCGCTTTCCGATCGTGGTGCGTCTCGCCGAGGACGCACGGCGCAATGTGGATTTGATGAAGACCCTGCCGGTAAGGACAGATGCGGGCGGCCTCGTGACGCTCGGTCAGGTGGCGAAATTCGACATGCTGGAACAGGTCGGGGCGATCACGCGCGAATCCGGCCAGCGTCGCGCGGCCATTCTGGTGAACTTGCGCGGGCGCGATACGGAGGGCTTTGTGAACGAGGCCCGCCAGCGCATTCAGGAAAGCATTAAAATGCCGCCGGGTTATTATTATGAGTTCGGCGGTCAATTCGAGAACCTGCAAAAGGCCCGTGCCCGGCTGGCGCTGATTGTGCCGCTCGCGCTGGTGTTTATCTTCATCCTGATTTTCCTGAGCTTCGGCAGCGCGCGGCAGGCGGCGTTGATTTTTGTCTGTGTGCCGCTGGCGGTGACGGGCGGGGTCTTTGCGCTTTGGCTGCGCGGCATGCCGTTTACCATCAGCGCGGGTGTTGGCTTTATCGCGCTGAGTGGCATTGCGGTGCTCAACGGCATCATGCTGATCAGCTTCATCAACCAGTTGCGCCGCGAAGGCCGTAACGTTCGTGACGCCGTGATCGAAGGAACGCTCACACGACTGCGCCCGAAGCTCATGACGGCGCTCGTGGCCAGCTTTGGTTTCGTGCCGATGGCGCTTGCCACGGGCGCGGGAGCCGAGGTGCAGCGCCCGCTGGCGACGGTCGTGATCGGCGGCATCATCACCTCAACTTTCCTCACGCTCGTTTTGCTGCCCGTGCTCTACGAGTGGATGGAACGAAACCAGCCATTGCGGGCCGGAGTCACCACCGAAACCAAACTGCGGGATATAACCGAACCGAAACCATGAAGACCTCAATGAAACTCCTGACCCTGGCCGGCGTGTTATGCGCCGGGCTCCTCACGCTCCACGCGGCCGACAAAAAAGACCTCGCCGGGCCGAAAGGCGGGCGGCTGCTGGAAAAGACCGAACCGAAGGCGGAGTTCTTTCTTGAAAAAGATCATACCGCAACCATCACGTTTTATGACGCTCAACTGAAGCCCATACCAGCCGCGGGCCAGAGCGTCACGGTGATTGCCGATGCCGGCGGCGGGAAGGCAACGATTGAGTTCGAGAAGAAGGGCGATGTGCTGGTGAGCAAAACCAAACTGCCCGAAGGCGATAATTATGGCCTCGTGTTACAACTGAAGCAAACTCCCGGGGCGAAGTCGCAGAATTTTCGCTTCAAACTGGATACGCACATCTGCGGCGGCTGCCAGCGGGCGGAGTATGCCTGCACCTGTCACGATTAAGATTTTCCAACGAGATCCGGACTGGTATGCCCGGGTCGGGCCGCTAATTCGGCGGCGTCCGGCCGCTGTCGGGTCGAGGTTTCCAACCGCTTGACTTAAATTGCTCCAATTGCAACACTCGCTACACAAAGCGGGCACCCGTTTTCTTTCTGTCACACGGCGGTTCATTGGTTGGAAGCTATGACTAACTACATTGTGCGCAATAGGATCCTGAAAGCTGCCTTGCCGGCCCTTTGTATCGCTTTGCCGTTCAGCGGCTGCAAAGACAGGGCGGAGGCACCCAAGGCCGGCCCCCCGACGGTGGAGGTCGTGGCCATCGAGCAAAAGAATGTCCCCATTTACCGCACCTGGGTCGGCACGCTGGAAGGTGATGTGAACGCCACGATTTCCGCGCAAGTCACCGGCTACCTGGTCAGCCGTGACTACCAGGAAGGCAGCGTCGTTACGAACGGCCAGGTATTGTTCCAGATCGAGAAGGGGCCGTTTCAAGCGGCGCTGGACAATGCCAAAGGCCAGTTGGGCGAGGCGCAGGCGCAACAGGAGAAGTATGCGCTCGATGTGAAGCGTTACACCCCGCTCGCCAAGGTGCAGGCCATCAGCCAGCAGGAACTGGACGACGCGATTCAAAACGAGAAAACCGCCCAGGCCAAAGTCGACTCCGCCAAGGCGGCGGTAGAGACGGCGGCGTTGAATCTTGGGTTTACGACGATCCGGTCGCCGCTCGACGGGGTGGCGGGGCTGGCCCGCGCACAGGTGGGCGATTTGCTGAGCCCGAGCAGCGGGCAGTTGACCACCGTAACGAAGGTTCAACCGATCCGCGTTTATTTCTCCGTGTCGCAGGCGTTGCTGACGCAGATGCAGCAGGCGCGGCTGGCCAAGGGAGAAACCCCGCTCCGCGGCAACGACGACGGGCCGGAGCTTGAGCTGACCCTGGCGTCGGGATATGTCTATCCCACGAAGGGGCGGGTGCGATTTGCCAACAACCAGATTGATGTGAAAACCGGCACCATCTCCGTGGTTGGGGAATTTGCCAATCCGCAAATGCTGCTGGTGCCGGGCATGTTCGTGACGGTGAAGGCATTGATGAACATCGAAACCAACGCGCTCGTCGTGCCGCAGCGGGCGGTGACCGATCTGCAAGGCAAGTTTCTGGTCGCGGTCGTGGGCGCGGATAATAAAGTGAGCATTCGCCCCGTCCAGCCCGGCGAGCGGATCGGTTCGAATTGGGTCATCACCGGAAATCTTAAAGCCGGCGACATGCTGGTGGCGGAGGGGATTCAAAAAGTGCGGGACGGCGCGGAAGTGCAGCCCACTCCCTACAAAGAGGCGGCGACGACGGCCCTCACGAGCACGCCGCCGCCGCCAAGCCACGCCGCTCAAAAGCAATAACCGCTCCCGCGATGCGCCACTCAGGACTCGTTCGCACTTTTTAAGGTATGTCCAAATTCTTCATCGGTCGGCCCATCGTTGCGATGGTGATTTCCATTTTGATGGTGCTGATTGGCGTCGTGGCGATGCTGAGCCTCCCCGTCGCGCAATTCCCCAACATCGCCGATCCGCAGATCCAGGTGAATGCCACCTATCCCGGCGCCGACGCGCTGACCGTCGATCAATCCGTGGCGACGCCCATCGAGCAGCAGATGTCCGGCGTCGACAACATGGAATACATGTATTCGCTCAACGCGAACAACGGTTCCATGAAGTTGACGATCGACTTCAACATCAAGACGGATCCGAACACCGACCAGATTCTGGCCCAGATGCGGCAGGGGCAGGCGAGTTCCCAATTGCCGAGCGCGGTAAACAACCAGGGCGTCACGGTTCAAAAATCCACGGCGGCGCCGCTGATCATGTTTTCGCTGTTCTCGCCAAGCAACACCTACGACGGCGTTTTCCTGGCGAACTATTCCTACATCAACATTAACGATGCGATGACGCGCGTCACCGGCATCGCGAGCGTCTCGGTGTTCGGCGCGGGCCAGTATGCGTTGCGCATCTGGGTGCGGCCGGATCGCCTCGCGCAGATGGGCATCACTGTGCCGGAGATCATCAATGCCGTGCAGGCCCAGAACAACGTGAACCCGGCTGGGCAGATCGGCGGCGAGCCGGTGCCCCAAGGACAGGAATATACCTATGCGGTGCGTTCGCAGGGGCGCCTCACCACGGCGGAGCAGTTCGGTGACATCGTGCTGCGCGCCGCGCCGGGAGGCGCGATCGTCCGGGTGAGGGACGTTGCGCGCATCGAACTCGGCGCGCAGAATTATACGATGAAGGCGCGCCTCAACGGCAAGTCGGCCGCGCTCATCGCGCTTTATCAATTGCCCGATTCCAACGCCGTGCAGGCGGCCGCCGATGCGCGGGCGCTGATGGCGAAACTGAAAGCGAGCTTTCCGCCGGACATGGATTACGTGGTCTCGCTCGACACCACGCTGGCGGTTACCGAGGGCATGAAGGAAATCGAGCATACGCTGATTGAAGCCATCATCCTCGTCATCATCGTGGTCTTTATCTTTTTGCAAGGCTGGCGCGCCACATTGATTCCATTGCTCGCGGTGCCCGTGTCGCTGGTTGGCACCTTCATGCTGTTCCCGCTGTTTGGTTTCTCGATCAACACGCTGTCGCTGTTCGGCCTCGTGCTGGCCATCGGGTTGGTCGTCGATGACGCCATCGTCGTCGTCGAAATCGTGGAGCATCACATCGAGCATGGGCTCTCGCCCAAAGAGGCGGCGCTCAAAGGCATGGAGGAAGTCTCGGGGCCGGTCATCGCCATCGCCATCATTTTGACGGCGGTGTTCGTGCCCACCGCGTTCATCCCCGGCATCACGGGACGAATGTATCAACAGTTCGCCGTGACAATTGCCGTCTCGGTGATCATCTCCGCGTTCAACGCGCTGACGCTTTCGCCCGCGCTGGCGGCGTTGCTGTTGCGTCCCAAGAAAAAGGGCACCGGCCTGATGCAGAAGTTTTACGACGGCTTCAACCGCATGTTCGCCCGGGCGACGGATGGCTACGTCGGCGTCTGCCGCTTCCTGATTCACAAGAGCGCGATCGCCCTGATCCTGCTGGCGGCGGCGGCGGTGTGCGCCGGTTTGCTCGGCAAAAAGATTCCCACGAGCTTCCTGCCGGATGAAGACCAGGGATACGTCTTCGCCGGTGTGCAGTTGCCGGATGCCGCGTCGCTGCAACGCACGGACGAGGTGGTGCGTCAGGCGGAGGAAATCCTGAAGACGACGCCGGGGGTGAAATATTACACGTCGGTGCTGGGCTACAGCATGTTGAGCGGTGTCAACAACACCTACAGCGCCTTCTTTTTCATCACATTCGATGAGTGGTCCAAGCGCAAGGCGCCGGACGAACAGTACACCGCGATCAAGCAGAGCTTGAACGCGCGTTTCTCCAAGATACCGGGCGCGATCGGATTTGCGTTTCCGCCGCCGGCCATTCCCGGCGTCGGCGCCGCGGGTGGCGTGACGTTCATTCTCGAAGATCGGACGGGGAAGGGGATCGATTTTCTCGCGCCCAACCTGAAGACATTTATAGCGGCGGCGCAGAAGCGTCCCGAACTGGCGGGCGTCTTTACCACGGCGCTGTTTGGCGTGCCGCAGGTGTACGTGAGCGTGAATCAGGAGCAGGTGTTGCAACAGGGTGTGCGTTTGCAGGACGTGTATCAGACCATGCAATGCTTCATGGGCGGCGCGTTCGTGAATTACTTCAACCGTTTCGGACGGCAATGGCAGGTGTATGTGCAGGCCGAGGGCGATTATCGCACGCAGGCGGAAAACCTGGGACAGTTTTACGTGCTGAATAATTCCAGCAACATGGTGCCGCTGGCGGCGGTCACGGACGTCACCAACACGCTCGGGCCGGAGTTTACGATGCGTTACAATCTGCACGAATCGGCGCAGATCAACGCGTCCGCGCGGCCGCCTTACAGTTCGGCGCAGGCGATGAAGGCGCTTGAGGAAGTGTTCGCGCAAACCATGCCGTCGGGCATGGGCTACGATTACATGGGCATGAGCTTCCAGGAAAAAGTCGCGCAGGAGGGCATTTCGCCCATGGTGATTTTTGGTTTCTCCCTTCTGTGCGTGTTTTTGATTCTGGCGGCGCAATATGAAAGCTGGAGCCTGCCGTTCAGCGTGTTGTTGGGAACGCCGGTGGCGGTGTTCGGCGCGTTCGCCGGCATGATGATCGGGCATTACGAGAATAACGTGTATGCACAGATCGGTCTGGTGATGCTCATTGGTCTCGCGGCCAAAAACGCCATTCTGATCGTGGAATTTGCCAAGATGGGCTACGACGAAGGCAAGCCGCTGATTGATGCCGCGCTCGAAGGCGCGAAGCTGCGGTTGCGCCCGATCTTGATGACGAGCTTCGCGTTCATCCTGGGTTGCGTCCCGCTGGCGCGTGCCGACGGCGCCGGCGCATTGTCGCGTCAGGTGATGGGTTTCACGGTCATTGGCGGCATGCTGGCGGCGAGCTTTATCGCGGTGTTTCTGATCCCGGTGGCGTTTTATGTGATCGAGAAATTGGGCGGTTCCAAGCATGTGCCGGCGAAAGCAGCCGCCGCTCCCGCATCGGGCGGTCCAGTTCCACCGGCCCACGGATGATGTCGATGGGAAATTTCAGGTTTGGCCCGTCGGTGCTTGAAAATTTTCCGCTCTGCGAACGGCGATGTTAACCATCGAACAGTTTGATCGGACGCGACGCCTGGCCTTGCAACTGGCCGGCATCGAGCTGCACGAGCGCCATCGTGATTTGCTGTACCGCCGTTGTTGCCGGACACAAATGGAGCCTCCCGCCGCTTTCGATGCCCTGCTGGACGCGGCCGAGAACCGCGATCCCGCGGCGAGCCGCCGCCTCGTGACGCTGGTAACCACCAATCACACGGCCTTCTTCCGTCATCCCTGGCATTTCGATGTCGCCGCCGAGCATGCGTTGTGGGCGGCGCATCGGCGGGGAACGGCCCGGCTGTGGTGCGCGGCTGCGGCCACGGGGCAGGAGCCCTATTCGCTCGGCATGGCCTTGATCGAGGTTTTTCGTCGCGAGGATCCGCCAGCGACCATCCTGGCGACCGATATTGACGAGGACGCACTGGCGGTCGCGCATCGCGGCGAATACGGCAGTCAAACCGTGGCGCATCTGCCGGAAGAGCGGCATGCGCAATTCCTGGGCGAGACGGTTCCGGCGGGACAGAGCATTGCCGCTTGTGTGCGCCGGCTGGTTGAATTTCGCCCGTTGAATCTGGTCGATGCCGTCTGGCATGTGCCGGGACCGTTCGACGTGATTTTCTGCCGGAACGTGCTGATGTATCTGGAAGCCGCCCATCGCCGCACGGTGCTGGACCGGATGGCGTCGCTGCTCGTGCCGGATGGTTTGTTGCTGCTGGATCCCGCGGAGCACATGAAAGAGGCCGGGAATCACTTTCTGCATCAGGGAGAAGGGATTTATCAGCGGTGCAGGAGCATCTCCGGGCCCGCTCACCCGGCGCGCTTGCGAATCACACCGAATCGAAACCGATAAGCTATGACGATCGCCCGACGACTTACAATTTTGCTGGCGGTGCCGCTGCTGGCCCTGCTTGCCCTGGGTGTCGCCACGCGCATCCAACTGGGGAAGATCGAATCGCGGAGCGAGGAGGTGTCGGAGTCCGAGATACCGAGTCTCGCGTTGTTGGGAAACCTTTCCCGGACGGCGGTGGAACTCCGGGTCAATACCCGCAACCATTTGCTGGATACCAACAAACTGCAGGAATCCCAGTTCGCTTTTGACGATGGAGTGGCGGAGGTAAACCGGTTGTTGACCCGGTACAGCGACACCCTGATCGATGACGACGTCGATCGCCGGCTCCTGACCGAGTTTCAGAATGCGTCCCGGGATTACGTGACCGGAGCGAGACAGGCCATGGCCCTGGCCGACCAGGGCAGGCACGACGAGGCGGTCGCCTTCCTCAATGGATCCCTGGCCGAAGTTGCCAGTCATCTGAGCGAAGTTTCGGCGGAGTGGATACGACATACCGAAGAGACCGCGCAAGGCGCCGGGAAGGAATCCGTGGCCACGATCCGTCGCGTGGAATCCCGGATGTTGATCGCCAACTCGCTGGCGGTTTTGCTGACCGCGGCGCTGGGCTATGTCACGTTTCGGAAAATCGTCAATCCGATTTGCGCGCTCGATGGCTCTGTCCGCGCGATCGCTTCCGGTGATTATGCGCAAACGGTGCCTTTCACCCAGGCCACGGACGAAACCGGCGGCCTGGCGCGATCGGTCGATATCCTCAAGCAAGGTGCGGTGGCCATGGAGGAGCAGCGATGGGTCAAGGCGACCGTGGCGAATATCACCGGGTCATTGCAAAGCTCGACGTCGGTCGCGGAATTTGGGAATCGCCTCCTGTCCGGCCTGGTCCCGACCATGGGCGGCGGCGTCGCGGGATTTTATATATTGGAGGAGAATACGGGATGTTTGAAACGAATGGCCGGATTTGGCCTTTCAGACGTGGCGGCCGCACAGGATTCGTTCCGCCTCGGCGAAGGTCTGGTCGGCCAATGCGCGCAGGATCGCAAAATGGCGGTGTTAAAGAATTTGCCGCCCGGATATCTGCGCATCGGTTCCGGCGTTGGTTCCGGCGAGCCGGCGCAAGTCGTGGCGTTGCCGATCCTTTCCAAGAACGTTTTGCTGGGAGTCCTGGAACTGGGCTCATTTCGCGTGTTCGAGGAGAAGGAAAAAACGTTGCGCGACGAACTCATGCCGGTCGTGGGGATGAGCCTGGAGATCCTCGAGCGGAATTTGCGCACGCAGGAATTGCTCGGACAAACGCAGGAACAGGCGCGCGCGCTCGAGGAACAGACAGAGGAGTTGACGCAATCGCAGGAGGAATTGCTCGCGCAACAGCGCGAACTGACGACGCAGCGCGAGAATCTCAAGGTGAGCGAGGAGCGGTCGCGGCTGATCCTCGAATCGAGCGCCGAGGGAATCTTTGGCGTCGATACGGAGGGTCGCATCGGATTCGTCAATCCGGCCGCATGCCAGTTGCTCGGTTTCACCGCCGAGGAATTGATCGGCAAGGAATCGCACGCGGCCATCCATCATCACCGGCCCGACGGCAGCGACTATCCGAAGGAAGAATGCCCGATGCATGCGGCGTACAAGCGCGGTGAAGCGAGCCGCGTGGATGACGAGTTTCTCTGGCGCAAGGACGGCACCGGCCTCCCCGTGGAATACGGTGCCACGCCGATTCGCAAGGACGGCGCGGTCGTGGGGGCGGTGGTCACGTTCACCGACATCACGCTGCGCAAGCAGCAGGAGCAGGAAGTGATGGCGGCCAAGGAAAAAGCCGAGGAAGCCACCGAGATGAAGTCGATGTTCCTGGCCAACATGAGCCATGAAATTCGCACCCCGATGAATGCCATCATCGGCCTGTCGCACCTCGCGCTGAAGACGCCGCTCAACGCCAAGCAGCGCGATTATGTGAGCAAGGTCCACAACGCGGGCACGTCGCTGCTCAGCATCATCAACGACATTCTCGACTTCTCCAAAATCGAGGCCGGCAAGCTGGACATCGAGAGCACCGATTTCCGCCTTGATGAAGTGATTGGGTCCGTGACAATTCTCACGGCGCAGAAGGCGCACGAGAAAGGGTTGGAGTTCCTCGCCCACGTCTCGCCCAAAATCCCCGAGCATCTGCTGGGCGACCCGTTGCGCATCGGTCAGATCCTGACGAACTTCGTCAATAACGCGGTGAAATTTACCGAGCGCGGTGAAATACGCCTCAACATCGAATTGCTCGAACGCACCGGTGAAAAGGTGCAACTCAAGTTTTCCGTCAGCGATACCGGCATCGGCATGACCCGCGAGCAGGCCGCGAAACTGTTTCAACCATTCACGCAGGCGGACATGTCCACCACGCGCAAGCATGGCGGCACCGGGCTGGGCCTGACGATCTGTCGCCGCCTCGTGGAATTAATGGGTGGTCGCGTCTGGCTCGAAAGCGAACCCGGCGCGGGCAGCACCTTTTTCTGCACGATCTGGGTCGGCGTGGGAGCCCCCAAGGGGGCAGGCAAGATTGTCCCCGACAAACTCGCGCAACTCCGGGTGCTGGTCGTGGATGACAACGCCGCCGCGCGGGAAATTCTGCAGGAACCCCTCTGTGCCATTGCCCAATATGTCAAAGTGGTCGCGTCCGGTTCGGAAGCCATCTCGGCGATCAAGGAGCACGATGCCACGGAACCGTTTGATATCGTGTTCATGGACTGGCGCATGCCGGGCATGGATGGTTTGCAGGCGAGCCGCCATATCAAAAGCGACGAGACACTCACCCGGCCGCCCGCGATCGTGCTCGTCACGGCATTTGGGCGCGAGGAAGTGCGCGAAGAAGCGGAACGACTCGAACTGGACGGCTTTCTCGTCAAACCCGTGACGCGTTCGATGCTCGTGGACACGCTCGTCAATGTGTTTGCCGCCGCCAGCGACGATTTTTCCGGAATGGGGGACGCGGCCCGGCAGGAATCCACGCGTTTGAAGGGCCTGCGGGCGTTGCTCGCCGAAGACAATGAAATCAACCAGCAGATCGCCGTCGAATTGCTGGAAGGCGTGGGCGCGAAAGTGACCGTGGCCAATAACGGTCGCGAAGCGGTGGACCGCCTGTTCGCCCATCCGGAGGCATTCGATCTGGTATTGATGGATCTCCAGATGCCCGAGATGGACGGGCATCAGGCGACCGCGCGCATTCGGTCCGACCCGCGCTTCACGAAGCTCCCGGTGATCGCCATGACCGCGCACGCCACGATGGAGGAACGGCAGCGCTGCCTCTCGTCCGGCATGAACGAACATATTTCCAAGCCGATCGATCCCGCGGCGCTGTTTGAGACGGTGGGCCGGTTCTATCATCCGAAGCCCGGGGTTGCCGCGGCTGCCCCGGTGGTTGCGGCGTCGGCGCCCGCCAACAACGGGCTGGAACTTCCAGTGATTGAAGGTCTGGATACCCAGGATGGTCTCGCGCGCGTGGCGGGCAATCGTAAACTTTACCTGAAACTCCTTCACCAGTTTGGAGAACAACAGGGCGCTTCGGCGCGTGAAGTTACGGCCGCATTGGAAAAAGGCGACACCGCGCTCGCGGAACGCGTCGCCCACACCTTGAAGGGCGTGGCGGGAAATATCGGCGCGAAGCCGGTCCAGAGCGCCGCGGGCACGCTGGAGAAACTCATTCGCGAACGCGCCGCCCGCACGGAGATCGACGCCGCGCTGCATCAGGTGGCGACGGCGCTGGATCCGTTGGTCGCGAAATTGAAGGGCGCCATGGCTTCCTCCGCGCCGGTCGCCGCCGCGGTACCCGCTGAACCGCAGGACCCCGCGAAAGTGCGCGCGGCGGCCGCACAACTCTCCAAGCTGCTCGCGGAGTTTGATCCGGGCGCGGTGGAGTTTCTTGAAGCCAACCAGGCGGCGATTCGTTCGATGTTCGACGCGGGGGCGTGGACCGCGTTTGAAGGGCTGGTGAAAAACTACGCTTTTGGCGACGCGCACACGCAATTCGAGCAGACCGTGAAGCAGCTTCCCACCGCATGAAAAATCTTTCCGACTGCCGCGTGTTGCTGGTGGACGACGCCAAGGCCAATCTCGACATTCTTGTCGAAGGGCTTAAGGCGGATCACAAGCTCAGCCTCGCGCTCAACGGCGAAATGGCGCTGCAAATTGCCGCCCGCAATCCGCCGGATCTGGTGCTGCTCGATATCGTGATGCCCGGACTGGATGGCTACGAGGTTTGCCGGCGATTGCGCGCGATGCCGGAGACCGCCGAGGTGCCGATCATGTTTTTGTCCTCGCTCGAAGAGGTGCAAAACAAAACCCGCGGCTTCGAGGCGGGGGCGAACGATTATCTGACCAAGCCGTTTGAGATGCCGGAGGTAAAGGCGCGCGTGCGCTCGCTGCTCAAGGCCAAGGCATACAGCGACGCGGTGAAGGAACAGATTGCGAGCGAATTGCGCGTGGCGCGGGAGATCCAGATGGGCATGCTGCCGCACGATTTCGGCGCGATGGAGAAAACCTATCGGGTCGCCTTTGGCGCGGTGCTGGAACCGGCGCGCGAGGTAGGCGGCGATCTTTACGGCGTTTGCGCGGCCGCGCCGGAGCGGCTGGTGATCTTTCTGGGCGACGTGTCGGGGAAGGGGATTCCCGCGTCGATGTTCATGGTGCGGGCCATCAGCCTGGCGCGATTGCTGTCGCGCGAAGTCGTCGAGCCGGAACGCATCCTCGCGCGTCTCAACGATGAACTCTCCGCCGACAACCCGTCCGGCATGTTCGTGACGTTTCTGTGCGCGGTGTTCGATCCCGGTTCGGGCCGGTTGACGGTGGCCAACGCCGGACACTGCCGTCCCGTATTGATGACCTCGGGAGCGGCGCCGTGCTGGGCGGTGAAGAATCTGGGCACGGCGCTGGGCTTTGAGCCGGGTCTGGAATTCGAGCGCACGGAACTCACGTTGCGCGACGGGGACGCCCTGATTTTCTACACGGACGGTGTGAGCGAGGCGTTCAATCCCGCCGACGAATGTTATGGCAACGACCGTTTGCTGGCCGATTCCGGCGCGCTCGCGGGGCTGTCGGCGTCGGCGATGACCGCCGCGCTGCTGGAAAAAGTCCGCGCGTTCGCCGGCACGGCCCCGCAATCGGACGACATCGCCATTCTTTCCCTGCGCGTCGGCGGCGCGAACGCCACCAAAGTATGATCCTGGAATGTCATGCCACGCCCGGGGAAGTGATGCGCGCCGTTGAGGCGTTGCAGGAGTTTGGGCAGGCGCGACAGGTCCCGGAAAAGGCGCTGTTCGGCCTTTCGCTCGCGCTGGAGGAGTGCGGCAGCAACATCGTCAATCACGCGTTGCAGGGGGACGCGCGGAAAAAATTCAAAGTCCGCATCGAGCACACGGGCAGCCAAATCGTTCTGGAGCTGTTCGACCACGGCCCGGAGTTTGATCCGTTGCATGCGCACGTGGAGGACACGCGGCCGGATGACGACGACGACCGGCTGCCGGGAGGTTGGGGGATTCAACTGATCCGAAAATACATGGATGACGTCACCTATCGTCGCGAGGACGGCCAAAACGTGTTGCGCCTCGCGAAAAACGTCGCGCCGGCCGGCGACCCAAAATAACTTTGCCAAATGGAGTCAAACCACCGAAAACTAGTTCGCAAATACTGATATGCCTCTCGAAATCCTAATCCAAAAAGTCGGCGCCGACGCCGTCTCCGTGAAACTCAACGGCAGTCTCGACACCGCGACCGCGCCCGACCTGGAAAAGCAGCTCGCCCCCGCGATTGTGGCGCCGGTGAAGGACGTCGTGTTCGACCTCGCCCAGTTGAAATTCATCAGCAGCGCGGGCCTGCGCGTGTTTTCCACCACCCGGAAGCAATTGAAGGAGCGCGGCGGCCAGGCGTCCTTCATCCACATGCAACCGCAGATCCAGGAGGTCTTCGAGATCATGAAGTCACTGCCCGGCGTCGCCATTTTCAAGGACATGGCTGAGCTCGACAGCTATCTCGCGGCCCGCCAGCGCGCCACGCGCGAAAATTGATTCCGGTGTCTTCCGCCAGCGCTTCAGCATGAGCAGCCGGATTTTGATCGTCGATGATACGCCGGCAAACATTCAGGTGCTTTCGAGCACGCTGAAAGAGAAGGGCTATCAGATCAGCGTGGCCACCAACGGCACGCAGGCGCTCGATCTGGTCGCGCGGATGAAGCCGGACCTGATTCTGCTCGACGTGATCATGCCGGGGATGGACGGCTTTGAGACGTGCCGTCATCTCAAGCAATCGGCGGAAACGAGCGGCATCCCTGTCATATTCCTGACGGCGCGCACCGACACGGTGGATATCGTTCGGGGCTTCGAGATGGGCGCGGTGGATTATGTGGCGAAACCGTTCAATGCCCACGAATTGCTGGCGCGGGTCAACACGCACCTGACCATCGATCGCCTCAACCGCGAAAATGAGCGGTTGCTGCTCAGCATATTGCCGGCCGCCATCGCCACGCGGCTCAAGTCGGGCGAGGCGGGCATCGCCGATCATTTTCCGGAAGTCAGCGTGCTCTTTGCGGACATCGTGGATTTCACGAAGCTCTCGGGCGGAATGTCGCCGGAACCGCTGGTGGCGCTGTTGAACGACCTGTTCACGGGCTTTGACGAGCTCGCGCGGCGGCATCAGGTCGAGAAGATCAAAACCATCGGCGATTGTTACATGGCGGTGTGCGGCGTGCCGCATAAATGCCAGGGCCACGCCGTCGCCCTCACGGACATGGCGCTCGAGATGATCGAGTCGATGAAACAATTCAATCAAAAGCATGGCGCCTCGTTGCGCCTGCGCATCGGCTTGAACACCGGTCCCGTGGTCGCGGGAGTGATCGGTCGCAGCAAATTCATTTACGATCTCTGGGGCGACACGGTGAACACCGCGAGCCGCATGGAAGCCACGGGCCTGCCGGGCCGCGTGCAAGTGACCGTCGGCATGGCGGCCGCGCTGCGGCCGGAGTTCGACCTCGAGGAACGCGGCGAAGTGGAGATCAAAGGCAAAGGGCGTTTGCGGACGTGGCTGGTGATCGGGCGGAAAGGCAAGTCCCTCGCGCCGGATGCCGCGGAAGCTGCCGGAGAACTGCAAGCGGCGCCCAAGGCATGAACCCCCCCCCGGGGGCGACGGTTCGCAATGGACTAATGCGGGTCGGAATTGCCATTATGTTCGGCGGATAAAGATGGTGAGGTTGTGAGGGTGGCGGTTGGAAAACTTGCAAACCCGGGAAAGTGTCAGCCTGTGAAAACAAAAGAAATCGTCAAAAGGGCCAGCCGGATCGCCGCGAATTTTCGCGTCACGAAAGGCAAAAAATTTCGCCTGCGCGACGTGGACCCCGACGACACCCTGCACCTGAAGGATGATGACAAATCCCGCGCGAAGGAGGCGCTGATCATGGGCGTGGAGGCGCTGGCGGATTTGCAGGAGAAACTATACGCGCAGGATCGCTGGGCGGTGCTGCTGATTTTTCAGGCGATGGACGCGGCGGGGAAGGATGGCGCCATCAAGCACGTGATGTCGGGAGTGAACCCGCAGGGCTGCCAGGTGTATTCCTTCAAGGCGCCCACCTCGGACGATCTGGACCACGACTATTTGTGGCGCTGCATGAAGTGCCTGCCCAATCGCGGGCAGATTGGCATCTTCAACCGGTCCTACTACGAGGAGACTCTCGTCGTGCGGGTGCATCCCGAATATCTCGCCGCTCAGAAATTGCCGGAGCGGCTGGTGACCAAACGCATCTGGGACGAACGGTTCCGGGACATCCGCAATTTCGAATCGTATCTCGCGCGCAATGGCATCGCGGTCTGCAAATTCTTCCTGCATGTTTCGAAAAAGGAACAGAAACGGCGCTTTCTTGAGCGGCTGGAAACACCGGAGAAGAACTGGAAGTTCTCCAGCGCCGATCTTAAAGAACGCGGGCATTGGGACGAATACATGAAGGCGTACGAGGACATGATTCGCAACACCGCCACCCCCGAATCGCCGTGGCATGTGGTCCCGGCGGACAACAAGTGGTTCACACGCCTGGTGGTCGCGGCGGCGGTGATCGAAAAACTGGCGTCGCTGAACCTGCAATTTCCCGAGGTGGACAAGGCGAAGCTCAAGGAACTGGCCGCCGCGCGAACGGCGTTGCTGAAGAAATAGTTTGAAGACGATTCAGATGAAACTGAAAATTACACACTGGCTGTTGCTGGCGCTGACGGTCGCAATCGTGGGCGGGTGCAAGGTGGGGCCGAACTATAAACGCCCGCCCGTCACGACGCCCGGCAACTATCGTTTCTCGCCCACGGAAACCACCAACTCCCTCGCCGATCTGCCGTGGTGGGAAGTGTTCAAGGATCCCGTGTTGCGGGACCTGATCCGCACCGCGTTAACAAACAACTACGATCTCAAGCAGGCCATCGCGCGCGTCGACCAGGCGCGTCAGCAGGTCGTCGTCGCCCGCGCGCCGCTCTTCCCGCAGGTCGGTTACGGCGGGGAAGTGGGGCGCGGCCGCAACGCCCTGTTCAATTCACCCGCGAGCCTCAGCGGTTCGACTGAAAGCTCGGCGGTGTTGAATTTGAATGCCGTCTGGGAAATCGACATCTGGGGCCGCATCCGCCGGCTGACCGAGGCCGCGCGCGCGCAATATCTCGCCACCGACGAGGCGCGCAAGGGCGTGACCATCACGCTGATCGGTGACGTGGCGGCGGCGTATTTTCAACTGATTCAATACGACACCGAATTGCAGATTCAGAAAGAGGCGACCAATGCGTTCGCGGGCACGTATCGCATCTTCAACGAAAAGCGCATCAACGGCGTCTCCTCTAAACTCGAAACTGACCGCGCCGCCGCCGCGCTGGCGAATGCCGCCGCGCTGATTCCGCAGTTGGAAACCCAGATTGCCACCACCGAGAACCAGATCAATGTGCTCCTCGGGCGCGGTCCCGCCGCCATCCCGCGCGGTTCCTCGCTCAGCATCACGCAAATGCCGCCGCAGATTCCCCCCGGGCTGCCGAGCGCGTTGTTGAAGCGCCGGCCGGACGTCGTCGCGGCGGAGGAAAATCTCATCGCCGCCAACGCCACCATCGGCGCGAGCTTCGCGAATTTCTTTCCGCAGTTTGGCCTGACCACGTTCCTCGGCAAAGTGAGCCCGGAACTTTCGACGTTCTCCGCCGGCAGCGCCAATGCGTGGAACGTCGGCGCGAGCGTCGCGGGTCCGCTGTTCCAGGGCGGACAGTTGCTGGCGCAATATCGGGCGTCCAAGGCGGTGTTCGACCAGGCGAAGTCGGCTTACGAACAAAATGTCCTGGTCGCGTTGCAGGAGGTTTCCAACGCCTTGATCACGCGCCAGAAGCTGTCCGAGACCCGCGTCTACAACGAGCAGGCCACCAGTTTTCTCTCCGAGTCGGTGGACCTGGCGACGCTGCGCTACATCAACGGCAAGTCGAGTTACTACGAAGTGCTGCAGGCGCAGCAGGAACTTTACCCCACGGAACGCGCGCTGGTGCAGACGCAGGCCAACGAACTGATTTCCATCATCCAGCTCTACAAGGCGCTGGGCGGCGGCTGGCAGCCGCCGCTGTGACGGTGCGGTTCAGGACGGCGAGCCTTCCGTGATGATGGTGTCGTTGTCCTCATAACACGGCGCGCAGCAGCAGAGCAGGCGGAGCGTGTCAGCGCCGGTATTCCAGATTTTGTGCTTCAGTCCGGGCGGGATCGCGATGGCATCGCCCACCGCCACGTCGCGCAGTTCGCCCTCGATTCGCATGCGGCCGGTTCCGTGCGTGATGTAATAAATCTCCTCCGTCTTTGGGTGATAATGTTCCTGCGTCGACCCGCCCGCGGGCAGGCGCGCCTCGGCGAGGCTCTGGTTGCGGATGGCGGAGTTGCGATACGCCAGCAGTTCGCGTATTTCGGAACCGTCCTTGGTGGTGAATGCCGGCACTTCGTTCAGGTTTTTGATTTCCATAATGGAGGGGGGAATTATTTCGTGGCCGGGGGCGCGCCGAAGACCGTTGCGATGGCGCGGAGTTTCATGTCACCGTCGCCGCGTGTCGGGCCGACGATGCCGCCTTCGCCCCATTCGTTCCACGCGTAGATGAGCAGCGCCTTTTGACGCTGGCCGGGCGCGGCGACGAAGCCGAGGTTGGGGGAATCATCCAAAACCGTTTTGGCGTCGCGCAACGCGGCGAGCCATTGCTCCTGATTGGGAAAATCGTAGGACGCGCGAAAATCCTTCCACGGACGCGGATCCCAGCCGGACGGCACATACGGGACATATGGCTTATGGCTGAGCCGCGCGTAATTGGTCCATGCCCGCTCAGCAAATGCGAGGAGCGTCGTGTAGGGATAAGGTTTCTCCTGCACGGGCAGATTCGGCATTTCCATGTAAGTGGTGAGATAATCGTAAGGGTCCACGACCGGCGATCCGGCGACGGCGGCTGCGCTCACCCCGCCGCCGATCAGCAGCGGCGGCAGGCCGGTTTTCGCGGCGATCGCTCGCAACGTGGCGATGCGCGCGGCCACGCGGGCCGGGTCGCGGCCGTTTTGCGCGAAGAAAAAATCGGCGCCGTGAATTTTGAAAACCGGGCGGCCGCCGACCCGGAGATAGCTGGGGTGCCGCATGATGTCGCACCATTCACGGCAGGATTTCTCCCAGGCGGCATCATCGTCGATATCGAACGGCGGATGATTCACGTACTCCAGCGTGAACTTCAGTTCGCGATTTTTAGGCGAAGCCATGAACGTGCGCACGCCTTCGTTGAGCTTGTCGGCGTGCGGCTCGCCAATGTTCGTGCGGCCCTGAAAATACCAGAGCATCTGAAAGAAGCTGATGCCGTGCGCTGCCGCGGCGGTGATTTCACGATCCATCGTCGCCTGCTCGTTGTATTCGCCGAGGAGAGGGACACGATTGGGATAATTGGTGCGCCAGTCCGCGCCGGCTGTGAAGTATTTATTGGGCATTTCCCGCCACCATCCGGAGAAATAATAAACGCCCACCAGATATTCGGAGTTGGTAGCGGACTGCGCGGCGGACGGGCGCGGGATGAGGACCGACACGGCCAGCGCGAGGAGCAGGAGATGGGGAAGTAATCGCCGGGCAGGTTTTTGTTTTATTAGCTGCATTTTTGCTTTGTCGTTGAAGCGAGGGAGGTTAGAGCTCGCCCGCACCCCTGCCCTCGCCCCCAGGCGAGGGCAGGGT
>JBGALR010000067.1:0-13786 GCA_044223735.1 Limisphaerales bacterium | reverse complement strand
ACGAAGTGGCGTCTTTGGTGTCAAGGTTCAGGCGCACCGTTTGGTGCGCCTCCTGTCGAGGCAGCGAACTTGAGTTTTTCATTTACATCCCAAGTCCGCCAAACGGTGCGCCCTTTTTCAACTGAATCGTTCCGGCTTAGGTTTAATGCCCCATCAAATCAGTTCGCCATTTTGATGCAAATCTACATACCTATTTTGCGAGCGTATGAGTGTATTTCCAACGTGTCAACAAGGCCTTGTGTGGAACTTTGACCCACCGTGATGGCGGCATTGATGACACGATTCCGTAACAATTCGTAACGCAACGGGGTTGCGATTTGGCGTGAGGGATGATAAATTCGCCTTACCGTGTGTATTTGGGTGCACCCTGTTGGTGCGCCCTTTTTATTTTCCGTTGCATGGGACGTTCCTACGCTTACGAGTGTCCGAGATGTGGATTCAAGGCCAGGGTTTCCGGCGGGCCGGATCGCGGCATTCTCGTATGGGTCCAGACTATTGTCTGCTGGGATTGCAAGAATCTGTATGATGCGGTCACCCGGTTGAAAGCCGCCGCGGGAAGTGTCTCCACCGCAGGAGGTATTTCACGGCTGAGCTCGCCGAAAGGGAGGATCGAGGCGGAACCTTCGCTTTCGCTGCAATCTATTTTGAATCGCGTGAAGCCGACAGGCGTGAAACGGTTCCGCTGGTTTAACTTTAAACCGCAATGTCCCTACTCGCCAATCCACCGTGTGGAAGTGTGGAATGATCCGGGGAAATGCCCGAAGTGCAAAACCTACCTGGATAAAAGCGCGTTGCCGTTTCGGCTCTGGGAATAGGGCGCTCTCAGATGCGCATCGGCCGGGCGCGGACGCTACTTTGTGGCGTAGTAAATGACAGCGGGTGGGAAATTCAGAACCACCGGCACGGTGCGCAAGTGCGAGAATTTGGACCGGATGGTTTTCCGGTCGATCAGGGAGTACTGAAACTGGATGTACAGCCCGCCTTTGGTGAGTCCCCGACTGATCTTATTGACCAGGTTTAGCGTGCGCTCGCGTCCCAGATTTCCAATCGGAATTCCGGAAACGATATAATCGGCCTTATCGGTGCCGCGACGGCCCATTTCAGAAAGCAGATGCTCGGCGGCGTCGGAGACGACTTGGACGCGGCCATTAATACCGGCGAGGTCCAGATTGCGCCGGGTATCTCGCGCCAGGGCGGGATTTATTTCGCAGGCGATGATACGCGCCTTGGGACAACGCTTCGCGAGGCGCACCGTCAGAGCACCATTCCCGGCGCCCAACTCAATGATCTGCCCGGCATAGTTGCGCGGCACAGGGCTGATCATCTTGTCGATCAGGATCCGCTGCGAGGGGATGATGGCTCCGGTCTGGCGAAATTTTATCAGGGCTGAGCATGCAAACTGCAGGTAGCTCTCAAAAACTCGATACATAGACGTTCAGGCTGACGATTGAGGCGGCCGCGCGCTGCCGGGCGAAGTCGCTGTTGACAGAAAATGGGTTGCGGCGGAGATGGCGGTTCCCGCCAGGGAAACATCTTCCCGGCGAAACAATTCCCCGTTTGATTTGTTTAATCTATACATGCCAGGAAAACCCAGCGTGGACCGGCTTATCGCACTCGCAAATTAGACCTGTGTCAAAACAATACTTCACGAACAAAATTTCAACGCCATGATCTTCAAATGCAACCTTACTGTAAACCTGCCCCACAACCGAACCAAGCGCAAATCCCGCCTTAAACCCGAACGCTTGCCATCCGCATCGCGGGGGCTACATTGGCAAAGATTTATGAAATTCAACCTTTTCGGGGCCGTGGCGCTGGGGATTTTGCTTTGCGGATGCGACACTCCCCAACAGCAGGCGAAAAAAGCGGAAAATAAAAAAACGCCTTATAACAAGCCGCTGACATCGTTGGGCGCGAAATTTGGCGCTTTGCCCCCCCCCGTGCAGGCCACGGTCCTGGCCCAGGCGGGCGCCGCCGACATTGTGGACGCCGAACGGCAGATCCAGGCTGGCCATGTCGTGTACGTGGTAACCTTTCGCGAACCTGAGATTTTTCCCACCCTTTACGTCGCTCCCGACGGCAGCGTCTTAAATCCCGATATGTCGGTGGCCATCACGTCGCAACACGGCACCAAGATTCCGATGTCGGACGTTCCGGCTCCGGTCATAAAGGTGATCGACGAAAAAGGACCTCCTTCTGGCGCCAGCGGAGTTTACAAGGAACTTTGGGGGAACCGCACGGTATATATCGTTTCATTCAAGGACGAAGCCCACTATCCAAAAATGTTCATCGCCCCGGACGGTACGGTATTACAGGAAGGGCAGTGACCTCTGTCTGCCGCCAGATTCCAAGGTCTTTCAATTGGCGTGTCACCGCGCCTGGCCAATCACGATTTGCCGCCGGACTCGCTGGGCTGGGATGAAGGATTTGCCCGATTTTCAACGAGCCCTCTGGTAACGCGAGCTTGGCGCGTTTCGCCGCGAAATCGCCTACTCCGATCAGCCACTCCGGTTGAAGCACGGTAACAAGGGCGCACAAATGCTGGTCGCAGGCATCAAATAACCGCGACTTTTCCGTGGCGGTCAGTTTATCGGGAGTGCGATTGCGGCCCGTGCTTTCGAGAAACGCGAGCGGGCAATAGTTTACAACCGCGTGTTCCGCAAAAAAGCGTTCGGGAGTGCCAAAGCGTTTCGCAAAAAGACCCCACAGCCGCTGGCCGCTCACCTCCGAGCGCGTCGTGTCGAATCCGGTGATGGGCCGTTTAGGGTGTTCCAATTTCGGTTTGCCGACCACGCCCCCGATTTTCAGCCAATCCCGCACGGCGGCGATTTCTCCAAACGGCACCCCCGTTTGCACCATGCCGAAGGGTCCCGGGTTCATGCCGAGAAATAGCACGCGCTTCGGCTGGCCGAAATATTTCCGCAAGTAAGCTTCGTGCGGCGCCCAGGCGTAGAGGAGCGGATTGTAGGTATGCGTCACCGGCTCGCTGAACGTCATGCGAGATGTTGATTTTCGAAGAGCGGTGGCCGAGGCCACCAAGGCGTCGCTGGTTGGCGAATGGCTGGACTGCGCCGTCACAGGAAGAAATTAAATCGCCGGCCTGACGGCCCGGGCTGCACCTTTCAACCGTCTAATCAGAATGCTGATCTTCCTTCGGATCGTCAACGACCTGGGGTGATGGAGCCTGGGCTTGGGGCTGGTAGTGCTGCTCCTGATGACGGGGTTGATCCTGATGGCGAGATTGGTGATGCGGCTGATTTGGATGCTGGTGCCGCTGCTGATTGCCGCCGTCCCGCGGGCGCTGCATGTGGCGCAGACTGCGGCGCAACGATTCGATTTCCTGTTCGTCCGCATTTTTCTGACGTTCGGCCAGTTCAAGGGTTTCCAGCACGCCTTCCATGTCATCCAGCGATTCGCGCAAGCTGTCGATGACGCGATTGACCTCTTCGATCGCCTGCTGAACTGAAAGTGGGGATGCGGGAACTCGATCCATTCGCTCAACCCGGGGCGCCATGGGGGCTTGAAATTCTCTTTCGACGTTAGGTGCGGAAGGGCGTGGCTCTGCGGCGGGTTCGCCGCGCGGGGCAAGAGCCTCGTCGCTTGGCGGTGCTGACTCGCCCAGAGGCGCATCAGCGGGCCTGGGGCCGCGACCTCGTCGTCCACGACCGGAACGCCGGCCGCGCCGGGCTGCCGGAGACCTGCCACGCGGGCCTGCCGACGGTGCCGCAGAATCACTTTCTTGCTCGGGAACCATGGCCTCAACTTGCCCGGAAACATTTCAAATGCAATTGCAATTATGCACAAGTTTATTGCTTCGTCCCCGGTTTTCGGCTTTCGTTTGCAACGTGAAATTGATTTCCAGGCAGCTTGACTTGCAATTGACGCATACGTGGACCATTGCCCGTGGCAGCGGCACGAACATTTTCAAATCGGTCGTCGTCGAACTGACCGGGGCGGATGGGACGATCGGCCTGGGTGAGGCGGCAGCCACCAAGCGTTACAAGGAAACGGCGGAAACTGTCGAGGCCTTCTTTAAAAAAGTGGACCCTCGCGGCCTGTCCTTTACGGACATTCCGGGCAGCATGACTTACCTCGACACGCTCTCTCCGCATGACATGTCTGCCAAATGCGCGATCAATATCGCCTTGGTGGACGGTGCCGCCAAGCGCGCCAGAAAGTCGGTTTATGACTTTCTGGGACTCGGATTTCGCGAGCACCATCATATCACGTCGTTCACCATCGGTATCGACACACCGGACATGATTCGCAAGAAGGTGCGGGAAGCGGAGCAATATCCCGTCCTGAAGGTCAAAGTGGGCGTGGCCGATGACAAAGTGAACATGCAGGCGTTGCGCGATGTGGCGCCGAAGAAGACCGTGCGCGTGGATGCCAACGAAGGCTGGAAGACCAAGGAGCAGGCCCTGGAAATGATCGAATGGCTGGCGAAAGACGGGCATATCGAATACGTGGAGCAGCCCATGCCCGCCGCCACGCCGGTCAAGGATTGGACCTGGCTTAAACAACGCTCGCCGCTGCCGATTTTCGCGGACGAATCCTACCATGTGGCCAAGGACATTGATCAGGCAGTGGAATGTTTCCACGGCGTCAACGTAAAGCTGGTGAAGACCGGCGGCATCAGCGAGGGCTATGAAGCCCTGAAAGTTGCGCGCAAAGCCGGGCTCAAGACGATGATTGGCTGCATGATCGAAACCAGTGTCCTGATCAGCGCGGCAGCCAGCCTGGCTGAACTGTGCGACTTTCTGGACGTGGACGGCAACATTCTCATCTCCAACGATCCGTATATCGGTCCCACCGCCGATAAGGGTGTCCTCTCCTACGCCACGGCGACGGAGAAGTACGGCTTGCGCGTCAGCCCTCGCTGACAGCGCTGCTTTTTTCTCAAATCACGGCCCGAAAATTTTCCGGGCCGTTTGCTTTTATTGCTTACGTAGTGGATTCCCTCGCAAGTAATTTGGGGACTGTCCGTCTGCATGGCGCGTCTTCCGTTCGCTACCCTTGGAACGTTTTCTGGAGACAAGTTGTAGTCGCTGGCCAAAGGTGCCTGTCGGCTCTCCAGACATTGAAACTTGGGGAACAACGGGCAATGGCCGAAGAACTTGGGAAACGAAAATCGCGGGTCTTTCTGGTGGATGATCACCGGCTCGTTCGGGAAAACCTTACCGGGTTGCTGGGCAGGGAGGCGGACTTGGAAGTGTGCGGCGAAGCGGAGGATGGGCCCGCTGCCTTGTCCCTCATTCGGGAACAATTGCCCGATCTGGTCATTCTCGATATCTCGTTGAAACACTCGAACGGCCTGGATCTGCTGAAGAAACTCCAGGAACTGGAATCGCCGCCGCGCGTGCTCATTTTGTCGATGCACGAGGAAATGCTTTATGCCGAGCGCGCCCTTCGCACGGGTGCGAGTGGGTATATTACCAAGGAAGAGGCGGCGGTGGACGTGTTGCCTGCCATACGAACAGTTCTGGGAGGGAAAATTCATCTCAGCGAGCGCATGGCGAGCCGGCTCGCTGAAAAGTCGGGTGCGGCGAACGTGAAAAAGCCGGACTCCATGGCGTCCTTCTCTTCCAAACTTCCCCCCAATTCATGATTGCCGGCGGTTTTGCCTGCTGTTTCTCCCGTGCCGTATTGTTCCTGGCCGGAGTTGTCGGCGTGCTGTGGCAGTTGCCGGCGAACGGTCAGCCGTTTACCAATACCGCGACCGTGGTTGAAAATCAAAAACCCGGGACGACCGCATGGCAGATCACCAAGTCCGCGGTCAATTCGGAGATTGAAGGTTACGCCTCGCTCACGAGCGTGAATCGCGGCGGTCAGATCAAATTTTTCGTCAACACGACCAACTCGACATTCGCCTTAGAAATCTTTCGGGTCGGTTGGTATGGCGGGAGCGGCGGGCGTCGTGTTTTTGGACCTGTCACGCTTCCCGGAAGTGTTCAGCCGATTCCGGCCAAGGCGGCAGGAACCGGCTTGATTGAATGCAACTGGACGAATCCCTATACGCTGAGCATTCCGGCAACGCCGGGTGATCCGACTGACTGGCCCAGCGGCGCCTACCTCGCCAAATTGACGGGGGGCCAGGACGGAAAGCAGAGTTACATGATCTTTGCCGTGCGAGACGATACGCGACCAGCGGACCTGTTGTTCCAGATGAGCTTCACCACGTATCAGGCATACAATACATGGGGTGGCGTCTCGTTGTACGGTGGGGCGAACATCGTCTCCTTCAACCGCCCGTACATCACGCCCACTTCGGGTTCTTACGGGGAATGGAAGGGCTCTGGAGATTTTTGGCAATGGGAATGCAACCTCCTGCGCTGGCTGGAGCGGGAAGGCTACGACGTCGCTTATTGCAGCAGCGTTGACACGCACGCCATCACCAACTTGTTGTGGAATCACCAGGCGTTTCTTTCCGTGGGCCACGATGAATATTGGTCGAATCCCATGCGGTCAAACGTCAAGGCGGCGCGCGACCGGGGCGTGAACCTCGCGTTTTTGTCCTCCAACACTTCCTTCTGGCAGGTTCGATTTCAGCCCAGCACGATTGACGGTGCGGTTGATCGCAACCTGGTGTGCTACAAGTCCACGGCCGATCCGGTTTACAATTCGCCCAGCAACTATCTCACGACCGTTCAATTCCGCGCCGCGCCTGTGCTGGACCCGGAGTCGTCCTTGCTGGGTGTCTATTTCGACTTTGCCGGAGTAACGTCGGACTTGGTGGTCAACGATCCAAACCATTGGATCTTTGCTGGCACAGGGGTCGCAGCGGGGCAACGTCTGCCCGGCTTGCTGGGATATGAGGTGGACTCGACGAACCGATTTTCACCGCCGGGCATTCAGGTGGCCTGCGTGTCACCTTATCTGGGATTTGGCGGGCCGGCGAATCCGGTGACTTCGTATTCGGACGCGGCGAGTTACACGACCGCGAGCGGCGCGACGGTTTTTGCGGCCGGCACGATGCAATGGAGCTGGGGTTTGGACGATTTAAACAGCCCGGGTTATCACGCTTCATCGCAGAGTCCGGTGGTACAGCACATGACGCGCAACCTGATGGCGCGGATGATGAATCAACCGGCGCCCTCGCCGAATTTTTTCTTTCGGCTGGACACAACCACGGTAGGGAATTGGAAGCCGCTTTACGGGGTGGAAGGCTATTGCCTTCCCAACGATGCGACCAATCTGCCCGCTTACGCGACGTTGAGTGCGTCCGGTGCCACGCAGGATACCTACCTGGCCGTGAGCAATGATGCGAAGAGCGTGCGTCGCGCGGCGTCCGTGAACGGTTACCTTGCGGGTTGGTCGTCTTCGACGAACTTCGTTCTCGATCTAAACTTGAGCGATGGCACGAATCACCTGGTGGCTTTGTATTTCTGCGATTGGAATCGGGCCGGGCGGACACAAATGGTGGAAGTGTTGGAGGCGGGCACGGCCAAACTATTGGATCGCCAGATTGTCGGCGGATTTACCAACGGCCAATGGTGGTCGTGGCAAATCAATGGTCGTGTGCAATTTCGATTCACAAACCTGGCGGGCCCCGATTGTGTCGTAAACGCGCTGATGCTCGGCGGCGGAGGCGCGGCGACATTTGTTTGTGAGGATTCAGTGAGTCAGGGCAATTGGAAGCCTTTTTATGGGGCGGATGGCCAGGCGTTGGTGGGAGGAGCCACGCGCAATCCGGCCTACGGGACCATTGCGGGACAAGGTACGCCCACGTCCTGGTCCTTCGCGGCGCAGGATCCACGCGCTTACGAACTATATGGCACCACCAACCGAGCCTTCGGCAGCGTGGGCTTCCAGGGCGCCTCGGATGTGTTTCATTTGCGTCTGACGGACGACGCGTGGCATCAACTCGCGGTGTATTGCGTCGATGGCGACCGCTCGGGGCGGAAGGAAATCCTGACATTGATTGATGCCAACAATAACAAGGTGCTCGATACCCGGATGCTGACAAACTATCACGAAGGCAAATATGTGGTTTGGAATATTCGCGGCTCGGTCCGTCTGCACTTTCAAAATGCGGGACCATATTCCTCGGCGGTCAGCGGCATACTCCTCGGCCCGCCCAACCAGGGGCCGGCGGTTTCCATCACCGCTCCCACCCATTTGCAGGAGTTCAACCTGCCGACGAATATCGTATTGAGCGCCGAGGCCACCGATGCGGACGACGCAGTGACCCAGGTGACATTTCTCACTAATGGGGTTCCGCTGGTGACGGTGACAAATTCTCCATTTACCTTCGTGTGGAGTAACGCCGTGGTGGGGCGCTACGACATCACGGCGATGGCTGTGGACAGCCGTCGCGCCAACACGACATCGGGAATCACGACCATTTTCGTCGATCCGCCGACGAACTATCAGACGCCGTCGGTCCGGGTGACCTCGCCGGCTTCGGGAGCGACGGTATTGTTGCCCACGAATTTAGTGATTTCGGCTTCGGTCGCCTGGACCTCGGCCCCGGTTGTCCGGGTGCAATTTCACATCGATGGTGTGCCCTTCGGCCCTCCTCAAAGGACCGAGCCTTTTACGGCAATGGCCACCAATCTCTATGCGGGAACGCATTCAATCCGGGCGGTGGCGCTCGATGCGTTCGGCGTGGTGGTGACCTCGCCCGGGGTCACGCTTTATACCGCGCCGCCGACACCGGTCACGAACTTCAGGGACGGCGATCCAATGGCGGGTGGAGCGTGGACGGGCCGATATGGTTCTGACGGCTACGTGATTATCAATTTCGCCACCAATTTACCGCCGTACGCGCTGGTCGGTCCTATGGGAAATGACTCGCAAGTCTGGGCGGCCTCGACCATCGATGCTCGGGCGCTGAAAAAACCGGCGGCGAGCGATCGTTTTGCGGGTGCCTGGTGCACTTATACTAACTGTTCGCTGGACGTGAATTTCGTCGATGGCAACTCGCATCGGGTGACGCTTTATTGCCTCGATTGGTACAACCAGAGTGCGCCGGAGACCATTCAAGTGGTGGATGCGGATTCCAACGCCGTTCTCGACAGTCGAACCATCAGCAATTTCAACAACGGCCTTTATCTCGTATGGGACCTCGTTGGCCACGTGCGATTTCGCTTCAACCGCACCGGCGGGCAACTGGCTTCGGTTACCGGTGTGTTCTTCGACCCGCCGCGGACGCTGCCGCAAGTGAACTTGTTCGCGCCGGTGGACGGCTCGTCGGCCGCGTTTCCAACGAATGTTCTTTTAAGCGCGTATGCGGTGAGTGGTCTCACCAATTTAAGCCGTGTGGAATTTCGGGCTAATGGGACATTGCTGGGCGTTGACTCGACAGGATCACCCTACACTTTTCTCTGGACCAATCCCCCGTCGGGGACTTACAGCCTGACCGCTCGAGCCGTTGATGCCAACGGAACCAGCGTCACTTCTCCGGCCACTGTGTTCGTGGTTGAATCCAGTTCCGCATTCGCAAATTTTGTGAGTTCGGATGACAGCCACCAAGGCACTTGGCGGGGCACGTACGGCACGCAGGGATACATTGTGGCGGGCGACAGCACAAACGTACCGGCTTATCTCAATCTCAACCAAAATTCGCAACTTTTGACCTGGGCGAGTTTCACCGTCGATCCCCGCGCGATGCAGCGGGACCTCGGCGACGACCGGGTCGCGGCCGCCTGGTACGGTTATTCGAATGTAGTGATTGATGTAAAATTTACCGATGCGACATATCATCGCGTGTCGCTTTATTGCCTGAATTGGTTTGGCTCCATTGGCACCCAAACGGTGGACGTGATTGATAACGTTTCGGGTGCGGTGCTTGATCATGAAGTCGTGCCATCGTTTTCCAATGGCGTTTATGAAACGTGGGATATCAAGGGCCACGTCCGGTTCCTTGTCAGTCGTACGGGCGTGGCGCCTGCGTACGTCAGCGCGATCTTCCTTGATCCCAGCGGCATTCTGCCGCCGATCTCAATCACCGATCCCATTTCTCAATCTGCTTTCGTAGCACCGGCGAACATTGCCGTCATCGCCGATGCCTCTCCTGATCCCCAAAATGTGGTCGGCGCGGAATTCTATGATGGCGCCACGCTATTGGGAATGGTTACCAATGGTCCGCCTTACATCTGGGTGTGGACCAACGCACCTGCAGGCTTGCGGTCGGTTCATGTCCGCGAAGTCGGTCCGCGAGGTTCGGTGGTATCCGCGCCGGTGGTCTTCAGCGTGCTGGGCACGAACAAGTCGGTTTTCGTGGATTCGACCCTCGTGCCCGGTGTGGGATTTCAAATGCAGGCATTCGGCCCGCCCGATAAGCCGCTGATATTGGAGTATACCACCAATCTAGGCCCGGCGGCGGTGTGGAAGCCTTTAATGACCAATGTAGCTGGCGACGGAAAGAGTTCCTTCACCGTAGGTGACCCGACGAATTATTCCCGCCGTTTCTATCGCATCACGGTGGCACCCTGAACGGCATCTTCGTGCCGGTTCGCGGATTGAACGAGCATGAACGACTTGAAGTGGAAGGGCAAAACGGTGTTAACTAATCCCTGCCGGAACCCCGTTCATGCCGGACTGGATTAGCTGAATGACTGTGATGCCAAGTTCCCGTAGTTGGTGGAGGAAGTTCGCCAGCGAACTCCCGCTGGTGCCGTCGCTGGCGGTGGGGTTTCTTTTCCTCCTCGCGGCCGCGCTTTTGGATTTGGCGACCGGTCCGGAACTGGCGTCGGCGGCCTTCTATCTGCCGGCGATTCTGTGGCTGACTTGGAAAGGCGGACCCCGCGTGGGTTTAGGCACCGCCTTCGCTTGTGGCGCGACCTGGCTCCTCATATCATTTGTTACGCGATCTAATCACATGCTGCTCGTTTTGTGTTGGAACGCGACGGTTCGGACGGTGACATTTTCCCTCGTGTCCGGCTTGCAGTCGGAAATCTTTCGCCGCATCCGCGCGGAGGAAAAATTGACCCAGATCAACCTGGAGCGGCAAAAGCAGGCGGATATCCTTGAATCCGTCCTTAACAGCATGCGGGATGGCGTCTTGGTGGCCGATTCGGCGGGGAAGCTGTTGCACATCAATCCCGCCGCGCGGCGGCTCTTGCAAATTCCGCGAGACGCGGCTGGAGATCTGGATTTTCTGAGAACAACCGCTGACGTCGCCACCAAAGCCGCGAAGGAAGAGAATCCCTTGATGCGCGCCGCGCGTGGTGAACATGTGGATGAAGCGGAGATTTTGCTGTCGGCGCCGGCGGGCAACGAAGGCGTGTGGCTCTCAGTCACCGGCCGTCCGCTGCGAAATCCGGGCGGCACCATCACGGGCGGTGTCGTTGTCTTCACCGATATCAGCGCGCGAAAGCGTTTCGAACGGCAGATTGCGGACGCGAGCAATCGCGAGCAGCGGCGGTTGGGCGAGGATTTGCACGACGGCTTGTGTCAGCAGCTCGTGAGCGCCGCGTTCGCCGCGCGCGGTTTGGCTGCCAAATTGACTGACCATAAACTTTCCGAGGCCGGCGATGCCGAAAGGATCGCGGAGATGATCAGCAGTTCCATCGGGCAGGCGCGCGACGTGGCGCGGGGCCTTTGCCTGGTGCCCTTGGAAACCGGCGGCCTGGCTTCCGCGTTGGAGGAACTCGCGATGCGCACGCGGACCCAACACGGCGTCGCTTGCCAATTCTTCGAGAATGCCCCGGCGCCCGATCTGGACGAGGCGGTCGCCACAAATCTTTTCCGCATCGCGCAGGAGGGGGTGACCAACGCCGTCAAACACGGTCGCGCCGCGGAAATCAAAATTACGCTCTCCGCCGATCAGCGGCAGATACGGCTGGAAGTCGCGGACAACGGCAGCGGTGTCAGCCCCGCTGACGGGCGCGGCAAAGGCATGGGCATGCACCTCATGAATTACCGCGCGCGCACGGTGGGTGCTTCCTTCGGTGTGGAACCTCGGGTGGGCGGCGGCACGGTGCTTTCCTGCTCGGTCCCACGCGCGACGCTCAACGAACAACTCACTCCGGCTTATGGCGATGAAGGGTAGTCAAAAACGGTCGAAGGTTTTCCTCGTGGATGATCATCCGCTCGTGCGGGAACATCTCACCGCGTTATTGCAACGCGAGACCGATCTCGAAGTGTGCGGCGAGGCGGGGGAAGGCCCGGCGGCACTGTCCCTGATCGAGAAGCAAAAGCCGGATCTCGTCATTCTGGACATTTCGCTCAAACGTTCGCATGGGTTGGAACTTCTCAAGGACTTGAAGGGATTGCATCCAAACCTCCCGGTGCTCGTTCTGTCGATGCACGATGAGGCGCTCTATGCCGAACGGGCGCTGCGGGCCGGCGCGAGGGGTTACATTACGAAAGAGGAGGCGAGTGTGGATGTCCTTTCGGCGGTGCGCAAAGTTCTCGCTGGTGAAGTCTATTTGAGTAGTCGCATGGCCACCCGGATGGTGCAGAAGATGGCGGGCGGCCAGACCAACGCCACCGCGGCACCTGAGGACATGCTGACCGACCGCGAACTCCAGGTGTTTCAAATGATCGGCGGCGGCATGGGCACGCGCGAGATTTCAGAGGAATTGCGCGTCGGCATCAAAACCGTGGAATCCTACCGCGCCCGTATCAAGGAAAAGCTCCATCTTGGCGACACCAACGAACTGTTGCGCCACGCCATTCAGTGGGTGCGGGACAAGCGGGGATGATTGAGCTTCGTCTAGGAAATCTTATCCCACAGCGTGATCTTAGGCAGCTCGGCGACCAGTTGAGCGGCGCGCGCGAGCGTGGCTTGCAGCTCCGGCTTTTGCATATGGCGGTTCCACAGCTCCTTGCTCACCCACGTTTCGTGAAAATAAAACAGCGCGGGATCCTCCGCGCCCTGATGCAGATCGTAATTCAGGCAGCCTTCATCCTTGCGGCTCGGACCAACGAGCGAAAGCAATTCCTGGCGCAGTTGATTTTCCTTGCCCGGCTGTGCTTTGACGTGGGCGACGACCGTGAGATTTTTGGCGTTCATGATGTCTCCATCTCATCGTAAGCCTTCCGTTTTGGCAATCCCGCATCCTACAGTCCCTCGTTCCAAGATCAGCCTTCATCATTCCGACTTTCAATTCTCCATTCCCAATTCAAAACTCCAAACCCCATTTCGAAATTTTGCATTCTGCATGGTTCAATTACGCATTTCCAAGTTCCGCGGCCCATTCCCTATTCGACATTCGAAAATCTGCATTCGTCATTTAGGAATTGGGTTCGTTTTTCGTCCAGAGACGTTCCGAAAAAGTTATAAAGAATTACCAATTAGCGACTTAGGAAATAATGAAATTGGGTTCGTTTCGTAAAATTTACATTTCACCGAGCCCGTTTTGCCACGTGCCAACCCTACCAAAATCGGACGTCCACAGCGCAAAAAAGTCCGGTCTGGGCCGTCCTTCATTTTCGTCTCCGTCATCATCGTCGTCCTCGTCCTCGCAACCCGTTCGCCTCCACCAAAGACGATCATTACCCGGCCACCCGAAAACGCCAGCGCCTAAAACCATCCTGTCAAAGAACAAATCTCCAACCCCCGCATTCTAACGTCCTCGGTGGGACAAATACTGTCCCACCCCTCCTGAGCCGAAAAGCGGTCTCAAATTGGTTCCTCAATTTCCTGAATTCCTCAGCGCTTCCTCCGTGTCAAAATCCTTAAAAGGTAGGGCCGAGTTGCTGAGACTGTCTCAAAAGTTTTTGTTCGCTGTTGGCAGATGGAGGGTTGTGTTTACGAGGTCAGGCCATGACGCTGGGGAGCCAGGAGGCAGTCGAAGACTGGCCGGATCGGATTTTCCGGGCGGGTCCGGGTTTTGGC
>JBGALR010000023.1:0-104070 GCA_044223735.1 Limisphaerales bacterium | reverse complement strand
ACCACGAGCCTGTCGTCTGCGCCGCGCCAAGCGCTCCAACTCGGTGCGTTGTTCTTGGGTAAGTAGGATAGGTGAGGCTTTCCTTCCACGTTGTGCCATGAAAGAAAAATACCTCAGCCGACTATATTATCAAGTCATTTCTGACTCAGGACACTAGCCGTCATTTGTGTAACTCTCCAATCACGATCTCTCTCAAACGATGCTCCTCAATTCCGTCGCGTTGGTCAACGGCCAGTGGATGGTCGGTTGGCTCCAGCTCAACCGTTGGTCTGGTTCCAACCTCTCGCTGATGAACCATCGTCTTGAGAAAGGCTGTGTCGGGATAGCCGGGAATCTTCGTGCATAGCCAGCCAAAATGCGGGCCAATGCTGGAACGCGCCGGGTCATCCCAGTGCTCTGAAACCTCCTCGTAACTCTGCTTGCTTAGCGAACACCAGACACCCCATGTGAAATTTCGATCAGTGCCCCGGATGGGGATTTCCAAACAAGCGCGAAGGTAGAAACTAAGTCCTTCCTGGTTCTCTATTTCGCACTGCTCACCGCTCAAAATTGATCGGGAACGCTCGTCTTCGGACAGCAAATTCCACT
This sequence comes from Limisphaerales bacterium, assembly GCA_044223735.1. Taxonomy (GTDB): domain Bacteria; phylum Verrucomicrobiota; class Verrucomicrobiia; order Limisphaerales; family UBA8199; genus JBGALR01. The sequence goes on along the minus strand of JBGALR010000023.1, from coordinate 103,482 downwards.
GAAGGGGCGCATCTGCTCCGAGAGAGATTTCGTCAATATCATGCTCCAAGCCGCAGGTTGAACACGTGAAGCGCATACTAACGCTTAACGCAACAACGATGGCCATGGTCGCACAACGACGTTTCCGCATCGCGGGACGGCAGAGCTTGGAGGTATGTGCGCAATGGTAGATGGGGTGTTAGGCGCGTGATTCGTCGATGAGAGAAGCGAAACATCCATGAATTGAAAAGTGCATTACCGTGGTCTGGATGTCCATGAAGAAACGATTGCGGTTTCCGTTGTGCCGGCCTCCCGTCTTCGTTCCATCAGACAATGGAGCGAAGACGGGGAAATGTTTAGGGGCGGCTTTACCCCGGGTGGCGCTCTCCGAATCACTTACCCGGGGCTACTCTCTTTTGCCCCTGTTCGGGGCAAATCGGTTGGACTTCGTGGTTTTTGAAGGGGTGGGATTGTTGATTAGAGTCGCGGGAGATGGTGCGCATCCAACTTTCGTAGCAATGCTGCTTTGGGCTATGGGGCCGGACGCAATGAGGGCAATTGCGAGATGCGGAATCCGGACTTGTGAATGAGTTGCGGCGTGATGCTCCCGCGTGGTCGCGCTGCGGTGGATTGGCGGGTTAGTCGTCGTTCTCGTCATCTCCAAAAAAGATGAATGATGGCGAGTATCTGGTGAAGTGCCAGCGCCACCAGGAAAGATGACCGATGCTTTCCATTCTGACACTGCAACTCTGCCGACTGCCCAACTCGCGCTCAGTCGTCTCGACCAAACTCCGATACCGCTCCTCGCATTGCAATGCAGCAATCGCGTTCCGCTTCGCATCTTCGGGGCTATCGGCCAGGACACGGCGAATCGTGAAAAAGCCGCGAATCGGCTTATCGCCCTCGGCGGGAACTGAAAAGCCCGTGCCATGCAAGGTGACTTGATAGCGGCGCGACATGTGGTGGTGGCTAATGACCGAATCCGGCAGTCGCGGGGGGCTCGACGCGAGGGAGGCAATGTTTGCAATCGCGATATTCGGAATCGGGACTCGCTGACGCGCCACAAAATCCCCGCCGGGCTCGCTTTGCCGCTCGGCTAGGCGTCACAGCTCACCTCATCCCATTCTTGAATGCCATCCATCCACTCGAAAGCATAGCGCCTCTCGCAAAGAATTCCAAGATTCAGATCACTCGGCAAACTCTCTCCCCGCCGCTGCGCGGCGAGTGCGTAGCACCATAAATTGTAGGTGCGGTCATCCTCGGCAAGCAATGCGCCTGGCGACCGCAACTCGGATTGGCTGATAAAAACCTGTAGATCATCACCCAATGCGGGGATAATCTCGTCCACCAAACGGCGAGTGTCACAGAAGTGAGTCGGCAGCCCCAATGACTCAACCCGGCGAATCATCCAAAGAAGTGTCCACTGCGCCTCCTGTTGCCACCGAAACCGAAGCTGCTCCGATTCGGTATGCTGTGAACGTGAAAGAAAATCGCGCTCAGTCGCGGTAACAGCATCCCAAATACTCTGGGCGCGAAACCATTCGATGATAGGTTGCGCGTCGACCTCGTAGGCGACGGCCACAACACCTTGAAGAATGACAGACCTAATCGCCAACTCCCGGGCGGTGTGGGCATAACGTTTAAAGAAGCCGGGGACGTCAGACAGGGCTGTATCCGTCTCGACCTTCAAAGATTCGGCCCATTCCTTCGTGGTGCTCATGCGCTTGAATGTTGTCAGACGCAAAGCTGAGCGACTGCGACCGGAAATGCAAGGTTGAGCGTGAACAGCAAGGGCGAATCACGGCAAGGTGTTGAGTGAAACAGGCATGGGCTGCAGGTCTCCGGTGCGGATGCCACGTAAAACCCCAAATTCGCCGTCGCCGTCAGCATTCTGGTTGGGCCATTCAGTATTTTTTGGTTCGCCTGCTGATTGCGCTGCCTCCCGTCTCCGCTCCATCAGACAATGGAGCGAAGGCGGGAATATTTTGGGGGCGGTTTGACCCCGGGTGGCGCTCTCCGAATCGCTTACCCGGGGCTACTCTCTTTTGGCCCTGTTCGGGGCAAGTCGGATGGACTTCGTGGTTTTTGAAGGGCTGGGATTGTCGGGTGCAGTCGCGGTCTCCTGCTTTGGAGATGGGTCTCTCCGCATGGCAGCGCATTAGCGGCGCCGCGCCATTTGTCAGCAGTGGTCGTCAGTGGCCGCGCCCGGGGCTGGCGCACTTCGGTTTTTGGCGATTTTTCGCGTGAAAGGCGCAAAAGACTTCCGCGATTGCCGATCCTTCCGGGATTGCCGGAAAAACTTGCTATTTCTCAAACTTTTTCTCTTGCAAGTTCTCGCATCAGGGGTAAGGTCGATGTGTTGGGATGCCCGTCCTGTGCGTGAATGTAGGGCCAGGTGGGCGATGATCTTTGACAAAGGAATTTTGAGAGGGCATGTCGTGCGGGGTTGCCGATTGGCACCGCGGAGGGGCGGAGGCGCGGAGCGGGACGACGTGGTTGCTGCGGACCCGTGTGCGGGAGCCGCGCTCCGTCGGAAGCGAAGCCGGTATTTTGAAGGATGGCCTGGTGTACGGGGTCGAAGGCGTAAATGGTAAGCTTGGGAAAGTGTTGGGACGCGAATGGGTGCGTCTTGGTGAGCGCTGATTGGAGGCAATTTGTGGAAGGATACGGCATGGTGCGTCCTGTTGCGCTGCGTTGCGCAGCCCGGCTTTTGGAACGAGGCGGAAGTTCGCGCAAATGTAAATTTTACCAAACGAACCCAACTCGTCGCATTCGTAAGTGTTTAACTAGCAGTTGTTTAAGTCTGTTTTTGATTTTTGCCGGATCGAAAACGAACCCAACTTTTGACTGCGAAATGAAGATTTTAAAATGCAAAACTAAGCGCGGGGATGAAATGAAAACGGTGATTTTGGAAGGGTGCAGGCGAAATGGTGGGCGATAAAGTTCAGGAGAATTTTTTGGGTTGCTCCGAGATATGGGAAATGAGAGTGAGTTTGAGATCGTGGCGGTGAAATAGGGACGGTTCGAAATTCTCGGAGCCGGGCCGGTAGTTCTTGGATTTGAGATGGGGTTTTCAGGCATATGGACGTCAAGATGCACGCGAGACAAGAGGTTTGACTTGACGGAGTTGCAACCTTAGAGTTGGGCGACATGTTTGCGGCTGATTCCAAAGTGGTGTCTGCTCCGGCTTCCGATAACTCGAATGCGGAGGCGGTGTATTCATGGAAACAGATCATGGATCCGGTCGAGCCATTTCTTGAGGCCGTCGGGCAAAGATTGGCTGCTCAGGTGGAGGCTTTTGACCCGGAAATCGTCCGGTATGCCGATTACGCGTTGAACGGGCAGGGGAAGCATTTGCGGGCGGCGCTGGTTGCGTTAACGGCTAATTCCCTCGGGAAACCCAACGATTCGCACATCACCGCGGCAGTCATCATCGAGATGGTGCATCTGGCCACGCTGGTGCATGACGATGTCATCGACGAGGCGGAGATACGCCGGGGCCGACTGACCTTGGCGGCGAATTGGAGCAATGAAATTGCGGTGCTTTTTGGCGACTGCCTTTTCGCTCAATCGCTAAAGCTCGCAGCGAGCTTTCCGACACCAGACGTGTGCCGGGCGGTGGCAATGGCGACGAACACGGTTTGTTCCGGAGAGATTCTCCAGACCCAACATCGCCGGGATTTTGATTTTACGCAGGAGCGGTATTTCAAGGTGATCGAGATGAAGACGGCGGAGTTGTTCGCCCTCTCTTGCGATCTGGCTGCGAGTTTCAGCGGGACGTCGCCGGAAGTGCGGTCCGCGTTGCGGCAGTTCGGGCTGGCATTCGGCACGGCGTATCAAGTGTATGACGATTGCGTGGATGTGTTCGGCACGGAGGCTGCCGCCGGCAAATCGCTGGGGACCGATCTGGCCAAGGGCAAGCTGACGTTGCCGGTGCTGCTGCTTTGGGAACGGGCCAGTGCGGACGACCAGGCGAAGGTGCGCGAGTTAATCGGCGCCTGGCAGAATGAATCGTTAAAGCCGATGTCCGCGCTCCTGAGCAAGTACGAGACGCTGTCGGGTTCGGTGGAGATCATTCATCAATACCTGGAAAATGCGCGCCAATTACTGCGTTCTCTGCCGGTTTCGAACGGTCGGACTGGATTGGTTTCTCTAACGGAATATCTGGCACGCCAGACTGATGCGTTGGGCGTGGCGCCGGACGGCGGCTTATGATTATGACCGAGCCAGCCAGTCGCAAGGCCGACAAACCACCCGAAGAACCAGTAGAGAAAGCTCCGGTGCTGGTGGAGGAAGGCGAACTCGTTTTGCGCGCCCGTCGGGGTGATTTAAGTGCCTACGACGATTTGGTAAAGCGTTATCAGGAGAGGATTTACGCGACGATTTACCACATGACATCGAACCACGAGGACGCCAATGACCTTGCGCAGGAGGCATTTATCAAGGCTTTCCATGCGTTGAAGTCGTTCAAAGGTGGTTCGAGCTTCTACACTTGGGTCTATCGGATCGCGGTCAACAAGACCATCAACTTCCTGAAGCAACGGAAGAACAAGACCCAGATGAGTCTGGATGACCTGGACTTCCACGCAGAGCATGATCCGGACCTGGTGGCGCTGATCTCCGACAAAACCCCCCGCCGGGAGGTTGCTTTGACGGAGCTGCAAGAAAAATTGAACGCCGCGTTACAGCGGCTGTCAGAATCTCATAGATTAGTCGTTACATTGCATGACGTTCAGGGCCTCTCGCATGAGGAAATAGCGCAAATTATGGATTGCAATATTGGAACGGTGCGGTCCAGATTGTTCTACGCCAGACAGCAGTTGCAAGCATACTTGTCAGATTACCTCGAAAAATAGTTGTATGAGCCAGGATACCGAAAATTTTGATTCGCTGCGTCGTCTTATGGCCATCAAGCGTCATGAGACGCCCCCTCCCGGTTATTTCCACGATTTTTCGCGCGAAGTGATAGTGCGCATCAAGGCTGGTGAGAGTGGGGAAGACACTTACGGCTACATCTGGCAGATGTCATGGCTACAGCGCATGTGGTCGGCCTTCGAAGCCCGGCCGGCACTCGCGGGCAGTTTGGGGCTGGCGCTTTGCAGTTTGATGGTTTTCGGTGTGATTTCGGCGGATAGTGACACGGTGGGTGTGCAACCTGTGGCTGGAGTTTCGGCCGAGGATGTCCACGCTCCGGGAGGCATGAAAGTGGCCAATCTTGCAGCCGGTCAGGCAGGAAGTGTCCAGCCGGTGTCGATGGATTTTTCGGAGCGCAGTGGCGCACATGCCACGGTAGCATCAATGGGCGGCGCTCAGCCGTCGATTTTTGATCTGGTGCCGACACCGCAAGCTGAAGCTTCCAGTCTTCATCTCGCACTGCCGGGTAACTAACGGCGGGATGGAAAATGAGGGAAGCGCTGGCGAATGGCTGGCGCTGTTGGATTTCGGGTGGATCCGTCTTTTAGTTGCTTCGACCGGTTAGTCTTCCCGGCTAAAGACCAAATTGATTCCGCCTGTGCCCGTTACCGAGAGGCGAGAGGCTTCAACGGTGCCATTCAAATCGCTTCCTGAGAGAGTGATCAGGTATTTCCCACCATCGAGACTTTTCCATTCGCCTTCCAGGGTTTGATTTCCCGGGGCGGGCGTGGCACCCGCAGCGAGACCTTGAAGTTGTGGGGCGTTCTTCAATGTAACGTGGTGGTCCACTTTGGCCGTAAGCGTGGTTTTGGAGAAGCCCATGACGAGCCATTTCTTGGTCTTCTGCATTTCGCTGGAGGCGATGTTGGGATGGGCGCGCAGGTAGATGCCGAGGCCCGCATTGACGTCGAAATCCCATCGGCCCAGAATAGGTTCCGCGCCGTATTTGGGTGAGCGCCCGGTTTCGAGATACTTGGGAAGGTCGGTGAGGTTGGGCTGCACGGTTTCCCAAATCGTGCGCAGCAAAACGGGGTTCTGCAGGATGGCTTGCGCCTTGGGATGATCCATCAGGCTCTTGAGTGGGTCACGGCGCTGGCGCATCTCGGTGAATTGGATATCGCTGCCGACGTCTTGAAATTCCTGGGTTTCCGCCAGGCCGAGGAATGCCGGATACCGCGCCAGTCGCGCTTCGAGCAGGGGATTGTTGTAGAGGATACCGGCGAGGTCGGCCGCCTGATACCAGGACTCCTTCATGGGATCCACGGCGCGAGCCACTTTAATAAAGCCGCTGCTTTGCAAGTCCGCGCCCATTTTATTGGCGAGCCGCACCATCCTGGAATCCGTATCCCCTGTCGCCATCTGCGTCGTCCAGTAACTGATGTTATAAATAACAAATGAAATCAGGATGAGGTACATGGCTCCATGAAGCAGGCCGAGGCAAAGGCCGAGGCGACGATTGATTCGTTCCCACAGGGCGAGGCGCAAATCACCAGCTTTGTACTTGTAATAAACATCCACCTTTTGGTGGACCGTAAAGCCCGCAATGGTGAAGCCGATGACGATAATCAGATAGATGATCAGCGGCCCAACCATCCACGCCAAAACAGGATTCTTCATTCCGAGGATGCCCAGAATCGGCCGCATGACGCCGCCTAGCAGGCCGCCGAGCAAAATACCGAACAGCACGCCAACAACAGAAAATCCAGTGCGAATCGCACCCTGGGTGTAACCCAGACTGGCCAGCGCGGCCAATAACAGCAAGGCAAGGAGCCAAATGGTCATGCCCTTAGTTATTGCATATGTGTATGCGAACGCACGCAGAAAATTTTGGGAAAATGTTTATTGCGATATTGAAAATGCCTGCTTCGTCATGGTGACTGACCGTGCCGGCGCGATTGGCTTTGCGTTTTCACTGAACATTCCGTAATCGTGGGGCGTCTTTACTATATGAAAGAGCCGGAGAACATTTCTCCGCTGGTGGGCCGGCGGGAGTTTTGCAAAAAACTGGGCGCGGCTTGTATCGGTGGTGCAGTTGGATTGGTCCCGGTGGCGGCCGGGTTGACCATGTTTATGGATCCATTGCGCCGTCAGTCACTGGCGCAGGGCTCGATTTACGTCACCACCCTTGAAGCACTCCCCGCCGATGGCGTACCGCGAAAGTTCCCGGTGCTCGCGAACAAGGTGGATGCGTGGAACAAATTTAGCCAGGTTCCCATCGGTGCGGTTTATCTGCGCCGACCTGTCGGGGAAAAGGTGGAGGCGCTCAATGTAGTTTGTCCGCATGCCGGTTGCTTCGTGGATTTCGTGCCGGATCGCATGATGTATCTCTGCCCGTGTCACAAGGCGACCTATAACCTGGAAGGCCAAATTGCCGACCGCTCCGGGCCCGCGCCGCGCGGGATGGATACGCTGGATGTCGAGTTGAGAAATGGCCGGGAGGTTTGGGTTAAATTCCAGAACTATCAGGCCGGTCACGCCGAAAAAATTCCCATGGCTTGAATTTCGCCAGTTCCTTTGCTAAACGAACTGACGCAATGCCAACGTTTCCAGCACCCCGCTTGATTCGCGGTCCGTCGCGCCCCGCTCGCTCATGAGATTTCTTTTTGATTGGCTGGACCAACGCACCGGGTGGCGTGGCATGCTGCACTCCGCACTTTTTGAAAGCGTGCCGGGCGGTTCCCGGTGGCGCTATGTCTGGGGCAGCACGCTCACCTTCGCGCTGATGGTGCAGTTTGTCACCGGCATTTTTCTTTGGATGGCGTACAGCCCCAGCTCGCAGACCGCGTGGGAGAGCGTTTACTACATCCAGGACCAAATGACAGGCGGATGGTTCCTGCGCGGATTACATCATTACACGGCGCAAATCATGACGGTGTTGCTCGTGTTGCACCTCATGCAGGTGGTGATCGATGGCGCCTACAAAGCGCCACGCGAAGTGAATTTTTGGTTCGGCCTCATCCTGCTGCAACTCGTCATGGCGCTTTCGCTCACGGGTTATCTGTTGCCGTGGGACCAGAAAGGATTCTGGGCGAGCAAGGTGGCGACGAATCTCCTTGGGCTGGTGCCGTTTTGCGGCGCGAGCTTGCAACGAATTATCATTGGCGGCCCTGACTATGGGCATCATACGCTCACGCGCTTTTTTGCGTTGCACGCGGGGGTGCTGCCGGCGGCGACCATTGCGCTGGTTGTGGGCCACGTTTATCTTTTTCGTCGGCATGGTTTGAAACCCAAGGAACCGCGGCGTGGGCCTGATACGCTGTTTTGGCCGGACCAGGTATTAAAAGACGCGGTCGCCTGCCTCGCGGTGCTGGCGACGGTGGTTTTCCTGATCGTCCGGCATCGGATGTTTTCGCCGCACGGGCAGCTTGGGGCGGAACTCGGCCCGCCAGCGGATCCGTCCGAACCTTTTTCGGCTGCGCGACCGGAATGGTATTTCCTTTGCTTCTTTCAATTCCTCAAACTGTTTCGCGGCGACAACGAAATCTGGGGCGCGCTTTTTATTCCCGGCCTGTTGATGCTGGTAGTGTTCCTGATGCCGTGGATTGGTCGTTGGAAATTGGGACATCGTTTCAATGTCGGTTTTCTCGTCGTGGTGCTTGGTGGAGCGGGGCTCTTAACGTGGCAGGCGCAGCAAGAGGATGGCGGTAACGCGACCTATCAAAACGCCGTTCGTGCGACCGTGGCGCAGGGAGAGCGCATCCGCGTGCTCGCCGCCTCGCCGGGGGGCATTCCCAACAGTGGCGCGGTTACGTTGCTGCGTAATGATCCGCTGACCCAAGGCCCGAAACTGTTCGCTCAAAAGTGTGCGGGCTGTCATCGCTATGACGGTCACAACGGTTTGGGAGAGATTATCAAGGACCCCCAAACGGCGTCGGACCTGAAGGGTTTTGCATCGCGTGAATGGATCGCTGGACTTTTAAATCCGGCAAAGATCGTGACGACCAACTACTTTGGTGCGACGCATTTTGCGAATGGCAAGATGGTGAAATTCGTCACCAAGGATATCGCCGCCTACACGGCCGAGCAGCAGGAACAATTGGGCAAAGTAGTCATTGCCCTTTCCGCCGAGGCGCAACTCAAGTCGCAGGCTGCAGCTGACCAGCGCGACACCAATGCCATCGTGCAGGGCCGGGAGCTTATCGCGGATGCGATGCGTTGCACGGATTGTCATGCCTTCCACAAGCCCAACGAAGATGCGAGCGGGCCCGACCTCACCGGTTACGGTTCCCGTGCGTGGCTGGTGAAGTTTATCAACAACCCGGCGCACGCCGACCTCTACGGGAAGCGTAATGACCGCATGCCGGCGTTTGGCGCTGACCAAATCCTGAACGAGCAATCCATTGGTTTGATCGCTGATTGGTTGCGCGGGACTTGGTACGAGCCGGGCGAGACCGCGCAGAAGTGAACAACCCGGGCGGCGTCTCGCGATCCGTTCATTGGCTCGGCACCTATCGCCCTTTCCCATTTCGCCTCGCCAGCTAGAATTGGAACCTTACACTTCGCGCCATGAATAAAGTGCGTCTCGGCCTCATTGGCCTGGGTAATATCGGCCAGCACCATTATGGGTATTTGACGGCCGGAAAGGTGAACCGAGTGGAACTCGTGGCCGTCGCGCGGAACTCCGCCAGCAAGTTGGAAAGTTACAAATCCCTGAAGACGTTTACGAGCGGGGAAGAAATGATCCGTTCGGGCATGGTGGACGCAGTTTTGATCGCCACACCGCATTTTCAACATACTTCGCTGGGCCTTCTGGCCATGGACCGAGGGGTGCACGTGATGGTCGAGAAACCTATTTCGGCCCATAAGGCGGACGCTGAACGATTGATTGCGGCGCATCGCGCGCATCCCAAGGTGGTGTTTGGGGCGATGTTCCAACTGCGCGCGGAACCGCGCTATTTGAAAATCAAACAATTGATTACGAATGGTGAATTGGGAGAGATCGTGCGTATGAGCTGGATCATGACGGATTGGTTTCGCACTGAGGCGTATTACGCGAGCGGCGGGTGGCGCGCGACGTGGAAGGGCGAGGGCGGCGGTGTGTTGCTCAATCAATGCCTGCACAATCTGGACGCCATGCAGTGGCTCCTTGGGATGCCCGCTCGCGTGCGTGGCTTTGCGCAACTCGGTCGCTTTCACGAAATCGAAGTCGAGGATAATGTGTCCGCGTATCTCGAATATAAAAATGGGGCGACCGGAATGTTTGTTTCCTCGACCGGTGAATCGCCGGGGACCAACCGCTTTGAAATCGCGGGGACGCGTGGCAAACTGGTGTTGGAACGCGACAAGATCGCCTTCACGCGCAATGACCAGGACATGCTGGCCTTCAGCCGCAAAACGAAACTAGGCTTCGCCAAGCCAGAGGTGTGGAACGTGGAGGTTCCATTCGAGAGCACGCCGAATCCCCATGCCGTGCTGATGCAAAATTTTGTCAATGCGATCCTGGATGGAGAGCCGTTGATTGCTCCGGGCGAGGACGGCATACATTCCGTGGAACTGGCGAACGCCATTTTGTATTCCTCGTTGACGGGCCAGACTGTGGATCTGCCGATGGACAGTGTGGCTTACGGAAAAAAACTCGCTGAGCTGATCGCCGGATCAACGATGGAAAAGAAAATAGTCGCCATCGAAGGCGAGGATTTTGCGAAGTCCTTCAGGAAATAGGATTTATTCAGGGAAACTGGGGATTGGGCGCGGCAGCTTGTGCTTGCCCTCATATATCCTGTTCAATCGAGTCAATTCCGCTTAATTTTTTGCTGCGATATGAAATTCATGGGCATCGGCGATGAAGGCGCCAATACGATTGACGGACAAATCCGGGCGACGCAGGAACTCGGCTGGAAATTCCTCGAGCCGCGCGGTGTGGAAGTGCCGGGTTTTGCCAAGGCGAATTTTCACGACATTCCGGATGAGGCGTTTGACCTTGCGGTGCGGAAACTGGAGCAGGCGGAGCTCGGGGTTTATTGTTTCGGCTCGACCATCATGAATTGGGCGAAGAAGGTGGAGGACCCGTTCGAGGTGACGCTGGCCGAGGTGAAGCGGGCCATTCCGCGGATGCAGCGCGTCGGCGCGAAATTTGTTCGCATCATGAGTTTCAAGCCGGGTGATGACGAATACAAGATTCCGACCGAAGTGTTTCGGCGGGTGAAGGAAGTCACGAATCGCTTTCTGGACGTGGGTATTCAGCCGGTGCATGAGAATTGCATGAACTACGGCGGGATGAGCTGGCAGCACGCATTGGAATTGCTGGATAAGTGCCCTGGGCTCAAATGGGTCTTCGATACCGCCAATCCGATTTTCAATGCCGATCGTTCCAAACCCAAGCCGTGGCCGAAGCAGGATCCATGGGAATTTTGGACTCACGTCCGGCAGCACTCCGCTCATATTCATATAAAAGACGCCACCTGGAACGCCGTGAAAAAGGATGCGGATTACAATTGGCCCGGGGAGGGCGAGGGCAGGGTGATCGAGATCGTCAAGGACGCGCTGGGACGCGGCTACGATGCCGGGTTGTCCATTGAACCGCATATGGTCGTCGTGTTTCACGATGCGCAATCGAAAGCGAATAATGAGGAAGCCATGAGCAGGAATTTTGTCGAATATGGCCAGCGCCTCGAAAGCGTCGTTCGCGATGCGAAGTCTGCGTTGCGGCCGGTGGGCTGATGTTTATTGCAAATATTCATTCGTTGATTTCATGAAGAATAATTTATTACGCCTCGCGGCTTTTACAGCGCTGGTGGGATTGTGGTGCGGTTGTTCGAGCGTGCAGAAAAGCGAATCCACCGCCGATGCCGCGAACTCCATCGTCATTTCCAATGCCATCCGAACTGTGAGAGTAAAGTATGCGCCCGACTCGCACATCGGAGTCTTTAAAGTCGGTGCGGAAGCCGATGGACGGATGCTGGTATTGACGGGCGAAGTGGACCACGCGCAGGCGAAGCTGGATGTGGTCCACGCGGTGGAAAGCACCGGCGCGAAGGTGAAGGATGAAATCGCCCTGCTGCCGGAAGCGCGGCTGGGAAATGAAGTGTGGGCCATCTCCTGCCTAAGCGTCGCCAGCGCGCGCGAGCAGCCGGAACACAAAGCCGAGATGGGCACGCAAATCTGGATGGGCAATGTCGTGAAAGTGTTGAAGCGCACCAGCAACCCGACGTTCTCGTGGTATCAAATTCAGTCTGCCGACGGATACGTGGCTTGGGTGGAAAAAGGCGGTCTGGTGCGATGCACACGGGAGCAGGCCGATGCCTGGCAGCAATCGCCACTGTTGATCGTGACCGCTTTTGAAGATCGCATTGTGGAAAAGCCGCAGGCCGATGCGCTGCCGGTTTCCGATGTGGTGATCTGCGACCTCGTGAAAAAAATCGGGGAGGAAGGCGATTGGTACAAAGTGGAATTGCCTGACAAGCGCATCGGCTATCTCGCCAAATCAAAGGCGGTCGATTTTGCTGAATGGAAAAAATCCCGCCAGCCAAACGCGGAAAACATCGAACGGACGGCCCGGCAGTTTGTCGGAAGGCCGTATTTGTGGGGAGGCAATTCGCCGAAGGGGGTGGATTGCTCCGGGTTTGCGAAGACGGTTTTTTACATTAATGGCATCAATCTGAATCGCAACGCCAGCGAGCAGGCCTTGCAAGGCACGGAGTTGCCGCTCGATGAGGGGCTGACTCATTTGCGCAAAGGGGACCTCGTATTTTTTGGGCACCCGGCGCGACGCGGCCACCCGGAACGGGTTACCCACGTGGGCATCTATTTGGGTGACAAGACGTTCATACAATCCTCCCAGCGTGTGCGGGTCTGCAGCCTCGACCCAAATTCCCCCGATGCCGATGATTATCGGATAGAATCGCTCATCAAGGCGCGTCGAGTGCTGCCTAATTAGTCAATCACGGTTCTGGCGCAAGGTGCGTCAAATTCGGGGTTGCGAGCCCGTGGGTTGGGGAATATGTTGCTTGGTAAGAACAATCTGGAGCAAAAGAAAAACATGACGACCGCAGAAGCCAATCGAAGATTGATGCACGACCTGAAAGCCGTCGTGCGCGACGCCGAAGTTTTGTTGAAAGCGACCGCCGGCGAGGCGGGCGACAAGTTGAGTGACATGCGCGAGCGGCTGGGCGAAGCTTTGGAATCCGCCAAGGACACCTGCCACACTCTCCAGGAACACACCGTCGCGGCCGCGAAGGCCACCGACAAGACCATTCGCGAGCACCCGTATGAATCCATTGGTGTGGCGTTTGGCGTTGGTCTGATCATTGGCGTGCTCATTGGTCGACGGTAATGCCGGCCATGGGGGAAATCAGCCAGGCGGGGCACGGGATTTTTGCGTCGATCAAGGGGTTGGTCAAAACGCTGATCAGCATCGGCCAAAACCGGCTGGAGTTGCTGTTGGTCGAATTGCAGGAGGAACGCTGGCGATTTTTTGAAGCTCTCCTGCTCACGGGCTTTGTTCTTATCCTCGCATTATTAACTCTGCTGGTGGTGGTTGTGACCATCGTCGTCATGTGCGTTCAGGCGCATAATTATTTGGTGATCGGAATTCTCGTCGGGGTCTGTTTGCTGGGGACACTCCTCAGCTTGTGGCAGTTGCGCAATCTGCTGAAAAACTGGGCTCCGTTTTCCGCGACGCTCTCGGAAATCAAGAAAGACAAAGAATGGTTGGAGGGAAAGAACTAGCCAAATTGAGCCTGCAAAAGCAGGCGCTGGTTTTGGAAAGCAGCCTGAACCGGCTCAAGCTGCGTTCGGAAATCCTGAACCTTCGCACGTCCTCGGCGCAACTCACCAACGCCGGCCGCAAACGCGCGCCTTTGTTTCTCGCTTTGGCGCCAGTCGCTGGATTCTTTTTGGGCCGCGGCGGGGGTGCTCGCAGTGGCGGAACATCCTGGTTGGGTCGCATCATGAGTGTTGTGAAATTGATCGGTCCGGCCATGGCGCTCTGGCGCACGTTTTCCGCCGGTCGGGGCAAAGGCGAGTCAGGTGGTCACGAAAAGCCCTGATCGGCTTCAGTCTGTTTTCTTCCCGCTGGTAAGATTGCTCACTGCCTCAGATTCCACGTTCCGCACCTCCAAGGGCGGCGACGTTTGAACTTCCGGATTTTCGATCGGATCCGCCGATTGTGGCATGCCCGAATCATCCATGCCGTCGACCATGCTGGAGCAGGAGGCACAAATGTTGGGATTGCGTGACATGGCGTTTTCGGCCGACATGGGCTCGCCGCAGCAAATGCAAATCCGCGGGTTCATGATTGTCGAGATGGCCGAAGAACGAAAGAAAAGCGACGCGGGGAAATTTGGGCAATAGCTTCCGCCTCTTCCTGACGCAGCCGCCAACGTACAACCCGGTTGGCGAATCCCAGCAAGCCTCCCAGCCCAATTTTCCGAAAACCGTTCAATTAACTTATGCGCTTATGCAGTAAGTATGATGCGCTAACGACGTTAGAAAAGCAATGAAAAAGGGAAGTTTATTAGTGTAGTATCCCTACGGTTTTACGGCGGAAAAGCGGGCCGCGTTCACAGCCACTTGTGTCTGGGATACTTACGCTGCAATTCCTGCTTGATGCGCGGGTACTGGTCGCGCCAAAAGCTTGCGAGGTCCGTGGTGATTTGCACCGGCTTCATTCCGGGTGTGAGGATATGCACGACGATGGGAATTTTTCCCATGGCGATGCGAGGCGTGGCGTTGAGGCCGAATAATTCCTGGATTCTTGCGGCAATATAAGGCGGGCCGTTTTTTTCGTAGTGAATTCTCGGAGTGCGACCGCCGGGCAGCGTTAGCTTTTCGGGCGCGTGTTTTTCCAGGAGTTTCTGCTGCGCGCCGCTCAGCCAGCCCATTACTTGAGGTCGAACCGGCAGGTCGCGAATCTCTTTGGCGCTGAACGAGCCATGGCAGATTTGTTCAATCAGGCTTCGCCGATCATCCTCGGTGATTTGGGGCAGGGCGAGTTCCGGGCACCATTGGCCCAGCAGATTGAGCCGGAGTATCCATTGATCGACGCCTTCGTCCCAGGCGCTTAACTGCAATCGCCCGGCCAGGACTTCATCCGTCAACAAGCGCGCGGCGTCGTCGGCCGGAGGCGGTTCAATGCGTCGGCTGCCAATGGAGAGTTCGCGAAAGTGACTCTGTTCCTCGGCGTACACCCGGCGGGTTGGCGGATCATAGAACACTCGCAGGGTGGTGGAGATGTCGTCTGGAAATAATTCGCCCAGCCATTTTTCCTCGATGGCCGTTGCCAGGCTCAGCAGCGTGGTGACGTCTTTCTCGCGACCCTCGATTTCCTGCGCTTCGGCGGCCACGAACAGCGGACTGTCGCGGACAACACTTTCGCGGGCGAGCGTCGCGCGCCGGCCGTGGACCAACTCGCATCGTCCGGTCGATGCGTCCAGCCGGCGTGCCACTCGATCGACGAACCCCGTGAGAATGCATTTTCGCAAGCTATCGGAGGGTGCCTCCCGTTTGGTTGCATCGAGCCCTTCGCGCTGAGCGATTTCGATAAACTGTCGAAACAGCGGTTCCACCTGCCTGGCGGCCGCCGCATTCAGGCCCAATTTTCGACAGATGTCGGGGCTGTGATTACTCTTTTGCGCCTCTGTCCACAAGCGAATGAGCAGCCAGAAATCGCTGGTGACGTCGTCCCCGAGGAGGGCTTCCCGATTCTTTGCGACCGTGCTCTCTGGATTTCTCACGAGCAAGTCGCGTCCTTGCGTGAGCGCGGCGATCAAACACGCTTGATGGACGCACCCATAATCCTGTGCCGCAAGCAGCATGCGCGCGTATCTTGGATGTAACGGAAACGCCAGCATTTTCCGGCCGATGGTCGTGATTTCCGTGCCCGCATCAGGATGCCGCTTGAGGGCGCCCAAATCCAAAAGAAGTTCCTCTGCGTGGGCGAGTGCGTGTTCGTCGGGCGCTTCGAGCCAGCGGAATTTTCTGACGTTGCCGACGCCTGCGGCCTTCAAGGTCAGCAACACCTCCGCGAGGTCCAGGCGTTTGACCTCGGGCAGTTCCTGGGCGGCGCGATGGCCGTGTTCCTCGCGTGACCATAGCCGCAGGCAAACTCCCGGGGCGGTTCTCCCCGCGCGGCCCGCCCGCTGGTCGGCGGAGGCGCGACTGATTTTTTCGATCAAGAGCGTGTTGATGCCACGATGAGCGTCGTAGCGCGCCTGACGCGCGAGGCCGCTGTCGATGACGCAACGGATGCCATCGATGGTGAGTGAGGTTTCGGCGACGTTGGTCGAAACAATAACCTTTCGCTGGCCATACCGCGCGACGGCGGCGTCTTGATCGCGCGGCGCCAGTTCGCCGTGGAGCGGCAGCACCAAAAAGCCTTCCGCTTCCGGACGCTGGCGGATGGCCTGCATCGTTTGCGAAATCTCGAATCCGCCCGGCATGAACACCAGCACATCGCCCGCATTTCCCGACTGGACATATTCGGTGAAGGCCGCCGCGGCCTGTTCGGCAACGGGACGTTTATCCACATAGGCGGGTGTTTTGCTGTACTGGATATCAACCGGATACATCCTTCCTTGCGACTCCAGAATGCGGACAGGCCGGAGATACTCCTGCAGTCGCATCACGTCGAGCGTGGCGGACATGACGAGGATTTTCAGATCCGGCCTGGTGGTCTCCTGTAATTGCAGTGCCTGACCGAGCGTGATGTCGCCGTAGAGATGCCGCTCGTGAAACTCGTCGAAGACCAGTGCGGAGACACCCTTCAACGCGGGATCCTGCACCATCTGTCGCAGCAACACGCCTTCCGTCACGAATCGAATGCGGGTGGCGGCGCTGGTGACATTTTCAAATCGAATCTGATAGCCAACCTCGCGGCCGAGTTCGCTCTTTCGCTCGCGCGCAACGCGCGTGGCGAGGAGTCGCGCGGCAAGACGTCGAGGTTGCAAAATAACGACTTGTCCATCGCCCAAAACGCCGTGGTCGGCCAGCATCTGCGGCACCTGCGTGGATTTGCCGGATCCGGTGGGTGCGCAGACAATCAGCCGGCCGCTGTCGCGAATGGCGGCGACCAATGGCGTTTCAATCTCGTAAATGGGCAGGCGATCCGCCATGCGAGCATTCAACGCTTCGGCAAGGCGAAGGCGACATAGGAATCGCCGGACTTTGTGCCGAGTTTGCCGCCGCCGCCCGCTGCAATCACGACGTATTGACGGCCCTCGACACTGTACGTGCAGGGTGTCGCGTAACCGCCCGCATCCAGTTGGAAATCCCAGAGCAATTTGCCGTTGGTCTTGTCGAAGGCGTGGAATTTCGCGTCTTTGGAGCCACCGACGAAGACGAGCCCGCCCGCGGTGACGATGGTGCCGCCAAAGTTTTCCGTGCCCGTATCCTTAATGCCACGGGCGGTCAGCTCGGGATACTCGCCGAGCGGAACCTGCCAGAGAATTTTGCCTTCGTTCAAATCGATGGCGTTGAGGCGTCCCCACGGCGGCTTGATTCCGGGATAACCGTTCTTGTCCTGAAACCGGTAATAGCCGGTATGAGTGTAAGCTTCCTGCTTGTCCTCTTCAAACGGCACCATCCGGGTGAGGTTGGGTTGTTCGTTGGCATTGACATAAAGGATTCCGGTCTTCGGGTCGAAAGACGCGCCGCTCCACGTTGCGCCGCCGTGAAATCCCGGGATGGTGATGGTGCCGTTCGTGCTGGGCGGCGTAAAGACGGGACCGGAGACATACATGCGAAATTGTTTCAACGCCTCCTCGTGCGCTTCCGGCGAAATATCGCTGAGGTCGGATTCCCCGACAAATTGACGGCAGAACGGCGGTGGCTTCACCGGCAATGGTTGCGTGGCGGCAGTCTGCTCCCCGGGAACATCCGACTTGGGAACGGGCCGGTTCACGATCGGAAAGAGTGGTTCCCCGGTGAGCCGATCGAAGACAAATACATAACCGGTTTTTGTCACTTGAACGACGGCGTCGCGATTGCGGCCGTTTTGTTTGAGGGTGACGAGATTGGGATAGGCCGGCAAATCGTGGTCCCACAAATCGTGCCGCAACGTTTGGAAATGCCAGACTCGCTGGCCGGTGCGAGCGTCGAGGCATATGGTGCAATTGGCGAACAGGTTGTCGCCTTTGCGCCCGCCGCCATAAAAATCCGGCGATGCTGAGCCGGTGCCGATAAACACCAACCCGCGCTTTTCATCCACGGTCGCGCCGCTCCAATTATTGGCCGCGCCGGAGTAACGCCAGGAATCGCCTTCCCAGGTGTCATTTCCAAATTCACCCGGGCGGGGGATGGTATGGAAACGCCAGACTTCCTTTCCGGTGCGGACATCAAACGCCCGGGGATCGCCGGGTGCGGGTTTGCCGCGTTCAGGGCATGAGAAGCCGAGCACCACCACATCGCCACAAACGGCTGGGGCAGAGGTGGGACCATAGCTAATGCCATTCAAGTCCACGCCAACACCTTCCCGCAAATCCACCACCCCGTCTTTGCCAAAGCCGGAATCCGGCTTTCCCGTTTTGGCATCGAGGGAAATCAGCCTTCCGTCAGATGCGCCAAGCAGAATTCGCTCTTCAATTCCTTTGCGCCAATACGCCAGCCCGCGATTCACGCCGCCGGATGCTTTCGGCTGGGTGATTCTCACATCCTTGTAAGGGTCGTAGAGCCACAGCTCCTTTCCTGTGGCTGCGTTCAGCGCGACGACTTTGGAGTTGACCGTCGTGACATACATGATGCCGCCAATCACGATGGGGGTGCATTCGATCGTGGTTCCTTTGCCTGAGTCCCCGGTGTGGTAAGTCCACGCAATCTGCACTTCCTTAACGTTTTTTTTCGTGATTTGCGACAGGTCGGAATAACGCGTGCCGCCCGGATCGCCACCGACAGCGGGCCATTCCCGGTCGGCGGCAGTGGTGAAAAACACGGTTAATAATCCCAACGACGTTCCGAGGATGAGTGCGCGCAGTTCAACGGATTGCCGTATTCGCATGCCGCAGTGTAATGAGTCGGCGAAAAGGCCGCAACGCGGGTGTGGCCGGCCTTTCATGGACATTAACCGCCTGCCACATCTTCGGCACCTGATGCGTCAGGCGCCATGCTTTGAACGTCTGCAATAGCGGGCTGAGTTGGGCGGCGGCGGCGCGAATTTCCTGCTGATCGTCAAAAAAGCCGCGTGCCTTATAGTCAGGAATTTCGTCGTCATCCTTTCGCACGTACGCGAGCAGGCGCAGGAGCCGCTCGCATTCAGCGGGCGTCGCGCCGCGAAAGTCGCCTTGTTCGGCGGCACGCAGCAAGGCGATGAACAAACGGCAGTTTTGCCCGACAAAACGCTCGACCAGATCCCCTTGTGCGAGTTTCGCCAGTTTGACTTCGAAGTCGGTCGGAACAACGCCCCGCTTCAGCGCGTCGTGCAGGTGCCGGACCTCATGGTGAGCCAGCAAATTCAAAACGCCCGGCGCAGGAGGTGGCGGAACGGGCGGGAGCGAGTGCATCTGGCACAGGCCAAGGTTGTTGCTATCGATTGGTGACCAACTTTTCATTGAGGTCAATCTTTACAATCCCTGGCCCGCCCTGGGTATTACAATTCCAGCCTGCGATTCTCATCGGCGGGCCACGGCCCGATTTCGTGCGGCGGTAAAAATTTGCCAAACCGCCCGCAACCTCTTTAATGGACGCGAAGCAGTTTGATGAACGACAGTTCCGTCCAGCACCAAAGCGAACCCCGCCACGAGCCGGACTCTCGCGCCCCGAAGAAAGCGAAGCGACGCAAATGGCTTCGCAATTTATTTTTCGGTTTCAGCCTGGGGGTGATTGTCGTCGCGGTTTCCGGTTGCCAGACGCTCAGTTTTTATGGTCAGGCGATCAAAGGACAGTACCAGATTGTCGCCCATCAGGAGAAAATCGAAAAACTCATTCAGAACACCAACACGCCTGCCGCGCTGCGGGGGAAATTGGAATTGGTGGAGGATCTGCGATGGTTCGCCGCCAACCAGCTCAAGCTCCCCGTGGATGGTCAATACCAAAAGTATGTGGACGTCCATCGGCCATATGTGGTGTGGAACGTCGAGGCGGCGCCGGAGTTTTCGCTGGAGCCAAAGACGTGGCGATATCCCTTTGTGGGGCGGCTCGACTATCGTGGATACTTTGCCGAGGCCGGTGCGACCAATTATGCTCAAATATTGAAGGACAAGGGGCTTGATGTTTTTGTCGGGGGCGTGGCGGCTTACTCCACGCTTGGCTGGTTCAAGGATCCCGTCCTGAACACATTTATTTTCGACCCGGAATCCGACCTGGCGGAAACCCTTTTCCATGAACTGGGACATCAGCGCGTCTTCGCCAAAGGTGACACGCATTTCAACGAGGCGTTCGCCACCATCGTCGGCCAGGAGGGAGCGCAACGCTGGCTGCGCGCCAAAGGCGATACCAACGCGTGCGCCCGCTATCAGGCGGAACTTCGGCGCACGGACCAGTTTGTTCATCTCGTGGCGAAAACACGGGACCAGCTTAAAACTCTTTATCGCGACGAGCAAACCGAGGGCGGCGCCATCAAGGCATCGAAGGAGCCGCTCGCCGAGCCGCCTGAGGTATTGCGGAATAAGAAGCGGCAAATCCTGGAACAGCTCCAGCAGGATTATGCGCAGCTTAAAGCGACGGAGTGGGACGGCGACAAATCCTATGACCGATGGTTCGCGCACGGCGTGAACAACGCCAAACTCAATTCCGTGGCACAATACTTCGATTTGCTGCCGGCCTTCCGGCACCTGCTGGAACTCAATCACGGCGACCTTGAGAAATTCTATCAGGCAGCCGGGCAACTGGCGAAACTTCCCAAGGAGGAGCGGAATCAGAATGTAAAGTCCCTGGGGATGCGGTCGCCCTGATTTGCCCCGCGAAACCGGACGGATGCCCAACTGCCCAGGTTCACGGTGGAAATTTGTCCCAAAAAAGTGTTTCTCTGCTTGAATCGGAAATCACGTTTAGTATCGTTCAGTTCTTAATATCGCCGGATCGAGCGGGCAGAATTGGCCGCCCCGACTTGCGGCGAACGATCAATCAGATGTGAAGACAGAATACCTGAAAGCCATTGCGTCGGAAAAAGCCGTCCGTTCCTCCTTTAACCTGATTTGGCGCCGGGCAGTATGCGGCGGCCTTTTGGTGGGGGTGATTTGCGCCCAAACCGCATCCGCGTCCGAAAACGTGCCCCATTTGCCGTTTGCCGAGTTTGCGAATGTGCTCGATCCCGGCCAGTTCGTTGTCGGGGTTTTGTACGAACAGTCCAAGTCCTACCAAATTTGGGCGGCGGGGCAGCAATATGCCATCAAGGTAAAGGCCGATGGTGAGAACTACGGCATAGATACCCGGCAGGGCTATTTTATTTTCCAATATGGCATCGCTGCGAAGTGGACAGCCGACCTTGAGCTCGGCGCCACCACCGTTGGCTGGCGCGCCTTTTCCCCGGGCAACCAGATCAAGTCCACCACCGGCCTCATGGATATCGCCTTCGGGGTCCGTTACCAGATTTTGAACGAGATGGTGGAAACCAACTCGCCGTGGACCCCGACACTGACTTTCCGCGCGGGAGCGGTCATTCCCGGCACTTACAACCGGAATTTTGTTTACGCTCCGGGCTTTCGCTCGGCGGCCATCGAACCGGAATTGCTGGCCCGGAAACATTTTGGCTGGACCGGCTTCGGCGCGTACGGCGACTTGCTGTATCGCTGGAACATGACCACCGAGAACGACAATTTGATCATCGCGACCGGCTTTTTCCAGCAGATCAAGGGCTGGGAACTCGATGTCGGATTCTTGCACATGCAGACGCTTTCCGGCACCGACATCACCTTCGGGATACCTGGCGATCTCTCCACGATCAACTATCCGCGGGACGTACGCGAAATTTACGACGCCATCCAGGCCGGCTTCAGCTACACCACTTCGAAGCGTCATTGGAAATACGCCTTCCACTCCACAATCGTGGTGGATGGTAACAATAGCGACAACAAGCCGTGGTTCGGCGGTTCGATCGAGGTTCCGTTTGGCGGGAAAAAGAAAAAGGACTGAACGTCGGGGTCGCTTACCAGTCGCCCAGGCTTTCCAGGCAGCCGGCTGAGCCATCGCGCAGCCATCCGTCCAGTTGCGCCTGATCTTTTAGCTGCTGTCCCCGTGCTCGCGGCACGGCGACAAATTTGGATTCCAATTCCGGGAGCGCGGTCATGTCGACCCACAGCTTCTCAAATTGCGTGACCGGAAAAATATCCTCCTGGCCGTGACCCCAGCGTTTTTTTACCTCCTTGATGGTGATGTAGGTTGGCATCTTGGAGGCCACCGTTCGGATCGCGGCCGTGACCTTCGCGTCGTCGGACAAATCATCGCGGGTGATCCCAAAAGTGTTGAGCAACCTATCCACATCGATCCAGCAAGTATTTGAATTGTAATAGGTCAGGGCGAACTCCGCCTCCTCGCGGGGCATGGCAAGGCCTTCGACCAGGCGCACCGCACCGTTGACGCGGGCGAGACCGCCGCCGCGGTCCTCCAGGCGGCGGGTGATCACCTCAAATGTCAGCCCCGCGCCACTTTGGATATGCTGGCCAAGCAGGGTGGGATTCACGTTGGCGCCCAGGGTGTCAATGTTGTGAAGCAGGAGATATTTTACCTGTGGCTGCTGTTTCAGCAGTTGCGTCCACACACCGTTTCTTAACAGGTTCGGCACCTCATACCAATGGCCCACCGGATGCAGGCATTGCAGCGGCACATTGTCGGTGTAATCGCTGGCTTCGCCAACGCTGCATGCCCAGTTGATCAACGCATGGCGTAAACTTTCCCGCACCTTCTGCTGCTGCTCGTCGAGCCGTTGCTGCGGCATCTCCTCCCAGGCGAAGCGCAGGTCTCTCACTGTGGGTGTCAGGCGCAGGCCCACGGATTTTCCGGGAGAGAGGAAAAGCGGCCCCGGATAGCCGTAGTTTTTCTGCCGGGCAAGAAACTCGCCGGTTGGCGTGTGCGTGAGGTAGCTGGTGGTGAAAACGTGCGGTATCGGCGCCCCAACCTCGCGCGCCACCCGGCGGCTTTTCGCCAGGTGCGCCTCCAGAAACGTGCGATGTTTGCCCGCGATTTTGCAAAACGGATGCAGCGCTTTTACGACGCCCGCACCCTGGGTCCATCGGCTGCCCGCACCCGCGGCGAGCGTGATGACAGCAACTTCCCCCTTGCCGAGGGCTTCCCTTCCAATCGCTGCCAAATCCGCAGGTTGAACGGTTGGGTTTGAAAAGTCGGCGACATCTCCCTCCCGCACATCCTCGATCACGGCATTGGTGGGGAGCCGGTTTTGCGCGAGGCCAATGCGGCCGGTTTTAAGGTCGGCACGGATTTGCTCGTGCTGCACCCGGTCAAAACCATGTTCGTCGAGGAGTGAACCGAGGGAATGATTGGCGGCCGTTTCGGTTTTGCCGCGCGGCAGCATGACGTCGAACAGGGTTTGCACCACGCCGCGCAGTTCCGGCTTCGATCGGCAGGCGGCGCCGAACCGATCCAATTCCGCCCGGCGCAAAGGTGACAGCCCCTGTCTTTCCTGACGAATCAAGGCGGGCAGGGTGAGTGTGTAATAGCTTGCAGGCATCAATGCGGCGCTGCCCTCCAGCAAATCGGCATACGTGCCGCGTTCGTTGATGGCAAAATCGTAAACGACCGGATCCATCGCGAAGGGCAGGGCGTGCTCCAGCTCACGTTTGGCCGCGGACATGATTTCCTGGAGACGCGTTTGGGCCCGCGCCTTTTTGTCCGGGGCGAAGATAAAACCCATGCCGCCGCCGGACATGCCGCCCAACATCCAAAATCCCCAGAAGGAGTCGCCAAATTCCTCGCGCACACGGAGGATGAGCGTCTCGGTAAAATGATTCGTCGCCCAGGGAATGATGGTTTGGATTGGTTGCTGAAAATTTCGTGTGGTGGCGGCGCCGATGGTCTGGATGTCTCCGTTGCGCAAGGCAGCCAGAATTTCCTCCAGAATGCCAAGTGTGCTTTGGCGCGCCTGCCATTCCTCACCGCAACGCAGTAAATATTTTTCCGTCACCATTTCCAGAATGGGACCGACGTTCTGCGCCATGCCGCCATGCACCAGCACCAGACTGTCCTGAAGCTTGCGGCGTGTCTCCGCCGAGGCGTCGGTAAAATCAAGAATGCGATGTTGCGGCATGAGGCGCCCGCGGCTGACGCCCGCTTCCGGATCGCCTTCACCGGCTTTCACTCCTTCGATTAATTTCATCCCGGGCCACACGCCGCCGGAATCCTGCCAGCCGCCGCCGGAGCCGCCGAGCCATTCACCCAGCAACGCGCGCGCGAGGACGAGGCGACGTTCGTGCTCTTGTAATTGTCCCGTGAGCGATGCCGCCTGGCCGGTGGCGCGCATGCAAACGGCGACGAGCGCCGCGAGCAAATTGGTGGAAACCGCGAGGCGAGAGCCTTTCGGAATATTATTTACGCTGCTGACGATTTCCAAACCACGGCCGGGGCCGACGATGCGTGCGAGCAGCTCCGCGAGGCTTTGACCCGAGCCTTCAATCCCCGGCGGGACGATGCCGGATGCAATGACCGCAGCTTTCAACAATCCGAGATGGTCTTTCGCAAAGTCGAATACATCCGCCAGATTGGTGATATCGGCTGAAGCGCCGAGGTCCACGCTCACGAGCCGCAGCAACGGCTCTTCAATCACGCGGAGATACGCCTCCACGGGCGGTCGCGGCTGGCCGTCCCGGCCATGCACGCCCAAATCGACGGAGATGTTCAGCACCTTGGCGCCCTCCGGATAATCCATGCCGAGAAAGAAGATATCGCTCCACCCGCAATGCGTGAGGTCCATCCGCACCGGCGTCAGTTCGCGCAGGATGGGATAGGCGCCTTCGGCGGAATCGCGGCGCGTGAGCTCCGGGCGGATGCGCAGCGGCTGGTCGGCGGGATGGCCCATGCGAAACATCCACTGATTGCCGCGCACCGAGCGGACGCTGCGGCGCACCTGGTCGGCGAGCGTCTGGAAAGCGAGACGATGGTAAGCGGAGGCCAGCGCGCTCGAAATGGCGTCGCTCGGCCCCTCCGCTTTTTGGACGGCCAGGAAATGTTCGATGGCTTCCTCGAAGCGGCGTTGCAACAAATGCTCGTAACCGGCAAACGGAATCAGTGAGCGGGAGGATCTGGCTTGCGCGGACGCCAGTTTGGACGGGAAATGAAAGCGGTGGGCGGCATACAGGAACAGAAGTGCGCGCACCCGTTCGTAAAGATTCTCGCTGCGGCGGCGGAACCCCTCCAGTGCCGAGGTTTGTTCCAGCAGTTGCGCCAGTGAAAGTTTGGCGCAGGCGGCATCGAGCGATTGATTGCGAACGGATGGGTCGGTCGCGGTGATCAGTTGGATGAGATCCGCCATGCCTTTAGAGAATTGCGAGGAACAAAGTGAGGGAGCTGTTCAGCGTGGGTCTCATCGCCGGGCGACCAGTTCGAGGAGGCCGGTCAGAACCTCGTCGCGATCCTTGCCGTCGAGGGCGAGCGCCAGTTGAGCGGTGAGCAGGCCGTACTTCACGCCGATGTCGTAGCGGCGGCCTTGAAGTTCGGAGGCAAGATAACGTTCCCGGCGGGCGAGTTTTGCCAGCGCGGGCGTGAGATACAGCACGCAGGCGGGATCGCGTTGGGCCTCCTCGGCGAGCAAATCCATCACGGTGGGCGTCAGCACATGCATGCCGAAGAAACAAAGATAGTGGCCGGCT
The DNA here is from genome assembly GCA_044223735.1 of Limisphaerales bacterium. GTDB lineage: Bacteria > Verrucomicrobiota > Verrucomicrobiia > Limisphaerales > UBA8199 > JBGALR01. The sequence goes on along the minus strand of JBGALR010000023.1, from coordinate 77,902 downwards.
CTCAATCCCGGCACGATGAGTTTTTGTTCGGCCTCGGTCGGCGTCGGCTTTTCGAGCACTTCCGAGATTTCGTACAAGCCTTTGCCGCCGGGGACCAATTTTCCGCCGATGGCGCCGTAATAGGGAAGCTTGCTTTCGTGCGTGGCTTGCACGGCGGAAACGGCGCAGTGCTCGGTGCGGGCGCGTTCCACCAGTTGCTGCGCCGACCGCGTGGGGCCGCCGCTGACGTAGAGATGATCGTCCACGAGCAATAAAAACGGATCTGTCCCGGCAAATTCCCGCGCGGATAGTACTGCGCGGCCGTAGCCGATGCCGCCGCCTTGCTCCACAAATCGCAGTCTCGCGCCCTGGCCGCCGGCCGCCGCCGCGTAGGCCGCCTGATCGCCGGGACAAATGACGACGCAAATCTCCTCGATGCCCGCGGCGGTGATCTCTTCAATCAGAATTCGCAGCGCCGTCTTGGTGGCGCCGTCACGGTCAACCAAAGTCTGCAACGGCAGGGTGCGCTGATTTTTGCCGGCGGCGGTGATGATAGCTTTCTTGATTTCCACGAGTTGCTGCTTTTGTTATTGTCAGAAGCGCAACGAGCGTTGCAAAACGCGATGGCTGAGTCAACTGTGCGCGACGGGTCTATCACCCGCCCCGCGCCGAAATGTTGGCTTCGGTTACCTCGCAGTGGAGCGTGAAATGGCGGGCGGCGGACGATCACTTATGAACAAGCTTGGTGTCTTGGTGCTGATGGCTGGGCTCGCGGCACCGGCCGCGTTTGCGAACACCAATTCGTTCGATCAACTTAAAACGGGCGAGCCTCCCGCGGGGTGGACCGCCACGCAGACCGGTGAAGGTCATGCTAAATGGGCGGTGGTGGCGGATGAGACCGCACCGAGCAAACCCAACGTTCTCAAACAATCAGGCGAGGCGACGTTTCCGCTCTGCTTCGAACACGACACCCGCCTCAAGAATGGTTTTGTGGAAGTGAAATTCAAGACGGTGTCGGGCAAGGTAGACCAGGCGGCCGGTGTGGTCTGGCGCTGTCAGGATGCTGACAATTATTACATCGCGCGGGCCAACGCCAACGAAGATAACGTCACCATTTACCACACGCTCAAGGGCAAGCGCGTGTCGTTCAAAAGTTTCGATATCAAGGTGACCGCGCAGCAGTGGCATGCGTTGCGGGTCGATTTCGCGGGCAACCAATTTACGGTCACGTTCGACGGCCTGAAGGTGATTGAAGCCACGGACGACAGCTTGTCGGCGCCGGGCAGGGTGGGAGTGTGGACCAAGGCGGACAGCGTCATTCTGTTCGACGATTTCTCTTACGGCGCCAAATGATCCGGGTACGACATTTGTATATTTCTCCGGGCCACAATTATTTTGGCCGGCATGGGTTGCCACCCGGTGAGAGTCCGGTCATCGAAGTGAAGGAAATGGAATGCGTCGCCGGTCGCGGGATTCGCGGAGACCGTTTTTTCGACTACAAGGACGATTATAAGGGGCAGGTCACATTTTTCTCGTTTGAGGTGCTGGAGGAATTGCGTCGGGAACTGAACCTGCCCGACGCGACGCCGGCAGCGACCCGCCGCAATGCGTTTATCACCGGGCTGGAATTAAATTCCGCGGTGGGGACGGAGTTTGAGATTCAGGGCGTGAAGTTCGTGGGCACGGAACAATGCAAACCGTGCTATTGGATGGACTCCGCGCTTGGGCCCGGAGCCGAGGCGTGGTTAAAAAATCGCGGCGGCTTGCGCGCCCGGATTTTGAGTGATGGCGTGCTGCGCACCGACGCATGAGGGTGGGGGCGGTCATCCTGGCGGGCGGTGAGTCGCAACGAATGGGGCGGGACAAGGCGTGGCTGGAATGGGGAGGGCAGACTTTGATCTCGCGCGGAATTACGACGGTGCGTGCGTTGGGCATCACGGAGATTTTCGTCTCTGGCCGGGCGGGTGTGGATTATTCATCGGAGCGGCTGCCGGTGCTGCTGGACCAGGAACCGGGCGGAGGACCGCTGGGCGGCATCGCCGCCGCGCTGGCGGTGGTAACGTCACCGTTGCTGCTGGTGCTCCCGGTCGACTTGCCGAAAATGTCTCCGGAGTTTCTGCGACGGCTGGCGGGGAAATGCGGGGAGGATTTTGGGGCGGTGCCAACATTGAACGGCGGGTTGGAACCGCTTGTGGCCGTTTACCCGCAACGCAGCGAAGTCATCGTCCGGGATTGTCTGGCGCACAATATCCGCAGCGCCCGCGCCTTTGCGGAGGCGTGCCTGCGGGCTGATCTCGTGCGGCGGGTTGAGGTTTCGGAAGGCGATGCGGGTTGTTTTGAGAATTGGAATTCACCGTCCGATCTGCGGAATGGCCCGGCCGACATGTGAAGGCTGCGGTTCATTTTTGGCCTGAATCCGCCATTTTTGCCTTTCAACACTTCCGCGATTGCTGATCCTTCCGGGATTGCAGATAAAAATTGCTTTTACTTACACTTTTACTGTTGCACGTTAATGTAAAGAGGATATATTCGGGTTGTTGGCGTCCTGCGCGGCGGCCTGGGTGCCGGTCCGGGCGGGGCGATGATCTTTGACATATGTAAAGTGTGCGAGCGCGTAGGTCGTGATTGGTTTAGGAGAACACTCGATTTGTACGAGTCGTGGTCGCCTTGGGCTCGCAATAGGGACGCGAGGGCAACGGGCTTGGAACGCGCTGGAGACGGCATCTTACGCCCAAGTCGCGGAGCGTTACGGCATGTCGCGCAATAGGGGTTTGTTGGAAGCGAGGCGGAAATTTACGAAAATGTAAATTTTGCGAAACGAACCCAAATCAAGAAATTCACAAAATTTGGAGTGATAGCATTTTATGACAATTTTCGGCCCTTTTTTGCCTAAAAATCTAGCCAAAACGAACCCAACAATTGGCGGAGAACTGCACCGGGCGGAAATGCAAACTGAAATTTCAGAATACGGAATGGCGAAGTCTGAACGTGAAAAGGAATGCGATGAAAATGGGGGTTTTAAAGGCAATTCGCGGTAATTCGCACCTTATAGCACCGGTTCGCACCTGAAATTATTTGAGCAAAGGACATACTGTGCCTGTGACTAGGTCGCTTGGACCTCCCGGTCGCTTAAAGGGGCCGACTCGCGTGTCAGGCTGACGGGTGCTTTACAGCAGGGAGAGGGGCGTCACATGAAAAATCGTTTGGCACTGGCGGGATTTTACCTATGATCCGGCACCGTAAGTAGTTCCGCAGCCTTGGTGTAAAATCCGCACACGTCGCGGATCAAGGCTCACCGAAAAAAACGAGCAACTATATGCATATCCAACTGGGGGGTATTGATTACGCCATCCTTGTCATCTACTTCGCCTTCGTAATCGGGATCGGCTGGATTCTAAAACGCTACATGAAGGGCGGCGCCGACTTCTTCCTGTCCGGCCGTTCCATTCCAGCCTGGGTCACCGGCCTGGCTTTCCTTTCTGCGAATCTCGGGGCGCAGGAAGTCATCGGCATGGCTGCGTCCGGTGCGAAATACGGGATCATGACGAGCCATTTCTATTGGGTCGGCGCGATTCCGGCGATGGTGTTTCTCGCCATCTTCATGATGCCGTTTTACTACGGCTCGAAGGCGCGATCCGTGCCGGAGTATTTAAAGCTGCGCTTCGACGAGAAGACGCGCGGCTTGAATGCAATTTCGTTTGCCGTCATGACGGTTTTTTCCTCCGGCATTTCGTTGCATGCGCTGGCGCTCCTGTTGCAAAAGCTGCTCAATTTGGAATTTCAGGGCAGCTATTGGGTGTGCGTGGGCGTGTCGGCGTCAATCGTGCTGGTGTATATTTTTCTCGGTGGCCTTACTTCCGCGATCTATAACGAAGTACTGCAATTCTTCATGATCGTCCTCGGTTTCGCGCCGCTCGTATTTCTGGCGCTCCGGGATATCGGCGGCTGGTCTGCGCTGAAGGAGAAATTGATTCCCGTTGCCACGAGTCAGAATTTTCCGGCGGGCACCTGGTCGCAATCGTGGACGCATATGGGGAGCGCAGCGGATAATCCGATGGGCGTGGGCTGGTTCGGCATGGTGATGGGCCTGGGCTTCGTGTTGTCGTTCGGTTATTGGTGCACGGACTTCCTGGTGGTGCAACGCGCCATGGCGGCAAACTCGATGTCCGCCGCGCGCCGCACGCCGTTGATCGCGGCAGTGCCGAAGATGTTGTTTCCGGCGCTCGTGATTCTGCCCGGCATGATAGCGATTGCGATGTTTCAATCGGGCGACCATTTCCTGCCTTACATGGATAATAATCCCGCGAAAGGAATCGATTACAACCTGACCATCCCGGCGTTGCTGGCGAAATATTTTCCCACCGGTCTGCTGGGCATCGGCTTCACGGCCTTGATGGCTTCCTTCATGTCGGGTATGGCGGGTAACGTCACGGCGTTCAATACCGTTTGGACGTATGACATTTACCAAAGCTACATCGCGCCGAAAAAATCCGACCAGCACTATATGTGGATGGGACGTTGGGCGACGGTGTTTGGCATCCTCATCAGTGTGGCCTGCGCCTATGTGGCGTCGCAATTCAACAACATCATGGACATGTTGCAACTCGTGTTCGGCTTCGTGAATGCGCCATTGTTCGCGACGTTTCTGCTCGGGATGTTTTGGAAGCGGACGACGGGTCATGGCGCTTTCTTTGGATTGCTGGGTGGAACGGTGGGGGCGGCTGTTTTTCACGGGCTGTCGATCACTCATGGCGAAGTCCCCGGCATCATCAAGGGTGGCTGGATGGCGCCGAAGATGGTCTTCCAAAGCGGCATGGGCCAAAATTTCTGGATGGCAATTGTGGCGTGGACGACTTGCTTCGTGCTCACCATTGCGATTTCCCTCGCAACTTCACGCACAAAAACGGACGAGGAATTGAAAGGGCTGGTTTATTCGCTCACGCCGAAGCCGAAGAGCGAAAACGAACCGTGGTATAAACAACCGGTGACCGTTGGCATCCTGGTGCTGATTGCCACGATCATCCTGAACATCATTTTCTGGTAAACCTCAACCCACGCCTATTATGAACTTCGACCTGCGATTTCCCATCGGCATCATGTTCAGTTTGTTCGGGCTGATGCTCGTTATCTTCGGCGCGGTGTCCGACAAGAAGATTTACGAGACGCATTCACTGGGCATCAACATCAACCTCATCTGGGGCGCGGTGATGCTGGTGTTCGGTTTGTTCATGTTAATTCTCGCGATGCTGGCGAACGCCAAATCAAAAAACGATCGGAAGGGTTGATGGCTGCCGGCATTCGCAAAACCGACTTCGGGAAAATGCCGGACGGCAGGACCGTCGATCTGTATACGTTGACCAATGCCAATGGACTGGTCGCGAAGGTCACCAACTACGGCACCATCATCACTGAACTGTACGTGCCCGATCGTCACGGCAAGTTGGGCGATATCGTGTTGGGCTTTGGCAATCTCACGCAATATCTGAAGGGACATCCAAGTTTTGGTTGCACGGTGGGCCGCGTGGCCAACCGCATCGCTGGCGGAAAATTCACGCTCGATGGCAAGGCTTACACCTTGGCCATTAACAACGGCAGCAATCATCTGCATGGTGGGCGCAAGGGATTCGACAAGATGTTGTGGCATGCCGAGCCGCAACCCGGTGCTTCGGTAAAGTTCTCGTACACGAGCGCGGATGGTGAGGAAGGCTATCCCGGCACGCTGCCGGTCACAGTGGTAATGTCGTTAACGGACGCTAACGAGCTGCGCCTGGATTATACCGCCACGACCAATAAGCCGACGCCCGTCAACCTCACCAATCACACTTATTTCAATCTGGAAGAAAAAGGTGATGTGCTTTCTCATGAATTGCTCGTTGCGGGTGACCGCTATACGCCGCCGGATGAGAATCTGATTCCCACTGGCGAGATCGCGCCGGTCAGAGGGACGCCCATGGATTTTACGACGCAGCACGCCATTGGGTTGCATTTTGCGGAGCTGAATAATCGGCCGCAGGGATACGACACAAATTTTGTGATAAACGGTGGCGGCAACAGCTTGACGTTTGCGGCACGAGTCTATGCGCCGGGCAGCGGACGCGTAATCGAAGCGTTCACCACGGAGCCGGGCATCCAGATTTATACCGGGAATTTTCTCGATGGCTCGCACGTGGGAAAAGGCGGAACCGTCTACGCGCAGCACACCGGTCTCTGCCTGGAAGCGCAGCATTTTGCGGATTCGGTGAACAAGCCGAATTTTCCCTCGACCATTCTGCGGCCCGGCGAGACGTATCGGCAGACGACGGTTTACAAATTCAGCGCGCAATGAGCTTGAAGGAACTCGGAGAACAGGTGGCTCAACGGTTTCAGGAAACCTACGGCCGTCCGGCGCGCTGGATCGCGGCGGCGCCGGGTCGCGTGAACGTCATTGGCGAGCACACCGACTACAACGATGGTTTCGTGCTGCCGATGGCGATTGACCGTTACACCGTTGTCGCCGCAGCGCCTTTGGAAAATGGCGGCAACTCGATTCAGCTCCGTTCCACGCTTGGCGACAGCGTCGTCTCCATCGATTTGACCAAGGCGCTTCGGCCTGGCGCGAAGGGCGAGTGGTCGAATTATCCGGCGGGTGTGATCGCGGGTTTTTTGGCGCGCGGCAGCAAGCCGGCAGGTTTTGACGCCTTGATTCATTCCACGGTGCCGACCGGTGGCGGGCTGTCGAGCAGCGCGGCCTTGGAAGTTTCCACCGCGACGCTGCTCGAGGGCATCACCGGAAAAATGCTGGAGCCGGTGGACAAGGCGTTGCTGTGCCAGAAGGCGGAGCATGATTTCGCGGGGATGCCGTGCGGCATCATGGATCAATTCATCTCGGTGATGGGACGCCAGGATCATTTGCTTTTGATCGATTGCCGTTCACGCAAGCCCGAGCTGGTGCCGATGAATGATCCTTCGGTGGCGCTGCTCATCACCAACACCAATGTGAAGCACGAGCTGACCAGCGGTGAATACGCGAAACGCCGTGCCCAATGCGAACAGGCGGCGAAAGCGCTGGGTGTGGAATCGCTGCGCGATGCCACAGCGGTCATGCTGGAGCAAGCGCGGGCAAAGATGGATGACATTGCTTTTCGTCGCGCGCGCCACGTGATCGGAGAAATCGAGCGGACGGTGCGTGCGGCGCAGGCGGTGCGCGGTTCCGATTGGCCGAAGCTGGGCGAATTTATGTATGCCAGCCATGCATCACTCCGCGACGATTATGAAGTGAGCTGCGTCGAACTCGACGAGGTCGTAAAAATTGCGCAGGAGATTGGATCGGCCGGCGGAGTCATTGGCTGTCGCATGACCGGCGGCGGATTCGGCGGTTGCGCGGTGGCGCTCATCAAGGCCGAAGCAGTTCAGGCGATTTCCGACAAGGTGGCGTCGGAATACGAGAAGCGCACCGGGATAAAACCGTCACTGTTCGTTTCGCGGCCCGCCGCCGGGGCAACGCTTATCCAGGGTTGAAATAAAAAAGCCGCGTTCCTGCGAACGCGGCCTTGAGATTCAACGGTGAAGTGAGGATCAATCCACCACGCGTTTGCCGGCTTTCTTCGCCTCGTACTGCGTCTTGATCCATTTGTAAGTGGCGCGCAAGCCGGTATCGAGCGAAGTGTTCGGTTCCCACTTCAGCATCTTTTTGATGAAGGTGTTGTCGCTGTTGCGGCCAGCGACACCGCGCGGCGCATTGAGGTTGTAATCGCGCTTGAGCTTCACGCCGGCGATTTTTTCAACCTTGGAGACGAGCTCGTTGATGGTCACCAATTCGCTGGAGCCCAGGTTGATGGGAGTCGCAATCAGCGTATCGCTGTGGGTGATCATGTCGATGCCCTTCACGCAATCGTCGATATACATGAAGCTGCGAGTCTGATGGCCGTCGCCCCAGATGTTGATCGAGAGGTCGCCGCTGTCGATGGCGGAAACCACCTTGCGGCAGATGGCCGCCGGCGCTTTTTCGCGTCCGCCGTCCCAGGTGCCCCACGGTCCATAGACATTATGGAAACGGGCGATGGCGGTTTTCATTCCGCGCTCCGCCCAATATTCCTCGCAGAACATTTCGGAGATCAATTTTTCCCAACCGTAGCCCCGTTCCGCCATGGCGGGATAGGCGTCGGATTCCTTCAAGGCGCGCACCTTCGGATCCTTTTGCAAGGTGGTGTTGTAGGCGCAGGCCGAGGAGGAGAAAAAGAACCGGCGGGCACCGGCTCGATAGGCGGCCTCGATCATGTGCGTGTTGATCAACACGCTGCGGAGACATTCGACGCGGAAGCGTTCGATGAAGCCCATGCCGCCCATGTCGGCGGCGAGATTGTAAACTTCGGTGGCGCCTTCGCAAAGCCGCGTGCAATTGGCTTCGTTGCTGAGATCCAGCGTAAGGCATTCGACGCCGGGAACGCGCTGATACCATTCGGGGAGCGGTTTTTTGTCCGCGGCGCGAATGCGGGTGAAACCCTTGTCGCGGAAATGGCGCGCCAGGGCGCCGCCGATGAAACCGCCTCCACCGCCGATGACAATCAGATCGTCCTTCTTGAGTGCGGGATCTTTTTCAATCAATCGTTTCTTCTCTTCCATAATCGTCGTCTAGTAGTGCCGCGCAGCCCCAAACGGAGACAGCCATAGCGGGTGTAGCCCGGCTTTTGCCACCTGCGAAGGTGGGGTAACGAAGATGCGGTCTTGGCGAAGGGATGACCAGCATAAATTTTGCGAGTTTCGGGACGTGCGCGCCTCGTTCAATTGAGGCGCTCGAGTTGATGTGTCTCCGTGAAAATGTGGTAGATTAATGGCATGCCAATTGCCTCTTCAGGCATCGTTGTGCGAACGCGTTTTTTGCTGTGCTGGTTTCCTGTCGCATTCATTTCAGCTGGCGTTTGGGGCGCGATCATCAATGTGGTGCCTGGTGATTCCTATACGAAAATCGAGAATGCACAGGCGGGTGATCAGGTCGTCATTGCGCCGGGCACGTACGCGTTCCGGGTTTATCTCACGAAATCGGCCTCGCCGACCAATCCGATCGTTATCCGAGCCCTGGATCCGGCGAATCCGCCGGTGTGGGATTTTGGGACAACTCTGGTCGAAAATGCGCCGGGCAGTTACACGGCCGGCGACCGCGGACGGGGTGGCTGGCAGTTTAGCGGGGCGAAAAATTATAGTATTTCAGGGATCGTTTTTCGAAATTGCCGCACGTCGTCGTTCAATTCGGCAGGCATTCGCTATTACAACGGCACGACGAACCTTTACATCAAGGATTGCGTGTTCGATCACAACGACAACGGCATGACCGGCGGTTCGCAAGAGAGCACGGTGACGGTGGAGTTCTGCGAGTTCAATGCCAATGGAAACACCAGTGCCAGCGCGCCGACGCACAACCTTTACATCTACGGCGGGACTTTTGTGATGCGCTATTGCTACGTGCACGACAGCACGCAGGCGGAGAATTTTCATATTCGAGCGCGGGACGTCACGCTCGAGTACAACTGGTTTGCGCGCGCCATAAACTACGAGGGCGACTTGATGACGGATGACGATTTTAGCGGGCCGGGGCCATTCAAGCAGAGCATGACGCTGCGGGGAAACGTGATTGTGCAGGCGGCGAGTCCGAGCAATCACGGCCAGGTGATCGCGCTGTATAACGACAATTCGTCCGTCACGAACCTTACGCTGACATTGCGGGCGTTGAACAACACGTTTGTCGGCAATGGGGGAAACGCGGCGTTCGTGCATCTCTCGAATGCGGATAAAACCCAGATGGTAGTCGAGGAATCAAATAACGTCCTTTATGGAACCCGAACGCCGTACCTGATCGAGAACGCTTCGTTTGCCACCGTTTCCGGCGTGAACAACTGGCTGCCGACCAACGCGGTGGTGGGTGTCCTGACGGCGTCGATTCAATCGGTGTCGCCCGGCTTTCAAAATGTGGCAGCCAAGGATTACACGCTGGCACCCGGCAGCGCGTGCATCGGTGCGGCGAGTGCGACGGCCTATGGTTTGCCGGGCAGGGAATATTATCGCAACGAAGTGACCAATCGTCTGTGGCGGGTGCGTGCGGCAGCGCGGGACGTGGGTGCGTTTGAGAGCGCAACCACAAATCAAACCGTCGGTCCGTATGCGGTGCCGCCGTTGCCCGCGCTAAGTGCTGCGAAAGTCGGAGGGAATTTAGCGGTGAGCTGGCCTTTGTATGCGGGTGATTTTCAATTGCAACAATCCAGTGGCGTGCAACCCGCAACGTGGGCCACGAGTGCTCTGCCATTAAGCACCAATGCGACGGCGATATCCGCCACTGCGCCGAGCTCGAACCCGGCGGCATTTTTCCGACTGCGAAAATAGATGCTTTGCTGAATGTGCAGAGGCATCCGCGCTTCCGGTTTGAGCTTTGAATTTTGCCCGCCTTGACCTATAACACGACGCGTGTCCGACCCGTTTCCAGAGCAAATCAATGCAAGCACGCGCTACTGCGCCGTGTATGGGCAACCGGTCAAACACTCGGCCTCGCCCGCGATGCAGAATGCGGGAATCGCCGCCTTGAAATTGAACTGGCGATATCTCGCTTTTGAAGTTCATCCCGATGATTTGCGCGGGGCGATCGAGGGGGCGCGGCTCATGAGATATGTCGGCCTCAACCTCACGGTGCCGCATAAGTTGCTCGCGATGGAAATCGTGGATGTGCTCGACGAATCGGCGCGAATGTGGGGCGCGGTGAACACGGTGCGATTCGAAGGCCAGGCACCGGATGGAAGCTGGCGGCCGGTGGCGGATTTTGTGGAAACGCCGCAAAAGTTGCGCACGCACGGTTTCAATACCGATAGTGATGCCATTGTTCGCTCGTTGTCGGAGGACCTCAACGTGACGGTGAAAGGCGCGAAGGTATTGCTGTTGGGAGCGGGCGGAGCAGGGCGCGCGGCGGCGTTGAAACTCGCCTCCGAGCAGGTCGGGGAATTGTATCTCGTCAATCGGAGCGCGGAGAAAGCCGAGGCCATTGCTGCAGAGATCAAGAAGCGTTGGCCGGGAGTGAAGGTCACGGTGGGCTATCCCAATGGGAGTGTGGAGTTGGTGCTTAATGCCACGTCTTTGGGCCTGAAATTAGATGATCCGTTACCCTTTGATGGCAAGCGGTTTGCTTTAACGCAGGCCAACGCCGTGTATGATATGGTATATCGTCCGGCTGAAACCCCGTTGCTCAAGGCCGCGAAAGCTGCAGGACGCCGCTCGGCCAATGGGCTCGGGATGTTGTTATATCAGGGCGCGAAAGCTCTGGAATTGTGGAGTGGCAAAACCGCTCCCGTTTCGGTGATGCGCGCGGCGCTCGAAAAAAATATCTATGGTTGAACTTGGCCAACGGTCGGAAATCTGCGGAAGAGCTGCGACCACGCGTGCTCGTCGGAGTTTAACACTCTAAGGACGCATGTTTAACACCATGTTCGACGCGCGGTATTGGGCGATGGTGCCGTTCCATTTCTGGTCGGTCGTCTTCTTCGCGTTTGGCGCGATTGTCGGGAGCTTTCTCAATGTTTGCATTCACCGGCTGCCGTTGGGCCAGAGCGTGGTATCGCCGCCGTCGCATTGCCCGCACTGCAAATACAGCATTCCCTGGTATCTCAACGTTCCGCTGGTGACGTGGCTTTACTTGCAGGGAAAATGCGCGAACTGCAAAGCGCCGATCTCGATTCGCTATTTCCTCGTCGAATTGCTGACAGCCGTGGTGTTCATGGTTTGCTGGCTGACGTTTGGTCATCAATCCGCCGGGCTGGCGCTGGTGTATTGCCTGTTCATGGCGGGCTTGATCGTCGCCACCTTTGTTGATTTTGAGCATTTCATTATCCCGGACGAAATCACCGTCGGCGGCGCGGTGGCGGGAGTGGTCTGTTCCGTTCTGGTGCCGGCGATGCACGGGAAGAAAACGCTGCCGGAAGCGGTGCAACAAAGCATGATTGGGCTGGTGGCGGGAGCGGGGGTCATTTACGGCATTTTGCGAATCGGGAAATTTTTATTTGGCCGCCAAAAACTTTCGTTTGCGGATGAAACCCGGATCGTGTTCACGGAAACCGCCTTGTATCTGCCCGAGGGAGCAGTCCCGTACGAAGAAGTATTTTACCGCCGGTCCGATGCGATCATCGTGGAGGCGCGGACGGTTGAACTCGCGGACCGATGCTACAAAGACGTGAAGGTGCGCTTGCGACCGGAGAAACTCGAAATCGGCGAAGAGAGTTTCAATCCCGACGAGGTGCCGCACATGGAAACCACCAGCGGGGCGATCGTTCTCCCGCGCGAGGCAATGGGATTGGGCGACGTGAAGTTTATGGCTGCAATCGGGGCGTTCCTCGGCTGGCAGGCAGTGATATTTTCCCTGATGGTCAGCTCGATGATCGGGTCACTGGTGGGCGTGAGTTTGATTGCGATGCGCAAACAGGAATGGTCTTCCCGCCTGCCGTACGGGCCGTATATCGCCCTCGCGGCGGCGTTGTGGATATTCGGCGGCCAGCACTTCGTGCGCTGGTGGTTTGGCGGCATGTGACAACCGGCTGCCCGTCGCAGTCTAACGGGATTTGGTCTTGCTTCCGCACTGCGCTTCCTGACGCAAGGCATGGTCAACCAGAACCAGCGCGGTCATTGCTTCCACCATCGGCACAGCGCGAGGCAGCACGCAGGGATCGTGGCGTCCACGGCCTTTGAGCGTCGTGTTCTTGTAATCGACATCCACCGTATCCTGTTCGTGCATCACCGTCGCGACGGGCTTGAAGGCCACCTGGAAGTAGATTGTCTCGCCGTTGGAAATGCCGCCCTGAATGCCGCCCGAGCGATTGGACGTCGTAAAAACTTTTCCCGCCTTTGCGCGGAACGGATCGTTGTGTTGCCGGCCCGTCAGCAAAATGCCATCGAAGCCCGAACCGATGTCGAAGCCCTTCGAGGCGGGCAGGCTGAGCATGGCTTTGGCGAGGTCGGCTTCGAGGCGATCAAACACGGGTTCGCCCCAGCCGGGCGGCACGCCGCGCGCGATGCCTTCAACGATGCCGCCGACGGTATCGCCGGCCCGCCGGACCTTGTCGATCAGTGCGATCATCTTTTTCGCAACCGCCGCGTTGGGGCAGCGGACGATGTTGGATTCGATGTCCTTGACGCGAACCGTCTCTGGATCCGCTTTCGCGACGATGCGTTGCACCTGCTTCACGTAAGCAAGGGTTTCGACGCCGAAGCGCTCGCGGAGAATCTTTTTCGCGATGGCTCCGGCGGCAGCGCGGCCGATGGTTTCACGAGCGCTGGTGCGACCGCCGCCCGGCCACGCGCGCGTGCCGAATTTGGCCTGATAGGTGTAATCAGCGTGCGAGGGCCGAAACTTTTTGGCCATCTCGTTGTAGGCTTCCGAACGGGCGTCCTGATTGCGAACGAGAATGGCAATCGGTGTGCCGAGCGTTTTGCCCTCGAAAACTCCGGAAAGAATTTCAACGCGATCCGCTTCCTTGCGCGGGGAGACGATGCTCGATTGGCCGGGGCGCCGGCGGTCCAGATCCGGTTGAATATCGGCTTCGGAAAGGGCCAGACGCGGCGGACAGCCATCCACAACCACGCCGACTCCGCCGCCGTGAGATTCACCCCACGTGGTGATGCGGAAGAGATGCCCAAAGGTGTTTGCCATGCGATCAAGGTGCAAAAAAATCGGCGAATGGTCAAATAAGGAAGGATTCTGCCGGGTTGCAAACTCGTTGAACCGCGTTGCCGCCTATCCTAGCATCGCCACGAATGTATCACGTCGTGCGCTGGATGATCGGACTGGCGCTGGGGTTTTATTTCCGGCGCATCGAACGATTTCATGCCGGAAACATTCCTGCGAGCGGGCCGGTTTTGTTCGTGTCGAATCATCCCAACTCATTGACGGATTCATTCGTGATCGGCAGTTCGGTTCCCCGCAAGGTAAACTTTGTGGCCACCGTGCAGATGTTTCGGTTTGCGCCGTTAAAGTGGATTCTGGGTCATTGCGGCGTCATCCCGATCAACCGCGCGAAGGACGACCCAAGGGCGATGCGGACGGTCGCGGACACCTTTGAGGCGTGCTACCGGGTAATGGAGCGCGGCGAGGCGGTCGGAATATTTCCGGAAGGGGTGACCTACGACGATTCGGAACTGAAAGAGGTAAAGAGCGGCGCGGCGAGAATGGCGCTCGAGTTGGAGCAGCGGCATGCCGGAAAGCTAGGGCTCAAGATTGTGCCCGCAGGTTTGAGTTATTCCGCGAAGGAATTATATCGAAGTGATGTGCTGGTAAATTTCGGCGAACCGATAGCAGTCAGTCAATTCTTGGAAGGTTACGTCGAGCATCGGAAGGATTGTATTCGGGTAATGACCGCTGAAATTGAGCGATGCATACAGGCGCTCATCGTTCATACGCCGACGTTGGAGGAAGCGCGGGTGGTGGCGGGAGTGAAGCGGTTGTATCTGGATCGTCTTCGACTGGGGCCGAAAATTGTCCATGAACCGATCTCTCCCCGCGCTGAAGAGCTTTTGATTACCCAGCGAATCGTCGCGGCGGTCGAACGAACGTATCGTGAACAACCGGAATGGGCGGCCGCGTTTGCGGTAAAATTGGATCACTATGAAGGCTGGTTGAGGCGGTTGAACGTTTCCGATGATCAGCTCGCACATTTCCCGGACAAATCGCGTCTCGTGGGGCAAAGCTTTTTGTGGGGCTTGGCTGCCATTCTGGGAGCGCCGATTGCGCTTTATGGCTGGTTGCATCGGGCCATTCCGTATCAAATCGTGAAGTGGGCGGTGGGGCGCTTTACCGAGCCGGGCAAAAAGAAGGCGCAAGCTTCGACAGTCGCGATCTTCGCCGGAATCGTCGCGTTCGGGCTTGGATACAGCATCTACGTCCTCATATTTCTCCAGTTCTTCAGCCCCGGTGCGGCGTTTTGGTATGCGCTGTCGTTACCGGTGACGGGATTGGTGGCGCATTATTATCTTCGCGAGTTGAGAAAGTTGGTGGCAAGCGTGCGGAATACCGTCATTCTTTTGCGCGCGCCGATGGCGAGTCGTCGGCTGCTGGCCATGCGGGCCGGGCTGATTGCGGAAATTGAAGCGGTGCGAGCTTCAGCGTGAGATTGTGGCAAAACCGAACCATATCGAACTTCCGACGGGCGAAAAGATACCGATCCTTTACGAGGATCGGGCGGTTCTCGCCATCGACAAACCGCGCGGCTGGATGCTGGTGCCGTTCTCCTGGCAGAAGACAAATCGTAATTTGCAGGCGGCGCTGACATCGTCGATTGCAGCGCGCGATTTTTGGGCACGTTCCCGGAGCATTCGATTTCTGAAATTCATACATCGCCTCGATGCCGATACCACGGGAATTTTGATGTTCGCGAAAAGTCAGGGAGCCGTTGCGAGTTATGGCGCTTTGTTCGAAGGTCGCGCCATGGAAAAACTCTATTTGGCGGTGGTACCGGGAATACCCAAGGAACGGGAATGGACGTGCCGACTCAGCATCGGAACCGATCCACAGACCCGTGGCAAAATGAAAGTGGACGGCCAGGAAGCCAAAACGGCGGAGACACATTTCACGGCGGTTGAGACCGTCAATGGCTGCACGCTGATCGAGGCCCGGCCTCATACAGGGCGAACGCATCAGATCCGCGTGCATCTCGCTGCGGCTGGCTTTCCAATCGTGGGCGACGAAATATATTCGAAGCAGCCGCCGAAGCGTGACGAATATCTGGCGTTGCGGGCAATTCGGCTGGCGTTTCCTGATCCGTTCAATCGAAAGCGGGTTGAAATCCGTGCGTCCGCGGGTGAGTTTCTTCGAGAGCATGGATTTGCGGCCACCCTTCCGAAAGCTGCCGGGAATATGGAAAAAGAACAACAGCCACGCCGGAATCTCCATCAATGAACAAAGGTGAGAAAATAATTGAAACGGAATGGATCGTGTTTCGCAAATCGCTGATTCACGGTACGGGAGGGTTTGCGACAAAGAAAATTTCCACGGGCACGAGGCTGATCGAATACGTGGGCGAAAGAATCACAAAGGCGGAATCCATCCGGCGTTGTGAGGCGGACAACGAATACATTTTCACAGTGAACGAAAAGGAGGATCTCGACGGAAACGTGGAGTGGAACCCGGCGCGATTCGTGAATCACAGTTGCGCGCCAAACTGTGATGCGGAAATGGATGAGGAGCGAATCTGGATTGTGGCAAATCGCGATATCAAGGGGGGCGAGGAGATCACATTCAACTACGGTTTCGATTTGGTGGACTATCGAAACTATCCCTGCGTTTGCGGGGCCGACGAGTGCGTGGGCTACATGGTGGACTCCCAATATTTTGAGCATGTCCGGGCGCAAAAACTTCACGGAACAAGCTAATGCTCAGGGTGGCCTGAGGTCACACTTCCTTGGTGCAGTCCTGATATTCTCCGGGCGGAAGCGGCTGCGGGGTGGCGGAATTATTTTTTAAGGACACTTTGCCGCGAAGGATATTGTTGGAACTGAACTGAACCGGACCGCGAACAGTGAGTTCCCGGCAATCCTTCAAGGAGGGCACTCCGCCGCTGAGTTTTTCATCCAGTTGATCCACCATTTTATAGTGGTTGGAGTCCAGGTCAATCGTCGGTGGCTGGGGGCTGTTCAGAGCGATTCGCCAGTCTTCCGTCACGTGGTAAGCGTCGGAACGCAATGCGAGCAGATCGGACGTGGTCTTCACGGGGGCGAAACGCGAGCGCGGAACCACGATGGCGCCGGCATCGTCAAAGCATTCGATGGCTGCGCCCATGGCGGTCTCCAGTTGGAGCACTGGCAGCGATGTTTTGCTGCGCGGGTCCACTGTCTTCGCATTCTTGATCATCGGCAGCGGAATGAAGCCGCTGTTGGCGTCCAACTGTTTTTTGAGGTAGTCGAGTCGCACCCACAAATTGTTGGTGTTGAAAAAGCGATGTCGTTGGATGTCCTGGAACGAAGCCTGGTCAGCGTCGGGGCATTGGGCGGATTCGCGGAGCAGCAGCTTGCCATGGCGTTGAGCGAGGTGGCCCCCCTTGCGATCCGACGCCGTGCGTTCGGCGACTTCCATCAGAAAAGGTTTTCCCGATTCGGCAAAATATGTGAGCAGGGTAAGATCCAGTGTGGCGCCCAGATTGTCCGCATTGGAGACGAAGAGATATTTCACTCCGTCCGACAGCAGCCGGTCCAGCAAGCCGGAGCCGAGCAGGGAGGGATATAAGTCACCGTGACCAGGCGGGCACCATTCGAGCTGATGATTTTCCGGCCAGGCGGCAGGCTTCAGCGTTTTGGCATCCACCTTCGGAACCTGATTCTGCATCAACTCCAGCGTTTCCGGTGCGCCGACTTTGGGATACTTGCGAAGAAATTCCAGGGTATCGCGGCTGGTGCTGAAGCTGTTCATGAAGAGAAAGCGCAGCGGAACGCCATGCTTTTCCCGCAAAAACAGAATCTGCTTTAAGATGAAATCGAGAAAAGTCAGTCCGTCTTTGACTTCAAGCAGGGACTTGGCGCGTTCCAGTCCCATGCCGGTACCGAGACCGCCGTTTAACTTGAGCACCACGCATTGCGAAAGCATCGCGGGATTCGCGGTTTTGGGAATTTCCTCCAAACGGGGCAGCGACGATACCGGTTGGATTTCGGCCTCTGAAATCATCCCGGTTTGCCCGGCGATGAGACTTTCATAGCTGTGCTGAAACGCCCGCATGGCGGCCTCGGTGGAGCCGGCCGCGCGCATCTTGGTGGCAAATTCCTGGAAATGGTTTTCGCTCATAGGTGGTGGGCAAATCAGTCGTCTTTTTTCGCGGCCTTCTTATTGCGTTTTACCGTCGATGCCGGGATCTCGGCAGGGGCGGTTTTGGGAATCAACTTATTCAAGTCGCTAACGGTGCTGGCATAGTCGGGGTTCTTGCCGAGGTTTTTATATTCGTGAGGATCGGCGTCGTGGTCGTAGAGTTCCACGCCGGCAGCGCCACCATCCCATTCCGTGTAGCGCCAGCGTTCATTGCGCACGCTGTAACCCATGATGCGTTTGCTGCCGTCGTAACGGACTTGCTGGGTAAGCGCTGGCTGACTCCACGGTGCTTTGGGGTTTTCGAGCAGGGGCCGCAAACTTTTGCCTTCCAGATTGCCTGGTGGCTTCAAACCGCACAGGTCCGCGAGCGTGGGGTAAATATCGAGGAGTTCAACCGTGCGACCGCAGACGCCGGTGACTTTCGCCTTGGGCAGCGCGATCATGAAAGGCACGCGGGCGACTTCCTCGAACAACAATTGCTTTTGCCATTGGCCGTGTTCGCCGAGAGACCAGCCGTGATCACCAAAAATCACCACGATGGTGTTGTCGGCCAGTTTGAGGCGTTCCAGTTCATCGAGCACTTTACCCACCTGCGCATCCACGAAATCGATGCTCGCGAAATAGGCGCGTTTGAATTTTCGCAAATCCGCCTCGGGCACGCCGTAGTTGAGGGGCTTGGCCGTGAGTGCGATGGGCGGAATGTTTGCAATGTGCTCGGGCGGTTCCTTGGGTAGCGTGACTTTTTCCAGCGGGCAGGCGTCAAAATAGGCTTTTGTGGCGATGTCGGGAACGTGCGGCCGATAAAAGCCCGCGGCAATAAAGAACGGCTTGTCTTTATGCGCCCGCATCAGGCGAATCGTCTCCGAGGCTACCTTGCCGTCGGTTTGTTCCTCGTCGGTGCCTTTGGCCTGCATCCAGGCGAGCGAGGCGCCAATGCCGAATTGGGGGGTGAAATTGATGACGTCCGCCTCGTCGTCGCGATCGCGGCCGCGCGGATTGATGAACTCCGTCCATGAGGGCGGATCATCGAGTCCGCTGGTACCGATTCCGCCCGGCACGCCGTAATGATAAATCTTCCCGATGCGCGCCGAGTAATATCCGTTGTTTTTGAACAACTGGGGCAGGGTGACAATCTCGGGAAAAGCTTTTCGGATCGCGATGCCGTTGTCGTAGATGTGGCTGGTGTCGGGTCGAAGGCCGCTCAACAGCGAACTGCGGCTCGGGTTGCACAGGGGATACTGGCAATAGGCGCGATCAAAGCGCACGCCGCGCGCGGCGAGCCGGTCGATGTTCGGTGACTTCACGACTTCGTGGCCATAGCAACTCAAGGAGGTATTTAAATCATCAATGGCGATGAAGAGAACGTTGTAGCGCGGGGCCGCCGCCGTTTCGGCCGCACGGCCCGGATCAGTCCAGGTCGCGATGCAGAGTAAAAGAGCAAGTGTTGCCCAAGTCGCTATTTTCCCTCTGAAGACGGCTCGAATGGGTGACATATGGCCTAATGAAATGAACGCTTTCCGATGTATTGACGAGAATATTTTGCAATTCTTACACCGCAAAAGCAGGGAGACAGCAATTAATGCTTGCCAGAATCGCTGCGAAAAGGAGGTTATATCCGCATGGCTTTCAAATTAAGACGGTTGGGAGTTGTCCTGCTGGCAATGGCGCCCTTGCTGCTTCTGGCAGCGAAGCCCAATGAAAGCGGGCGTTGTGCGTTCATCTCCTTCACGAATTTGTCCAGCTTCACCAAAAGCACAGCTGGACTCACCAACGAAGTCGAATGGGTTTCGCCAGAAATCACGGCGCCGATCGATTGGAATGAACTGATCGTTTCGTGGAATGTCCTGCCCGGCACGCACATCAAAGTGGAGGCCCGCGCCTTATATCCCGATCATGCAACCCGGTATTACACGATGGACATGTGGTCGGATGACGCCGCGCGCTTTCCGAGAAAGAGTGTGCGGGGGCAAAGTGATGGGGATGGAACGGTCAAGCAGGACACGCTGGTTTTGAGCAATACCGTCCGGAAGGTGCAACTGCGCCTGACGATGGGACCAGCGGACGATAAACAGCGGCTGAAGTTCCTGGGTGTTTCCTTTTGCAACAGTACCGTGGCCCCAGTGGCCGCTGCGCCGAATCGCGCGGCATGGGGTAAAGTCATTGAGGTGCCGGAACGCCGTCAGGGCGAGTATGAAGGCGGAGGCGGCTGGTGCAGCCCGACGTCGCTGTCAATGGATCTCGCGTATTGGGGTGATCAATTACATCGGCCGGAATTGAATCATACGGTGCCGGAGACGGCTGCGGCCATCGCCGATGGCGTGCGAGGGGACACGGGCAACTGGCCTTTCAACACAGCATTTGCCGGGCAACATCCCGGCGTGCGCGCTTACGTGACACGGTTGGAGGACATTTCGGAACTGGAAGATTGGATTGCGGCTGGCGTGCCCGTCATCATATCCGTGTCGTCCTATCTCGCGAGCGACCGCACCAGCGGACCGGATAACGGGCACCTGATTGTTTGTGTGGGATTCACCGACAAAGGTGATGTGGTGGTCAATGATCCGGGAGTATCAGTACGGCGAAATGTCCGTCCCCGAAGGGAGTTCGCGCGTGAAAAAGTGGTGAACGCCTGGAAGAAATCCAAGTTTGCGGTTTATCTGATTTATCCGGAGACAGCAAAAATCCCGGCGAACCGGCAGGGTCACTGGGCGGACGGAAACTGAAGAAGATCAGGAGCCGGAGGCCTGGCCCAGCGCCGACAGCACGATCCCAGGAGTCAGGGCTTCGGGTAGGACAATAGGCGGAGCGTTCGGGTCCTTGGGATACACCAAAACCAGCGGCACGCCGGCGCGCCCATAGCGATTCAACTCCTCGGTGATGTTGTCCGGCAACTTGGTGTAGTCACCGAGGAACGAAACAAAGCCGGCACTTTTCAATTTTGCGCGGACGGAGGAAACTTCGAGGGCTATTTTCTTGTTCGCCTGACAGGTGAGACACCAATCGGCGGTGAAGTCCACCAGCACCGGGTGTCCCGCTGCACGCGCTTCGGTAACGGCAGCCGGAGTCCAACGTTGCCAATCGATGCCTTCAGCAGACTCCTTCAACGGCCCGCCCGCGACGGTTTGCTCCTCCGGCGTGCGCCAATGGAGTTCCTTTTCAATCGCGTACAAGTAACCGCCAAAAAGCAAGATGAGGACAGCGGCGAGGCCGATGCCTTTGTGGTTGGAAGTTCGTTGCACGAACTCGCCATACACCCAGGCTGCGAGTGCCACCACGACGAGAAAGATACCCAACCAGAGAGTGCGCTTGCCGTAATGAAGTGGAATGAGGCTGAACAACCACACTGCCGTGGCGAGCATTGGGAAGCCCATGGCGACTTTGAATTGCTGCATCCACACACCCGGCTTCGGAAGAAATTTCAACCAGCCTGGCTGCCAGCTAAGTATCACGTAGGGGGCGGCAAGACCGGCGGCGACGGTGACGAAGACAAGGAGAATAATTGCCGCCGGCTGACTGAAGGCAAACCCGAGCGCGTAGCCGAGAAATGGAGCGGTGCAGGGAGTTGCGAGAATTGTCGCGAGCACTCCGTTGAAAAATGCGCCGGCGGTTCCGTGTTTCGAAGCGAGATTGCCGGCTGCTCCCATGACGCTTCCGCCCAAGGTGATTTCGAAGACGCCAAATAAATTGAGCGCCACCAGCATGACCAAAACCGTCAGCGCCACGAGAAACTGCGGATTGCCAAACTGCATGCCCCATCCCGCTTTGTGGCCGGCAGCTTTCACGCCGATGACCAAACCGGCGAGAATGATGAATGACGCCAGCACGCCCAGGGCGTAGATTACGCCCAGCTTGCGCACCTGGCCCGGGGAGTCCTTGGCCTGACTCACGAAGCCAAGAATTTTCAAAGCGATGACCGGCAGCACGCACGGCATCACGTTCAGAATGAGACCACCAATGAACGCATACAGCAGAACGCTGAGAAGAGATGCGTTGGGAAGGGCGGAACCTGAAGCGCCATTCCCTGAGACAATGGCCGCATTATTACTGGCAGCCGCCACGGTTCCCGAGGTCGCCAATGGCACTTCAACGTCGTAAGCGATCCTCTGTCCGGCAGACTGTTGAATTACCAAACCTGCGAGCCGTTTGGGCCAGTCACCTTCGAACTTTTTGATTTCCTTTCGGATGATAATTTTCCCGGCATCTGCGGGCACACGAACGGTCGCGGCTTGCACTTCGAATTTTTCGCTGGCGTCGGGGAAGAGGTCAGCGTCGCTCGCGTCGGTCGTTGATTTCCATTCCAGCAGGAAGGCCCGCGAATTGGTTTCCGCGGCTTTTTCCCACCAAGCCTGGGCGCCGATGTCCACCCCTTCCTGGGGCAGATTCCTTTCCCAAGTCTGAATCAATTCGAGGTCGGAAGACGGCTTGGATTCAGTGCCTACTGTCAACGTAGCCTCAACGGTGCCTTTGCCCGGGACGCATTGCACCTCGCACTCCAGCCAGCTCACTTTCGCCTTCAATGCGAGAGGCCCCGGTTTCAGGTCCGCGGCGAGAGTTAACGGCACGATCAAAATCGTCTCGTTTGTGTAGATGTAGGTCGTGAGATCTTCGTCGGCCAGCTTCAACGGAACGGGCCAGCGCATGGTTCCGGCTTTGACTCCCGCCGGCAACTCCCATTCGATCTTCGTGGGCATGCCGGAAGCGCCTGGATTTTTCCAATAGGTATGCCAGCCGGCAGCCATTTTTAGCCGCACCCCCGCCAGCACGGTGTCTCCGGCTTTGGCGGCATCCGCGCCGAGGATTAGTGTCACTTGCGTGTGCGCCGCGCGGGCGGAAAGTCCGGCCAGACAGAGCCACGCGATCATCCAATATTTTCCCATGCGTCCCACGGAACCAACATGCCCCAATTGCCGGGAATGCAAAACTATTTTCCGGCTGTCGGTTTGCTACTTGGACTGCCAGTCGCTAGGCTGGCGGGGATGTCGTCTGTTGTCCTGCCCGAACGAACCCTGCTGTGTTGCGGCCGTGAGAGCTTTCCCGCCCTCTTGGCCGCCATCGATGCGGCGCGGGAGTCGGTGTGCCTGGAAACCTATATTTATGGGGCCGATGCCGTGGGCGAGCGATTCTTGCAGGCATTCTTGCGGGCTCGCGAGCGGGGCGTGAGCGTAAGAGTGATGATCGATGCGCTCGGGTCGATTTCGTTATTCGCGTCCTTTTGGAAGCCGCTGATCGCCGCCGGGGGCGAAGTGCGCGTTTTTAATCCGCTAAGCCTGAATCGTTTTGGCATACGGGATCACCGCAAACTGCTGGTCTGCGATCGCAGCGTGGCTTTTGTCGGTGGCTTCAATATTGCCGCTGAATACGACGGGGATGGGGTGACGAGCGGGTGGTATGACTTGGGGATGAAAGTCGGCGGCACTTTGCCGGCGCAGCTGGCGGATACTTTTGAGGCCATGTTTGCCCGGGCGGATTTTCTGCATCGGCGCTTTGTCCAGTTGCGCAAAGTGGACGCCCCAGGCGCCATCGGGGAGCCGCGCGAGCAATTGCTTTTAAGCAGCCCGGGACGCGCGCAGAGCGCTGTCAAACAGTCATTGCTGGAAGACCTCTCCCAGGCCACCAGGGTCCAAATCATGGTGGCCTACTTCCTCCCGACGTGGAAGATTCGGAAGGCGTTGGGAAGTGTGATCCGCCGGGGAGGCAAGGTGGAATTAATCCTCGCGGGGAAAAGCGATGTGCTGATTTCGAAGCTCGCGGGGCAGAGTCTTTACCGCCGGTTCCTTAAAACCGGCGTGGTGATCCACGAATACCAACCTCAAATCCTCCATGCCAAACTCATCATCATTGATGAAACGGTTTACGTTGGCTCAGCGAACCTGGATCAGCGCAGCTTGAACATCAATTATGAATTGATGATTCGGATGAATGACAAGGGCGTCACCGAGCAGGCCCGCCGGTTGTTTGCCAACAGTCTGCCCCATTGCCGGCAAATCACGCTGGAACAATGGCGCGCCTCGCGCACGCTCTGGCGGCGTTTCCGTCAGCGGTGGTCATATTGGCTGCTGGCGAGAATTGATCCTTATATCGCGCGGCGGCAATGGAGCGCGCTCCCGGATTAGTGAGGGTCTAGCGGGTGAGCGCGACTTTATAACGCTGCAACCGGGTGGCTTCATTGGCTAGTTCAAGCCGCTGATAAATTTGATGCAGATTGTTGCAGATGCGCATCAGAAAGCGTCGCGCTGTAATCGGAGCAAGCGTTTCATCCGTCAACCCAAGCGTGCCATTCGCCAGAAATTGCAGGCAGTCACCTTTCGAGAGAATTTTGCCGCGATTAAACGGATCAAAATAGATCTCCACCGAGCTGGTCTGATAGCGACAAACGAAGTGCCCGGGCAGACCGATCCCGGCGATCGGCAATATCAGCCGGCGGGTCAACAGCATGTAAAACAAGCAAATGTTGATTGGATTGCCGGTGCGGCGATCCATGACGCGGTTTAAATAGCTGTTCTCCGGCGCGTAATAATTCTCCTCGTTTCCTTCAAAACCGAGTTCACGAAAAACATAGCGATTGACGACCGAGAGGATCTCCAGCGGGTCGGTTATGTCGTGCAGTTTTTCACGCAATTCGGCGGCGTACCCGTCGAGGATCGCCCGATAGCCTTCGATGTTGATCAACGGATAGCGAGTCTGCGCGAGCAGCCAAGCGCCTTGTTCGAGATCCAGATCTTCTCCGTGTCGCAAGCAGAACGCGAGAAACTGGTCATCGGCGGTCTGTCGGTCGAAATGGAGCACGAGTTCGCGGGCGCGACGGCGCAACGCCGGATCATCACTGACGATGTGAGGTCGCAGCCAATCCGCGGCGGGATTGCCACAGGAGAGAATCTTTTCCCGGACCGTCTGGTAAACGTTGGGGTCCTCGTCGGTAAGGAGCGCGAGCAAAGCGGATTGCTGGCTCTTGGTGAGCCCTTCTGAAGATCCGATGATGCGTGCGGCACTCATGCTTTACTCCAATAAAAGTGCAACAAATCCCATCCGTAACTTCAAGCAAAATTCCGGCTCGTCCCCCTGATTATTTGCGAAAAAGCCAGAGAATCAGCGACAAAATGGCGCTAACCAGAAGGCAGGTGACAAGGGGGAACGAAAAACTGAAATTTCCGCGCGTATATTGGATGTCGCCGGGCAAACGCCCCAGCCATCCTTTGCCAAAGCCGGACCAAAGGACGACTCCCAGTAACGCGATGCAGATGCCCACAACAACCAGGTATTTGCCGAGGTCGCTCATGTGGTGTCGGTGAGCTTTTCGAAGCTTTCTTCAATGAAGGTTGTGCCTTGGATGCGTGCAAGGCGACTGTAGAGACCGTTTGCCGCCATCAGATGCTCATGATCGCCACGTTCGATGATTTCGCCGTGTTGCATGACGAGAATCTGATCGGCTGCGCGAATCGTACTCAGGCGGTGGGCGATGACAAAACTGGTGCGATTGGCCATCAGCCGTTCCAGCGCCTGCTGGATGAGCCGCTCCGTGGCGGTGTCCACACTCGCGGTGGCTTCGTCGAGAATGAGGATGGGCGAGTTTTTCAACAACGCGCGAGCAATGCTGACCCGCTGTTTTTCACCCACACTCAATTTCACGCCACGCTCCCCAACGCGCGAATCGTAGCCTTCGGGAAGCCTGGCGATGAACTCGTGACAATTCGCCGCACGGGAAGCGTCGATCAAGTCCTGCTCCGTGGCATCAAGCCGACCGTAAAGAATGTTCTCGCGAATCGTGCCATTGAAAAGAAACGCCTCCTGACTCACAACGCTGATATGAGTTCGGAGGGATTCGAGCGAAATTCCGCTAATATCCTGACCGTCGATCAAGATGCGTCCCTTGGTGGGTTCGTAAAATGCGGGGAGCAGGTTTACCACTGTGGATTTGCCCGCCCCCGTGGGACCGACCAATGCGATCATTTCGCCCGGGCGGGCTTGCAAGGAAATGCCACGCAAGGCCGAACGGTCAGCTTGATAACTGAATCCGACGTGGTCGTAAACCACATCGCCCAGGACGGGTGTACGAAGCGCGTGGCGGGCGCCGTCCGTTGCGCGTTCGATTGGAGTATCCAGGATATCAAAGACTCGTTCGCCCGCGGCACGCGCGGCTTGCAGCATTTGATTCAACCCGTGCAGGCGTGCAACCGGTTCGTAAAAGAGCCCGAGATAGAACATGAACCCGACGAGTTGGCCGATGGTCATTTTGTCCGCGACGACCTGACCGCCGCCGACCCATAGTACCAGGACCATTCCCAGCGCGCCGACAAAGGTCATCGCCGGAGAGTAAGCGGCCCACACTCGCATGACACCGAGGGTTCCTTGGCGGAGTTCGTCGGCACGGTTGGCGAAGCGGTCGTCCTCGTGTTTTTCGCGGCTGAAGGCCTTGATTTGTCGCACGCCTTGCAAATTATCCATGAGCAACGCGTTCATCGCGCTGGAGGCTCGCCGTTGCGCCCGATAGCGTCGATGGGCCGTTGTGGTGTACCATGTGGCCCCGGCCGCCAGAATGGGCAGGGGTATCAGTGCCACCCCGGCGAGCACCGGATTCGTGGCCAGCATGATGATCATCACTCCCGCGATCCCGAGGATGGCAATCGTTCCTTGTTCGGTTCCATCGATTAAGACGCGTTCCACGGAATTGACGTCCTCAATGACCCGCGTCATGAGATCGCCCGAGGCGCGTTGGTCGAAGTAATTCACGGGAAGCCGCTGCAGCCGCGCGTACACATCCCGGCGCATGTCGTAAATCACGTTTTGCTCGAACGTATTGTTGACGTGGATGCGCAAGCCGTTAAAAAAGTCGCGCAGGAGAAAGGCACCCATTAATCCCAGAATAATCGGAACGAGCAGGTTGATGCGTTTCTGGCCAATGACCTGGTCGATGATGAACTGAGTGAGTCTGGGATAGGCGAGGGAAAATGCCAGGGAGAAGAGGGCGCAGGCGATGTTCCCGGCAGCCAGCAGTTTATATGGCCGCAGGTACACGGCGACACGGCGGAGAATATCCCCGGTCGTGCGGGATTTGGCCGCCAAGGTGGGGTCATCACCATGCTCAAGTGTCGTATGATGCGCCATTTACGTAAAAAAAGATAACCGTGGAGTTATCGCACACTTGTTTTCCGAAAGCGAGTCTGGAGGCGGTTTTTCGCCGCTGGATTTTTAACCGAAACCAGCTAAATTCAGGTAAGATGCACGCTTCGGTAAGCACTAAAGATCCCACCGCCGTGGAAGTGGAGGTTCAGGCGATTTACCTGTCCATGTTTCCCAAGGCCGACCCGCTTTTTGTGCCGCGCGTCTTCGGTTGGGCCGTCGAATGTTTTACGGGCGGTTACAGGGATTATCAGGCCGTGGACGCGCAATATCACGACTTTGAGCATACGCTTCAGGGGACGCTCTGTCTGGTCAGATTGCTTCGGGGCCGCCACGCGGCAGGCGTGGAACCCCGGCTTGATTCCCGCATGTTTCAACTCGGGCTGCTTGCGATTCTGCTCCACGATTCCGGCTACCTTAAAAAGCGCGATGATCTTGAGGGGACCGGCGCGAAGTACACGGCGATCCATGTGGATCGCAGCGCGGATTTTGCCGCAGAACTGCTGGCCGAAAAGGGATTTACGAAAACGGAGATTCTCTCGGTGCAAAATATGATTCGTTGCACGGGCGTCAGCACCCGGCCCGCCGAACTTCCATTTCAAAGCGAGATCGAAAAGATCGTGGGGTTTGCCCTGGCCTCCGCTGACTTACTGGGACAACTGGCGGCGGACGACTACGTGGAGAAGTTGCCCACTTTATACGAGGAATTTGCCGAAGCAGCGCAGTTCGCGGCTAATAAGAATCAGTTTGTGGCTTCGTTTGCAGATGCCGGCGATTTGATGAAGAAGACGCCGGACTTTTGGACAGGGTTTGTTAAAAACCGCCTCAATCGCGATTTCGAAGGCGTTCAACGGTTTCTAAACGACCCCTATCCGTCGGGCAGAAATTATTACGTGGAGCGCATCGAGGCAAACATCGCACGCGTGCGAGAAAAGATGTCCGCGAAAAACGGGCACGCCGTTCACTGAAGCCAGCTCACGAGCTGGCACTCGTGTAGCGGCGCAGTGAAGCACGCCAGCCCCATTGCGACATGCAGACACATACGATGCTCATTCCGAGGAGGATCAGCAGGGGTTGAGGCGAAGTCATTTTGTTCGCCAGCACGCGAACTGGAACGTTCGAAACCAGCAGCATCGGCAGTGCGAATGTAAATACCGCCTTGAACAATCCACCAAAGGCTTCGTCCGGCATGCGGGCGATGTTAAAAAGGTTGTAGTAGCCCCAGACGATTCCCTGGGCCCGAACCGTCCAGAAACTGATGCTGGCCAGCAGAAACATCAAGGAATAGTGAATAACAATCCCGACGATGCAGAGGACCAAAAAGCCGGTCACTTGCATGAAGGTGGGGCTGAGCGGAATTTGACGCGCGGCGTAGACCATCACGGCCACGCCGAAAATCGCATTCACGAATGCCCCCAGATCGACTTGCCGCATTGAAACCACAAAACGGGTGCTCACCGGCAGCATGAGCAGGAAATCCATTTTGCCGCTGCGCACCAGTTCCGAAAGGTTGACGCAATTGATTAAAAAGAATGCCTGATACAGTTGCTGGATAAAATGGCTGCCGCCAATCAGGAGGACCACTTCCCATTTCGTCCAGGTGCCGATGTGTTCCGTGTGCAGGTAGAGCACGCCGATAAAAGTGAGTTGCAAGGCAAACCAGAGGATTTCGACAAAAATCCAGAGCAGGAAGTTGCCCTTGAAAATCATTTCGCGCGTGACCGAGTTTTTCCACAAGGCCGCGTAAATTCCAAAATAGCGTTTGAGAGTTTTCATCGTGGGGTTCAGGGCGGGGCGTTTTTTATCCGCCGACCGCCGAGTATTTTTTTATGCCCCGCGACCAGGCGAATCGGGCGATTAAGAACGTGGCAATGACCCAGAGTGACTGAACGGTTAAACCTTTCGCCAGTTCCATGCCGCTAGTCTTGCCCATATACACGCTGATGGGAAAATAAAGTTGATAAGGAAAAGGCGTGAGGTAAAGAATTTTTTGGGCGAGCGGTGGGAGAATATCCAGGGGAAAAAGGTGGCCGCTGGCGATGTATTCGAAGGCGAAGAGAATGAAAATAAAGGTCGAAACTTCAAGCACCCAAAAGGCGAGCATGGCCATGGCATACGAAGTGAAAAACTGCAGCAACGCGGTCAGCGTCGTCGCCAGCAAAAAGCATCCGAGCGCCGTCCACGTCGGCGGCAGCACAAAATAGCGATGTAGATAGAGAATGAACAAGGTCAGCGGGATGACCGCCACGGCCATGTAGGTCAGCCGCCCCGAGATAAAAAGGCAGAACCGATACCAGAGGTAATCAATGGGCTTGAGCAGG
Source organism: Limisphaerales bacterium (assembly GCA_044223735.1). Taxonomy (GTDB): domain Bacteria; phylum Verrucomicrobiota; class Verrucomicrobiia; order Limisphaerales; family UBA8199; genus JBGALR01. Next base: position 48,691 of record JBGALR010000023.1, on the reverse strand, counting down.
AACTGGCTGATGTTTCCGTCTTTGATGTCAGCGGCGATCTGCCAGTCGTCCTCGTTTACGGCAGTGAGCGCGTCCACGATGGCGGCGAGGAGATAATAGGAAATCATTTCCGGCAGAGTGTAGGAGCCGACGGAGGATCCGGCGCCGTTGCCAGCGTAAATCGTTTTCCAGACGTAAAGGACCGCGATGAGCGGGATCAGCCCGAACACCGTGCGGGCCAGGAAGTTGAACCGGTACGTCAGGCTGTTCTGAATCCCGATGCCGATGACGTGCCAGTATTTTCTCATGACGGCCAGAATTAAACACCACGGCGGCGGGATTTACATGATTTTATTTGCCGCGCCCGGTTGACCACACTACGGTTTGAGCGGCTCAGGAATTGCTGGGATAATTCGAAAAGGAACCGATTACGATTTATGACGACGAAACCGCTGACGGGTGATGAATTAAAGGCGATGACGGCCGGCTTGCACAAGCTGGCCCGAAATCTTTGGTGGACGTGGGACCAGGGCGCGCAGGAGGTTTTTGCCCAGCTCTCCCCGCGTTGCTGGCAGAATCTTTATCACAATGCCGTGGCCGTTTTGCATGAGGTCACCGACGAGGAGTTGAGCGCGCGGTTGCAGGACCCCGAGTTCAGCGAACGCGTGGCCCGCGTGTTGAAGGCGTTCGACGCCTACATGAACGACCAGAATACGTGGGCGCATCAGAAAGCGCCTTCGCTGCGCGCGAATCCGGTGGCGTATTTCTCGGCGGAGTTTGGTTTCCATGAAACCCTGCCGATCGCGGCGGGCGGGCTGGGGATTCTGGCCGGCGACCATACGAAGTCGGTCAGCGACCTGGGTTTGGGTTTCGCCGGCATCAGCCTGTTCTATCGCGAAGGTTATTTCCAGCAAGCCATCGATCAGAACAACTGGCAGACGGAATACTACACGCTGCTGGATCCGAAGAATCTGCCGTTGGAACCCGTGTTGAATGACCAGGGTGAGATGGTGGTGTGCAAGGTGGAAATCGGCATGCAGCAGGTGGCGTTTCAAGCGTGGCGCGCCAATGTGGGCCGGGCGACGGTTTATTTGCTCGACACCAACCGGCCGGAAAACGAACAACGTTATCGGGACCTGACCCTGCGCGTGTACGGGGGCGACAGCACGACGCGTATCATGCAGGAAATCCTGCTGGGCGTTGGCGGGGTTCGCCTTCTGCGAACGCTGGGCATCAAGCCTTCGGTCTTCCACATGAACGAAGGACACGCCGCATTTCTTACGCTCGAGCTGGTTCGGGAGCAGATGGCCGCGGGCAAGAGCTATCAGGAGGCATTCAACTTTACCAAGAATGAATGTATTTTCACGACCCACACACCGGTGGAGGCCGGCCATGATCGCTTTAGCACCGACCTGATGGATTATGCGATGGCGGGATTCCGGAAGCAGATTCCGGTGCCGTTTTCCGATATCATGGGTCTGGGCCGGGTGGATCCGAAGAACGAGCAGGAAACTTTCTGCATGACGGTGCTGGCCCTCAAACTTTCACGGGCCGCGAACGCGGTCAGCGAACTGCACGGGCAGGTCAGCCGTCAGATGTGGCAATCGCTGTATCCCGACAAACCCGTGGACCAGGTGCCGATCGGGCATATTACCAACGGAATTCATCTGGCCGGCTGGATGAAGGGGACGGTGCGGCATTTCTGGCAGCGCAAGTTGACCGCCCATTCCGCTGGTGGTTCGACCCAGGCCGATTGGGTCAATCAGGTCAACACCCCGGAATTTTGGGGCCGTTTGGCCGATCCCAATTTCGTTTCCGACGAGGAAATCTGGGCGTTGCGCTACAAGCTCCGCCGGGAATTGATCGAGTTCGCGCGCCGCCGCCTGATGCAGGGGCAACGCGTGGCACAAACCGATTTCATCGCGTTTGACCAATTGCTCGATACGGACGCCCTCACCATTGGCTTCGCCCGGCGCTTTGCCACCTACAAACGTGCGCCGCTGATTTTTCAACAACTCGAAAGCATCATTCGCCTGACACGCGACGCGGCGAGGCCGATCCAGTTCATTTTTGCCGGCAAGGCGCATCCGCGGGACGATGATGGCAAGCGTTACATTCAGAACATCATTCATCTCAGCAAATTCAGCGATCTTAAAGGTCACCTGGTGTTTATCGAGAACTACGATATTCATGTGGCCCGCCAGATGGTGTCCGGCTGCGATATCTGGCTCAACAATCCGCGCCGGCCCCTGGAGGCCTCGGGAACCAGCGGTATGAAAGCGGGCTGTCACGGCTGCCTCAACCTGAGCATTCTCGACGGCTGGTGGCGCGAAGGCTATGACAAGACAAATGGCTTCGCCATTGGTGACGATTCCAATTCCAGTTCCGTGGAAGAACAGGATCGCGTGGATAGCGCGAATCTCTTCAAGACACTGACTGAAGACGTAATCCCGCTATTTTACGACCGTGACCAACAGGGGGTGCCACGCAAGTGGATCCAACGCATCCGTCGCGCGATGGTAACGCTGGTGCCGCAGTTCACGACGGCCCGCATGGTGCGTGAATACACGGAAAAGTATTATTTGCCGAAATAATCGAGCGGCCCCCATTGATCGACATCAAATCGCAAACCGCCGAAGAGATATCGGCTCAATTCGCGCAATGGGAACAGCCGGCGTATCGCGTTCCCCAATTGCTCGACTGGCTGTACGTGCGCCGCGTCGGAAGTTGGGACGCGATGACAAATCTCCCGAAAGCGTTGCGGGAGCAGTTAAAGCAGACCTATTCTCTGTCGGCCCTGGAATTGATTCGGCGGCAAGGCTCGCGCGATACGACCCAGAAGTTTCTCTGGCGGCTGTCGGATCACTCCCTGATTGAAAGCGTGCTGATCCCGGCGAGCCCCGCGCTTTACGGTGAGGCGAGCGACCGTCATACCTTGTGCGTTTCCACACAGGTGGGCTGCGCGTACGGCTGCAAATTTTGTGCGAGCGGTCTGGATGGGTGGAAACGAAACCTGCAAGTCGATGAAATCGTCGAGCAGGTACTGGCAGTGGAACGGGATCATGCGGCCGACCAGCAGACCCCCGCAGGGGCGTCCTCACGCGTGGTGAGCAATCTGGTGATCATGGGCATGGGCGAGCCCCTGGCAAACTATGACAACCTGCTCAAAGCGCTGAAGATTCTGAATGCGCCCTGGGGTGGAGGCATCGGCGCGCGGAAAATCACCATATCGACCAGCGGCCTTGCGCCGCAAATTCGCAAGCTCGCGGATGAACCGCTGCAATTTCGACTCGCGATTTCCCTGCATGGCGCGACAGATGAAACGCGGGTCCAAATCATGCCGGTGAATCGGAAATATCCCCTGGCCGAACTCACGGCCGCTTGCGAATACTACCAGGCGAGCCGGGGACGGATGATCACCTTCGAGTATATCCTGATCGCCGGCATCAATGATGGCCTCGACCAGACCAGGCCCCTGGCAGCGCTGGCGCGACGCCTGAACGCCAAGGTGAATTTGATTCCCTACAACCAGGTGGAAGGATTGAAATGGGAGCGCCCGGATGAAGCCACGCAGGAGGCGTTTCTGGCGGCGTTGGAGCGGGAAGACATTCGCGCCACATTGCGTCGCGAGAAGGGGCACGACATCGACGCCGCCTGTGGCCAGCTTCGGCTAAAGACCGAGCGCGAGATAGCGAAGAGTTAGGCTTGAACGGCTGGTAACTTTTGCGTTCGCGACGGCGGATTACCAGACACGAACAAAAAAAAGACCGGGCCTTTTGAGCCCGGTCTTTTGATTTACAGAGCTTGTCTCTAGTAAGTGCGGCTGGTGACGCGGTAATAGTTTACTGCACCACTCGGCGTCACCACGAAGTTGCTCACGCTCAAGCTGCCGCTATTCGTGGCAATCGGAGTCCAGGAACTCAATGGAGTCGTCAGCGTGGTCGAACGCAACAACACATAGTTGACGGCCTGGCCACCGCTGTAGCGGATGGTGAGGTCGCTTCCCGGGCCGGAACTGATGACGCTATTCGCGGCCGCGACGGTTACCGAGGTGACAGTCAATTTGTTGATCGGCGTATTCAACGTGCTCACGCCATTGTAATAGATGCGAGCGGTGATGTTGTAGGTGCCCGCACTGCCGGGTGTCCACGATAGCGTGAAGGGCGCGGCGAGGACGGTCCCCAACAGATTCGTGCCATTGCTGTAGAATTCGACTTTCTCAATCGTCGAGGTTTCCGGATTCACGACTGCGGTGTTGGTGACGGTTGCACCGAGCGCGACCGAGGCATTGTTGGCCGGCGAAGTGAGGGTGATAAGTGGCGGCACGGGCGCGGTGTCCAGGGCAGCGCAGAACTGCTGCTGCGGCACCGTGGCCTTGTAAACGCTTGGGGCGCTCCAGGAAAGATTCACGGAGGCGTTGCCTGTTTGTTCAAAATACTGCACCACGATATCCACCGGGCTATTGGTGGTTAACAGTATCGAGCCGCTCCATTCGACGCCTGATTGAGTGACCCATTTATCGATCAAGAGTTGACCGTTTACCCAGAGCCGCACGCCGTCGTCAGACTTGGTGTAGAACGTGTAGACTTGATTGTCATAAGGCGCCTGCACCTGGCCAAACCAGCGAATGGTGAAGCTGTTGGTCGAGGTATCAAACGGCGACGGGAAAGGTCCGCCAGTCGTCCAATCAAAATCAATCATGGCGTCGGTGTTGGTCCACGTAGGTGAACCGGTGAAGGCATTGACTGAGGTTTGGTTGGTCCAATACAAGCCGAGCAAACCGGTGCCGCATGCGGCAGCGACCGGCGCATTGGGATCGTATACCGGCAATTGTGCTGTCGCGGTGGTAACCGTGCCGCCATTGCAAGTATTGCTGATGACGACGTCGTAGAATCCGGCGTCGCTCAACGTCAGGGAATTGAGGTTGAGGGTTGAGTCTGTGGCGCCAGCGATGTTCGCTCCATTAAGGCGCCACTGGTAGGCGAACGCCGGGGCATTCGCGCACGGGCATTCGGGCGGAGCCGAAGCGGCGGTGAAGAACGACCACGAGGTGCCAGCGGCTTCCGCGAAGCCCGGGCCTGTAGGCTGAGAATCAACGATCGCAGGAGGCAGCACGGTGAGCAGGTAGTTCAATGTCGCGCTGGCCGTGCCGTCACTGACAACCACGGAATACGTTCCAGCGGCGGCGGCTGATACACCATTCGTGATCAGGGTTGCAGTGGTGGCTCCGGCGATGGTCGAGCCGTTCTTTTTCCATGTATAGGTGTACGCTGGAGACGTATTATCGGGTGGCGTGACCGTGACGCCGAACGTGGCGCTGCTGCCCAGACAATTGGTAAGATGAAACGCGGTCGCCGGGCTAACCGTGCCCAGGCTGTGAGCGTTGGTCTGGTTAACCGGGAGTACCAACATGTCGATCAGAATGGGCTGGGTCAGATCAACCTGGGGGTTCGGTGTCGGATGATTGCCGGTAGTGGCCAGAGCGGTGAGGCGGACATATTTGGCCGTGCCCGCGCTGTTGAACTGAAAATACACAAAGTCGGAATTGGTGCCGCTTTGAGCATAGTTTGTGGTTACCACAGAAGTATTGGGGGAAGTTAGCAAATTGCCGCTGGTTGAGCCGGATGAACCGGGCGCGGGAAACTGAACAACGGCGTTATTTGTTTCATCTTCGAAATCCTGGATCATGATCGATCCATTGCGCAGATTATCGAAATAGATTTGATAAGGGCCGGTGTCGGTCAAATCATCCATGGCGAGTGCGAAACCGTCAATCGTTCCATACTGGTTGGGATCGGAGCCGTCAGGATTAAAGGTGAGTGCGCCGTTCCACACGAATTTTGAATCGGTTGGATAGAACGCAACGGTCTGCCAATTCGTGCTCGGGGAAATCACCAATCCGCCTGCTGCGTTGGCGCCCGTGGAGTGGAGCCAATAAAGATTCAGCGAACTACCGCCACCGTTGGAGCCGACTGGACCAATATTAAGGCCCGATTGGCGAATGGTCGCGGCCACCCGAATGCGGGGAGACGAGCCGCCGCCGACGGTGATAACGCTAGCCGGAATGCAACTTTCTTGCGAGCCAACGGTTTGAGTGGCCGCCACCAGGCCGCCCTTGACCAGGCCACTGACCGTGACTTGATTGTTCCCGGCGGTGATCCCGTTTGTCATCGATCCGACCGCGATATTATTTTGATATACCGTAACTTTCGCGGCAGTGGCGGAAACGCCATTAACCGTAACTTGATTAGAGTTGGTGGCGATGGGGCCGCTAACAGTGACGCCGGAGGTCGCGATGCACGGCGTCGCAAGCACATTGGATACGGATCCACTGTCGCTCTTGGCGTAGAAATCCAAAAAGATTGTACTGGAGGCAGGGCCAGTGGCATTCCGAAAGACAATTGAATCAACGGTATGGCTCCCAGCCGAAACGGTGGGGGAACCTGTAACAATGCTGGCAACATTTCCCCAGCCATCAGCGCCGCCAGAAGTGTCGTCGAGATTCCACTCATAGAGGTGCCATGTGCCGTCACATATCACCGTTTTTGGCACCCCGCCGTTATTGCTGGCTCCCTCAAGATACAATTGTACGTTCCAGTTTGGATCGTTCGTCGCGTCGGCCTTTAAATAGAAACCGATCCACCCGTCCACTCCTGCCGAGGTCGTAAACGCGATGTTTGCGCCCGCGCTTCCGCCGCCAGACAAATGCCGGATGCGCATCGCAGTGCCCGGGGTGCTGGCATTAATCACCAGCTTTTGCTGGCCAGTGCCCTCGACGGGGCTGTCGGTCGTTACCCGGGCAGAGGTTGAGGTGTTGGCGATGTTCGCGTCAGAACCAGAGGCATTGTAAATGTTGGATGTAAAATGCCCGAGATTTACGTTGAAATCGTCGAATATGATCGGCGTGGCTTGAACAGCCTGGGCAGCGACCAGCAGGGACGCCGTTGCGCAGGCAACGATACGATTTGGTTTAGAAAACTTCATTCTGATGGGATGGTGGTTTGGTTGTACTTTGGGGCGACTAAGAGTCTTCACATTCAGCCAGGAATCAGCTCCTTTGTCAAACAAATAACGGCCGGTGCCTTTGCGCGGTAGGGGCAAAAAAAAGGAGCCGGGTCGTAAGACCCGGCTCTGGCTTCAAGGGGCTTTATGCCCTTGGATCATTGCGTCTGTACTCGGAAGAACTTCGTGTTAGCGCTGCCAGGGGCGACGCTGAAGTTAAACGTGCCGGTGCCGGCGGTGTTGGTCTGTTCCGGTATCCAATTGGTCATGGCACTCGCCACATTCGTGGAACTGAGCAGCACGAATGTATGGCTGACCATGCCGGTGCCGGAGATGGTGATCGGATTCCCGTAAACGATGTTGGTGATCCTGGATGCCGTAATGGCGCTGGCGATCACTGTGACGCTATTTGTGCCGGAAACCGCGAACGAACTCGGGTTACCGCCACTGACGCTGGCGTTGTACAGGACCTGCGCCGAGATGCCGAAGGTTCCAGCCGGCGGGTTGTTCCAGGCGTAGGCATACGGCGGATTCGTGACCGTGGCCAGAATGGTCTGGTTTGTGTAGAACGCCACGTAGGCAATCATGCCGTCGTTAGTGGTAACGTTTGCCGCCATGTTAACGGGCCCGGGCTGATTGACCGAGGAGCCATTGGACGGCGCGGTGAGCGCAACCGTGGGCTTGATATATGAGGCAGCCGGGAAGAGTTGCTGCTGGGGCACGAAGCCTTCGGAGATCGTGCCGCTGGCATTGGACCAGCTCAATTGAGCCGAAGCCGCCACCTGCCGTTCGAAGTATTCCATAAGCACCTTATGCTTGGTGGTGTTCAGCGCGATGGTGCCAGAGCGATCGGTGGCGCCCTGAATGGACCATTGGTCGATCAGGAGTGTGCCGTCGATCCAAACCCGCACGCCGTCGTCAGTGCGAGCGGTAAACGTATAGGTATCGGCGGTCAGCGGTTGAACCTCGCCGTACCAACGCACGGCAAAGAAGTCCACGTTGATCGCCGGATCAGGCGAGCCATTGCCCCAAAGGTAATTGATCGTTGGATCAATGCGCGTGAGCGTGGGAGCGCCCGGATAGGCAACGCCAACCGGCGGCTGGTTGTTGGTGTAGGTGACGTTGTTGTAGTAATCACCGCGCAGGCCGGTGCCGTTGCCGATGACCACGTCCGCCGCCACTACTTGCAGGGAAACTATGCTGCTCGTCACCGAACCATAGCTATTCGCCACAATCACGTCGTAGTAACCGGAATCGGTGAGCTGTGCGCTCGTGATTCCCGAGCCGGTGCCGAGACTGGGGTCGGTAGCCGAGATGGCCGTCGGAGTATTCGTCCAGCTATTGCCGAAGAATTCCCACTGATAAGTGAGGGGCAGGCCGGAAGGATCCGCCCCGGCGAGCACGGAGATCGGCGCCGGATTGCCGACATTGACGAGTGCGCTTATCGGTTGATTAGTGATCACCGGCAGAGGCGCGGTGACGGTAATGGTCAACGAGCGTGTTTCCGTGCAGGTGCCATCGCTCACGTCCACGGAGTAGGTGATTGGCCCGGGAGCGCCGACGCTAGGGTTCGTGTAGGTGCGATCCGTGGCGCCGCCGATGCCTCCGCCATTCTCGGACCATTGATAAGTGTAAGATCCGGGGCCGCTGACACTAACTCCCACCGTGGCACTGTCGCCGGGATAAACAACCGCCGGACTGTTCGTGACGGCGCCGACGGTGCCATTGAATGCATGCGAGTTCGACGTCCCCACCGGCAACACCAGCACGCGGAGAGTAATCGGAAGGCGCGTGTCGAGTTGCGGGTACCGTTTGCCTGTGGCGGCGTTCGCGATGGAATGAGCCCAGCGAATGGTGCTCGCGTCCGCGAATTGCCAGCGAATGCGGCAGGAGTTGGTGCCGCTGTAGGCATAGTTAGTACTAATGGTGGCCGAGTTGGGGGTGGCCAGATAGGTGGACGCTGCGGCTGGCGCACCCGCCAGGGCGGGCGTGTTGAAGGTGTTGGTTGTTCCCACCAAATAGGGTTCAAAGCCTTCCACAAGGTTGGTGCCGTTCATGAGGGCATCAATATAAATGTCATAGGGTCCGGTATCGCTGCTATCGATGGAGAACTCAATCCCTTCGAGCGAACAGAAGTTGTCGTTGTTGGTGACGTGGGCGCCGGTATTCAGATCGATGGCATCGTCGCCGCCGGTCCGATTCTGGAAGCTGATCAACTGCCAGCAAGCGCCGGGCTGCAACTCGCGGCCGCCAACGGGTGCGGTGTTGAAACCCGCGACAAAAGAACTCGCGGAAAGGATATACGGAAATCCGGCGGTGAAACCATCCGCACCGATCGGGCCGGTGTTGGCATTGGTTTTCCAGCAGGAGATAAACGCCTTCACCGGAGGATTGGGGCCGCCGCCTGCGATTACCGCAGTGCCGGCCTGGCTGGTGCAAGCACCGCCGGCGGTATTGGTCTTGGTCTGCGTTGCCGTGACGGCATCGGACAAATTGAGGCTGCTCACAGCAACGGTGAGCGCGCCGGCTGCAAAGCCTGCCGCCTTGTTGGTGATGCCAATCTGAGTGGTTCCGTTCACGAAAATCGTGACGTTGGTTGCGCCGGCGGCCACACCTGTGACGGTGACGGCAGATTGCCCGGCAAAAACCGGACCGCTGACGCCCAATTGATTGGCAACACCGGTGCAGGGATCCAGCGACTCAAATCGCACGGTATCCATGTACCATCGCACAGCCGAAGCCAGCGTGCCGCTCGCCCAAGTAAAGGTCACGACCGGGTTGGGTACGGTGTTGGTGATGTAGCCCACGAAAACCCAGTTATTCGCGCCAGTCCCGGCTTGAAAAGCGGTGACCGGCACCGATGTTTGGGAAATGCCATTGGTGTCAGCCAGAGCACCACCGGTGGCTGTCATGTTGACAATAAGGTCGGCCGAGCAACTGCCCGTCGTTCCTTTGGTGACGTAGATTCGGTAAACGCCGGGGCTATGCAGCGGCGCCGTGCCTTCGGAGTTTCCGTATATGGGAAGATAGTCATCGGGCTGAACACTCCAGCTACAGCCGTCGGCAAAACCAAAACGGCTTCGGCGAGGCGATACGGGAATCGCTGGCGAGGGAGATGAATAGGCGGACGAACCGCTCGCGGAAACACTTCCGGTATAGGAACTCGGAGGAGACGGAGTGTTGTTTGCGGCAACGCCGCCGAGTGAGGTCATTACAAAGATGTCTTCAGCCTGCAGCGTCGAGGCGCCGAAGGCGAATGCGGCCAAAACAGAAAGCAGCTTTCTGTTAAATATGGAGGGGTACGGTTTATGCATACGTTGCTGGTTTTGGTTTTTAATCAGTGGTCCGTGACCCGATGATACGGAACTCACCGGTTCGAGTTAAAATTACAGCGCGGTAAAATCGGGTCAATGGACATCCATCGAATTGCCTATCACATGTTCATGTAAGGCATATTAGGATGGGTAACCCGATTCGGTTTACAGATGAACGCGAGGCGTCCAGATAAAAACTATTAAGACTTGCTTTATATTTATCTGGTTAAAATACGTCTCAGCCGCGCGGGAGGATGGAAATCCAAACACTGGTGAAGAGGCGGGGCGATTCAAACGGAAGGTGCAAAACGAATTAATTGGCTTCCGTGCGTCGCTGCAGCGGTGCCAGCCAAGTCCCTGGGAGCGCCCTCAGAACTACTTGAGGGCTGTGGTTCGCTGTTGCAGCCAGAGATAATCACGCGGAGAAGTTTTGCCGAGGGCTGGGCATGACCCCTTTACCACCTTTGATTTGGTGACATCATCCTTCCACTTGTGAATTTCGGCGTGACCGTCGGCGAATGATAGATTGCCGCCGCCATTATGGACGGAGGAAACAATGTCGCTCCAGGTGTTGTTGGCCATATTCACCTGAAATAATCCGTCGTTAATGGAGTCCGGACATTCATCCAGGAAGATGAACGTGTTGGCGGGGCCTGGGACCGTGAAGTCGGCGAATTTGTTGAAAACCCGGTATTGGCTGTTTCCGAACTTGGTCATCAGGCCGACGTAATCTCCCACATAACTGTTCATAGATATGCTGCGCACGCGTTTGCCCCACGTGCCCGGAATGGTGTCGCCTGGACATTTGTAGCTTCCGATGGATTTGGACATATATATGCCCAAGGCGGATTCGGTGAGCAGTGAGGTGTTTGTGTTGGCGTTAAGGGGGGTGCCCGTTGTCCAATCCAGCCAGCCGGTTACCCAATTAGTGTAGTTGGCGTTAAATACGGTGGTTGAGTCTGCTGCATTTGGGGGAAAGCGGTCGGTGTTTTCCTGCGTGTACATAATCAGGCCCAGTTGCATTTGCTTGGAATTATTCAAGCACTGAATTTGCTGGGCCTTCATCTTGGCTTTCGCGAGGGCTGGCAATAACAAAGCTGCCAGAATGGCGATGATCGCGATGACAACGAGCAGTTCGATGAGGGTGAACCCATCACGGCGGTCGGGGGCCGGCGTGAAAGGATATCGGGAGAAATGAGTCGTTTTTTTCATGAATGCCACAGTAGGACTTGTCAGCAATAAACTATTCTCTTCCGGGCCTCGGCGCGTCAATTAGAAATCCAAAGATATCCGCGACTTAGCATCACATATTCATGTGGGTGATTTCTGGCAATATTCAGCGACGATCCCGGGTTGTCGGGCAAGGATTGCGATTTACCCGGGATGACGCCACAATTATACTGCGCGTCCGTTGCATGAGCCGCCTCGATCACATCTTCGTGAATAAACACCGCTGCTTGAGTCGATGGGGGTGGATTTCTTTTGGGCTTTTTCTTTGCGCATGGATGACGGCGGGCGCCGAAGCCTCCTCGCATACCAGTACGAATAACTCCATCGCGTCGTACGGCGTTCGTGTCTGGCAGACGGACGATGGCCTGCCGCAAAATTCCGTTTATGCCATCACCCAAACTCGCGACGGCTATTTGTGGGTGGGCACGCGCGAAGGCCTGGCGCGGTTCGACGGCATTCGTTTCACCCTCGACGACAATGCGCCGCCGGAGTTGAAGCACGGCTGGATTACGGCGTTATGTGCCACACTGGACGGGAGTCTTTGGATCGGTTGTGATGGATATGGAGTTGTGCGGCTCAAAGATGGGAAGTATACCCGATTTTCAGAGACGGACGGATTATTGAGCAATCAAATTCGCTGCCTGCTTGAGAGCAAAGATGGCTCCATCTGGATTGGTAGCGAAGGCGGACTGTCACAATACAAGGACGGGAAAATAAAAAATTACACCGAGAAGAATGGCCTGGCGTCCAACTCGGTCCGTGGCCTGTGTGAAGATTCCCACGGTAATATTCGGGTCGCCACCTTGCGCGGCTTGGGCAGCGTGGGTAAAGACGGCGTCATCAGCACCTTCAATGTTGCCATCGGCCGGACCGCCAATGCGTTGAAGAATGTTACGGCGGACCGGCAGGGCCGTATCTGGCTGGTGTCCAATGAGGGGCTTAACAAGCTCGACGGCGAAACTGTGACGAGTTACGGGATGCCGGAAGGCCTTCCCGATCGCAACGCGACAGTCGCCTTTGAGGACCGGTTGGGCCAGCTTTGGATCGGGACTTATGGCGGGCTCGTTCGCATGGTGGACGGCAAAATCATTCCCTCGACCAGCAAGGAGGATGTTTTCGGAGACTGGACATATACCATTTTTGAAGACCGCGAAGGAAACATTTGGGTCGGCGCGCAGGAGGGGTTGTATCGCCTGAACCCGGCGCGATTCGTCAGCTACACCACGCGTCAGGGGTTAACTCACAACAATGTCATGTCGGTTCGCGAGGACCACGAAGGCACATTGTGGGTGGGCACTTGGGGCGGCGGTCTGAACAAAATCAAACAGGGAAAAATCACCGCTTACACGACCCGCACCGGACTCAGCCACAACCTCGTGCTCGGATTGTATGAGAGCAAGGATGAAAGCCTCTGGGTAGGCACGGATCATGGCGGAGGACTGAATCGCTTCAAAGACGGGCCGACGAATCTGTTTGAGCCTCCCCGCCGGCCGGACCTTATCGATGCCGCCATCCGGGTCATACAAGAGGATCAGCGGGGCGCGCTTTGGATTGGCACCAGCCGCGGACTCAATGTTTTGAAAGACGGCAAGTTTCAGACTTTTAGCACCTCGGATGGCTTGGGTGGAAACATTGTCATGGCCATTTGTGAGGGCACCGATGGGAAAATGTGGATCGGCACCGACGGCGGTCTGAGCCAATGGCAAAACGGCGTCTTCACCAATTACACCACCCGCCATGGGCTTTCGGCGAATTACATTAACGCACTTTACGAAGACGCCTCCCATACACTTTGGATCGGAACCCGCGGTGGCGGCCTGGTGCGTTACAAGGATGGAAAGTTTACCGGGTACACCACGAAGGAAGGGCTCTTCAGCGACGACATTTATGATATTCTCGAGGACGACTTTGGCAGCTTTTGGATGAGTTGCCGCCGCGGTATTTTTCGCGTGAACAAAAAGGACCTCGACGATCTCGATCGTGGGGCGATCAAAGTTATCAGCAGCACCGGCTTTGGTCGCGCGGACGGATTGGTGACTGTGCAGTGCAACGGCGTGGCCAAACCATCGGGTTGGAAAGGCAAGGACGGGCGCTTGTGGTTTGCGACCATTCGGGGCGTGGTGTCGGTGGATGCCAACAAAAGCAACGAAGAGCCGCCGCCCGTCGTCATCGACGACGTGCTGGTGGGACATCGCTCGCTCAACTCGGCACCGGGATCCATTACCAATGGCATGACTTTGCAAATCCAGCCTGGCCGTGGTGCAGTGGAAATCCAATACACCGCGCTCAGCTACCAGGCACCCGAGAAGAACCGCTTCAAATATATGATCGAGGGCGTGGACACCGGCTGGATAGAAGCCGGCACGTCGCGATCGGTGTTTTACAACAACATCGCCGCCGGGAAATATATTTTCCGCGTCATCGCGTGCAACAACGATGGTATTTGGAATGAAAAGGGTGCGTGGATGTCCCTCGTTTTCCTGCCGTATTTCTGGCAGACAATTTGGTTCAAGGTGGCGATGGGGGCGTCCGTGGTCTTAATCCTCACTTTTCTGTATCGCCTGCGGGTCGCGCGGCTCCGGGACATCGAGCGGCTTCGCATTCAAATCGCGGCCAACTTGCATGACGACGTCGGTGCGCGGTTGACCAAGGTGGCCATGGTGACTGAATTGGTGGATCGCGAGACGCACGAGTCGCAGCCCGTCAAACCGCATATTCAAAACATCTTTCGGACGGTGCGCGAAATTACCCAGGCGATGGACGAAATCGTATGGACGATCAATCCCCAGAACGACACGCTGGACAACCTGGCCAACTACATTTTCCAGTATAGCCAGGATTACTTTCAGGATACCGCGATTCGCTGCCGCGTGGATTTTCCCGCGCAACTCCCGGATCGACCTATGTCCACCGGGGCGAGGCACAATCTTTTCATGGCTGTGAAGGAGGCGTTGAACAACGTGCTCAAACATTCGGAGGCGACGGAAGTGAGCATCAGCATGGCGGTGACCGAAGGGCGCATGAGTATTTCCATTGTCGACAATGGCAAAGGGTTCGTTATGGAACAGGCTGCGACTCGGGGAAATGGCCTGGAAAACATGAAACAACGCCTGACGAACATCGGCGGAACTTTGGTCGTGCAAAGCACGCCGGGGAAAGGAACCAGCGTGACGATGGACACAGGCTCGCGATGAACCTGCCAAACAGCGATCGAGGGCGGGTCAGGCATGCGAGGGCTTGCCGGGGGGGGCACACATGTTTGTGTAGGTTGCGGGAGTGACTTATGGGGGGCAAACTTCTAACGTGACGGTTTATGGCAATAAAAGTTGCGATCATTGAAGACGATAATTGGATTCGTGAGAATCTCGGCACGCGCATCAAGCAAACCGCCGGCTTTTCCTTTGTCGGCTCGTATCGCACGGCTGAGGACGCACTGATCGAACTGCCCGCCAAAGCGCCCGACGTGGTGCTGATGGATATCAATCTGCCGAAGATGGACGGCATTGAGTGTGTCCGGCAGCTCAAAACGTTGATCCCGACCGCTCAGGTTTTGATGCTCACCGTGTATGAGGACAGCGACAAGATTTTCAATTCCCTCGTCGCAGGAGCCAGCGGCTATTTGCTGAAGCGCACGCCCCAGGCGGAAATCCTCGAAGGCATTGCCGACGTCTATCGTGGCAACTCGCCGATGACCGGCCACATTGCCCGCAAGGTGGTGCAGTATTTCAATCAGCGCGGCAGTAACGGAAATGAGGTGGAGAAACTTTCAAAGCGCGAACGGGAAGTCCTCGAACATCTCGCCCGCGGCGTGCCGTACAAGGAGATTGCCGGAGTGCTCTCGGTCAGCATCGATACCGTGCGGGTACATATCAAGGGAATTTATGGAAAACTCCATGTGCATTCCCGGGGCGAAGCGGTGGCAAAATTCCTCCGCCACTGAGGCGGCCATTCCTACTTCTTGCCGGTGGTGGAGCCGGCCAGTCTCACGAGGTCGGTATTCCCCGGCTGCTCCGTCTTGTTCATGCTCACCTGGAGCGTGCGCTGATCGCGATAATGCCAGATCATCGCGCTGCCGTCGGCGAAGTTGAGTGCGAAGCTGTAGTCGTGGCGCAGGGTGGAGATGGCGGGGAAGTCAAACCAGATCTTGCCGGTGGGATCAGTGATGAAGAAACCGTCGTTAATGCTGCGTTCGTCTTCTTCCAGCATTACCCAGGTATCGGAAGGGCGTTGAATGTCCGAGTCCTTCGCAAAGAAAGGTGTGTAGCCGCTGGCCGTGTCTGGAATGACGCCGGTTTTCGGATCGCGCGCGCCCATGAAACAGTTCATGGAGTAACTCCGACAAGTGGGGGTGCGGATGCCGTTGATGACCACCCCCTTGTCGGTGGGGCAGTGATAGAGAGCGACGTTTTCGTTGTAGTGGTAAAGTTTGCCTTGCCGAATGAGGTTGGTATCGCCCGCCTCGGTCACCTTCGTCATGTCACCCTGGACCCAGACTTCCGAGTTGTTGACGGGATACGATTCAACGAGCACGCCGTTGTTGTCGTCCTTATACATTGACCACGCGAATTGAAGCTGGCGCAAATTGGAGAGGCAGTTGGTGCGTTGCGCCTTGATTTTTGCCTTGCCGAGAATGGGAAGAAGCAGTGCCGCCAGAATAGCAATGGTGGCAATGACAGCCAGCAATTCGAGGAGCGTGAAGCCTCGACGCTGGATTGAGTGATGCGAATGCATGTTCGCTATAGCTTCTCGTAGTGCGCCGATCTGCTTTCCCAAAGATAGCCTTCCGCCCGCAAATGGCAAGACGAATGTTTAATCAAAAAGTCTTATCTGCCTGCGTCAAAACCGCTTAAAAACTCAATCCCAACCGAACAAATGTCCGATGCGCCAGGTGGCAAACGCCAGCACCCACGCCAGCGCTCCCATGTAAAACCATTGGAAAAGAGGCCACTTCCAGGAATTGGTTTCCCGCCGCACCACGGCGACGGTGCTGACGCATTGCAGGGCGAAAACATAAAACACCATCAGCGTGATGGCGGTCAGAGGAGTGTAGGTGCGGCGGCCGTCCGCGCGAAGCTCCTGCTGCATGATGGTTTGCAGGTTTTTCATTCCGGTGTCGGATTTGTCGTAATCGCCGACGTTGTAGATGATCGACATGGTACTTACGAAGACCTCACGCGCCGCGAATGAGGCGACAATGCCGATGCCCATTTTCCAATCAAACCCCAGGGGCGCGATCAGAGGTTCGATGGCGTGGCCCATTTTGCCGGCGAAACTATCGCGGAGTTTCTCGCCGGCTTCGTCATTATTGAGCGATTGAAACTTTTCGTACGCCGCGACCTGGCTGGGCGACCATTGGACCTCAACTTTTGGAAGCGAGTGTTCATCCCCAACGGTAGCGAGGCGAAAACCAGCGGGGAGGGTGCTCGTCGTGTTGTTGGTGTCGGTTTCCAGCAGACGATAGTCGCCGAGCTCTTTGACTTTTTGTTCCAGGTCCACCCTGTTTGTGGTTTCCGGGAAGAGCTGGCCGGCGAGAGCCACCCGGCTGTCGGCGAATTGTTTTTCCACCGTCTTGCTCTTCGGGTAAGTGGCCAATCCCCACAGGACGATGTTGATCAGCAGGATGACCGTGCCGGCTCGTCGGATGAAAAGTTTGGAACGATCCCACATGTGCCGCAGCACCACTTTCAACAGCGGCATTTTATAGGGTGGCAATTCCATGATCAGCATCGGCGTTTCGCCTTTGAGCAGCGTCTTCTTAAAAATCCACGCCATCAACAATGCCACCACGATGCCGAGTAAATACATGCCGAGCATCACCAGCGCGGAGAGTTTAAGAAAGCCCAGCACGGTGACGTTCGGAATGCATGCGCCGATGAGCAGCGTATAAACCGGCAACCGCGCCGAGCAACTCATCAGCGGCGCCACCAAAATGGTCACGAGGCGATCCTTGGGCGTCTCGATCGTGCGGGTGGCCATGATGCCAGGAATCGCGCACGCGAACGAACTCAGCATCGGGATGAAGCTCTTGCCGTGCAGTCCGACCTTGCTCATCAGCCGATCCATCAGAAACGCGGCGCGCGCCATGTAGCCGGTGTCTTCGAGGAAGCCGATGAACAGGAACAGCAACAGAATCTGCGGCAGAAATACCAGCACTGCGCCCACCCCGGCGATCACCCCATCCACAATCAGGCTGGTGAAATCTCCCGGCGGCATCACGCGGGTCACCAGGCCGCCAAGCCAGTCCACGCCGCCTTGCAGGGCGTCCATCGGAAATTTGGCGAACGTGAAGATGCTTTGAAACATCAACGTCATGATCGCGAGGAAAATCAACGTGCCCCAGACCTTGTGGGTTACGACGCGATCCAGCCGGTCGCTGAAGTTTTCGCCCGGGACAGTGGATTCCTCGGTCGCGGCCTTTTGGATTTCCGCGACGCGCACGTAGCGACGTTCGATGGCCACTCCGCGCCAGTCGATCCCGGCAGCCTCCAGTTTGGTCCGCGCGGCGGCCACGGCATCGCAGATTTTGGCGGGGTAATGTTGTCCGCTCGAGCTCAGGGCTTTTTCATTGCTCAAGATGAGCAATGCTTCCGCGGCGGCATGCTGGCCCGCGTGCGGAGTGTCTCTGGCGAGCAACGCGGCGAGCGCCGATGCCTCGGATAGCAACTCGCCTGGCAGCTCTCCAAAGGTCCGTGGCGTCAGGGGCGCCGACTGACTGAGCAACTTCGCAATACCGCTTTGCAGATCGGAAATTCCCTGGCCGCTGCTGGCCACGAGGGCTACCACCGGCACGCCGAGCGATTCGCTGAGTTTGCCGGCATCAATGCGCTGGCCGCCCTTCTCGGCGACATCGGTCATGTTCAACGCCAGCAGCGTGGGGTATCCCAGCTCGATCACCTGCGTCGCGTAGTACAGATTGCGCTGCAAATTCGACGCGTCCACCACCACCACGACCGCGGCCGGCGCGGGCAATTCCGGCAGGCGATTCAGCAGCACATCGCGGGAAATCTGTTCGTCGAGCGAATGCGGGCTGAGGCTGTATGTTCCCGGGAGATCCAGCACGCGGGCATTTGAATGGGCCGGGACTCCCAATAGCTTGCCTTCCTTGCGCTCGACGGTGACGCCAGCGTAGTTGCCAACTTTCGCGCGCAGCCCGGTGAGCGCATTGAATACCGTGGTCTTGCCCGAGTTGGGATTACCCGTCAGCACCACGTACGCGAGCGCTGAAGTCGCGGATGCGGAACCGGAGGCAGATTTGGTCGGTGAACTGAAACCACTCATCGCGTCATGATATTCTTCGGATTCGAGCCGGACGCGTGGGCCGGGTCTCCGATGAGGGCGTTACGCATTCGAACGCACCAGGATCTGTTCCGCTTCGTGCTTTCGCAGCGTCAGGTTATAGCCCCGCACCTTGATTTCAACCGGGTCGCCGAGAGGGGCGAAACGCACCAATTCCACTGTCGTGCCGACCAGCAATCCCATTTCCATGAGACGTGGACGATGTTCGGCGGGGAGATTGATTTCGGCGACGGTGGCCGTCGTCCCCAAGGCAACCGAGGTCAGCGGTTGGAGCGCGGGAGGCATGGCTGAGGAAGTTTAGCCCTGCGTCCGGGAAGCCGTCACCGGCTGGACGAGGATGGTCTCGGCGAGTTCCTGGCTGATGCCGAACCGGGCGTTGCACACCTGGCAGATGAAATTGGATTGCCGGGCCACCAGCTTGATGTTTTGTTCCTCGCGAAAGCCAAGTTCGCGCAGGCGGTCCTGCACTTCCGGTGTGGCGGAAAGCTGCTTGATGCACACCACCACTCCCGCCTGAATGCAGCTCAGCGGGCACACGCCCGGACCGGCACAACTGCCTTCCGAGATCTCGATGGTGCGTTTCAGCGGACGACTCACGCCGTCCAACCTAGGGTAACGATTCCTGCCGCGCAAGGGTGATTTGAACGTGCGCCTTTGGTCCCAACTCCGTGAGCGACGTCTATTAGTTCTCCGCCTGGCTTCTCACTACCGCTTCAATCGATAAACCCGTGCCTTGTTCGTCACGCTGTTGGTGACCGTGTATTGCCCGGCGACTATGGAGGGTGAAGTGGCGTTTGAGAGCCAGGTGGTCGGCGGAAGATTCGTCGAGTAGTAGAGTTTGAAGGCGGGATCGTTTGTAGGCCAGGAGAGCACAACACTGGCGCCTTGCGGTTTCACGAGCAGGAGCGGGGGTTCGGTCCTCGCGCTGCTCGTATTTGAATTGGCGCCGGCGCCAAAAGTATTGCGGGCGCGCACTCGATAATAATAGGTGGTGCCGCTTTTCACCCCGGTGACTGATTTCTTGGTCGCGTTGCCCACATCCAGATTCTGGAACCCGCTCACAAAGGTGTTGAAGTTGCTCGTCGTGGAAACGTCTAGCAGGTAGCTGCTCGCGCCGCTCACCAAGGTCCAATTGGCCGCGAAGCTGACGCTGGTGATCGTGGACGGCGCGAAGGCCACAGGAGCGAGCGGCACGACGGGCAGGGTCAGTATTGGGATGACGGCAGACGGGGCGCTGGAACCGAGATTGTTGTACGCGCGAACACGATAATAGTAATAGGTATTGGTGTTCAAACCGGTGACCAATAAAGATAGTTTGTTACCGACGTCCAGATCCTGACCGCCGGAAATGAACGTATCGAAGTTGCTGCTGGCGGAGATATCGACCCGGTAGCCGAAAGCGCTGACCACACTGCTCCAGCTCGCGAGAAAACTATTACTCGTGATCAGGCTGGGACTGGCCGCGTTCGGGACGGGCACTGGTGCAACGTGCGTGATCGCCTTGGCGACGGAGGAATTGCCGCTCGTGCTTTTGTCGCTGTAACCCCGCACGCGATAGTAGTAGCTCACCCCGGAGTTCAGCCCATTGATCGTCACCGACTTGTTGGTGCCCACCTGGATGTTTTGACCCCCGTTGATGAAACTGCTGAAGGTGCTGCTGCTGGAAACATCCACTACATAATTGGTCAGGGCGAAAACGGGGTTCCAGTTTGCCACGAAACTGCTTACACCAATGCTCGTCGCGGCTGTGACCGGCGGGGGCTGGAGGGAACTCGCAGAGGTCTGAAAATACCTGGGCACGGACGGCGCGGATTCGACGCCGGCGATGAAGGCCGTCATCGTATACGAATATGCTCTGCCGCCTGGCAGATAACCGCCCGGGAGACTGAACGGCGGCACGGACAAAGGAACGACGACGCCGCTTAAATTGGGATACACCACCGTGTTGTTGGCCACGTCAGTGATATAGAGTCCGTAGCCCGTGGCGCCAGCCACCGGGGTCCAGGTGAATACCGGCGAAGAGGTGGCAATACTGGAGCCCGGGGCGGAGACCGAGCCGGGCGTGAGAGTCGTGGGAGGTTGCAACGCGCTGGCAGTGTTCGCGGATCCCAGTACAGCACTTGCCAGCAAAGAAAAGAGAACGCTTTGAATTTTCATAAACATCGGGGAGGCATCTGCCCCCTCCATCAATACCGGCAAAAATCGCTGTTTTGCGGCGCGTAAACAATCTCCGCGAATACGGAGAGCTATCAGCACAACTACGGACGCAACGCGTTCGGCGCGGGTATCATTTGTTCTCTGCCTCGAATGTCGCCAGGATCGGACGGTGATCGGAACCGACGCCCCAATTGGCAATGGCGCCGACGTAGGTCTCGTTGGTCACCCATTCCTTCGCCAGGCCCGGGCTGATCAGAATGAAATCGATGCGGCTGTACGTGTCCTCTTTGCCGAAATGATGCGTCCAGGTAACGTTGCGCGGCTCGTAGGCGGGGTTTTCGTTTGGGGTGTTGTCGCCGTTGCGTTCAGCGGGGCGCGTATCGATTAACTTGTACTTGCCGCGGCCAATGACGATTTTCGTGGAGGGCGAGTCTTTCGAGTCGTTGAAGTCGCCCAGAACGACGAGGTTCGCGTTCGGATTGGCGGCGAAACGAGCATCGATTTTTTCCCGAAATAATTTCGCCTCTTGCAGGCGCAGTTCCTTTTCATCAGCGTCCGGAACGGCTCGCTTGGACTTGAGATGGGCGGCAAGGACGGTCAGTGTGTAGTTGGTATTGATTTGCACGTCCACATCGACGAAACCGCGACCGACGAAAAAGCGTTTCCCACCGAGGAGGAAACTATCGTTCGTGTGCGCGCGCCGCGCGACGATGGGAAACTTGCTGAGGAGGGCGACGTGGATATTTGTGTCCGCCGCGCTCACATGTTCCCAATAGGGCAAATCGAGACCGTCTTTCTTGAGCGATTCACGCAATTCCGTCAGCGCACTGAGGCTGCCCATTTCTTCAAAGGATATAATATCGGGCTTCAGCGCGAGAATGGTTTCGCGCACCTTCGCCTTGGATGCGGCGGATTTTACGTGGCGGGTTTCGGTGGGTGTATCGAGATACGATTCGACATTGTAAGCTGCGATGCGAAAAGTTTCGGCAGCCGCCCAGCGGGCGTAGCATGCAAACCCGGCCATCACCGCCAACCGCGCCACCGTCCGCAGGTTCAAATTCATGGTGGGGTAATATGCGCTCCGCGGAGACAAGTCAAAAGAGATTTGGGGCCTTTGCCATTTGCATTCGTTCCATTCACTGGTAGGTTTGCAGGATGCGTAACCCGACCGTAAATTCGCCCGCGCGTTCCCGTCACCCGGAGCGCAAGCAAGCCAGTCCGAGCCCTGTCCACGCGCATCTGGGCAATGGCTCGGCCAAAAAGAGCGCGCCGTTGCATGACAAGCAAAGCGAACGCGATCACCGGGAGTTGAGCATCAACAAGGTCGGCGTGCGCGGCATGCGTTTTCCCATCCAGGTCCGCGACAAGGCGCGCGCGATTCAGAACACTGTGGCCACCATCGGCATGTTTGTGGATTTGCCGAAGGAATTTAAAGGCACCCACATGAGCCGCTTCATCGAGGTGCTGAATGCGCATGGCAATATCATCCACGTCGAGAATATCACCGAGATATTGTATGCGATGCAGGCGAAGTTTCATGCGGCCACGTCGCATCTGGAAATTGAGTTTCCCTATTTCATGGCGAAGAAGGCGCCGGTCTCCGGGCTGGAGAGCCTGATGGATTACATCGCGCGGTTTGATGCCTCGGCCTGCCACAAGGAAATCGACTTTGCGCTGACGGTGAAGGCGAACGTCACCACCCTTTGCCCGTGCTCGAAAGCGATCGCGGCGTATGGCGCGCACAATCAGCGCGGCGAAGTCACGGTGCAGATCCGTTCCAGGAAGGCGGTATGGATTGAGGACCTGATCGCAATCATTGAAAGCTCCGCGAGTTCGGAGTTGTATGCGTTGCTGAAGCGCCAGGATGAGAAGGCGGTCACCGAGCGCGCCTATGAGAATCCCGTGTTCGTCGAGGACCTGGTGCGCAATGTTGCGTTGAAGCTGAATGCGCATCCCGACGTGACCCGTTACCGGGTGGAAGCGGAGAATTTTGAGAGCATCCACAATCACAACGCCTACGCCTGCATCGTGCGGCCGTAAGCCGCGAGGGGAGGGGAGGCTGTGATCGGACGGATGTGCTCCAAGGAGATTTATCTTCGAAAATTTATGAAAATTGTTGTGGAATATTTGGGTTCCTTTGCTACATTCCCGCACTCTCGACGAAACCCGGAGTGGTTTCGGTGAGCAAAACAGATTAAAAATCTGATTTAACCGAGCAGTATTTGTTGTGACTACTAAGAAAAAAATAGTGAAAAAGGCCGCGGGGCAGAATAAGCCGCACGGCTTGGCGACTGCTGCCGCCATCCTCGGCCAGATCGGCCCGAAAGGGAAAAACAACGGGGACGTCAAGATCAAGCCGCAATGGGCCAAGTTTTATCAGCGCTTGCTCGATCTCCGTGAGCAATTGACCAGTCAGATGAGCGGTCTCGCCAAGGAATCCGCGCAAGAAATGCCTGGTTACAGCCTGCACATGGCCGACTCCGGCACTGACAATTTTGACCGTGATTTCGCCCTGAGCCTGCTTTCCGCCGACCAGGACGCTGTTTATGAAATCGAAGAGGCGCTTAAACGCATCGAGCGCAACGCCTACGGAGTTTGTGAATTGACCAATAAGCCCATCCCGCACGCCCGTTTGGAAGCGATCCCGTGGACGCGTTTCACCGTGCAGGCACAAGCCCAGCTCGAACGCGATGGCGTCCTTCGCCAACGCCGCTTGGGCGCCCTCGGCTCCGTGGACGCGGTTGGCGTCACTGAAGTCGAAAACGACGACGA
Source organism: Limisphaerales bacterium (assembly GCA_044223735.1). Classification (GTDB taxonomy): domain Bacteria; phylum Verrucomicrobiota; class Verrucomicrobiia; order Limisphaerales; family UBA8199; genus JBGALR01. Next base: position 24,941 of record JBGALR010000023.1, on the reverse strand, counting down.
AGAAGCCGTCGAGGAAAAACCGAAAGAAAAAGAATAATTATGGCCCGCGAAATCATCACCATCGAGTGCACCGAAGCGCGCAAAGAGGGCAAATCGCCCTCGCGCTACACCACTACGCGGAATAAGAAACTCAAGACGGAGAAGCTGGAAATCAAGAAGTTCAATCCCGCGCTCCGCCGTCATACCCTTCACCGCGAAATCAAATAGCACCCTTCTTTTATGCCTCGTAAAACCCGTCCAGATAAACCGGAAAAACGCGGCGGCCGTGGCGGCCGTGGCGCTTATGGGGAAGTTCGCACGCCCCGTCCGAAACCTAAAATTGACTTTACGGTCGACGCCCTTGATTTCAAGAACGTCACGTTGCTGCGGCAGTTCGTTACCGACCAGGGTCGCATTCTCCCCCGGAAGTACACCGGCTTGCCGGCGCACTACCAACGCCGCCTGAACAGCTCCATTAAACGCGCGCGTCAGATGCTGCTGATGAAGTAGCCTTCCCTTTTATCCCCGCTACCTCGGTGGCGGCTGATTTAAATGATAAAGCCACGCTACCCGCGTGGCTTTTTTGCTAAAGTTGACGATTGGAGTGCGAGGCCATCAGGCCGCTTCTCCGGCGGGCCATTCGCCCAGGTGGAGATACTCCTTTATCTTCCGCCGTTCGTACCGATGCTTTTGAGGTTTCTTCGGCTGGTTGTCAATTTTGCGGAACGGATGTTTTTGATTACGGATGGCCTCACTTATTATTTCCAATGATTTGGTCATAGCTTGATTCAGTGTGTTGTTCAAGTTGAGCCAGGCGACACTATGCCCATCCTCTTACAAGTCCCCCTAATGTTTTGCTCTAATACTGGCATACGCCGCCTCAAGCGATTCGAGTATATGACCCGCGAAAAATAAAATCCATTCAAATTTTCACAAATTTTTTCTCGGCATCAAAAATTTATGGCTGAATTATTGAAAAACATCCGCCTCGGCGCGGTATATGCTGCCATGAAAATCTAGTCGCACCACGCGAACGCGCCGGAGCGCCATTCGCCCTCCGTGCGGCTCGCCAGCAATTGCAGGCCCGCTTTTTCGTAAGCCGTCTGGATCGATAAAAATTCCACGTCGAGAATGCCGGCGAGGATGAGAACGCCGTCCGCCGCCAGGCGGTTCAGCAAACGCTTCTGTGCGCTCAGTAAAAGATTGGAAATCAAATTCGCGCACACGACGGAGTATTTGCGAGCGGCTTTGACCGGCAGCAGGTTCAGGTCTTTCTCAAAAATTCGGATTCGATTTTCGACGCGGTTTTTACGTGCGTTGACGCTCGCGACACGCACCGCTTCGGGGTCGAAGTCGAACGCTTCGACCGGAGCGTAACCTAATTTGCCCGCGGAAATCGCCAGAATCCCGGAACCGCAGCCGATATCCAAAACCGATTGCTTCGTTCCGGCGCGTCGGCGTGCCACCAATTGTTCCAGGCAGAAAGACGTCGTGGGATGTTGTCCGGTGCCGAAGCTCAGACCGGGATCGAGCACGACGAGCTTTTGTCCGCGTGCCAGCGGGCGGCGAATCCAACTCGGCTTCACCAAGAGCGCTTTGCCGATGACAATCGGTTTGAAATGTCGCTTCCACGATTCCGCCCAATCCTCACGCTTCACCTTGCAGATTGAGACGGCGCCGGGACCGATATTCAAACCGCACTCCGCGATTTGCTCCACGGCCCCGCGCAGCATTTGCTGCAAAGCGGCGTGGCGGGGTTTCTCATCGAGATAGACATCGACCACAGTGCGGCCTGTTTCCACGTTGGTGTAGGCGGCCACCGCCCGCTGGAACAGCCCGGCGAGCAATTCTTCGACGGCCTCCTCCGCTTCCGGCGTGGTGGTGACTGACACTTTCCAGAGGGGACGTGTTTTGTTCACGGCGCGCCATCCCGCCAGGGAGTGAAATTGACCAGTTGCAGCTCCGTGAATTCCGGTCGCAGGCTTACGCGGGTGAGGCTGGCGTACTCGATCTGAAAAGCACCCGTGCGCGACAGCGGGAGATCGAGCAGGATGGCGAGGATCATGCGAATGACGCCCCCATGACAGACGATGGCGACCTGTTGGCCAGGATGATCGCGAATGATCTGGCGCAAACAAGGTTCCACACGTTCGCGTAAGGTCTGCGCGCTCTCCGCGTTTTGAATCGCCACCGCCTCGAGCTGATGCAGCCATTGCCAGGCGCCGATCCCGTAGCGGGCTTGCACCTCGGACCAAGTCAACCCCGTCCAATCCCCGAAACTCACCTCCCGCAAATCGGGCATGATGGTGGGGGTGGGGATCCCTTCTTTCGCGAGGGCCTGCAGCGTTTGTTGAACCCGCTTCATGGGACTTGCGTAAGTGGCGTCGAGGACGGTGTGTCGCAGATACTTCGCCAGCGCAGTTGCCTGTTCATGGCCCCGCGGCGAGAGATCCATGTCGATGTGTCCACCAAACACGCTTTGATAGCGTTTTTCCACTTCCGCGTGGCGGATTAAAAGCAAGCGGGTTGGCAAACCATTCACTGGCGCGGGACGGGTAGGGAATGGAACAGTAGTTTGACTCACGGCGCCAACGCCGCCTTCCGGCCGGCGGGCGCGATGCGCGGTTGTGATATTCGAATCATGAATGCCGAAACAGGAAACGGCTTTTTCGTCGCCGGGTCAATTCGTGAGTGAGCAAGCGAACGTCGCTTGATAGAAATGCTAAAGGCGGTATGGCAATCGCCGCCCAAGTTGACGACGGGGGCGATGGCGTATCTCGCAACGAGGAACGGTCGTTGGAAGGTGGTCGCCCGCGGAACCATTGGACCGCATTTATCCAACCCCCCCCGGTTTAGGTTCGCGTTGTTAGAATTATGTTCTTTGACAATAGCGGATGAGGCCGGCGGCGAAGCCGAAGTGCGAGGCGCGGCCTTGGCTTTCCAAAACTGTCGATTTGCAGGTGGTCGCATTAGGCAGCGCAACCTCGAAAGGGCTACCATGTAACTTTCTATGAAAGCGACAGCCCCATAGGCTGATCAAGGGCTGACGCGAACGGAGGATAGTAGCAGTGCAGCGAAGACGCGAGAATTCAGGGTGCTTCGCACCTATTAGCATTTGTTCGCACCAAGGGTTCGTTAGCGGTCCGATGGATCGCCCCTCCCTCCAACGGACTCCCAAGATTGCGATTTTGGGCACTCCGGGCTTTTTTTTAGCGATTTTCGCCTTGGCGGACGTTCATAGAACGCATTTTACATGCTTATGCGACTTGACCAGCAGAGGGGAACAATATACTATTACGAAAGTGCGCTGTACCCGGCACTCCCTAAATAACCATCCAGCTATGAACCTCCACGAAGAGCTACGCAAAAGTATCATACTCAAAAATCCGAAATCATTGGCGAAAGCCGTCGCCCTGGCAGCCTGCCTGTGGGCCGGTGCCGTTTCGCAAACCCAGGCCCAAACCATCGTTTTCTCGGACGATTTCGATGGAGCTCCGGGCAATACCGTGACGACAGCGGGAACAAACAACGGCTACAAAATCGTGTTCAGCGCCGCAGCCGGGGTTTCAGATTTCGCCGCTACTTTTGGTTACGATTATTCAGTGAATGGAATTCCACCTGCACCTGCCACGACAAACGGTACGACAAAGGGCCTTCGCCTCAACGTCAACCGGGATGCCAACCCTCAGATTTCGGCGGTCAACCTTTATCCCACCAACAGATCCTTCTCGGGAAATTTCTCGCTAAAGTTCGATGTGTATTTGAGTTGGGTGACGATTAACGGCACCACGGAACATGCCCTTTTCGGCATCAACCATTCGGCCAACTATACGAACCGGGTGAGCCAGGTTGGCAGCGACGGCATATTTATGGCCATGGACGGCGACGGAGGTAGCTCTGCCACGTCAACCACACTTCGGGATTATTCGCTTTTCAGAGGGGCACCCGCCGCGATCCCGACCTTGATCTTGTCAAACACTGCCGCTTTTCCTTTTGGACCGACACCCTACCTCGGCGGGCGGTTTTCTGCTGCCGATGCTGGGTTTCAAGGCCTTTTCCCAGGATCGACGCCGGTGGGAACGGTCGGGAACCAATGGGTATCGGTTGAAGTGCGTCAGGAAACGAACGTCGTGACCTGGTCGTTGAACAACACTGTCGTGGTGCAATTCACCAATAACACCGCCTACGGCAGTGGAGATATTATGATTGGCTACGATGACGCGTTTGCCTCGATTGGCAGTAACGCGACGTTTGTGGTATTTGACAATATCAGCGTCACGTCTTTGGGCGGATTGCCCGTGGCGACGGTTACAGCCAGTGCTCCGTCGGTGACGGAAGGTGGCGCGTCCGCGCAATATACGATCTCACGATCCGATACGAGCGGCTCAATCACGGTCAACTATCTTTTGAGTGGCACCGCCAGCAATGGTTTGGATTACACCACGTTGCCCGGCTCGGTGACTTTCGCGCCCGGCGCGGCATCGACCAACATCACTTTGACACCTTTGTCAGATCTGATTTCGGAACCGACCGAAACGGCCATTCTTACTTTGACGGGTGGCAGTGGCTATACGGTCAGCAGCCCTTCGTCCGCGACCATTGCGATCATTGATACGAATACGCCAGTCGTCACGATTGGGGTTACGCAGCCGATTCTGCTGGAAGGTGTGAGCAACGCTGTGGTGCCCATGACTTTGACTCGTGTGGGCGCCACCAATGTGGCGCTTTCCGTCAACCTCGGTTACAGCGGCACTGCCACGCGGGGTGCGGACTACAATGCCGCAGCAGCAGTTTCCATCGCTGCGGGCGCGACGACTGCCACCTTCAACATGACGCCGATCAATGACGACATTGTCGAAGGGAACGAGAGCGCCATTGTGTCGGTTGCGAGCGGCAGCGGCTATTTACCGGGGGCGGCATCATCCATCACCAACACGATTGTGGACGACGATGTTCTGCCGGGTGTGGCGTTCTTCGCCGATTCTTTCAACACGGTGGATAGCTCGACGAACTGGGTCGTGAACTTTTCCGACGGCGGTGCGGATACCTACGCCAACTTCGGTTACGACTACAGCGTGGACGGCATTCCCGAAGCGCCTTCGACGCCGCCGGGCGCGGTGGCGCGTCACGGCCTCAAGATGCATGTGAACGAGGCAAACATCTCGATTGCCGGCATCAGCGCATCGCCGGCCAACGGTGATTACGAGGATAAATATCGCATGCGCTTCGACATGTATCTGATGTATGCGGGCCCGTTGAACAATCCGAACGTTCCAGGACAAACCCAGGCCGGCACCTCCGGCGTGGGTGCGACCGGGGTCGAACCGGTGTGGCTGGCAGGCGGGCAATCGGTCGGTACGTGGATGAGTTTCAATGCCGACGGCGGCTCAGGTGCAGTCAGCGGTGACTACAATGCCTACAACATCGGGACGCTTTTCGCGGATGACAGCGGTGTATACGCCGCAGGCACCACGAACGGTCCTCGCGATAACTTCAATGTTTACTATGCACCGTGGCCGGCCACCACGGCTCCGGCTTCGGTCACCAATGCTCACCCGACCCAGACAGGCACGACTCCGGTCGGTACGTTTGCTCAGGCATGGCATAAGGTGGCCGTCACGAAACGCGGCGCAGTAGTCACCTGGGACATTGATGGCCGTCGCATCTCGACCGTTGATACTGCGGCATTTTCAATCCCGCTCTCGACGAATGTGTTCATCGGTTATCAGGATCCGTTCTCCAGCGTAACGACCAACGCGTCGTCGCAGTTCGGGTTGTTTGATAACTTCCGGGTTGAAACCCTGGGCCGGCCGAACCTGGCGACGACGACAAAAGTCGGCTCGACGGTGACGATCGCGTTCATGGGTGAAGCCGGGGATGCCAACACCGACTTCCAGGTGCTCTCGGCCACGACAGTGACCGGAGTTTACGCGCCGGTAGCGGCAACCATTACGCAGGTGGATGCGACCCACTTCACTGCGACCGTGACCAGTGCCGCTCCAAGCACCTACTTTAAGGTGCAGCGGTTGTAGGCTGGGTGGAGTTGGCTTTATAGTATTGCACGGAAGTGCATCCGGTTAACCCCGGGTGCACTTTCTGTTTTGAAGACGGACCGAAAAAGGGAAGTTGAAGTCTCAGTCTTCAGCCCGAAATGGTTTGCCGGGAGGGGCGACGGGAGGTTTGTCCTTTAACGGACGAAAGTTTCCCTCTTCACAGCACGCAACGAAACTCTCGGTGACCGATTTCAATTCCTCCCAGCGCGCCCGGATGTCGCGCGCCTCTTTGTCGGTGATTTGATTGTCAGCGGCGGCAGCGGCGACCACTGCGAGCAGATCGGCAAATTCCTGCACGATTTCATTGGTGGCCGGGATGAGATAGGAGGGATGCGGCTTGTTAGTCTTCGGATTTAATATGAAAAAGCCGCCCGCTCGCTGGCAGATCCACTGGGCGATGCGTCGGTCACTGGTGCAGCGGAGCAGGGCTTCGATGCGGTCCAGCGGATTGGTGCTGCCGCTGCCGGCGGTGGCGTCGGCGGGCTCGGCCCACTTGTAAATCATGGAAAGTGACAGGCCCAGGTCAGCAGAAACCTGCTTGGGACTGCACTGTTGGAAAACTTCCCGCAATAACTCGTGTGATTGCATTACGCAACACAGTGAGAAAGGTGGACGCGATTGGCAAGGGCGGAATCATTTGAAACGGCGGGCCCGCCTCCGTCGGTAGCGTGCAAATATCAGCGATGACAATTGGAGCGGGTCAATCCTCCGGCAGGGGTTTTCCCTTCGTCTCCGGCGCCCAAATCAAGGCGATCATGCCGACGAGATAGATCGAGCTCATAAGTATTGCCACCGTGCGAAACGGAATGAGTGTGCTCAACCAACCGAGCATAAAAGGAAATGGCGCGGCGAGATACCGCACGGTGTTGTAGCAAAAGCCGACCCCGGTGCCACGGAGGCGGGTGGGAAATATTTCCGGAAAGTAAATGGAGTATCCGGCAAAACAAGAGAGGGTGGCGAAGCCCATGATCGGCAACATCCAATAGACATCGCTCGCGGTATTCAGCGAATGGAAAACGAAGGCCACAGTGACAAAGCAAAGTAAAAATGCGCCGAAGAAGGCCGTGCGCCGATTAAAATATGTGGCCACAAAGGTAAAGGCAAACATGCCGCACAATGAGCCGACGTCCTGCAACATCGTGCCGCTGCTTTTGGTCTTGTCGATCGTGCGCTGCAGTTCCTGTATATCGCCGGGGAAAAGCTGTTCGACTAATTGGCGGTTAAGCGATTTGGTGGCGGCCGGATCTTCCTTTTTGTGAATCAATTCGACGAGGTTTTGCGTTCGTTTTTTGAGCGTGATGCCTTGGAATGCCACTTCGTTATAAAGCGAATCGTTTTGTATGACTCGATTGAGGTCGGACACGAGGGCTTCCACATCGGCGGTGGGAAGCTGCCTCCCCGGCGCGGCGCTCTCCACCCTCTGGGTGACGGCGGGAAGTAGTTTGGATTTGAGATGCGCTACGGCCGGGTTGGCGGGCGATTTCAACGAGGCGACCAGTGCGTCCGCCTTGAGGACTTCGGCGGTTTGCAACGGTTGGTGCCGCAAGGCCGTGCTAATCAATTCCGGCGAGAAGAACGCTATCCCCCAAAGGCCGACCATGCCAGCGAGACCGAGACAGATGCCGACGATGGTATTGCGCCGCCAGCGCGGATCGCGAAAAAGGTCGGGAATGGAGCCAACTGATTTGCCCTTGCCGCTCGCGGCGTCGGCCTTGGCTTTGATCCACGGCTGGGGCTCCTTGAGAATCATCAACATCGGAACCGCCAGCAGTGCGGGAAATACACTCACAAAGGACAACACCTGCCATCCGCTGTAGTGACCCCACAAATTCTCCATGCCGGGTGTGATTTTCAGGCTCAAGCCGGAGGCGATCATATTGCCGCATGCCGAGAGTGCCTGCATCGAGCCCAGGGCGAGCGTGCGAAAATGTTTGGGCACACTCTCCGCGATAAGCGTCGTGGCGGCCCCGAACATTCCGCCCACTCCCAGGCCAAACAGGAATCGAAATACGAGGAACTGAATGGGCGAATGCGCGAAGCCCGCCAGACCCGAGAATATCGTGTAGGCCAGCAATGTGCTGACCATCGCTTTCACGCGGCCATAGCGGTCGCTCATCATGCCAAACAGAATCCCGCCGGTCGCCCAGCCGACCATCATCAACAGGGTGGCGATGCCGCCCCAGTATTTAATGGCGTCGTCCGTGGCGGAAGTGCCAAGCAACTCGCGCAACGCCGGTTCGCGGGAAAGCACGAAGATGCGCTGGCCCATGCAGTCAAAAAGCCAGCCGGCGGAAGCGAAAATGACGACGAGCCAATGATAAAACGTGATCCTTTCAACGGGGCTTTTTGAGTCCGGCGGGGCTTGCATCGGAATCATAGTCCCCATGATTACGTACGAGTGTCAAGTTACGGATGTGGCACAGCGCAGTTTTCAGCCACGGCTTGTTCTCGCCGAAATGGAAGATTAAAATGCCGTCCGTATGAAGCAGCCAACGCCGCCGTCAACCATTTCCCGATGCGCCTGGGCCGAGTCGCCCGCAAACGTCAAATACCACGACGAGGAATGGGGCGTTCCGCAACATGACGACCGGGTCCTGTTTGAATTTCTGATTTTGGAAGGCGCGCAGGCAGGCTTGAGCTGGTCCACCATTCTGAACAAGCGCGAAAATTATCGGGCGGCATTCGATGATTTCGACGCGGAGAAAATATCCGGGTATGACGCGCGGAAGGTGAAGGAGCTGCTCGCGAATCCGGGCATCGTGCGCAATCGCCTGAAGGTCGCCGCCACGATCCAGAACGCCAGGTCGTTTCTGGAAGTGCGAAAGGAATTCGAAACCTTCGACAAATATCTCTGGCAATTTGTGGGTGGCGCTCCCATCCAGAACCACCGCAAAAGCCTTAAAGAACTTCCGGCGAAGACCCTGGAGGCCGAGGCCATGAGCAAGGATATGCTGCGGCGCGGCTTCAAGTTCGTCGGGCCGACAATTTGTTACGCTTTGATGCAGGCGGTGGGGATGGTCAATGACCACATGGTGAGTTGTCACCGATATGCGGCGGTCGCGGCGGCGGGGAAATGTAAGCGGCGGGGCAGGTGAGGTGACCGGGATTATCCGCCAATGTCCAGGCACACCAGGTAATCTTCGCTCCGCAAATAGAGCCGTTTGTTGGCGAGCGCGGGAGCGGCCCAGCAGGGATAATGCAATTGCGGCACCTGGAAGCGGGAGATTTCGTCAGCCTTTTCCGGTGACGGCTTGAACAAGCCCAGCAGGCCGCCTTCGCCCAGCGCAATCAATTTGCCGTCTGCGAGAATACAAGAGCCGCGGCCATAGACGTCGGGCGTGCGCGTGCTGTGAGGACGCCAATGCTCATCACGATCCCACATGAGTTTGCCGGATCTGAGTTCCACGCAGCGAAAGCGCGCGTCCGGTTCATTTCGGCCGCTAAACGCATAGAGATAACCGTCGCGGTAAATGGGCGTGCTCCAATGAATCTCCAGCACGGTGCTGCGCCAGACTTCCTCGACCTCCTTGCAACCGGGCTTTACGCGCAGGAGCACCGAACCGATTTTGTAATAAGCGCCGGAGATAAAAATTAAATCATCGACGACGACTGGGTCCATGGCGTTTACGGACTCGGGCACCTGGGAGCGAAACCAAAAGCTGAAGTTCACCGCGCCGTTTGTGGGATTGATGGAGACGAGGCCCTGACGAGTCAGCGCAAGAATCTGGCGCCGACCGTGAATGGTGGCGGCGACCGGGGTGGAATAGCTCGCTTGTTTTTCCGACGTTTGCCAGTTCACCTTGCGCTCGCCCGGCCAGCCGACCATGGGCGCATCCTGCCAGTTTTTGCGGCCAACACTTTCCCAGACGGTTTTCCCGGTGTTCGGCTCAAGCGCGACCACTCCCGAATCGGGCTGGCCGCCAAGCAGTACAACGAGCAAGTTGTTTTCTAGAACTGGCGAACTGCCAACCCCAAAAAAAGCGGGGGGAATTTCCCAGTCCACCGCAGTGTCGCGCTGCCAGATGAGTTTTCCGGTTTCCAGATCAAGACAAAGCAATTTTCCCTCCGCGCCGAAGGTAAAACAGCGATTGGAATTGAGCAGTGGCGCGCTGCGCGGGCCGTTGTTGTAGCCATAGGGATCCTCGAAGCGACTGGGATATTTGTATTCCCATAGCGATTTGCCCGAGTCGGCGGCAAGGCAGGCAACTATTTCCTCGTCCCCAATCCGGTGATGAAAAACAAGGCGGTTGCCGAGTACCGAGGGCGCGCCGTAGCCGGTGCCAATTTTTTTCTCCCATCGCACCGGTGGCCCGTTGGTCGGCCAGCGTTCCAGCAGGCCTGTCTCCGGGGAGGTGCCGTTAGCGTGCGGACCGAGAAATTGGGGCCAGTTCCTTTCCTCGGCGCCCCCCGAGGTCAGGGAGATCCACAGGAGCGCTATGGCCGGGGCGAGCGCGTGCTTGATCCACAGCGTGGTCACAAACGCAGGAACACGTTTCGCTTGTATAGATAATAAACGAACCAGAAGGCGAGGAGCAGCCCGACGATCGAGATCGCCATGTTGCCCATGCCCTGGGCGACGTGCAGGTCGAGAAAGTTTTTGACGTCGCCGCCGACAAAGCGGCCCGCGAGGCGGCGAAAGCCGCCGATGATGTTGCTGGTGAGATACACCGTGATGGAGTTCATGCCCATCCAGACGAAAGGTTTGCACCAGGTGCGAAACTGGCAAACATCCACTAAATAGTAAAACGTCGCGAGCAGGATGGCGCTAAACCCGCCGGCCACCAGCACGAAGGAGGAGGTCCAAATTTTCTTGATGATGGGGAATTGTTTGCTCCAGAGAAATCCCAATCCTACGCCGACAGCTCCAAAAATCACCAGCCGCGCAATTTTTTTGGAGTCTTCAATTTTTTGATCCTTCAACAGCAAACCGGCGAAAACACCCAACAGACAGGTTGCAATGGCGGGGATGGTGCTAAGGAGGCCTTCCGGATCCTGAAACACCTCATACTTGCGCGCAGGGAGGTATTGAAAATCCAGATGATCGGAGACGTTCAAACCTTCATCAAATTTCCCCGTCACGCGATTGGTGGTGCCGTAAAACATCAATTCGGCGGCCGCCCAGGCGGGACTGTTTTTGACGGCCGAAGGATTGCCTTCCGCTTTGAAAAGCGCGGCCGTCCTGGCGTCATCCCTGGATTCGGCGAGTTCCGCCAGGCTGGCTTTGGTCATTTGGATATCCCGGATGGGGACGAAAGACATCAACGCCCAGTAGCCCACGAGGATGGCGACAAATACGGCCGCGAGGGCCTTCGGCTTCAGGAAACAAAATAATAATCCGGTAAAAAAATAAGCGAGCGCGATGCGGTTGAGGACGCCCATCAATCGCATGTCGGGCCAGGCACTGCTGAAGCCGCCGGAATAGAGCAGCGCGATGATGAACAGCAGGATGCTGCGGCGAAAAATGCGCGTTAGCGCGCCGGCGCGGCCATTTTGCTGGATGGTCTTCGTCAGGGAGAACACCAGCGAGACGCCAACGATAAAGACGAACAGGGGAAAGATGAGGTCGTAAAAATGAAAGCCGACCCAATCCGCATGGTCGAGCTGATTGGCGAGAAATTTGGTCGGCTTCGATTCGCTCAGGCTGTTGAGCGCATAGACCAGCGAATCCGCGCCGATGATCCAAAACATGTCGAAGCCGCGCAAGGCATCCACCGACATGAGCCGGGGACTGCTGTCGAGCTTTCGAACCAAAGGAGGAGAGGTGACGGTCGTCATGAATTTCTGATTGAGCAACGTTTAGAACAACGCGTTCGCTCGTTCAAGGCAAAAGCTATAGTCGCAGAAAAAGCCTGTGGCGATACAGATAGCGAACTACGCACAATTCAAGCGCCAGCGTCACGAGCGCGGCGACCAGATCGTGATTGTTGCCCAGGAGGATTTTGATATCCCCGCCGACGAAACGCTCGGCGAGGCGATGGAAATTAACGATGCCCGCCATGAGATAAATGGTGATGGCGTTCATCCCGATCCAGACAAGGGGCTGCGCCCAGGCGCGAAACTGCCAGACTTCAATAATTTGATGGAACAATGCGAGAAGAATGGCGCTAAAGCCACAGGCCACGAGCACGTAGCTGGACGTCCAAAGCAATTTAATAATGGGAAAATCCTGCGCCCAAACAAATCCGAGCGCCAGACTCGCGACCCCGCTGCCCAGCAGCCAGAAGACTTTTTGCTTCGACGTCACCTTGCGATTGTTCAGGAGCAACCCGGCAAAAACGCCCAGGAGGCAATTGGCCACAGCGGCCATGGTGCTGAGCAGTGTGCCTTCAAACTTCTTCCCCGGTAGGAAAGCTCGTCCAGGTAATGGGCGAGGTTTCTGCCCGGCTCCGCCAGCGAAGGCGCGCCTGTTTCCGGAACGGGCACGTAACGCATAAGGATCCAATAACCGACGAGCAGCGCGATGCAGATTGCGATCATTGCCCGGGCGCGAAAGAAGCAGAAGATCAAAGCCGTGAACAGGTAGGCCAGTGCGATTCGATGCAGAACGCCCGCGAGATAGACGTTCTTGAAGCCGTCGGCCACTCCGCCCATGTAGAAAACGCCCAACAAAAACAGGATGATCGACCGTAACACGATGCGTTTGATCGCCGGGCCCCGTCCCGAACGCGCGATTATTTTGGAAATGGAAAAAACCAGGGAAATGCCAACAATGAAAATGAAAAGCGGAAAGATGAGGTCGTAAAAGTGAAATCCGGCCCACTCGCAATGTTCCATTTGAGCGGCCAGTTTTTGGGTAAGGTCGGAATCGTGAATCTTCGTCAGGGAGCGAATGAGATAATCGCCGCCGAGGATCCAGAACATGTCAAAGCCGCGCAACGCGTCCACGCACAGGAACCTCCCGAAACTGCCGGCTTCAGGCTCGGCAGATAATGTGGACGGCGTGGCGTGTCGCGCCTCCATGGCTTAATGCTTTTCCGCTTTGCGCAGATCCACGCACACGAGCTTGTCCTTGCTGCGGGCGTAAAACAATCCGTCGGCCAGGGCAGGGTGCGCGCGCGCCTGACCGGAAACGATTTGAGCGCGGAGCGAAGGCCTGAAAGCCTCAGGCGAAGCGGTCGCGCGGATTAATTCACCTTTTTCGGTGAGGATTAACAATTGATCGCCCGCCAGCGTGAGGATGGCCGCGCCAAAAGCGTCCTGCTGCCACCGCACTTTTCCGGTCGCCAGTTCCACGCAGCGCAAGTTGGCCGATGGCTGATAGCCCGGATCCGTTCGGCCGTCGATGCCGTAAAGGAACCCATCGCGATAGACGCTGGTGGCGTAGTGGTTCGCCAGGGAAGTTTTGGACGCCCAGACTTTATCGGGTTCGCCTTCTTTCACTTTCAACAACACGGCTCCCGCGCCGTAACTGGCCGAAATGAAAACCGAATCACCAATAATCAGCGGAGTCGCAGCGCTTACTGAGTTGCGGATGGGCGGCCGGAAGGGAAAATCGAAAAGCACCTTGCCCGTCGCTGGATCGGTCGAAACGAGACCCACCCGGGTGAAGAAGAACGCCTGGCGCCGGCCGTTGAAGGTGGCCACCACCGGGGATGAATAGCTCGCTTCGTCGTCGGTCGCCCGCCAGAGGGTTTTGCCGGTATTTTTTTCGAAGGCTACAATGCCCGCGCCTTTCTTTCCGCCGATGATCATAAGCACGGCATTGCTTTCCACCAACGGCGAACAGGCGATGCCGAAAAATCCCTTCTCCGCTTGGAATTCTTTCATGGCGTCGATGCGCCAAAGGTTCGTGCCCGTTTTCAGATCGAGGCAATTCAATAGGCCTTCCGCTCCGTAAGTGTAAACGCGGCCATCCGCAATCGCTGGGGTAGCCCGCGGTCCCTCATCGAAGCCGAAATCGTCCTGATAGTGTGTGGGATAATCAAATGTCCAAAGGTTCGCGCCCGTTTTGGCATCCAGACATTCCACCGTCTCCTTGTCACCGAGGCGATGGAACAGAATCAACTTTCCCCCGGCGACCGCTGGCCCGCTGAAGCCCTGGCCGACTGCCTTTTGCCAAAGGATGGCGGGGCCGTTTTTTGGCCATGTGTCGGCGAGGTCATGGGCGGGGTAGGTCCCGTTGCGCAAGGGGCCGAGTAATTGCGGCCAGTCGCTCGCGGATAATTCCAGCGGACCGACAAAAAGACCGCACACGAGTGATGCGACAAAGGTTGACCGAAGTCCGGGAGGCAATTTCATCAGAAGAATAATCTCAAAAATAACGCCAGTAACGCGATGGCGATTATCCACCAAAACCACGAAATCCCTTTCGGCCTCGGAGACTGCTCTTCGAACTCGCGTTTGACGAAATCGTCGTAATCAAATTTTTCCCCGGGCAAAGCAAGCCCGGACGATTGCGCCTCATCCGCCCAGCCGGTCTTTTCATCCGAGCCGCATTCGGGACACGCCCTGGCATCAGGCGGGATGTCTGCGCCGCAGTTCGGGCAGGCTTCCGGCGGCTTCATCCCATCCCGGCGTATTCTTCGTCCACCTTCAGATCAAGGCCCATCAACACGTAGTCGTGGGAGATGGCCTGCATGTCCTTCACGTAATCCTCAAACCGAAGCAAATTGCTGAAGCCGAGCAACGCAAACATCTTGATCGCCGCCTCCTGTTCGCCGATGAACTCCGCCTCCACTTTCTCAAGGCCTAAATTGCGCGCGATGCCGACGATCTCGGTGACCAGCGCCCGCGCCAGCCCGCGGCCGCGATATTCCGGCAGGACCAGCACGCTCACGCGTCCGATGTGCCGTTTCCAGCCGCCCAACTGTTGGTGCAGCGTGGCGTCGCCGACGATCTTCCCATCCATCAGGGCGAGCAATGGAAGATTGCGCCCGAGGTCGATTTTCTGGCACCACTCGCGAATGACTTCCGGATCAGTGACGCGATGTTTGATGAACATGCGCTCGGGCTCGGGCACGGCCTGGAAGAACGCATGAAATTCCTTCTCGTCATCCTTGCGCAAGGGACGCAGCTTGCATTTGGTATTGTCCTTGAGCTTGATGTCCTTGGAATATTTTTGAAGTTCAAATTCGAGTGACATAGGCTTCCTGGTTGATGTGAATTGAATGTGCCGAATCCGCGGAGTGAGCGCAACCGGGTTCTGCGCCCACTTGCCGAGCATCCGCTAATCGTGCGAAGCCGGCTCATCCGCGACGCCCTGCGCCTTTTCCAAATACATCTCGTCGAGTTGGGCCGGGTCGAAACTCCAGCGGGCCGCGAGCGCGGAAACCTTTTCCGCATTGGAGGCGATCACGTCCTCATCCCCAAAAAACTCGGCGATATGCGGCTCGGCATAGTCGAAGCAATGAAGGTCCAATTCCTTTTCGGCCGCCGTCGGTTCGCCTTGATTCCAAATCGTCGAGCCCGCCCACGCGTAGGCCCGCACCACATGGCCGTGATCAACCCGGACCCACGCATGATGATGCGAAAAGCGATTGGCGCTGAAGAATTGCACATCGCCCACCTTGCGACTCAGTTCGACCAGGAAACGGTAGCAGGCATCCACGTCCTCATCCGGCTCGGGCAGGCGTGAGCCGGTGATTAAAATCCAGCCTTTCACGGGTGGCGCCATGAAGAGCGTCTCTTCGCCCGCAAGACCGTGATGCCAGGAACACGGCTTGGGATGATGCATGCCGATCGCCGCCTGCACCGCTGATAGATCGGGACTCCTAACGGCGAGCCAGCATCCCGGTCGGGGCAAATCCCAGGATTTGGAAACGCCCGGTTTTTTAATCGTTTCGCCGAGATCAGAGGTAAACTTGCGCTCCAACCTCACCTGATAAATAACGAAGGCGATCATCCCGGCTCCTGCGAGCATCGGCAGCCCGAGCAGGAGCAACAACAAAATCGGCGTGAGATCGAAAAGGTTGCTCAACTTGGCTCCAACTTAACCGCCTCTCGCGATTCCTTCAAATCACATTTGTGGAAATGACGCAAAAATTACGGAACCATTTTGATAAACAGCGGAACATACGCCTGCGCCATAACGAGCAGGCCCATCAGGGCGGCCAGCGCGATGCTGTGAAAAAAGACGTAGCGCAGGATGCTGCCCTCGTGGCCGTACCAGTTGGTGGCGGTGCTGGCGACCACGATGCTCTGGGCGTCGATCATCTTGCCCATGACGCCGCCGGAACTGTTGGCGGCCGCCATGAGAATGGGGCTCAGGCCGGTTTGCTCAGCCGTGATTTTTTGAAGGCTGCCGAAAAGGACATTTGACGCCGTGTCCGAGCCGGTCAGGGCCACCCCGAGCCAGCCGAGCATCGCGCCGAAGAAAGGGTACAACTTGCCGGTATGCGCCATGGCGAGGCCCAAAGTGGCATCGGTGCCGGAATAACGGGTCAGGCTTCCCAAGGCCAGCATGGCGGCGATGGTGGCCAGGGAGTAACGAACCCGCCAGATGGTTTCGAGATAGGTCTTCGCCAGTTCCCGGGGGCCGAAGCCCATCGCGAAGCCAGCCACGATTGCCGCCAGAAGGATGCTGGTGCCCGTGGCTGATAGAATGTTCAGTTTGAACTCCGCCGCCTCCGGTTTGGCGTTGGCCGGAGCGACCGGTTCGCTTCGTTTCACCAGGTTATGCAGACCGGGAATGGGAATTTTCACCGATGCCGTTTTGTCCAACGCCAGCTTTATCTGCGGCAGGCCCCACACCAGGATGAAACCGGTGAGAATCAGCCAGGGCGTCCAAGCCAGAAAAACACTTCGTCGTGACAGCAGCGCGACGGAGGTTTGTTGGCCAGCGGGCGGTGAGGGAACGATCGGCAAGTCAGACGCGGCTTTCGGCTTCCAGAATTTCAACAAGATCACCAGCGCACCCATCGAGCAGAATCCGGAGATGATATCCACCAGCCACGGCCCATGAAAATTCGACACCAGAAATTGCGGCACGGCGAATGCCGCGCCCGCCACCAGTGCGGCGGGCCATATCTCCCACATCTTGCGCCAGCCCACGTATGCCATGACCACCCAGAAGGGCAGAAAGACCGAAAAGAAGGGGAGCTGACGGCCGACCATGGCGGAGATTTTGAAGACGTCGAGGCCGGTCACTTCGGCCAGCGTGGTGATGGGAATGCCGAGCGAACCGAAAGCCACGGGTGCGGTGTTCGCGATCAACGCGAGCCCGGAGGCATGCAGTGGTTTAAATCCCAATTGGATGAGGATTGCTCCGGTAATGGCCACCGGCGCGCCAAAACCCGCCACGCCTTCAACAAATGCGCCGAAGGAAAACGCGATCAGGATGAGTTGTATTCGTGGGTCAGGCGCTACGGTGGCGAGGCTGTGCCGCATCGTTTCGAACAGGCCGCGTTTGACGGTGAGTTGGTAGAGAAAAATGACGTTGAGGATGATCCAGCCAATCGGAAACAAACCGAAGGCGGCTCCGCTGATGCCGGCGCCCGCCGCAGCCGATAACGGCATGCGATAGACAAAGAGCGCGACGATCGAGGCCGCCACCAGACCGATGATGGCGGAATAATGAATGCGGATTTTCAGCAGCGCGATCGAGCCCAGCAAAACCACAATCGGTATCGCGGCGCAGACGGTGGAAAGAAATGGACTGTGCAGCGGGTCGTAGTTTTGCTGCCAGATGACGTCCATGGGTCAGTGCACGGAAGTTTCCAGCCAGCGCAGATAGCGTTCGCTGCCCTTATCAATGCCCAGGACAAGAAATTCAGCGGTGTCGTAGGGATGTTGGGCGAGCACTAACTTCTCCAGCGCGGGCAACTTTGCGCGTGTGGTTTTCAAAATCATCAGCACCTCGGTCCCGCTCTCTATTTTGCCCTGCCACCAATAATGCGACTCAATCTTCGGCACAATATTCGCGCACGCGATCAACTTCGCCTTCAACGCGGCCGCCGAGAGTTTTCGGGCAATCTTCATGTCCGGCGCGGTGACGAGGACGAGCGAAAATTTCCCGGCGGCTTTCATGGCGGCAGCGAATCGTCTAGCGCGGCGTTACTTTGGGCCATCCGAGCGCCACGCCTTGTTCGGTCAGCAGCTTTTGAAAGCTCTTGAGCAAATCCGCCTTTTTACGCACCTGGCGCGGCGCGGTTTTGTGCAGGACGCAAAATGCCGCGAGCGACCCGGCGGATTCGCCGATGTTCCACTCCACCGGATGCAGGCGATAGCAACCGTTCGTGATGTGGGTGACGCCCAGATTCTTGCAAGCCGGCAGCAGGTTCTCGACGCGTTGCGGAATCAGCGCGCCCAGTGGAATCTGAAAGGGCAGGGAACTGACGTCGATGGCATTGTTCCCGCCGGTGCTCGGATGCAGATCAATCCGATAGCTCCCGATGCCCACGGAATCTGCGAACTCCGTCGCTTTGACTTCCGTTATCTTTTCGCCGGTTTCTTTCATGCGGAACTCGGTCGAAACCTGCTGTTCCACCACCGTGAACTCCGCACGGATGCGCCGGCTCTCGCGAATGTAAGGATACTTCGCCAACCCGTCCTCGGTGCCGACCACGTCGGGACGGAGCCGCATGCCTTTCCAGCCGGTGCCGCCGTCGGCGCGGGGCGCTTCCGTTTGCAGCCAGTAGAGCAGGGAAAGGCTGAGTTGTTTTGCGCGATTCAAATTACGCGCGGCTTCGTCGGCGGAAACCTCGTAAAGATTGCCGAGCATGTAATCGTTCTGCGGCCAGTTTACGAGCGAGATATCGCCGCGATACGTGCCGTCCGCGAACAGGCTTTTGTCCGCGATTCGACGGTAGGTCCAGAGTCCGGTGCCTTTCTCCGGGCTGGTCTCGAGCGTCGTGGCCTTGCCGCTGACGGGATTGCTGTATTCCCACGACAACAGCCGTCCCGGCCACGCCGGTTTGATCGCCGGCACGAAGTCGCGCCAGAAAGCATACTCGGCTGGTTTGGAAATCGTATGGTCCTCGCCGGCGATGTAATCCATCGCGAAACAGGCGGTGAAGGACTGCATATTGTTCGGCTCCGCCTGCGCGGGCGCGTGCGGTTCGCCGGTGTCTTTTTGGGATTCGGCGCCGGTGACGTATTCCGTTTTCGTCAGCGGCAGCAAATCGCCCAGCTCCGTGGCATCAATAAAATAGGGCGCATGCAACACGAGATCATTTCCGGATTCGAGGCTGCGCACCCGCACCGCTTGAACGCGGTCGCCGTCCGCCGCGGCACTCACCGCCTGGTGACGTGTCAAAATGATCACCCGGTCGCCGGAAGTATACGGCGCGAGTAGTTGGGTCAGCGTCGCCACTGACACTCTGGGCTCATGACATAACTTCGAAACCCAGCCGTTGCCCGGGTTGAGATACGCCTGCGCGCGGGCGGCGGCCGTCAGCGGATAATTGCGCAGATAATAATCGCGGATCTGCTGGCGCAAATTCAGATAGCTGCGCGTGCCGCCGAAAGTTTCGATCCACGGATTCTCGTCGGGCGGCACGGCTTGCGACGTCAACTGCCCGCCAATCCAATCCGTCTCCTCGGTCATGATGACGCGCAGGCCATTACGGGCCGCCGCGAGGGCCGCCGCGCAACCGCCCAGGCTGCCGCCGATGATCACTAGGTCGGCCCGCAATTCCCTGGCTGCCGATTTGCTTGTCCTGGCTGACGAAGAATTTGTTCCCGCCCCCTGCGCAAAAACCAAACTGGAACCGGCAAGCGTGGCCGGCGCCGCGAGGCCCAGGCCCTTGAGGAAGGAGCGACGCGAAACGCGCCCGAGATCATTCATTGCGCGAAGCCTAACAACTTGTTTGCTCGTGGCAAGATTCGGGCTGCCGATTTTGATTTTTTCCGCGATATGATGACGCGTTGCGCGCCAGGGCACACTTCGATTAGTCTTTGCTCAACAATAATCAACCAACGCATCAACATGAGCCAATACGTCGATGGATTCGTTCTCTCCGTTCCCAAAAAGAAACTTGCGGCCTACAAAAAGCTCGCGGCGAAGGCCTCCAAAATCTGGCGCGAATATGGCGCGCTCGATTATCGAGAATGCGTGGGCGAAGACGTGAAGACCAAGGGCATGGTCGGTTTTCCCGAGATGGCCAGGACCCGCCCCAGTGAAGTCGTCGTGTTCTCCTACGTGGTTTTCAAATCGCGCAAACACCGCGACGCCGCGAACAAGAAAATCATGGCCGACCCGCGTGTGTTATCCATGTGCACCGAGTCCGGGAAAATTTTCGATTGCAAACGCATGGCCTACGGAGGCTTCGAGACGATTGTTTCCTGAGCGCGGAAATCAGCGGGCGAGAATTACGCCCGGAAAATCTCGAAGAGATTTCGCCCTCCAGCCCCAAGTTGCCACCGCGGCAACTTGGGGTAACAAGCATAGACATCTTCAACCTCGAACGAGGTTGCGTCTCAGTTCCGAGCCAAGAGAGAGGCGTCTTTGACCGGGGCTGGCGGAAGCAACTCCGTTGGCGTTGACGCGGCGACCACTCATTAATTCTGCTTTGGCACCGGCTGACCATTGGTATCCATCAGCGGCTGATACCAAATCCAATCCCTGGTTTCTTCCGTCGGGTATCGCCATTCCTGGTGCAATGCCCTGGTAAAGTCATGCTTTGCGGCGTGCCCATCCACAAACAGAATGGGTGAGATCGCCTTTTGATTGTCGTTGGCGACATCAAAGACGCTCGACTGGCCATTGTTAAAATGCCAGTGGAAATACATATACGGCTCCTTTATGCCCTGCATATGGCAGATATCCGGATCAAGCACCGGCTTGGTCATCGGCTGGGCGGGCGGTTCATAAACGTAAATGTATGCGCTCGGCTGTTTCACCCATCCCGCCTTTTGCCCCGGCAGCATTCCCTCAACTTCATATTTTGTGTGTTGCCAGGGCCGGGCATTAAGCCGGTAGCTTAGGCCGAAGGCGTAATGCGCGGTCGGGCCGAAGTAGGGCCCTTCCGGCCGGAAATCCAAGCCTTTGTCCTCCGGGCATTGCCAGGTCTTTGAGCCGGGATCGATGTAGCTGAACAACGCGCGCGCCCGCATTTCCGCCAGCCGTTGTTCCAGGGTAAGACCACAGGAATATTCCTCGGCAATTTCGCGACCTCCCAGCGAACTCGGATATTGATGCTGATCGTTCAGAGACATCTCCAGCGCCAGGCCGATCTGCCGCAAGTTGTTCAGGCAGGTGGTGACATGCACCTGCCGTTTCGCGCGAGCAATCGCCGGCAGTAACATCGAGGCGAGAATGGCAATGATCGCGATGACCACGAGGAGTTCGATCAGCGTGAAGGCGACGCGCTTCTGATCCGGAGGTCTCATCGTGACGTGGGATTGAATGCGACGTTAGTGTTCGCCGCCGGGCTCGGAGGCGCCGGCACGGCTTCCTCCGGAGTTGCCAGTTGCGCGAAGGAAGCCGGAGTCATTTGCAGCGTCATCTTCGGAGCCAGGACGATCGGATTGCGCTTATGAAACGGATGACTCCACAGGACCATCAGCACCAGCACACAAAGCACACCGCCGCCGATATGCACGGGTCGAATCCATGCCGGCCACGCAAATCGCGGCAAAGAAAGCCACAGACTTTTGCTCCCGGCGGTATTGATCAAAATTCCCTGGCTGATGCGGATGGCGAGCCCGGGAGGCGCTGCCTGCGTGTCGCTCGGACTTGCTGGCGCCTCTTTTTCCTCTTCGATGGCTGCGCGATCAACCACGAGTTCCTCCTCGTGCATCACCGCCAGCGCCGTCTTGCAAACGTGTTCACGCAACCATTCGGCGACCACGATATGGTCACACAGCCTGGGCGCCTGACGCGCCAGTTCCCAATAAGCCCTCAAAACCGCCTCCTCAACCAAATGCGGCGGTCCGCCAATAATACGCAACGCCCGGGAATAAACCTCATCCACCGTACCGGCCACCAACTCCCGAAATCCGTCCTCGGATTGATGGAGCACAAACGCCTTGAGCAAAACCTCTGGCTTCATACCTATGTTGCAAAATATGACTTCCGTGCGGGAACAGCCTTCCAATCTTCCTTGAGATTACCGTCCGGAAAGAATTAGTCAAGACAATAGCTCCCGCAAAAAACGACCTTGGGATGAGGGCAATGAAAAGATACAGGAGCGGTAAACTGAATGCACACGGGACGGCGCAGGACGATTTTCTGATTCCGCAGACAGTGGGCTTGGCGCGTGGGCCAAACCGCCTGGCGGCGGGCCGCGCGCTAGAACCAGATGGGTGACTGAACGGATCGCCTCCGTCCAATCGGGCGGAAACAGCGACCGGAATCAATAGACGAAATGAAGGGTTCGAAGAGCGCGCCGCGCCAACGACGCCTCGCAGTAAGTGTAAAACCTGATAAAGAAAATTGGGAACGCAAACTATTTTGCCGGTTGACACCTGTCCTAATGGGTGAACTTTTCATGCTTCGTTAATTGCTCTTTTCAAAGCCTCTGCCAATTTTCCAGCGTCAGTTTTCGTCATCACGACTTCTACGTCGCCGTTGGATTTTAGCGACAGACAAAGAGCAACGCGGGCCTCGCTGTAGCGGACAATCGCAACAGCTTCTTCTGACGACTCAGCGTCTTTAAATGTAATCGTAATTGCTTCTTTCATCGTAGTTCATCGTCCTTTCTCAGTAGCCAGGAATCGGGTCGCCGGGGAGGAATCGTTGATGTGGATTGCCCGGCGTGTCCAAATGCCAGTGCTGGCCTTTGTGCCAATCAGGAGCATTCGGGTGGTACGGATGTAAAGGGGTCGGTCCTAGAATTATGACACTTTGGCTGCCTCGACCTGGTCATTCGTTTCCCCGGTTCAGTTGATCCCGCAGTTTTTTTCAGCTTGCGGGAGGGTTTGTTCTGCATCCGGCTCACGGCCTGGCTGACCCGGCTGTAGTGGCCCATCCGCAACCGCCCGGTGGCCCAGCGCAACGATACCGTGGTGCGTCGCCTCAACCACCACGCCGAAATAATCCCCGGCGCCGTCCGCCGTCTCCACCGGAATGGCCTTGTAACGTCCCTGAAAGAGATGTCCCCGGACCTTGTGCCGCGAATTGTGACGCAACGTGTAAACGCCCTGCAACCACTTCATGCCGTCCACCAGATTGGGTTCGGGTGTCTGGAGCAGCAGGTGATAATGGTTGGCCATCAGGACGCAAGCGTGAATGCGCCAGCCGGTCTTGGCGCACGCCTCCGCCAGCGCCGAAAGAAACGTTTTGCGGTCGGCGTCATCCGCAAAGATTTTCTGCCCGTGATTACCCCGCGCCATCACGTGATAAACCGCCCCCGGATACTGAATGCGAATCGGCCTGGCCATGGTGCGCCCAGCTTAGACAGAACTCGAAAACTGCGTCCAGCGCAAAAGTGTCATAATTCTAGGACCGACCCCTTTACGACCCCTTTACAGTTGGGGTTAAATTCCGGTTCAAGGACGACATCGTCGGAACAGTCAACTTCATTAGGGAGATTCGGACTGGAAGGATAGAGAGCATACATGCGTTCACGAGGACCGAGACGAAAATGTTGGGATTCTAAGACCGACCCCTGCGTGCTTTAACCGCTGCACCCCATTCCTTTTCAAAAGCGGTGCTCCATTCTTCCAGAACGCTGTAAAATGCGTTCGCGCCCATCGAGACGTCGGCACGGGTGTTGGGTTCATGGCCGTAGCCCTCTTTATTCGTTTTGAAGCCAATAAGCCTCACCCCTTCCTGTGTGTCGAATTGCAGAACGAAACTTCCATCATCGAAGGCCTCATCACCGTCAGGTGCCCAAACAAGTCTATTTTGGTAAAACGCAGCCCGAAACTCGGAATGCGGCAGTCCGAAGAACGTCTCATCCTCCTGATCCGGCGCATAGACTGCGCGTCGGAATGCGTCTGCAATCTTGCCAGCATCCGGTTCAGAACTGAAAGGCGCAGTGTGTCTACCACGGTCGTTGATTCGCGCTATTACTTGGTCGAAAGAACAGGCCAGTAGCGTTGCGTCCGGCTCATAGACACCGTAACGTTGAGCGCAGATGTGAATGACAAACAAACCCAGTGCTCGACAGCCTGGCTCTGAATAGGCGGTTGTTATCCGCGATTCTAGGGCAAATCTGGCTGGATCTCCGATGATCATGCAGTTTAGAGATTTCTAAGGATGTCAGCCGGAACTTGGTTCTCAGGAATGTTCGCGCCGTTCCAATGGGTAGTTCCGTTCGACGGACGACTGAACCTGTTAATTGTTCCATCCGCGTCTCGGACCCAACCAGGG
Organism: Limisphaerales bacterium; assembly: GCA_044223735.1. Taxonomy (GTDB): domain Bacteria; phylum Verrucomicrobiota; class Verrucomicrobiia; order Limisphaerales; family UBA8199; genus JBGALR01. The sequence continues at coordinate 716 of JBGALR010000023.1, read as the reverse complement.
CCGCCACCCTCTTCCCAGAGAGCTCGCCTAAAAAGATCATCCACATTCCTAGGTTCGACACTTTGAGATCCGGGATGATGTTTTTCATTAGAAACCCGTCGGAAGGGAGGATTATCGCCGTAATGTCTCCAGCCTCTATCTGGTTTGAAGCCATAAGGAGCCGGCTTATTGTGAACCAAGATCTTTTCGTGCGAAACGAAGTACGTATGAAACTCGTCCACCTCTAAGTTGTAAACTGCAAACCGTGCATAGGTTCTATCAAGTTTCTGAATTGGCTGCATTCCGCCGTCGAATTTCAAGAGGAGATCACCGGTCTTTAGGTCAGCACCCTTCGTAAAGGGGTCGGTCCTAGAATTATGACACTTTGGCTGCCTCGACCTGGTCATTCGTTTCCCCGGTTCAGTTGATCCCGCAGTTTTTTCAGCTTGCGGGATGGTTTGTTCTGCATCCGGCTCACGGCCTGGCTGACCCGGCTGTAGTGGCCCATCCGCAACCGCCCGGTCGCCCAGCGCAACGATACCGTGGTGCGTCGCCGCAACCACCACGCCGAAATAATCCCCGGCGCCGTCCGCAGCTTCCACCGGAATGGCCTTGTAACGTCCCTGAAAGAGATGTCCCCGGACCTTGTGCCGCGAATTGTGACGCAACGTGTAAACGCCCTGCAGCCATTTCATGCCATCCACGAGATTGGGTTCGGGGGTCTGGAGCAGCAGGTG
>JBGALR010000022.1:0-105898 GCA_044223735.1 Limisphaerales bacterium | reverse complement strand
GGCCTTGAAGGCCGGTTGATGTCTTTGTCGCTTCGCTTTCATTTGGTTGTCTGTTCTTTCTACCGCCCACCAGGGCGTTCGTCCAACAGACACCAAAAAGTCTTACTTAACCAGTGGTCCGAATTTCGGGGACAAGCTCACTGGGCAGGGTGGATGAACGGTTGATGGAACGCTACACCGCCTTCACTTCAATGAATGCGCAGTCGCGCTTTTTTTGAGTCTGACATGAGCCCTGGCTGCAAAAAGCGGCCGGAGTGCAATTGCAGGACCGCAGTCTCCTGACGGCCCGTTGGCTATTCCTTGAGGAAGCCCTAATAGTGGGAGCAAACGATTCGCCAGGTGCCTTCAATGTGTGGATGGGATGGTCTAATCGATTGCACACCAAGGAGAGTGTTACTAACCCTTGTCTGAACCACGTAGAAACGGCATTTTGACCGTCTCGCTCAGCAGGCCGAAAAACGACCGTTTCTTTTTCTTGGGAGCGCCGATCAATTCGACCGGGCTGCTGCAAAGCGCGCACAATTTGAGGACTTTCCCACCGCGACGGCGAAGCTTGGTCACGCAAGTGTCGCAGAGCAATTCGAGGCAGTGCGTGCATTGATGCGTCGCCCGGCCGTGACCATAGCGACGGCACATGATCGAACCATCCGTTTTAACCACCGGCGGTGCGGCAACCTGCACTTCAATTTTTGGGATCGCCACCTTGACGTCCACATTTTCCACCAAAAATTCCACCTCGCCCATGTGCAAGGTTTGGCCCGCTGCAAGTTGCACTTCCTGAATCGGCTCGCCATTGAGAAATGTGCCGTTCGTGGAGCCACAGTCGCGGAGAAACACGCCGCCTTCACGGAGCGCAATTTCACAGTGATGTGATGATAATGTGGAATGGTTGATGGGAAAATCGTTTTCGGGACTTCGTCCAAAACGATTGACGCCGAGTTTCAGCTCAATCACTTCATCGCGAACCCCCGTTGTTATTACTAATATCCTCGCCATTTCACTTCCTTTAATTACTGATACTAAAATATTAGTGTCTCCGTAAGTGTCGAGCAAAATCTTGCGCGCGTGATATCACCTCGGTCCCATAAAAATATACAGACGGCTTCCTGACCAAATCTACCGCCTCCCCCCAGATCAGCGAGCGACACCCGACGAGCCGTGCCTCGCGCTGACAGATAAAAGAGCCGGAAAGTAATGCCGGGGAATGTACTACAAAATATTTGGTAATTCCCCCGCTTTACGAATCGGCAAGGTCGCATTAAATCACCAGCAGGCTGGATGAGTGCGGAAATTAGCCGTCTTTCCAGACCGGGCAACCTCGTTCACGTCAATATTATGCGTTGGTTAATCGGTGCCGTCGTCATTGTAATATTTTTGGTCGCATACATCGGGATGAGCTATTACGAAGCTTATAAACGCCGCGAGATTCTTCGTCGCAAGCAGGAATCGGCGGCGGCAAAAGTAAAATCGAACGTCGTCAATCGGGAGGATTAAGCAACTGACGATCGGCCTCCAAGTATCTGGCTTTTTGCAACATGCTTGCTGTGCCCCTTCCGATTTCCAACCGCGTAATTTGGCGACAATGTTGCTTTACTCGATTTCGCTGTCGTCGCGCGGGCGTTCGACTTGACCGTTCGACGAAGGAAAAACTTTCCCCTCGAGTTTAACCAGCGGGTGCCCGCGTTTTTTTGTCTCCGTTTCACCTGTAAGTCAACACTTTACAGAGCCAGCGCCTCTAGCCTGACATAATAGTTCATTTCCGCCGTCCGGCGGGCGCCATGATAGAGTAATTCAGCCTTTGTATCAAAAGTGGACGAAGTTCGGGCTGCGGCTTTCAACTGCGCCTTGCTTCATTCAGTCCGACGACTTTCTAGGGTGCTTTAACCCGCTCGAACGTGACATCGAAAGTTTGCTTCATGGCGGCTTGAAAATATTGACCGAACATTTGATCGCTTTTCGGATCGTAGGCCAGGGTGTAAGTGGAGCCGGGGTAATTGACGTCGCGCAGTTCGATGAAGACCTGGGTGCCGCCGTCTTTTTGCAATGCCGCAGCCTGGGAGACGTTGATGGGTTTCGGATTGAAATAATGCGCGTCAAGTTTGCCGCTGGATTCCACGCTTTTGATTTCCAGCAGGTAGTCGCCATCTACGCGCTGCCATTTCCCGACAAGCGTCGCGAACGCGGGTTTGACCGCGGTCGGGGCCGGGGCATTGGACGTCGCGGGCGCGGGTGTGGCCGCAGCCGTATTGGTGCTCGGAGCCGCAGGGCCGGAACTCACGGCCGGGGCCAGCTCGGATTTGTTATCACAGCCAACAAGGAGCAGGCAGGCCGCAGCAGTCGAGACGAACATACGATAGTGGAGATTCATGCGGGTGCAGGGTAGGGCCAAGATCGCGCCACATTCAACGAGAAACCGCGACACGAGAAACCGCGCGGCCAGGCATTCTTCCGCGAGGTCTCGGCATTGCCAGCCGGGAGTGGACGCACTAGGCTGTGCCGGTGATCGCATTGATTGATTACGGTTCGGGAAATCTGCGCAGCGTCCACAAGGCGCTGATCAAGGCAGGTGGCGACGTGCGTGTGGTGAAAAGTCCAAACGAGATGGCGGACGCGCACGCGGCGGTCCTGCCGGGTGTCGGGGCCTTCGATGATTGCATTCAGGCGCTCGACAAGCAGAAACTGCTGGAAGCCTCGCGCCGGTTTATCCAATCCGGCCGTCCGTTTCTTGGAATTTGTGTGGGCTACCAGGCATTATTTGAAAAGAGCGAGGAGTTTAACAGTTGTGCTGCGGGCATGTCGATTTTTCAAGGGAAGGTCGTGCGCTTTCCCGAGGCAAATGGATTAAAAATTCCGCAGATCGGCTGGAACGAATTGGAGATCACAAAAAGGGAATGTCCGTTGTTTCGAAACGTCGCGGACGGCAGCTACGTCTATTTCGTGCACAGCTTTTTTCCGCAACCGGCGGATCCATCGATCGTGGCCACGCGCACAAACTATGGCGAGAATTTCGCCTCATCAGTATGGCGCGATAATATTTACGCGACGCAATTTCACCCGGAAAAAAGCCAGCGGGTCGGCTTGCAATTGCTGCGCAACTTCGTGGAACTTTCCCATTAGGCGTATTGCGGAAACGGCGGCATCGAGAAGATTTCCAATGTTGACACCGGTATAAACGTGCTATGTTGCGTTACAGACGTTTCCCGCAAGAACAGAGGGATTGTAATTATTACGGAATAACAACACGCTAGGAAAATCTATGGCATACGAATTACCCGCGCTTCCCTATCCGAAGGAAGCCCTTGAACCGAACATCGACACGCAGACGATGGAGATCCATCACGACAAGCACCACGCTGCGTACGTGACGAATGTCAACAAAGCCATCGCCGGCAAACCCGATTTGGAAAAGAAATCCGTCGAGGAATTGATCAGCAACCTGGACGCCGTTCCCGCGGACATCCGCGGCCCAGTGCGCAACAACGGCGGCGGCCATGCGAACCATTCGATGTTCTGGAAGACCATCGGACCGAAGGCCGGCGGCGCCCCCTCAGGCAAACTCGCCGAGGACATCAACGCCACGTTCGGCAGCTTCGATGCGTTCAAGGAAAAATTTGAAGCCGGCGGCGTCGGCCGGTTCGGCAGTGGCTGGGTCTGGCTGGTCGTCCACAATGGCAAACTGGAAATCGTTTCCACCGCCAATCAGGACAATCCGATCATGGGCAAGGCCATCTCCGGCGCGGAAGGCAAGCCGATCCTCGGCTGCGATGTCTGGGAACATGCCTACTATCTCAAGTATCAAAACCGCCGGGCGGATTATCTCAAGGCGTTTTGGAACGTCGTGAACTGGGCGGAAGTCACCAAGCTTTACGAAGCTGCCAAGAAGTAAGGCGGCAAAGTTATTTTGAGCAAGGCACGCCCGCAGCGGGGCGTGCCTTTTTGTGGTGCGAAATGCTCCGACGCCGGATGCGTCCGGCGCGAGCCGCTATTTCTTCTCCACCGCTTTTTCGACCGCTGCCATCAATTCCGACCCACGCAGATTTTTGCCGATGATCTTGCTGCTGCCGTCGAGCAGGAACGTCGCAGGAATGCCGGTGATGCCATACTTCATGGAGAGGAGGTTTTTCCAGCCCCGGCCGTCGAAGTATTGCGGCCACGGCATGTTCTTCTGTTCGATGAACGTGGTCAGCTTGCTCTTGTCCTCATCCAGGCTGATGCCGATGACTTCAAAACCCTTGGGGTGAAATTGCTTGTAGGTCTTGATGACGTTCGGCAATTCCTGCACGCACGGTCCGCACCAGGTCGCCCAGAAATCGATCAAAACCACTTTGCCTTTATAGTTGGCGATGGAGAGTGGTTGGCCGCTGAGGTCTTTCACCTCGAAGTCCGGGAACACACTTCCTTCGGCCAGTTTGTCGTTGATTTCCTTGGCCTGCTGCTGGCTTTTCATCGACATCAGGATCATCTTCACCCTGTCGCCCGCGGGCGTTCCTTCATAATCCTTTTCCGCCTGCGTCAACAGGGCCTCGCCTTGCTTCGGATCATCAAACACCTGCACGTATAGCATCGCCTTCATCAAGGTGATCTGGGCGGCCTCATCGGTTTTTTCACCCTTGTGTTTCGCAATCAACGCATCGAATTGCTTCAGTTCCGGCGCCAGGGCTTCCGGAGTTTTTTTTCCGGCTCTGATCTTGGCGCGCAGCAGCGTGACCAATTGGGAGAGTTCCGATTCGGGCGCATTCGTGCCGCTGGAATTGGTGCCTTCGGCAAACGTTGAAGGGCTGAGGGCGCATAACGCCAGCGCCAGTAAAGTGACGAGCAGTGTGGGTTTCATAAGGCTGATATATTTGATTTGTTAAGCTTGAGCGATCACTTGCCCTTTTGAGCTTCCTTGGCCCACGCATCGCGCAGGGTGATCGTGCGGTTCATGATCGGTTTGGCCGTCGACGAATCCTTGTCCACGGTGAAATAGCCGAGTCGCTCAAATTGATAGCGCAACGCCGGGTTGGCGTCCTTCAAGCTCGCCTCACATTTCGCGGTAACGATTTCCAGCGAATGCGGATTGAGATGTTTTTTGAAGTCGCCATCGGCATCCGGTTCCGGGACCGTAAACAACCGCTCGTAAAGCCGGACTTCGGTATCGATGGCGTGTTGCGCGCTGACCCAATGAATCGTGCCCTTGATCTTGCGGCTCGAAGTGGGTCCGCCGGTCTTGCTGCCCAGATCGGCGGTGCAACGCAGTTCGGTGACATTTCCGGTTGCATCCTTGAGCACTTCGTCACACTTGACGATGTAGGCGTACTTAAGCCGGACTTCGCCGCCGGGGAACATGCGAAAATATTTCGGTGCAGGTACCTCCATGAAGTCATCGCGCTCGATATAGATTTCGCGACTGAAGTTGATCTTCCGGGTGCCGGTTGAAGGATCTTCGGGATTGTTGACCGCATCAAGTTCCTCGACCTGACCCTCGGGATAGTTGGTGATAACGACTTTGATCGGGCGTAACACCGCCAGCCGGCGCAATGCGCGGCCATTCAAGTCCTCGCGAATGGCATGCTCGAGCACCGCCACATCGGTGATGCCATTGTACTTTGTGATGCCGATGTTGTAGGCGAAATTCCGCAATGCGTGCGGAGTGACACCGCGCCGACGGATGCCGCTGATGGTCGGCATGCGCGGATCGTCCCAACCGGTCACGAGCTTTTCGTTCACCAGTTGCATGAGCTTGCGCTTGCTCATCACCGTGTAACCCAGGCTGAGGCGCGCAAATTCATATTGGCGAGGCAGGGGGCGAGGCAGGCCGAGCTGCTCCAAGATCCAATCGTAGAGCGGACGGTGAACCTCAAACTCGAGTGTGCAAATCGAGTGGGTGATGCCTTCGATATAATCGCTTAGGCAATGCGCGAAATCGTACAACGGATAAATGCACCACTTCGCCCCCGTATGATGATGTTCGGTGTGGCGAATCCGATAAAGCAGCGGGTCGCGCAGCCAGATGTTCGGCGACGCCATGTCGATCTTCGCGCGCAACGTGCGAGCCCCATCGGGAAACTCGCCGTTTTTCATCCGCGTGAACAGATCCAGGTTTTCCTCCACCGAACGATTGCGAAAGGGGCTGTCCTGTCCCGGACGGTCCGGCGCACCGCGATATTTTTCCGTGTCTTCCGCGGAAAGATCGTCCACATACGCAGCGCCTTTCTTGACGAGCTGAAGCGCATATTCGTAGATCTGGTCAAAATAATCGGACGCATAGAAAGGCTCTCCGCTTGCCTTGTCGCTGGCGGGTAGTGCTGGCAGATAGAAATCCGCTTTGCCGCTCACATTCTGTGTATCGGCGGTTTTACCTTTTGCCTTGAGGCCGAGGCGATCGTCCGCCCAGGCGCTGATCAGCCAGTTTACATCCTCCGTGATGGAGTCCACATACTCGACATCTTCCTTCGTCGGATTGGTGTCGTCCATGCGGAGGTTGCAGATGCCGCCAAACTCGCGCGCGATCCCGAAATTAAGACAGATGGACTTGGCGTGTCCGATATGGAGATAGCCGTTCGGCTCTGGCGGAAAGCGGGTATGAATCTGGGGATAACGTTTTTCCGCCACATGCGCGGCGACAATATCGCGAATGAAATCGGAGGGAGCGGGCGCGCCGCTTTCGGAGGCGGCGGGATCTGTGGCTGGCTTCGACATATTTCTTAAATCAATACAGCCGGCAGAGTACCAGAGTGGCTCCGTGATGTCCATCGGCCGACCTTGCAAGATTGCTGACATTTTCTGATTGAGCGGTCACCGGAAAGGGTGGTAATGGTCGCTACTGTCTATTTTAATCATTGAGCACTTCTGTTCCACAGAAACATTCCTCTGAGCCATTTGTGCCAAATGCGGTCTTCGTCACCACGCAATGGTCCGTGGTGCTGACGGCGGGACGAAATGACCCCACCCAGGCCCGCCCCGCTTTGGAAAGCCTGTGCCGAGCCTATTGGTATCCGCTTTACGCCTATGCACGGCGGCGCGGCCATTCCCCGGAAGACGCGCAGGATTTGACCCAATCGTTCTTTGCGCGCCTGTTGGAACGCAACTGGGTGCGCGACGCGGATCGTTCGCGCGGCCGTTTTCGAACTTTTCTACTCACCGCCATGAGCCGTTTTCTTTCGGATGATTGGGATAAGAAACGGGCGCGGAAACGCGGCGGCGGGGTGCCGCATCTCCCGCTGGACTTCGATGAGGCAGAGACGCGTTACGGCCATGAACTGGCTGACCACACAACACCGGACCAGTGCTTTGAACGGCAGTGGGCGTTGACGGTGCTGGAGGGTGTCTTGCAAAGGCTGCGCGCTGAATACGAGCGCGAAGGCAAGGGTGAATTGTTCTCGGCGCTGAACTCCTGTCTGGTGGGCAGCCGCGAATCGCAGCCGTATGCGGAACTCGGTGCCCGTCTGCAAATGACGGAAGGAGCGGTAAAGGTCGCGGTGCATCGCCTGCGCAAGCGTTATCGGGAGTTGCTGCGGACTGAAGTGGGCCAAACGCTGGCGGCGGGCGAGGATGTGGATGAGGAGTTGCGGCATCTATTTTCAGCCCTTTCCGGTTGATCAAAGATTCGTTTGTAACCTTTCGGTTCGTAATCCTAAGCACGAGGCAGAATGAAAACTATCACGACTCTGCTAATGGCAATCCTCGTTTTCGCCGCCGTCTTTTTTCTATTCCCCCTTTTGACCAGGCTTCACGCCGAAGAGATGCCGAAAACGGATGCCGAAATGAGGGCCTTTCTCGATCGTTGCGTCAATTCGCAGCATCTGGCGTTGGGCGTCGTGGTCGCGGTCGTTGACACCAATGGCACACGGTTGTTTTCCCAAGGGGTTGCCAAAGCTGGCGGACCGAAAGTAAACGGCGATACAGTCTTTGAAATCGCGTCGGTAACCAAAACTTTCACCGCGCTTTTGTTGCAGCAAATGGTGGATGCGGGGGAGGTGCGGTTGAGCGATCCCATTGGCAAATATTTGCCAGCGACCGTTAAATCTCCCACGCGGGACGGCAAAGAAATCACTCTGTTGGATCTGGCGACCCACAGCTCCGGCCTTCCTCGTCTCCCGGGAAATTTGAAGCCGAAGGATGCTGCGAATCCGTATGCCGATTATACCGTGCAACGATTGTACGATTGTTTGTCGCACTACGAACTACAGCGGGACATTGGAAAGAGATACGAGTATTCCAATCTCGGCGTCGGCCTGCTCGGTCATGTCCTGGCGTTACGTGCGGGAACGAATTATGAATCGCTGGTGATCAACCGCATCTGCGACCCGCTCGGCATGAACAGCACGCGCATCACGCTCTCGCAGGAACTCAAGGGACGCTTTGCAACCGCCCATGACAAATCGGAAGATCCAGTTGAGCATTGGGACATCCCCACGCTGGCAGGCTGCGGTGCCTTGCGTTCGACCGCCAATGATCTCGCGAAATACGTGGCCGCCAATATGGGACTGGGTCAATCTCCGCTCTCCAAGGCAATGAAAGAAGCCCAACGGCCGAGGCGGTCCGCGGGACGTTCACAAAAGATCGGTCTGATTTGGATGACCGACACTAGTTCCCACACGGTCTGGCACAACGGCGGCACGTTCGGCAGCAGCGCTTACATTGGATTCAAGGCGGACGGCTCGCGCGGGGTCGTGGTGCTGTCAAACTCCGGGAATGGCGTGGATGAATTGGGGCAACTCCTGCTGGGTGACGGCGGTCAGGTCGAAGATAGTCCCTCGCCCTCCGCTCGCAAAGTGGCAAAAGTAGATGCGAAAATGTTCGATGAGATTGCCGGGATCTATAAATTCTCGGGCGCGCCGGTTACGATCACGACGACACACGAAGGTGAGCGTCTGTTTGTACAAATGACCGGCCAGGACAAAATTGAATTCTTTCCGGAATCGGAAGCCAGAGTATTTTGTAAAGTGGTGGACGCGCAGATCACTTTTGAGAAAAATGCTTCTGGCAAAGTGACCCATCTCGTGCTTCACCAGGGCGGGATCGATCAACGACTGACTCGCGTCAAATGATCTTCGCGCTTCAGATTTTTGGCGGGCCGTGCTGCGTCACGCATGCATTGGTCCAATCCGGCGTGAGATGAAAGCCCTGCGCGTTTGCCCCAATTGCAATAAACCGCTTGCGGCGGATGTGCCGATGGCGCTTTGTCCCCAGTGCCTGCTTCGATCAGGCTTTCCCAGCGGTGTTGAAGCCGAAGGAGGCGCGGTCAAGGGGGCGGGCTTCGTTCCGCCATCGATAACGGAAATTGCGACCTTGTTCCCGCAACTCGAAATCCTAGAACTGCTGGGGCGCGGCGGAATGGGCGCGGTTTACAAGGTGCGACAACGGCAGCTCGATCGCCTGGTGGCGTTGAAAATTCTGCCGCCCGGTATCGGCGCCGATCCGGCGTTCGCGGAGCGTTTCACAAGGGAGGCCCGGGCTCTGGCGAGGCTCAATCATCCAGGCATCGTCACGCTGTATGAATCCGGCCGGGCGGGTTCGATGCCGTATTTCGTGATGGAATTGATCGAGGGTGTAAATCTGCGGCAATTACTCGCAAGCCGCCCGATTTCGCCGCGTGAAGCGCTGGCCATTGTTCCCCAAATCTGCGACGCGCTACAATTTGCGCACGACCAGGGAATTGTTCATCGCGATATCAAACCGGAAAACATTTTGATCGATCGCCGGGGCAGGGTGAAGGTGGCGGACTTTGGATTGGCCAAGCTCGTCGGCGGACACGGCAGCGAGCCAATCGCCGCCAGCGCGCCTTCATCCTCGGAACTGACAGATGCCGGCAAAATCATGGGCACGCCGCAATACATGTCGCCAGAGCAGGTCGAGCATCCGGGGAATGTGGATCACCGTGCCGATATTTATGCTCTTGGGGTGGTGTTCTATCAAATGCTGACCGGTGAACTTCCAGGAAAAGTCGTGCAGCCACCCTCGCGCAAGGCGGAAATCGATGTCCGTTTGGACGAAATTGTTTTGCGCGCGCTGGAAACGAAACCGGAATTGCGTTACCAGCAGGCGAGCTTGCTGAAATCCAGATTGGAGACAGTCGCGCAATCGCCGGAACCTCCGCCCGGCATGTCGCGAGTTCAGACGGCGGCGCTCTGGATCGCGGACATTCTCGTCGCGGCTATGCTCGTCTTCGTGGGTTGGACGGTAAACACGATGGGTATTTTCTTCAATGCTATTTTTGTTTTTGTACTCCTGATGGTGCCTTTTCGCATCGCGCAAATATTGTTTCACCTGATTCGCGGCACCTTGGAAATTCGCCTTTGGCGCCGACCGCTGTTGCGAGACCTGCGTTGGCATCGCTGGCAACTTTTGAGCCGCTGCGCATTCTGGGTGCTGGCCTTAACCGTGCTGGGGATTTGCATCGTCCCAGTTCAATTCCCCCCACGCGACTATGCCGTAATTCGGACGCTGGGTTGGGGTGCGGTGGTCACACTAATCCTCCTTGAACTAGTGCCGGGCAAACGCGTGCCTATTGCCACCAACCTGGCGTTTTTGCTTGGTTCCGTTTTCATGGCAACGCAACTCGCGCGCATCCATTGGCCATTGCCTGGGTCGCAAGGCGTGGTTCTCTCGGCGCCGTTTCACGGGGAATGGCTGGTCCTGAACGGTGGACGCAGTTCGTTGATCAATCTCCATTATGGATTCCAAAATCAGCGGTACGCGCTGGATATCGAACGGATTTTCCATGACCAGGAACGCACGGCGGGCGCGGACAAATTGACTTCCTATCCTTCCTGGGACCAAGTCCTATACGCGCCTGCAGACGGGACGATCACAGACGTCGTAAATAATATCGACGACAATGCGATCGGACAAAGCGACGAAGAGTCGCCGGTCGGCAATCACATTGTAATGGACATTGGAGGCGAAAATTTTGTGCTGATGGCGCACTTGAAGAAGGAGAGCGTCCTGGTCGGAGTCGGCGAAAAAATCCGTGCCGGCCAACCAATCGCGAAATGTGGGAACTCCGGCAATACAAGCCATCCTCATCTGCACCTTCAAGTGCAGAACAGGCCCAAGTTTGTTCAATCCGGGGTCGAGACGACGCCTATCCTGTTTACGAACGTTGGTTGTGTGCGCAGGGCTGCCATTAAAAGACGCGCCGTTTTTCGTTCGACGCAATGATCGGATTATTTTCGAGAATATGGCTACGAACGCGCTGCCGTAAAATTCAGCGCTCAGGTGTAGCATTTTAGGTGACTGACTCAAGCCTTGACGTGCGATGGCGGGCATCAAACAATTCGTCCATCAAACTATGCGCACCAAATTAATCGTCCTGCTCGCCAGCTTCTCGTGCACTCTCGCCCTCGCTCAATCAGGCAACGAAAAGGCCAATGAGATTGCCTTAAAGAAATTCTCCCCGGCCAAAGCCCCCAAATCACACGGTCTCGTGCTTAGGCAGGGCGATCGCCTGGCGATTTGCGGCGATTCAATCACGGAGCAAAAAATGTATTCCCGCATCATCGAGGATTACCTGACGATGTGCGTGCCGGAGCTGGATGTCACCGTGCGCCAATATGGCTGGGGCGGCGAGCGGGCGCCGGGATTTTTGGCGCGCATGACGAACGATTGCCTGCGTTTTAAGCCGACCATCGCCACCACGTGCTACGGCATGAACGATCACGAATATCGCGCCTACGAAGATCGCATTGGTACAACATATCGCGCCAATTCAGAGGCCATCTTGCAATCATTCAAGGCGCATGGCGTTCGCGTGATCCAGGGATCTCCCGGATGTGTGGGGAAAGTGCCGGGTTGGAACAAGAACAACACGAATACGCTCGATGACTTGAACAAGAATCTTTGTCACCTGCGCAACATCGGAATTGAACTTGCGGAAAAGGAAGATGTTGGTTTTGCGGACGTGTTCTGGCCGATGCTGACTGGCGGCATGGTGGCGCACGATTTGTACGGCACGAATTACGCGATTGCCGGCAAGGACGGAGTGCATCCGGGATGGGCGGGACACACGGTCATGGCGTATGCATTCCTGAAGGCGCTGGGGCTAAAGGGCGAAATCGGCACTTTCACTGTTAATTTGAACAAAGGCAAACTTGCCGCCTCCAAAGGACATGAATTTGTTTCGGAGAAGGACGGCACCTATGAAGTGAAGAGCACGCGGTATCCGTTTTGCAGCTGCGTGTGCGATGTGGAAGGCAAACCAACGTATCCGGTGTGCGGCGACGACGATGCGACCAAAGATAGCAGCGTTCGCTCCGGCATGAGCTTGGTGCCCTTCAATGCAGATCTGAATCGGTTCATACTGATCGCCAAAGGTGGCAAAGCGGAAAATTACAAGGTGACGTGGGGCGATGAAACCAAGACTTTCACGGCCAAGCAACTCTCGCATGGCATCAATCTGACAGAGGAATTCTCCCGCACACCGTTTTGTGCGGCATTTGGAAAAGTTGATGCTGCAGTCGCCGCAGAACAGGCGTACGAAACGAAACAGATCAAAACGATTTTTCGAAGCCCGGAAGCTAAAGCGGACATGGAAGGCGTCGCCGCCAAGACTGAGCAGGAACGCGCACCGCTCGCGGAGGCGATCAAAGCCGCCTTTGTTCCAGTGACGTGGTCGGTCAAGATTGAGCCGCTGTAAGGCGTCCGGGTTAAACTTGTGAGGAAAGTGCGAGGCCGAAGCTGGCATGACCGGCTTCCGCCCTTCAGGTTACACGTTACGGCGTAATATTCTCATTTTGTACAATAATAATCGCGCGAGTGGATTCGTCTATATTGATATAGTCGAATACCATTGAAAAATATGAAAAAAAGCGCCCTGTTTGCCATCGCCGCCATCGGTTTGGCGGTTTTGGCCGCCGGTTGCACCGAACGCAAGGTGGTTTATGTCCCGGCCCCGCAATCGGCTTATCCACCCGGCCCCATTGCGGGTCCGCCTCCCGGACCGCCGCCAGGTTACCCGCCCGCTCCGGTGCAGCAGGAAGTCATTATCGCACAGGCTCCGCCGCCGCCGCAAGTCGAAGTCATCCCCGTGGCACCCGGACCAAACTATGTCTGGACGTCTGGTTACTGGTATTGGGGCGGGGGCCGTTGGATGTGGACACGAGGCACCTATGTCGCGCGACCAGGGCCTCGCGCAGTGTGGGTCGGGCCGCACTACGTTAAACGCCACGGTGGTTACGTTTGGGTCGGGGGCATGTGGAAATAGCCGGCGTTGCAGCGTGCGACGTTAGTGCCTCGGAGATCTATTCGTATCGCAGCGCCTGGATCGGATCCAGGCGCGCTGCTTTTAATGCCGGGAACAAGCCCGCGAAAACACCCACCGCCGCGCTGAAGCCGACGGCAATCATCATGGAGACCGGCGTGATGACCGGAGCGTTGGACGTTGGACTGATCTGCTCCAGCAAAAGCACAAATCCGTAGGACGCGACCACCCCCAAGGCCGCACCCAGCAGGGCGATGACAATGCTCTCGATGAGCACCTGTGTAAAAATGGAAATTCCCGTGGCTCCAACCGCTTTGCAAATCCCAATCTCGCGAATGCGCTCGTTAATGCTGGCCAGCATGATGTTCATGATGCCGATACCGCCAACGAGCAGGCTGATGCTGGCGATCACGCCGCCGCTCATGCGCGCGTTGTGAATCTGCTTGTTGATGTTCTCAAGCTGATTTTCCTGCGTCCGAAAACTGAAATCCTCGATGCCGCGATGGGTAAGCATCAGGACGTTACGGGCTTGTTGCAATGCCGATTCCATTTGGTCCATGGTTGTTACCTTCAGTCCAATGTCTGAGAGACGGGCGTCGGGAATGCCGCCAGCGTCGCCAGCGGAGCGGAAGCGGACCCACGCCGTATTGAGGGGCATGTATAGGGTTTGATTCTTGCGTTCGAAGGCGCCATTGCCGCGATGGCCCCAGCCCTTTTGCCGTGACGGGCCCGATTGTGCCTGGGGGTGTTTTTTTTCTTCTTCGCGAGTTTTGCGATCCTGCTCGCTTTCGTAGTGGGTGAACATTCCCACGATGGTAAATGGTTGCCCGTTAAGATTGATAATTTCGCCTATGGGTATGATTTCCTTTCCGATTTGTTCCGGTGAGCCGAATAACTCGTCGCGAATACCCGTGCCAATGACGCATACCGGGCTGGCGTTTTCCTCATCCATCTCCGTAAAAAATCGACCGTGCTCCACGGTATGCAGGTAGACATCCAGTGCTGCTGGCCAAACGCCTGATGCCTCCCAGATCTCCATGCTCTTGTCGTTTCGTGTGCCAATCAAATCGTCCACGTCCATTTTGGGCGAAACGAGACGCATGAGGGGAGCGCAACCGCGTAGCGCCTGCACGTCCACCATGGTATTGCCGGGTGCCTGATCTGCGAGGTGCTCCTGTTCCGTGGGAACGTCCTGACGGTCCACGTTCACGCGATCCGCGCCGCCCATCGCGATCATGGTTTCCTTCATTCCGTTCTCCATGCCCTTGATGATGGCTGCCATTCCCACAAGGCTGGCGACGCCCAGAATTATGCCCAGCATTGTCAGCAAGGAGCGAAACTTGTGCGCCCAAACCTCCTTCAACCCGACAAAAATGGTGTTCGACAGCGTCATTCGTACCTTAACGCCTGAATGGGATTGAGCCGTGACGCCTTAACGGCAGGAATAATTCCAGCGAGCACACCCACCAGCACACTAAAACCAAAGGCGACCATCAGCGATGTGATCGTGATGATGGGCGCGTTGTCAGTGGGTGCCACCGAAGAGATCAGGTTGACCAGGGCGAAAGATGTTGCCAGCCCTGCCACGCCCCCGCAGATGGCGATCACGACCGACTCGACGAGAATTTGAATAAAGATATCCATCGTGGCCGCGCCCACCGATTTCCGGATGCCGATTTCGCGCACGCGTTCCGAAATGCTCGCGAGCATGATGTTCATGATCCCGATGCCGCCGACCAGGAGGCTGATGCCGGCAATTAAACCGCCACTAAGGCGGGCATTGTGGATGAAGACCTCGATCTGATCCGCCCAATCCTCCTGGGTGCGAAAGCTGAAGTCTTCGATTTTCTTGTGCGTGTTCATCAGGACGTTGCGCATTTGCTGCAAGGTTTCCGGCAGCAAATCAACCGTCTCAATCTTCACTTCCAATCCGGAGAGCCGTGGGTCGCCGGTCGTGCCCGTGATGGTGCGCATACCGCCGCCAGACGAAGCGATTGCGTATTGGCTGGCGCCGGAGCGAAACTTCATCCAGACCGTATTCAGCGGAATATAAACGGTGGCGTTCTTTAAATAATAAACCCAGCCGCTCCGGCGTTTGCTGGAGCTGGTTCTGCGCTTCACGCCCTTGTTTTTTTCCCTGCCCTCGGGACTTTGCGCGATCAGTCGTTCCTTGCGATCCTGCTCGCTTTCGTAATGTTGAAACATGCCAATTACCGTGAACGGCACGCCATTGATATAGAGCGTTTCACCAATGGGAATTATCTCTTTGCCGATCTTGTCCGGCGCGCCCCAGATTTCATCGCGTGTCGCGGTGCCGATGACGCACACGCTGCGGGCGAGTTCGTCGTCCACTTCATTGAACATCCGTCCGTGTTCAAGAATATGCTCGTTCATCTCCAGCGCGGAAGGCCAGACCCCGACGCAATTCCACGGTCTGAAGGATTTGCCCTTGCCCGTGATGGTGGCGCTGAGCCGCATTTCGGGAGACAATTCGGTTACCAAAGGGGCACTGTGCTGCAACGCCTCGACATCGCTAATGGTGATACCGACAGCCTGATCCGAAAGGTAGCGTTGATCGACCGGCAATGATTGCGGCTCGATACGAATTTTCTCAAGCCCACCGATGGCAACCAGCGCTTCCTTGGCGCCTTTTTCCATGCCGGAAATGAGGGCGGACATGGCGACCAGGCTCGAAACACCCAGGATGATGCCCAGCATGGTCAGCATCGACCGAAACTTGTGCGACCAAATCTCCCGGATGCCCGCGAGGATCGTGATCCAGAGCTGGGATAGATATTGGCTCATGGATTATGCCGGCACCGAAGTATCGACTGCGTCTGGCTTCCGGTCGAGACCAGCCAGCCTCGCATCCACTTTGATGGCAATTTTTCCATCGCGGATTTCAATTCGACGAGGCGTGACCGCGGCGATTTCCGGATCGTGAGTCACCAGGACAATGGTGCGGCCCTCTTTGCTGAGCTTGCGAAATAGTTGCAAAATAGCCTCGCCAGTGTGCGAATCGAGATTGCCCGTGGGTTCGTCCGCGAAAATGATTTTCGGACTATTAACCAGGGCGCGGGCGATGGCAGTTCGTTGCTGTTGACCGCCGGAAAGCTGGCTGGGCCGATGTTTGGCGCGATTAGCCATGTCCACCATGGTCAGCGCTTCCATGGCGCGGTCCCTGCGTTCCCGGCTGGAGATTCCGCTGTAAATCATTGGCAGTTCCACATTCTGCAACACGTTAAGCTTGGGCAGCAGATTGAAGAATTGGAATACGAAGCCGATCTTGCGATTCCGGATGGAGGCCTGCTCACGCGACGAAGCGTTGTGGATCATCACACCATCCAGTTGAATCGTGCCTTTGGTTGGAGAATCGAGGCAACCGAGAATGTGCATCAGCGTGGACTTTCCGCTGCCGGAGGGTCCGATGATGGAAATCAACTCGCCCGCTTCGATGTCCAGCGTGACATCATCCAGCGCACGAATTTCCTCATCGCCGAGGCGGTATATTTTGCTGACGTTGCGAAGTTCGACCAGTGACATGGCTAAATACCTATCCGGGTCAGCGCACCTTGGTCGCGGAGGAGGATGTCGAGATGGAATCCCCGGCTGCGCTGCTGCTGGGTGATTTGTCCGACCGAGCTTTGCCACCCGTTGGAGCGACTGCGCGATTGGTTTGGGCGCCGCTGGCAGCGGTAGCTGGTGTCGCCGTATCAGCGCTCTTTTCAGCCTTTTTCTGAATCGCCATTTGTTTCACCTTCTTTTCGCGTTCGTCCTTCGGCAATTCCAACGAAACGACATCGCCCTCCTTAAGCCCCTCTTGAATCTCGGCGCTGAAGAAATCCGATACGCCTACTTTCACAATTCGTTTTTCCAGTGCCTCGCCTTCCTGAACATACACGTAACGTTCCACCTTGCCGGACTCAGGATTTTTCTCGGTGAACACGGCAGCCAGCGGCACGGAGGTCACATTTTCAGCCGAAGCGACGGGGATCTTGACATTCGCGGTCATGCCCGGACGTACGCGCGGGTCAACATTCTTCAACACGATGCGGGCAGGGTAGCCTTTGATATTATTTTTAATGGTTGCTTGCGGGGAGATGCGCTCCACTGTGCCGTTGACCAGGAGTCCGGGAACTGCTTCCACCGTCACTTCAACTTTTTGCCCCGCCTTGAGGCGCGGCACGTCTGCTTGATTGACCTGCGCATTGATAATCATCGAGTTCAGATCAGCGATCGTGAGCACTTCGCTGCCGCTGTTGAATCCGCCGGAACCGGAGACAGCCTGGCCAATCGAAACGGGACGGGTCAGCACCGTGCAATCAAACGGGGCACGCACGGCGGTCTTGGTCAGACGCTCCTCAGTGATGGCGAGATCTTTTTGGGATCGATCCAGCCCGACTTTGGCCAGTTCGTATGTGGTCTGGGTATTGTCGAAAAGCTCCTGAGAAATGAGTTTTTCACCCAACAATTCCTTGGCGCGGCTGAAATCACGCTCGGCCTTTTGCAGGTCGAGTTTGGCTCGTTCCACATCCGTAAGGTTTGAGGCGCGCTGTTGCTGGAGTTCCTTGTCATCGAGCTTGAAAAGCAAGTCACCTTTGGTCAAATGATCGCCGATATCCACAGGCAGTTCGAGCAGCATGCCGTTGATTTCCGGACGTACAGAAACCTGTTCGGCAGGAGTAATTTCGCCTGCTGCATTCACCGCAAAGCTTATACTGCGCAATTCGGCCGTGGCCGTGGTGGGACGGGTCGGCGTGGCGGCGGCCTCACTGGATTTCTGCCAGTTTTTCCACCCAAAATAGCCGCCCACTGCGATTCCGAGAATTAAAACTAGGGTTACGAGCGTTTTCATTTCATTCGAAGACAAATTAAATTAGGCACGACACTGGCGCATGTAAACGCCTATGTTCAGCCGAGATCGGTTCAGGCAACGGTCACGCCATTATCAAGCACTTCCTGAGCCGAACAGCGCTCAATCAGTCGCACGGAAAAAAGAAGCCACGTCGCAGCTTTGATAGGCGCCCGCCGAAACGATGCTTGCTGTTTTTCAAGCAAAACGCTTCTGTTCACCCCACTTAGACGCGCGTGAAGCCGGCATATTTAATAATTCTACTGATCATTAATGTTTTTTGGGCCGCTGTGTATGCGGCTTACAAAATCATTGACCACAGCTTGCCGGTCGGCGGCACTACCGGGCTGATCGTGACTTTGCGATTTGGCATCGCGGCGGTCGTTTTGGCTGCCGCCTGGCCATGGCTACCGGGCGCAAGTCCACGAGGTCGGGACCTCTTGAAAACTTGCTTGATGGGCGTGCTGGTATTCGTGGTCGGTCAGCGCCTCCAGGTTTATGGCAACCAACTTGGCACGGCAGGCAATTCGGCCGTCCTGATGGCGGTGGAACCGCTGGTAACGTCGGTCGCGGCGGCACTGTTTCTTCAGGAGCCGATTGGCCCCCGACGGCTGATGGGCTTCGTGCTCGGGATTTTCGGAGTCGCCTTGCTGAATGGCGCGTGGCGATCGGACTTCCGCTGGACCGGCCTCGTGCCCAGTCTCATCTTCATTTCGTCGTTTGTTTGTGAATCGGCGTATTCGGTCATCGGCAAGCCGATCATCGGACGGGCCGGCATTTTAAAGGTGCTGACGGTCGCCCTGGCGGCCGGATTAATCGGAAATCTCGCCCTCGATGGCCGGGCGACTTTGTCGGTGGCTACAGAGTTGTCCGGGCAGGCGTGGGTATTGTTATTGGGTTTGGCGTTAATTTGTACGGTCGTCGGCTACACGGTTTGGTTCCTTGCCATTCGCGATTGCCCCGTCAATGTGGCCGCCTTGACAGTATTCACGCAGGCAATTTACGGGGTCGGCTTCGCGGCGTTGTGGCTCGGGGAAAAACTGCATTGGGGACAACTGCTGGGGAGCGTTACGATCCTTGCTGGTATAGCGCTTGGCCTGTCGCGACAAATCAAAGAGCCGGACCCCGTCTCTGGAAGAGCCGAAGACTAATCCCCACCTGCAGATCGACGACTGGCTTTCTTGTCGGAATGATGAGCCTTGTCCGCGAGGATGCGCTGTTTGGCGCGACGGCTGCGACGTCGCTTCTGTCGGCGGATTTTTTCGACGCGTTCGCGTTCCTTGGCGACGAAACCTTTTTTGAGGGTTTCAATTTTGTCCAGCAACAGGCGGCGTGCGATGAAACGATTGAGTCCTTGCTGGCGGGTCTCCTGGCATTTGACCTGCAAGCCGCTGGGACGGTGAATCAACATCACGCAGGTGGCCGTCTTGTTGACATTCTGGCCGCCGTGTCCACCTGAACGAACGAAGGATTCCTCAATGTCGGACTCCCGCACGCCGAGCGCGGCCATGCGCTGGGCGAGCTGGGCTTCTTTGTCCAAGCCGACCGGGAACGAACTCATAAAAAAAGGCTACCGGCACAGGCGCCGAAACGCAATCGAAGTCGACGGGCTTGGGTGATGATGGCTGGCGTGCTACTGTAAGGCTTATCACTGAATCAAGTTATGAGCCCCATTGCGATCATTGCGGGAATTTCCACCAGCCTGCAACTGTTGAAAAGTGCCAAGGAATTCTTCTATCCCAACAAGAACATCGACGAGGCGAAGGCCATTGCCAGTCGGCGAATGGCTGATGACGTGGGGTCGCTGCAAGAACAACTGAAGGCGCATCGCGAAGTGATCGATCGGCTGGTGGAGCAGGTGAGAGCGGATAAGGACATGATCGAAAAGCACAATGAGATCATCATTCAGCTTGGAGAGGCCACGCAGGAGGCGATTGCCGACGCGGCGAAATTGCGGATTTTCTTGTGGTGCGCGATCAGCCTGGGCGCACTCGCAGTTGCGACCTCAGGTCTGGTTTTAATCTTTAAGTGAACGCCCGGAATTGTGCGGCCTCCTACAGAATCGCCGGCCACAAATTGGGATCTTTAAGCATGATTTCCCGTATTAACCGGATCGGGGGCGCTCCGTGTCGAAGCACCTCGTCATGAAATTTCCTCAAGGAGAAGTCCTTGCCCTCCTGCTTTCGATAATCCTCACGCACTTTCAAGAATTCCAGTTTGCCGAGTGTGTAATATAAGTACTCAGGATCAAAAGCGCCGCGCATGGCTTCCTGGCGGGCGGTTTTCGCTTCGTAGTAACAGTTGTCTTGAAAGAATTTCGTTGCTTCGTCGATGGTCATGCCGTCGCAATGCATCTTGATCGACACGCACAGACGACAAATGCGCAGCAGCGCCTCGTCGGTTTGCGCCAGCAGATATTTGGCGGCTTTAATTTTTTCCGCAGGGGTGGGATTGGCAGAGGCACTCGCGCCGTATCCCTCGTCAATCATCATTTGTTCGCAGTAGTGCGCCCAGCCTTCGGTGAACGCGTAGCTGCCGAATATCTTTTCGATCCGGGTGGCGGTCGAAGCGTTTAGGCAGAGAAATTGCACGTAGTGACCAGGGTACGCCTCGTGAATGGAAACAATGTCGGTCGTGTAATAGTTGAACGCGGTCAGCCATTCCTCCTGTTGCTTTACCGGCCAGTCTGGTTCCACGGGCGTTACGTAATAATACGCCTGCGTCGCCTTGGTTTCGAACGGGCCGGGTGTATCCATCGAGGCAAAACTGGTGGCACGCATGAATTGTGGTGTCTCGGCCACGGTGGCGAGGATCGGCGACGGTATGCTGATGAGTCGCCGGTCGATGACGAATTGCCGGATCGAATCAAGATCCTTTGCCGTGTCGGGAATAAGGTCCTTCGCGGTGGGGTGATCCTTCTGGATCGCTTTAAAGACCTCGATTGGCGCTCCCGCTGAGTCAATGATACGCGCTGCGTCCGC
Source organism: Limisphaerales bacterium (assembly GCA_044223735.1). Taxonomy (GTDB): domain Bacteria; phylum Verrucomicrobiota; class Verrucomicrobiia; order Limisphaerales; family UBA8199; genus JBGALR01. Next base: position 84,882 of record JBGALR010000022.1, on the reverse strand, counting down.
GAAGGCCTGCTGTTGGTGACGCAACTCCCTTAATCCGATTTCCAAAAGCTTCTCCGGCGGCAAGGCAATCATTTCTCCCGCCAGCAGCATTTGGGCATACTTTTCGCGCCCCAATGCAAAGTGATCGTTGGCTTTCGGCAGCTTTTCCTTTCTAAGGTAATCGACGTAGCCGCGCATCGCGGCAATGGCCCGTTGGTTGACCGAAGCAAACTCTGCCATCAGATTTTGATTTGTGACAACCTTCAGCGCATTGACCAGATCCTTCCCGAGGAAATCCGCCACGCCGTCGGCTTCATCGATGGCGGTCTCAACTTGGGGACGCGGCAGCGATTCGGCGAGATTGGCACGGGCGGCGGCGGTGACGTTTGGTGCGTGGTTCAGGATAGCGATAATGGACCGGACCCGATTTTCCAGCGGAGCGAAATCCCGCTTGATGTAGATGTTCACATCCAGCACCGAAGCGTATGTCATCGGGTTTAGCGCGTAGATCCGCATCTGATCAAAGCCAAAAACCTCCCGCTGAACGGAGCTGTGGAGGATGCGAAAATCGTAGAGCGCCTGGGGGCTGAGTTGATTCGTCGCCAACAGGCTCAATCGCCGATCAAACACCCGCAGACGCGCGCGCTCTGCGTCGATGGAGGCCAGGCTGAAATCCGTGACCTTGCCATCATACTCGTGCAGGCCCAGGGAAGTGCCGGTCTGCGGCCGCCATGCCAGATAACCTGAGAGGTACTCGTCGGCAATCCGCTCAAAGGCGAGATCCGATTTGTTCGCGGCTGAAAATGCGTCGAAGTTTGCACCCAGCCACCCCGTCGCGATCAACGCGAGTAAAGTCAGGAACTTCTTCACTTTGGTACTGGTTGGCCAGTTCCTCGAATTTTCACGTTCCGAAACCAAATATCGGTGTTGTGATCTTGCAAAAGAATATGTCCGCGCACTTTTTTCCCGAAGCCTTCCACTTCCTTGAATTTGCTCTCGGCGACCGCCGCCTTGATGAGGTCGCTGTCGCATTCGTATTCGAGGACCCTCGTGCCATTGAGCCAATGCTCGACATGATTACCATTCACCAGAATACGTGAATGATTAATTTCTCCCGGCTTTTTTGTGGGAGCGTTGGTGGCGGGTTTTAGCACATCATAAAATGAGGCGGTCACGCGTTTGCCGTCGGCGAGCTTTGCGTCCGCATGGTGCTGGTCGTCGATTATCTGATATTCATGCCCCAGCGGAGACTTGCGGGTTTCGAGTACAAAGTATTTCACACCGCTATTGCCAGCGGGCGCCTGCTTCCAATCCCATTCCAGCTCGAAGTCGCCAAATTCCGCGTCGCTGATGATGTCGCCGCCGCCCTTGCCTCCGCCTTTGCCCAGACAATGCAACCAGCCATCCTCGATGAGCCAGCCTTGCGAGGGAAATGTCTCCTTTTTAAAGGTGTGCCAGCCGTTGGTGGTCTTGCCGTCAAAGAGATAGACCCACGCTAATGCCTTGCCTTTGGTTGAGGCTGTGTCGGCGGATCGGGCTGACGAACCAACGGTAAACGCTGCGACCATCAAAGTTACGATCGAGAAAACGCGGTGCGATTGCATAACGACATTGGAACGTGCTGGCGACGTACGAGGCAATAGAATATTGGGGTTCGACATGAATCAACGCAGGGCGGGGGCGGCGCGAATGGCCGGAACTTCCATCACCTGAATGCCAGCTGTCTGATGTTCCACAGCCGTGACCAGTGCAGTGAGCATCTGCTCGAGGGTCACCAAACCCAGCCTGCGGGCGGACGAGCGAGTGGATGGGAGGCATTCGCAAAGCCAGTAGAACGGTATCAACGCATACGGCCATCGGTGTCCCGGCCCAAGCACGTACCACGGCCGCAATATGGTGGCATTCATACCGCTGGCCTGGATAAGCGATTCGCCTTCCGAGCGAACGGCGATGTAATCCTTCATCATCGGCGCCGGGTGAGCGATGCTTACATAGACGAAATGTTGGATGCGCGCGCGGGTGGCGGCGGCCACGGATGCCCGCACGGAAACCAAATCGATCGCACGAAACTCCGCTCCCTTGGACGGGCTGGGGTGCGGCACGCCCACCAGTTGGACGAAGGTATCTGATGGGTGAATCTGATCGACGAACGAATCCAATACCAACGCGTCCCCAGGCACTGTGATGGCTCCGTCCGGAATTTTTGACTCCGAGCCTTTGCGCACCAGCGCGCGGATCGTGTGACCCCGTTGTGTCAGGAGCGGAATGAGGTGCTGCCCCATGTAACCAGTCCCACCCGTCATGAAAATGTTTCGGGCCGGAGAAGACATGCTGCGAAGACTAACGCTTGCGTTTGCGCAATTTCTGTTTGGGTTGGGCTCGTTTCGTCGACGCGGCTTTCGCTTTTTTGCGGCTCGGCTTCTTTTTCACCATCGGTTTGCCCGACTTTTTGACTTTTGATGCCGCCTTTTTCTTCGCGGTTTTCTTTTTCTTTGAAGTCAGCCTTACCGGGGTGCCAGTGGATTTGGCGGGCTTTCTTTCTTCTTCGAGCCACCCATGGGCATCGCGCACCGCAATCATAGTGCGGAGAATGTCATTCCAGATTTGGGGTTTTCTCATGACCGCATTCGGGAACATGCAGCCATCCCAGCAGATATGTCGAAATTGTTTGGTCAGGCGGCCATCATTACCATGCAGCCAATAACCGGCGTGATGAACGATGCTCAGTTTGCCGTTGGGATCATTGGGCTGGCAGTGATGCCCCGTTTTGTCATGTGTGCCAGAGCCGTGAACGGTTGCGTCATTCTGTGCGACATGGAAATCAATAGTCCACGGGCGCAATGCTTCGGTCAGGGTCTTCAACGCGTTGTTCAGTTCGTGCGGGTCTGACCAATCCCAGTGGGGTGGCAGGATGGCGTCTTCGGGAGCGTTGTATCCAAGCATATAGAGCAACGTATGCGCCATGTCTGCCTGAAAACCCAGCGTCTTCGGACGATTCACCCGTTCCAGCAGATCGAGCATCTTTTTCCAACTGTGCATTCCGCCCCAACAAATCTCACCTTCGGCGGCGAGGCGTTCACCGGCATCTTCCGCAACTTCGCACGCTTCCTTGAAAGTTTCCACGATCCGACGTTGGTTGGCCTCGGCGTCCTTGGACCAATCAATGACGCTCGACGCAGAATCGATACGCACAACGCCGTAGGGGCGGATGCCCAAATCGCGCAGTTTGGAGGCGATACGACAGGCTTTTCGCACCTGGCCGACGAAACGCTTCCGATCTTCGGGGCCGCCAATGGCCGAGCCTCCGCCGGTGGGCGGCCATACCGGAGCAACCACGGACCCCACCACAAACCCGCGGGACCCGATCTTGTGAGCGAGTTTTTTCAAACCGTCATCGGTGATGTCGATGCTGACGTGCGGGTCGAAGAGAAAGAGATCCACGCCATCGAACTTGATTCCATCCACCTCGGCCTGGGCCGTAAGGTCCAGCATGGTATCAAGGTCAATCGCGGGTTCGGCGCCGGGGCTTCCCTTACCGACGAGACCCGGCCACATGGCGTTGTGAAGTTTGGGGTAATTGCTGTGACTGTGTTGTTCGCTCATATAATTGCCTTGTCCGGAACTGCGGCAAATCGTTGCGCAAGCCGCGTCCCCGGGCAATGTAAAAGTATCAGGTTAAGGCCGGTAATTGCGTTTGCGTCGCGTTCAGCGTATTTTTGAGTGGCTTGAATGGCACGAAGCAATCCATTGAGACGGTGACCGGCAAACTATGCGTTTCCTGTGCTTTGTGCTGCAATGGTGTTATTTTCCGCGATGTAAAACTTAGACGGGGCGATGACGGAGAAAAGCTGAAGCGCCTCGGTCTGCCCATCGCGAACCGTGGCAACGGCATTCTACCGCAACCCTGTGCGGCGCTGGAAGGGTGCAGGTGTCGTGTATATACGGATCGTCCAATCTACTGCCGGCAATTCGAATGCGCGTTATTCAAAAAAGTCCTGGACGGGCATGTGAAAACCGAGGCGGCGTTGCGGCTCATCCGCACCGCACGGAACCAGGCAAACACGGTTTCGAAACTGCTTCGTGGATTGGGCGATATCGATGAGCAATTGCCCCTGAGCGCGCGATTTCATGGCACGGCACGCCGCCTGAATCGTACGCCTCCAAACAAGTCGGGAGCCGCGCTATATGGCAGTTTGACGCTGGCCATGCATGAATTGAATCTCATGCTGAGCCAGAATTTCTATCCCGGAACTCTTGAATAAAATACCCGGAAATTTGTTTCAGGCGAATTGCGGGGATAAAGGAGAAGCAGTAAGCTACGCTATGAGAAACAAGGGCCACTCGAGGATCGCGGCAATTTTAGATCGGATTGCGTTGCGGGGAGCCAGATGCTTTTTGGCAGGTGGCGCGGTGCTGGTGTTTATCGTCACTGCGGCTTCGCTCCACGCGGACCAGGTGGAAATGCAGAATGGGGATCGTTACGTCGGCAAAGTGGTTTCTTTGAACGCCAATACACTGGTTGTCCAAAACGACGTTCTCGGAGTCGTGCGAATCCCGCGCGAAAAGGTTTCGTTAATCATGCTGGGGACGACACCGGCGGCACCGCAAGCAGGTGCGGCAACTGCCAAATCGCCCGTCACGGCGCATGTGGCACCGCCTGCCGCACCCGTATCCAACGCCGGCAATCCGTTTCGCGAACTTGCCGCACACACCAATCTGATTCAAAAAATCCAATCGCAATTTCTGAGCGATGCGGGGCCGGAGGCGAACAAGAAATTTGAGGAAACGCTTAACGGTTTAATGACGGGCCAACTGAATATGGACGACCTGCGCGCACAGGCTCAGGCGGCGGCCAATCAGCTTAGGACCGCTAAACAGGAAGGCGGCGGAGACCTCGGCATATCAGCCGATGCCTACCTGGCCATTCTGGATCAATTTCTGAAATCCACGCCGGCTACTTCCGGATCGAAAACCAACCCGGCGCGCGCCACGCAGAAGGCGAAGCCCGCGCCGGCGGAGCCGGAAAATTAGAAGTGTCCTTGCGTTTATTTCAGCGCCACGTTTCCGCAAAGGTGCACCTTCAACCCGAGCTCGGCAAGCATCGCTGCCTTAATGCGGCACGCCTGGTGTGCGGCTTTCTCGCCGGGAGCGTAAACCACCTGGATATGATTCGATTTGTGGCGCGCCATCATTTGGTCCCGTGACACACCATCGAGCACTGCGTGCATGATGGGCCACTGCGGAGTCGTTTCGCGCCAGCGTTTTTCAGTTTCTTTCTCCGGAAGCTTCACCACCTCAGCCACGCCCAAATCGCAATGCAGAATTCCGTCCATGACAAAGACGCGGCTCCAAACGATATGGCCCGGCTTGGAAACGCCCTTGATGGTGCCGCCTCCAAGACGGAAATACATCGGAGGCTGCCGTTCGCTCGACGCGCCACGATAGCCGCCCGTAAAATGCGCCGGGGGCACGGCACCTGAAATAAGAAACACCCAGACGTAATCGTTGATGCCGCCGCCTTTGTATTGTCGGCCCCAACGAAGGTCGTGCAGGGTGTTTTCGGGTGCGTAACCAAGTTTGCGCCACAAGCGATGCGTCACAAGACCGTCCAGCCCGGCGCATTCGTCCACCTCATTAAAGTGAGGCAGGGCTTGCCCGGCGAACAAGGTGCGACCGGTTCGCAGGCACTTCACCGGCGGGCGATCGGTGTTGTTGAGCAATCCTTCAACCAGGTCGCTCGCGGGAGCAAGGTCTTTGAGTCCTTGCTGATATTGAATGCCAATGGTGGCGCAGCCGAATTCCTCGGCGAGACGGACGGCGGCGATGTACATTTTGCATTGTTGCAAGGTCTGCGCCTGGGTCAGTTCCGTTTCCTCCTTCAAACCCCAGTGAAAGGTCATGCCTTTTTTCAGCAGCCAATTCAACACGTCCTGCGCCTCAAGGTCTGTGACTTGCAGCATCGCGGCGTACAGGCTGGATTGACTGAGGCGCTCCTTGAACACGCCGGTGGGATGCAACAATTCATCGGGAATAATCGCATTGAACATGCCCATACAACCTTCATCGAATACACCCATAATCGCCTTCTGTTCGCGAAATTCGCGGCCCATTTTACGGCCGAGCTGTTCATCGGGTTCGGGAAGTTTCAGCAATTCGAGGTCTTTGACATGGCTCTGATCGTGATGGACCACGCCCGAGTTGAGCCACTGGTGCAGCCCATCTTTGAAGAAGCGGTCGGAAAAATCCTCGCTCCAGAGTGAACTGTAGCGCACCCCCGCTTTCGTCAGCGAACCGTTGAGATTTAGCATGCCCACAAGGCCGGGCCAGGTCCCGCTCCAGTTCGCCACGGTCAGGATGGGGCCGCGATGCGTGGTCAAGCCGGCCAGAACGTGATGGCTGTATTGCCAGACGCATTCGGCCACGATCAACGGCGCTTCAGGGTCGAGTTGACGAAAGACTTCGATGCCGGCCTTTTGGGAATCGATGAAACCATGTTTCTTCTGTTTATCAAAGGCGTGAGCCCGCACCGCCGTCCATCCCTCGGCCTTCAAAGCCTTGCCGAGAACCGTCTCCATTTTGGCCTGTTCGGGCCAGCATTGCTGATTGGCGGACAAACGAAGGTCGCCGCTCGAAACTAAATAGACGTGTTTGGCTTTCAGGGCTCGAATCGGTTTCATATCTGATTAAGTGGCAATTGTATTAGCAGGGTGTGCGTGGTTCGTCACTGAAACTTTATTGAGCGGCGGTGAGCTTTTGACGAAGAACGGCCGGAAGCAGAAAGGCCCGGACGCTTTCGCATCCGGGCCATTTGGGGGCCGTGGGAGAATTCTGAATCCGGCTTAGTGCTGGCTCAGGCGATACATGCGATTCGCCATCGTGGTCGCCTTGGGATCGGTGAACTGTGCCGAGCCGTTCGCGTCCAACGTGACGGAGCCGATGGTGGTCCACGCAGAGAAATTTTGACACGCCATGACGTCGTAGGTTTGGCCGGCCTGGCCGGTTGCGATCAACACGGCATGTCCGTTGGCATCCGTGGTCGTCTTAAGCATCGGCGGCGCCGCGAAGATTGAGATGGATTGCAACGCCACGTTCGCATCCATGCCGCGAATGATGAGTTGATGGGAACCGGCCGCGAGATAAAACGCCTTTCTCGGATACTGCGCCTGCGCGGCGTTGCCGTTGCCATTCCCGCGCCATGAAACCACTTGATTAGCAAAGCCGGACGTAACCGGAATATCCCAGATCATCAGCGGATTGGTCGGCTGGGCGTCGATATTGACGAAGAATGAATTCTGGGAAGTGCTGGGTGCGTTGACCATGGCCGAGACGCAATAGTATCCGGCTTTCGTGATGTTGAAATTGTACGTCGCCGAGCCGCCACCCAGTAGGTCGGTCAGAACGTTTTGCAACACCGTGCCGCCCACCACCAGCAAGGGCAGGGTAATGGTCCCCGACGTAGCATGGAATGTCAGAATGGAGGCCGGGCTGGCTCCCGATACATTCAGCGTGGCCGCCGGAGAGGTGGCCGTGGTGCCGGAGTCGTACGTGATTCGGGCCGTCACGGAATATGCCCCGGAGCTGACGTTATTCCAGGCATAGGTATAGGGTGCCGACGTGTCCTGCCCCAATAGGGTGCTTCCATTATAAAACTGAACCTTCGTGATTGTATGACCATTCGCGACGACCGCCGCTGCGAGATTTACGGTCGCGGGTGCCACATAGATCGCACCGTTGCCCGGCGAACTTAGTGTGACTGTTGGCGCACCAACCGGCACGGCATAGCTGATTTCGGAGGAATAATCGCTTTCAAGCCCCGAGGTGTCGTAAGCGGTAACCGCGAAATAATAAGTGCGTCCGGCGATCAAGCCAGGGACGGTGGCGGTGGTAGTGCCTGTTTGAACATAAGCACCGTAATCCCCGCTCCCCTGACCGTAATAGACTTTGTATCCCGCCAGGTTGCTCGCCGCGCTGGCGTTCCAAGCCAGGGTGACACTCGATTGCGCGCCGGCGGACGTGCAGAATAATGCGCCCGCCAATAGTCCTCCGGTCAGGACGGAACGGATAAGCAGCTTTTGAAGCTTCGGAAATCGGTGCGAAGAATTGCGTCCATAAGAACCACTCGAAGCGGAACTGCGATTGCGCAGGCCGATGATTGAACAAGATGCGGCTGAGTTCGATTGGTCGGTTGTCGCTGACCGAGTCCGTCTTTGAACTACTTGAATCATGCATACAACATGATTCCTGGGAGGCGGATGTGACCACTAGGCGGTTCCTGGAAAGGACTAGGAGATCCCTAGTCAAAATTATCCCTCCTGCGCAATCAAACGAGTCCGCAGAGCGAAACGCACCAGGCCGGGAATATCATAAATCTGCAGGATTTGCATGAGCTTCGCCCGGTGGTACTCGACGGTTTTTGGGCTGACGTTGAGGATGTCAGCGATGGATTTGGTGTTTTGTCCCTCGGCGATCAACTGCAGCACTTCGCGTTGACGTTCCGTCAATTGATCGAGTGGATTGCGCTGATTCGCCACTCGTTGCAGCGGCAGCTTTTTCACCAGCTTCATCGACAGATCCTTGCTGAGATAAAGTTCACCCCCCATGACGCGCTGGATCGCGGCCTTTAATTCACCAATAGCCGCCCGTTTGAGCAGGTAACCCGAGGCGCCGATCTTTAGGGCATGCCAGTAATATTCCTCCTCCTCGTGCTTGGACAAAATCACCACGCGAGTCCCGGGAAAATCCCGCGCGATGCGCGCGGTGGCTTCCAACCCGTTCAAACCGGGCATGGAAATGTCCATAAAAACAACATCCGGTTTAAATTTTTCCACGAGGACCAATGCCTCGCGTCCGTCATTTGCCTGGCCGACGATTTCCACGCCGGCAGTCTTTTCCAGTTCGGCGCAAATGCCGCTGCGCACGATCGGATGATTATCCACCACCAGCACCCGAATCGTTTTTGTCGCGTTTTCCTTTTCCATAATCAATCCTCAGCTTCGACGACCAGCCATTTGAACGGAAACCAGGCGTGAATCTCGGTGCCCTGATCCGGCGCGGAAATGCACTCCAGGCCGCCGTCCGCCAGTACGGCCCGTTCTTCCATGCTCAGCAACCCCAGGCTCGCCCCGTGCGCCGCCTCGTCACGGCACATGGCCACGTCGAACCCCACGCCGTCGTCGGTGACGGTAAGATGCAGTTGTCCATCGCGATTGCGCAACTCCACAGTGACCTTTCTTGCCCGCGCGTGCCGGGAGACATTTGTCAGCGCCTCCTGGGCAACCCGGAAACACGCCGCTTCGATCATCGGGTCCAGACGCTGATCCAGCGGGTCGGCGTGAAACTCCGATTTCAATCCCGCCAGGGTTGCCTGACGTTTGGTATACCAGCGTAAGGCAGGTTCCAACCCCAAATCGTCCAGCATCGCGGGGCGCAAATTCAGCGAAATATCCTGAATTTGTTCCAACACCCGTTCCACGGCGTTGATGCTTTCCTTCAATGGCAAGGCGAGCGATGCCGCGCGGGGAGACCGCAGCACGGTTTGCAAATTCATCTCCGCCACTGTAAGGCTCTGGCCAACTTCATCGTGCAATTCCCGGGCGAGATGGCGGCGTTCGGTCTCCTGGGATTCCACGAGTTTGCGGGACAGCAGTTGGAGGCGATCACTGTATTCCTTCAGGCGTTGTTCGGACGCTTTGCGATCACTGATGTCCTGCTGACAGCTCACTGCGCCGATGATCACGTTGTCGGGATTGCGCAGCGGCACCACGTTGGCAATCACGGCCACCTCGCTGCCATCGGGACGACCGATCAACAGCTCGCGATTTCTCACCGGCATTCCCGTGCGCAACACCTCGGCCATCGGGGATTCTCCGGGCAACATGACCATGCCGTCTGCATGAAATAACTTGTACGAACCACAAAAGCGCTTGCTCCTAAAATGATCCGGCGGCTCGTAGCCCCACAATTCGACCGCCGTGCGATTGTAAAGTTCTATCGTTCCCAAGGGGTCGCAGACGTAGACCGCGGCCGGGAGAACCGGTAATTCACGAATCATTTTATCGCGTGTTTCCAGGGTTTCCTCGGCGAGCAGGCGCTGTCGTTCGCGCTGCTCCAGCGAATATGCCATCTGATCGAACGCGCGCGTGAGCTGGCCGAATTCATCGCTGCCGTGCGGCAGACCGATACGCGCCGTTAAATCGCCTTCCGCCACGCGGCGGCTAAACCGGACGAGCGCCTTGACGGGGCGAACGACCAGAAAGTAACTGCCCGCCCAGCCGATTAATATCGCCAGACCAGCCGCGATGCCCAGCCACATCAAATTGCGTTGCAGCGCACGATTTGCGGCGGCGAACAACACCTGTTCCGGGATGCCGAGCAGCGTGACTACCTTGGATGCCGCCAATTGGCTGTGCCGCGTGGAAAACGCGTAGAGACGATGGACGCCTTTCGAGTCCGGCGCCTCGATCAGTCCGCTGCCTTGTTCGAAGAGATTCTTCACAAAAGCATCATCGAGGAGGGGTTGACCGCTGCGCGTCTCGGTTGAGTCCGGGTAGCTGACAATGACGGAACCATGCGGATCGATCTCCGTCCAAGTGGCGGCTCTCGGCAACTGCGCGGCCACATCGGAACCGCGCACATTGGACCAATTCATGTCCAACACGGCAAATACCACCGCCTGCACCTGGCCACGACGATCGATGACTGGACACCCAAAGGCGATGTTGACCTGGCCATCGGGCGAATGCGTGGGATATTCACCGATGGCGAAAGCTCGGCGGTCAAGGGCGCGGCGAAAATACCTGCGATCCGACTGGTTTACGCCGTCTTCCAACGGAAAGGCGCTGGCGAGCACTTCGCCATTGGTTTGGATGACACCGTAATTCGCGTAACGCGGATAACTGGAAAAAAGTTCACTTAACAGCCGTTGCGAGGTCCGCCAGTTTCCGGCATGGACGGCCGAGGATTCAGAGACGGCGAGCAACAGTTGGCGCGTCTGGCCAATGAGCTTTTCCTCTTCGCGGGTGGCGAGTTGCGTCACGTTCTGCGCGCGTTGTTCCCAGGTGTTACGGTCGCGGCGCCGCACTTCCGAGGCGCTGTGAACGATCAATCCCACCAGCGGGGCGCAGGCCAGCAAGACCAACAACAGCAGGCGGAATCTCAATCCCGACACCAAAGGCCTAATGAGGTTGATTAGTTTTCGCACACGGCAATTTAGCATAACTTTACAACAAAAAGGCCATCTAAAGTTTTGAACGTACGACTTTTACCGTTGTCATCCGGCGCCTTGCCCCCGGAGGAGCAGTCGATTAGCGTGATATGAACCGAGCATGAAAACAAAAGCGTTTGGAATCTTTTTGTTGTTGTGGGCTCTCATCGCCGCCGCTGCCGAAACCCGCCCTTTCGTTTTGAACTCCGGCGTGAAAATGGAAGGCGAAATCATTTCGGTCGGCACCGATAGTGTAAAAATAAAAAAGAGCGCTGACGGGAAGATTTATACCCTTCCGCTGGCGTATCTTTCCGAAAGCAACCGGCTCGATATATTGGCGATCAGAGCGCAGCAATGGCCCCTGATCGAAGTGCTGCGCCTCGAAGGCACGGCTTCCGCCGGGCGATACAAGCGCTGCCTCGTGCACGGCACGAACGTCAGCGATGTCATTTTGATTCAGTCCCTCCCGCCGTCAGTGGAAGCCATTCTGAATAGCCGCAACCAGCAGGCAGCGCAGATCGCCGCGCTCTCGGATCGAGTCGAAAATCGCGAATGGACGGTGCAACGAGCCGATGCCACCACGCCCTCCACCGCGACCGGCGACCCCGACTACGTGAATTACATCATGGCTCAGCGAGCCCGGGTGAATCTGGCCATCGTCGATCTCAATCAGGCCAAATCGAACCTCGGAAAAATGCAGCAGGCCTACTCCGACTACCTGGACCGCACCCGCGCCGATACGATTCTGCCGATGAAAAATACCGGTCTGGTCTACCAGGGGCTGCAGGTATGGGAATGTGCTGACCCCCGCAAGCCTGAGTAGCTGGCGCCGAACGCCGTAGGGCGGACTGTTCTCAAATCCCCGGTTGCATCCGGCGAGTTTTGACTGATAGTTTCCAGCATGAACACTTTTCGGTGGGCGACTGTGGGTGGTGTGTTGTCATCGCTTTTTCTTGTCGTCAATCCAGCCCACTCGCAATCGGCTGTACAAGCGTCGCAAATGGACCTGGCGAATTCCCGCGTCCGCCGGTTGATTGGCATGACGGTGGAAAATCGCGACGGCGCCAAGTTGGGGGTCGTGCGAGACTTCGTTGTGGATTTTTACACCGGGAAAATCAGCTATGCGATTCTTTCCTCGGCCGGCATTCTCGGGCTGCGAGCCCAATTGACCGCCGTGCCGCCGCAAGCGTTGTCCACGGCCACGGTGAAGGCGCGCACGCTGGCCATCGATATCGGAAAGATCCGTTGGGGGGAAGCGCCGCGTTTCAAGAAAAAGGAATTGCAACATCTTGGCGACCGGACCCAGGAAGTCCTGATTTATCAATTTTACAATCTACCCGTGCCCAGTTCCACGACGACGCATGGCGGCCCGGCTCGACCCAAGGGAGAACTCCAATTTGCAACCGCTGTGATGGGCGACAAATTGATCGACCGCGACAACCAATCCATCGGCAGTGTTTCCGATTTGCTTTTGAACCTGGCTGAGGAACGTCCGGTAATGGCCATCGTGGTCAATTCGAAGAAACAGACCTATGCCGCGCCGTTGCGTTCCATCAGCCTGGCGGGCAAGGATCGGCTAAAGTTGGATGCCACTCCTGCAATGTTTGCCCAGGCCCAAATGCTGACGCCCAAAGCGTGGCAGTTATCCGGCGCGAGGGAGAACACCATCTACCGCTACGAATAGGGCTTGGAGGGGAAACCTGTCCGACCCGAATCAGGCGGCCGCGCCGGCTCGATAACCGCTTTTCACGATCACTTCCTCAATTTCCGGCACGTTCGTTTTGGAGTTATCAAACGTCACCGTGGCCCGGCCCGCAATGCCGTCGATCTGCACTTCCTTGATGCCTTCCCGACCGCGCAGGGCGCGCTCGAGCTTCTTGACGCAATTATCGCAACCCATCCCCGCAATGGTGAGCACGCGGGTTTCCATGGTTTCCACACTCTGCAAATTTTCAACGTTTTCCATAAAAGAGATTGCTTGTATCCAATCCTCGCATAATCGCCACCGAACGCAATCTTGAAGGAAGAGCGCGAGCGGGGGATGCCCGGTTTTTGGATGAGCGCAGGTTTCTCCGCCATCAGAACCTTCCGGTGTCGAAGTTGGGTTCGTTTTTTTTGGTCACCGGAGTAAAATATTCATATCCACCTACCACTGATCAACTTGCGTTTTCGCGAGTTGGGTTCGTTTGGTAAAATTTACATTTCGTCGTTGCTCGTTATCTCAATCCGGACGGCTGCTATTTTGGGAGATTACCAGATCGTGCTCCTTCTCCCTTTGAATCATTTGGCACTACAAGGTGCGAATCACTGCGAATTATTTTCAAAGGCTTATGCTGTTTTCGCACCATTTACGCACCGATTGGGTTGATTAGTCTTTACCAGCCTTGATTAGCCCTAAGGAGCGTTGATTCTCAACAACCTGGCTGTGCCCTTATTTGGTGGAATCCGCCCCCTGGCGCCTCGGCTTCCTAGCTTGGCGCCCATTGGCTTATCTAGGCCTCCCCTTAGCCTGCCTCCGGGTCCGTTGCCTTGATCTCCTGGCTGCGGTCGCCGCTGTCGCTCAAAATTCAAATGTCAAAGAACCTCGCCCCGCGCCCGGTCCTGTGCTCAGGGTCCACGGCAGGACGCCTCACCCTCCAACTTTACTCTCGCCGCGATAACTTGCAAGAGTTAAAGCGGTAGAAAGAGCAAGTTTTATCTGCAATCCCGGAAGGATCGGCAATCGCGGAAGTCTTTTCCGTCCTGTACGGCGAAAAACCGCCGGAATCGGAGTCTGCCCGGACCCGGGCGCGGCAAAAAACGATCGGTTCGGGCCCGTATCTCATTGGCTCAAATGCATGTCAGGCAGCCCGCTAAAGCAGGAGACGAACAGGGTTCAAACCCGCTTTGGGTCGGGCGGGCGAAGGGCGTGCCGGAAGGTCGATTCCAACCGTTCGACGGGCAAAATGACCTACCCGAAGATAGTCACGGCCAGCACCGCGCCCGCTACCAGGGCAATCCAGAAAAATGCTTCCAAAGGGCTCATGGCTTTTAAGTTGGAGCGATGAGCGGATAGATTGTTCCCGATGAAGCATGAATTCTTGCAAACACGGAGCCGAATGGCGACGTCTCCGAACGGATCAAACAAATTCTAGCGGCCGATTTGAGTGAGCAGGGCGTTTGTCCCCGGTTCCAGCTTGATTTCGGATTGCTCCAGACTGTGGGGGATCAGGCAGAAATCGCCCTTTTTCAGCATAACAGAGACTCCTGCGCCCTGGATTGTCGCTTCGCCTTCGACCAGGGCAATAATTCGGAGCCTTTGGTCGCGGAATTTTGTGATGCCGCCCCCGGCTGCGGTAACCGCGTCCACACAGAACAGGGGATCGTTCACCAGCGGACGGACTTTTACAACGCCTTGAACATGAAAATCGTGTCCAACCAGCCCGGGCTCAAAGTCTTCAAAATCGATGCTCGCCAGGGACTCCGCGAGGTGCAACTCGCGCGCCTTTCCATCCAGGCCGACGCGGTTCCAGTCGAATACGCGATAAGTGGTATCCGAGTTTTGCTGAATTTCGAAAATTACGAGCCCGGACCCGATGGCGTGCACACGCCCGCTCGGCAGAAACATCACATCGCCCCGCTTTACGGCGATCCGATGGAAGCAATCGGCCACGCTGCCATCCCGGGTCTTACGTTCGAAATTTTCGCGAGTCATGCCGCCTCTCAGGCCGACGTAGAGTTCCGCACCCGGCAACGCGTCGGCGATATACCACATCTCCGTCTTCGGTTCGCCTTTCAGTTCAGCGGCTTTGGCGGCGGGGGGATGGACCTGTAACGAAAGCCTTTCCTGTGCGTCGAGGATTTTGACGAGCAGGGGAAATGGCGCCGCTTTCGGGTGATCTGGCCCCAGCAATTCCTCCGCGTGATTCGCCATGAGCCACCGCAGATCTTTGCCCGTCAGCGCCCCATTGGCGATTATGCTCACGTCGCCGGGCCGGTCGCTGATTTCCCAGGATTCCCCGATCGGCTGGTGGGGAGGCAGCGGTTTGCCGTAAAGTTCCTCCAGCCGGCGGCCGCCCCAAACCCGCTCTTTGAAGATGGGTTGGAAAGTCAGCGGGTAAAGCACGTCAGGCTTTCTCGGTTTCAACCTGGAGATTTTCGGCGAAGTGACCGAACGCCCTGAATTTTTCGTAGCGATGCTTCAGCCGCACTGCGGCAGGCGTCGCGATCAATTTCTCCAGGTGAGCGACCAGCTTGTCGCGCAACAATTCGGCTGTCTTGTCCGGGTCCGCGTGCGCGCCACCCAGCGGTTCGGGGACAATTTCGTCCACCAAACCGAGTTCCAGGAGGTGTTTGGCGGTAATTTTCAAAGCCTCCGCCGCCTTGGGCGCCGCCGCCCGGTCCTTCCACAAAATCGCCGCGCAACCTTCCGGACTAATTACGGAATAGTAGGCGTTTTCCAATATCAAAACCTTGTCGGCCACGCCGATGCCCAACGCGCCGCCGGAACCACCTTCGCCGATGACCGCCGCAATGATCGGAACTTCGAAAACCATCATTTCGCGCAGGTTCACGGCGATGGCCTCCGCGATGTGGCGCTCTTCTGCGCCGATGCCCGGATACGCGCCCGCTGTGTCGATCAACGTAATGATCGGCAATCGAAACTTGTCGGCCAGCCGCATCAAACGCAACGCCTTGCGGTAACCTTCGGGATGCGCCGAACCGAAATTGCGCAGGATATTCTCCTTGGTATCGCGTCCTTTTTGGGTGCCGATAACCATCACTTTATGGCCCCCGAGCGTGGCAAATCCGCCAACAATGGCCCGATCCTCTGCAAACAACCGATCACCATGCAACTCATTGAAATCCGCGAAGGCTGACCGCAGATAATCGAGCGAAAACGGCCGTTTCGGATGCCGGGCAATCTTGATGCGGTCCCACGGACTTAAATTGGCAAAAATCTGGCGTTTGGTTTCGGCTAGCTTCTTTTCGATTAAAGCCACCTCTTCCTCGAAGCTGATGCCGAGGGAATGCTCTTCCGGATGCCGCTTCAACTCATCGAGCTTATGCTGCAGCTCTGTTATCGGCTTCTCAAAGTCGAGTTGGTGTTTCATCTCTGGCAGCTTAGTCGGTTTGCCAAACTCAGGCAACGCTGTTTTCGGCGAGAGAAATCGTTGTAGTACGCTCAAAGAGCCGGACTTACATCCGGCTCTTTAGTGGTGACGAGGTTTATACGCCTTCACCCAGGCGCTCAGAAGGGTAATGCGGCCAACTATTCGTTCGCTGCTCGAACCGCATTACAAGCAAAACCACTATGCTAACCCTAAACGAACAGCGAAAATCATATTCGTTCCTCATATAAGATAAGTCAGGAGCACTACTCGTTCAAAAAATTATCATTTCTTTTTTGCGGGCTCCGCAGGCTTCGCTTCCGGGAGCTTCGCGGGTGCGGGGGCATCCGTTTTATGCGGCAATCGGAACATGCTCGGCTCGTGCCAGACATGACCGCGGCGGGCCAGCAAATCGTCCGAAGCCACCGGTCCCCAGGTGCCGGCGGAATAAAATTCGCGGTTTGACAGCGCCTTGCCGTTCCACGCGCTCTTGATGCCATCCACGATGTGCCACGCAGCTTCCACCTCGTCGCGCCGGATAAAGAGCGTCGCGTCACCGGCCATCGCTTCGAGCAGCAGCCGTTCGTAAGCTTCCGGGGTGTAAGCGCCGAATTCCGCGTCGTAACTGAAATGCATCCGCACCGGCCGCAATTCTTCGCTGATGCCCGGCACCTTGCCGTTGAAGCGCAGCGAAATGCCTTCGTCCGGCTGCAACCGCAAAATCAAGGCGTCCGAATCCAGTGTCTTCCCACAACGCGCCGCGAACAGAACGTTTGGCGCCTGGCGGAATTCAATTCGCACTTCGCTCGTGCTCACCGGCAGATTTTTGCCGGTGCGCAGATAAAACGGCACGCCGGACCAGCGCCAGTTATCAATGAACAATTCGAGTGCTACGTACGTCTCAACGTTTGATTCCGGCTTCACTTTCGGCTCCTGCCGATATCCCGGACGGGCCTCGCCATTAACGTTGCCGGCGAAGTATTGACCGCGCACCACCTGTTTGGCCACGTCGTCCGCGGTCATGGGGCGAATGGACTTCAATAGCTTGACCTTTTCATCCCGGATCGACTCCGCCTCCAGCGACACCGGCGGCTCCATCGCGATGAGTGACAGTACTTGCAAGAGGTGATTCTGCACCATGTCCCGCAATGCGCCCGCTTCCTCGTAATATCCGCCCCGCCCGCCGACACCGAGGTTTTCGCTGACGGTCAACTGCACACTATCGATGGCCTCGCGGTTCCAGATGCGCTCGAAAATTCCGTTCGAGAAGCGGAACATCAAAATGTTCTGCACCGTCTCCTTGCCAAGATAATGATCAATGCGGAAAATCTGTTGCTCCCGCGCATACTTCGTCAAATCCCGGTTCAGTTGAATCGCTGATTCCAGGTCATGACCAAACGGTTTCTCCACGACGATCCGCTGGCAGCCCTCGCCAGGATCCTTCACCAGCAGCTTGGCCGCCGAGAGATGCTCCGTGACCTCGGCGAACTGGCTCGGCGATGTCGCCATGTAAAAGAGCAGGTTGTGCTTCAACTGATCCGTCGGCGATTTCGCGATGATTGCCGCCAGCTTCGCATAGGTGGCCGCATCGGAAATATCGCCCTGGCAGTAAAAGATTCGTTTGGAGAAATCCTGCCACAACGCCTCGTCCACCGGCTTGGTTCGGGAAAATTTGTCGAGCGCCGTCCGCAATTCCTGCCGCCACGACTCGTCGGTCTTTTCGCGCCGCGCCACGCCGATAATCTGGCATTCGGCGGGCATCTGCTTGTCCTTGTTAAGATGGTAAAGCGCCGGAATCAACTTGCGCGACGTCAGATCGCCGCTCGCTCCGAAGATCACCACCGTGCACGGTTCCACGTCCTTCCGGCCCGGGTTGAGGCGGCAGGTCAAAAGTTCATCCAATTGTTGGGCTTGGCTCACGTCGAAAACCATCGCCGACCTCGCTCCCAATTTCAACCAAAAGCGGCGGCTCTCTTGGAGGCGCTTGTTTGCCCCGGTCGATCCGGGCTATATCGTCACCGGCTTCACCCGTTCACCGTCGTGGACGCGGCTGCCGGGGTAAAGAATGATCTGATCGCCTTCTTTCAAGCCTTCGAGAATTTGCGTTTCCGAGCCGCTCGCGCGGCCTACTTTTACTGTGCGCAGTTTCGCGCGGCCGTCTGCGATTGCAAAAACCGCCCATTGATCGCCGCGACGAAACAGAGCGCCGGCGGGGACTTTCAGCGCCTTGTCGGCCTCCCATACGATAATGCGGGCTTCGACGCGAAAATTGTCCCCAAGGCTCGCGCGTTGTGCCGTCGGGGTCGTGAGATCGGCGACGACATTTACCCGCTGCTCCTCGACTCCGAGCGCGGAAATCTTGGTGAAGCCGGCCGGTTCCACGAGGCGAACCACCCCTTGCAATGGCGCGCCGCCGCCCCATTGTTCGAGTTCGACCTTCGTTCCCGGCGGAATCGTCGCGCCATCGCGCGACAACACCTCGACCACGACTTCGAGGTCGGCGGGGTCGCCAATTTCAATCAACGGAGTACCGGGCGTGACGACGCGGGCGTTCTCCTCAAACACTCGCAATACGCGGCCGCTTGCGGGCGCTTTCACCTCGCGCGGATCGCCAAGCGAGTTGGTGCCGTTGTCGCCTGACCAGGTGAACTCCGCCATCTCCGCTTCGGCCTGTCGCACGGCGCTGGCCGCGGCAGCTTCCTCCTTGGCGGTGGAGGTTTCGCGCATCTGCGCGGCTTCCAATTCCTGCACGGATACGGTTTTCTCGGCGGCGAGCTTTTCAAATCGTTGCAATTCACTCACGGCAAATTTGTGGCCGGTGCGGGCCTTTTCCAGATTGGCGACGGCGGTTTCGCGCTTGGCTTCTGAAAGCGCATGAGCCCGGGCGTCCAGCATGGCTGGGGAAAGCGGATCGATCACCGCCACAACCGTCTGACCGGCGACCATTTCGGCGCCAACTTTGTATGGGATGCGGCGAAGCTGTCCCGGGATCGGCGCGGACACGACGTAGCGTTGTTTGATGCGGGTCTTTCCTTCCTCGTTGACTGTCGCCCGCAGCGTTCCCAGGGAGACGAACGCGGTCTCCACCGGCACGGGCCGGGGCCAAAGACCAGCGGTGATGAGCCCAATGAGGAGCAGGGCGCCCACATAGGGAAGCCAACGGCGGGGGCGCCGGGCGGGAGGATTATTCGGAGCGGTCATGATTTGGTTGCGAAATCGTATCGAATTTATTCCGGCGCTTTGAGGGCGCCAATCAGGTCCAGTTGATTGAGTTTGCGGAGGACAATCAAAGCGGAAATCGTGGAGGCAATCATCACCACGCAGACCGCGAAGGCATAATTACTGGCGGTCAGCACGAGCGGCAGGCGCACCGTCTCGGTATTCACCGAACGCAAAATGCCCGTGGCAAATCCAGTTCCCAACAGCAAACCCAAGGGCACTGAGAGCACCGCCAGGATGACGAGTTCAGTGATTAAAACGCCGCCGACTTCGCGCCTCGAAAAGCCGATAACACGCAGCGTGGCCAGCTCGCGCGCGCGTTCGGCCAGGGAAATGCGCGCGTTGTTATAGACCACACCAAATGCAACGATCGTGGCGAAGACGAGATAGATCGTTTGAATCATGCCGATGCTGGCCGCCGTGGTTTCGCGGAAGTTTTCCCGCAAAGAATCCTTGATCGCGACCCAGCTCACTCGCGGGATTTCTTTCAACGCATGCAAAAAATCGGCGCGATGCGCGCCGTCAACGGTAAAGCTCGCACCCGAGATGATGTCCCCTTCACCCAACAAACGATTCAACGCGCCAATATCCATGTAAGCCGCCATCCCGGTGAAATCCTCCGCTAGTCCCAGCAGGCGCACGTTGCGCACCGGTCGTTTGCCTTCCAACACCTCGACGAGCAACTCGTCCCCCACCGAAGCGCCGAGGGCGTCGGCGAGTTTCGCGGAGACAACGATGCCTTCGGCCGGAAGCTGAATCTGATGTCCGGACTTGTCGATGACGCGGCCATGCGTTGAACCGGGGCGCAATCCCTGGATGCCGATCTGGCGGCGCTGATGCCCGTAGCTGATGCGAACAAAAGCGTTGCGAAAGGTCTCAACCGACAGGGCTCCCGGCAACTGGCGAAACAAATTTTTAATGCCCGCGCTGCCGGGCTCGACCAGACCGATGGTGAGATCCTGCCGCTGCACGACGTCCCACTGGTAATCCATGATTTCGGAAACGCCGTCACGGAACGCGTTGGGGACAATCAGAATGCCGGTGGCCAGCGCGAGGCCCGCCATGGTGAGCAACGCTTGCATCGGTTTGCGTTCCAGGTTGCGCACCGCAATGCGAAACGTATGCGACAGGAAATGCGCGATGCCGGTGCGCTCGACGAGGGCAGGGCGGTAACTCGCGGGTGGTTCGGGTCGCATCGCCTCAGCGGGCGGCAGGCGTGCCGCGCGCCGGACCGCGCTGAAGACGCCGACAGTGGCCGCCGCCGCACTCACCAGAAAAGCCAGAGGCAACGCGGTGTAATCGAGATGAAAGTA
Organism: Limisphaerales bacterium; assembly: GCA_044223735.1. Classification (GTDB taxonomy): domain Bacteria; phylum Verrucomicrobiota; class Verrucomicrobiia; order Limisphaerales; family UBA8199; genus JBGALR01. Next base: position 64,078 of record JBGALR010000022.1, on the reverse strand, counting down.
GAGGTTGGGAAATCTGAAAAAGCGGTGATACATCTCCACGAGGCGATGGCCTAAAAAAACCCCGCCAAAAGCGCCCAATACGCCGCCCGCCGTGACCATCACAAAGGCAAATTTCAGATAGTGCGCCACGATCTGGCGGTTGGTGAAGCCGAACGCCTTGAGGATGGCGATCTGTTCCCGTTGCAACGACAACAGGCGGGAGAGCACGGCGTTGGTCATGAACGCGGCGACGCTGAGGAACACCACCGGAAAACCGATCGAAAGTATCTGCAACACGCGCATTTCGTCGGAGACCCGGATGTGCGACGGATGATCGCCGCGCCCATACGCGCCGCGTCCGCCGTAGGGCGTCAGAATCCGGTCAATCTCAGCGATGACGGGGCGTTCGGTCGCGCCGGGCGCCAGCGTGAGCGACACGTAGTTAAAGGCGCCGTCGCGGTCGAATGCGGTCGCGAGTTCCTTGTAACCCATCCAGAAAATTCCGTAGGTGCGATTGTCCGGCAACGCCGCACCTGGACGGGATTCGAAAATGTATTCTGGCGATAATACGATCCCGGCGATGCGGAGTTCCTGGCGTTTTCCGTTAAGCAGCATGGCGATGGTGTCGCCGGGTTTCAAATGGTTCGCATCGGCGAAGGGTTCGCCCACCATCACTTCGCCTCGCGCTCGCGGCGCCAGCCAGCGTCCCGCGCGGAGGAAGAGTCGGTTCAGTTCTTGTGGCGCGAAATCCGGCACCGAGAGCACAGTGCCGCTCGCTGGTTCGTCGAGACCGGGAATATCCAGGGTTACCTGAACCGAGATGCCGGCCTGAACCGCGGCGACGCCCGGGATTTCCGCGATGCGCGCGCCGAGCGAATTGGGAGCACGTTTCAAATACGCGAACACTTCCGCGAAGCGGTTGGCCTCGTAATATTCCTGCCGGGTGGATTCCAGCGAGTAAATCAGGCTGCGCGCCATGATCATCATTGCGAGGCCGCAACCCATCACCAGCGCAACCGCCACCGCCTGGCCGGTGATGCGGCGCAAGTCGCGCCAGAGCTTTTTGTCGAGGTTGGAGATCATCACCAATTCAGGGAACTGGCGGGCGCGCGCTTTTCGTTCGTACGGATATGATGAACCCTGCCATCAGAGAAATGGATGACTCGATCCGCCATGTCGGCCATCACGGCGTTATGCGTAATAATGACGGTCAACGTCCCGAGGTCGCGATTCGCGCGTTGCAACGCTTCGAGCACGACAATACCGGTGCGCACGTCGAGCGCACCGGTGGGTTCATCACACAGGAGAATTTCGGGCCGTTTGGCAATCGCGCGGGCGATGGCCACACGTTGTTGCTCGCCGCCGGAGAGTTGGGCGGGGAAATGATCGAGCCGCGCTCCAAGATTGACGAGATGCAATGCGTCCTCCGGCTGCATCGGATTGCTGGCGATCTCGGTGATGAGTCCCACATTTTCCCGTGCGGTCAGACTGGGTATGAGATTGTAAAATTGAAAAACGAAACCGACGCGCTCCCGGCGAAAGCGCGTGAGCTGATCTTCGTTCGCGGAAGTTAAATCGATGCCGCGATAGGAAAGTTCACCGGCGGTGGGGATATCCAGCCCGCCGAGGTTGTTTAACAAGGTGGTTTTGCCGCTGCCGGACGGCCCGAGGAGGACGACCAGTTCCCCGGCGAACAAATCGAGGTCGACCCCTGCGAGCGCATGCACCTCGGCCTCGCCCACACCATAAACCTTCGTCAGCCCGCGCACCCGGAAGACCGGGGTTCGGCTGGTCGCTGGGGTGGATTCGTCGGGTTCACGCACACGAACAATCAGCTTATGGGGTGCGCGACGGGTGTCAATCGCGCCTTGGTTAAAAGGACGAATCGCATTGCCTGGCATCAAGGAGATTTGGAAAGCTCCCGGCGATGACACCGTGGTGGCGTAATTTGATTCGCCTGCTGGCGCTGCTGGGCACGCTATCCGGCCATGTTGGATTGTCCGCGCAACCTGTGGCTCGGGTCGCTGGCGTGGCGCAAGCGGGCTGGGCGGAAGTGGACATCACTCCGCCTTTGGGAATCGCTTTGGGCGGACGCGCCGGACCTGGAACGGTCGCTACCAATATTCTTGATCCGCTCCAGGCGCAGGTTCTCATCCTGAAAGATCCGGCGGGAACCAGCTTCGTGCTCGTGTCCTTTGATCTCATTGGATTACCGCACGACCTTAGCGATCGATTGCGAACCCTTATTGTCCACGAACTGGGCGCCGAATGGAATCTGGTGGTGTTGAACGCCGCGCATGATCACAGCGGACCCTACATGTTGCGAAGTCTGATGGCAGGAGTGGCGCCGCCGCCCAGGAACGAGATCGAATATTTCAACGACCTGACATCAAAAATCGTAACAGCAACCCGCGCCGCCGCGAGAGCGATGAAACCAGCCGACGTCGAAGTCTTCACGGGCACATCGAATGTCGGCATCAATCGCCGGGGCAAAACTGAGGATGGAAAGCCCGGCCTGCTGCCCAACGCCACCGGTTCCTACGACCAAAATGTCTGGGTGATGAAAGTCACTCCTAAAGATGGAAGCGCACCAGCCGTGATCTTTTCTTACGCCTGTCATGCGGTGATTGTGTACGGCTTCGCGCCGGCGTCGGTTTCCGGGGATTTTCCCGCGGCAGCGCGCAATCGGTTGAAATCAACGTTGGGAACAAACTCACATGTCCAATTTGTTCAGGGTTTCGCCGGTAATATTCGGCCGCGCGCGTTGGCCGACCTGGAGCACAACCGCTTTCGCGCTTCGCGACCCGATGACGCGGCCAAAGTTGGCGGAGAACTTGCCGCCGCCGTCATTGCTGCGATGAAGTCGCCGGGCAAAAAGCTCAACCTGAACATTGCAGGGGCGAGTGATCGTCCCTTTCTGCCGCGGGACAATCCGCCGCCGCGTAACACGTATGAACGCATGCACGCCGAAGCGGTGGCCAAAACGAACAACTACCTTCTGGGAGTGAGTGAATACTGGTTGAAACGTTACGATTCGGACGAAGGGTTTTCGCGTGGCGACGCCTGGCCGCTGGGGCTGATTCGCCTCGCAGATAATCAGTGGGTGGTATATTCGGGCGGAGAGCCGTGCATCGAATGGCGCGCGAAAATTTCGGCGTGGCTGGCCCCGCTGAACATTGTTCCCTGGGGCTATTGCCAGGAAGCCAACTCCTATCTGCCGACGGAGGCGTTGCTTCCAGAAGGCGGTTATGAAGTGCAGCACTCCAACGAAGGGCGTGAGAGCACGCCCGCGCCGTTCGCTCCGGGTATCGAAAGGGCCGTCCGGGAAAGTTTGCTGAGGCAGCAAGCCTTCATCAACGCTCAAGCCAATTAACTGCCCCTGCGCCGGCCAGCCGTTGACCTAGTCTTTAATGGTCGGCTTGGCGGGAATTTCGTGCTTCTCAAAATCGCGGGTGTTCTTGTCGTCGTGCCAGATCGCGTACGCGAGCGCCCAGATGAAAATGACCACGATAATAAGGAACCACCACGGGAACGGGGGGCGGCGGGGATGGTGACGGCGTTTCATTCCTTTGTCCGGTTCCATTACCGGCACGCTGGCACCCGGCGGCAGCGACGCCGATGAGCGCCGTTTAATGTCTCCGCCCACTGGCAGCGGGTCGCTGCCTTTCACCGCCACGTTATTCCGCAAGTCCGTTACCAGCTTCGAGGCCTTCGTCTCATCCACTCCCCGGCGTTGCAGGGCCATAATGACATCGCTTTCTGAATAATTGGATTGCAACTGCGCGCGCGCAAATTCGATGTCGGATTGCAGAACGTCGTGAACCATGAATTTTCGGCTCCTGGGCCGCCATGATTTTATCACGACTCGATTTATCGGCAAGTCAGGCGTCGCAACTTGTTGTGTGTGGGGAATTGCCTGACAGGACAGGCCTTTTCGCGTGTTTAAGTTGTTCGGCGAAGAAATGGATTCCATGCTACCCTCTTAAACAGCCATTCTTTAAAACTAACATATTATGAAATCCTTGGCCGATAGAAAATGCGTTCCGTGCACCGGCGGAAGTTCGCCGTTAAAGGGCAGGGCCTTGAAGCATCTCGCGAAGGAATTAGGCGGGGGCTGGCGTGTGATCCGCCAGCATCATTTGGAAAAGGAATACAAATTCGACAATTTCAAACAGGCGCTCGCGTTTACCAACAAAGTGGGCCGCCTCGCGGAAAAGTTGAACCATCACCCCGACATTTTTCTCGCGTGGGGCAAAGTGAAACTCACATTCTGGACGCACTCGATTCACGGTTTGTCGGAAAGCGATTTTGTGGTCGCCGCCAAATCGGATCGTCTCCTTGGAAAGCGCTGAACCACGGCAGACTATCAAGGCCGCATCGGATTTTTGGCGAACGCGAATTCGGAGACGATGCGGCCCTTGATCAGGTGTTCCTGAATGATGCGCTCAAGCACCTCGGGAGTGCAGGAGTGATACCAGACGCCTTCCGGATAAACGACTGCAATCGGTCCCTGCACGCATACACGCAAGCAATTGGCTTTGGTACGAAAAACCAGAGGATGGGCGCCAACGAGGTTCAGCTCCTTCAGTCGACATTTCAGGAATTCCCAGGCGGCCAGACCTTTCTTTCTCGGCACACATTTGGCGTCCGTTTGGTCAGCGCACAGGAATATATGCCGGCGGTAATCCTCCAATCCGAGCGAGGCGGCCGCGTCTTGGAGTTCTTCAAAGGCATCGAAGCTCATGCAAATCAACGTAAGCGTGCTGGCGCCGCACCGCAAGGCGTGGGTCGATGCCGTATCAAGGCTTTGTCGCGAGAATCAGGGGAGACGGCCCAGGGGCCGGCAGAAGGCGGGGATTTTTGAAGCCCGCTTTTTTTAGCCACGAGCTAATTTCGCCGAAGGTGAACGTGTTGCCGGCTTCGGTATGAACCAACATATTCACCGCAAACATCAACGCCGGAGGCGGTCCTTTGCGATCCTCGTCAGGTAAAAATTCGCTGATGACTATCGTGCCACCAGGAGCGAGCGCGGCAAAAGTTTTGCGCAGCAGCCGCTGACTTCGTTCCGCGCCTTCGCTATGAAGGATATGACCAATGGTGGCGATTTGATGGCCGTTTCCAAAATCCGCTTTGGAGAAATCGCCGGCGCGAACTTTCAGCCGATCACCGACGCCATGCCGTTTGGCGATGCGGCGCGTGACCGGCAGCACTCGCGGCCAGTCCACGGCGAGGACGGTTACGTTCGGCGATTGTTCCGCCAGCGTGATACCCCACACGCCTGAGCCGGCGCCGATATCGAGCACACTGACGGGCGACGAGGATTTGGAAATCTTGAGATGGTCGCCCAGCGTTTGGGCTGCGCGATAACTTAAGGGGAAAATTCCCTCGACGAAGCCGGCGAAAAATTTCGACCCCACCGCTTCGCGATTGCCGCTTATCGCGGGCCTTCCGGTTCGAACGACCTTTCTGAGTTGGAGCCAATTCGGAATCAATTGCCGCGTCTGGTGCCAGAAGAAAGCGCCCTGGTAGGCGGGTTTGCCTGGGACCAGAAACGTCGCGCTCTCGGGTGTCAGCGCGTAACGATTGTCGTTGCGGTCTAGCAAACCGAGGCCGACGAGAGCATTGAGAATTGCCGTGAGGCCGCGGACGGACGCCTTGGTCGTTCTGGCCAGTTCATTTACCGTGCGAGGTGATTTATCGAGGACGTTGAAGACGCCGCAGTCGAGCGCGGCTTCCACGATAAGTCCGGGTGCGTAGCCCCAGGCCAATTGCATGAGTCGGTCAGGGGTCAACGGTTGTTTGCGTTTGGTTTTTTTACTCTTCGGATGGGTTGCCATGTTTTCTGTATGGCACCGGAGTTTTTGAAAATCAAGATTTCGCCGAGGCGTCCGGGATTGCCGCCCTCGTAAAGTGGATTGCATGAAGCGCGGGCCTAAAACGCCTTGACTGTCCGCAGGTGAAAACTAAAATCCGGGCGTGGGCCTGACTATCTCCGGAATCTTCCTTCCGTCGGTCGCGTTATGCGGTGAGGCTTCTCATTTGCTGGGAGTCAGCCTTTCCTTTCCGCACCAAAACGTCCGACTCTAAATTCCGCTGAAGCGGCCATACCATGCAAGAAGTCAAAATCCAGTGTGATTGCGGCCAGCGCTACAAGTTTGACGTGGAGCCCGTCAATGGACGGATGCCGTATGCCGTTAATTGTCCCGTCTGCAAAGTGGATGGCACCGCCAAGGCGAACGAAGTGCTCCGGGTCGGCGGCGGCATTGCCCTTGCCCCGGCACCAGCCCCTGCGCCCGCACCGATGCCGATCATGGCCGGCACGGCTGCGCCGGGTGCGGGAAGCATGCCACCACCGCCTCCGCCTCCGGTGGGTGCGGGGAAACTTCGTATTGGCGGCGCAACCGCAGCACCAGTTGCTGCACCGATGGCCCAGCCCGTCGGCGCGCGACCGCAACCGGCGGGTGGTTACACGGTGCCAAGCGTGGTCCAAGGCAAGGCGCCCAGCTTCTGGCTCGGAGTTTTGGGCGCGCTACTGGGCATGGTGGTGGGATGCGTGCTTTATTCCCTGATTTTCTACTTCGTCTATTTTAAGTGGGATTTCCGACTGCCATATCTGGGAATTGGCTTGGGCATTTTGATTGGCTTGGGAGCGCGATTCATGGGGCGAAAAGAAGGCGGGGTGGGACTCGGGATCATCTGTTCCATTTTGCTGGTGCTCGGCATCATCGGCTCCCAGTACATTATCGCTCGCATCTATTGGCAAAACACCGTGAAGCCCGAAATGGCGAAGGAAGCCGCTTCCGCTTACGACGAGGCAGTCAAGGAAGCCAAAAAAGCCATCGCGGAGATTCCGAACGGAACCGACGACGAGATTAAAAAGCATCTAGCAAAACAGGATGTTGATCCCGGCGAAACTCCGGATCCGAATTCCATCACGGACGAAGAGGTTAAGGAATTTCGCGACGACAACCTCAAAGATTTGCAGGCCTTGGCCAGCGGTGAAACCACGAAGGAAGCGTTTGATGCCAAAGCCAGGCTTGCCGGTGAGGTGTCGGATACCGTGGCGACGGAGATCGGCGTTATTGCCACCTTCATCGGCATCTTTTTCAGCATCGGCAATTTCGTTTCCCTCATCACTGGGGGTATTGCAGCCTTTAAGGTCAGCCGGGCGGACTGATCCATTTGGATTAGGTGGGCAACAGCCGCATTAGCAGCAACAGCGGCCAGTCGAGATACTTTTGGGCGCGGGGTGATTTTGCGGCGAGAGCGGCATCCATCGGGTATTCACTGATGTAATCCAGCGCCAAACCGGCCCGCCGGGCGGCCATCAGGTAGTCAGACATCAAATGCACCTCTCCGGCCGGACTGATTTTTCGGCCGGACGCGGGATCGGTGAATCTGGCCTGAACCCCGCGCAACGACATCGCGGGGTGCATCACCGATATCGCAATGAAGCCGGTCGGCTTGCAAAGCCGGCGCAGTTCCAAAAAGAAGGCATCCAATTCCTTGATGTGGTCGAGCACGAGGCAGCACGTCACCCGGTCATACGCGGCGGATTTCAGCGGGGAAGGTTGGGAAACATCGTGACGGATGAACGTAACCGCGTCAGCACCCGGTTTCGCGCGCGCCTGATATAACATCGCTTCGGAGAAATCCACCCCGGTCACGCAGGCGCCGGCAGCGGCGAGCCGCAGCGATTGACGCCCGGTACCGCAGCCAATATCGGCGACGGTCAGCCCTTTCACGGCGCCAATCATGTCGCCGAAATGCTGACCTTCGATCAGTACAAGCGGATTATCGTCCGCATCGTAAAATTCGGCCCATCGATCATAGCCGGCTTCGGTCGGGACCACTTCCATTTCGACGGGCGATGACGGGTTCATCCCCCAATTTGCCAGGTCCAAATCCGCGTTGCAACCCGGTCGGGTCCAAAAGTTCACGTCTCGAACGGTCGCGTCGGGGGCTCCGCTTTTCGCTTGAACGCATTCCCGCCATGGTAATAGCATGCGCCACCGAGCAGATGGACACTGCGCTTACCTAACAGGGATATATCTATGAAAATTGAAAAGACATTTATTGCCGGTGTTGCAATCGGGATGACAACATTTCTTTTAGCGCAAGCTGACGTGCGCGGAGAGCCACCTGCGAACAAGGACCTCGCGCAGCAAATCTTCGATACCATGATTCAAGTGCACGGTGTGGCACCCGCTCAACGTCTCGTGCATGCGAAAGGACTGGTCTGTCAGGGCACGTTTACGCCGTCAGCGGAAGCCGCGAGCCTTTCGACTGCGCCGCATTTCCAGAAAGCCACGACGCCCGTGACCATTCGCTTTTCGGATGGCGCGCCGAATCCCCATGTGCCCGATTTTTCACCGGAAGCCGGCCCGCGCGGCCTCGCGATTCGGTTTAAGCTGCCCGGCGGAGGGAAGATGGACATCGTTGCGATTTCCCACAACGGCTTCGTGGTCGCCAACGGCGAAGAGTTTTTGGAACTGCAAAAATCAGTGGTCGCGACCGACCCCAGCAAGCCGCATCCCTGGCCGGTCGAGGCGTTTCTCGGTGCGCATCCGCCGGCTCTCAAATTCGTGCTGGATAATCGCGTGATTCCCTCAAGCTTTGCGAACGAAGCCTTCTTTGCCAACAACGCCCTGGTGTTCATCAACAAGGACGGAGTGAAACAGCCCGGACGATTCAAAATCCTGCCGGTTGCTGGTGAAAAGAATCTCAGCGAAGCCGATGCGAAAGCGAAATCACCGGATTTTCTCATCGATGACCTCAAGAGCCGCCTTGCAAAAGAGTCTGTGAAATACCGGCTGGTGGTCCAATTGCCGAATCCCGGCGACGTCACCAAAGATCCTTCGCTGGTCTGGCCGGATGATCGTAAGGCGATCGAAGTGGGTGTCATCAGCGTCATATCAGTCGTCCCTGACAATACTGCCGCCGAAAAAGCGCTGGCTTACGATCCGACGAATCTCACCGAGGGCATCGATCTTTCGGATGATCCGCTGCCGGCGCTTCGCTCGGAAGTTTACGCCCTTTCAAAACATCGGCGGCAAAAATAGTATTTTGGTTCTGCGCCCGGTAGCGGAAGTTGAAGCTTGGAGGTTGTCACCCGCAGTCTTAGTCTGCCGGTGTGAAACTGTTGTTTATTGCGGACATCGTCGGGCAGCCGGGGCGCCGGGCGGTGACCGAACTTGTGCCGGAACTACGGCGGCGTCACGCCGTCGATATCGTGGTGGCCAACGGCGAAAACTCGGCGGGTGGCTCAGGCATCACGACCCGGACGGCCAGCGAGATTCTGGAGGCGGGCGTGGACATCATCACATGCGGCGATCACTTGTGGGATCAGAAGGAAGTGATGACGTTGCTGGAGACGGAGCGGCGATTCGTGCGGCCGGCGAATTATCCGGCGGGCACGCCGGGGCAGGGAAGCGTCGTCGTGGATCTCAAGGGGTTGCCGCCGATTGGCGTGCTGAATCTGCAAGGACGAACGTTCATGGCGGCGCTCGAGAATCCATTTCATTGCGCGCAGGCGGAGGTGGATCGCCTGCGGCTGCGGACCAAAATCATTTTCGTGGATTTTCATGCGGAGGCCACATCTGAGAAGATCGCGCTGGCCCGCATGCTGGATGGCTCAGTGAGCGCGGTGATCGGCACGCACACGCATGTGCAGACGGCGGATGAGCGGATTTTTCCCGGCGGCACGGCGTTTCTTTGCGACGGCGGGTTTACCGGGCCGCACGAAAGTGTAATCGGTCGGGGCATCGAGCCGGTAATCCGGCGGTTTTTGACGAACATGCCGCAGAAATTCGACGTCGCGAAAGGCCGCATAATGTTGCAGGGCGCCTTGATTGAAATCAATCCCGACACGGGTCACGCCACGAACATCCAGCGAATTTCCGAGGCGTTACCCGACCCGACGAATTGAGCCATGGCAAAGCCGGCAAAAAGTCAGTGGGATTTTGGCGAGCTGTTTCCCGTGGAACCGCAGCGCAAGGTGCTGTCGGTTAGCGCCCTGACTTCGCAAATCAAGCATCTGCTGGAAAAGCAGGTAGGCGAGGTGTGGGTGACGGGCGAGGTGACCAACCTGCGCGTGCAGTCCTCCGGACACATTTATTTCACGCTCAAGGATGCGGCGTCGCAGGTAAGCGCGGTGTTGTTCCGCGGCGAACGCGGCGTGGATCGGACGCTGGTCCAGGATGGCCGCAAGCTGACGGTCAAAGGCGAGGTCACGGTTTACGAGCCACGCGGGCAATATCAGTTGCGCGTGACGGCGGTGGAGTTGCAGGGCGTCGGCGCGTTGCAAGCGGCGTTTGAAAAGCTGAAGCAAAAGCTCAACGCCGAGGGGTTGTTTGCCCAGGAAAGAAAGCGGCTGCTGCCGCGGTATCCGCAGCGAATCGGTTTGGTGACGTCGCCGACCGGCGCAGCGATTCGCGATGTCTTGCACGTGATCAACCGGCGAAATCCCGGGCTGGAAATCATTCTGGCGCCGTGCCGGGTGCAGGGTGACGGGGCAGCGAGTGAAATCGCGGCGGGGATTCGGTTGCTGAACGAGTTCAATGTGTTTCAGAATTTGCGCGCGGGGATGGAGGAAAGTGTGTTCGCGGAATCCAAAGGGCGTGGTTTTCTGGATTTGATTTTGGTGACGCGCGGCGGCGGAAGCCTGGAGGATTTGTGGGCGTTCAACGAGGAGATCGTAGGACGTGCCATATTTGAATCGGCGCTGCCGGTGGTCTCGGCTGTGGGGCATGAGATTGATTTCACGATCAGCGATTTTGTGGCGGATCATCGGGCGGCGACCCCGAGCGCGGCGGCGGAGATCATCACTGAAGGGGTGTTCGCCAGTTATCAGTTCGTCTCGATCGTCGGCGCGCGTTTGCAAGTTTTGACGCGACAATTACTGGACGAGAAAGCGCAACTGTTCCTTTACGCAAATCAACGGCTGGGGCGGATGCATCCGCGTCGGCGGCTGAACGACAGTTTGCAACGGCTCGACGATTTGCAGGGCAGCCTGGCGCGCTCTACGCTTCAAGGCGTACGACAACAGCGAACCGCCTGGCGGGGTTTGTCAGATCGATTGATGCGGGTGCGTCCGGCCCAGTTGGTGAAGCAGCGGCGGGAAATTTTTCGGCTGGCCGAACAAAGGTTGCAAGAGCAGGGACTGCAACGCCTGGGCGTATTAAAGAACCGGCTGGCGATGCTGGAAGCGCGTTTGCGGTTGTTGAGCCCGGAACAGGTGCTCGCGCGCGGCTATTCCATCACGCGAGATGCGGACACCGGAAAGGTTATTCGCGATACTTCGCAAACGAAAGCAGGGCAACGCCTGGAGACGAAGTTGAAGGCTGGCGTGGTGTTAAGCCGGGTGGAAACGCCAGATCCCGCTGGTTGATTCTTTCGCTCTTGCTGCGTCTGTCGGCGTCTAATCCATGCTGGACGCGGAGCTGCCTTTGCCATAGTTTCGGGGTGTGGCGAGTGTCGCAAAGAACGCGGGACAGAACAGTCCCGCCAAAGCTGCAAGTCCGCCGTTCGAAGAAGCTTTGAAAAAACTGGAAACCATCGTGGAAGCGATGGAATCCGATGATTTGCCTTTGGAATCGCTGCTGGCCCGGTACGAGGAAGGAACCCGACTGGCCAAAATCTGTCAGGAAAAACTGGCGGAGGCGGACCTGAAAATTCAGCAGTTGGAAAAAAATGCAGCCGGCGAGATGAAGCTGAAACCCATCGAGCCTGAGGACGTTTAATACATAAATATGAGCCAATATTTGGAGATGGTGGACAGCCCGAGCCACGTTAAGAAGCTGACGGTTGAGCAATTGCACCATCTGGCCGACGAAATCCGGCATGAACTGATCAACGGCCTCGCCAAGAATGGCGGCCACCTTGGCCCGAACCTCGGCGTCGTGGAGCTGACCATCGCGCTGCACTACGTTTTCAACACGCCCAAAGACAAATTTGTCTGGGACGTCAGCCATCAGATTTATGTCCACAAACTGCTGACCGGCCGTAAAAACCGCTTTAACACGATTCGCAGCACGGACGGACTTAGCGGCTTCGCGCTGCGGAGCGAGAGCGAACACGATTGCTACGGGGCGGCCCATGCCGGCACCGCGCTTTCGGCCGCGCTCGGCATTTGCGCGGCGCGCGACCAGCGAGGCAGCGACGAAGACGTCGTGGCCATTTTCGGCGATGCGGCGCTGACCAACGGTATTTCATTCGAGGCGCTGAATAACATCGCCCCGACGACCAAGCGTTTCATCGGCATCCTCAACGACAATGAATGGGGTATCGCCAAGAACGTGGGTGCCATTTCGGATTACCTCAACAAGCTCATTACGAATCCCTCCTACAACAAGCTGGCGAAGGATTTCGAGCGTTGGGTCCGGAAATTGCCGAAGGGCGACATCGCGCTCAAGCTCGCGCACAAGGCGGAGGAAGGTTTCAAGGGCGCGCTGACGGAAGTCGGCCTGGAACAAAATCCGGAAGGCATGCAGGTGGACGGCCGCGGTGGTTACGGGAACAGCCTCATCTTCGAAGAAATGGGACTGCGCTATCTCGGCCCCGTGGACGGCCATAATTTGCCGCTGCTCATCAGCACACTGCAATTCGCGCAGACCTGCGATCGCCCGATCGTCATCCATGTCCTTACCAAAAAGGGCAAGGGCTACGAAGCCGCGCTTAAGAATCCGGAAAAGTTTCATGGTCTCGGACCTTACGACGTTGCGACCGGCACCACTCCCGCCGCGAAACCGGGCACGCCACCCGCGTGGCAGGATGTGTTCGGCCAAACCATGGTCAAGCTATGCCAGAAGGACAGCTCGGTCGTTGGTATCACGGCGGCCATGCCGAGCGGCACGGGCTTGAAGATTCTCGAAAAGGCCATGCCCAGCCGCTATTACGATGTGGGTATTGCCGAGGAGCATGCCGTTCTCTTTGCGTGCGGCATGGCCACGATGGGTTTTCACCCGGTGTGCGCGATTTACTCGACATTCCTCCAACGCGCCTATGATTGCATCGTCCATGATGCCGCGCTCCAGGAATTGCCGGTGATCTTCTGCATGGACCGCGCGGGCCTTTCACCGCAGGACGGTCCGACGCATCACGGCCTGTTCGACATCAGCTACGTTCGTTCGATACCGAACTGCATCGCGATGGCGCCCAAGGACGAGGACGAGTTGGTGGATATGATGTTCACAGCGACTCATCAGAAAATTCCGACGTTCATCCGCTATCCGCGCGGCCCGGGCGAAGGCGTGCCGATCAAGGATCAGCCGAAGATTCTCGAAATCGGCAAAGCCGAGGTGATTCAGAATTTCTCCAGCCAGCGTGGCCGGAAAGTGGCGTTGTTCCCGCTGGGCAACATGATGTCCCTGGGCCAAAAGGTGGCGGCGAAACTGACCGCCGAAGGCTATGACGTGGCGATCATCAATCCCCGTTTTGCGAAGCCGCTGGATGCCGCGACCACCGAATTTTTCGGTCGCGCCGCCGACGTGTTGGTGACGTTCGAAGATCACGTGCTCATGGGTGGCTACGGCAGCGCGGTGCTGGAATTGTTCAACGAAAAACGCGTCACGACGCCGGTGGTGCAAATCGGCTGGCCCGATCAGTTCATCGAACACGCCTCGACGGTGGAAGACCTGCGCCAGAAGTACGGCTTGACCGTTGAAAATACCATCGCGAAGGTGAAAGCCACGCTTGAAGCCGCCGCCGTTCCCGCGACGACGAAGCTAATCCACGCGGCGTAACCTCAGGTTCGTCGCCAACCATAGAATCTCACTATCATGCCTTACAAAGATATTACTCCGCCTGCCGGCGGCAAAATCACGGTTAAAAACGGAAAACTGGCGGTTCCGGAAAATCCCATTCTGCCTTTCATTCGCGGAGACGGCACCGGTCCCGACATCTGGGCGTCGAGCGAGCGCGTATTCGATGCGGCCGTTCAAAAAGCTTATGGCGGCAAGCGCAAGGTTGCGTGGTTCGAAGTGTTCGCCGGTGAAACGGCCAAGAACAAATTCGACAACTGGCTGCCCGACGACACCATCGAGGCATTCAAGGAATATCTGGTGGGCATCAAAGGCCCGTTGACCACGCCGGTGGGCGGCGGCATTCGCTCGCTTAACGTTGCGCTGAGGCAGATGCTGGATCTCTACGTCTGTCTGCGTCCCGTGCAATATTTCAAAGGCGTTCCCTCGCCGGTAAAGCGCCCGGAGAAGGTGGACATGATCATCTTCCGCGAAAATACCGAGGACATCTACGCGGGCATTGATTACCAGGCGGGCAGTCCCGAGGCGAAGAAGTTGCTGGATTTTCTTCAGAAGGAACTCCCGGCCGCATTCAAAAAGATTCGTTTCGGCGCGCAGGCGGCCGATCAGGTCGGCATCGGCATCAAGCCGATCAGTCGCCCCGGCAGCGAACGTCTCGTTTGCGCGGCGTTGGAATACGCGGTTCGCGAGAAACGCAAAAGCCTCACGCTCGTGCACAAGGGCAACATCATGAAATTCACGGAAGGCGCCTTCCGTGACTGGGGTTATGAACTGGCCAAACGCGATTTCGGCGCGACCGAGATCGATGGCGGTCCGTGGTGCAAATTGCCCCAGGGCATCATCGTGAAAGACGCGATTGCGGACATTACCCTTCAACAGGTTTTGACGCGGCCCGAGGATTTCGACGTCATTGCGACGCCAAACCTCAACGGCGATTACCTCAGCGACGCCCTCGCCGCGCAAGTGGGCGGGATCGGCATCGCTCCAGGCGGTAATATCAACTACGTTTCCGGCCACGCCATCTTCGAGGCCACGCACGGCACCGCGCCCAAATATGCCAACCAGGACCGGGTCAACCCGGGCAGCGTGGTGTTGAGCGGCGAAATGATGTTCCGTTACCTCGGCTGGACCGAGGCGGCTGATCTGATTATCAATGGTCTCAACGGCGCCATCGGGTCGAAGAAAGTCACGTATGATTTCGCCCGCCAAATGGAAGGCGCCACGGAAATCAAGTGCTCCCAGTTCGGAGATAACATCATCGCCCATATGTAAGGCGGGACGGCACCTCGCCGTCCAATACATCGGAAAACAAGGCATTTCTTGGCCCGAAAAGGCCAATAAATGCTTTACGTACAGCCTTCCGTTTGCTACAAGGAAGTGTTCATTTTAAGGCCAAACACCCTTGTTAACGCTATGCATCTGATCCCTCTTTTTTCCTCCGGCGTTTTCCGTACGTGGCGTCGATTCATGTGCGCAGTCGCTGGGATGGCCATCACGGCCACGTCCGCAACGGCGCAGGTCGTAACCTTTCCCGATTCCGGCCTCGAAGACGCGGTAAGAAATGCTCTCCAAATCCAGGCACCCACGAACATTTACGTCACCAATATGCTGACGTTGACGAACCTGGATGCGGGCTATCGTGGGATTCAGAACCTCGGCGGCCTGCAAACTGCGACCAACCTGAGCGTCCTCGATTTGAATGGCAATCCGCTCTCGGATTTCACCGCGCTAACGGGTGCGACAAGTCTTGTGGAATTCAAGGCGGCCAATTGTCAGTTACAGTCGCTCAGCGGCGTGGCCACGGCCAAATCGGTGAAATTGCTGGAAATCAACAGTAATTCGCTCACAAATTTATCGGGATTGGCTGGAATGACCAACTTGCTGCGCCTGTATGCCAGCGGCAATCCGCTCGTTGACCTCTCCGGAGTCGCGGCGGCGGCAAACCTGACCAATTTGGACGTCGGCTTTTGTCAGGTCACAAACATATCGGCCATCACCAGTCTCTGGCACCTGGTTCAGTTCCAGGCCCCGTGGAATCATTTTTGGGATGCCACCCCGCTGGCCGGATTGACGAACATGATCTACCTGGACATTGGCGGCAACCGCGGGCCGGCCGATGTGTCGATCACCAACGCCAGCTTCCTTACGGGGATGAAAAACATTCGCTGGCTGAGCCTTTACTACTTGCGCGTGGCTGACCTGGCGCCACTGACCACATTAACCACGCTGACCAATCTCGATGTGAGTTGGAACAATGGGCCCGCAAATCCATCGGTGTTGAATGGCCTGACCAACCTCACGTTCCTGCACGCCACGGCTGACAATTTGAGCAATATCGTTTTCGTAACCCACATGCCTCAACTCAAGGATCTGGAAGTGGGCTATAATTCGATCACGGATCTTAGTCCGGCACTGGGGCATAGTTTGACTTCGTTGTTGGTCTATTACAACCCCATCACCAATGCATCACTCGTGTCGAATTTTCCGTCGCTCACCCGCTTGAGTATCGGCGGGGTGTCCGGCTTAACCACGCTCTCCTCCCTCACTGGCCTCACAAACCTTGTGGAATTGTGGGTGGACGGCAACCCCGGCCTCGGCAGCCTCACGCCCATCCTCAGTCTGACCAACATCCATCACCTCAGCGTGAACAGCACAGCATTGACAAATTTGCCGGCGGTTACGGCGTTGTATAAGATGGAATACCTGGAGATGAACAGCCTTGCCTCGGCGCCGGACCTGTCTTTTCTTGGGCAACTGACGAATCTTAACGCCCTCGATATTGGCGGCGATAATATCGGTGATATCTCCGCTCTCGCCACGCTTCCATATCTGAGCACGATATACATGGGCGATAATGTGCTGAGCGATATCAGCCCCCTGCTTTCGATACCCGGCTTGCAATATGGTGGCTACGTGGACATTCGGCGAAACCTGCTCGACGTCGGGCCGACGACGCCTGCGTGGAACGTCATTACAAATCTGCAAGAGCAATATGTCAACGTGGACTATGATCCGCAAAACACCTCCCAGACCATCGACGTTTGGGTATCGCCATCCGACCAGTGCATCACGAATCTTGGCTCCGCCTACTTCGCCGTCTCGGCTTCGACCACCGCGGGGGAGCTGCGGTATCAATGGCAGCGTAATGGCACGGATTTGCCCGGTCAGACCAGCGCGGTATTGTTCCTCTCCAATGTTCAAACCAATCAGGCGGGGCAGTACCGAGCCATCCTGGCCGACGACAACGGAAAGGTATCGAGTTCGGTGGCTCACCTTTATGTCGGCGACCCCTATTGCGGTCGCACGGTGTTTATCACCCGCCAGCCCCTCAACATGGTGGCTGCGCCGGATGAGGACGTTTATTTCACGGTCGAGGCGTTCACGACGCTGGGCAACACCAACCTCAATTTCCAATGGCAGTTCAACGGCACGGATATCGGTGGCGAAACCGCGGCCGAATTGTATTTGTCGCAGGTGGACACCAATGCGGTGGGAACCTATCGGGTGTTGGTGTGGGATGCCAATAGCAACGTGGTCGCCAGTGTGGGTGCGCAGTTGAGCGTCGTGGACGTCGTTCCCTTCGTTGATCCAGGCTTTAGCAACCTGGTGTATGCGGCGCTGGTTGACCAGGGACACACGCCCTCCGGCGGCGAGATCCATCTGACGGACCTCGACTACTTGAATTACCTCTTTTTGAACGGCGCGGGTATCAGCAACATTTCCGGCCTGCAGTATTCCCGCCAATTGTACAGCCTCGATCTCGGCAACAATCCCATCTCCGATCCGGGCCCCTTGGCCAGCTTGAACAATCTCAACTATCTGTATATTTCGGGCGCGGGTTTGCAGGATGCCTCGTTTGTGTCGCGCCTATACAATTTGCAGGAGCTGTACTTGAACGAGAACAGCATCCACACCATTCCGGTGATGGATGGCCTGAACAATCTCAGCGTGTTGGAGATCAACAACAATGGCTGCGTGATCAATACCCCGCGGCTGGCGGGCTTGACGAATCTCTATCGCTTAAACCTGCATAGCGACTGCCTGCCGGACATCGCGTTTTGCGCGGGCATGCAATTGCTGCAGTTTCTGGACGTGGGCGGCGACTGGCAATACGATGAGCATCGCAACCAGATCCAGGACATCTCACCGCTGCTGGGGAAGTCGGCCCTTTACTGGCTCTCATTGTCGTGGGACGAAGTGACGAATGTTCCGATCGTCGGCACGTTCACGAATCTGCAAAGTCTCTTCCTGAGCAGCAACCATTTCGACAACATCACCTTCATCACGAATCTTCCGGGGTTGCAGGAGTTCTCCATCAACTTCAGTTCGGTGACCAATATCTCGTACCTGACGAATCACACGCTGCTTTACAATCTGGATGTCAGCACCATCGCAACCAGCAATCTCACCGCGGTGGCGGGTCTCACGAATCTGACGACGCTATGGTGCGGAGGTAATCGCGCCGGCGGAGGTGGAGCCTATGTAGCGGCATTGAAAAATTTAACTGTGCTCGGTTGCGATATGAATGGGGTCAGCAGTCTTGCGCCGTTCGCCGGGCTGACCAACCTCTATTACCTGAATCTGGAAAACAACGTCATCACGAACGTGGGCATTTTTGCCGGTCGCACCAATTTGCAGAATCTCTACCTCTCCGGTAACAAAATCAGCGATTTGTCACCGCTCTCCGGGCTTACGAACCTGACGTTCCTGAGTCTCAGCGGCAACGGATTCACCAACATCGCTCCCGTTGCCGGCCTGTATAAATTGCAGTGGCTGGTCATGCAGAGCAACCATGTGCAAACGATCTCGGCGGTGGCCGGGCTCACCAATCTTGTTTACGCGCTGGATATTGCCGGCAACGAAATCTCGGACGCTTCGCCGGTGACCAATCTGCACAGTCTTACCTACCTCAGTTTGTGGCAGAACAACTTGAAGACCCTCCCGGCAATGTCGAATTTACCTCTGCTGAACGGCCTCGACCTCTGGGGCAATCAACTCACCAATGCCTCGGGTGTTTCCGACATGCCGAACCTCACCTGGCTGGGCCTGAGTCGAAATAATTTTTCGGTCGCCCCAACGCTTTTGGGCCTGCCGCAGCTCCAGACGCTCGAACTGAATACCAATCATATCACCGATCTGTCCGGGCTGGCCGGCTTGACCAGCCTCCGCTGGCTTAATCTAAACGAAAACAACCTCCAGTCCATCAGCCCGGTCGTGGGCCTCACCCAGCTTTACTATTTGGACGTGCGCAACAATCTGTTGAACATCAACGAGGGTTCCGCGGTCCGCGCGGACATCGCCGTCATTCAAAGCCACAACACCTTCGTGGATTATATGCCGCAAAAATCCCTGTTCCTGCTCTCACCCTTGCGCCTCAGTCCAAGCCAGTTCCAATTCAGCATCCAGGGTTCGGCGGGTTCCACGTTGCGCATCTGGAGTTCCATTGATCTCACGTCCTGGACCTCGCTTGGCTTTTTGACGAACACCAACGGCACTGCCACGTTCATCGATGTGAACGCGACGAACAAGGTGAAATCCTATCGGGCGGAACAACTGTAAACGCCGTTTGTCGCCTTACCAATTTTGACGGATCGATTCCGGTGTGACGCCGCGTTCCCGCATGGTGCGCAAGCTTAGGGCATCGTGGCGTTTTGCCAGTCGGATGCCCGTTTCGTCAGTCACCAACGGACAATGATAATAACCCGGCGGTTGCAATCCCAAAGCCTTGTAGATTAATAACTGCCGGGCCGTGCTTGCCAGCAAATCCGCGCCGCGCACCACTTCCGTAATTCCCATGGCGGCGTCATCCGCAACCACGGCGAGCTGATACGAAGGAATGTCATCATGCCGCCAGACCACGAAATCCCCAAAATCCCTCCCGGCAACAAACGTTTGAAGCCCTTGCGCGCCATCCACGAATGATATCGCTTCACCGTCCGGCACCTTAAATCGCCAGTTGATGCGCGCGCCTTTGGGTAATGGTTTAATTGCCCGTTTCTCGCCGAAGGACGGGCGGCAGGTTCCTGGATAAATAGGTTCGTCCTCTCCGGCGTGTGGAGCCCCCAGCGCTCGCAACACGTCCTGGCGTGAGCACGTGCAGGCATACACGCAGCCTGCGGCCTGCAACTTGCGCAACATCTCCCGGTGGAAATCGATCCGCTCGCTTTGCGCGTAGGGCGCGCACGGGCCGCCAATATCGGGGCCTTCCTGCCATGCGAAACCAAACCAACGAAGATCCTCATACATCGCGGCGACAAACTCAGGCTTGCAGCGCACGTGGTCGAGGTCGTCATTGCGAAGAATCAGCGTTCCCTTTGCCTCACGCGCCCTGTGCCGGGCGGTCCAAAAGGTTCGCGCGTGCCCCAGATGGAGGTAACCGGTGGGCGAAGGCGCGAGGCGTCCGCGATACTCTGAAGGTTTCTGCGATGGCATTTCCATCGCTAAAAGGCCTCGCGTGGCTGGGTCGCCAGCCATTCACTGAAACGGGGCAGGGGAAAGGAAAGTAAACTTTGAACTTTGCCGCAATTCAATGACGTGTCGGGAGCCCGCGGCGCGCCGGAATATTGCTTGAGGCTGGATTGCTCGATGCGGGGTTTCAATTCCGCATGTCGCCCGGCCAGTAAACTCCCGATCTGCCAGCGCGAAAGTCGTTCGCCGCCCGCCAGGTGATACAATCCGGGCTGCTTCTGCCTGACGAGTTCCCATATTCCCCGGGCCGTCGCCTCGGCGGCGATGGGACTGCGAAACTCGTCGCTAAAAAGCTTAACGGTCTGGCCCGCCTTCCAGGCGCGGTATATCTGCTCGTTGAATCCCCGGTCGCCCGTGGGCGAAATGCCGCCATTCAACGAGGTCCTGACGACGGTGTGACGCGGATTTGCGAGCACGATTTGCTCCGCCGCCAGTTTGGTTTCGCCGTAGAAGCTCAACGGATTTGGGGCGGCGGACTCGTCGTAATTTCCAGCGCGGCCGTCGAACACGAGATCAGTGGAGAGAAAGATCAACGAGGCATCCGCCGCAAGTGCGGCGAGCAAGCGGGTCGTTTCGACGTTGATCTGGCGGGCAAGGGCCGGGTTGGCCTGGCACGCGGGACTTTGCGTCATCGCCGCGCAGTGAATAATGAGGCCCGGATTCTGCCGCGCAAATTGAACGCGAACGGAAGCTGCGTCCGTGAGGTCGAGCATCGCACGGGTGAGTGCCACCAGGGTGGCATCCGGCATGAAATGTGAAGAGCTGCGCGCGAGGTAATTTCCAATCAAACCGCCCGCGCCCGTAATCCAGATCGTGCTCAATCGATCAGGCGCTTCGTCAAATCGGAATACGCATCAATGCGACGGTCGCGCAGGAATGGCCAGTGGGTGCGCGTCACATCCACGACGCTCAAGTCGAGCGGAACCACCATGACTTCATCCTGGTCCACGCTGGCCTTGGCAATGATTTCCCCCGACGTGCCGGCGACAAAGCTTTGTCCCCAGAACTGAATGCCGTCGCCGGAAAGCTTTTCCAGGCCGGGCCGATTGGGGACCACCACGTAGCAACCATTGGCGATGGCGTGGCTGCGCTGAATGGTTTCCCAGGCGGAATGTTGCCGCGCGCCGTATTCGGCTTTTTCGCCGGGCAACCAGCCGATGGCGGTGGGATAAAACAAAATTTGCGCGCCTTGCAGCGCGGTCAGCCGGGCCGCCTCGGGATACCACTGGTCCCAGCAAATCAACACCCCGATTTTCGCGTACCGCGTCTGCCACGCTCGAAATCCGAGGTCGCCCGGCGTGAAATAAAATTTCTCGTAATACAGCGGATCATCCGGAATGTGCATCTTCCGATACGAGCCCAGCATCGAGCCGTCGGCATCGATGATCACCGCTGTGTTGTGATAAAGGCCGGCGGCGCGCTTTTCAAAAAGCGAGGCGATCACGACGACGCCGTGTTTCTTCGCGAGTTTCTGAAAGGCATCCGTGCTCGGGCCGGGAATGGACTCCGCCAGCTGGAAAAATTTATGGTCCTCCGTCTGGCAGAAATATTGCGACCGAAAAAGCTCCTGCGTGCAAATGATCTGCGCGCCTTTGCGGATGGCGACCTCGGCGGCTGCCAGCGTCTTCTTCAGGTTGAGGGCGGCATTGGCGGAGCAGGCGGCCTGAATCAGTCCGACCTTGACGATGGAATCCTTGACCCGGCGTTTCATCTCCGATCACGCCTTGCGGCTTTTGCGGGTGGTTGAGGCGAAAACCTTGGTGCCGCCTTTGGCCGCCTTGGCCGTCTCCACCGGCACCGATTGGCCGAACAATTCGCGGATGTATTTGCCGAGCGTTTCGTTGGTGGGCCCGTAACCGGAATGATAAATGTAATGCTCGAGATCGTAGAGCAATTCGTCGCCGCTGGCGTAACGCTTGTCCACATCCCGGACGAGCGCCCGGTGCAGGATCTCGTTCAACCGGTCGTCCACGCGTTCGTCCATTGCCCGAAAATCCGGGATGTCCATCGTCATCATGCGCTGGCGGGACTCTTCGGGGGATGGCCCTTTGAAAACATTTCGCCCGAGCAACAAATGGGCAAGCACGACGCCCGCCGAGAAAAGATCCGAGCGCTTGTCGGTGATTTGAAAATTCGCCTGTTCGGGACTCATGTAGTCGGCCTTGCCGGCCACCACTTCCCCTTCGTTGTCGATGAGGAGACCGCGGGCCTTGGCGATGCCGAAGTCCGTCAGCTTCACGTCGCCTTCGAACGCGATCATGATGTTTTTGAAACTGACATCGCGGTGAACGATTCCGAGCGGCTTGCCATCCTTGTCGCCCTTGGCATGCGCGTAAGCGAGGCCGCGGGCGACGCGGCTGACGATGAATACCGCCAGTTCCTTGGGCAACACCCGCTTTTTATCCTGCACCTGCTGGGCGAACTGCTCCAGGTTCACGCCGCGGATCAATTCCATGGCGATGAAAAAGATGCCGTTGGTTTCGCCCAGGTGATACGTCTGGACGATGTTGGTGTGGATCAAATCGGCGACCAGCTTGGCTTCGCCGATGAAATTCTCGATGAACTGTTTCTGATCGGCGTAATTCTGGCGGATCACCTTGATGGCGATGCGTTTAACGAACTCCCGCGCGCCCAGTTGTTCGGCTTCATAGACGATGCCCATGCCGCCCTCGAAAATCTTGCGCACGATCTCGTAGCGGAACTCATTTTGTATGGTGAACAGAGCCACGTCTTTGATGTTGTGCGAACACAAATTGAAGTCAAGCCTGCGGTGCCGCGAACCTCAAAAGCCCCCAATTTTTATGGAGAAATATCGCATTTTCTACTTGCGCCACTTTCCTGAAGCGTTTTAATTGCCCGCAAGTCATACGACTTTAATTAACCAAAAACAACAAACACATTAGACTGATTATGGCTAAAGCACTCTCTAAATCACAAGTTGCCGCCGCGATCGCCGAGAAGAACGGATTGACCAAAAAGCAAGCCGTCGAAGTTCTCGAAACCATCAGCCAGCTGGCCTACAAGCACGCCAAGAATACTTTCACCCTCCCGGGCCTCGGCAAACTGGTTCTCGTCAACCGTGCCGCGCGCATCGGCCGCAATCCCGCCACCGGTGAGCAGATCAACATCCCCGCCAAGCGCGTCGTGAAGTTCCGCGTCGCCAAGGCCGCCAAGGACGCGATCCTCGGCGCCAAGTAATAAGGTTTTTTCCGCGAAGGCACCCTGACGACCTCAGGGTGCTTTTTTATTTTCAGGGTGGCTCAAGGAGCGCACGGGCCGCGGCGAAAAAGAATCAAGCTGAAAAGAATTCAGCAGATGGGGCGGGATTTGAGACGACAACCCCCGGGAAGCGCAAAACTGATTCGCGCCGTATTTGCCACTTGGCGCCTAAGCCTGCTTCAACTCGTTTGCACTCGTGCCAGCGGCACGATGTTGCAACGATGAATCAGGCGTGGCCCCAGTGACTTCGCCGTTGGCGGTCGCGTTCCTCGCGTTGTTTGCGTTTGCGTTGTTTACGGGAACGCCAGACGGTTTCCCAAATTAGCGCGGTAACAATGCAAACTGCCACTATGGCGAGCAAGGTAACGTCCGCATCAGCGAGGCAGACAGGTAGAAAAGCACACATAGCCCGGTGTTTTCAATACAACGATCCGACTCTGCGCTTTTCATTTTATTTCGTCCATCAAAATCGGTTGATTTTGCGAGGAAGTTTGACGCAAGCCGTAAACGGCGTCGTGAGCGGTGGAGAAAGCAACGGTTTTTAAGGGTTTTGCGAATGCCCGCCCTGACAACGGGCTTGCTCCGGTGGCTGAATGGTTCCACTCTTTTTTGGGCCGCTGCAATACTCGCGGCCCGTTGTTAAATTGAAATTGCATTTATGAAAGTTCGCGTCCGATTTGCCCCCAGTCCCACCGGGTTCCTCCATATTGGCGGGGCACGCACCGCTTTGTTCAACTGGCTCTACGCCCGCCACACGGGCGGGGTTTTCATTCTGCGCATTGAAGACACCGACGCCGCGCGCAACACGCAGGAGGCGGTGGATGTCATTCTCAACGGCTTGCGCTGGCTGGGATTGGATTGGGACGAAGGTCCCGTAAGCAGCGATGCCACGGGGCCGAGCAAGGGCGATTTCGGGCCTTACTTTCAAAGCCAGCGTAAACAGAATTATCAGCAGCGCGTCGAGGCGTTGCTTTCCCGCGGGCTCGCCTACGAACACGAGGGGGCCGTTAAATTCAAAATGTCCCGCGAAGCGATCACCATCCCGGATCTGGTGGTCGGCGATGTCTCCCGTGAATTGACCGATCGTGAACAGGCCGACCCGGATTTTGTGATCGTTCGCTCCGATGGCCAGCCGGTGTTTCATCTCGTAAATGTCATCGATGATCTGGAGATGAACGTCACGCATGTCATCCGGGGCGAAGATCACTTGAGCAACACCGCCAAGCATATCGCGCTGTTCCGCGCTTTTGGGGTCGAGCCGCCGAAGTATGCGCACATTCCTTTGATTCTAAACATCAGTGACGGTTCGAAGATGAGCAAGCGTGACAAGGGATCGTCACTCGCAACCTATTTGCAGGAAGGCTACGCTCCGGAAGCGGTCATTAATTTTCTCGCGCTGCTGGGGTGGTCCCCGAAGGGCAATCGTGAAAAGTTGCCCGTTTCTGAAATCGTTGAGTTGTTCGATCTGCCGCAGATTCTTCGTTCCAACGCCCGGTTTGATTTAACGAAACTCAATTGGTTGAACGGCGAATATCTGCGCGAAATGGACAACGACCGCTTTTACGAGCAATCCATCCATGCCCTCGCGCGCGCCGGCTTCGATACGAACAAATATCCGCTCGATTATGTGAAAGCCGCGCTGGATACCTGCAAAGGCAAAATCAAGCTCTTCGGCGAATTGCCCGCTTACGCGGGCTTTTATTTCACGGATGAGATCACCTATGACGTGGAGGCCGCCAAAAAGGAACTTGTTCCCGAGAATAAACCGCGCCTCGCAAAACTTCGCGACGCCCTGGCGGCCCTGCAGCCATTTGAACATGAACAGGTGGGCGCGACTCTCGGAGTGACCGCCAAGGAACTCGGCATCAAAACCGGAGTGCTCGTGCATCCGACGCGGGTTGCGTGTTGCGGCAGCCCGTCCGGCCCTAGCCTCTATCATTTGATTGCCATCCTCGGCAAGGAACGAACATTGCACCGAATCGACCGTGCCCTGGCCAGAATGTAACGCGGCGTTTTGCGCCGCGTCCGTTAGACCTTCAGTGTCTTGTTCTTGGCGCGGGATTCCTCAGCCAGCTTGTCCTTGAATTCGAGAAATTTTTTGTGCAGCGCGGCGTCTCCGACAGCGAGGATCTGGACCGCCAGCAAACCGGCATTGCGCGCGCCGTCAATGGCCACGGTCGCAACCGGCACGCCGCTGGGCATCTGCACGATCGAGAGGAGCGAGTCCATGCCTTTCAGCGCCTTGCTTTCAATGGGAATCCCGATGACGGGCAGGGGCGTGAACGCCGCCGTCACACCGGGCAGGTGGGCCGCACCGCCCGCTCCGGCGATGATCACCCGCAGGCCGCGTTCGTAGGCGCTGCTGGCATACTTTTCGAGATCGCGCGGGGTTCGGTGGGCGGAAATTACCTGCACTTCGCAGGGCACATTAAATTCGGCACAGGCTTCGGCCGCCTTTTTCATGACGGGCAGGTCGGAGTCGCTGCCCATAATGATGCCGACAACTGGTTTGGAGGATGACGTCATGCGCGAAATGTTTAGAGGGTTGCGCGCAGTTTTCAATCCTGAAATCTGACCATCGTTCTTCTCACGTTGGCTCGAAGTATCTTGCGCCGGTCCGGTTCCGGTGGAATGGTTTGACATCGGCTCGGGGACGATAAAATTGTTCCTGACGGACCATGACCACGGCCAACAAAATCACGATTCTACGCATCCTGCTGATTCCGTTCTTTGTGGTGGAAGTGCTCTACTACGTCAAAAACGGCCACGAACTGCACCGGTATCTGGCGATCGGCTCGTTCGGTCTCGCGGCGATATGCGACGCCTTGGATGGATTTGTGGCTCGGCGATTTAACCAGATCAGCGAGCTGGGCGTCATCCTCGATCCGCTGGCTGACAAGCTGCTGCTCGTCTCCGCCATCGTGCTCCTCACCTTTGATCGCCAGCCCTATTTGCAAAGCATCCCGTATGAAGTCACCGGCGTGATCATCGGTCGCGATGTGTTGCTGGTGATCGGCATTGGCTTGATTCACATGACTGTGGGAAGGGTGAAATTGCGCCCGCGGGTTTTGGGAAAAGTCGGGACGTTGCTGCAGATGGTGATGGTGCTGGCGATTCTGCTGAAGTGGCACGGTCCCTGGATGACCGGCCTGATTTGGGTGACGGCCATTTGCACCGGCGCCTCCGGACTTCTCTACGTGTGGGACGGATCGCGCCAGCTCGGGGCGCACCCTTCTTCCAGCGCCAACCCGAAAAGCTAGCCGGCGATTCAGTCGAGAAGCAGGCGAGCATTGCCCGCGCCGCTGCCATACCCTAAGCTCGCGCGCATGGCCAAGCCCATCGAATTGAAATTGAAGGAAGGCGATAAAGCGCCCCCATTTTCCGTCCTGACGGATACCGGCGGGAAAGTGTCGCTCGCTGATTACACGGGGAAGAACGTCATTTTGTATTTCTATCCGAAGGACGACACCCCCGGCTGCACCAAGGAAGCTTGTGGTTTCCGGGACGACTTCGCCGCTTTCAAAAAGAAAGGCGCCGTCATCCTCGGCGTCAGCACCGACCCGGTGAAAGCGCATAAAAAATTCGTCGAAAAGTTCAAATTGCCCTTCACGCTGCTCGCCGACGAGGGCAAGGAAATCGTCAACGCGTACGGCGTCTGGGGCGAGAAGACATTCATGGGCCGCAAGTATCAAGGCACACACCGGGTGACTTTCCTGATCGGGCCGGACGGCAAAATCAAAAAAATCTGGCCGACGGTGAAACCCGAGGAGCATCCGCAGGAAGTCCTCGCGGCCCTCTGACCAATCGAGGTTTGACACTGAGTTCGCCGGGCTTTATAGAATCACCACCGACTAAATCGAAATCTTAACGTACAATTATTATGGCAATATCAACGGGTTCCAAAGCTCCTGACTTTACACTGAAATCCAAACAGGCCGGCGGTCTGGTGGACGTCAAGCTGAGCAACAATTTCGGCAAGAAAAACACGGTCCTGCTCTTTTTTCCGGCGGCCTTCACCGGCGTCTGCACCAGCGAGTTGTGCGACATTACCGCGGGCTTGAGCAGCTACGCCGGCTTGAATGCGGACGTCATCGCCGTCAGCGTTGACACCCCGTTCTCGCAGGAAGCGTGGGCGCAGAAGGAAAAGATCACCATCACGCTGGCCAGCGATCTGAACAAGGAAGTCATCAAGAAGTATGACGTCGTGTTTCCGATGCTCGCCGGGGTGGGTGATACCGCCGCCCGCGCGGCGTTCGTCATCGACAAAAACGGCGTCATCCAATACAGCGAGCAGACGCCGACGCCCAAAGAGTTGCCCGATTTCGCCAAGGTCAAGGAGACGCTGGCGAAGTTGAAGTAGTGGAACTCGCGCCGTCGCCCACGGCATTTTAAAAGAGCATCGGCCCGAGATTGGCAAAAGCCAATTCTGCGGGCCGATGTTTTTGTACGAGCTTTGAATCGCCGTTCCCGCCCGGTGTCAGACAGAAACGGCAGCCCAAGCAACGCTCAGTATTCCGTGTTCTTGGTGATGCCCGGCATGGGGATGGGATATTTGCCATCCTTGTCGGCCACAAGAGGCGCGGCAGAGGTCATGGTCAGCTTGTCCACGTCCGGCGCGTACTCGTGCTCGGATTTCAGCAAGTCTTCGTAAAGGATTTCCTGGCCGGTGTGCGCCGCCATGCGGCCCATGCTGGTCACCAGGCTCGCCTGGACGCCGCGCGGCGCTTCGTTGTACGGCTTGTCGTCGCGAATGGCAGTCATCAGGTCGTTCCATTCGTTCAGATACGGATCGGTCTGGTCTTCCGGCACCTTGGAAGTCCAGGTGAGGTTTGACCGTTGCGCGTTCTGGCCTTTGAAGGTCATTGAAGGCGCGCCGCAATCATTCGCTTTGGAGACAATGGCCGAGCCTTTGCTGCCGTGCGCATAGCTCGAATATATGTCGTTGCACCCGTTGATGCAGCGGCCGTCCATGTACATTTTCGAACCGTCGGCAAAGGTATATTCCACCGAGTAGGAATCAAAATTTTGGTCCACATACGGTTTGCCGTCCGGGTCAGTCTTGTAGTGGCGGCCACCGACCGCCTGCGCCTTGACCGGCCAAGCATTTTTCATCCAGCACAGATGGTCGATGTGATGGATATAGAAGTCGCTGTAGCAGCCGCCGCTGGCCCAGAGGAAACTGTGGAAATGTTTGATCTGCCAGAGCAGTTCCGTCATTTCGCCCGGAGTATATTTCGTGGAAAAAGCCGAGCCCACCGGTCCGTGCATGCGGTAACCGCGCAGGAGAATGAGGTCGCCAATTTCGCCGTCCTGGATGCGCTGCTGCAATTCCTGCAACGCCCGGCTGTGGCGGGACATGAGACCGACGCCCACTTTGAGATTCTTGGCGCTCGCCTCGTCCGCCAGCTTGAGCATGCGGCGGGAGGTGGGGCCGTCCGCCGTGAGCGGCTTCTCCATGAACACATTCAAACCCTTTTGAATGGCGTAATTGAAATGCACCCATCGAAAAGCGAGCGGCGTGGTAAGGATGACGACGTCGCCGGGCTTCAGGGCATCCATGGCGTGTTTGTAGCCGTC
Organism: Limisphaerales bacterium; assembly: GCA_044223735.1. Lineage (GTDB taxonomy): Bacteria > Verrucomicrobiota > Verrucomicrobiia > Limisphaerales > UBA8199 > JBGALR01. Next base: position 35,075 of record JBGALR010000022.1, on the reverse strand, counting down.
AAACCCGATGAACTTGCGCTCGTCCGGAACATCCACCAGGTCCCTGCCTTTGCCTTTCAGCCCTTCGTAGCTGCTGTTCATCTTCTTCTCGAAGACGTCCGCCATGGCCACGACCTTGGCGGGAATCATCTTGTTGGAAATCGCGTTGTCCGCGGCACCGCTGCCGCGGCCGCCGCAGCCGACGAGGGCGATTTGAATTTGCTCTTTGCCCGCCGCGTGGACGTGGGGCAGGGCAACGCCGGCGAGGGCCGACACGGCCGCAAAACGGCCGGTGGTTTTTATAAATTCGCGACGTGAGGTGGGGGAGTTCGAGGTGTCGTTCATGGGAACAAATACCGCATGGCGGCGGTTCAATGTCAATTCCAGAGGTGTTTGGTGGTGGTGGCGGAGGCCCGCCTTTACTTCGGTGCGTATACCCGCTATTTCGTTATCAATGCGCGGCGCCAGTTCAGCGGCGCTTGAAGTGCCCGAGCATTTCAATTTTGCCACCGATATCATGGATCGTTGGGCGGTTACCCGTCCCAACGCCCCGGCGCTTTGGGCCGTCAATTCGACTGATGGCACCGACCGGAAATTCACATTTAGTGACCTGGCAAAGCTCAGCCGCCAGGCGGCCAATTTCCTTGCCGGCTCCGGGGTTCGCCGCGGTGACCGCGTCCTGATCATGCTCCCCCGCATCCCGCAATGGTGGATTGCGATGCTGGGACTCATCCGCATGGGCGCCGTGCCGGTTCCGGGCACGTTGCTCTTAAGCGAACGCGATGTCGTGTTTCGGCTCAAAACGGCCGAAATCGCGGCGGTCCTCACCAACGATGCGGGCTCGACCAAAATCGGTGACTACCAGGGAATCCGCCTTATTGCTGGCAGTAAAAAATCCGCCTGGCTCGACTTTGACCAGGGCATGACCGCCGCCAGCGCGGAATATCAAAGCGCTCCGACCCGCGGCGACGAGCCCGGCATATTATATTTCACGAGCGCCACCACGGGTGAACCGAAGATGGTGATGCATACCCAGGCCAGTTTCGGCCTGGGACATCGCGTGACCGGCGAATTGTGGCTCGACCTTAAGCCCGAGGACGTCCACTGGAATCTTTCCGACCTCGGTTGGGCAAAGGCCGCGTGGTCGAGTTTCTATGGTCCATGGCACATGGGGGCCTGCGTGTTTGCCTTTGAGTCCTCCGGCAATTTCGACCCGGTCGTCACCTTGAATATTCTTGCGCAATATCCCATTACGACCTGGTGCGCCCCGCCAACGGCGCTGCGGTTGATCGTGCGCCAGGATTTGTCGAAGTGGCGGTTTCCGAAGCTGCGTCATTGCGTTTCGGCGGGTGAACCATTGAATCCCGAGGTGTTGAATCTTTGGCAATCGGCCACCGGCTTAACGTTGCACGAAGGCTACGGCCAATCCGAAACCGTCGTGCTGGTCGCTAATTTTCCTTCACTCGGCCGCCCCGTTCGTCCGGGAGCCATGGGAATCGCCACCCCCGGCTACGACGTCGCCGTGCTCAACGAAAAGCATGAACCGCTGCCGGATGGTGAGGAAGGCGAAGTCGCCGTGCGCGTGAAGCCGCATCGCCCGGTGGGGATGTTTGCCGAATATTTGCAAAACGATGCGGAGAATGAAGCTCATTTTCGAGGCGATTGGTATCTGACGGGCGACCGGGCGAAGCGCGATGCCGATGGCTACTTCTGGTTCGTCGGCCGCAACGACGATATCATCAAGAGCTCCGGTTATCGTATCGGTCCGTTCGAAGTGGAGAGCGCTTTATTGGAACATCCGGCCGTGCTGGATGTCGCGGTAATTGGAAAACCCGATGCGTTGCGCGGGCAGATCGTCAAGGCATGCGTGGTATTGCGCCCCGGGATCGAGCCGACTGAGGAGCTGAAAAACCGCCTCCAATCCTTTTGCAAACAGACGGCTGCCGCCTACAAATACCCGCGTGAAATTGAGTTCATGAAGGAATTGCCCAAGACGACCAGCGGCAAAACCCGGCGGGTCGCGCTTCGGCAAAGAAACCCGGCCGCTGCGTAATCGCGCATGAGTTTTGACCAGCTCACTTCCTCGTGGAGCGAACGCCGCCGCGTCACGACCATGGCCGCCGTCATCACCGGTTTGGTGGCGATCCTCTATTGGCCGGCGATTCACGGGGCTTTCATCTGGGACGACGTGATGCTCGTGCAGAACAACATGCTCTTGAAAGGGCAGTTCAGCCTCAAGACGATCTGGTTCCGCACCGACTTTCCCCTGAGCAACGTTCTCTTGTGGGGGCAATGGCATCTTTGGGGCGAGCACACGCTGGGCTATCATTTGGTAAGCATGGCGCTGCATATTGGCAGCTCAATGTTGTTGTGGCGCGTGTTGCTCCGGCTCGGTTTGCCGGGTGCCTGGCTCGCCGCGATCCTCTTCGCGGTGCATCCGGTATGTGTGGCCTCGGTTGCATGGATTGCCGAATTGAAAAACACGCTCTCGCTTCCTTTCTATCTGCTGAGCTTCCTGTGCTATCTGCATTTCGAGGAAAACGCGGGCGGATCGAAACGGAGCCGGGCCGTGGCATGGTATGCCGCAGCGATCGGCCTGTTTATCCTCGCACTACTCAGCAAAACGACGACGGTGATGCTGCCGCCCGTGCTCATTGCGTATGCCTGGTGGCGGCGCGGACGGCTGGGAGTTTCCGATATTCTTCGCACCGCGCCGTTCTTCGCGCTGGCGCTCGCGTTTGGTGTGCTCAGCATTCTGTTCCAGGCGCACGGCGCGATCCGGGGCGCGACCGTTCAAACGCTGGATATTTGGGGACGCCTCGCCGGGGCGGGCATGGCGCTTTGGTTTTACCTGGAGAAGGCCGTCTTTCCGGTGAATCTCATGATGATTTATCCGCGCTGGGACATCAAATCCTCCGCCGCGCTGTACTATATTCCGATTTTGCTTTGGGCCCTGTTGCTCGGTGTCTGCTGGTTTTTTCGCAAAACGTGGGGGCGTCACGGGATATTTGGCCTGGGCAGTTTCACCATCGCGCTCTTCCCGGTGCTGGGATTTCTCTCGATGTACTATCTGGTCTTGTCGCGTGTCTCGGACCACTTCGAATATCTGCCGCTGATCTCCATTGTCGCGCTGGTGGCCGCGTCGCTCTGTGCGCTCGTCCCGGTGAAACTCCTAAGGTGGGTGGCTCCGGTGTTGGTGCTCGTATTATGCATTCTGACGTTTCAACGCAGCCAGGTGTTTGCGAATGAGGAAGCGCTCTGGCGGGACAATCTGAAAAAAAATGATCAGGCCTGGACCGCCCACGCGAATCTCGGCTGGATCCTCGCTGAGCAGAATAAATACGACGAAGCCGCGGTCCACTTGCGCCGTTCGTTGGAACTGCACCAAGACAACGCCCAGGCCCACGCCAACCTGGGACAATTACTCGCCATGCAGGGCAATCTCGGCGACGCGGAAAGTCATTTCGCAATCGCCCTGAAACTGAAGCCGACCGACGTGGACGTCCGCCGTTCCTATGCCAGCGCACTTGCCCAGAACGGTCGAAAAGAGGAAGCGGCGAAGGAACTTCGCGAAGTGCTCAAGACCAAACCCGATGCGGACGCCCAGATGCAGCTCGCGACGTTGTTGTTCCAATCCGGCCGACATTCCGAGGCGATCGCCGAGTTTCGCCAGGCGATCATCCTCAAGCCCGACGCGCCCGAAATGCTCAGCAATCTCGCATGGCTGCTCGCGACTTCGCCCGACGCCGCGTTGCGGAACGGGAAAGACGCGGTGACCTACGCCGAGCGTGCCTGCCAGCTCACCAATTACAAGCAAGCTTCGACGGTGGGCGTCCTCGCCGCCGCGTATGCCGAGTCCGGCAATTTCAGCAACGCCGTCGTCACCGCCCAGAAAACAATCGAGCTCGCCCGCGCCGCCGGTGACCGACAATTCGCCGCCGTCAATCGCCAACTGTTGCAGCTTTACCAGAGCGGTAAGCCGTATCACGAGCGGACGGCACCTGGCGGGAATGCGCCAAATCCATAGGGGGAAGATGCCGCATGGTTTAGTGGAAGGGCGTTATTGAAAGAGAAAATGAAGCCTTTGGTCGTCATTGCTGACATCGAACTGACGGATTTGAGGAAGCTCAGATAATCGAAATCCTCCGTCGGGGTAGTTTGGAAGCCGCCATCAAGCCAAATGATTCCGAATTATCTTGAGCTAACCATAGCTTTTCGCTCGGAAGAATATTTGGCCATCTTTTCGCCTAGCCAAATATATAGAAAGTAATTGTTTGTCCCATGAATTTCGTCCAGCTCGTATTCAACGATGTGAGAAGATTTATTGGTTTTGGCCCATGAATGAAATTCGTCTCGCGTGGGCAGACGTGAGTTTGCAATTCGAAAATTATTAATTTGCTGGTTGGCTTGGCCAAGGTCTCTTTCCATGTCCGGTGGGAGGATATCAACGCCACATCCGGCAAAAAACAAACAACCCGCCACAAGTAAAGCAGTCGCTTTAATCATTTGTTCTCAGAGGAAAATTTCACCAGTGCCCCTTCTTTTTGCCAGATATGCGCTCGGTTTGGTTGTGTTGCGGTTTCCCCACGGGATTGCTCTAATCCGGGGACGTTAATACTGAGGAATCCGGAGCTTTTTCCGGAGCCAGTTCGTCTGGCACAGCGCGGGCGATTCTATAGTTTTTTTGCGCCGGCCAATTTCTCATCCGCTTCCATGTTTGCCAGGCAATGGACATCTTGCAAGCGTCCGCCGTTCCGGTGATCGCGTTTCGATTATTCTTGATGCTCCGCACGCCTTTTATTGCAAGTTTTAAAAAATTATAGGAACAACCTCTTTACGTTCGGCGCCCCCGTTACGTTCGGTCAGGGAACTGACCGAATGCGCCAAAAGTTGTTCGTCGTGGAAACCGGTGTGTTGGTGAACACCAGCAATCCATCCGGAGCGGCCACGTTGGTCGCTTGCGGATTCCAGGTTGCCGGGGATGACAAGCTGAAGGTGCGATCCAGTGCGTAAGCGTTTCCGACCAGCCCGATATAGGAGAGTCGCATCTGGCCACCGCTTAAGAGCTGCGGCGTGATCTGGTTGTAGCCCGGAGGGCCAATATTCAATTCCGCCCTGGCCACATAGGCGGATACCTTCCCGCCCGCCTTGGTGAACGAACCGCCGGCAAAGAGGTCGCCGTCCGTCACCGTCAGTGCCCACACCGTGCCGTTCACCCCCGCACCGAGCGCGTTCCAACTGCTCCCGTCCCATCGGGCGGTGCCATTGACGGTGACCGCCACCCCACCACTGTTGGTTGCCCTCGTGAACGCACCGGCCGCATACAGGTCTCCGCTCGACCACGCCAGCGCCGACACCTGGCTGCTCATTCCCAGACCGAGGGCGCTCCAACTGCTGCCGTTCCATCTGGCAATCTGAATGACGGTGACCGCCACACCGCCGCTATTGGTCGCCCTCGTGAATACACCGCCCGCATACAGGTCGCCCCCCGTCGCCGCCAGCGCCGACACCTGGCCATTCATCCCCGAGCCGAGCGCGCTCCAACTGCTGCCGTTCCATTTGGCAATCCGATTGACGGTGACCGCCACACCGCCGCTGTTGGTCGCCGTCGTGAACGCACCGCCGACGTACAGATCGCCACCCGACACTGCCAGCGCCGTTACCTGGCCGTTCATCCCCGAACCGAGGGCGCTCCAACTGGTCCCGTTCCACCTGGCTATCCGGTTGACGGTGACCGCCGCACCACCGCTGTTGGTCGCCGTCGTGAACGCACCGCCCACATACAGGTTGTTATCCAAAGTCGCCAGCGCATACACCCGCTCGTCCAAACCCGAACCGAGCGCGTTCCAACTGCTCCCGTCCCATCGGGCGATCCGGTTGGCCGGCACGCCGCCTGCCGTCGTGAACCAGCCGCCCGCAAACAGGTTGCTCCCCGACACCGCCAGCGCATTGACGGCAAGGTTGGCACCACCACTCATCCCCGAACCGAGTGCGTTCCAATTGCTTCCGTCCCATTTGGCAATGTAGTTGGCCGACGCGTCGCCTGCCCACGTGAACAAACCGCCCGCATACACGTTGCTTCCCGCCACGGCCAGCGCCGTCACATCGTAGTTCACCCCCGAACCGAGCGCACTCCAACTGCTCCCGTCCCACTGGGCAATGCATTTGGCCGGAACGCCGCCAGCGGTCGAAAAATTGCCGCCCGCATAGAGGTTGCTCCCCGCCGCTGCCAGCGCAGACACAGAGACATTCATGCCCGAACCGAGTGCGCTCCAACTGCTCCCGTTCCATCGGGCAATGTAGCTGGCTGACCCGCCGCCGGCCATGGAGAACAGACCGCCTGCATACACATTGCTTCCTGACACCGCGAGCGCATACACTGTGTTGTTTATCCCTGAACCGAGCGCACTCCAGCTGCTGCCGTTCCATTTGGTAATCCGAGCGACGGTGACAGGCACGCCACCGCTGTTGACCGCCCCCGTGAACTCACCTCCCGCATACAGGTCGCTGCCCGACACCGCGAGCGCCCGCACCGTGTTGTTGATGCCTGAACCGAGAGTGCTCCAGGCGGTGCCATTCCATCGGGCAATCCGGTTGACCAATAAGCCCGTGCCGCTCGTGTTGGTCGCCGTCGTAAACACTCCTCCCGCGTACACGTTGCCGCCCGATACCGCCAGCGCATACACGATATCGTTCACCCCGGCGCCGAGGGCGCTCCAATTGCTCCCGTTCCATTTGGCAATCCGGTTGACGGTGACCGCCGCTCCACCGCTGTTGGTCGCCATGGTGAACCCACCGCCCGCATAGAGGTCGCCGCCCGATACCCCCAGCGCCTGGACAAAACTGTTCACCCCTGAACCGAGGGCGCTCCAATTGCTCCCGTTCCATTTGGCAATCTGATTGACGGTCACGCCGCCGGCCGTGGTGAAGAAACCACCCGCATAGAGGTCGCCGCCCAATACCGCCAGGGCGGACACCGTGTCATTCATTCCCGCGCCGAGCGCGCTCCAACTGCTGCCGTCCCATTTGGCAATCCGGCTCGCAATCACATCGCCCACTTCGGTGAAGTCACCGCCGATGTAGAGATTGCCCGCACCATCCATCACCGCCGAGCGCACGGCGCCGCTGGCTCCGGGAAATCCGCTCATGCTGATCCAGTTTTCATCGCTGAACGTCGGGTCAATGCGGATCGGATACAAAGCATCCGTGTCGTCCACGACGATGGCCAGCCCCGCGGAGAGGCGCGCCGGCAGACTGCCGCCATCTTCTTCATCGATTTGAGCGGCGCTCTTTCGACTCGGCGCTACTTCAAAATGGGCGGACAATTCCCTGCCATGGGCATCCGTCACCTTGAGCCGGGAGTAGGCAACCCTGCGACCGGATTCGCAAAGGATCAATTGCGCGCCGTGGTCAGTCTGTTCCACGGCTGCGCCGGAGACGGAAAGTTCCACGCGCAGGACAGTGGGAGGGTTTGGAGCCACCACCGGCTTTTCCAGCACCACGAAATCCTGCCGCACCCCGTTCATGCTCACGCTATATTCCTCCACCAAACCGGGCCGCCTGAATTTCACGGCCTGACCGGTTACGAATATTTCGCCGCGCCGGGATAATGGCTGCCCTCCAACCGCTGCCGTCACCACGCGGAAGCGGTCGTTTGGCTGGCCGGTGACGGTGGAGATGAGCCAAAGGCCTTCGCTCGTCGCTTCGCCATCCATGCGTTGAAACACGCAGCGCAGGCGCGCGCCCTGTTCAGTTGGCGTCACTCCCAGTCCGTCGCCCGAATATTGAGCGCCGGCGGTCGCGCCCAGCTCGCTCCAAGGTATCGCTTTGGTCGGACTATTCTTCTTCAATTCGGCGACTGAAGTAGCCGCCGACATGGGCCAACAGAGCGTGGTCACGGCAAAGAGAAAACAATGTGAGATTTTGCTCGCCTTCATAAGCTTTGGGACAGGTGATTTGCCTGGCAACACGTTGCGATTCCGCGTGTCGTCAAATTAGAACTGTATGACTGGACGGCCGCAAGCAGTTAATGAAAACTATTAGCTGCTGTATCTCGTGGTGGAAGGACTTTAATGTGCATAAAGGGGGCCGCCGAAAGGAAACCGAGCCGGGACGGCTCTGCCACTATGGGAGAGGCCCTCCCTTCCGACCGGAGCCCTCACGGATCCGGACTAATCATCGCGCGTTTCCATCGGCTTCCAAGGGTCGCTCCATGCCACCTGCGCTTGCGCGAGGTAGGGCGTGCTCTCCGAGCGCGCCGAAGAAGAAAAGCGTTTCCCGGCGGTCGCAACGACCGGCCAAATATCCTCATTCGATAAAACATTCCGTCGAGCCAACGCAGAATGCCGGGTCGGGCTCGTCGAGCCCGCCGAGTGAACAATTTTTCTTTCGGCGCTCTCGGAGAGATCGCCCTACCTTCGCGCTGATTCTCTCGCGCCACGAGGATTTCCCAACTTTCTTGAAAAGTTTCTAGAAAGTGCTTGCAATCCTTTTAAACGCCACGTAAGGTCGGGGTGTCGGTGTCCTGCCGTTGGACCCTTTCGCACGTCCAGGGAGAGTTATGATCGAGCATATTGATTTTCGCATCGCCGGGGCGGTCGCGCTTTCGCGCGCACGCCGCGGCGAGGCGGAGCTTTGGGCGGCGGACGGGGTCCGCGCCGGACTGAGTTTCGGGCACCGCTTTGAAGGTGTCATGGCTGATGGGGTGTTACGGACGCTTCGGACCGCTTCGAACCCGTTCGCGACGGTCATTGCGGTGGACGAGGGGGGCATGGTATGGCCAAGTCGCGGAGCGTTACGGCATGTTGCGCTCGGTGGCGCCCCGTTGCGCAGCGCGGTAGCGGAGCGAGGTGAAAGTTTGCGCAAATGTAAATTTTACCAAACGAACCCAACTCCAAATATGCGCAAAGTGTTTAATGGCAATGTCTTATGATGTTTTTGCACATTAAGAAAAACGAAAACGAACCCAACTTTTACAGGCATATTTTAAAATGAAGAAAATCCGAAAGCGAAATGGGGTGCCATGAATTGGGGAGGTTTAAAGGCACTTCGCGGTGATCCGCACCTTATAGCACTTGTTCACACCTGAAATTCTTTGAGGAATTCTTGCGCTGATGGCGATTGCGATTTTTGTGGTGTCCTGTGCCGGGAGCGGTTTCAATTCCCGCCGGGCGCACATCGCGACGGAAGCAGCTGACAAACCCACATTGATATATGAAACGACGCACATTTTTGAAAACCTCCGTGGCGGCCACCGCCTTGACTGGAATCGTGCCCGCCGGTCTTGCGGCGTCGGTCACCGAAGCGCCGGCCAACCGTGAATATTACGAGCTGCGCGCGTATCATCTCAAAAGCGCGACGGATAACGCGCTGTTGAACACCTATTTGGAGAAGGCGTTGATTCCGGGATTGAATCGGTTGGGCATCAAAACCGTGGGCGCTTTCGTGCAGCAGGAGCGCACGGCCAAGCCCGGGCCAACCGAGGCGGTGGATATCGCGACCGTGTATGTGCTGATTCCGTATCAATCGCTCGAAGTTTTTGGCGCGGCCGGCGCGCGCCTGAATGCCGACGCGGATTATCAAAAGGCCGCGGCGCCGTATCTGGCGGTCGCCAAGGAAAATCCCGCGTTTCAGCGCATTGATAGCTGGCTGATGCTGGCGTTTTCGGGAATGCCCAAAATGGAATTGCCCCGTTACAGCCTGGAGAGAAAGCCGCGCATGTTCGAGATTCGCACCTACGAGAGTTACAGCGAATCAAAAGCGTTGAAAAAAATCGATATGTTCAATTCAGGTGAAATTGATCTTATGCGCGAGGTGGCCCTGGCACCGATCTTTTACGGGCAGGCGCTGGTCGGCAGCAATCTGCCACACCTGACCTATATGCTTTCGGCCGAGGATGAGGCAGCGCACGGCAAGCATTGGGATTCGTTCCGCCAGCATGCCACCTGGACCAAAATGAAGAACGATCCGAAATACGCCGACACGGTTTCGAAAATCGTGAATCGTTTCGTGGTGCCCACGGCTTACTCCCAGATTTAGCGGAAGCCTCAAGCTTGCTCCAAATCTGTATGCGGATCAGACACTGGATTTTCATCGTGGCGGGATTCATCCTGTTCGCGATGTGTCCGGCGCTGGCGGCAAAGGCACCCCAGTTTTCCGTGGAGACGTGGACTGACAAAAACGGTCTCCCCCAAAACTCAGTGTTTGCGATCACGCAGGCGCGGGATGGTTATCTGTGGCTGGGCACGCCGAGCGGGCTTTCCCGTTTCGATGGCGTGGATTTCAAATCGTACGAGGACAAGGACATCCCCGGCCTCAACGGCAGTAAAATCGTCAAGCTGTTCGAGGATTCCCAAGGCAATCTCTGGCTCGGAACCGAGACCGCCGGAGTGTTGCTGGCCAGCAAGGATGGAAAAATAACGACGGTGCTGCCGCCAAAAGGAATGGTGGAGGGTCACCTGGTGAGGATCGTGGAGGATATCGCGGGCGGCGTTTGGCTGAGCATGGCGAACGGCCAGCTTTATCATTACATGGAGGGTAATCTTCATCAGATCGCGGACCGCGTTCGCAATTTGGCGGCCGACACCGCCGGCATTGTCTGGATCGGTTCACCTGATGGGCGCGTGCTGGGTTTGGGACCCGTTTCGAAGTCCACTCCCAACGCCTTTGCGATTTCATATGAGACCCCGGTGGTGGGTCTGGATTTTCTATTTGCGAGTGAGCATGGCGGGTACTGGCGAATGGCTAACGGGCGCATCGAGAAGTGTCTTGGTGATCATGTCGAAAAGGACCTGGGCCCTTATCCGTGGCAGCCGAAAACGGGCATTACGGCAGTGGCCGAAGATCAAGAGGGAAATTTGATCGTCGGGACTTACGGCGATGGAGCTTATTGGTTCGACAAGGACGGCACCGCGCACCGGATAGAGGGATTGCCTCACAGCTTTGTACTTTCGCTTGATGTCGATCGCGAGGGCACGCTTTGGGTCGGGACTGATGGCGGCGGTTTGCATCGCGTCAAGCGCAGCGTTTTTGAGGTGCTGGCGGGCACGCGGGGACTCGCGGTGCAATCGGTCTGCGAAGACGGGCAGGGTGGGTTGTGGATCGGCTACAACTGGCCGCATGTGGATCATTGGACTCCCGCCGGCCTGCAACAATACTTCACCAACAGTTTCGTGGACGCGGAATCTTTCCGGCCAATCGTGAAGACAGTTTACATCGACAAAAAAGGAATGCTCTGGGTGGGGACCGCCAGCGAGTCAGGTGAAAGCGGATGGCGGCCGCCTTGCCTGTTCCAATTCCGCGATGGTCATTTTGAAGCGATTGGGGCGATCAATAGTTTCGTTACCGCCATATTCGAAGACCGACGCGGGACGATGTGGCTGGGAACGCCAAATGGCTTGTTCCGCCGGGACGAGGATCAGTGGCGAAAGTTTACCACGCAGGACGGCCTCTCAGCGGACGCCGTGCGAGCGATTGCAGAGGACGCCTCGGGCAATCTTTGGATTGGCACAGAGCGAGGGTTGAATCGAATGACGGAAGGCAAGTTCACCGCTTATCGCAAGCAGGATAAGGACGGACTGCCCAGCGACAGCATCACTTCACTATATGCGGATCACGAAGGTGTTTTGTGGGTTGGTACCGCAAGCGGTTTGGCCCGATTTTTTGAGGGCAAATGGACGCGGTACACGAGCGAGGATGGCCTGCACAATAATAAAATCGGTTATCTGATCGAGGACTTGGCCGGTTATTTGTGGCTCGGCTCAAACCGCGGCCTCATGCGCACTTCATTGCGCGACCTGAATGAGTTTGCGAAGGGGATTATCCAACGCATCCCGTGCCGGACGTTCGGGACCGTGGATGGTTTGCCGACTGGCGAATGCACCAGCGGGTCTCAACCGGGGCCATGCCGCACTCTCGATGGTAAAATGTGGTTTCCGACCATCCAGGGTTTGGCCGGGGTGGAACCGGCGTTGCTGCATCGCAACACCAACGCACCGCCTGTGGTCATCGAGTCCGTCCGGATTGATAACAAACTGCAAGGGTCGGACGCGTTGCGAGCCCCCGGTTTGAAGTCCATCACAGTGCCCCCGGGCAAACGAACGGTCGAAATTGACTTCACCTGCCTGAATCTTTCGGCGCCGGAAAAGAGTCGTTTTAGTTCGCAACTCAAGGGGCACGAAGAGGTCGCGATTGAACGGCCCGCTCGTGATCGTTCCGTTCGGTACAATCTGCCGCCGGGGGAATATGAGTTTAAGGTCACTGCCTGCAATGAGGATGGCGAATGGAATCGCGCGGGCGCGAGCCTGGCGATCACGGTGCTGCCGGCATTCTGGCAAACCCGTTCCTTTATTGGCCTGGTGGTTTTTGCATTGCTCGCGCTTATCATTGGTTCGGTGTATTACATTGCCACGCAGCGATTGCATCAGCAGGTCGCAGTGCTCCGACAGCAGGAGGCATTGGAACGCGAACGCGCCCGAATCGCGCGGGATCTGCACGATCAGTTGGGCGCGAACCTCACCCAAGTGGCGCTGCTGGGTGAGATGGCCGAATCCGACAAGGAACTGCCGGAGGAAGTCGAATCACACGCACGACAGATTTCGCAGACCGCTCGCGATACCACTCACGCGCTCGACGAGATCGTGTGGACGGTCAATCCCTCCAACGACACGCTGGATGGCCTTATCAATTACATTTGCAAGTACGCCCAGGATTATTTCGCGCTCGCCGGAATGCGTTATCGTTTGGAGGCACCCTCGGAATTGCCCAGCACACCCATTTCGCCGGAGTTCCGGCATAACGTCTTCCTCGTCGCAAAAGAGGCGGTGAACAATGTGGTGAAACATGCCCAGGCGACTTCCGCCATTGTGCGGCTGGTGCTTCAGCCAGGTGCCATCACTTTGGAAATTGAAGATGACGGCAAGGGCATGGCCGGCATGGACCAAAAGGCGGCCAGTATGAGAAATGGGTTGCGCAACATGCGTAAACGGATGGAGGATGTGGGCGGAAGCTTTTCGATGGAGCCCGGGTCCAACGGCGGCACGATTGTGCGCCTGTTCGCGCCCCTTGGAAAGCGATGATATAGCAATGGCAATCACCGTTTCCATCGTCGAAGACAACGACCAGTTGCGTGCGACCCTCGCTCGCGTGATTGGCCGGTCGGAAGGTTTTAAATATCTCAGCCAGTATCCCAGCGCGGAAGCTGCGCTCGAAGGCTTACCCAAGGACAAGCCCGACGTCGTGCTGATGGACATTAATCTTCCCGGCATGAACGGCGTCGAGTGCGTGCGCCAACTGAAGGTGGTTGCGCCGGAGATTCAGGTGATGATGCTTACGGTGTATGAGGACACCGAGAATATTTTTAATGCTCTCGGCGCGGGAGCGTCGGGCTATCTCTTGAAGCGCAGCAAAAGCGCCGAGCTCCTGGAGGCGATCCGCGAAGTGCAACGTGGAGGTTCGCCGATGACCACGCACATCGCTCGTAAAGTAACGCAATCTTTTCTGAAAGCGGGCCCCTCGACGCAGCCCACGGAGAATCTTTCCCAGCGTGAGCAGGAGGTATTGGATTGCCTCAGCCAGGGATTGATATACAAGGAAATCGCCGAAAAGCTGGGCATCAGTTACGAGACCGTCCACACGTATATAAGGCGCATCTACGAAAAACTCCAGGTCCGGACGCGAACCGAGGCGGTCGCCAAGTTTCTCCGCAGATAATTCAATTTTATACAGAGGAGTACTTGCGCGACGGCATAAGTTGTGAGATTTTTCGCTACCATGATTTTTTCACGAGGAAGCTTTCTCGGAACATTTGTACTCAGGTGCCTGCTTTTTTTGACTTTGACGGCAACGGCCAGGGCCGGGACCAATGATTTTCGATTGGAATCGGTGGGAGCTCGCTACGGCCTGTCGATGTTCCAGACCGGCAACACCCTTTATGAGGGTGAGGTTTTTGTGGACTTCAATCTTCCGTGGAGGTGGAATCTGGGAAAGGACTGGAGTTTGCAAACCAAACTAAACTTATCGGCGGGCGTGATTGGCGGGGGCGGTGAGAATGCCGCAGAGGGAACAGTGGGGCCGGCTTTGCAGTTGTTTCCGCCAAACTTTCCGGTCTCGGTCGAGGCCGGTTCCAGTCCCACGATGATGAGCAAGGACATATTCGGCAACATCGATATGGGCACTCTTTTTCAGTTTACCACTTACATCGGTTTTAACCTCGATATCACGAAACACATTCGCCTCGGCTACCGCTTCCAGCACATTTCCAATGCAGGGTTGAGCCAACACAATCCGGGCATCAACATGAACATGATCGCGTTGAGCTACGTGTTCTGAGTTCTCCGCTTAGGCTTCGTGGGAAAAATAGTCCTCATCACCGGTGCGACCCGAGGCCTCGGGTTCGCGATGACTAAAGAGTTCGCCCGGCTTGGTCATGCCATTCTCGGATGCGGACGATCCGCCAAACCAGTTGAAGAATTGTGCGCGCAATTTGGAGCACCCCATGACTTTCAAGTCGTGGATGTGTCCGTGGATGCCGAGGTCAAATCATGGGCGAATGCCGTTTTGAAATCGCACGGCCCGCCGGACCTGATACTGAACAATGCCGGGGTCATCAATCGTAACGCGCCGTTGTGGAAGGTTGACGCGAAGGAATTTGCGGAAGTGCTCGGCGTCAATGTGGCTGGGACGGCAAATGTCATCCGGCACTTTGCACCGGCAATGATCAAGCGCGGGACGGGAGTGGTCGTCAATTTCAGTTCCGGATGGGGGCGTTCAACGGATGGGGAGGTCGCACCTTACTGTGCCAGCAAATGGGCCATCGAAGGTCTGACACGGGCTTTTGCTCAGGAATTGCCGGGTGGCCTCGCGACCGTGGCCCTCAATCCGGGAATCATCAACACGGAAATGCTCGAAAGCTGCTTCGGTTCCTCGGCTTCAAGTTATCCTTCGCCCACGGATTGGGCGAAACGCGCGGTGCCATTTCTGTTGAAGCTCGGTCCTAAAGACAATGGTCGCCCACTCGAAGTGGCGGGGTAGGGGCCGCGCTACTTGGCGCCGGCAGCTTTCAGCGACTCCAATGCCTCCCAACGCACATATAGCTGCGCCACCTTTTCCTTTGCGGCCGCGAGTTCGCCAATCAAACCGGTTGCGTTTGTGGCGTGCGTCCGATGAAAATCCGGGCTCGCAAACAAATTTTCAATTCTTGCAACTTCTTCCTCCGCGGCGAGGACCGTTTGCTCCATGCCTTCCAATTCGCGGGCGTCCTTGAATGAAAGCCTGGCTGGCTTCGGCTTCTTTTGCGCGTCCGCAGCGGGGCCTGGGCCCATGTTCGCGGCAGGGCGCGGCGGGGGCGCCGTCATTGGCCGCAGGGCCTCCAGCGCACGGCGCTGCTTCTTTTCCGTGTAGTAATCGTAGTCGCCGACGCTGTGATGGATCTTGCCATCGCCTTCAAACGCCAGGATGTCTGTGCAGACACGATTTAGAAAATAGCGATCATGGCTCACGACACAAACCGCGCCAGGAAACGCGATCAGCGCTTCCTCGAGCACGCGCAATGTGGAGAGATCCAGGTCGTTCGTCGGTTCGTCGAGAATTAGAAAGTTTCCCCCGCTCTTCAGGATGCGCGCCAGCAAGAGTCGACTGCGTTCGCCACCCGAAAGATATTTGACCTGCGTGCTGATTCGTTCGTCCGCAAATAGAAAACGCTTAAGATAACTGCGCAGCGAGATTTTTGCGTCGCCCCACTGGACGAACTCCACGCCGTCCGCCGCCTCTTCCAGCACGGTATGTTCCTCATTCAATTGAATCCGGGACTGGTCCACATAATTGAAACGCGTGAGTTGTCCCGTCTTCACGACGCCTTCCGTGGGGACGAGATCTCCCAGGATGATCTTCAGCAGCGTGGATTTGCCGAGGCCGTTTCGTCCGCAGATGCCAACGCGCCGCCCATTCTCGAATGCATAGTTAAATCCATCGAACAAGGTGCGGCCGCCCAGCTCCATTCCGAGCCCCGTGAGTTCCACGACGCGATTACCCAACGGCGGCGGTGGCGGAATGACCAGTTCCATGTCCTGCTCAGCGCCCGCTATTTCCTGCGCGGCGGTTTCGTAGTAGCGCTCGAATCGATTCTTTTGCTTGCTTCGTTGGGCGCGGGGACCCTGCCGCACCCATGCGAGTTCCTTTTTTAAAAACATCTGGCGCTTGTGCTCGATGGTGGCGTCGGCCGCCTGGCGCTCGGCTTTGTCGAGCAGATAGTCGGTGTAATTGCCCGCGTGGGAGAAAAACTTGCCATTGCTTAACTCCACCATTCGATTGACCACGCGGTCGAGAAAATAACGATCATGCGTGGCGACAAGGAAAGTCCCGGAAAAGTTCTCCAAAAATTCCGCCACCCATTCGATGGAATCGGGATCCAGATGGTTTGTCGGCTCATCGAGGATGAGCAACTCCGGGCGCGAGACGATGGCACGGGCGATCGCCACGCGCCGCTGTTCTCCTCCCGATAAAGATGCGATCCGGCGTTCGCCAGGCGGACAGTTCAGATGGGACATCGCGGTCTCAATACGCTGATCGAGCGTCCAGCCTTCAAGCGACTGGATGCGATGCTCGATATCTTCGTGGCGATGCGAGTCGGCTGGCAGCGATTCAAATTCTGCGATCAAATCGAGCACGTGGCGCGCGCCCTGCAGCACGTTTTCCCGCACGTTGAGCGCCGGATCCAGCGTGAAGTCCTGGGAGAGATAACTCACCACCAGGTCGCGCCGGGACGTTACTTCGCCCCGATCAGGTGATTGGAGTCCGGCCAGAACTTTCAGGAACGTCGTCTTGCCGCAGCCGTTGCGCCCGACGAGGCCGATACGATCGCCTTCCGCGATCCCCAATGTGACGCCGTCAAGGATCGTCCGGTCATTGAACCGAACGACCACATCGGAGGCTGTAAAAATTGCAGACATGCCAGCATCATCAATATCGTAATACGAGCGCGAAGTCGAAAGCAAAAGTCTGCGTGCCATTCGTGGCGGGGTTGACGCGCGGGCATTCCAGCCATAGCTTTTGCCCATGGCTGATTCGAGCAAGAAAAAGAAGCCCCGCAAGAAGGCGCTGATGGTTGGACTCGGACTGGATTCCGACGGTCACAAGCGCGTCACCAAGGGATCGAACTTTTACCTCGCCGGCGGAACGGAGGAGACGCACGAACTGATGACCGAAAAAGCCATGAAGATCAACGAGAAGCTCGCCGCCAAAGGCAAACAACTCGAGGAAGTCAGCCGCGAAGAGTTCGATGATATTGCCCATTCGGTTGGCCTGCATCGCTCCAGGCCGGAATAGAAAATTCATCGCTTCTTCCCGCTCGTAAATGCCCGGTCGGCGATCCTTGGATGGCCGGTGTAATACCCCGTAAATACGATTCAGTAATGTTCCGGAAATACACGCGTGGTTCATTGTGTTAACAATGACACCATGATGTTTAATAGATGTTCATTAAGAAATTTCTCCAGCGCGGCGGCGGCAATGGCTTGTGGAAGTTTGGTTTGCAACGCCGCGACGGTTCAATTCAATGACGCGAATCGCGGTCCCGGTGCCTCGCTGAATATCGGTGGCGTTAATGCCTCGACGTCAACCATAGTCTGGACAAATAGCCAGGGCTTTTCTCCATCACCAAGCCAGGTCGGCACCACTTCCGGTGTCGGCATGGGTTGCGTGGGCCTTGGCTCGGCTGACTCCTTCGATCTGCTCTTCCACTACTCGGCTGGCGAATCCAGCTACGATTGGTCTGTGAGCGAGAGCGCGTCGCTCACGCTGGATGACGCGAGTATGATGATCACTTCAGTCACTATCGCACCGCACGTCACCGCGACCGTCGGTTCCCTGGATCCGGTCACCGTGGAATTGCCCTTCACGACATATCTCTTTCCATCGTCGGGCGGCGGCCCTGGCGGCCATCAGATTGCCGGAGCAGGAGATGCAACTTTTACAGTCTCATTTTATGACGGCCCTGAGTCGCCGTTTTTCATCACCTCTCAGTTGGATTTATCGTGCGCGTTAAACGGCATGGGTGATGGTTTTCCGGCGAACCAATTTCGCCAGCAAAATATCTCCGATGACGTTACGCTGGATTACGGCTTTACAATCGTATCTCTCAACTTTGCTGCGGTTCCTGAACCGGGGACGGCTTCGCTCCTGGGACTTGGATTGCTGGGGCTTTACTATTCCCGTCGCAATTGCATCAAAAAGAGCTAATCCGTCAACCTTTTCGCAAATCAATTGATTCAAGGCGTCTCTCAAAGGGCGCCTTTTCTGTGTGTACTACGACCCAGAATTGCGTTCGCTTCCTTGACGCGGCAGTAGCGTGCGGCTACGCTTCCCGAACAGCCGCAGTATAAGATTGAACTATGCAATTTAACTACAGCCCAGCGCTATTCGTTATGGTTTTGGCCGCGGGCGCGTTGGGATTTGCGATTGCTCCGCTGGCGCTGGCGTGGATTTGGGCGCGGAAATTTTCTCCCCGCAAGCCGGGCAAGGATAAAAATGCCATCTACGAATGCGGGCTGGAGTCAAAAGGGGATGCCTGGGTTCAGTTCAAGTCCGAATATTATCTCTACGCGATCATTTTTCTGATTTTTGACGTTGAGACCATTTTCCTCCTGCCGTTTGCCGTGGTGTTCACCGGCCTTGGATTGGGAGCGTGGCTGTCTTTGCTGGTATTTTTGCTGTTGCTCGTGTTGGGGTTGGCGTGGGCGTGGCAGAAAGGCGTGCTGACATGGAACTGAACAGTCCAATTCCGAAACTTTTTCTGCAAGTTGGACCGTACGTTGGTTCGGGGCATTTTGTTTCCTGACCTGCGTTCATTCTTTGTTATTGTTGTATGGACGAAGGCTTGCGAAGCGAACTCAGCAAACAGGGAGTGTTCACCACGACGCTGGAGGACCTCTATAATTGGGGTCGAAAAAACTCCGTATGGCCCCTTGGCTTCGGCCTCGCCTGCTGTGCCATTGAAATGATCGCAACCTCAATGGCCCGCTACGACCTCGCTCGTTTTGGAGCGGAGGTGTTTCGTCCTTCCCCGCGTCAGGCAGACCTCATGATCGTGGCCGGCACGGTAACCAAGAAAATGGCGCCGCAGGTCGTTCGACTTTATAACCAGATGCCCGAGCCGAAATACGTCATCGCCATGGGCGCCTGTGCGATTTCCGGAGGGCCATTCAAGCAGGGCTATAACGTGTTGAAGGGGATTGACCGGTATATTCCTGTGGACGTTCACATTCCTGGCTGCCCGCCGCGGCCCGAGGCGCTGCTGCATGCTTTCGTAACTTTGCAAAATCGCATTGATGCTCAAGCCCTTACGGGCAAGGATCGGCCACCACATTTAGTTGCGGAAGCGCCTAGTGAGTTTCCCGTGCCCGCTTTCGGGGAACATGACCTGGAACCTTCCCATAATCCTGCCGTTTGGCAGCCGCCGGTGTTGGTTAGAAAAACCTAAGTTGTGCTGGAACCTGTCGAACAAATTAAAGCGAAGATCGAGAGTGCCGTTCCTGGCGCTGTTCTCGAGATCATTCCAAACGGCGCGCCCTCTGCGCAGATTTCACTATTGGTGGACAACGCACATGCAGCGGCAGTCGCCGTTTTTTTACGCGATGAGCCCCAACTCCAGCTCGATCACGCTTCGAATGTCACGGCGGTCGATTGGCTCGATACGGTTATCAAGGAAGTGGTAAAGACGAAGCAACTGGTGGACGGCGTCGAAAAGGAAGTGGAACAAACCATCGAGAAAAAGCGGGCCGGCTACCTTGAAGTCGTCTACCACCTTTACTCCATGGAGTTGAAACATGGACCGGTCATCCTGCGTTTGCGCACGATGGACCGCGTGGAGCGGAATCATGTTCCATCATTGACACCTGTCTGGCGAGGAGCTGAGTTTCAAGAACGCGAGGCCTTCGATTTATACGGTATCGTCTTTGATGGTCATCCAGATTTGCGGCGCATTTTGATGTGGGATGGATTTGCCGACTTTCCGATGCGGAAAGATTACGTGGAGCCAGACGATTTCGAGTACGAGCCTACACCGCACGACGACGTATTGCAGCGGGCAAAAAGCCATTACCCGAACCCGGAGGCGAGGGTATGAGTCACGCAGTGGCTGAAGCAGCGTCCTCGCCCGCGGGCGACCCTCCAGAAATTCCCACGCCTGAAGGTGCGGGCAAGCCCAATTTTACACTCACGCCCAAGGCCAAGGCTGGGAACTACGTGGAAGGCGAGTTGCTGGAAGTTTCCATGGGACCTCAGCACCCTTCGACACACGGTGTTTTCCGCATGGACGTCGTGCTCGACGGCGAGCGTGTGGTGAAGCTGAAGCCCGTGTTCGGCTACCTCCATCGTAACCACGAGAAAATCGCCGAAAACAGTTCGTATCTTGGATCAATGCCGTACACGGACCGGTTGGATTATTTTTGCTCGCTTACGAACAACTGGGCGTACGCACTCAGCGTCGAAAAGCTTGCGGGCTTGCAAGTTCCAGAGCGCGCAGAATACATCCGTGTCATCACCGCCGAATTGACGCGACTGCAAAATCACACCTGCCTAGCGGGTTTTCTGCTGCAGGACATGGGCGCCTCGGGCACGCCGCTGATGTATGCTTTCCGCGAGCGCGAAAAAATCCTTGATCTCTTCGAGTCTCTCACCGGTGCGCGCATGATGTGCAACTACATGCGCTTTGGCGGTTGCCGGTGCGATTTTCCAGCCGGCTGGGTGGCGGAAGCGTCCAAGGTCGTGGAGGAATTCCCTCGTTTTCTCGACGAGTTCGAGCGGTTACTCAATGAGAATGAGATTCTGATGTCGCGCACACAAGGTGTGGGCGTCTTGCCACGAGCACTCGCCATTAATTCGAGCATTACCGGGCCGATGCTGCGCGCGAGTGGCGTCAATTATGACCTCCGTAAAGTGGATAAATACAGCATCTACGACCGCTTTCAGTTTCGCGTTCCGCTGGGTGATCACGGTGATGTCTACGATCGCTACATGGTGCGGGTTTTGGAAATGCGCGAGTCGGTGGGAATTCTTAAACAGGCGATAAAGGACCTCCCGGCAGGTCCCATCATCGACCCAAAGGCAAAGTTGCGCGGTTTTCGGCCAAAGGCCGGTGAGGCCTATGGTCGCATCGAAGCGCCCAAGGGCGAACTGGGATTTTATTTGATCAGCGATGGTTCGCCCAACCCGTATCGTTACCGGGTTCGTCCGCCGAGTTTGATCAACCTGACCATTCTAGAGGACATGTGCCTCGGCGAGACGATTGCCGACGTCGTAATTGTGTTGGGCAGCGTGGACATCGTTCTTGGTGAGGTCGACCGCTAAATTTTTATGCTCGGCGAAGGCATTTTAAAAGGTATGGCGGAGACAGCCCGGAACTTTGCGGGCAGTTATGTTTCCAAGGACCGGCTAACCACAGTGCAATATCCGGAGGAAGTGCTGCCGTCGAAGGAGGCTGCGCGCAATTTTCCGTTCCTGGTGTTCGACGGCACCGATCCGCAGGCAGGACTCCGTTGCGTTGCCTGCCAGATTTGCGAAAAAGAATGTCCACCGCAGTGCATTTATATCATCAAGGACACCGTCAAGAAGCCTGATTACGTTGGCAAGCTGCAGGTGCAGCCAAAAATTTTCGACATTGACACGTCGGTTTGCATGAGCTGCCAGATTTGCGTCGAGGTGTGTCCCTTCGAGGCGATTAAGATGGATGTTGAATTTGAGTTGAGTACAAGCGACCGGTTTGGCGGATTGCTGTTGAACAAGTTTCAACTCGCAAAGTCGAACGAGTATTATAACAAAATTCACCCTGCGGAAGCGGCTGAAGTGGATGAGCGCCTCGCTGTTGAGAAAGCGAAGGTGGAAGCCAAGGCGAAGGCCGATGCCGCAGCCAAAGCCAAGGCGGCGGCGGTTACGATCGTCGTATCTTCACCGGAGCCGTCGGCCAAGCCGCCCGGATAATCTTCCTCCGACATGGGTCGGTTCGAGTGGATTGTCCAAGTCTCGACATGGCATGACTTTTCGTTTTCCCTACGGGTCCTGAAATGGTTGATACGGTAGATCAAATTTTTATTTTGCTGAAGCAGTGGCTGGTCGGTTTTGTTCCGGCCGCCTGGCAGCCGCTTATTTCCGCCATTGTCTCTGTCGGCGGGATCATAGGGGTCTTCGCCACACTGTTCGCCATTACGACGATCCTGGAACGTAAAGGCTTGGGCCGAATTCAAAATCGATTTGGCCCGAATCGCGTCGGCCCCTGCGGTCTGCTACAGCCGCTGGCTGATGGGATTAAGTCGTTGACCAAGGAAGACATTGTGCCGCGCTCTGCGGACGCGTTCGTACATTTCCTTGCGCCGCTCGTGCTGGTGATCCCGGTATTCCTCACGCTTTCCGTCGTGCCGATGGGGCGGGGGATGGTGGCCATCGACCTCGATGCGGGCATGTTGTTCTTTTTCGCGGTGGGCGCTGCCACCGAGTTGTCCGTGTTCATGGCAGGCTGGTCCAGCCGCAACAAGTACTCATTGCTAGGCGCAATGCGAGCGATCGCGCAAATGATCAGTTACGAGGTGCCGCTAATACTTTCCACGGTGGGTGTGGTGATGATTGCGGGGTCGCTCTCGCCGGCAAGTATTGTGCAAGCGCAGGCAGGTTGGTCCGATGGCTTGCCCCAATGGTACGTTTTGACACCGTGGGGTTTCGCCGGGTTTATTCTATTTCTGATTGCAGGCATGGCCGAGTCTAATCGCTCGCCGTTCGACCTTCCGGAAGGCGAATCGGAAATCATCGCTGGCTATTTCACCGAGTATTCGGGGTTCAAATTCGCGTTATTTTTTCTGGGCGAATACATTGGGATGTTCGCCATCAGCGGCATGGCGATCACGCTGTTTTTAGGCGGCTGGCATGCGCCTTTGTCCTTTCTTGAAGGGATTCCCTCCTATGTCTGGTTTTTTGGGAAGCTGCTGGCCTTGATTGCGCTTTTCATCTGGATTCGCGGAACGCTTCCGCGCCTGCGCATGGATCAACTGATGAATTTTGCGTGGAAGTTCATGCTGCCACTGAGCCTTATCAACATCGTCTCGGCAGCTGTGTGGTACTTAATGGAGCCTGGGCTGGCGCGCTGGCTGGTGGTGTCTTTGCTGGTGGTCGGCCCCTATGCAGGCTTGGGTCATGCATTGTTGCACGGCGGGGGCATCTCAAAACGCACGTACCGATTCGCCGATTGAATGGCAGCCTGAAATAATCAAACCGCACATGACCTTGCCCTTTGTCATCATAGCTGCGCTCACGGTTTCCAGCGCGATGGCCGCGATGTCGTTCCGCAATTTGGTGCACTGCGCCCTCGCGCTCAGCGTTACCTTCGCGGGGTTGGCGTTGCTCTATTTGCAACTTAATGCTCAGTTCGTCGGGTTTGCGCAAATCCTGGTTTATATTGGGGCGGTGGCAATTTTGATCGTTTTCGCCATCCTGCTGACGCGCGGTTCCGAGCCTCCCACAACTTCTAGTTTTTCGCCAGGCTGGGTGATCGGCGCGGCCGCCGCACTATGTGTTTTTGGTGTTCTATCGGGGATGATTTTGTCGAGCCGCGCTCTGGCGGAAGGCTCCCCGGCGGCGCGGGAGGCAAGCGTTAAGCAAA
Source organism: Limisphaerales bacterium (assembly GCA_044223735.1). Taxonomy (GTDB): domain Bacteria; phylum Verrucomicrobiota; class Verrucomicrobiia; order Limisphaerales; family UBA8199; genus JBGALR01. The sequence goes on along the minus strand of JBGALR010000022.1, from coordinate 11,455 downwards.
TCGGTGGTCAATTGATGACCGCGTATGCCTTGCCACTCGAGGTGCTGGGACTCTTGCTCACCGCCGCATTGATTGGCGCGGTCATCATCGCCATGCACGAGAAGGAACCTCGATGACGGCGCTTTCAAGCTATCTCGTGCTCTCGGCGTTGCTTTTCGTCATTGGTCTGGCAGGAGCACTGATGCGTCGCAACGCGATCATGGTCCTCATCGGCATCGAACTGATGCTCAATGCGGCGAACTTGAACTTTATCGCCTTTTGGCGTTTCGGCCCCAATCCCGAGGCGCTTACCGGGATCGTTTTTGTTTTGTTCTCGATCGGAGTCGCGGCAGCAGAAGCCGCCGTAGGTCTGGCTTTGATTATATCGATTTACCGCCATTACCGGACTACTAACGTGGACGATATGGATGCATTGAAGGGCTGAAATGGATTGGATCGCCCGAAATTTCTGGCTGATACCGGCTGCACCGCTCTTGGCGGCGGGGTTGAGCGCGCTTACACCGCAACGTTATCGGAGATTCTCAGCCACGGTGGCCATCGCATCGATGGGGCTCGCGCTCATTTTATCGGTGATGGCATTTTCGAGCGCGCTCGCTCACGCCGGACATGGCGAAGGCGCACGCCAGGTCTTTAATTTCGATTGGTTCCAATTCGGCGATCCTCGCGTCAGTGGCGCCACGCTTCGCCTTGGCTGGGTGCTCGATCCGTTAACTGCCATCATGCTGATGATGGTGACGTTCGTCGGCCTGCTCATCTTTATTTACAGCGTGGGCTATATGGCCCACGACCAGAACTTCACACGGTTTTTCTGTTTCCTCGCGCTGTTTGCTGCGGCCATGCTGGGCCTGATCATTGCCAACAGCTTGTTGTTGCTATTCATGTGCTGGGAGGTTGTCGGACTCACTTCATACCTATTGATCGGATTTTGGTACCATGTCCCGACTGCCGCGGCGGCCGCGAAGAAGGCGTTTATTACCACCCGCATCGGCGATCTCGCGTTGCTGTTGGGGATGGTGTGGTTGTATTCACAAACCGGGACGTTACTGTTTTATGACGCGGGTCAGGGATGCCTCGAACATTCGGCTTTGGCGAAACTCGTGGCGCAAACAACCAGCATCGGAATGGCGGCTTCGACTGGCATCTCGCTGTTGATTTTCTGCGGTGCGATCGGCAAGTCGGGACAGGTCCCTTTGCATGTCTGGCTTCCCGATGCGATGGAAGGCCCAACTCCAGTCAGCGCATTGATTCATGCGGCTACCATGGTAGCCGCCGGTGTCTTCTTGATCGCGCGCCTATATCCTCTGGTATCTGCCCAGGTTCCTGGCATGGCGGCGGAAACCACCGCCCTGCAAGTGATCACTTGGGTCGGCGTCGTCACGATGATTTTCGGCGCGACGGTGGCAGTCGCACAAACGGACATCAAACGCATCCTGGCATACTCCACCGTTTCACAACTGGGAATGATGATGATGGGACTTGGCGTGGGTGGAGTGGCGGTGGGGATGTTTCATCTTATTATGCACGCATTTTTTAAAGCGCTGCTATTTATGGGCGCCGGATCAGTGATCCACGGATGTCACGAGGAACAGGACATTCGGCGGTTGGGCGGACTGCGAAAGTTCATGCCCGTCACGTTCGTGACTTACACCGTCGGCATGCTGGCGTTAAGCGGCTTCCCGATTTTATTCTCCGGCTTCTGGAGCAAGGACGAAATTCTGCACGCTGCGCACGAATGGAATGTTTCACATTGGCCGTTTTATCTAGGTATCGCTGCAGCGTTTCTGACCGCGTTTTACATGACACGCCAGGTTTGCTATGTCTTTTTTGGCAGGCTGCGGGGGGACAGTAACCCTCACGAAAGTCCGGGGGTAATGACGCTTCCGCTCATTTTGCTCGCGGCCTGTTCTGTTCTGCTTGGTTTTCTTGGCACCCCAATCTGGCCTTGGTTCCAGAGCTTTCACACTGGCGAGATGTTAAGCGTCGAAACCGGGAGGTTGTTTGCGGGCAAAGTTATTTCATTGATCGCGCTCTCCAGCGGGATTGTTTTCTTTGGCATCGGCTTGGGTTGGTGGCTGTATGGTCGAAAACCGATCGTCGCGTCCGAGCCGGACGTTTTGGTAAAAGTGCAGCCCGAGATTTTCACGTTGCTTCGCCGGAAATATTTCTTTGATGAATTTTACGAACTAACCGTGGTTTGGTTGAACGCCTGGTGTGCCAGGGCATGCGACTGGCTGGACTACTGGGTGTGGAACGGCATTGTCCAGCTTGGCTCATATGCGGTGGTGGGCCTGGCGTGGATCAATCGGGTCATCGACGAATACGTGGTCAACCTCGGCTTCGATGAGAGCTGCCGCGGGTTGTCCGCCAGCGGTGAATTGATGTCCCGTGTGCAGGACGGCCGAACGCAACGATACCTCCGCATTGTGGCCGTTGCGTTGGTGGTGCTGGTGCTGCTCTTGGTTTGGGGGTGCCGCGCCTCATGAGAAGCTTTCCGTTTATAACCTTGCTGACGCTGCTTCCTCTGTTCGGTGGAATATTGATCACGGGTTTGAATTCCGCTCGCCAAAATTTGGCGCGCTGGTTTGCTTTGGGCTTTAGCTTCGTCGCGCTAGCCTTAGTGTTGTTCATGTGGTGCCGCTTTGACGCGGCTTCCGGGACGCTTCAGTTTGAGAAGACGGCATCGTGGATTCCTGCGCTGGGCGTGGACTATCACGTCGGCGCTGATGGGCTGGGGCTTCTAATGCTTTTGCTGACGGCAATCGTCGTTCCCATGGCAATGCTGGCTTCGCGGAAAATCAACGACCGCGTTCCCCTTTATTTTGCCCTGATGTTGTTCCTGCAGGCCGGTCTTTTTGGGACGTTTACTGCCTTGAATTTCTTCCATTGGTTCTTGTATTGGGAATTGAGCCTCATCCCGGCGTTTTTTCTCATTCGCCTTTGGGGTGGACCGGACCGAGCAGTCGCCGCAACGCAGTTTTTCGTCTATACGATGGCAGGCAGCGTCACGCTGCTGCTTGCGTTCATTGGAGTCTATTTGGCAACGGGCACGTTTGATTTCATTGAATTGGCACGCTTGAACCATCAAGGTTTGCTAGTCCCGGCGTTGTCGCAAAATCATGGCTGGCATGATCTTACCACCAAACGACTCGTGTTCATAATTTTTGTTGCTGCCTTCCTTGGTTTTGCCGTCAAGACGCCGCTCGTTCCGTTTCATACATGGCTGCCGTCCACTTACGCACAGGCGCCGACTGGAACCACTATGTTGCTTACCGGTGTCATGTCGAAGATGGGCGTTTACGGCTTCCTTCGTATTTTGTTGCCTATCTTTTATTCGGACCAAGTGCGCTGGTTGTTGACGCCATTATTGTGGCTGGCTGTGATCACCATCGTCTGCTCCGCGGCGGCTGCTTTTGCGCAACGGGATTTAAAGCGCATGATTGCTTATTCCTCCATTAACCACCTCGGCTATTGCCTGCTTGGAATGTTCGCTGTCATGAGCGTTGGTGATGGGGCCACTTCCTCTGCGATTGAGAAGACTGCCGCGATGAACGGAGTGCTTTTGCAGATTTTCAATCATGGACTCACTGCGGCCACGCTGTTCTGGTTCATTGCGCTGCTGGAAAAACGCAGTGGCGGATTGCGCGGACTAAATGATTTTGGCGGATTGCGTAAAGCGGCGCCCGTTTTTTGTGGCCTGATGGGAATCGCGTTATTTTCATCATTGGGATTGCCAGGTCTGAATGGTTTCGTTGGTGAATTCTTGATATTCAAAGGTTCGTTTCCATTGGCTACATGGGCCACAGCCTTGTCCGCGCTCGGGCTGTTGCTGACGGCCATCTTTATCCTCACTTTGCTCCAACGAGTATTTAACGGGCCGCTGAATGCCCGCTGGGCAAATTTCCCCGATTTGTCTTTTACCGAGTGCGTGCTCGTATTCCCTGCCATCGCGCTCATGTTTGTGCTTGGGCTGTATCCGCAACTACTTCTCGGATTGATCAACGGCACCGTCGTGCGAATGGTCGATTACCTCAAACCTTAGACGATGTCACACTCCTTGATCTAATGCTCGCCTGGACGATATACATTACGTTTATCGGCGTGGCGGTCTTGATGTGCCTGCCTCGTGGCAATGCTCGGGCAGCGCGCAAAGTGGCGTTGTTAACAGCGGCCGCAGGCTTTCTCATCGCGTTCGCCGGCGCGTTCCAGTCGGATCCGGGAAAGGTGCAGACTATCGTCAACGTGCCTTGGATTTCCTCCCTCGGCATTCACTTTTACCTGGCAGCCGATGGCATCAGCCTGACGCTGGTATTGCTGACCGGCCTCGCCGCCATAGCTGGAATCCTCTTTTCGTGGAACATAGAAGATCGGGCAAAGGAATTTTTTTGCTTCTATCTCGCGTTAATCGGCGGGGTTTATGGCGTGTTTCTCAGCTTCGATCTGTTTTTACTCTTCGTGTTTTATGAGCTGGCAATCATCCCAAAATATTTTCTGATAGCGATCTGGGGCTCAACCCGCCGGGAATACGGCGCCATGAAACTCGCACTCTATTCCTTCGTTGGCAGCGCCATGGTTCTGATTGGCCTCATTGCAGCATATGTGGCGTCAGGGGCGAAAACCATGAATCTGGTGGAACTTGCGCAATATTCCTTTCCCCTCGGCTTTCAACTCTGGGTGTTCCCACTCGTTTTCATCGGCTTCGGTATTCTCGCTGGTCTCTGGCCTTTTCACACCTGGGCGCCCACTGGTCACGTGGCCGCGCCGACAGCGGCTTCAATGCTGCTTGCCGGTGTCGTGATGAAGCTCGGCGCATATGGCTGTCTGCGCGTGGCGATGGCCCTTTTTCCGCACGGAATGGACGCGTGGGGATTTACATTTCTTGGCTTCGCCTCGTGGCGCGACGTACTGAGTTTGATGGCTGTCATCGGTATCGTCTACGGCGCGATGGTTGCACTCGTACAGAATGACTTCAAATTCGTCATCGGCTACTCGAGCGTCAGCCACATGGGTTTTGTTTTGCTTGGTTTGTTAACGTTGCAGAAGGTCGGTATTAGCGGTGCGGTGCTGCAGATGTTTTCTCACGGAATCATCGCGGGATTGCTGTTCGGGGTGGTCGGTCGCATGGTTTACGATCGCACCCATACCCGCGACCTCGGACTGTTGGAGGAAATGCAGCTCAACAAAACCATGCCTTTCGCAGCGGTGACGTTTACCATCGCCGGCGCCGCGTCGATGGGCTTGCCGGGCTTCAGTGGTTTCGTGGCGGAATTGCAGGTGTTGATTGGTGCGTGGCGAGCGTTTCCAACGTTGGCGGTTGTCGCGGGCATCGGCATTCTCATCGGTGTGGCTTACACGCTGAGGGCGATCCAAAAGGCATTTTTTGGTGACGGCGACATCAAAGCCAATCCTACAAGCGAGGGGGAGCATACGGTTTCAAGCAAGCCCATCTCCATTCCCGAACGGCTTGGTGCAGCCCTGCTCATCGGCACAGCGCTGTGTGTCGGGCTCTATCCGAAACTGCTGCTTGACCTGATCCTCCCCGCGCTGGATTCGAATTTGTTTCACTCGCTAGCCAATCGAGGTGCGCCATGACCGGCATTGACTACCTTTCGATGCTTAAGCTCGCCGCCCCGGAGCTCGTTGTGACGCTCACGATGGTGGTGATTCTCGCCCTCGATCTCATCGCGTTGCGCGGGGTGGACCCTCATTTCCGTCGTGTCGTTGGAGCTATGATCGCTTGCGTGGGTTGTGTCATCGCCATCGGCTGGATGGTCGCGCTGCCGGAACAAGGAAACCTTGCCAACGGCATGCTAGTCGTGGATCCGACAACGCAATTGGTGAAGATGGTGTTGCTGGTGCTTACGATTTGCACGCTCGTGTTGACTGTGGACACGAATTTTACCCGGCACACCGGCGAATTCCTCGCGCTCATTCTGCTCGCGACGCTCGGCATGATGTTCCTCACGAGTTCGGAAGACATGCTGATGGTCTTCGTTTCGCTTGAATTGACCAGTCTTTCGCTATACGTCCTGACCGCCTTTGACAAACGAAACATTAAGTCCGCAGAGGCGGCCTTGAAGTACTTCCTCTTCGGCGGTATGGCGGCGGCCTTTACATTATTTGGGTTGAGCCTGCTCTACGGCTTGTCGGGCGCGACGAACTTTGCCCGCATCGCTGCGGCCATTAACGGGCCAGAACTTGATCCGTTGTTGGTCCTCGCCATGGTCATGGTTGTGATCGGCTTTGGATTCAAGATTGCGGCCGTTCCGTTTCACCTTTGGGCACCGGATGCGTATGAAGGCGCGCCCGCGCCGGCGGCGGCGTTGATTGCTTCCGGTTCAAAGGTCGCCAGTTTCTTTGTCCTCGCCAAAGTGACGATGATCGGACTGAAAGGGGCCGAAGGACTCGCTGTCTGGCATCATTACGCCCCGGGTTGGGTGCCGTTGCTGGCAATTCTCGCCACGGCGTCCATGGTGCTTGGCAACCTCACCGCGCTGGCGCAAACCAGTGTACGACGGTTGCTCGCATATTCCGCGATCGCTCACGCGGGCTACATGCTGCTCGGCGTTCTTCCAGGAACAAATCAAAGCCTGGCGTCACTGATTTATTATGCGGCAACTTATGGCCTGACCACAGTCGGCGCGTTCGGCGTGATATCGGCGGTGCAGGGTGGGGCTGGGGGCGACCGCTTTTCCGATTTCGCGGGCCTGAGCCGCCGCGCGCCGGTGGTGTCGTTTTGCATGCTGGTTTTCATGTTATCGCTTGCAGGCATACCGCCATTGGCCGGTTTCTTTGGCAAATTCTACGTGTTCGCTTCCGTGCTTGGGTCGTCCCAGCAAAGTCTTGGCTTGCTTTGGCTGGTAGTAGTCGCGCTGGCCATGAGCGCGGTGTCGCTCTACTACTACTTGAAGGTGCTCAAGCAAATCTATATCGCCGAACCGCCCGCGAGCGCGACTGATCGCCCCATACCGTTGCTCACCCAGGCTGCCCTGGTCGTGATCGCATTGTTGGTTACTGCGTTGGGTTGCGCCCCGGATTTGTTGCTCGGCCGGCTGGATGCCGCGCTGCGCTTTGGTCGCTTTGCCATTGCGGGTCATTAAATCTCGGCAAAATTCGGAAAGCTGACGCACCTTTCGGCTTTTACCTTGCAGGCCACTTGACTCGTTCGCTATCCTCAAAATATCTATGGCAGCGATCGGACGTTTTCAAAAAGGCACTGATATTTTTCACGCCAAGGTTGTCGACGGTGAAATCTTCCGCGTGCAGGGGGATGTATTCGGTTCGCCATCCTTTGAAAAAAAGCCCACCAATCTGAAAGGCGTCCGCACCCTCACACCAGTCGCGCCGACCAAGATCATTTGTGTGGGACTGAACTACGCGGATCACGCGCGCGAACAAGGCAAGGCATTGCCGCAAACGCCGCTGTTCTGGTTCAAAGCTCCAACCTCGCTCATTCCCGACGGCGCGAAGATCGAGATTCCGTTTCCCAATCATCGCACCGATTTTGAAGCTGAATTGTGCATCGTCATCGGTCGGCGGGTTCGCAACGTTACCGCTGCCGCCGCATCGCGCTATATCTTTGGGTATACCTGCTCGCAAGACATCAGTGACCGTCACATTCAAAATAGCGAGAGCCAATGGGCGCGCGCGAAATCGTTTGATACGTTTACGCCGCTGGGACCGTACGTCGAGACCAAGGTGGACCCGCATGAACTGACGATTCAACTATTTCAAAACGGGCAGTTGCGGCAGAACTCCAACACCAACCAGCTTATCTTCAACTGCCACCATCTCGTCAGTTACATCTCGACGAACATCACGTTGCTGCCGGGGGACATCATCCTCACCGGCACACCCAGCGGCGTTGGCCCCATTACGTCGGGAGATCGTCTGGAAGTGCGCATCCAGGGCTTCGCTCCGCTGGTGAACATGGTGAAGTAGTTTTTCGTCCTGGCACTTGCCGGCGCGGCAGACGGCGAATCAAATCCGCTTCGCGTCGAGAATATTTTGCGCCGATTTCCTGACCATCTCCACCAGCGCGGGAGGACTGATCGCCACTGCGTTCCCGCCCCAACTTAAGACCCAACGCTCGACTTCCGGCAGGCTGGACAGCTTCATCTTCAACTCCACGCCGCCCTTGAGTTCCCGCAGCACTTGGGAATCGTGCCATTTCTTTTCGCGAATGTAGTCGGCGACCTGTTCGTTAAAGCGTAACACCACCTCAAATTGGCCTTGATCGGAATGAACTCCGAAACTTCCCTTCAGTCGTTCTTCCAACGAGAATTTCTTCTGCCGCTCAAATGTCCTGCCGGTCTGGCGCAGCGACTTGATGCGCGCGGGGACAAACGTGCGGATGTCATTCCGCAGATGGTCGAAGCCGAAGAGGTACCACTCGCCGTTAATGTTGGCCAGGTGATATGGATCCACAACGCGCTTTTCCGTTTGCTGCTGTCCGGGCTTGCGGTAGTTCAATTCCAGCTGCTGTCCCGCGGCGGTGGCCTTGGTCAGCAGGTCGAACATGCCGAGATCAAGAATCGGCTCGGCCCGCGTCCGAAACGAAATCGTCTGCGAGACATCCGCGAGACTGAGCGATATCGTGTCGGGCAGCGCCTGCTCCATCTTGCGCAGCGCGCTCAGCAGCGGTTTCTCAAAGCTCGTGCCGCGATATTGTTGAAGCGCTTTCTCGGCGACGATCAACGCGAAGATTTCGCCTTCGCTGATTTGCACCGTCGGGAACACCGTGACTTCGGAAGTGTAGTAATACCCAAATCGCGTGCGATCATAATCGATCGGCAGGTCAAGCCGATCGCGCATGAAGTCAACGTCGCGATGAATTGATTTGGGGCTAACCTCAAGGTCGGCCGAGAGCGTGCGGGCGTTCGGGTACTTGCGGGCGTGAAGCAACTGATGAATGCGCAGCATGCGTTCCAGGGGCGGACGCGAGTACTGCACCCTGGGCGTCATTCTGCTGGTTCGGCGCTGCATAAGGGTCAGGCGCAAGTCGCTTCGCGGCGGGCCATAAACTGCGCCGGCCAACCGCGCGCGGAATCAGAGCAGCTTTGCGAGCAACTCGTCGTTCGTCTTGTGTTTCTTCAGCGCGGCCAGGAGCGTCTCCATGGCTTCCACCGGATTCAGATCCACCATCATGCGGCGCAACTTCCGGATCGCTTCGATCTGCGTCTTGGAGAACAATTTTTCCTCTTTGCGGGTGCCGCTCTTGGGAATGTCGATGGCCGGAAAAAGACGGCGCTCGGACAATTTGCGGTCCAGGATCAACTCCATGTTGCCCGTGCCTTTGAATTCCTGAAAAATCAACTCATCCATGCGTGAACCGGTATCCACCAGCGCGGTGGCGATGATCGTGAGCGAACCGCCCTCTTCGATTTTGCGCGCCGAGGCGAACATCTTGCGGGGAATTTCCAGCGCGCGAGCGTCCACGCCGCCGGTCATCGTGCGACCACTGCCGCCGTGCACGCTGTTGTAAGCGCGGGCGACGCGAGTGATGGAATCCAGCAAAACGAAAACATCCTTGCCCGCCTCGACCATGCGCCGGCAACGCTCGATCATGAAGCGCGAGAGTCGCACGTGCGTTTCGAGATCCTGATCGTTGGAGGAAGCGACCACTTCCGCCTTCACGGAACGCTGGAAATCGGTGACTTCCTCGGGGCGCTCATCAATGAGCAACACCATCGCATGCACTTCCGGATGATTCGTCGTGATGGCGTTGGTGATCTGTTTGAGAATCGTCGTCTTGCCCGTGCGCGGCGACGCGACGATCAAACCGCGCGTGCCTTTGCCGATGGGCGTCACCATGTCGATGACCCGCGTCTCGAACAAGTCCGGCTCGGTCTCGAGGCGAAACTTTTCGATCGGATCAATCGTCGTGAGGTTCTCAAAACGTACCGTCTTGGTGTAGTCCTCGAACGGGATGTCATTCACCTTGTCCACGGCCTTCAACTGCGGACTGTTGCCGCGATGCGGCGGCTGCGTCGGACCCGCCACGAGGCTGCCCTCGCGGAGGAAATTGCGCTTGATGGTGTCGGGCGTGACGAAGATATCCGTCGGTTTGGGATGAAAGTGATTTTCGGAAGTCCGCAGAAAGCCGAAGCCCTTTTCGGAGATTTCCAGGTAACCCGAACCGTAATCACCGGTTGCGGGATTGCCGTTATTGGTGCCGTGTTTGCTAACTGTACTCATACTAATTTCTTGTGTGTGTGCGTCGAAGGTTTTCCAGAATTAATCCCCGAAAACCACTAATGAACTTTGAATTTTTGGGAAGCGGCTGCGACAGAGAGCCTACTGGCATCGCCCGCTCGCAGCTAACATACCTTCGATACAAAGGCTAGATACCCCTAATTCAGGGGGAGCGCAACCCCTTTTCGCAACTTTTTTTAACAGGGCTAATGAGAGGAAAAAGCAGGGGCATGGGCTCCGACGCGCGCGGGCGACCGGAATCGACATCGGTGTAAACGCTGATCAGGAGGGCAAACGTCTTCGAAATCGTTTTACTTTTCGCTGCGGATAAATGAGTCTGGCGGTTTGCAAAATGCAGATTGATACGGAAAAAAGTGTCGTGACGCGCGAGTGGACGCCGGAATCCTGGCAGCGGAAGAAGGTTGTGCAGCAGCCGAATTATCCGGACGCGGATGCGTTGCATCGCGCCCTGGCGCAGCTCGGGAAACTACCGCCGCTGGTGACGAGCTGGGAAATTGAGAATCTCAAGCAGCAACTCGCCGAGGCGGTGCAGGGTAAGCGCTTCTTACTGCAGGGTGGCGACTGCTCGGAGAATTTCGTCGATTGCGAGTCCGACGCGATTGCGAGCAAGCTCAAGATTCTGCTGCAGATGAGCCTGGTGCTGGTGCAGGGAGGCAAGAAACGGGTGATCCGGCTTGGCCGTTTCGCCGGGCAGTACGCCAAGCCGCGCTCCGCTGATACCGAAACCAAGAACGGTGTGACGCTGCCGTGTTATCGCGGGGACATGATCAATGCGCCCGGATTCACCCCGGCTGAACGCATTCCAAATCCGGAGCTGCTGCTGCGGGCGTACGAGCGGTCCGGCTTGACGATTAATTTCATTCGCGCGTTGATCGAGGGTGGTTTTGCCGATCTGCATCACCCGGAATATTGGGAGTTGGGTTTTGTGCAGAACTCCCAGCATGCCGCCGAGTACATGAGCATGGTGCGCAGCATCGGCGAGGCGTTGCGGTTCATGGAGACGCTCACGGGCTGCGTTTTGGCCGATATCAGCCGGGTGGATTTCTTCACCAGCCATGAAGGTCTGCATCTCTATTACGAGCAGGCGCAGACCCGGCATGTGCCGCGTCGGACTGGCTGGTATAATCTCTCGACTCATTTTCCCTGGATCGGAGAACGGACGCGCGCCCTCGATGGCGCGCACGTGGAATTTTTCCGAGGCATCGCGAACCCGATCGGCGTGAAGATTGGACCCACGGTGACG
>JBGALR010000066.1:0-13973 GCA_044223735.1 Limisphaerales bacterium | reverse complement strand
CCTTGCTCCGGCTCGTCACCGCTCTGCTGGCCGAAACCAGCGACGAATGGGAAACCGGAAAAATCTACCTCAACATGGAATGCCAAACCTAGCCCTCAGTTCGATGCTCAACAATTTTACAGAAAAAAATTTGCGCCGCCATTGGACAGAAACAGTTCAATGGGGAAGCGGGGAGAATTGGATTTCGATGGACACCACCGATGTTGAATGTTTGCCAAATGGTGACGCCTTGAAGGAAGGGACGATTCTGGCACCGCTTTCAGGGTGCATTGGGTTTATGTGGGTATGGTTCCGGGTGTATCGCTTCGCTCAACCCCCGGCTAATTTCTGACATCCCTTCAGGATGTTTTGGAGGGTGGCGATTCGTGACGTCACGACATCGCGGGGCGAATTGGACACAGGTGGCATCAAATTTCCCGAAAACAAACATCGCCATGATGCCTGCGGCGGGCAGGCAATTCGCAGCCGGCGCATCATTGAACAGCGGGTCTCTCCGGCGCGTCGAATCCTGCGTGACGGCGGGCAGGGTCAGGAAGATGCTTCTGATTTCGGGCGCGGTGCTGCTGTTGATCGCGTCCGTGGTCGCGCTTGTCTGGTGGTGGCCGGAGCCGCCACCGCTGCGGGTTCTTGAGGTGAAGGAAGGCGACAAAACGCTGGCCGCTTCGCGGGGGCAACGCATGGTCAGCGTCACGATTCGCAATCGTTTGTCGCAGAGGGTTGTTTTCGATGCGGCTGAGAAGGGTGTATCCTATTCCTACAGCGCCGCGAGCGGCCCAGGGACGACGGAGGTTCTGCATTCGCTCCACCTTCCGATTCTGGAAGGGCGCGCCTCGGCGGGGAGTCTCTATCAGATTTCCATCATGCTGCCCAACGAAGCGGAGACGGTGCGCTTTCAGATGCGCTACCGCACCGAGGGAGTCCCCAGGCGGCCATTCGGCATCGGCGCCCCCATGGCGCGCGTTCAGCCGCCCAGCAAAGCCTCCGCGTGGCTGCAAAAAGCGGTGAGTTCGGTCTCCAAGCCGCTCTACGACAAACTCTGGCCTTCCACACTTGTCGTCGGGCCCCTGCCTGCCGGGCTCAACGGCCTGCCCGCTTCCTCAAGCTACTTCCTTTATTCGTCTTCGCTCGTCTCTCGCCCGCCCTATGATTGGAAAAACACCTCGCTCGAGGTCAGCCTGCCAAAATTTGCGAGGGACAACGCAGGGACGGGAAATTCCGCCCGCTGACCGCAGGCAGGTCGGTCGCAGCGCGGCCGACGCTACCTTGGGACGCGGCATTTGGCCGACGGCGCGCCGGCGCGCCGAAAAACCCCAACGCGGTTTTATCAGTCAGCCCATGGTTGCGAGCATGCGAGCTACCATGGGCTGGATGCTTCAATCCCTCCGGGATTGCTCCCGAACCGCGAGCCGCCGAAGAATCGAAAATCCCTCCCATCCACCGATTAAATCCCCTTTGCGTCCTCGCGCCCTTGCGCCTTTGCGTTTCATTTTTTAACACGAAGGCGCAAAGGCGCAGAGAATTTGAGATCGCGAACGATGATTTGCGAGCGCTCCCGACCGCCCGTTGCCTGGGGATTTTGCTTGGCTTTTGTCATCGGATATTTGATGCTATGTGGAAGTGCAAAGGATTGTTCGTGGGCATGGGTTTGATACGAAGAGACACAGTCAGATTTAACAATCGGCATACCAGGGATCGGCGCTGCTCTCCGAAAGTAATCGCACGCCTTCGTGGTCGCGACGGTCGCGCTGCGTCCTTTCAGCATCCCGTTATGCCGGCTGAGATATTGGGCTTCCCGGGCAGCCTTTGGCGTCTTTCCACGAACACTATTGGCATGCCCAAGCTGCTCACTTTGTTGACGCTGATGCTGCTGGCGGCATGCGCTACGACGGCGCAGGCGCAGTTCACTTTCACGACGAACAATGGCGCCCTCACCATCAAGTCATATACGGGCACCGGCACCGTCCTGACTGTTCCCTCAGAAACCAACGGCTATCCGATCACCGGCATCGGCGCGGGTGCGTTCCTGCGCCAGTCCACCCTGACCCGGGTGATACTTCCGGACAGCATCGTCACGATCGGGGATTCGGCGTTTGCGTCGTGCTTCAGCCTGGTGAACCTCAACTTCCCAACCAACCTTGCGAGCATGGGAGCGACGGTGTTCAATGGATGCCTGCTCACCAACGTCGCCCTGCCCCGAAGCATGACTAATATCGCTCCGGCTGCTTTCGTCGGGTGCACCACTTTGGAACAAATCACGGTGGACCCGTTGAACGCTTACTACAGCGATTTGGACGGTGTGCTTTTCAACAAGAGTCAAACGGCCCTGATCCAATTTCCGGCGCGGCGGACCGGCAACTACATCGTGCCCGGAACGGTGGGGAACATCGGCGACCATGCTTTTTCCGATTCCGACCTTCAGCACATCGACTGTCCAGCCGGGATTACAAACCTGGGGACGCGTGCTTTTTACAACGCTGGCGCGCTGACCAACTTCGACATTCCGGACGCAGTCACGACCATTGGGGATTACGCATTTTCGGGATGCAGAAGTCTGAGGGCGATATCCATTCCTGACGGCGTCACCAACATCGGAAGCTACACCTTTTCCGGATGCTCGAGCCTGACCAATCTCCATTTCGGAGCCGGCCTGGCGTCCATCGGCCCCTCCGCCTTCTACGGATGCTCCGCGTTGACCCAGGTGTCGATTCCCGACAGCGTGACCACCATATACTGGCAGGCGTTTCTCAATTGCAGCGGGTTGCGCACGGTTTGGGTGGGCCGGAAGCTCGCGACCATCGAGAGCTCCGCGTTTTTAGGCTGTGTGAATCTGTCGGCAATTTATTTCACGGGGAACGCTCCGGCGGTTGGCTTGTCCATATTCGGCTACTCCAGTGTCATCGTATACTACCTGCCGCAGACCACCAATTGGGGTTCGACGCTGGGCGGGTGGCCCACCAAATTATGGAATCCCACGGTCCAGACCAGTGGTCCCGACTTTGGCATTCGCACCAATGGCTTTGGCTTTAAGGTCACCGGCACCCCGGATATCCCGATCGCCATCACCGCCTGCATCGACCCGCTCAATCCCGCGTGGAAACCCCTGCAGACCTGCACGCTCACCAATGGCTCAATCTATTTCGTCGACAGCGAATGGACCAATCATCCGGCGCGGTTTTATCAGATTCGTTCGCCGTAAGAGCGAACCCTCGCGGGACAATTATTTTTCACAGAAGGAAACGAAGGGGGCAGAGAATTGGGAGTCGGGAGTGAATGCAGGGCCGGATTTTGACAGTAGGTTGGTTTTCTTCGTGCTCATTTCGCCGATCTGCGCCGCCCTCGCCATCTACGCCACCATCCGCACCGCGCACAGCGGCGAACGGACGTGGGTCATCATTTTCTGGCTGGCATACATGTGGCTTCTGCCGTTGGTTGGGCCGCTCGCAGTCTTGTGGGCGGTGCGAGGTGTGGAGGCCAAACGGTAGGCTGGACATCGTTAGACGGGATCATTGGTTTGGGGATGACATAGTACGGCCGGATCGCGGAGTGTTGCGGCATGTTGCGCCGTGTTGCGCGCCGTTACTCCGCACGGTTTTTGGGAACGAGGCGGAATTTCACGCAAAGATAACTTCAATGAAATCGAGGAAACGAACTTTGAAACTTGTAACACCTTCTGATAGGCTTTTGTCATGCCGAGGCGATGGAAGATCTTCATTAGTGGAACTGTATGCCTGACGCTCTGCTTGTCGGCGCTCTGGTACGCATCCATTCCGCCCCGGGTGTTTCGCCGGACCTATGAGGGAAAGAACCTTGAGTCCTGGTTGAAGGAATTCTACGCGAACCCGTCGGGGAGTCCCCATGCCCGCGAGGCGATTCGCACGCTTTGCACGAATGATTTACCTGCCCTAGTCGCCGCCCTCGACTATGATCCAGCGCCTTGGGAGGCCAAAGTTAAGTTGATTCGACCATTCGCGCATAATTGGTTTCCTGCCCAGGTAGAGATTTGGCTATGCGCGGACAGCCGGAACAACCGGTCCCTTATTGCCGCAAATGCGTTATCGACGATAGAACGCGATGCCGGACCGGCCGTTCCACTCCTTAAAGGCCTAACAAATAGCTCCAACGTCAACAGCGCGTGGAATGCATTGCTATTGCTGCCACGCCTGGGTTCCAACGGCCAAAACCATGTGGTCGCGATGATGGCGGATGAGAAAAATCCTTATCGTCTCCGGGCGTTGGAGGCGGTCAAAATTAATGCGGATTTTTTTCAACCATCGGCCAACCCGGCTGCTTTTCCGGCGTTGGCGGTGTGCATGCGAAGCAAGGATCCTGCGCTGGCTCTGGCGGCGGTGCGTATGATGTCCGAGGTGGGCCCGCTGGAGCCGGACATTGGCATTCCCGCCCTGGGTGCCGCCAGCACCAATTCGGATGCTTCGGTGCGCTGGTGGAGCATCGCCGCGCTGGCTGTCTATTCCGAGCGCGCCGATGACTGCATACCGCCGCTCACCCGGGCGTTGAAAGATCCTGATCCCGGAGTTCGCGAGGCGGCGACAAACCAATTAAACCGCATTCGAGGGGTCGCAAAACAGTAGTTTGAACCCCAGGCAGTGAGGTTTTATGAAGGCCGGAATTTGCTCCTGGAGCGGCCTTGTCGAACATCAATATGGGGCGAAGTCGAATGGCAAAAGGGTGAGCGTCCTGGGTTGGCTTCACGTCGGATCTCGCTAATGCTTTCCAGATAACTGTTCTCCGCCATTGCCTGACTCGCACGGGTCTGGCATGGTTGTTAGGTATGGGTAAACGTCGTGAGGCGCGGGAACGTGCCGTCCAGTTTTTGTTTCAGCATGACATGAATCCGCCGGAGGACCTTCCGGCGGCGTTGACCCAATTCTGGGAGTCGCAACAGGCGGCGGCCATCGCGGAGGACAAAGGCATCGCGACGTGGGGTGAGCCCAATGAACTGCCGCCACCCACGACGGAGGAGGCCGCCATCCGTTTGTTTGCCGAACCACTGATTCGCGGCGCCCTCGAACATCGCGACGAGGTGGATGACATCATCAAAAAGCACGCGAAGAACTGGGAACTGCACCGCATCGCGGTCGTGGACCGCAACGTCCTGCGGCTCGCGATTTATGAGATGCTCCATCGCGACGACATCCCACCGATCGTCAGTATCAATGAGGCGGTCGATATCGCGAAGAAATTTTCGACGCAGGACAGCGGCAAATTCGTCAACGGCATCCTCGACAAGGTGAAGGGAGAACTGATGCGGCCGGCCCGCGCGGTGAAGGAATGAATCCGACCTCCGCCACCACCAGCAAGACTGCCCCCGCGAAGTCTGCCGACCTGCATCTGCATACGAATTTCTCGGACGGCACCTACTCGCCGGAGGAGTTGGTGTCCAACGCCAAACGCACCGGCCTCGCCGCCATCGCGCTGACCGATCACGACACCGTGGAAGGTTGCGCGCGCGCCGCCGCCGCCTGTGAGGCTGCGGGCATTGAATTTATCGCGGGGACGGAATTGACGGCGGAACAGGACGGCATCGAGATTCACATTCTCGGGTATTGCCTCGACACGCATAATCCGAAACTCCTGTCCGAGATCGAACACTTCCAGACGGTGCGCCAAAATCGCATCCGCGAAATGGTGGTGCGGCTCAATCAAATCAAAATCCCGCTCTCGGTGGATGCCGTGTTCGCGCTGGCGAATTGCCGCGCGCCGGGACGGCCGCATGTCGCCCGCGCGCTGGTCAAAGCGGGATTGTGCAGCAGCCTCGACGAGGCGTTCGAGCGTTTTCTCAAAAAGAACCGTCCCGCGTGGGTGCCCAAGTTCAAAATTTCAGCGGCGGATGCAATCGGACTGATTCACCAAGCTGGCGGCGTGGCGGTGATGGCGCATCCAGGGTTAAATCGTTCGGACGACGTGATTCCCGGCATGGTTTCCGCCGGTCTGGATGGCATCGAATGTTTTCACACGAAGCATTCGACCTCCACTTCGGAACATTACCTTGGCCTCGCGGATCGTTTTGAATTGCTGGTCACGGGCGGTTCGGATTGTCACGGCTTGAGCAAAGGCCAGCCACTGATCGGCACGGTGAGACTACCCTATCAGCACGTCGAAGCGCTAAAAGCCCGGGCCGCGCAAAACAAGGCGGCGGCCGCGAACAAGGCTCTCGCCACGCCTTGAGTCAGGGGAAGCTCAAGGGAACGGCAGCCGCACCGTAACTGCGCTCGCCAAAAAAACACCACGCATCAACATGGGATTATTCGCCAAATTTAAAGCGGGCCTGCAAAAGACCCACAGCAAGCTGGTTCACGAAATCAAACGCATTGTCACCCGCTCGCCGAAGCTCGACGCCGAGGCGCTCGAGGAACTCGAGGCGGCGTTGATCGGTTCCGACCTCGGCATGGCGATGACGACGCAAATCATCGCCGCCGTCAAAACCGCCTACGAAAGCCAGGGCGGCGCGGGACTCGATGTCTTCGCCATCGCGGAACGCGAGGTGGAGAACAGTCTTTCGGCGAACAAAAATGAACTGCACCGCGCGCCCGAAGGTCTCACGGTCGTTTCCATCGTTGGGGTGAACGGCACGGGCAAGACCACCACCGCCGCGAAGCTCGCGCATCACATTGAATCCCAGGGCAGCACCGCGCTGCTGGCCGCGTGCGATACGTTTCGCGCCGCCGCCATCGAGCAACTCCGCCACTGGGGCCAGCGTCTCAAGGTGGAAGTGATCGCCGGTTCCTACGGCGCGGACCCCGCTTCAGTGGCGCACGATGCCGTCACCGCCGCCCACGCGCGCAAGGCGAAATATCTTTTCATCGATACCGCCGGCCGCCTGCACACGAAAAACAATTTGATGCTGGAATTGCAAAAGTTGCATCGCGTCATCGGCAAGCAATTGCCGGGCGCACCCCACGAGGTGCTGCTCGTGCTCGATGCAACCACCGGCATGAACGCCTTGAACCAGGCCAAGGAATTTAACAAGGCGGTGCCGTTGACCGGTCTTATCGTCACGAAGCTCGACGGCACGAGCAAAGGCGGCATGGTGGTCGCCATCCAGAAGGAACTCGGCCTGCCCATCAAATTCATCGGCCTCGGCGAACAGCCCGACGATCTGCAACCGTTCGACGCGAAGCAGTTTGCCGTGGCGTTGTTCAAGGATTGACGCTTGCCCGACGGCGCCATTCCCGCTCGAAAAATGGCCTCGCACATCGAATACCTGAAACTGGCGCTGCGGCTCGCCCGCCGCGCCTACGGTCTCGCCTCGCCGAATCCGATGGTCGGCGCGGTCCTCGTGAAGGCCGGCAAAATCATCGGACAAGGCTGGCATCATCAAGCTGGCCAGCCTCACGCCGAAATCGAGGCGCTGCGCGACGCGCAACGGCGCGGCAACTCCCCGCAAGGCGCGACACTCTACGTCACGCTGGAACCTTGCTCCACTTGCGGCCGCACCCCACCCTGCACCGACGCCGTCATCGCGGCGGGAATCAAAACCGTGATTTGCGGCGCGACCGATCCCAATCCGCTCCATGGCGGCAGGGGCTTCAAAATGTTGCAGCGCGCCGGGATTAAGGTGCGGCACGGTTTGTTGGCGGCTGAATGCGCGGCGCTGAACGAGGCGTTCAACCACTGGATTGTGCACCGCACGCCGCTGGTCACGGTGAAAGCCGCCATGACGCTCGACGGAAAAATCGCCACCGCCAGCGGCCAGTCGAAATGGATCACGGGAGAAAAAGCGCGGGCGGAAGGGATGCGGCTACGCGAAGGCGCGGACGCCATTTTGGTCGGCATCCAGACCGTGCTTGCGGACGACCCCAGTCTTACCTTCCGGCCTGGGAAGATGCGCTCCGCCGCGCGGACTCATAAACTTCGACGCCTGGTACTCGATAGCCACGCGCGCACTCCGTTGACCGCCCGCATCGTCAACGATGCCCACGCGGCGCTCACCACCATTATCGTCGGGGAAGACGCGCCGGCAAAGCGTGTAGCCGCGCTGTCAAAAAAAGCCACCGTCTGGAAAGTGCCGCTTCGCAACGGCCGCATCCACCTGCCCTGGCTGCTAAAAAAACTGGGCGCGGAAAATGTCATCAGCCTGCTGGTCGAAGGCGGCGGCGAAGTGAACGCTTCCTTTCTCCTCGGCGGCCTCGCCCATCGCGTCGCCTTTTTCTACGCGCCCAAAATCCTGGGCGGCCGCGATTCAAAACGAGCCGTCGGCGGCGAAGGCGCAACGGGTTGGAACGATATCCTCGAACTCACCGGCGTCACCTGGAAAAAGCTCGGCTCCGACCTGATGCTCTCGGCACGCATCGCTGATAATAAACGCTCCGCGCAAGCTCGATCGCGTACGTAAATCGCCTGCTTAAGAGAATATTTTAGCAGACAGATAGAGTTGCGCGTATCTCTTGCTGCAACCGCAGTGCCTCCTTATGACGGCGCTTTGACTGGAAAAGCACGCTGGCGCCGGACCGAATACAAATAGGTGCCTCCCATTTGCCGGCTATTCCATTCCCCCGGAGGACTACCAGCCAAATGCCCGAAGCATTGTCTTTTGCACCCGGTCCCAAAAAGGATTTTTCGAGTTCACAGGATTTGAGAGCATCCGCCGTAATGCGATACCGTTCGTGATCTCCTTCAAAAAGGATTTCACGGCGGGAGGCGTCGAATTTCAAAAAGCCCAAGTCGGCGGCATTTTCCCACATCTGGCGATGCCAGTTTCGTCTGGGAATGACTTCGACGAAAACAGAAGCCGCTTCGGGACCGGCAAGTGCGCCCGGCCGACGGGCGATTTCCTTTTTCGCGATCGACAAAATGAACCACCTATACATTCGATCTGAGCAAGCAATGCCAACAACCATGGACACAACAGCCAAAATGGCGCTCGCAACCAAAAGGCATATACCCTCGGAGCGGGGCACCTTTAGAAAAGGTTGCGAGCTGCCATCACCAGGAAAGACACTGAGATAAAAATTGGCCGACAATCCGAGCGCTAAAAAGCAGACGGCGAGAGGGGACAGCGCGATCAAATAAGCCACAAAAATATTTCTTCTCGTCAGGATGCGACCTCGGTGTTCTGCGTCGAGCGCCTCGACCTTCACCAATGGACGGGATATATCCTGTGCCCCGGCACGTTCACCTTCACACGACGACGCCTGAACCTCCAAAGGAAACACCGATACATAATTACCTCCTTGAAGGAGCCTGGTCTCCCATCGCATCACCCAGTCGATCCGCCTGAATTTTCCACTAACGTCGCGGCCAGTGGCCGGTTGATCCGCCGGAATCGTGATGACTCCACTCAATTCCACGTCCTCACCGTCGTGCAATACGCGGTTCCTCGATTCCGCTACGACCGCCTCGTACAGGACTTCCGACCGATTGCTTCCGATTGAACCCAGGCAACGCAATATCAAGCGTGTCTGCTCAACTTGAATCGTCCGCCTTGCACACTGGCTGACCGCGAACGCAAACTCACGGCCGGAGATAATTGGCACCCGATCGACATTCAATCGCGCCTCATTCAAGTATTGATTGCGCCGCCACTGATGAAACCATATGCCCGCGGGGATCAATCCCATCAAACCAAACACCGCAAAGCATTTCAAAGCGGCAGGAGGGTGCGGGGCCGGCACTTGCAAAAGGTAATGTGCCACGGGCACCAGCCCGCCCACGTACCAAATGCCGGTGCAGAGTCTGGCTGTGTTCAATTTTCGCACCGAACCCAGTTGTGGCGTAATTTGAAAGGAGCTTCTTCCCAACGGCTTTGGAATACCAGCTTCGGCAAGCGGTAGCATTAACATAAGAAAGCTGATAGACGTGACGACCCAGACCATCATCAGCATTTCAAAATATGGCTCAAAGGAATAGCTCCTGATCAAAAAAGCCTCCCCGTGCCTAGTGGGGTTAACGTACGCGGTGCAGTCCTTGCCAGCCGGAAATCTCCGGACAATCTCGCTTGCCCAATCTTGCGAACTGGATTCATTCAACGGAGCAACCCGATCGCATTGGTACATTTCATCACCAATTGCGTATTCGTACTTCAACGTCGGATGATAATGGATCCTGCCCTTTGAATTCTTGGAAATCGTCACTTCCGCCGACACAATCTTCGCTGGAATGGGTTGGTAGTCTCTAATTTTGCGATACTGTAATTGGGCCTTATAAAGGCACTGAAAGAAAACCATACACGGCATTACCACCAACAGAACAAATATCGGCCAAAGCACGGCACGATGAACTCCAGTCTGTGCGTCCTTGATCGCTGAATAGTCCCTTTTCATTGTGAATCCGCAGCCTTTTCTCAACCCATTTTTCGCATACTGCGAGGAGGACGCCATTACAAAGCGGCGCCGCGCTTGGAACCAGCTTGTACGCGCTTGATTCTTCCGGCCGCTCCGTCAAACCTTTGCAAGACATGTTTACTGGCATCGTTGAGGAAACCGGCGTGGTCGAGGCGATCAAGCCATCGGCGAAGTCCACTCAGTTGACGGTGCGCACGCGCGTGTGCGGGCGCGACTTGAAGCTGGGTGACAGCCTCGCCGTGAATGGCTGCTGCCTGACGGTGGTGAAACTGGCGACGCGCGGAAAATTCAAGACGGCGCGGTTCGATCTGCTGAAGGAAACGTGGAACCGCACCAATCTCCAGTTCCTCACTCCCGGAGCGCTTGTAAACCTGGAACGTCCGTTGCGCATGGACACCCGCCTCGGCGGCCATTTTGTCACGGGCCACATCGACGGTCTCGGCACGATCACACGCTGGGAGCGTTCCGGCCTCGATCATGTGCTCGATATCAGCGCCCCGGCGGACGTGATGCGCTATGTCATCTTCAAGGGTTCGGTCGCGGTGGACGGCATCAGCCTCACGGTTGCGAAGGTCAGCCGCAAAAGTTTTCGTCTCTGGATCATCCCGCACACGCACGAAGTGACCGCACTGCGCGAGCGGAAAGTCGGCGACGCGGTGAATCTCGAAGCCGACATGCTTGGCAAGTACGTGGAAAAATTCCTGGGCGCAAAAAAACGGCGCTAGAACCCACGCTTTTGAAAAGCGGACCGGAATGTCCGCGCTCCGCTCAGGCGAGCCAGAGAAAATACCAATGCTTCGGCGTCACCGGCTTGTTGTTTTTCGGCTTCGCCGGCTCTTCCACCATCGAAGCGGGAGCCACCTCGCGCACGCGGCCCTCGGGGACATACTGGTCCTTGCCGGAAAGGTCCTTGAAGCGATACGCGCCGTTGCTGAGCTGGGGCTTGCCTTGCGAACTGATCTGGCCGCCATTGTTCAACGTCAGCACGTAGGTGTTGGAACAGCCGCACACCAGCAACAGGCCGGCGAGGAGGAGACAGGTTGTAATTTTCATGAGCGCGTTCGATTGATGAGCCGCCAATTCAACTACGGCATCGCCCGCACGTTTGCAAGCGTTCTCGGCAGTGACGCCGGCACACGAAATTTTTTTTCGTCAGCACTGAAATTTTTCAATCCCGGCGGGCGACATTTCGTCCAACGTGCGCTATAGGTTAAAGCGATTTCCAATGGGCGTTGCGCTGCGGTGAATATCATTGAAACCATCAGTTGCCTGATTCTGCTGTTCATGGCGGTGCCGGAAATCTGTGCCCGCCTCGGACGGCCGGCGATGACCAGCAGCCTGTTCGTGTTGTTTGGCTGCGCCCTCGCGCCGCTGCTCGAGGCGGACGTCGAAGGCATGCTGTTGCAGGCCGGCAAGATCGGATTTCTGCTCGTGCTGTTCGAGGTCGGCGGCGAAATCAATCTCCCGAAATTCCGCCAGTTTGTAAAACCGCTGCGGATCGCGCTGGCCTGGGCGCTGTTGCAATATCCGCTCATCGTGATGCTGGGGAAATTTGCCCGTCTCAGCCTTGCCGAAAGCCTGTTGATTGCGGCGGCCCTCACCGGCTGCTCCATGAGCATGGCGTATCCCGGCTGGAAAAGTTATGTGGGATTAAATTCCTCCGCACGGCCGCTGGTGCTGCAAATCATGATCGCATTGGAGATGGTCACGATGGTGCTGCTCGCGGTCGGCACACCGGCGCTGATGCAGGGGCTGCGCTGGATCATTCTGGCGAAGGTGGCGGGAATTGCCGTCACCATTTTCCTCATCAGCCGTTTTGCCACGCACCTGACCGATCTGTTTGAAGTCATCATACGCAAGGCCACGCATTGGCGCGTGAATTTGCTCGTTCTGCTGGTGCTCGTCGTTTCCGCCATTGGCGAGCGGCTGGGCCTTTCCGGCGCGAAGACCGCATTTTTTCTCGGATTGTTCATGAGCCGCGCGCGCTATGACCAGATGAATGTCGAGGAACACATGGCACCCATCAGCCGGCGGTTTCTCGTCCCGCTGTTCTTCGTTTCCCTGGGCATGTCCATCAAGTTGAAATACATGTTTCAATGGACTTCGTTGCTGGCGGTGGGCACGGCGCTCCTCCTGCTCGGTTTGCGTGAAGCGATTCATCTGCGCTGGTTTAAAAATTTTGGCAGCGCCCAGGCTTTCCTGTTGTTCTGTCCCAATCTGACGATGGTTGCCCTCGCCGCCAACTCGCTCCTGGAGGACGGCAGGCAGTCCGCCGCCAGTTGGGCCATCATCTGCAGCGTGGTCCTGACCGTCACTTCACTCTGGCTGCTCCCACGCAGTAATGGCAACAGCCTCGGACCTGAACCTGTGGAAGGCGAGTCCCCTCCCGCTCCCCGCCCGGCAGCAAACTAACTCCCGCCATCAAGGTCCGTGGTTATGATCATGGTCATGCTCATCCTGATCGGGCGGTTCGAAGGGATCCCAAACAATGATTTCCACCGGCTCCGAGGTTTCGATTTCGCCCGGGCCATTGCCAACCGGTCCCGCCAGTTGCGCCACGGCTGAAATCAAATGCGTGCCGGTGGTGAAGCCGCCGGGCAACGTCAGCGCATAGACGCCGCCGGTGTTGATCGTGGCGGGGCCGAGGTCCGTGGTGCCGTCGAAGAATCGCACTGCAGTCAATGTGCATGGCCCGGTAGGTGTCGCATTGAAGGTGACGGATCCGTCCTTCACGAAATAGGCCTGATTGACCGGCAGCGCAATCGTCACGCAACGCGCGGGCGGCAGTGCGAGCTTCGTGGAGCAACAACTCACGAGATTGGTATCCAAAGTGGAGAGATAAAATTCGTTGGTGCCCGGACATGGCGCGGTGCGTTTTACCTGAAGATTCAGCGTGCGGGTCATGCCCGGCAGCAGCAGGCTCCCGCCGTAAGCCGGCAGCGTCAGATCAAGCATCGCGGGCACGAACGACACACACGACTGGTCCGCGCCAAAGCCCACGAACTTGAGCGGCGAGCCCGTGACATTTTGCAGCGTGATCGAGTAATTGTAAGTGCTCACGCTGCCCACCGCATTGAGGAACGTCAGCGTGTTGGTCAACACACGATTGCAACAGATTGGCAGATCGATGCAATCCGGTATGGAGCATGCCGGGATCACTTCATCCGACGTATGCGCACCGATCTTGAAGCAGAGGCTCGCCAGCGAGGCGGGCCCATGAATGAGCACGGAGACCGTTCGACTCTGACCGCTGCCCAGGGGCGGACTCAATGTGATGAGTCCCGGCGTGAAGCTGACGCCCGGCGGCGGATTGAACAGCGAAACAAAATTCAATGGGCTCGCGCCGATATTTGTAACGCAAAAGCTGTAGCTCCACGTCCCGCCCGAGAGACATTGCACCACCGGACAGCCGATGCTGACGCAGGTATCCACCCAGAGTTTGCTGACCGTGGCGGAACTGAAGAGCCGGCCCGCGCTGTTGGTGTAGGTGGCCGTGAGATAATCAATACCCAACCCGCCCTTGCCGGTGTAGGTGAAGCAGGCGACGCCGTTGGAATCGCTCAACGTGGTGAAGTTGGTGACGGCGTTCGGCCCGCTTGAAATGGTGAACGTGATCGCCACGCCTGCATTCGGAACAACATTGGTGGAAATGGCTGCACAGACAGTGTGCGT
>JBGALR010000065.1:0-14770 GCA_044223735.1 Limisphaerales bacterium | reverse complement strand
CCGCAAATCAACGGCCGTCGCGCCCCAGCCGCCAAATTGCGGGTGGTCCAGCGCATAGGAAACCACGTCCGGCAGCTTCGACAGGATGGAATGCACGCTCCGGCGCAGGTTTCCCATGCCTTTGCCATGAATGATGCGCACTTGTAAAATGCCTTTTTCCCGGCACGCCGCGAGATACTCCGGCACGAGCTCTCCAATCTCGCGCGGCTTGAACGTGTGCAAGTCCAGCACGCCATCAATCGGGATTTCAAGCGGCTCATCCATTGCTCCAAGTTTACCGCGCCGCAAGGCGTTCGAAAACCATTTACCGCAACGCGCGGCCGGGAAAGCTTTGATTCCAACCCCCGCACGTTTTACCATCCGGCATGGACATCAAAATCCGCCGCGCCGCACCAACCGATGCGCCGGTCATCGCTGATTTCAACACGCGCCTGGCGGCAGAGACGGAAAACCTGACCCTCGAGCCCGCCCGCGTTCAGGCGGGCGTCAAAGCGCTGCTCAGCGATCCGGCCAAAGGCGTCTATTATGTCGCCGAAGCGGAAGGCGTCATCGCCGGGCAATTGATGATCACTTACGAATGGAGCGACTGGCGCAACGGCAACATTTGGTGGATCCAAAGTGTGTTCGTCGCCGAAAAATTTCGCGGTAGCGGCGTGTTCAAGGCGCTGTTCAATCACATTCGCGCACGCGCGCAAAAAGAAGGCAACGTCCCGAACCTGCGACTCTACGTCGAGGCCCACAACACACGCGCGCGCCAGACCTACGACAAACTCGGTTTTAAAAAGACCTATTACGAGATCTTTGAACTGGATGTGCCCGCCGTTTCGTAAACGCCACCCAACCTACCCCTCAACTCCAATCATCACCCTCATGAAAACCAATTTCCACCGCCTCGTCTTATCGAGTGCCCTGCTCGCCGTTCCACTCTTTGCCCAGGCGCAACCTGCCCCTGCGGTTCGCGAGCAAACGAAGGGCCTGGTGCAACAAGCCTATCCCAATCTTTTCGAACTCTACAAACATCTTCACGCCAATCCGGAGCTGTCACTACTCGAAGCCAAAAGTGCCGCGCGCGTCGCAGAGGAGTTGCGCAAGGATGGCTATGAGGTGACCGCCAATGTCGGCAAACACGGCGTCGTCGGCGTGTTGCGTAATGGCAGCGGCCCCACCGTGCTCGTCCGTGGCGACATGGATGCCCTGCCCGTGCTCGAACAAACCGGCCTGCCCTACGCGAGCACAGTGAAAATGAAGGACTCCCAGGGCGTCGAAATGCCGGCAATGCACGCCTGCGGCCACGATATCCACATGACCTGTCTCGTCGGCGCGGCGCGCGTGTTGGCGCAGTTGAAGAGCCAGTGGCATGGCACGCTCGTCATCATCGGCCAGCCCGCGGAGGAAATGGGCGACGGCGCGAAAGCGATGCTCAACGATGGTTTATTCACGCGCTTTCCCCGTCCCGACTATTGCATCTCCATCCACGACGACGCCGATACCGCTGCGGGCATGGTCGCGTACACGCCGGGTTTCTCCGGGGCGAATGTTGATTCGGTGGACATCATCGTCCATGGCGTGGGCGGCCATGGCGCAAAACCCGACCGCACCAAAGACCCCGTCGTCCTCGCATCTCAAATCGTGATCGCGCTGCAAACCATTCTCAGCCGCGAGACGAAACCGGGGGATCCCGCAGTGGTCACGGTGGGCGCAATTCATGGCGGCAACAAACGCAATGTCATTCCCGACGAAGTACGGCTGCAGCTTACCGTTCGTTCCTACGCCGACCAGGTCCGCCAGCAAACGCTTGCAGCCATCAAACGCATCGCACGCGGCCAGGCGATCTCGGCCGGCCTCCCCGAAAACCTTATGCCGGAGGTGAAAGTCGCCGAGGATTACACGCCCGCCCTCTACAACGAACCCGCGTTGTCGGAACGGCTGACACAGGTGTTAAAAGGCTGGCTCGGTGAAACCAACCTCGTTTATAAAGCGCCCTCCATGGGGGGCGAGGATTTTTCTGAATACGGCCGCGTCGAACCGAGGATTCCCATCTGCATGTTCAACATCGGCGGCGTCAATCCAGAAGCCATCAAGGAAAGCCAGAAAACCGGCAAACCGCTGCCGACACTGCACTCGCCCTTCTGGGCACCCCTGCCCGAGCCGACGATCAGGACTGGCGTGATCACACTGACGGCTTGTGTGCTCGACCTAATGAGCAAACCTGCAAAATGACACGCCGTGAAGACAAGGCCTCATCGATTAGCGTCGTTTCCTTTTGATTTCTTCCGAATACAATTGACCGCCTTGCGAAAAATCGCCGTCAGGCGGTTTTTTTATGGCTGGGATGGCGAAAGCTGGTAGATTGAGGCTTCGAAAACCATGAGTTTTTACGACAAGTTAAAATTCGATGCGAACGGGCTGATTCCGGCGATCGTACAGGAGCAAAAGACCGGTCGCGTGTTGATGATGGCCTGGATGAATCGCGCCTCACTCGAAACCACCATCTCCAGCGGCAAAACCCATTTTTGGAGCCGGTCCCGGCAAAAGTTCTGGATGAAGGGCGAATCCAGCGGCCACACCCAGACCGTGAAGGATATTTCGTTTGATTGCGACGGCGACACCCTGCTCATACAAGTCGAGCAGGTCGGCGCCGCCTGTCACGAAGGCTACCAGTCGTGCTTCTTTCGTTCGCTGGAAAACGGCGGGACGGCATTCAAAGTCACCGAACCTCAGCTGGTGAAACCTGAAGACATGTACGGCCAGAAGTAATGGATGAATTCGCCCCATTTGGAACCCGCATTTACGCGTTGGTTTTTCTGCTGCTGCTCGTTTCTCGCGGCATGGATTTCCTGAGCACGTGGGTTGCCACGCCCAACATGGTGCTGGAGGGAAATCCGGTCGCCAAGAAACTGGGCTGGCGCTGGGGCATTCCCCTCAACGTCGGCATGTGCTTTTTCTTTGCCTCCTGGCCGCTGCCGGCCGTGGTCATCAGCACGACCAGTCTGTTGGTCGCGGCGCGCAATTTTCAATCCGCATGGCTAATGCGTTCCATGGGTGAGGAACACTACCGTGACTGGCACATCGCGCGCATCGAGGAAACCAGCGCCACACTGTACCTATTCTGCCTGTTCGGCCAGACGGCGCTGACGGCAGGCGTGGGCGCAGCGGTGATTTACTTCGGCAATCTCGAGCGGCCCAATCCGATGTTGCTGGCCATCGGGCTGGGCATCGTCGCCTATGCGCTGGCGGTGGCATTTTACACCGTGCTTGGCGTCTGGCGGCTGCGGCGCGCCAGATTGCGCCATCGGCGGCATATTGAGATCGTGCTGGCGTCGCCCGTGCCGCCGCCGGACTGTGCGAAAGCCAAAAGCCTGGCTCAAGCTTGCGCAGTGCAGGACATTCAACCGCAGGGAAAATAACCGCTTCCGGGCTTAAGGGATGCGCCTCCGGGCCAACACACAATCATGTATTCACCGACACTCGACGAATTTCTGAAACTCGCCACGCAAGGCAACGTGGTGCCGGTCACACGCCGGTTGCTCGCGGACATCGAAACGCCGCTCTCGGCCTATCGCAAGATTCGCGGTCCGGGCGAGGCCTTTCTCTTCGAGTCCGTCGAAGGCGGCGAGCATCTCGGGCGCTACTCGTTCGTCGGTTGCAACCCGCGCGCCGTCATTCGCCAGACCGCAGGCAAGGTCGAAGTCCTCGAGAACGGCAAGGTAGTCGAAAGTTTTGCCATCGGCACCGAAGGCCCGCAGCAAGTGAAGGACGGTCTCGTGGTGGTGGATCGCCTCATGGCGCGCTATCGCGCGGTCGCCGTGCCCGGCTTGCCGCGCTTCACTGGTGGGGCGGTCGGCTTCATCGGCTACGAGTTCATCCACGACGTCGAACCCATCGTGCCTCGGCCGCCGCAGGATGATTTGAAAACGCCCGTGATGTATTTCCTCATCGCGGATGAACTGCTCATTTTCGATCGCGTGGCCCAGACCATCACAATTTTGGTCAATGCCATGCTTGACGATGCCGCCACACCCGCTGAAGCGTATGAAAATGCCACCGGCGAAATCGACCGCCTCGTGGCCCTGCTGGAACAACCGAGCGAACACCACCCGGTGACGGTTGGCGGCGAGGTGGCGCCGCTGGCATTCGAATCCAATGTCGCGCGCGAAAAGTTCTTTGCCAATGTCGCCAAATCCAAGACTTACATCACCTCCGGCGATATCATTCAGGTTGTGGGCTCGCAACGCTTCTCGGCGTCGATCACCGCCGCGCCGCTGGACATCTATCGCGCGGCGCGCTCCATCAATCCCTCGCCTTACATGTTTCTGCTCGAATTGCAGGGCTTCTCCCTCGTGGGCGCTTCGCCGGAAATTCACGTGCGTTGCGAGGATGGCAAGGTGGAGATACGCCCGATCGCCGGCACGCGCCAGCGCGGGGCGACGCCGGCAGAGGACGTTGACCTCGAAAAGGAATTACTGGCCGACCCCAAGGAACGCGCCGAGCACGTCATGCTCGTGGACCTCGCGCGCAACGACCTCGGCCGTGTCTGCGACTTCGGTTCCGTGAAGGTCAAGGACCTCATGATCATCGAGCGCTACAGCCACGTCATGCATATCGTCTCGCAGGTCGAAGGCCAGTTGTCAGCAGGCAAGTCCACTTACGATCTCATGCGGGCGACGTTCCCCGCCGGCACGTTGAGCGGTGCGCCGAAAATTCGCGCGATGCAGATTATCGCCGAACTTGAACAGACCGCGCGCGGGCCCTATGGCGGTTGCGTCGGTTATTTCTCCTTCAACGGCAATCTCGATTGCTGCATCACCATCCGGACCGCACTCATCAAGGATGGCAAGGCGTATGTCCAGGCTGGCGGCGGCTGGGTAAATGATTCCACGCCCGAAGCCGAATATCAGGAGACGATCAACAAATCGAAGGCAATGTGCAAGGCCGTGGAAATGGCCGAGAGTTTCGCGGGCGCCAGGAGGAGTTGAGACTTACTTAAGCGCCGCCGCCACGGTCTCGAGTAGCTTCTGTTTCTCGATAGGCTTCGGCAGAAACGTATAGGCGTCAATCGCCGCGGCCTTGTCGATGATCTTGTTCGGCTCCATGCCGGAGATGACTACAATCAAGGGGCGTCCCTTGGTCTCATTCATGCGACGCAACCAGGCGGCCACCGTGAACCCATCCCAGGAGTCATCGGGTGAGTTCATCGTCAAATTGATATCAAGTGTGATCAGGTCCGGATTTTCCGCCCGGGCAATTTGCACCGCGTCGGAAGCCGTTTCAGCGATGAATACCTCGTAGCCGGCCGCCTTGAGGACGTTGCTCATCAGCTTCTGAGAAACCCTGTCATCCTCAACGACGAGTATTTTTTTCGCTTTCATATCACCAGGCCGACAACTACCGCTGTGGCAATGTGGAGCCCACCCCCCACTTTCGTCAAGCGGAGCGTCATTGGAATTGCGAAAAACAGCGTATCGTGACGGCCCGAAAGCTGTGCGCGCTTCGCCTCTTCAGCGGTAAAAATTCACCGCTTACTCCACAACCGCTTCAAATCAAGCCAGACGTTTCCGGATAACCGCACATCAGGTTCAGGCTCTGCACGGCCTGGCCGCTGGCACCTTTCACCAAATTGTCTTCGGCGCTCATCACGATCAAACGGCCCGTGCGCGGGTCGAGGCGCCACGCGATTTCGATCACGTTGGTGCCGGTGACATTCTTCGTGTCGGGCAGCGCCTTGCCTTCCAGCAATCGCACAAACGGCTCATTCCCGTAAGCGTTGCGATAGGTGGCCGTGATTTTTTCCGCGAGCGCAGCCATTTCCTCGGCGTTGCTGAAATGTTTTTCGGGCGCGGCATAGGTCGTCGTGAGGATGCCGCGATTCACCGGAATCAAATGCGGCGTGAATTGAATCGTGACGTCGCAACCCGCGGCCACCGACAATTCCTGTTCGATCTCGGATAGGTGCCGGTGCTTGGGGATGCCGTAGGGCCGCACGCTTTCGTTGCACTCGACGAAGAGATAATCGAGTTCCGCCTTGCGGCCCGCGCCGCTGACGCCACTGAGCGAATCGGCAATGATGCCCGTAGGCTTGATGAGTCCCGCTTTTAGCAGCGGAATGAGCGGCAGCAGCACGCTGGTCGGATAACAACCGGGCGACGCCACCAGCGAGGCCTTGCGGATCTGCTCGCGATAGATTTCCGGCAGGCCATACACCGCCTGCGGCAGCAGCTCCGGCGCGGGATGATCGTGCGCGTAAAATTCCTTATACACCGCGGGGCTTTTCACGCGAAAATCCGCGCTCAAATCGATGACCGAGCAACCCGCTTGCAATAGCGGCACGGCAAATTCCGCGGCGACGCCGTGGGGCAGTGCGAGGAAAACGATCTGCGCCTGTTTGGCCAGCAACTCCGCCTTGGGCTCGCTGAAGCGCAACGCTTGGGCGCGGGGATGATTGGCGAACTTGGGAAAAATTTGCGCGAGCGTCTGGCCGGCGTATTGACGGGAAGTGACGGCCGTGAGTTCGGCGTGCGGATGGGAGATGAGCAGTCGGACGAGTTCCTCGCCGGAATAACCGGATGCTCCCACGATGGCGACCTGGGTGTTTTTCATGACTTAAAAATATCGAGTAATAACGGAGGCAAAAAAAAGCCCCGCCGGAGTGAACCAGCGGGGCTTGGAAATCTCCAGTGCGATTAACGCTTGCTGAACTGGAAGCGTGCGCGCGCGCCCGGCTGGCCGTACTTCTTGCGCTCCTTCATGCGCGAATCGCGCGTGAGCAGGCCCTCGGCCTTCAACGCGGGGCGCAGATTGATGTCCACCGAAAGCAACGCGCGGGCGATGCCGTGGCGGACCGCGCCGGCCTGGCCGTTCGGGCCACCGCCGCTGACAGTCACATGGGCATCAAGCTTGTCCGCCTGACCGGAGACGGTCAACGGCAGCGAGGCGATGCCGCGCAGGGCTTCAACGGGAAAGTAATTATCAAACGCCCGGCCGTTGACGACGATCTTGCCGGTGCCGGCAGAGAGGCGGACGCGGGCCACGGCGGACTTGCGCCGGCCGGTGCCGAGATGAGCAGTGGTTTTTTCGGACATAGTGCGAAATCGTTTGGTGGTTTAAATCGCCAGGCGAACCATCAGCCGGCGACCGTCAACGCCGCGGGTTGCTGCGCCGAGTGCGGGTGCTTGTCACCCTTGTAAACTTTGAGCTTGGTCATGAGCACGCGGCCGAGGCGGTTCTTCGGGATCATGCCGCGGACGGCGTGGGTGATGAGCTTCTCGGGCTGGCTGGCGCGCACCTGACTGACCGTGCGATACTTTTCCCCGCCCTTCCAACCGGAATAGCTCATGAACTCCTTGTCGGTTTCCTTCTTGCCGGTCAGGACAACTTTTTCGGCGTTGATGACGACCACAAAGTCACCGGCATCGAGATGCGGCGTGTAGATGGGCTTGTTCTTTCCGCGCAAAACATTGGCAACTTGCGCTGCCAGGCGGCCCAGAACGGCGCCATTGGCGTCGACAATGTGCCATTTGCGTTGATCCAAATTAACTTTCGGCAAATGCGTTTTCATCTCTAAATCCAAATCAAAGGAGCGCTGAAAATACCAAAGAAACTCCCCAAGTCAACAGCCATTTCAGATGTTTTTTGGGCGCACCGCGATCCGTTTCAAAACCTGCCTTGTCCGCCGCGCTGCGACACTCGCAGGACCACCTGCTAACAGGCCCGAATTACCGTCAATCCCCTCCAGTTGCCTCCATATTCATTTTCCCAATTCCCCACTCAAAATTCGAAAATCGACATTCAAAATTCCGATTCCGTATTCGTCATTCGAAAATCGAACCTTTCTTCATTCTGCATTCGAAAAATTGGGTTCGTTTTCCACTCAACGAACCGCAACATATTTCGTAAACTGTTTAAATTAAGCAGCTTGTGGCTTTTTGAAGTTGGGTTCGTTTGGTAAAATTTACATTTTTCGCGACCCACCCCTTCGTTCGCTCGAAAAAAAACCACGCCGCGCAACAGTGCGTCAGATAGCGCCACATGCCGTACGGCTCCATGACCAGACCGAACCAAGGCGACCAACACCCGTAGCAACGGAAAGCCAAGGCCATCCTTCGTGAAGGCAGGAGCAATGGCCGGCCCGGCACGGACCTCCGAGAGCGCCGGAAAAAAAATTGATACCTCGCCGGTCTCAGCGACCGCCCAAACATTTCTCATCGGAAATTTCCGACGCGCCCTTGGAGAGGCCGCCCTGCCACCACTTCACCGCTATTTTCAAAGAACATATCTATCTAACGCCGCGATCTTAAACCGGGGGGTTGGACATTTGCTGTCCAATGGTCCGGAACATTTAACGAGAGGCGAAAAGAGCGGTTTCCGAAATAGGGGCAGCGCCGTCTCGGCTCTGTTTGGTTTTGGATCAGCGGTTCCGCAAGCGAGCGCCCCACCCTTTTGACCCGGCACCCCGCCAGCGACAGCACTCACCCAACCGGGCCGCTCTCCATAATAAGCGCCGCTAAATAAATGCCGCCTATGGTCAAGCAACATAACCATTGACGTCCCTTGGGTGAATCGCCCAGACTTTCAACATTCTTCAAGGATTTGCGTGAAGAAAAACAAATCCGATTTGATCCCTCTTAACCACAAATCAGAAACCACCCAAGCCGTGAAAAACCACTCGTCCGTTCGTCAAACCCGGCCGTCCTTCAAATGGGCGGGGCTGGCCGCGCTGTTACTTGCACTCACCTTTCTCCCGGTCACCCTGCGCGCCCAAGGCACGCTCACCAACGGCTACACCCACACCGACTCGCTCTCGGCGGGCGGCCCCGATACCTGGACTTTTCACGCCGACTTTGGCGATCGCATCATCGTCCGAATGGGAGACCTGACGAACGCCCTCGGATTCAATCCCACCGCGCAGCTCTACAATCCCAGCGGCGTGCTGATCGCCGCCGATTTGAACGGCAGCCTCGTCGCCAAAGCAGTGGAAGTATCCGCCTCGGCGACCAACACCGGCACTTTCACCGTGGTTTTGGGCGACACGTTTAATCGGGCCGGAGCCTACATCGTCACGCTGGCGAAATCGCCGGGTGCGATCTCCGTGGCGCCCGGGGATGAAGGCGGGCCCATGGTCAACGGCTATACTTACATCGGCACCATGCTGGTCGGCGACCTGGACGTGTGGACTTTCAATGCCAGCGCGGGCGACGGAATCGTAGTGCGGATGGGCGACTTAACCAACTCGCCCAACTTCAACCCCACCCTGCGTCTCTATGGGCCGAACGGAGTTTTGGTTGCCGCCGATTTGAACCTCAGCGGCACCGGCAAATCAGCCGAAATAACCCTCTCAGCCACCAACAGCGGCACCTTCACCGTCGTGCTGGGGGATATTTATGGCCGCGCCGCGATGTATGATCTCACGCTCGCGAAACAGCCCGGGGCGATCTCCGTCGCTCCCGGGGACGAAGGCGGGCCCATGGCCAACGGCTACACCTACAACGGCACCCTGTTGGTGGGCGACCTGGACCTGTGGAGCTTTAATGCCAGCATCGGCGACGCCATCGTAGTGCGGATGGGTGACCTGACCAATGCAATCAGCTTCTATCCTGTCCTGCGACTCTACGGCCCCAACGGAGCTTTGATTGCCGCCGATTTGAATCCCAGCGGCACCGGCAAATCAGCGGAGGTAGCCGCCTCGGCCACCAATGCCGGCACCTTTACCGTGGTGGCCGGAGATCTTTATGGCCGCACCGGGATTTATAATCTCACCCTCGCAAAATCGCCGGGCGGGATTTCCGTGGCGCCCGGTGACGAAGGCGGCCCCCTGACCAATGGCTTCGCCCACCTGGGCAACATCACCACCGGTGACCTTGACGTCTACAGTTTCGTCGCCTGCGACGGGGAAGGAATTCAACTGCAAATGACCGACCTCGTGGACGGCAACCTGTCACCCACGCTGCGACTGTATGGTCCGAACGGCGCGTTGCTGAATACCGCATCCAGCCCAACGACCGCGCTGATCAGCCGCACCACGCCATCGCCGGGAACCTACACGGTTGTCGTCGGAGACGCCGGACAGGCAGCCGGACCGTATCGCCTCACCGGCCTGGGCATCTCGACCGGCTTCATTCTCTGCAAACCGCTGATTACCGGGCCGAACGTGATCGTGCGCTCCGCAGGCGGCCCGGCGGGCAGCAACTACGTGCTCTTCACCAGCACCAACATCGCCCTGCCCCTCACCAACTGGACCCCCATTCGGACCAATCAACTCGGCGCCTACGGCGAATTCTCCGTCACCAACACCTTCAACCCCGCCGCCACCGCCCAACACTATTTCCGCGCCCGCACGCCTTAAAAACGAAGTGTGTAGGAGGCGAGGTGACGAGACTCAATCAATAACGGTAGGGTCCCGCATGCGGGACTGCCGCCACGCCCTGACTTTCCCTCGCGCGGCGCGCCACCAACCGTCATAAAAACAACCGGGATGTTGACCACGGATTTCACGGATATCACGGATGGGGAAAAACTTATCGCGTTGGGGACTACCTCCCCCAAAACCGCGATTCCCGCGCCTAAAATGTCCCCTTCCCATCCGTGCTATCCGTGCCATCCGTGGTTTTCCCTTCTCCCGCCTTACCCCCAAAATCCATAACGGTAGGGTCCCGCATGCGGGACCCTACCATTTTACGATCGCACCCCTTTGAGCACCCGCGCCCCTGCGCTGTCTCATCTCCGGGACTTTTATTCCGGCCATGAACCGACCCGCATGAAAACCAATCTCAAAGGCATCGCGTTCCTGCTCCTGCCCATTTGCATCGTGCTCGGCTGCGAATCCAAAAAGCCGGTTGCCGAAGCCCATGTGCAGGCGAATATCCCCGGGGCGACTCCGCTCGGCCCGCTTTCCGAAGTGATTTACGTCGCGTAAACTCCGTCGTGCTGCTGCTCCTGCCCATTTTTGCTTCGCCGGGATGCACATCCAAAAAGCATGATATGACTCAGTGGCGGTCCCCAACCCGGATGACCATAGCGAAGGGCAACCCACCTCAGATTATTTATGTAAAGGGAGCGTTCAAATCTCCCGGCGAATATCAGTGGACGAAAGGCATGACACTGCAAGATGACGTCGACGCCGGCGGAGGATTCAGCCATGGAGCACGCGGAGAGTTTGTCATCATACACTGGGACGGATCGGGAAGGTCTTATTGGCAGGAAGGAGGTAAAGTCCGGCCAAAAGCCCAATCTTGGAACCCGGCGATAAAATCCGAAAGCCACGAGATTGAGGGCTCTGGCCCACACTGTAGTGGACAGGCCGGAAGCCAGTCGCCTCCACCAATCTTAATTAGCCGGGGACGATTTTGTTTTATGCTCTTTCAACGGGCAGGCGCTTTGCTTTAGCTTTAGTGGTGGGAATGGCAATTCAATATTCAAAATCACGCCTCGTTTGGATGTGCGCCTGCCTAGCTTTGCTAGGCAGGACTTTGTGCGCAGCGGAGACTCCCAGAATCGCTGTTCGGCCACTCGGAACCAATCAGCTTGTCCTCTCCCTTTCCTCACTTCAGCCGAACTTTCTTTACTTGATCATGGCCCGAACCAATGCACCTCAGGGTCATTGGGTTAAACTCGATCGCATTTTGGGCTCAACCAACGCGGCCATCGACATCCGGTATACCTTGGGATCCCCAAAAGGCTTAACCATTCAGAATCTTTCTCAGTGGACGTTCGTTATTGGCAGTGCTGAAGACAGCAATCAAGACGAGTTGCCGGATGTCTACGAGGATTTGGTCAGCCGCTCGGATCCTTATACCAGTGGAAACACTAACGACGATCCTGACGCAGATGGTTGGTCGACGCTGCAGGAAATGCAAAACGGCACCGACCCTCTAAATTGGGATGCGAAATCACCCGACCAATCTGGATTTGGCGTGCAGTATTTAGCCAACCACCAAGCAAAGCTGAGCTGGGGTAACTGGAGCGTGACAATGCCGGAGTATTTCGTAATTGAAAAAGCGCAACGAACTTTTGAACCGGAAATTCCCATGCCCGCATTCGTGCGATCAGGCCAACCGTTGGACAAGACCAATCTGGCGGAATACCGGGCCTGGTTTTACAAATCACAGCGGGTGGACAGGGCCAGACAGAGGCCTGGATCAGATACTGTGAGCGCCTATCAGCCGATTGCGCAGGTCCGTCCAGTGCCAAGCCAAAACCAGTATACGTTTATCGATACCAATGCGGCTGTCGCGGAGAACGAAAAACCCGTGTATCGTGTTCTCAGCCACTACACACCGCCATTGCAAGCGAAGCTCGCCTATGTAAGCACCGCAAGCGTCAGCAACACTTTTTTGTCCGTATCTTCCCATTTAAAAAATGATGGCTTTGAGCTGACGGTCATGCGCCCAATTCCATATTCCCATTATTTGCTATTAGTGCGGGATGAAGGCAATCGCCAATGGCGGGCCAGTGGATATTTCACTTCTGGAACGCATCGCGATCAAATTCAATTACACGTTGATTCAATGGGAATGATGCATGAAGGCCAGGCGCCGATCACCATGCCAGAAGTGAAATTTCTCCCACTCTTGAAGTCGCCGGAATTTGCGGCGGGGTGGGGAGAAGATAGCGACGGTGACGGTTTACCTGATATTTTTGAAGTGCTCGTTACTCAAACAGACCCAGCGAAGGCCGATACGGGGGGCGTTGGAGTTCTTGATGGATACAAAGACCCTGACAACGATGGCTGGACGAATCTTGAGGAATTTCGCCGCCGCTCTGATCCATTTAAGCCAAACCTTGCACCCCCCAGTATCGAATTAAAACACCCGAGCTTGAGGGATATTGTTCAGGCCACGCAGCCGATCACGGACTTACGGTACGAACCGCGGACGGCAATTCGACAAGCTGGAGAAATCAAATTCAAACCTTTGGAGCAACCTGTTCACATGTATTTTTATGCCAAAAACCCACGCAATCCCCACGAAGCTCAGGCTGATTTCGATTTGCAAATAAAGTGGGTTCTACCCGAGCCCCGTCCTGAAGATCGAAGCGGAAATCACGGTCCGTAAATCTCCAGTAGGCCAATCGCTCGCTACCGCGCCCGATGTCCTACTTCTTGTAGAAATGATAGACTGCAACTTACAAATGAGCGACCTCTGGTAGTCGCCAAGATACCTCAGTTCAGCCATTTTTAATGGCGATCAACTCCCCAAACGTCCCACCAAAAACCGCTCCCGGTTGGGATGGCAATTGCCGCAAGGCACTGACGTATTCGGTGATGGCATCGCGGTCGGGCGACGACTCGTTTTTGGCCGCATATAATTCCAACTGGCAGGCGAGAAATTCGCAAATGCCGGGGAGGTCGTCGGTGAAATCAACGGTGCCGGTCCATTGTGCGTTGCGAAAGCCGGCGGCTTCCGCCCATTCCTTCAGCTTGCGACCGGCGAGGACGTCGCCGCCGTTGGCCTTTTGGATTTTTTGAAATAAATCGATGCCGGCCTGGAGCGCCGGGGTCAGTGGATGAACGACGAAGCCGCCCCAGTCGGGACAGCGCAAGGCGGCAACGCCGCCGGGTTTGAGGACGCGCCGGATTTCCCGCATCGCCGGCACGGGCTCCTTCAAATGCTCGAACACGGTATGGCAAAAAACCACGTCGAAGGTTTCGTTGGGGAAAGGCACTTCATAGACGGAGCCGGTGATGAAGCGCGTGTTTTGCAGCTTGTGCTCCGCCGCGCGTTCCCGCGCGAGGGCGATCTGGCTCTCGGCGAGGTCCATGCCGGTGACTTCGCCCGGCGCGACGATGGCCGCGAGTCCGACGGTGATGGTGCCCGGCCCGCAGCCGATATCCAGCAGGCGCTGGCCGGATTTCAAATACGGCAGCGCGAAACGTCCCTGGCGGTCCACGGAGCGCGCCGCCATGAAACGCACCGCGCTGGCGGAATAGCCAGGGGTGTAGGTTTCGTGCACGGCCGGTTTGGTAATGGGCGATTGGTTCATACAGCTCTCGTCGTTAAGAGGATGTTCCCAAGAAATAAAAATTCAGCAAGCCAGTCGCGCCAGGTTTTTTTACAGAAGCAAACGAAGGAGGCGGAAAACGTCAAACACGGCGGCCCGGGGGGCAATAATATATATCGATAGATTTCGTCGCGCGGAGCAACGGTAACAGAAGTCCCGGAGGGACGATTGATAATAGCCCAATGTTTCAACATTGGGGAACGCGTTCAAAAATCCCTCAAGTCCCGGAGGGACGGCTGACATTCAATCCCCCAACGGCCCGAAAATTTCCTGATTGTTCCCGCGAATTGAGGAATTTTGGTCTGCCACGATCATTCCACACGTTGGACGGAGGAGGCAGCGACTCAGCCGTCCCTTCGGGACTTGTGCAATTCTACAATCGATTTCCCAATGTTGAAACATTGGGCTATTCTCACATTGTCCCTTCGGGACGCCAGGTGAAAGGGTCGGAGCACCGTTGTCATTCGGCGTCATTCTGAATAGTGCCGCACTTTCCCAAGTCCAGAAGGGATCCCACGACCTGCGCATTACCCGTTTTTTCCAACATTGTTGGAGAGGGCCATGGAACGCAAGTCCTGGAGGGACGCCATGATAATAGCCCAACGTTTCAACGTTGGGACCCACGAACGAAAATCTCCCAAGTCCCGGAGGGACGGCTGACATTCAATCCCCCAACGGCCCGAAAATTTCCTGATTGTTCCCGCGAATTGAGGAATTTTGGTCTGCCACGATCATTCCACACGTTGGACGGAGGAGGCAGCGACTCAGCCGTCCCTTC
>JBGALR010000021.1:0-114743 GCA_044223735.1 Limisphaerales bacterium | reverse complement strand
GTGAAAAAGAACGCCATCATGATGATCGATTTCGCGCTCGACGTGGAGCGGTCGGAAAACCTCACTCCGCGCGAA
This sequence comes from Limisphaerales bacterium, assembly GCA_044223735.1. Lineage (GTDB taxonomy): Bacteria > Verrucomicrobiota > Verrucomicrobiia > Limisphaerales > UBA8199 > JBGALR01. The sequence continues at coordinate 114,668 of JBGALR010000021.1, read as the reverse complement.
GCCATTTACAAGGCGTGCGTCATCCGCTTCCGCCCCATCATGATGACCACCATGGCGGCGCTGTTTGGATCGATACCGCTCGCCATCGGCGTCGGTACGGGGTCGGAATTGCGGCAGCCGCTCGGCATCGCCGTGGTTGGCGGATTGCTCCTCTCCCAATTGATTACACTCTATACCACGCCGGTGATTTATCTGACGTTTGAGACACTGGGACAAAAATTCAAAAGCTGGCGGCGTCGTTCGAAAGTTCAGCTTGCGCCGGCATAAGTCATGAAAATTGATTTGGAAAACTCGAATTTGGATTCAGCGACCGTCGCTGGTAGCCCGTGGCATGTTGCTGCCGGCATTTTGTTCGCGGGGGTTTTGTTGTCAGGCATCGGCGGCTGCGCCGTCGGTCCGAACTATCATCGTCCGCCCGCCCTTGGCACGAATGCTGTGCCCGCCACTTTCTCCGAACCCGGCCCGACCAACATCGCCATCTGGCATCCGGCCGAGCCGTCCGCGCATGTGCCGCGCGGCCAGTGGTGGGAGGTGTTCAACGATCCGGAATTGAACCGGCTCCAGGTTCTCGCGGCGTCGAACAACCAGCAAATTGCCTCCGCGCTCGCCACCCTGGATCAGGCCCGCGCGTTGATGGGCGTCGCCCGCGCCGATTATTTTCCGCAGGTCGCCGCCAATCCGTCGGCCACCCGACAGCGGCTGAGCGCGAATCAAAGTCCCAGCGCCACGGCCACGAGTCCGATTATTTTCACCGTGCCGCCAATCCGTCGATGAGCGCGAATCAAAGTCCCAGCGCCACGGCCACGAGTCGCGGGATCACGTATAACAATTTCACCGTGCCGGTCGATGCCGTGTGGGAACTCGACCTTTGGGGCCGCGTCCGCCGTTCCGTCGAAAGCGCGCGCGCCAGTTTTGTCGCGTCCGCAGACGATCTGGAAGCCGCGAAACTTTCCATCCAGGCCCAGGTCGCCATCAGCTACATCACGCTCGCGTCGCTCGACGCGCAAAACCTCGTGCTCGTTCAGGCGACCAACGCGTATCGCCGTTCCCTGGAATTGACGCAGAATCGCCGTACGAGCGGCATTGCCACCGAACTTGATGTTTCGCAGGCCGAAACGCAACTCGCCGGGGCCGAGGCGCAGATTCCCGCTGTGCAACTGCAACGCGCGCAAACGCTGCACGCGCTCGCGGTATTGTGCGGCCAGCCAGCGATGACGTTTACTGTCAACACAGCTACGAACATCGACAATCCGCCGCCGGGCATCCCGCTCGGCATCCCGAGCCAGTTGCTCGAACGCCGTCCGGACGTCGCCACTGCGGAACGGCAAATGGCCGCCGCCAATGCACAAATTGGCGTGGCCACCGCGGCGTTTTTTCCGCGCGTGATGATTAACGGCGCCGCCGGTTATCAATCCATCGATACCAGCACGCTGTTCGACTGGCCGAGCCGGGTGTGGTCAATCGGACCGTCGCTCACCATGCCGCTCTTCACTGGCGGGCGAAACCGTTCGCAACTCGCCGCCGCGCGTTCCGCTTATGACATCACCGTCGCCAATTACCGCCAGACAGTGCTCAGCGCCTTTCAGGATGTCGAAGACCAGCTCGCCGCCCAGCGTCTGCTCACGCAGCAACTGGAACGCGAAACCGTGGCGTTCACCTCCGCGAGCCGTTCCGTGGATATCTCGCTCACGAAATATCGCGGCGGAGTGATTACCTTCCTCGACGTCGTGATCGCCCAAAGCGTGGAACTCGCGCACGAACAGACGGTCGTTCAATTGAAAGGCCAGCGCCTCGCCGCCACTGTTTCACTGATCAAAGCGCTTGGCGCCGGCTGGAATGCGGCGGACACTCAAAGCCCCGGCTCGAAGTCGCAATCCAGCTCCCCGGCGAGGTGATCGGAGTTTGTGCCGGAGCGGTTTTGTGTCAGAATGCATTCAAGCATTCGACACCAACACGTGAAATCTCCATCGTCGTCCGCCGTTCCTGCCATCGTTTGGTTCCGCAACGATCTGCGTCTCGCGGATAATCCTGCCTTGCACGCAGCGTGGGAACACGGAGGACCGATCGTGCCGGTTTTTATCTGGTCGCCGGAGGAGGAGGGCGCGTGGGCGCCGGGCGGGGCGTCGCGTTGGTGGCTGCATCAATCGCTCGAGTCGCTCACGCAGGAACTGCGGGATGCCGGGGTCGGATTGGTGATTCGTCGCGGGGCTGCGCTGGAGGAGTTGGTGAAACTGGCCAAAGAAACCGGCGCGCGAGCGGTATTTTGGAACCGGCGATATGAACCGGCCATCATCGCCCGGGATCAAAAAGTAAAGGAAAGCCTGCGCGCCGCCGGGTTGAACGCGGAGAGTTTCAACGGCGCGCTGCTGCACGAGCCCTGGACCATTCAGAACAAGAGCGGCAAACCGTTTCAAGTATTCACGCCGTATTGGAAAACCTGCGTTGCTGCCACCGATCCGGCGGACCCGCTGGCCAAACCGCGAACGCTGACTGCGGTCGCGAAATCGCCCGCGTCGGAGCGACTGGCATCTCTGGAGTTGGAACCTAAAATCGATTGGGCGGGAGGCATGCGGGCGGCGTGGCAGCCGGGTGCGGAGGGTGCGCATGCGGAGTTGAAACGATTTGTTCACGAAGGACTGTTGCATTACGCCGAGGGACGCAACCGTCCCGATCAAGTGGGCACGTCGCGGCTCTCACCGCATCTGCATTTTGGGGAAATCAGTCCGCGCGAGGTCTGGCATGAGGTGCGAACGTTCGCGGCCGCGAACAAAATCCCAACCGTCGTCTGGCGAAGCTGGCAGTTCCTTACGGAGATTGGCTGGCGGGAATTTGCGCATCATCTGCTGTTTCATTTTCCGCAAACGCCGGAACAGCCTTTGCGCGCCGACTTCGCAAAATTCCCGTGGCGCGAAGACAAGGAGTTTCTACACGCGTGGCAGCGCGGCCGCACCGGCGTGCCGCTCGTGGACGCCGGCATGCGCGAACTCTGGACCACCGGCTGGATGCACAACCGCATTCGCATGGTCGTCGCGTCATACCTCGTCAAAAATCTGCTGCAACCGTGGCAGTCGGGCGCGCAATGGTTTTGGGACACGCTCGTGGACGCCGACCTCGCGAACAATACGCTGGGCTGGCAATGGACCGCCGGGTGCGGCGCCGATGCCGCGCCGTACTTCCGTATTTTCAATCCCGTGAGCCAGGGGGAAAAGTTCGATCCGAAGGGCTACTACGTTCGCAAGTGGGTTCCGGAAATCGCCCGCCTGCCGGACGAATGGATTCATCAGCCGTGGAAAGCGCCCGCCGGCGTCCTCACTGGCGCCGAAGTTGACCTTGGTCGCACTTATCCGAAACCGCTGGTAAGCCTCTCGATCTCGCGCGAAGTGGCGTTACAAGCGTATCAGGAGATACGCGCAAAATAGGGTCTTGCGCGCGCTCCGCGTGCCCGCCAGCGCGAATTTCTCTGTGGCGTTGCGCTTGAAACCTGGAGGCCCGCTCGCGATTGCATTTGCCCGCCGCCGGAGTATGCTCTCACCCCTTATGACAAAAACAGAGAAGACGCCGATGGACCCCGAATTGAAACGGCGTATTGATGAACTGATTGCTTACAAGGGCGGTGGCCACAACCAGGAAAACGTGGCCGATATTATTGACAACGCTCTGCGATTGCTAAACGACGTGCAGGACAGCGGGGATGTGCGCGTCATCCAGACGGCGGTGCGCGAACTGCGCTATGCCTTCAAACTGTTTGCGCCGTACTCCCACACGCGCAAAGTCACCATTTTCGGATCCGCCCGCACCCAGCCGGCGCGGCCCGAATATCAACAGGCCATCGAGGTCGGTCGCAAAATCGCCGAGGCCGGATTTATGTGCATCACCGGCGCCGGCGGCGGCATCATGCAGGCGGGCCACGAAGGCGCGGGACCGGAAAAAAGTTTCGGCGCGAACATCCGGCTGCCGTGGGAACAAAGCGCCAATCCCGTCATACGCGAGGATAAGAAGCTGGTGACCTTCAAATACTTCTTCACCCGCAAACTGATTTTCATCCGGCACTCGGACGCCATCGTCCTGTTCCCCGGCGGATTCGGCACGATGGATGAAGGCTACGAAGCGCTCACGCTCATGCAGACCGGCAAGAGCCAGCTCATGCCCCTCGTGCTGATGGACCGCCAGGGCGGCACGTATTGGAAGACGTGGGACAAACACATTCGCGAGCACCTATTGCGCGACCAGTTGATTTCACCCGACGACCTCAACCTCTACCAGATCACCGACAACCCGGACCAGGCGGTGAAGATCATCACGAAGTTCTATCGCAACTTCCACTCAAGCCGCTTCGTGAAGGACCTCTTTGTGATCCGTCTCAACCATCCGCCGAGCGAATCAGCCATTCGCGCGATGAACGAGGATTTTTCGGATATCAACGTGGGACCGCCGATTGCACGCATCGATCCCACCCAGGACGAGATCGAGCACAACGACCACCTCGACCTGCCCCGCATCGGCTTCGGCTTCAACCGCCGCGACTACGGACGCCTGCGTCAATTGATCGAAGTGCTGAACAGCGTCTAGGTCCCGCCGGGAAAATCACCTGGTTTCAACGGCCTCAATCCCGGCTCCTTCAAGGAGTCGGGATTGGAGGAACCCACCCCGCAAGTTGGCCACGTCGGGAAAATCGCGCCCATGCAGGCAGCACGCGGCGAGGTAGCCCCGCTGTCCTTTCTGGCAGTAAGTCACGATGCGCCGGTCAACGGGCAATTCGGCGAGGCGATCGCGCAACTCGCCGAGCGGGATGTTCACCGCGTTCTTCAACCCGCCAAATTCCGCAACTTCGTCGGCGTCGCGAACGTCGAGGAGATATTCCCCGTCCGGAGTCCAGGTCTCCGGCGCGAGCGTCGCGAGGTCGCCGCGGGCGATGTGACTGGCCACAAATCCAGCCGTGTTGACCGGGTCGTTGGCCGAACCAAACGGCGGCGAGTACGCGAGGTCCAGATTTTCCAGATCGAACACCGTCAGCTTCGCGGTGATGGCGGTGGCCAGCACATCCACGCGTTTGTCCACCCCGCGTTCGCCGAGCACCTGGGCGCCCAGCAGGCGGCCCGTGCCTTCCTCGGCGACGAGCTTGATCAAGATGGGCCTGGCTCCGGGATAATAATGTGCGTGACTGTTATCATGCGTGAGGCTGGTAAAGAAGGTGAAGCCGGCTTTCGCCGCCTGCGCGCTGTTCAGGCCGGTGAACGCCGCCGTCTGGTTGAGCACGCGAACAATGGAGGTTCCCAGGGCTCCCTGATAGATGAGATGCCAGCCGGCGGCGTTCGCGCCGGCGATGCGGCCTTGTCGGTTCGCGGGACCGGCGAGGGCAACGCGCGCTCGCGCCCCGGTCAGCGCGTGCGTGATTTCCGCGGCGTCGCCCACGGCATAGATGTTCGGATCGGAGGATTCCAGCCGGCCGTTGGTCTTCACCCCGCCCGTGGCGCCGATTTCCAGACCCGCCGCTCGCGCCAGTCCGACTTCGGCTTTGATACCCACGCTCATCAAGATCAATTCCGCCGGCAACCGGCTGCCATCCGCGAACTCAACGCCCTCCGCGGTAAACTGCACCGCTTCCGCCCCCGTCTTGAAGTCGAAGCCGTCGCGGCGAATCTGACGCTGCAGATGCGTCGCCATGTCCCGGTCGAGCAAAGGCAGAATATGCGGCCCGCGCTCGATGACGGTTACGTGGAGACCGCGATGATGAAAAGCTTCGGCCATTTCCAGCCCGATAAAGCCGCCACCGATCACGACGGCATGTTTCGGCTTCCGTTGATCGATGTAGGCGGCAATGCGATCCATGTCCGGGATGTCCCGTAACGTAAAGACGTGGGGGAGGGCGGCGCCGGGAATGGGCGGCACAATCGGGGTCGCGCCCTGGCTCAGGATCAGTTTGTCGTATCCGACCTGGCGGACGGCGCCATCCGGCTGCCGGACGGTGATGGTTTTGGTCTTCCGATCGATCGAAAGAACCTCATGATTCACGTGCGCACGAACCCGCGAGCGCTCCCAGAACCGTTCCGGAGTCATGACCACCAGCCTGGCGCGGTCGTCGATTTCGCCTGCGATGAAATAAGGCAGGCCGCAATTGGCAAAAGAGATATAAGGCCCCCGCTCGAAGATATCGATTTCGGCATGTTCATTCACGCGCCGCGCCTTGGCGGCGGCGGACGCACCGCCCGCCACGCCGCCGACCACTACAATTCGAAGATTTTTTTTCATAAATACCAATCTATTGGGACGCACTACAGCCCTGTCCACCGCGGTTCCACGGCATCCTGGCAAGCAACAGCACCATGCCGCAGGTGCCGGAAATTCCGGCGAAGATGAGGCCGCCGCCGGTCAGCAGTGGGATTATGGCAAAGAGCGGGTGACCCAGCAGGGCCAGCAGCGCGCCGGTGGCGGAAACGACGCCGACGGTAATTTGCATCTGACGCAGTAGAGATATAACCCTGCCGGGTCCGCGGACCACCGGGAGCCCGGCGTCAATCCACGCCTGGGTGCCGCCTTCGACGAGGACGCAGCCCTCCACGCCCGCTTGTTCCAGCCGGGAGATGGCCCGCGCCGCCCGGGCGCCCGACTGGCACAGGATATATACCGGCCCGCAAGCGGCGCCGCGCTGCCGCTTGAAAACGGCGGCGTCCAAAGCGTCCAGCGGCAGGGATTGCGCGGTGGGCACGTGGACCGAGGCAAACTCCGCCGGGGTGCGCACGTCCAGCAACTGCGGGGTGCCGCCCGCCGCGAGCAGCCGCTGAAGCTCGCGCGGCGGAATGGAGTTTTTGGCTTGAAACGCTGTCATATATATGTATGATTATATAACTATATAGTTATATGTCAATTCGAAAAACCACACCGATTTTGTCAGCGGCACAACTGGAAATGGTTGCCCTGCGGTTTCGCCTGCTGGGCGAGCCGATGCGGTTGCGCATTCTGCAGGCCGTCTGCCATGCGCCCCGGCCGGTCAGCGAGATCGTGACGGCGGTGGGGGCGACGCAGGCCAATGTCTCAAAACACCTCGCCCTGCTGGCGGCCGCCGGCATTTTGGAGCGCCGCAAGCAGGGGCAACTGGTTTTCTACGGCATGAAGGATCAACTCGCCCTGAAACTGTGCGGGATGGTGCGCGCCCATCTGGACACCTGAAAGTGGTGGGCGGGACGCGCCGATCTCGAGGAATGAGGAGGGCTACGCCAGTGGGCGCAAGTAATAAACCCAGAGCGCGGCGACTTCCCGCGCCATGTTATAAGGGAGCTGGCGGAGGAAATAGCTTTCCTTCGCCGGCACCGTATAGACGTCCCAGCCATCCCGCTGAAAGGCAAGTTTGATTCGGGGCAGATGATAAAAGTGACTGACCACCAGCACGCGGTAGGCGCGAGATTTTGACAGGACCGCCTCGCTGTTGCGCACCGTTGCCTGCGTGTTCAATCCCGCTTCATCCAGTATAATGTCGGCGTCGTTGACGCCCAGCTTCACCGCCAGGCGGCGCATGGATTCCGTTTCGTGGATTGCGCCGTCGCCCGGGCCGCCGGAGAAAATCAATTTTTTGGCGAGACCGGCGCGATAGATCTGGCAGGCGGTGCGCACGCGGTCGGCCAGCGCGTCGGAAGGACGTCCGTCCGCATAAGCGCGCGCGCCGAGCACCACGACGGCATCGGCCGGGCGGCGATAGTCGGTCTTTCCGAAGCACAGCATCTGCGCGACCGGAAAGCAGATCACGCAGGCGAAGGCCACCAACGCGACCCGAAAGGCATCGCCTCTGGTTGAAACCCAGGAATGCCGGGACCAGTTCGCGCGGGCGATCAGCGCGAGCGCCGCGGCGACAAACAACGAGAGCGAAAACGGAAAGCGCGAACCGACGCCGCCCCGCGCGAGCAGCAGATAAAAATCGACGACGTTCACGCTCGCGAAGACTCCCAGCACCAGCGCGCACGCCAGCGTGGCGCGCCGACGCCAGCGCGACGCCTCCGGCCGAATCGCGAAACCCAGGAAACAAAGCGCCGAGACGAACAGGAGCGGCTGCGCCATGAGCGCCGGAATGGTCCGCAAATCAATCCACCAGAGGTTGGCGTCGAAATTCGACGACCGCAGCGCCCCCAGAAGATTCAGCAGCGCGAAACCGCCGAAGAACAACGCCACACCGCGTGCCGCGCCAGCCTGCCATCGCCGGCCAAACCCAACCTTGGGAATCTCCAGGCCTTGAAGGCGCGCGAGCGGTGTTGACGGGTTCATTTTCTTTTTCCTTTGGGATCGAGATTTTTCTGCAAGTCCTCGTCGGTGATGGCGCAATCGACGCCGCCGGGGGGAACTTCGATTTTGGCGGACCAGAGAATCGCGTTCAGGACGAGCTTGCGGGTGTTTTCGTTGGCCCAGTTCTTATGATAATGCCCGCCGGTGTAGCCGAAGCCGCGTCCACCGTCCGGACGCTCCGCGACCCACGCCACGTGTTGCGGCTCGCCGCGTTTGACGGCTTCGCGCACTTCCGGATTTCCTTCATGCGGTCCATCCTTGCGGTCCATGGTGGCTTCCGTCGGCACGGCGGTCAGCAGCGGGGTGACGCCCTTCATGCCGTCACGAAAGCGCATGTAGAAATACCATTCGTCGGTGATCTTGAACGGCTTCACGCCGCGCGCGACGGGATGATTGGGAAATTTATCGAAGCTCGCCTCCCACGTCGGATTCACCGAATGGTTCACTTCGAAACAGCCGCCGATCCAGTCGATGAACTCCGCCTGGCCCTTCTCCTTCGTCGGTTCGACCGCGTAATGAATGCAGCCGAGGCCCACACCTTTTTTCATCAGGGCGCCGATCACCGCGAGGCGGTCGCCCTGCAACATCGGATGCGCCGGGCCACCGTCGCTGCAAATCACCACTTCGTCCACGCCCGCAAATGCCGCCGCCGGATTCGCCGGCCAGCCGTTGCTGTAAACTTCCGAGGTCACGCCCGGGATTTTATCGAGGCACGACTTGAACAGAAAGCAATCGGCGCGGTATTCATGATCACCCGGGCCATGACTCGGCGGGCCGGCGATGAAAACGATTTTCTTGTCCGCCGCCGGGGAGGTGAGCGCGGCGGCAAGGAGGACGGAGGCAAGGAGCGGGAATTTCATATTGGCGGAGCGGATGGAGACTTAAAGTTTCTTGAGGCGGATGTTTTGGAACTCGGCCGTCATCGGCGCACCCGCATGGAGTTGGAGGGCCAGGATGCCCGACATGGCGCGTTGCGCTTCGCAATCGTCCACGACATCGATGGTTTGTTTGCCGTTGATCCACTGCTGCAGATGATTGCCTTTCGCGATGATGACATATTCGTTCCACTCGCGCTGCTTGATCGCCGCCTGGATTTCCTGCGAGCTGCCGACCGAGCCAACGACCTGTTTTTTGCAATCCTTGTCGAGCACCACCTTCTGGCCGCGTTCGGCGAGGATGCCGCGCATGCGTTCCTCGTAGAGAATGCCGGTGTAATTCGCGCCGGCCTCCATGTCGGCCTGGTATCCGCCGACGACCCAGTTGGTGGAGTCGAGGACCTTGCTGCGATATTGAATGCCGGAATTCGCAAAATTCTTGTCATCACCCGGCACCACCTTGAAGGAGCAGCGCAATTCGAAATCGCCGACCACGCCGTTGGTCCAGATGAGAAACGTGTTCCCCTTTGTGGGAACGTCGGCGGTCGTCTGCCCGACGATCACGCCGTCCTTCACCGACCAGAGCTTGGGATTGCCGACCCAGCCGGTGAGGTCCCTGCCATTGAAGAGATTTTCAAAGCCGACTTCATTGTCGCCTGCGCGCAGCGTGCTCGCGGAGGCAAACAAGCCGGCGGCCGCGAGGAATGCGCCGCATACCTGGAGATTCAATTTCATATTATAAATAATCGGGAAGACGGAATTGCCAATCAGCCGAGAGTCTTGCGTAAAAATTTAACGCCCTTGACCGCGATTTCGTCGCGGGTGGGTTCGATGCGACGCCAGATGGCGGCGGCGCGCGCGATCACTTTCACATCGGTGGTGAAGGATTCGATGACGACCGGGCCGTCATACTTCACATCCTTCAACGCCTTGGCGATCGGTCCCCAGGCGATATGGTCGTTGCCGGGAGTGCCACGGTCACTGCCGCAGGCGTGGAAATGGCCGAGCTTCTTACCGGCCTTGCGAATTGCCGCCGCCTGGTCTTTCTGCTCGATGTTCATGTGGAACGTGTCGAGGTGCAACCTGAGGGCGGGACTGCCGACGTCGCGGAGCATTTTCAATCCCTGGTCGCAGGTGTTGAGGAAATCGGTTTCGAAACGGTTGAGTGGCTCCATGCAAATGATGCGTCCCCGTTGCGCGGCGTATTTGGCGAGCGTCTTGAGATGCTTCACCACGGTCTGCCATTGGCGCTTATAATCCGCGGGCGCCACCGCGTCCGCGCGGCCGACGGAGGAATACACCGGCCCAACCAGCGCCGGGCAATCCAGCACCACCATCTGGTCAATGACGGCTTTCATGTAACGGAGGCCGGTTTGTTGCTGTTTGGGCGTGCCGCGCAGGTCGCGGTCGGGTCCCATGCACGCGCAAATCGAGGCGCAGATCAATCCGTGTTTATCGAGTTCGCGTTTGACGTGCGCGGGATCGATATGCGACGGATCTTCGATGGGAATTTCGACCGTGTCGAAGCCCCAGCGCTTGAATTGTTTGAACAGTTTCGTGCTGTCGTTCGTGAACGGGGAGGTGAAGAGAAAGGTGTTGATTCCAAGTTTCATACGGAACTTATTTCTGAAAACGAGGCTAGGTCATCAATGGGCACTGTCAATGCCTTTTGACCCGGGGGCGGTGGTTTGAAAGGGCGGAAGGGACTAAAGGGACGGGAGGGATGAGAACGAGAGATTCGGCGCAGGCGGGCGCCTGCGCCGAATCGACCGAACTTTTTCAGGCTTTGCCGCCGAAGGTGCAGTGGTCGTCCACGTCGAGCAGGTCGAACCAGGTGTTGACGTCCTCGCGCACGGCGCTGAACTTTTTCACCTTCCCGGCGAACTCGAGCAGGGTTTCGTTATCACTGTCCGGCGTGCGCCGCGCATGATACTCGCTCCACGCGGCGATTTCCCACGGCTGTCGTTGATGCTTCGCGTTGGCCTGCACCCACACGAGCATTTCGGCGTCGCCGAGACCCTTGGCGAGTTCCTTCTGCAACGATTCGTGGTCGAGGCCGGCGAAGTTGTAGAAATGGCGGTCCATACCTTTGCCGCCAAAGTGGTAATCGCCGAGTTTGCCGGCGAGCGCCGCCCGGCCCTTGTCGAGAATGCGCGGCAGCAACACGTAACCGCCCAGCTTTACGCGCGGGCTGCGCGGCGGACGTTGGGTGAGATCCGGGAATGATATGTTTGTGCTCATAATTTGATGTGAATGGAGGAGTTGAGTTTCGTGGTTTAGCGCAAACCGCCCGAGACGAGCAGAGTTTCGCCCGTGATCCAGCCGGCGTCGTCGGACGCGAGGAACGCGGCGACTTTGCCGATGTCCTGTGGCTGGCCAATGCGGCCCAGGGGAGTATCGGAGATCATTTGCTTGAAGAAATCGGTGCCCACGAAACCGACCGCGTGCACGCCCTCGGTTTCCACGCCGCCGGGATTCAACGAATTGACGCGGATTTTTTTCGGGCCAAGTTCCCTGGCGAGCGATTTGGTGATGCCGTCGACCGCCGCCTTGGTGGCGCTGTAAACCGAAGCGCCCGGGAGCGGACTGACACTGACGACGGAACTGATGTTCACGACGCTGCCGCCAGCGTCGTCAAACAGCGTGAGGGCCTTCTGCGTGGCAAGCAGCAAGCCGAGGACGTTCAGGTTGAATTGTTTGTGGAAGCTCTCCTCGGTGACTTGTTCGAGCGGCGCAAATTCATAGACGCCCGCGTTGTTTACGAGCACGTCGAGCCGACCGTAGGCCTTTTTTGTCTCCGCGATCAGGCGATCGATGTCGGCGCTTTTTGCGACGTCGGCCTGCACGGCGATGGCTTTGCCGCCCGCGGCGACGATGTCAGCCACGACCTTGTCCGCGCCGGCTTTGCTGGAGGAATAATTGACGACCACGGAGGCGCCTTCCGCCGCGAGATGTTTGGCGATGGAGGCGCCGATGCCTTTGGATGCGCCCGTGACGAGGGCAACTTTGCCGGCGAGTTTTTTATTGGTATGTGTGCTCATAGGACTATTTGGTTTTGTTTGTTAATGGTTGTGTTGTAACTAATAAAGTAACAGTTTAAGACAAATTTTTTATGGCTTCTGAACGTCGGCGACGATGCGTGCGAGGCTGATATCCGCGAGGCTGGCTTGCAGGGCGTGCTGGGTTTTATCCAAGGCCTTTTCGAGGGCGGCCTTGATGTGGCAGCTCACCGTGCAGGACTTTTGCTCGGAGTAACGATGAATGGAAAACGCCGGGGGCGCGCCCACCGCCTGATAAATCTCGAGCAGGGAAATGCTTTTTGGATCGCGCGCGAGGCGGCACGCGCCCGCCTTGCCGGTGGTGGTTTCCACCAGGCCGGCCTTGGACAATTTGGAGAGAATCCGGCGCAGAAAGCTGGGGCTGGTGTTGACGCTCATGGCGAGTTGGGCGGACGTCAATTCACGACCGCACCCGTAGGCCAGCCCGGCCATGAGATGCACCGCGATCGCGAATTGAGTGTTCACTGCCATAACTGTTACTATAATAGTTGCAGAATAGAATTGTGCAAATTATTTTTTTGCGGCACGACCTCCCGGTTCCAGAGCGGACTGACAAACGTCGAAATGCACTGGCACGAAGGTTTAAAACGTGGCAAAATAGGGTCGATGCCTGAAGTCGCCAAACCGCTGGAGCGAGCCGCGCCTGTCCTTGAGACGGCGCAGCCGTACGCCTTCAGCGAGCGGCCGGTGTGGCAGGGTATCGGCAAAGGCTGGCGTCATCTGCACGGCAGCGTGCGGGGAACCGGCGTGAGTTTCGAGTGGCATGATTTTGAGGCGCAGGAGCCGTTCGATTGGGGCCGGAGTTTTCATCCGGGCAGCATCGAGGTGTGTCTGAATATCGCCGGCGACGCGCGCGTGCGCATCGGCAAACGCGAGAGCATTTTCGGAGCGTTGACCGCCGGATTTTATCGTCGCGGGGACAGGCCGCTCGAAGCCTGGCGGGCCGCGAATCAACGGCACAAATTTCTGACGGTGGAGATGTCCTTCGATTTTTTGCGGCGCCAGATGGCGGAGTGCCACGAATACCTCCATCCGCTCGTCAGCGACGTAATTTCGACGCGGAACGAAAAATCCGCGATCGCGCCCGCGGTGCGATTGAGCAGCCGCCTGCAACAATTGCTGGCGAGCCTGCGCGAGCCGCCGGTGCTCGCGATTGCGCAGACCACCTGGTACCAGGCCAAGGCGCTCGAACTCGCGTCGGAATTGTTTTTTGTCCCGCCGGATGGCGAGGAATTGTTTTGTCAGCGCCAGCAAAAGGTCGCGGCGGATCGCGCGGCCAAAGTGGTGGCGTTGTTGCGGGCGCGCCTGGCGGAACCGCCCACGCTCGAGGAAATCGGGCAGGCCGTCGGTTGCAGCCCGTTTCATCTCAGCCGAACATTTTCCTCGGCGACCGGCATGACGATTCCGCAGTACCTGCGCCAGTTGCGACTGGAGCGGGCGGCTGAATTGCTGAGTGCCGGCAAGATGAACGTGACCGAAGTGGCGCTCGAAGTGGGTTATTCGAGCCTCAGCCATTTCAGCCAGGCGTTTCATGCCGCATTTGGGTGCTGCCCTGGTCTGTATCCTTTGCGTACGCGGCCGCAGACGGAATTGGCGGATACGAAGGAATAGAATCCTTCGGCGCGCGGCGACCCTTCGTCGGCCTCCAAATACGGCGCTTGGTGCCCCCGGTTGCAAACCCCTTTCAGTGGTGTAGTTTACGTCAGAGGCCTCCATGGGATTTCAGGATCAATCGATCAAGCGCAAGACGATGACCGTCATGATGCTTACGACGATCACTGTGCTTTTATTAAGTGCAGCGGGGTTTACCATTTACGATTTATTCTCCTATCGTCAGGGGCTCGCGCGCAGTTTGAGCGCGACGGCGGGCATCATCTCGGAAGCCAGCGCGGACGCGCTTATTTCCCGAAACATCACTGAAGCCCAGGCGACACTCGCATTGTTGCACACCGACCCGCGCGTCGCGTCGGCGGCGCTCTACGATGCGCAGGGCAAGATGGTGGTTCATTATCCCCCGCAGGATCCCGTCAGCGCCTTTCCGGCGGTTGCGGAAAAAGGCGGTTACAGTTTTGAGGGCGCGCGCGTGGTGCTTTTTCAACCGCTCATGGCGGACAAAACACAGTTGGGAACGCTATACATCCTGTCCGATCCGCACCGTTTGTTTCAACGCATACAAGCCTATAGCGGCATCGTGCTGTTAATTCTCTGCGGTTGCGTGCTGGCGGGCTTTGGCTTGTCGCTCGCGTTGGAGCGGCGGATCACGCGGCCGATTCTGGGACTGGCGGAGGTGGCGCGCAATGTCTCCGAACGGGGCGATTATTCCCTGCGCGCGGACCCGGTGAGCCGGGACGAAACCGGCTTGTTGACCGACGCCTTCAACGGAATGCTCGCGCGCATCCAGGAGCAAACCACCGCGTTGCGGCAAAACGAACAGGTGCGTTCCTTCCTCGCCGCGATCGTCGAATCCTCCGATGACGCCATCGTGGGCAAGGATCCGTCCGGCAATGTCATGAGCTGGAACGCCGGCGCCGAGTGCATGTTTGGTTACACCGCTGCGGAAATGATTGGGCAGCCTGAAACCCGCCTGGCGTCTCCCGACCGCCCCCGGGAAGAGACGCGCATTCTGGACGAGGTGCGAAAAGGCAGCGTCAGAAATTTTGAAACAGTGCGAATCCGCAAAGATGGACGGCCCGTGGATGTCTCGCTGACGCTCTCGCCCATTCGGAATGCGGAGGGACAGATCATCGGCATCTCCTCCATCGCGCGCGATATCACCGAATGGAAGCGGGCCACGCGGGACTTGCATGAAAGCCAGGCCCGCCTCTCGGGACTCGTCGAAACGGCGATGGACGCCATTGTCAGTGTGGATGCCGGCCAGCGCGTCACGTTTTTCAACGGCGCCGCGGAGAAAATGTTTGGCTGTCCCGCCGGCGAGGCGATCGGGCAGCCGCTCGACCGCTTCATCCCGGATCGGATTCATAACGGTCCCCCGCCGTACATGGCGGACTTTGTTGAAAGCGGCACGACGAATCGTTCGCTGGGCGACTTGCGGGCCTTCAGCGGCCGGCGCGCCAATGGCGAGGAATTTCCCGTCGAGGCGTCCATCTCGCACATCGAAGTTTCCGGCCAGCCGGTTTATACGATCATTTTGCGAGACGTCACCGAGCGAAAGCGGTCCGACGAACAAATCCTTCAACTCAACGCGCATCTGGAGCAGCGCGTGCGCGAGCGCACGGAGGAATTGAGCGTGGCCAACCAGGAACTCGAGTCGTTTACCTACTCGGTCGCGCACGACCTGCGCGCGCCCTTGCGGCACATCGACGCCTTCGCCCGCATCCTGTATGAGGATTTCGGCGCCGGGATGCCGTCGGACGCGCAGCATTATCTTGGCAACATCCGCCGCAGTGCGGCCAAGATGAGCCAGCTCGTGGATGACCTCCTCAATCTCGCGCGCGTCGGCCGCCAGGAGTTGAAGCGTTATCCCACCGAACTCAGCAACCTGGTGAATGATGTCGTGGCCGATCTGAAGACCGAAACCGCCGGTCGAGCCATTAAATGGCAAATTCAACCGCTGCCCGCCGCCGAATGCGATTCGGGACTGATGAAACAGGTGTTCGTAAATTTGATTTCCAACGCCGTCAAATATACCCGGCCGCGCGCCCAGGCCGTGATCGAAATCGGCACAGTCAAAAATAATGGCGATACCGCCTTATTCGTCCGCGACAACGGCGTCGGTTTCAACATGAAATACGCCGACAAACTGTTTGGCGTTTTCCAGCGCCTGCATCGCGCCGAGGAATTTGAAGGCACGGGGGTCGGCCTCGCCACCGTGGATCGCATCATCCGCAAGCACGGCGGCAGCATCTGGGCGGAGTCGGTGGTGGACAAGGGGGCGACGTTTTACTTTACGGTGCCGGGCATGAACGAGACGTTGCCCGCGCCGGTCGAGCCTGCCGGCGCGAAGCCTGCCTGATTCGTGTTGAGCGGGGTGCCGGGTCGTTTGGCGGAGTTGTATTATGAGCGAGCATGAAATTGAGTTGTTGCTGGTGGAGGACGATCCGAACGACGTGGAACTGGCGTTGCGTTCGCTGCGCAAGCATCACCTGGCCAATAAAATTCATGTGGCGCGCGATGGGGAGGAGGCGCTGGATTTTCTCCACGCGCGCGGTCCGCATGCCGGGCGGGGCAGCAGCGGGTTGCCGAAGGTGGTGTTTCTCGATTTGAAACTTCCGAAGGTCAGCGGCCTGGAAGTGCTCAAGGAAATGAAAGGCGATCCGCGCCTGCGCACGATCCCGGTCGTGGTCATGACGTCGTCCCGCGAGCAGCGCGACCTCGTCGAAGGATACCGCCTCGGCGTGAACAGCTACATCCAAAAGCCGATCGACTTCGATCAATTCCAAGCCGTCATCAAGGATCTGGGCTATTACTGGCTCGTGATCAACCAAAGCCCGCCGCCGGAGTTGTTGGGTGGCGGTTAAGGCCCGACGCGGTTGCGCTCACTTAAACTTTCGCCCGGATGAGTTCCTGAACCGCAGCGAGGGTCGCATGGGCCATCGCGGTGGCATTGAACCGGTCAAAGACTGCTTTTTTTCCGGCAGCGCCGAGAGCGCGGCCTTTCACCGGGTCGGCCAGCAATTCCTCGATACCGCGCGCGAGGGCTTTCGCATCGCCCGCTTCGCAAAGCAAACCGCCGCCGGTGCTCTCGACGAGTTCAGGAAAGGCGCCGTTGCGCGGTTGCACCACCGGCACACCGGCGGCCATGGCTTCGATGACGTACAGGCCGAACGCCTCGCTGTAGCGGGCGGGCACCGAGAAAACATCGAGCGAGCGGAGAAAACTCACCTTGGCGGAGCGCTCGACGTTGGGATGAAATTCGACGTCGTGCAGCACGCCGGCGTCGCGGAGGCGGGTGCGCAGGCCCTCCACGAAAACTTCGTCCGCGGGGCCGCAACTGCCACCGACGCGCAGCTTGAGATTTTGCCGGGTGCGGCGCAATTCGATGTAGGCATCGACGAGCGTATCCAGCCCCTTCTCGCGGCACATGCGGGCGAAATAACCCAGGACCGGAGTGGTCGTGGTCGTGGTTGATGAGGCACCGGCCGTGCCGTAACCCTCAAGATTGATGCCGTTGTAAATCACGCGGACGCGATCGGCGGGCAGATTCAGCCTTCGTTGCATGAGGTCGGCGAAATACCGGCTCGGCGCGATAAAGAGGTCCACTTCCGCCGCCCGCTCGGCAAGCGTGCGCCAGCAATCCTCGCGATGCGAGTCCGGCAGCAGATCGAGAAACCCATCCTCGCCCTGCAAGGTGCAAATGACGGGCGCACCAACTTCGGCTTTGAGGCGGCGAACCATGCCCACCAACAGCGCGTTCGAGAGACAGATGGCGTCCGGCTTCGGCTGGGTTTTCAGCCAGGCAATCAGCTCGGTCAGTTCCCGTGCCTGATGACCGCCTTCGCCGCGCAGCATCGAGAGAGTGACCTCGCCCAAATCCTGCGCGCGCGTACCGGCCGCCTTTCCCGCCGCCCATTTCAAAACGCGGCGCGAGGAGAGCACGTCCCGCAGCCAGCCGGGCGCGCCGCGGAACAGCGCGGATTTCTGACCGAGATAGACATTGATGCCGCCGTAGAAAATCGGCAGCCCGGCGCTCTCGTCGCGCTCATCGAGCGTGAGCGGCAGATAGAGCGGCACCATCAGCGCGGTATGGCCGAGGTCGCGCAAGGCAGTCACCAGCGCATTGTCCCGCAGGCAATTGCCGCAGTACATCGCCCCCGCGCCCGGCGTTATCTGAATGAAATTCAAGGGCTCTTTTTGGCGGCAAAACAATACACGCTGCCGTCATCGGAGCCGACGACGATGTGGCCGTTGGCAATCGCGGGTGAACTCTCCACCGGCTGCCCGATCTCGTAGGACCAAACTTGTTTCCCGGTCGCCAGCGCCACCATGTAGAGCCGCCCATCGTCCGAGCCCACCACGACCTTGTCGCCGCAAACCGCCGGCGAACTGTCCACCTTGCCGCGCGTGGGAAAACTCCACAACGCCTGGCCGTCGGCGCGTTTCACACAGTGCAATATTTTGTCGCGCCCCCCAAAGACGACCATATCCTTCGTCACCGCGGGCGATGAGAAATAGGGGAAACTGCGGTCCTTGAACCGCCAGGCGTTGGTGCCGAGCTTGATGTCGATGCAAAGAAACTCGTTTTCATATTGGCCGAAATAAGCGCGCCCGTCGCTCAACGCCACCGACCCGGCGATGTATCCGCCCGCCTCGACCTGCTTCACTTCCTTGCCGTCCTTCAGGTCCACTACATGCAAAATGCCATCGCAACCGCCAAATGCCGTCTGGCCGTCCGCCACCGCGGGGGAACCGTTGATGTAATTGCCCGTCTCATAAACCCAGTTGCTTTTGCCGGTGACGGCGTCCAGGCAATGCAGCTTGAAGTCATAGCTCCCGATCAGCACCGCGCTTTTGCCGTCCAGCTCCACCCAATTCGGCGCGCCCAGAATCTTCTCGGCGGTTTGATACTTCCAGACGAGCGCGCCCGTTTTGGCGTCCAAAGCATAGAGAAAGCCATCGCTGGACCCCGCCATCACCTTGCCATCCAGGACGAGCGGCGAGGATTCCACCGGTCCCTCCGTCTTGAACGCCCACACCTTTTTGCCGTCGGTGAGGGAGAGGCAATAGATATTGCCGTCGTTTGAGCCAATAAAGACAAGGCCCTGCGCGACTGCCGGAGACGACTTCACCGCCCCGGCCGTCTTAAAAGTCCACGCCAGCGCGGGTTCAGCCGGCAGCTCGCCCACCGCCAGCCCGGTAAGCGATGGCGCACCGCGGAACATGGGCCAGTCGCCAGCTTGAGCCAGGGGAGCAAGAAGTCCGGCCAATAAAAGAATGTGCAATGCGAAGCGCATGACGATGCGTGGAAACTATCGGCGACCAGAACGGGCTCGGCAAACCAAAACCATCCGCAAGCCGCAGGGAAGATTCATCATCCCAAATTCGATAAGCGTTCAGTGCTTGTGCGCGAAACTTTGGGGAGAGTTGACACGTTATTGATGGCGATAAAAAAAGCCACCGAGACCATTTTTAGCCAATGTTAAACGCGGTTTGCGTAACCTGATTGTCATCAACTTGTGAATAAATCGCCCCAAACTTTCCCTTGCTTTTCGCGCTCCAACGATATAACGTATGGTGAAAAATAGTATGTCCCGACCGGGTCGGGAGATGCAACCAGCCCAACTCTATGCTCGTTTCGAAATCGAAGGTCCAAGCCCCTGGCGTCAAAACCCGGGCCTTCACCTTGATTGAACTTCTGGTCGTAATCGCCATCATCGCCATTCTGGCTGCTTTGCTTTTGCCTGCCCTGGCCAGAGCCAAAGCCAAAGCGCAGAACATCACGTGCTTGAATAACATGAAGCAATTCGGATTGGCGTTTCGGATGTATGGCGATGATTTTGGTGATCAGGTGCCGGAAGAGGGCAACCCGACGTATTCCATTTCGGATAACGTTTCCGGCTCGGACCATCTCGGCAATTCGGACGCCTGGTATAATGTCGTTCCGCCCTACATCAAATTGCGTTCCCTTGCGGACCTTTACAAGGTGGCTCCCGTCAGTCCTCCCATGGCGGGGAGCAAATCCATTTTTTCCTGTCCCGCCGCCGCCAAGCCCGCCGTGCCCCCGTACTCCGACCCGCTGACAACCGCGAAAGCGTATTTTATGTATGGGGAGAACAATCGTATCTGCATCAATAAATCCACCCGTGCGGGGGGGTCCAACACCAAATACACGCAAATCGTCAAGCCGACTGATACGATCCTGGTGGCGGAGCAGGATACCACCACGGCCAGCGGCGCGTCGCAATCGGGGGTTACCGGCGCCTATGCGGTGGGCCGCCATGATAATGGCAAGGGTAATTTTGCCATGGCGGACGGTGGAGCCAGATCGTATAAGAGCAATGACTTTTTTAGAGCGGATCCAGAATCCTTCAGCGCTCCGGACGAATGGAAACAGGACCGCAAAGTATATTGGTACCCCACCCCGACGACCCCGAATTGAGCCGCGGATGACTTCGCCTGCGAACGACATGACGCTGTTTCTCGATTGTAACCTTCGTGAATTTGCAAATTTGAAAAATTCCGCGATGGTTTTATGAATCCATACGCGGTTGCCTGAAAGATTTCGCTACAACCCAGCACGCAAACCAAAGCCGACCAAGACCATGAAAAAAGCACTGTTATCCCTCATCCTGCTAGCTGCGGCCGCCGTCCCGGCCGCTCGCGGTGGCATCATCCTTAGCGACGATTTCACTTATAACGACGGGCCGATAGCCCAACCCACAGCCGCCATTATTAATCCAAGCTCGACTTGGATAGCGAACACCGGCAGCGGACTGGGCAAAGACCTTGATGTAACCAATAACGTGCTGATCGTGACGAGTTCCCGTTCGGAAGACGGCGCCAAAGTTCTTGCCGGTCAGCCCTACCTGACCAACGGGCCCGTCACCGCGCTGTATTCCCGCTTCACTCTGAAGTGTACGCGGCTGCCCAGTTCGACAGGTTCGTATGTCGCCTGTTTTGTCGGCACCAACGTTTTCGGCCTGAGCGGCCTCCGTTGCCGCGTGTTTGCCAGCGCAACCAATCTGGTGAACTGGACCGGTCCGGACGCCTCTCTTGGGCAATGGAATTTGGGCATTTCCAGCAGCGGCAATGGCTCCTCAACCGCCATTATTGCGAGCACAAATTATTGCTGGCCCACCCCCTTGGTCACCAATGTGAATTATACCATCGTGACCCGATACGTCCTGGCGACCGGGTTATCCACCTTGTGGGTGAATCCCACCAATGAGTCCGATGCCAGCGTGACGGACCCAACCCCTCTTCCGGTCGACGTTGATCCGGGGGCAATGCCGTCCAACGGAATCGTGAACATCTCGCTTTACGAAATGCGCCAGGCCGCCTCGGAAGGCACCCATGAAATTGACAACCTGAGGGTTGGCACGCATTTCGCCGATGTGGCGGGTAACAATCAGGCTCCCGCGATTTCCTCGATACCCAACCAGAGCATCCCCGCCAACGGAAACACCGGTCCGATTCCATTTACTGTCCAGGATCCAGAAACGCCCGCCAATGAACTTGTTGTCACTGTGACGTCGAGCAACACCATCCTGGTGCCGAACGGCAGCCCCAATATTGTGACGAACGGCAGCGTGGGGGGCACCAATCGCACAGTAACCATCACGCCGGCGGCGGGCCAGCAGGGCTCGACAACGATTACCGTCACAGTGAGTGACACCGTCAACAGTTCATTCACCACTTTTGATGTCTCTGTCGGCACGCCAACCCTCGGTCCCATTGCGAATGTGGTCACTCCCCTTAACACTCCCACGGCGAGCATTCCCTTTACCGTGGCCGATGCCGAGGGCAACCCGCTGACCATTACAAAGTCATCTTCGAATCCTGGCCTGGTGCCGGTCGGTAATATTCAAGTTGGTGTTGCAGTTCCCAACGTCAGCAGCAACGTGGTGGTCACGCCCCAGACGGGCGTAAGTGGTGTGTCGACCATCACAATTTTCGCCACCGATGGTTTTACCACGAACAGCACCAGCTTCAAGGTTACCGTCACTCCGGCCCCGCTTGGCGTGGTGTACAACGAGGATTTTGCCTACACCAGCTTTGACACCCCCAACGCGCTTTACCTTGCCTCCGGCGGCAGCGGCGCGCCGTGGCTCCATGTGTCCGGCCCGCTGTACCAACTCCAGGTGACCAATTACGGCAGCAGTGGTCTCGCTTACCTGGTGAGCACGAATGACGAGGATTTGGGCGCCGGCTTCATTGGCGACGCAACCTATAACGGCACCAATGGTTACGTCTTCTACACCAGCTTTACGGTGGATTTCTCGTTCCTGCCGAGCGTCAACGGCGATTACTTCTTCCACCTCAAGCCCAGCCCGAGTGACTCGAGTACGTTCCATGACAAGGTATTCGCCAACCGCGCAAATGCGGCAACCAACCGGTTCCGTCTGGGCGTCTCCAATACCGCCAACAGCCCGTCACAACAGCAGTATGGGCGTGATTTGATGCTGGGCGCGACCTATGCCGTGGTAACGCGTTTCAATGCGGCTACCGGGGACAGCACACTTTGGGTCAACCCCGTTAATGAACAGAGTCCCAACGTGACCTCCGGGGATAGCCCGGGCGCCTCAACCGTTGGCGCGGTGGCGCTCCGCCAGACCTCCGGCATCGGTGACCTGACCGTTGGGCCGATGAAGGTGGGCAGTTCGTTTAGCGACGTTTGGACGGCTCCGACCCAGCCGGTGTTGAGTTCCACCGTGGATAACAGCGGCAATATCGTGCTTAGTTGGACTAACCCGCTGTTCATGCTGCAGAGCGCGTCGGTGGTGACCGGTCCCTATACGGACGTGGCGCCCACCTCTCCGTACACCAATTCCATCAGCGGACAGCAATACTTCCGCCTGCACTATTAAAAGCAGCCGCCCAGGGCGGCATTAATCTCATTCAAGGGACGGCTTTCGAGCCGTCCCTTTTTTTTGGCTCGTTTCGGTTGCCGGGAATCGGTATCAAGGCGTTCACCCGGCCTCGCCGAATTGTCCACGGACTCTTCGCCGCGACGTCCGACTATGGCGAAACGCGCAACAGAGCAGAGCGGATTTAAAACCGGGACCCAGCCGGCGGGCCGGACCACTGCGGCGGTCATTTCCGTGCTCCTGTTGGCCACGGTCTTCGCGGTGTTCCTCCCCTGCCTCCGCAGCGAGTTCGTGAACTTCGATGACGACGTTTACGTTTTTGACAATGCCCGCGTCGGACACGGCCTCACGTGGGACAATATAACGTGGGCCTTCACGACCCTGGAGGCGGGCTTCTGGCATCCGTTGACCTGGTGCTCATTTTTCCTGGACGAGCAGATCCACGGAATGCGCAGCGCGGGCTATCATCTGACCAACATTCTGCTGCATGGGCTGAATGCCACGCTGCTCTTCGCCTTGCTTCGCCGCGCCACCGGCGCCGTCTGGCGAAGCGCTTTTGTGGCCGCGCTCTTCGCCCTGCATCCGTTGCATGTCGAGCCAGTGGCCTGGGTGGCCAGCCGGAAGGATGTGTTGAGCACGCTGTTCTGGATGCTCAGCCTTCTCAGCTACGTACAGTACGCGCAAGGGCGTGAGAGTGAAAATTCCGCTGACGACAAAACGCCCTCCTCCTTCCGCGTGCCGCTGCTCTATGGTCTTTCGTTTTTCTTCTTTGTCTGCGGCCTGATGAGCAAAACGATGGTGGTAACGCTGCCGTTGATTTTGTTCCTGCTCGATTGGTGGCCGTTGCGGCGGTTCCTCCATGACGGTTTCACGGTGACCAGGAAACCATGGCTCCGGCTCGGGTTGGAAAAGGTCCCGTTTCTCGCGGTCGCGCTCGTGTGCGGCCTGCTCACGGTGCACGCTGAAAAGAAGGTCGGCGCGATGGTGGAGGCGTCCGGCATTCCGCTGATTTTTCGCCTTGAAAACGCCACCCTGAACTTCGCCCGTTATCTGGGGCAAATGATATGGCCGGCGGGCATGGCGCCTTTTTATCCCTATCCAAAAGTTTTTCCCCTCGAATGGGTGCTGGCCGCCGCCGCGTTGCTCGTCGCGATCACGGTTTTGGTTTTGCTCGGCAGCCGCCGGCATCTCTTTCTGGGGTTCGGCTGGTTCTGGTACGTCGTGACGCTGCTCCCGGTCTGCGGGTTGATTCAAGTCGGCTCGCATGCGCGCGCCGATCGTTATACCTACGTGCCGCTGATCGGCATTTTTGTGCTGATAAGCTGGGGCGCTTTTGAAATGACGAAACGCCTGCCCCGCCGGACCGCCGTGTTGTGGAGCGTCGCTATCGCGGTTCTCCTGGCCTGTGTCGGGCAGACACGGATTCAAATCAGCCGCTGGCGTGACAGCGAAACGCTTTTCCGCCACACATTGGCGGTGACCCGGGAAAACCATTTCGCCCACAACAATCTTGGCCTCGCGCTGATGCAGAAAGGCGGCGTCGATGCGGCGATCCTCGAGTTCAAAGCCGCGATTAAGATCGAACCCGGTTATGCGAAGCCGCACAACAATCTGGGCATCGCCCTGCTGGAGAACGGCGATACCACCAACGCGATCGCCGAGTTTCAGGAGGCGTTGACTAGCCGCGCGGATTTCGCCGAGGTCCGCTACAATCTGGGCGTTGCGCGGCTGCGAAATGGCGAGCCGCGGGAAGCCGTGGGCGAGTTTCAAAAAGCGGTGGACGTCCGGGCGGACATGCCCAAAGCCCGTTATGGACTGGGCAGCGCGCTGCTGCGCACTGGACGCACCGATGAGGCCGTGGCGCAGTTTGCGAAGGCCCTGGAACTGGATCCCGGATACACGGACGCGCACAGTGATTACGGGCTTGCCCTCTTGCGGCAGGGGAAGGTGGACGAAGCCATTGCGCAATTCCAGGAAGCGCTGGCGGCCCGTCCCGATACCCGTGAAGCCGCTTATAATCTGGGGCTGGCGCTGCTCCGCAAGGGGCGTCCAAACGACGCCATTCCCGTTTTGGAAAAGGCCGTTTCCCTCGAACCCGGCTTTGTCGAGGCCCGCAGCCAGCTCGCCACCGCGCTGCTTCGGGCGGGACGAACCGATGACGCCATCACGCAATTCGAAACAGTCGTCCAGGCAAATCCCCAGCTCGCGAGCGCGCGGAATGATCTTGCCGGCGCCCTGCTTGGGCGGGGAAGGATTACCGAGGCGCTTTCGCACTACGAGGCAGCCCGGGCATTACAGCCCGAGAATCCGATTGTGCTGAACAACATCGCGTGGATTCTCGCCACCTCGCCAGACCCGACGCTCCGCGATGGCGGCCGTTCGCTGGAATTGATGCGCAAAGCCGACCAACTCACCGGGGGGAAGGACGCCGCCGTGCTCGAAACCCTCGCCGCCGCGCTGGCCGAAACCGGGAGTTTTTCCAACGCGGCGGTCACCGCGCAGCGTGCCTTGGACCTTGCCGCCGCGCGATCCCGGCCGGCGGGGATTGAGTCGTTGCGAACCCAGCTTGAGCTTTACCGCGCCGGCCAGCCTTATCGCGATCCGGCGCTCACGAGCACGCCTGCGCCGCCGCGCACCCCATGAGCAAACGGAAACAAGCATCGCCGCCGGGAGTGGAAGCCGATGCCCCGGCCATGCCGCCACCCCCGCCGGGCCCGGAAAGTCACCGGCTGCGCGATACCCTGATTGCGTTGGGCCTGCTGGCCGGATTGACGCTCATGATGTTCGCGGACGTGCTGTTCGCGAGCGGATCGATGACGCTTTCCAACGGGACCACGGACTTGTTTTTGGAGTACTGCCACTGGCGCGCCTTCGGGTTTGAGGAATTGAAACACGGCAATCTGGCTTTGTGGAATCCCTACCTGTTTTGTGGCGCACCGTTTCTGGGGGGGTCGCAGGCAGCCCTGTTGTATCCGCCGAATGTCCTCTTTCTGGTTCTGCCGCTCCATCACGCCATTAACTGGAGCATCGCGCTGCACGTCTTTCTCGCGGGCGCGTTTACCTATGGATGGACGATACATCGCGGATTGCGGCCCGCCGCCGGTTTTCTCGCGGCCGCGATTTACATGTTTTGCGGCGCGAACTTTCTGCACATCTACTCCGGTTACCTGTCATTCCTCTGCGGATTCGTCTGGGCGCCATTGCTGTTTCTGGCCATCGATGGACTGTTCGAAAAACCCGGGTTGTCGTGGAGTCTGCTCGGCATGTTCGCAGCCGCCATGCAGGTGCTGGCGGGCAATCCGCAATCCCTTTTCTACACGGCGGTGGCGGCGGGAATCTATTGCGCATTCTGCCTGGTTCGAGTCCGGGACCGCGCGCGCTTTGTGCTCGGATTGGCCGGCATCGTTTTTGGCGGGGTCGTATTGAGCGCGGTGCAGCTTTTTGCCGGCGTCGATGAGTGGCGGGAAATGCTGCGCAACTCCGGCGTGCCCTTTCAGTTTGCGGCCATGTTTTCCTTTTCCCCCGAGAACGTGCTCACGTTGCTCGCCCCCCATTTTTTCGGCGATATCAAAACCGTATCCTACTGGGGCCGATGCTACCTCTGGGAGATGTCGCTCTTTGTCGGCGTCAGCGGGCTGGTCCTGGCCGTGATCGGCGCCCTTTGGGGCGGCTCGCGCGCGCGCCGTTTTTCGCTGCCGATGATCGGGTTGTTGTTTTTGCTGGCGCTGGGCGCGCACACGCCGCTGTTTCATCTGCTCTACGACTGGGTGCCGGGCTTCAACAAATTCCGCGGGAACTCCAAATTCATCTTTCTCGCGTCGCTGTTTGTGGCGCTGCTCGCGGGTCTCGGCTTCGATCAACTCACGCGCGGACGCCGTGTGCCGCCGTATTTTGCTGTCGCGCTGGCCATCATGGGGTTCCTCCTTTTGGCGTTTGGATGGGTGGCCGGCTCCGCGCCGTCATTCACGGCGGTGCCGGGACCCTGGCAATCGGTCATGCTGGCGGTGACCAAAACCGGCGAGACGTATCTGCCCCCGGAGGCATGCCATAAAATCGAATTCGTGCTTGGGTCCGCCCGGATGGCCTGCCACGGGTTGATGATCGGCGGGGCCACTCTCGCCCTGGTGGCGGTTCTGCTTTGGCGTTTGCAAACATGGCGTTGCGCGCCGCATCTCCTGCTCGCCCTCGCCGTGGCCGAATTATTCGTCTTCGCGCGCCTCTCGCTGGACCATTTTGATTTGCGCGAGGCGGTGAATCCCGGCATCAAAACCTTCCTGGAAAAGCATCCCGGAGACTTTCGCATCGCCAACCTGGATTATCCGAACACCGCGCTGAGCCTGCGGGTGCAGGACGTTTGGGGCTACGAACCCGGCATCGTCTTGCGCTTCGCGCAATTGGTTGCTTTCGCGCGCGGTCTGCCGGCGGATCAGGCGGTGCTTTTGACCACCCTCCCGGATGCTTTCACCGGGGATTCGCCGCTTCTGGGTCTGCTCCGCTGCCGGTTCGCGTTTGCGGAAAAGGACGGTGGAGTCGCCGTTTCCGAGCGCACCAACTATCTTCCCCATTTGGTGCTGGTGCAAAACGTTCGCGTGTTGAAGGAGCGCGATCAAATTCTCTCAACGGTGGCCGATGCCGCATTCGATCCGCGCAAGGAAGTGATCCTGGAGTCGCCGCCCGAACCGGCGCCAGTGGCCTCCGCACCCGCGGGCAACGTGACCCTGATGGATTTTTCGACCGACCATCTCACGATTGAGGCCGAGCTGCCCGCGCCCGCCGTGCTGCTGATTCCCGACGTCTATGCCAAAGGCTGGCGGGCGATGCCTTTGCCCGGAAGCAGCCAGAAGGTTTACCAGGTTCAACCGGCGGACTGGTGTTTGCGGGCCATAGCTTTGGGCGCGGGGCATCACCGGCTGCGGGTGGAGTATCTGCCGCTTGGGTTTCGTGCGGGTCGATGGATCACACTGTTGTCCGTGCCGATCTTCATCCTGCTGGCGGTTCAATGCCTGCGCTCTCATCTGCGCGAGCGTACCAGCGCGGTTGGAATGACGTCACCGGAAAACCTCCACGCGGCGGAGGACCGGTTTCCAATCGCGGTGGCGGTGGCCGTGGCGACGGCGGCCTTGCTGATGCTTTGGCCGATGGTGGGCCGCTCCTTTTTGGAATACGGCGATGCGTTTGCTCCCGTCCTCGGGTTGCTCCTCGCTTTCGCCTGGAGCGCGAAGGTGCTGGCAGGACACTGGCGCCAGGAACCCCTGCGATTGTCCGCGTTGGGCGTGGTGGCATTCGTTTTAATTCTAACCGTGGTTTATCGCCAGGTCGGCCATGCCCGGCCACTCGCATCCTCTGCTACGGTTGCGGCCGGTTCGCTGTCATGGCCGGCGACCAACGCAAATCAAACGGTTGCAGCGCCGCCAAAAGCCGGCGGAGTGGATGCGGCCATTGAGCGCTTTCAAGCCACGCTCCGCACGCAGCCTTCGGCCCCCGTGCATCAGAGTCTCGCGATGGCGTTGTTGCAAAAGGGGCGAAGCGCCGAGGCCGTGGCCCACCTTAAAGAGGCCATTCACCTCGACCCGCGATTCGCGGGCGCACACGCGGCCCTCGGCAGCCTGGCGTTGCAGTCGGGAAATCCGACGGAGGCGATCGGAAATTTTGAAGCGGCGCTGTCGATTGAGCCGGGCAACGCCTACTACCTGAACAACCTCGCGTGGATGCTCGCCACCTGTCCCGAACCGAAAATTCGCGATGGTCGTCGTGCGCTGCAACTGGCCGAACAGGCCAGTCAAATCACGAAGGGCATGAACCCCGCGATTTTGGAAACCCTGGCCGCCGCGCAGGCGGAAACCGGCGGTTTTTCCGAGGCAACGGCCACCGCCGAACGCGCGCTGGATGCGGCCCGGTCCCAAACCAACGTCCCGCTGGCTAAAGCGCTGTCACAGGAGCTTTCACGATATCGCGCTGGCGCGCCGTTCCGGGAAACTTATTCCACGAATGCCTCGCCCTCCGCGCCGTGATGGGGAGAGGCCACCCAGCAAATACTGTCCGCGTGTCTACTCCTTCACGTATTTGGCCAGCTCGGTGTTTTCGACCTGTTGCGCGGCGTTGGCGAGGGCGGCCCTGGTTTCCGGGGAGGAATCGAGTTTCAGGATGTCCGCAGCCAGGTCCTTCGCTTCCTGATCCCGCTTGAGGCCGGCCAGCGCCTCGAAATATTTGGTTCCCTGCCGGACCAGGTACTGGTTCAGCGACGTTTGCATCTGGGATTTTGACGGGCTGTCTTTGGGCAGCGATTTCACCATCGTGGCAAACTTTTCCACCTGCTGGTCGAACGTTGCCTTCGCACCGCCGCCGGGCAGCACATCCGCGTAACGTTTCTCTTTCAACAATTGATCGGCCAACATCTGGCGCACGACATCCTTCGCCCTGTTGTCTGCCGGCAATTTATCGAACAGCGCAAGATTCTTTGCCTCATCATCGAGGGCGTTGTTCAAGGCGATGAGTTCCGAAACCTTCTGCGCGCTGGCGGGATTCGTCGCGATGCCGGCCTGTCGCTCGTCGCGCCACGTTTCCAACTGCCTGCGGGCCGGCGGATATTTCGCCGCGAGACTTTTGATGTAGTTCAACAAAAAGCTCAGGCGCACACCCACAAAGGCGGGACTGGCCTCCGCGCCGTGCTCGAAACACCACGCATACTCCGTCAACGCCTCGGCATCCTTCCCTTTCTGCGCCAGCGCCACGCCCAACTGCATTCGCGCGGAGGGATCATTCGTTCCCGACTGCGCCGCCTTCGCCCGCGCGCGGGCGACCCCGTCTCTTCCCGCCAGCGCATCGTTGAACTCCGTCGTGAACATCTTGGGATCGCGATACCCCACCAGCCGGTCGATTTCCGATCCGTCTGGTTTGAGCAGCAGAATTGTCGGGTAGCCGTCGATTTTATATTTCTGCGCCAGCGCCGTTTCCTTTTCGGCATCCACCCGCAGCGCCACGGTTTTTTCAGCCAAAAGCTTTTTCACGCCCTCGTCCGTCCAGGTGTTTTTATCCAGCATTTTGCACGGCCCGCACCAGGTCGTGTAGAAATCCACGAGCACAATTTTGTCCGACTTGCCCGCCTCCTTCGAGGCCGCGTCGAATGGAAGTTCCGAAAACGTGCCGGCCATGACCGTGATCCTGGAACCGGCCGCACCGAGGACGGCGGTCAGGCGAAATAGTTGCTTCAAACGTTGCCAAAGATTCATGATTTTTATCCTGCTTTCGGTTCAACTCTAAGGTTTTCGGAACGGGGCGAAACTACAAAATGGGAGACGCTTTGGAATGCGGATGGAGCGCGCCGATGTCTCCAGAATTGCTGGGATGCCAATCAGCGGATTATTCGCGGGGACCATTGGACAGTATTTGTCCAACCCCCGCTGTTAGGCTGCGGGCCGGATGGTTTTGTTCTTTGACATATTGGTTGTTTGGAAAACGGATGCGGGGCCGACCTCTTCGGAGCCTGCCGAGGGAGAATTTTTTCTCGGGCTCGCAGGCGGGGGAGAGGACGCCATCCCCGGGGCAGACCGGCCATGGCGCGCCACCGTCGAGGCGCCATGACCGCCGGGGATTTTAAAACGCTTCGCACCGGTTCAAACCCCTTCCCGCCGCTTCGTGCCGCACGGCCTTGATGGCGCGCAGATGCGCTGAGTAACGCTGTGTGACGCAAAAAACAAGGCAAGTCATGGAGCCGTACGGCTTGGGATGGATATCGCGGAGCAACGGAGGCGCGGAGAAGAAAGATATTTTAGGGGTGAAGAAGGCGGCGGATCGTGCTAGGGCAGTTTGCGATGGAAATTGGGCTTCGATGCGCGTAGGCTTTCCCGCTACGCCACGAGTGGTCGGAACTAAGTGGTTCGCGAACCGAAGTGGCACTATTGATGAAGACAGACAAAAAGACAGGGTTCAGCACACGGGCGGTCCACCGGGGACGCGGGTTTTCGGGCACCACCGGTGCGGTGATGCCGCCGGTGTTCATGACGTCCACGTTTCAATCCGGCAATCCGGATGGATTTGATTATACGCGCTCGGGCAATCCGAATTTTCGGTTGCTGGAGGAGAGCGTGGCCGCGCTGGAGGAGGCGCAGTTTGCGACCTGTTTCGCCAGCGGCGTTTCGGCGACCACGGCGGTCGTGTCCACTTTCAAAAGCGGCGACGTGGTGATCGCGGAGGAAAATGTTTACGGCTGCACGTATCGGCTGTTCGAGCGCGTGTTCGCGAAATTCGGTTTGCAGGTTCGTTATATCGACCTCAGCAAAAAAGAGAACTGGCAGGAAATTAAGCGCTTAAAGCCGGCGTTGATCTGGCTGGAGAGCCCGACGAACCCATTGTTGAAGGTCATCGACATTGCGGGCTTGAGCAAGATAGGGCGCGAGGTGGGGGCGACGGTGCTGGTGGATAATACTTTTGCGTCGCCTTATCTCCAGCGTCCGTTGGAGTTGGGCGCGACGATATCGCTTTCGTCCACGACCAAATACATCAACGGTCACAGTGATTGCCTGAGCGGCATCGTGGCGACCAACGAGGTGGCGTGGCGGGACAAAATGATTTTCGCGCAGAAGGCGCTTGGCTTGCAACCGTCGCCGTTCGATTCGTGGCTGACCACGCGCGGCCAGCGCACGCTGGCGTTGCGCATGGAGCGTCACAGCGCGAACGGCCTGGCGCTGGCGCGATGGCTGGAGTCGCGCAAAGGCGTGCGGATGGTGCGTTATCCGTTTCTGCCGAGTCATCCGCAATACAAACTCGCGCGACGCCAGATGAGCGGCGGCTCGGGCATCATCATCGCGGAGCTGGATTGCTCGGCGCCAGATGCGCTGGCGTTCTGCCGGCGGTTGAAATATTTCACCCTCGCCGAAAGTCTTGGTGGCGTGGAGAGCCTCATCTGTCATCCGCCCACCATGACGCACGCGTCGGTGCCCGCCGAGGTGCGCCGGAAGGTTGGCATCGGCGATGGCCTGCTGCGGTTCTCCGTCGGCATCGAGGACTTGGAGGATTTGCGCGATGACGTCGATGAGGCGCTGACGCAGACTTTGAAATCGGCGCGCGGGAAAAAGAAATAGCCTCGTTCGCAGTGAGGCAATAATCCGATGAACCCGCGAGATTTACTGGCGAAACCCGTCTGGACCGGCGCGGAACTGGGCGCGCCGATTCCTGATTCGCCGCATTCCGTCTCCGTCGCGCTGCCGCGCTGGAGCGATGTTGTCGGCTATGAGGAAAAGGACCCGGTGATCATTGGCGCCTTGCGCAGCGGTTACCCGCGTTTCTTCATTCATGAGGAAGTGCAGGAACTGGCGAAGCAACTCGGCGGCGGGAAGCCGTGCTTGCCGTTTCCCTCGCTGCGTGTGGCCAATGCGTGCGTGAAGTTTATTGAAGGATCGAGCGGCGAGCAGGCGAAGGTTATTTCGGGGGAAGGTGTGCATGCGGTTGTGACGACCGAGGCAGGTTACCTCACCTTGCGCTCGTTCTGGCAGCACACCGGTTTGATCGTTTCAACGCGACAGGCGGCGGCGTGTCTTTCGGGGCGCGGCGCGCCCGCGGACGATGCGGCGGTGAGGCGTTCGCTGCGCAAACAACTGGCGGATCTTTACGGCTGCGGCGAAGACGACGTATTTCTCGCGCCCACGGGGATGGCGTCCATCTTCGCAGCACTGTGCGCGGTGATACAGCACGCACCCGGCCGTCCGACGGCGCAGTTGGGTTTTCCGTATGTGGACACGCTCAAGCTGCAACAAAAGTTTGGGCATGGCGGCGTTTTGCTGCATCACCTCGAGAGCATCGAAAGCGAACTGGGCGCCCTGCTGCGCAAACAGCCGCTCGCGGGATGTTTTTGTGAAATCCCGGGCAATCCCCTGCTCGGCTCGGCGGACGTGCGGAAGATCACGGCGCTGCTGCATGAACATCATGTGCCGCTGGTGGTGGATGACGTGGTGGCCACGCCGATCAATCTCGACCTCAGCAATCACGCGGATCTGATCGCGACGAGCCTGACCAAGTTCATCGTCGGCAACGGCGAGGCGATGGGCGGCGCGCTGATCTGCAATCCGAAGTCGCCGTTTTATCACGAGCTGAAACCGATCGTGGCGGCGCAGCACGAGGAACTGCTGTGGTCGGAAGACGTGGTGGTGATCGACGGGCAGGCGCGCGGCTTGCCGGAACGGATGAAGCGGCACAACGAAAACGGGCTGTTGCTGGCCGAGCGATTGCGCAGGCATCCCGCCATCGAGCGTGTCTGGTATCCGAAGTGGGAGTTCAGCGATGCCTACGAAGCGGTGCGGCGACCCGGCGGCGGCTGGGGTGCGCTGGTCACTTTTTTGCCAAAGAATGCCGAGTCGACTTCAGCGCGGATTTATGACCGGCTGGCGTTGTGCAAAGGGCCGAGCTTGGGAACGATTTTCAGTCTCGCGTGTCCCTTCACGCTGCTGGCCCACTACACCGAATTGGACTGGGCGGAATCGTGCGGCGTCTCGCGATATTTGATCCGGCTTTCGGTGGGGCTTGAAGATCCGGAGGAGTTGTGGCAGCGATTTGAGGCCGCGCTGGCGGAGCCGTGACCACGCGCCTCACTTCGCGTGGCTGAGGCGGTACGCTTCGGTGGCGGTGTAATATTTGGCGAGCATGTTCGGCACTTCCCAGGCGGGGAGGCTGCCATCTGCCAGATATTTTAAGAACCTCTCAGTCACCTGCGCGAAATGTTGCTCGTGGGTGACGCGATAGGAGTCTGGTATGACGATTTCCCAGAGCGCGTCGGATTGCTTTACGCTGAGGCCAGGCCATTTGGCGTTGAGACGTTCGACGGCGGCGCGCACCGTTTTCTCAAACTGCGCGGCTGGCACGCCGGATTTGTTCTCCA
Source organism: Limisphaerales bacterium (assembly GCA_044223735.1). Taxonomy (GTDB): domain Bacteria; phylum Verrucomicrobiota; class Verrucomicrobiia; order Limisphaerales; family UBA8199; genus JBGALR01. The sequence goes on along the minus strand of JBGALR010000021.1, from coordinate 81,109 downwards.
CATACAGGGCCGTCTTGAAATTTTGCGCGGCGCCCTGCTCGATGGAAAGGTTGGCGCGCGTGCCGCGAATGAGTGCATGCAACGTGTCGCCGGTTCCGGGCGGCGCCTCGAATTTCCAAAGCGCGGCGACCTTCGCATGGACGCCTTTGATGGTGTAATCCACATCGCCATTCGCGAAGACATTCAACTGTCCATTGGTGAGGTCGGGCTTGAAGAAAGCCGGAAACTCGCGGAGGCCGGTGGCGCGATTGAATTGTTCGGCGCTTAACGTGGTGGGCCAGCGGCGGGCGGCCGAGACCTTGATGTCTTTTTGCCAATCCAACGTTTGATCGGGAAAACAGACCCATTGCACGCCGTCCAGCAGATGCGTGCCGACATCGGGCACGGCTTCGCCCTGTTGCCGCACGTCGAAAAACCAGGCGGGACGAATGAGAGGCTTGCCGGCGACTTCCTTGAAGAAATGGTGGACGCTTTCCATTTCTATGGCTGGCTGAGCCGCAGTTCCCTTTTCCAACGTGCCAAACAACTCCGGCATGCTCGCGAGCTCGCGTTGCAGGATGCTCGTGATTTCGAAGCGCTCTGTCATGATGTCGTACAGGAGCACTTTTTTCTTCGCCGCCTCGATGAATGCCTGGCGCAATACGGCGAAGTTCGCTGGGGTAATCGCCATCGGTTTGTCCGCGAGTACGTTGAAACCGGCGGCCACCGCGCGCTCGATGTACTCGGTTTTATGCGCATTGTTGCCAGCGAGAACGACCACATTGCCGGCGCGGTCTTTGACCATCCGATCCAGATAATCCGCGCCGGTGTACACCTTTTCGTCCCAGTGAGTGGGGTCGGAGGCGCGAGTGTTGAAACTCTCGACGCGCTTGAGATGTTCGTTCAGATCCTGCCCCGCCGGTGCGTAGACATAGACCGTCGGGCCGACCTGCGGATACATGGACTTCTGCACAAGGCCCGCGTGAAAGTGACCGGGGTCAAGTGTGATGAGCCGCACCTCGTTGGTCGCGGCCGTGAGATTCAAAGCCAGGGACATGGCGAGCAATCCGGGAGCAACGGCTAGGGCCGCCCGGCCCGCGGCACGGCCCATTGAGTAATGCGGCATAACGGCGGGCAAATTTTAGCTCTGCTTCAACACCGCTTCCGTGCCATATGGCGCGCGTTGCGGACGTGAACGCATGGAGTTGGCCTGCTCGTCGTCGATGAACACTTCCTTCGTTGGGTTCCAGCGGATTTTGCGGCCGAGTTTCATCGCGATCCAGCCGATTTCGCAAGCACTGGTGGAACGATGGGCTTCCTCCGGCGTGGTGACGGCGGGTTGCCGCGTCTTGATACTGGTGAGCCAGTCGAGATGATGGTCGTCGCTCTTGTGCAAATGAATGTCGTTGGGTCCGATCTTGGTGGTGAGGATCTTTGAGTCGCTGGCATCAAGAGCCTTGCCAAAAGCCTTGGCGGGATCGCTGGCGGTGGTTTTCTCGGAGCCGCGCGTGACGAAGATCCAGCCGTCGGTGCCTTCAAAGCGGATGCCGTTTGGGAAATTGTTGTCGATAATCATCGTCGCGCCGTTCGCGTATTTTGCTTCGATGTGATACGGGCCGTGGACATTCCAAAGACCCTTGGTCGGGAACTCCGCCTTGCCTTCGATCTCGAGCGGGCCGGTCAAAGCCGTGCCCATGCCCCAGTGCGCGATGTCCACGTGATGCGATCCCCAGCCGGTGATCATGCCGAGGCAATAGGAATCGATGCGGAGCCAGCCGGGGCGTAGTTTGCTGATTTCCTTTTGCGAATGCACGCGATCTTCCGTGTAGGGAACCTGCGGCGTGCAACCGAGCCACATTTCATAGTTCAAATTCGGCGGCACCGGCATCTCTTTCGGATCACCGCCTGCGGGATCCACCGGCAATCCAATCTTGACGGTCTTCAACGTGCCGATGCGGCCGTTGCGAACCAATTCGCAGGCGAGACGAAATTGGGGGGAAGAACGTTGCTGGCTGCCGATCTGAAAAGCGGCCTTTTTGGCACGGACGATATCGCTCACTTCGCGGCCTTCGACGAGAGTCATGGACAGCGGCTTTTGTACGTAGATGTCCTTGCCCGCCTTCGCGGCGGCGATGACCGGCTCTGAATGCCAGTGGTCAGGCGTGCTGATGGCGACGGCGTCCACCTTGCCCTCTTTGATCAGAGTACGATAGTCGCCGTATGCGGTGACCTTTGTTGTGGAACCGGCTTTCTCGGCGTAATGCTTTTCGACGCGGTCTTTGGCGCGTTGGACGCGATTCGAGTCCAGGTCGCAAACGGCGACGATACGGGCGATATCGTGATGTTTAAGGATGCCCGGCATGTCCATGTCATTGCCGATGCGGCCGCAGCCGATTTGGCCAATCTGGATGATGTTGCTCGGCGCATTTTTGCCGAAGATCGAGGAGGGGACGATCATCGGGCCGACGGCCGCCGCCGCGCCACCGGCGAGGGAAAGCTTCAGAAAGTGACGGCGGGAGACGGAAACGTGTTTGTTCATAGGGGATTTGACCGTACGCGGGGCCAATTTATTTAGTTTTATTTCGAGCTACCAGGCGGCTTGCCCGGTTATGGCGGTGTTGCAGGGATAATTTAGGCTCATGGGGTCGCTATTTGCTGCTGCCCATCGCCCAAAGTATACCGCCGAGCAGCAGTTTGGTGAGTTTGGGATCGGAGTAATATTCGGATTTGTGGCCGAGTGAGGTATACCAGGCGCGGCCACCGTCGAATTCATGCCGCCAGGCGAGCGGATATTCGTCGCCAAATTTCTTCCCGGGGTACTTCTCCTTTTCTGGATCCTTCAAATTTACGAGGTCGCCCGCAAGCAAGACATGCAAACCATCCGGCATGTTATCGAGATAATAAAATTCATCGGTCCATTCAAAGGTTTCGGGCAGATGTGTGGTCGCAGCATCCTTGGTGTCCTTCACTTTGATGGTGAACGGCTGTAGTTTCGCATGCCGGACGAATTTTCCGCCCAGTAATTCCCAATACCACGACCAGTGACGCATCGCACCCGACGCGGAGTGAATGCCCACGAATCCTCCGCCGGCCCGGATATAACGTTGAAAAGCAGCTTTCTGCTCCTCGTTTTCAAATATTTCGTTGTTTGTATTGTCGAAGATCAGCGCCTTGTAGTGCTTGAGGTTATTGTCGGTGAATGAAGCGGGATCGTCCGACACATCCACGATAAAATCGTTCTCGGCGCCAAGCTTTTTGATGGCGGCTACGCTGGCAGCGATATTGTCATGGACATACATTTTTGGCCCGACTTGATTTTTGGTATAAACCAATACTCGCCGCTCTGCACCAAATGCAGCGGTGGCCATCAGAGCAAGAACGGCAATGAACGAAAGGAGAGTTTTAAGGCGAGCGGGAGTTTTCATAATCAGTTCGGTGATACGTTTAACTGAGGTACTTAGGTTAGGCGTGCGGGCTTTATTCAATCAAGGGGAAAGGTCGATTCGGAAGTGGAGAGGGATAATTTCTCGCTACTAATAAATGTCAACTACACTTGACAATGTTGACTTGGTATGACAAGTTTGCTTCACATTATGAATAGCAAACTTGTCATTCGTTGTTCATCGTCGCCCGTTTGTCGACGCTATCGGCGCCTCGCCATGCTTGCTTGGGGCAGTTATGGTGTCGCGGTCTTTGCCATTAGTGGGTGGTTCGGCTGGGAACCTCCCACGTCTGGATTGGGTTTGTATCTCGCCGCCATCTCACCCGCCTTGCCGGTCGGCGTGGCACTCTATGCGTTGGGCCGGTCTATCGCCGAGGAGCCGGATGAGTTTCTTCAAATGATACACGTCAAGGTGATGCTCATCAGCACGGGGCTCACATTTTTCATCTGCACTGCGTGGGGATTTCTGGCCCAGTATGCACACGTCTGGGCCCCGCCGCTCTATTTCGCCTTAATCTTGTGGTTTGGATTTTTCGCCCTGGCGACACCGGTGGTGAATTGGAGGTATCGTTGAACAATCGGTTGAAAGTGCTGCGAGCAGAGCGTAACTGGAGCCAGGCGGAGCTTGCGGAGCGACTGGGCGTATCCCGCCAATCGGTGAATGCAATCGAGACCGGCAAGTTCGATCCCAGCCTGCCGCTGGCGTTCCGCATCGCGAGACTCTTCGAGAAGCCCATTGAAATCATCTTTGACGACCATAAATCGAATGAACCCATTTCCTAAAAATAAAACGACGAATTCAAAATCACATGTATAAATCGAAACTCCTTACCTTCTTAACCAGTCTCCTGTCATTGTCCGCATTTGCCGCGGAAATCAATCCAGGGTCGGACCGGATCAACGTCAGTGTACGCGGTAAAGGTCCGGACGTGATGTTGATTCCCGGGCTTGGATCTTCCGGCGCCGTTTGGGACGAGACGGTAAAACATCTGCAAAGCCATTATCGTCTGCATGTAATCCAAATCGCCGGGTTTGCCGGAGCCCCGCCAAAGGCTAACGCGGAAGGCGTGGTGATTCAGCCCGCGGTGAGTGCCATCGACGCATACATCAAAACGAATAACCTGAAGTCGCCCGCGGTAGTGGGCCATTCGCTGGGCGGATTGATGGGGCTAATGCTGGCTGATCAACATCCGGACGATGTGGGCAAATTGATGATAGTGGACTCCCTTCCTTTTTTCTCAGTGCTGATGGGTGCGACCAATGCCGCTGAGGCTACGCCGCGCGCGACCGCGATGCGTGACGCAATTCTCGCCCAAACCCAGGAGGCCTTTGCGCAAAGCCAGGGCCAGTTTCTTGCCGGACTCGTGAAATCGCCCAAGGGACGCGAACTGGCTACTAAATGGTCGGCATCGTCGGACAAGTCGGTGATGGCACGCGGCCTCTACGAAGCCATGATCACGGACATGAGGCCGAAACTGGCAGGAATCAAAACGCCGACTACGATCGTCTACCCATGGGCCGCCATAACCGGCATGTCGCCGACAGGTGCTGGCGCGATCTACCAAAAAAGCTTCGCGGAACTTCCCAATAAGACATTGGTGCGCATTGAGGATTCCTATCACTTCATCATGTTGGATCAGCCGGAGAAGTTTGTTGAACAAGTGGACCTGTTCCTCACTCACTGAGACGAGTTCGAGCGTACCCGATCGTGGGTCACAGATCCGCGAGGCGCGCGCGGAGCGGGGCGAGGTCCGGGTCGCTTTGTCCGGTGGTGCGGTATTCCTTACCGCCGGGCAAAGCGAACGCCTGACGCAGCCGCTCGCAAGCAGCGTCGAGATTGCCAAGCTGGCATTCGTAGCAGGCAAGGTTGTAGCGCATGAGCGCGAAATCGGGAAACCGATCGAGGACCGTGAGCAGATTTTCGCGTGCTTCAGCGGTGCGCTTCAGTTCGTGCAACGCGAACGAGCGCGACAGCCACGCGTGCTGGTCGGCGGGTTCCAGGCGCGTCAGCGTCGTGGCAACTTCCAGCGCGGAATTCCATTGATCCGCCGCGGAGAAAACTTCCCAGCGCAAACGCAAGACGATCGGATGTGCTTGCAACTGAGGGGTAACTGCATCGAGTTCTTCCTTTGCCGATTTGGGATCTCCCAGACCAAGCCACCCTTCTGTAGCCTGCAGGTGGCGGATATCCGTGAAAGAGAAATCAGGCATGCGAATCGTTCCACGACTATTCCACGTTAACACCCGCCGGCAAAACAAATTTCTCAAGCGCAATGGCGGCACCGTCCTCGTCGAGGCTGGGCGCAACCCAATTGGCCGCTGCGCGGGCGGCCGCTGAGCCGTTGCTCATCGCCACGCCCATCCCGGCCCACGCGATCATCGGTATATCGGCCTCGCTATCGCCGATGGCCATCACTTCCGCTTGAGAGATGTTAAGATGTTCGGCGAGCCACGCAAGTGCGTGCCCCTTGTCCACGCCCGCAGGCAGGGCTTCGACCAAAAACGGATGCGAAGGCACGATGGTGACATCTGTGCCAAAGGCTGCGGTCATTTCCTGAATGACACGCCGTCGATCCTCCGTTCGATCCAGGGTCACCACCATTTTGTGTGGCGAGTTCGTGAGGGTGCCGAGCAGGTCATCCACGCGACACCACTCCGAATAGCGCAGCAATTCGAAGAACGCGGGCGGATGATTCGACTTCGCCGGCAAATACAGGCGACCGGACATTTCAAAGTGATAATTCCATCCGTGGTGATTTCCAGCGTGGATCAGCCGCGGCAGGAGTTCGGGCGAAAGGCTTTCTTTACGCAACATCCGGTCCTGCGCCTGATCGTAGATACAGGCGCCCTGTGTGCAGATGATCGGGCTCGTGATGTTGAGTTCGCGGGCGAACCGAGTGGTTACCGGCGCTTCGCGACCCGTGACGATGGTCACGATCGCGCCAGTCCTTTGGGCGGCGGAGATTGCCGATTTGACCCGTGCACTGACAACGAGATCGTTGCCGAACAGGGTCTGGTCCAAATCAAGCGCGATGAGTCGTATCATAATGACGGTCGGCCTTGGGGTGAGGGCAGCGGGGCGGCGTTAGTAGCCGGCCGTTCGTGATAAGCGATGCCCTTTTGATATAGTTCCAGCAACTCCAGATTTTTAGCGCCGAGTTCGGTTTTTCCTTGGACTTCAAAAAGATCGCGTGCTTTCTGCGCGGTCGCGATCGCATCGGGAAAACGTCCAGCTTCAGCGTAAGCGGCGGCGAGAGTGCCAACCATAAGCGGTTGGCGGAATTGAGTCAACTCGCATGCTTTTTGGGCGAGTTGAACCGCCTCGACGCCGTTACGCAAAGCGGGATCGCGGTGCGTGGCGCGAATCCAGGCGAGATTATTCAGCGCATCGGCATTATCGGGTTTCAGTTGCAGACCTTCATGGTATTCAGTGATGGCCTGAGGGGCATCTCCGGTGAGATTGTAGGCCTGTGCCAACGCGAAGCGAGCGTTGGCTGTCGGTTGGTTCCGCAGGAGGCCGCCCACCCGTGTCAAGGCTTCCATCGCCCGACCCTGACGTACCAGCACGAGCGCGTACGTGATCGCGGCTTCGGGAAAATCCGGCTTGAGCCGTAGCGCTTCGCTGGCGTGAAACCCTGCTTGATCCAGCTTGCCAGCCTCGAAAAAGGCCTGCGCCAAAATCTCCTGGGCCATGACGTTATTCCGGGTCACATGCACGGTGTGAAGGAATAGGCTCTCAGTGGACTCCCAGAATCGCACCTGTCGTTGTGTTAGAAAAAACAGTGCTGCCAGAGCAGAGAGAGCAGCGGCGATGAACGGAATCTTCAAGGCTGGTCTGCGGCAGACGAGTTCTTCCAATCCCCACGAGAGCGCGATGAAAATGCCTATGGACGGCATGTAGAGATAGCGGTCCGCCATGGCTTGCTCGCCAACTTGCACCAGGCCAATTACCGGCACCAGCGTGCCGAGAAACCACAGCCAGCCGACTACCAGATACCGCCTGTTGTATAAGGAGCGAAGCGACCATAGTGAGATGATTGCGAGCAACAGCGCCGAACCCGCGATCCGCCAGAAAGGCCAGTGATCGGGACGCGGGTAAAATACGGCGAGGTTTTCCGGCCAGAACAGCTTGCCTAGATAACGCACGTAAGCCACTAGCACGTTAGCGATGCGGGCGGCAAAAGGCAGTTCGACGGCAGTGACAGTAGCTCCGGCGGAATGTTGTACCGAAAATGTCACCGCGCTAGAAAGCGCGGCGAGGAGGAAGTAAGGTAGTTTTTCCGTCGCTAACGGGGTTAACTTGCGAAAATGGGTGATGGGCTTTTGAATACCATCGAGCGGCCAAAAATCGAGTAACAATAGGAGGAATGGCAGGGTTACCAGCATCGGTTTGCTCATCAGGCTGAGCGTGAAAAAAAGGAGAGAAAGGATATACAAAAGCCAGTCGCCGGGTACGGCGCGCGATTTATCCGATGCGTATTTCGCGTACGCCCACAACGCCGACAGCCCAAAGAGAGTACTCAACATGTCTTTGCGCTCGGAAATCCACGCAATGGATTCCACGTGTGTCGGGTGCAGGGCAAAAAGTGCGGCCACGAAGGCGCTACGCCATAAAGTGGCAGTCATTTGCGACAACAGCAGGAAAAGTAGTACTGTGTTGGCCCCATTCAGCACGAGATTGGTCAAGTGATGCCCGGCAGGTTGCAGGCCATATACCTGAACATCCGACATGTGCGAAAGCCAGGTGATGGGATGCCAGTTGGCGGCGTGAGTCGTGACAAAGGCCCACGTGATGCCCCTCGCCGTAAGGCCGCTCAGAACGCCTGGATTGTTCGTGACGTATTCGAGGTCGTCGTAGTCGACAAAACCGCACTGAACCACCGGCCAGTACGAGGTACTCGCCACCGCGAAGAGGAGGACGGTCAGGAGGAGTTTTTTCTGCGCGGCGCGGAGAGTCATGCAATCTTCCGAGCGGCGTCGAGCACCCCGTTGCCACCGGGTGCCGGTACGGATATCGGGGCGGGGTTAGCCATGGTCTTGCAAAGTCATCGCAGTTTGCCAAGGTTTAGCCGAATCGGCAGAGCGACGAAACAAAAATGCGACGATCGATTCGAGATGAAAAAATTATTTGAAGTCATTTACGAAGACGACGACTTGCTGGTCATCAACAAGCCGGCGGGGCTCGTGTGCCATCCAACGAAGACAGACGAATATTCGAGTCTGATCAGCCGCATACGGCTGTATCTCGGGAAGGAATCGCATCCGCAACTCGTTAATCGTTTGGACCGTGAAACCAGCGGAGTAACCGTGGTTGCCAAGAATAATGAGGTTGCGCGCGAATTGCGGCAGCTTTGGGAGGGACGACAGGTGCGGAAGGAATATCTGGCGATGGTCCACGGACATTTCAGCGAGTGCCGGGGAGTTATTGAAGGGCCACTGGGACCCGATGAGCAGAGCCGGGTGGCTATCAAGGATTGCGTTCGGTCGGATGGTGCCGCTTCAAGAACTGATTACGAAGTCGAGCGACAGTTTGGATTTAATGGGGATAATAAAATCCCGCGTCCGTCGTCGCTCCCTATGTCGCGACTGCGAGTGGTGCCGCACACCGGCCGAAAGCATCAGATCCGCATTCATCTGGCTTCAGTGGGTCACCCGATAGTGGGCGATAAAATATATGGCGGAGACGAGGACTTGTATCTTGCGCTGGTGGAAGACCGTTTAACCGTGGAGCAAAGTCGACGATTGATCCTGCCAAACCACGCGTTACATGCTCGCAAAGTCTGTTTTCAGTGGCGGGGAAAGGAAGTGGTTTTCCTCGCGGATGGCGAAGATTGGAGTCGTTGGCCGGATTCGCTAGGGGTGGTGAACTGTGACCGATCGCCTCAGTAAGGCGGAACGCCCGGTCGGTTGAAATTCTGACGAGGGTTTTGCTGCACTGGCGCGTTCGGGGGCGGGGTTTCGACAAGCGGATTGTCGCCAGGAATATCCGGTAAGCGTCCGTCGGCAATCGCTGCGGCATTTCGCTGTTTGTAAGCCGCATCCAAAATCGTTTGGTGATCAGGGTCCGAAGGTTCCGGTGGCCAGTTTTTTGTGGCGTTTATGGGGCTGGCGGCATTACCTAAACCTGGTAGTGCGGTTCCCGTTCCCCCATACCCAGTGCTGCCGGGGTAATTACCAGTGCTGCCAGGATAATTTGCGTTGGGACTTGGTGAGGGGCGCGTCGGCCTAAAGGTGGATGGAACCGTCCGTGTGGTGCCATGCGGCATGGCACCCGGCGCGCCGGGAGCAAAGGCGGTATTGGCTGGAGCGCCCGGCGCGGCCGCGGCGGCGGGTGCAGGCGTGGCCACCTTGATGCCGTTACCTTCCCAAGTCAGGTTTGTAACGACCCCGGAATTGTTTACTTTGACTATGCCGTCCCTTTCGTTGATTTCGAGTACCTCAACATCGCCCTGACGTTGGCCAACCGTAAGGGTATAAGATTCGTCCTCGCCTTTAACGCCGGGACGGGGTGTTCCCTGTGTTTTAAGAAGCACCAGCTTTTTGCCAAGAATCGTGGTAATCCCGGTCAGCCAAATTTTGGGTGGTGGCGGGCGATTATCCGGCGGCGGGGGTGGTGGTGTAGGAGGCTTAAGAGCGAAAACATTGCGGTCCACAATCCCCTGATAAGGAGTGTCGTTGTCAATGGCCCATCCCGCCGTAGCGACGAATATCATCAGCGTACCGGCAAGGAAAGCCCGCATTTTCAAACCGCTCATTCCAACTACAATATACTGTTAAGAAGTGTGAACACCACCGGAAATTTTTGGTTGCGCTCTTTCGCAGGGTTTTTGCGCGACCCGTTGCCCCATGGACAGAGCACGGGGCAAGGTTCCGAATCTGCGGGGATTCGATTTGCGTCATGCTACTTTGTTCTGTACAAGGCTTCTCGCTATGTTGAGAAGAAGTTTGGATTTCAGCCTGTTTTTCATCGTCATCATCCTGGCTGGGAGCGGCTGCAAAAAGGCCGAACCGAACGAGGTGATGGTTCCAGCCACCAATATCGTGCCAAACAAGGTCGCTCCCATAGCACTCAAGCCCGCCACCATTCTCCGAATTCATTGGATTGGCAAAAAACGTTTGGCGGCTGAAACCAATGCTGCCAGTTTTATAGATATCTGGAACATGCCAGAGGCTAGGAAGCTGGAGAACCAAAGCTTGAATAGGCTGGCACTTGCTTTGGCTGGCGATGGAGGCACAACTAACGCGGTCAAACCGCCCGTTACTGCAACCAACGTTTCTCCGTTGCGGCCGATCCTTGACGACCTCCTGACCGAAGAAAGCTATTGCGAGGTGCGTCAGGCGGGAGGCGGTGTCGGGGAACTCGCGCTGGCTGTTCGGTTGGGTGAAGATCGCACCCGGTTGTGGGAGTTGGGACTTCGGTCAGTTTTGGGTAAAGGATCCTCCATTGGAGAAAAGGCGGGCTCGACGGCGCAATGGCAGCTTAAAAATGGGCTCGACGGTAGTGGAACACTCCGCTTAAGCAGGGCTGGTGATTGGACTTTGATGGGATTGGGCGGGCAGAGCAACGGCCTGGTGGCGGAATTGACGGCGCGGATACAGCGGGACTTTGTCCCTTATACTGCGACGGCGACCAATACTAACGGTGACTGGTTTACCGCTGATCTGAGTCCGTTTCGCCTGAATCAGGCTTGGGCGCTCGGCTTGGAATTGCCGGAGGATTTCCCGGTTTTTTCACTAGCCATAAACGGCGACGGTGACAGCGTACGCACGCATGCGCTGGCGGAGTTCCCCCAGCCGCTGCCGGAAAACATGGCGCCATGGAATATTCCCACCAACATCATTCATGATCCACTCAACAGTTTCACGGCCGTGCGCGGCATCGGTTCATGGCTGTCAAGCCAGGGCTTTTGGAAGCGACTTGATGCGGGGCAGGCACCTGATCAACTGTTTTTCTGGGGTCAGCGAGGTTTGCCGTTCCTGACCTATGTCGCGGCGCCCGTTGCCAATGCCACCAACCTGTTGAATATAATGACTGATAAGCTCCTCCATGTTGGGAATCCGTGGTTGGACACGAACGGAATTGGCAAATTTGTGGTGGCAACGAATTTCAACGGACTAACCTGGAATGAACTAACAGTCATGACGCCCTTCCTCCGGGTCGCTCAACAGGGAACGAACGAGTTTATTTTTGCGGGTTTAGAGTCGGATCTCACTACCAACCAACCGGCGCCCAAGGAATTGCTGGCGACTGTGACAGGCCGCACTAATCTTGTATTCTATGATTGGGAATTGACCGGGCCGCGTATTGATATGGGTTGGCTATACTTTGGCCAGTTCCTGCGATTCGCGGTCCATCGTGCGCAAATCCCCCCGAAATCCGCCAGCTTTGAATGGCTTATGGCCATTGCCCCCCGTTTGGGCAACAGCGTCACAACCGTGACGAAACGGGAGTCGAATCAGTTGGTCCTGGGCCGCCGCTCTGCGGTAGGTTTGACGGCTGCCGAATTGAACTTGCTGGCCGATTGGCTGGAGTCACCTGCGTTTCCGCGCGGGTTGAACACCATGCTGGGGGAACCAGCGTTGATTCCTGCTAAACGCCTTCGTCCCCATTCCTATACTGGATCCACCAATTCAGTTCCCGCCCCCCACAAATAGCCTGCGCGTGAATTCGGTGTCCAAGACAATGCGCGCGGTGGTTTACTGCGGCATCCGGGAGTTGCGGGTCGAGACCATCCCCGTCCCGCGCATTGGTTCGGAAGAACTGCTCGTCCGCGTTGCCGTTTGTGGGGTGTGTCCCACGGACATCAAAAAAATTTACCACGGCACTGTTCCGCCGCCGCGCGTATTAGGACATGAAACCGCCGGCACCATCGCGCAAGTCGGCAAACGCGTAACAACATTCAGGGTAGGCGATCGGGTCGCGCTGCATCACCATGTGCCGTGTCTCAAATGCCATGCGTGCCGGCATCGCGCGTTTGCGCAATGCGAATACTACAAGCGCACCGGCATCACCGCCGGTTTCGAGCCCGCCGGGGGCGGTTACGCGGAATACGTGCGAGTGATGGCGTCCGTGCTGCCAGGTGTGGTGAAAATTCCGGCGCGGAATTCCTTTCTCGAAGGGGCGATGCTTGAACCGGTAAATACCGTCTTCAAGGGTATTGAACGGTTATCGCTCCTGCGTGGGGATACCGTGCTGGTCGCCGGACAGGGTCCCATTGGACTGATGTTCACCCGGCTGCTGGCGTTGCGAGGCGTGGATGTGGTGGTCACAGACCTGCTTGAATCCCGGCTGAAACTTGCGCGGAAATTCGGCGCGCGCTGGTCAGTGAGAATTTCGCCGCCGAGTTCGATCCCGGAACGGCCAGAAGAACTCGCGAAGCTCGTGCGAAAGGTCACTGGCGGACTTGGACTTGATGCGGCGGTGATTGCCGTCCCTTCGGATGCCGTTGTGCGCGAGGCGCAGAGACTGATTCGCGGGGGTGGCAAGATACTTCTTTTCTCTCATACACGCCGCGGCGAAGCCACCCCTCTGGATCTCGCGACGATTTGCGTGGATGAAAAAGACCTTATCGGCAGCTACTCTGCTGATTTTCTTTTGCAGAAAAAGGTTGCGCAACTTGTGTTCTCACGCCGCCTCGATGTGCGGCCACTCGTGACTCATCAGTTTCCCTTGGAACAAACCGCCGACGCCATCGCGCTCGCGGCCCGGCCCACCGCCGAATCCTTGAAAGTGGTTGTCAGCCAGGTTTAAGCGGCCCTATCGCGTATCGCGATACGGTTTTTCGGAGCGATAAAGTTCCAGCAACTCGGCGTTTTTCGCGGACACTTCCTTGTCCCCGGCCGCATCGGAAAGTGCCTTTGCCTTTTCTGCTGTGGTTACCGCGGCCTTGAAATTTCCCGCTTCCGCGTACGCGGCGGCCAGCGTGCCGACGATCAACGCCTGCTGATACTGTGTCAATTCGCAGGCGCGCTCCGCGAGCTTCACCGCTTCGTGTCCATTGCGCAATCCTGGGTCTGGATTCGCCGCGAGAATCCATGCGAGGTTGTTCAACGCCTCGGGGAAAGCCGGCACTGCCCCTATGGCCGTGCGGTAATGGCTGATGGCTTCCGTGAATTTGTGCTGGCTCGCAAGGGTGGCGGCAACATGATAATTGACCGCCGCGTTTGTGGGATTGTTGTGCAGGACCAATGACAGGGAATCCAGCGCTTCGTTGAGCTTTCCCTGCGCAGCGAGGGCCATGCCCAGTTGCAATCGCGCCTGGTCGTCTCCCGGAGCCAGGTGTAGAATTTCATCATACAGTCGCGCAGCTTCGTCCCAGTTTCCCACACCCGACATCGCGACTGCATAGGCGTAAAGCACCGGCATTGAACGTGGCGCGCCCGCCAGTGCCCGCCGGAACACCTCCGCCGCCTCGGTGGTGTTTCCCTGCTGCATGAGCAGATTCGCCAGCAGGACATGGCCATCCACATGTTGGGGTGCAAATTTGACGGCGAGACGCGCATGTTCCAGCGCTTCAGCGGCTTGGTTTTTCCGCCATAAAATATTGGCGAGGTTGAATTGTACGAGACCGTTGTCGGGGACAAGCCGGACCGCTTCGCGATACTCTTGCAGCGCCTCATCGATTCTCCCAAGTCCAAACAGCGCGTTGCCGAGATTGCTGTGAGCATCCTGCGCCCCGGGCGTAATCCGCAATACTTTTTGAAACGCTTCCGTAGCCTCCGCGAACTGCTTTTGGGCTACGAGGGCGCAGCCGAGGTTGTTCCAGGCATTTGGGAGTTCAGGCGCCAGGGTAAGCGCCGCATGGTAATGTGCCTTCGCCGGCTCAAGATCACCAAGATCGGAGTAATAGGAACCGAGCAGCAAGTAGGCCATGTAGTTGTTCCTCGTCACCGCAAGTGTGTGACGAAAGAGCGCTTCGGAATTTTGCCAGTAAAGCAACTGTTGGCCATCGGCGTAGGTAAACGCGAGCAGAACAGCTATGGCTGTGCCGGAGAGCAGCGTCACCCGGTTGCGCCACCGATTGGCCACGTCGCCGAGGCTCCACGCCAGCAGGATAAACAATCCGATTGCCGGAATGTAGGTGTAACGATCCGCGACGGATTGCGTCCCGACCTGCACGAGGCCAATGACGGGCACAGCCGTGCCCAGAAACCAAAACCAGCCCATCGCAAGATAGGGCTGGCAACGCCCGCGCCAGAGGACCAGACCTGTCGCCGCCAGCAAGACTAGAACCGCAACCGCTACTTGTTCCTCCGGCCATACCCTGATCAACGGGTAGATGATCGCGAGATCCTGCGGCCAAAGGAGTTTAAACACGTAGCGGACATAGGAGATCGGCACGTTGCTTAATCGCGCCGCAAGCGTCACGCCGTAGTCGCCGCCGATTGATGACACGGCGCCACCGGAGCGTTGCGCGAAAAAGGTGACCACGCAAGACCCGGTCGCCAGCGCGAAAAAGAGCAGCTTCTCCATCACCAACATGGGCAGAAGCTTGACATCAAAAATTATCGCTCCCTTTGTCACGTTTGCCGCCCCCGCCAGCCTGGCCAGCGGCCAGTAATCAAGGAGCAGTAAAAGAAATGGCCACGTTACCAGCATCGGTTTGCTGAGCAGGCCCAAGGCAAATAACAGTAGCGAGAGACCGTAGTAGGCGAAGCGAAGTCTGGAGCGGGCTGTCCTGATATCCTGATCCTTCGCCCGGCTCGCGTATTTCGTGTAAGCCCACAAACACAGCAGGCCGAAAAAAGCGCTGAGCACGTCCTTGCGTTCCGCCACCCATGCCACCGATTCCACGCGCAACGGATGCAGCGCGAATAGCGCTGCAACCAGCGCGCTACGCCATGTCGCGCCAGTCAGCGATCGCAGCCAGAGAAAAAGAATCACTGCATTGGCTGCGTGCAAAAGGACGTTTGTGACGTGATGACCCAGCGGGCGCAATCCGTAAAGCTGGCAATCGAGCATGTGCGAAAGCCACGTCAGCGGATGCCAGTTGGCCGCGTGAAATTGGGTGAAAGCCCAGCGCCAGCCTTCCGTCGTCAAGCCCGCCTGAACGTGACGATTATGGTACACATACAGGGGGTCGTCGAAGTTGATGAAATCGAGGAAATAAACGGGCAGGTATGCCGCCAGGACCGCCACCACCAGAAAGGTGGAGATCAGCCACGGTCGTTCCAGGTTCCGATACGGCAGCATGCGCGGGAATGATGTTGAGGAACGGCGCGCCCGCGCAAGCGTCAAAGCCGACATTGGCGCCAGGACTTCTCCGAGATTGCGCGGGCTGTAAAAATATTACAGGTTGATTTGGAGTGGAACAGCGAACCGATCAGGGGCCAGCCAAGCCTGTCGAAACGGCGGGAGTTTGCCCGGCTTGGGTGCTGGGATTCGGATTGCTGACGATTACTTTTCTCGCCTATCTTCCGGTCTGGCGCGCGGGTTTCATCTGGGACGACGACACCTTCCTCCTCAACAATCCGCTCATTCAAAAGGCCGACGGATTGTGGCAATTCTGGTTCAGCACGGCCGCGCCGGACTATTTTCCCATGACGTCTTCGACGCTTTGGTTGGAATGGCGGCTGTGGGGAGCGAATGCGCTCGGATATCACCTGGTGAATGTGAGTTTGCACTCGCTGAGTGCTTTGCTGCTCTGGCGCATACTGATCCGTTTGAAAATTCCCGGGGCGATCCTCGCGGCAGCGCTCTTTGCGGTGCATCCGGTGAATGTGGAATCCGTCGCGTGGATCACCGAGCGCAAGAATACACTGTCGATGGTGTTTTATCTCTTGAGCATTTTTTGGTATCTGCGCTCCGAATTAGCGCGGGAGGTAAAGCAGGAAACCGGCGGCGCGTCGCCGCCGCTTTTCAGCGGCAAATATTACTGGCTCGCCCTCGGAGCATTCGCGCTGGCGTTGCTGAGTAAATCGGCGGTCGTCCCGTTGCCGGTGGTTTTGCTGGGACTCGTCTGGTGGCACACCAATCGCGTGAGCGTCAAAGATATCGTGAGGACCGTGCCGTTTTTTGTCCTGGCGGGTGCGGCGGCGGTGGCGTCCATTTGGTTTCAATATCATCGCGCCATTGGTGCCAGCATGGTGGCGGTGCGGCACGACAGCTTCTGGTCGCGTCTGGCGGGCGCCGGGTGGGCAGTGTGGTTTTACCTATGGAAGGCGTGCGTGCCGCTCAATCTCAGTTTCGTTTATCCGCGCTGGCATGTGGATGGGGCACGACTGGTGTCGTATGTGCCAGATGTTTTATTGCTGGCGGTGTTTCTCGTTTGTTGGTGGCAGCGACAGCGCGGAGGCAAGGCGGTGTTGTTTGCCCTTGGATATTTTGTGCTGTTGCTGCTGCCGATCCTGGGGTTTATCAACATTTATTTCATGCGGTATGCGTTGGTAGCGGATCACTGGCAGTATTTCGCCATCATCGGGCCGGTAACGCTAGGCGCCGCGGCCATCACCTTTCTGGTGAAGGCAAATGGGTCCGGCAAAATCTTTGCGTGGCCGGAACGAGGCATCGGCGTGGGTTTGGTCGTTTTGTTCGGTGTGCTGACGTGGGAGGAGTGCCGCACCTACCGAGATGTGGAAACTTTGTGGATAAAAACGCTGGAACGAAATCCAAATGCCACACTCGCTCTCAACAATCTTGGGAACCTGCGCTTGCAACAAGGACGGCTGGAGGAGGCGAGCGCTCATTTCCGCAAGGCGCTACAAATTCAGCCGGATGCTCCCGACGTGCTGAGCAATATGGGGGCCGTTCTGCTGCGGCAGGGAGATTTGGCGGCGGCGGCGGAGAGTTTTCGCAAGGCGCTGGCGTTGGAGCCCGATTCGGCGCAGGCCCACAACAATCTTGGCACCGCGCTTTTACAACAGGGAAAGGCGGATGAGGCCGTGACCCATTTTCAGGCCGTGGCCAAGATTCAGCCGGATCAGGCGGCGATTGAACAGAATTTGGGCAATGCCTTGCTGCGCAGCGGGCAAACGGAGTCAGCTTTGTCGCATCTGCAAAGGGCCGTGACGCTTCAACCGGGGCTCGCCGATGCCCGCCTGGACCTCGGCAACGCGCTTTTGGGTGTTGGTCAGACTGATGCCGCGCTCGTTCAATTGGGCCAGGCCGCGAAACTTCAGCCGCGTTTGGCCGCCGCGCATTTCAGTCTCGGCAACGCCTGGTTCCAGCATGGCGACCTCGTGCAGGCCCTCGCAGAATTTCAAAACGCGACCGAGATCGATCCGGTGTTTGCCGGCGCTCGCAATGGCCTGGGCAATGTGTTCCTCCGCCAGGGCGATCCGGAAAAAGCGCAGGCGCAATTTCAGCAAGCCCTGATGCTCGCGCCAAACCTTGCTGAGGCACGCTTCAATCTCGGCGGGGTGCTGCTTGCGAAGGGCGAGGTGGATGCCGCCATCGTGCAGCTCGAAAAAGGCCTCGCGTTGCAACCGCACGTCGCGAGCGCGCACAATAACCTCGCCAGCGCCCTGCTTCGCAAGGGGCGCGCGGACGACGCGATCGTACATTTGAAAGCCGCCTTGGAAATTCAACCCAGCCTGCCGGAGGCGCAAAACAACCTCGGCAACGCGCTCCTCGGCAAAGGCAAGGCCGGCGAAGCGGTGGGACACTACGAGGCGGCCATCGCGGCGCTGCCGGGTAATCCCTATCTGCTGAATAATCTTGCGTGGGTGCTGGCTACGTGCCCGGATGACACCGTGCGCAACGGGGTCCGCGCGGTTGAACTGGCAAAACAGGCCGACGCGCTCGTGGACGGCAAGAGTCCGGCGTTTCTTGGTACGCTCGCAGCTGCTTATGCCGAATTGGGAAAATATTCGGAGGCCGTCCGAACGGCACAACGGGCACTGGAGCTTGCGACCTCACAAAACAATGCTTCACAAATCGGAAGCTTGCGTGAGCGCGTGATGTTGTATCAATCAGGCTCGCCGTTTCGCGACAGTGAACTGGCGCCGAGAAAAAACTGATGGGCATCACTTCGCGGCCGGCGGCTGCAAAGGGCGGCGGAAGGGTTGATGTTGACGGTAGAGCGCCAGGCGCTCCTCGGCGTGGCGGGCAATTTCGGGTTGTTTCGCGGCGACGGCGAGGTCTCGGGTCTTGGTGGCAGCCGCAATCGCCTCGTCAAAGCGCCCGCTTTCGGCATACGCGGCATCCAGCGTGCCGAGAAAACGCACTTCCTTACCGCCACTGAGGCGCGTGGCTTCCTCCGCGAGGCGTACCGCTTCGGCGCCGTTGCGCACGGTGTCATCCGGGCACGTAGCCAGCAGCCACGCGAGATCGTTCATGTAGGCGGCCGCATTGGGCGCGAGCCGCAACGCCTCGCGGTAGCGAGTCGCGGCCGCTTGCATTTGTCCTTGGGTGTCGAGCGCGAGGGCGAGGTAATAATTCGCCGCCGGTTCGGATCCCGCTTGCAAGATTTGTTCAAACTGCGGGGCGGCCTCAGCCATTCTTCCCTGGCACAACAGCGCGAATCCCAATGCCCGGCGCGCGTCGATATCGTCGGGCCGCAAGCGGCAGGTCTCCTTGAATTCGACCGTTGCGCCCGGGAAGTCACCTTTGGCTTGCAGCGCCGATGCGAGATTGAAATGGGCGTCGGCATTATTGGGATCCACGCGCAACGCGTTCTTGAATTCGACGATGGCCTCGTCGAATTTCTTTTCTCCCGCCAGTGACGCGCCAAGGGTTAGATATGCGCCCGCATTGCCGGGTTTGAGGCGCAGGGCGGTGGCGAAATCTTTCTTCGCCTCCTCCTCGCGCCCTTGCCGGGCGTGGACGTTGCCGAGGTTGAACCAGGCGTCGGCGAATTCGGATTGCAGTTTTAGTGCCGCCAAATATTCGGCCTCGGCTTCGGGAAGTTTCCCCTGCTTCGCCAGCAAATTGCCGAGGTTGAAATGCAGCACGGCGGAATCCCGGCCTTGCAAGGCGCGCTGGTAAAGCCCGATCGCTTCGTCTGCCTGGCCTTGTCGTTCGCGGCACAATGCGAGGTTTGCCAGTGCTTCGGGATAATTGGCGTGAATGCGGACGGCTTCATTGAAGTGAATTTCCGCGTTGGCGAAATCCTTTGTGCCGAGCAGCACCGCGCCGAGATTGTTGTGCGCGACCGGGTTGTCGCGTGTGACCAAGAGCGCGTGTTCAAACAGCGCCCGGCTATCGCGCCACACCGCCAGTTGCCGCCAGGTGACGAGACCGCAGCCCGCGACTATCACAGCGCCGCCGACCGCGAGCCACGGCCGCGTTGCCGGACGGCGCAATGGAATCTCCGCCAGGGACCAAACGATCATGACGAAAATGCCAATCAGCGGAATATACGTGTAACGATCCGCCATGGCCTGCTGGCCGACCTGAACGAAACCCACCACCGGCGTCAGGGTGCCGAGAAACCAGAACCAGCCCGCGGCGAGATACGGTGCCCGCCGGAGTCGCCATAGCACGACGCCGGTTAGGCTCAACAACAGCACCGCAGCGGCGACAGCCCACTCAAGGGGCCACTCCCGCGGAAGCGGGTAGAAGACCGCGAGGTTCTCTGGCCAGAGGGTCTTGCCGAGATAGCGCACATACGAGATGAGCGCGTTGGAGAGGCGAAGTTCCAGCGGCACGGTTTCCAGTGAATTCACCGCGCCCGCCCCACGTTGCACGATAAAGGTCACCACGCATGAGGCGGCGGACAGCGCGAAGAGCGGAATCTTTTCCCACACCATTCGGCTCAACGTCGAACGTTGCGGGCCGAGCGTCGTATGCTGCAATCGCTGCAAGGGCCAGAAATCCAGCAGCAACAGCACGAATGGCAGCGTGACCAGCATCGGCTTGCTCATCAGGCCGCAGGCAAAAAAGAATGCTGCCAGCAGGTACCAGCGCAGCGCAGCGGAGGTTTTTGCCGGCGGCGACAACGCGTGAACGTAATGCAGGTAAGCGAGTAAAGTCAGCAGCAGGAAGAAGGTGCTCAGCACGTCCTTTCGTTCCGCCACCCACGCCACCGATTCGACGTGCACCGGATGCAGCGCAAACAGGGCAGCGACCGCGGAACTACGCCACCAAGTGCCGGTCATCGCGCGCAGCAGCAAGAAAAGCAAGATGGTGTTGACTGTGTGAAGTAGGAGACTGGTGAAATGATGTCCCGCTGGTTGCAGCCCGAACAGCGAGACGTCCAGCATGTGCGACGCCCAGGTGAGCGGATGCCAGTTGCCGGCTTGATTCGTTTTGAAAGCCCATTCGAGGTCGGCGGAATTTACACCCTTGAGAACGTGTGGATTCTCTGTGACGTAGCTGGGATCGTCATAGCTCACAAAGCTGTTGCGAAACACCGGCCAGTAGGCGGCCAGTGTAACGGAGGCGAGGATCAGGCAAACTGTGATTACGCGTCGCATCGAGGTCGAGTTTCAGGGCGGATTATAGGGAATGCCCGGCCAAAGTAAGGCGGAAATAAATTCTCCGCCGTTCGAGCCCTCGAGGGCGCGATTTGGGAGCCGGGGAGCGAAGCTCGCTCGCAGAATCGCATTGTCAGGCGCGGTGGTTCCGGGAATAGTTTTTGCACACGATGATGTCCTGGCTCAACAAATACGCCGATGCACCCTGGCTGAGGCAGGTGCGGCGCTATTGGGCGTGGATCGCGGTCGTGCTTACCTTGCTGCTGGTGCTCGGCGTCCGATGGCGGCTGCGGGATATGCCGCTGGAGCGTGACGAAGGTGAATACGCTTACGTTGCCCAATTGATGTTGCAAGGAGTGGCGCCCTACGCGGACGTCTACATCCAAAAGCTGCCGGGTACCCCGGCGTTTTACGCGCTGAGCATGGCGATTTTCGGTCACAGCCCCGCGGGCATTCATATCGGACTCGCCCTCGCCAATCTCACGTCGATCTTCCTGGTTTTTTTGTTGGGCCGACGATTGATGGACCATATCGCGGGGGTAACAGCGGCTTTGTCGTTCGCGCTCCTGTCCATGAATCCCTGGGTCTTGGGCCTGGCCGGTCATGCGACGCACTACGTTGTGTTCACCGCGCTGGTGGGGATTTTCCTTTTGCTGCGTGCGTGCGATGCGGAACCGACCCGCGGCCGGGATTCCAAGAGATCGGGTGCGCACCGCTTTTTCGCTGCGCTCAATTGCCCCGGCATGTTGTTCTTCGTAAGCGGCCTTTGTTTTGGTCTTTCCTTTTTGATGAAGCAGCACGGCATCCTTTTCGGCGTGTTCGGCGGGGTGTATCTCGTCTGGCGTCGGGTGGGTGATTGGATGACGGGTCACTTGACGGAGGTGCCGTTAAGGCCAGATGGCGATGACGAAAATACGGAAGGCGACGAAAGCCGGCGTCGGGTGCTGATTCCGTCCCGTGGCGGGCGATTGAGGCGGGACCTGCGGCAGCCGGGCCGTTTCCGGGGCGAACTTGTGGGGGTGGTCATCGACGCGAGCCTTTTTGCGTCGGGCTTCGTCATTCCATACGCGCTCACTTGCCTCATCCTCATCGGCGCGGGTGCGTTTCATCCTTTTGTTTTTTGGACCATTACCTACGCCGGAAAATATTCCTCGGCGATCTCGCTGGTAAAGGGTTCCGACGTGGTGCACGCAGCCGTAAGCGCCGTCATCGGACCTAATCTCATCTTGTGGATACTGCCGTTTTTTGGCGGGATGATGATGTGGTGGGAGTCGCGGCTGGACGACGGCAGCAGCCGCCTGGAAAAGTCCTCGCGACGGAATCCCGACATCGGCGGCCCGTGGTCGATGGTAAGCACACCGGCGCCAGGATTTCACGCGCAACCATCGGACGATGCAACCGACGAAAAGGACGGTCGCGCGGTCTCCAGCCGTCGCCTTTCCTACTCGGGGGTTCGATACGCGCGGGTTTTTCTCACCGCACTTTTGGTTTGTTCGGTGCTTTCGGTGAGCGTGGGACTGTACTTCCGGGCGCATTATTTTATCATGCTCCTCCCGGTGCTGGCGCTGTTAACGGGCGTGGCGGTGAGCCGCAGTGTTTACCTCCTGCAACATGACCGGACCATCGAATTGTTCCTGGCGCTGCCCATCCTCGTGTTGTTCGTCATCGCGGTCGGCGCGGCGTTGATCGGCAATGGCTCCACCTGGTTCGGCATGACGCCCCGGCAGGCCATGGCCAGTGTTTACGGCACCACACTTTTTTCCGAGACCGCGGCAGTGGCGGATTTCATCAAAAATAATTCGACCGCCGATACCCGGGTGGCGGTGCTGGGGTCAGAGCCGGAGATATATTTTTATTCCGGGCGGCGTGCGGCCACCGGACATATCTATACGTATCCGCTAATGGAACAACACGAGTTCGCGCTTAAAATGCAGGAGCAGATGATCAGCGAGATCGAACGGACCAAACCGGACTTTCTGGTGTACGTGGACGACGAGCTTTCCTGGCTGGCGCGGCCCGGCTCGGATCGAAAAATTTTTGAGTGGTGGAAGGAATACTGGGCCCGGGACCTGGACCTCGTAAAGACCGTCGAATTTAAGGAGGGCCTTGAGCGCGGCGCGGATGCCGACAACGAGACGGCGCGCGGTCTTGTCAGGGGCGCCAGCCGTTCCGCGATGAGCGAGGGAAATATTTTAATTTTGAAGCGGAATAAGTAATGGGGGCGCGCCGAAACTCCGCGCTGTAAAGACGGTTTGTTTGTCTTTAGACTTCGCCGTCGAAGTTCATGCCTGCATTTGCACTGACCATATTCATCGGAGCGTTCCTGCTGTTGCAGGTGCAGCCGCTCATCGGAAAATTCATCCTCCCCTGGTTCGGCGGCGGCACCGCCGTCTGGACCACGTGCCAGGTGTTCTTTCAAGTGCTGCTCCTCGGGGGGTACGCCTACGCGCACTGGAGCGCAAGCCGGCTGCGGGCCCGGAACCAGGCAGTGCTTCATCTGTTGTTGCTCGCCGCCGCGCTGCTGCTTCTGCCTGCGATTCCAGGAAACGGGTGGAAGCCCGCCGATGCCGATCATCCGACCGGGCGCATTCTGTTGCTGCTCGGTGCCACCGTTGGCCTGCCCTACTTCGTTTTGTCGGCGACGGGTCCGTTGGTACAGCACTGGTTCCGGCTTTCGCGTACGCCAGGCTTGCCGTATCGCCTGTACGCGCTCTCGAATGCCGGCTCCCTGCTGGCGCTGGTGACGTATCCGTTTCTCATCGAGCCGGTCTTCACGCGACGCACCCAGGCGCTGATGTGGTCGTGGGGACTGGCACTGTACGCTGCCTCGATGCTGCTATGTGTGTGGCGAATCTGGCGGGTCACACCAGGATTGGAGTTTCCGTCTGCGGTGCCGTCATCAAACGACGCGGCCGTTGAAAAAATCACCGGCCTCCGCAAATTCTTGTGGCTGGCTTTGCCGGCTTGCGCGTCGATCCTGCTCCTCGCGATTACGAACAAGATCTGCCTCGACGTCGCGGTGATTCCCTTTTTGTGGGTGCTGCCACTGGGTTTGTATTTGTTCAGCTTCGTGCTCTGCTTCAACGGGCCGTGGTGGTACTGGCGGAAATTCTACGGTGTCATGCTGATACCCGCGCTGCTGTTGCTCTACAACGAATTGTTTGAACCCGGCTCCGCGTCGGTGGCGGTGAAGATCACTGTATTTTCGTGGGCGCTATTCAATCTCTGCATGGTATGTCATGGCGAATTGTATCGGTTGCGGCCGCATCCCAGACGGCTCACCGGGTTTTATCTGATGGTTGCCGCGGGCGGTGCGGCGGGCGGATTACTGGTGGCACTCGTCGCGCCACATATTTTTGCGGACTATTGGGAACTGCACTGGGGCCTCGCATTGTTTGCCGCGGCGATTGTGCTCGTCTGCCGGCGTGAACAGGGCAGGGTCAAAATCGAGGGCCGTCAATTTCCTGTTTGGCCGGCGGTCGCGGGTGGCGCAATGATCCTCATCGTTTTGCTGCTGTATCATTTCAAAGACGCGAGCCGGCTGCGGATGGCCACCGCGCGGAATTTTTACGGCGTGCTGCGCCTGCAAGTGGGCAATCAAGCCACCATGGGCACGGCTGTTCGTTCGCTATCGTGCGGCACCACGTTGCATGGCTTTCAACCACTCGATCCCGGCCTCGAGTTCAAGCCCACCGCATATTATCACGAGCAAAGCGGTGTCGGCCTGGTGTTGCAGGATTTCCCCCGACCGGGCGGCCTGCGCGTGGGTGTGGTTGGGTTGGGAATTGGAACGGTGGCAGCATATGGTCGCAGTGGGGACGTGTTTCGCTTTTATGAAATCAACCCTGATGTGCGGCGCTTTGCCAACGACTACTTCAGTTATCTGAGCAACTCGCCGGCACAAATCGAAATCGTCATGGGTGACGCCCGGCTCTCAATGGAACGGGAGACGCCGCAAAACTTCGATGTGCTGATCCTCGACGCGTTCAGCAGCGACGCCATTCCTGTGCATTTACTGACAAAAGAGGCGTTCGATGTTTATCTGCGCCATCTGAAGCCCGGCGGGGTGATCGCCGCGCACATTTCGGGGCGGCACGTCAATCTGGTGCCGGTGCTGGATAATCTTGGCGCGGCATTTCATTTGGAGACCGCCGATATGCATTGGAACTCGCCGTTTCGTGCCTGGTGGACGTTGCCAACGCATTGGTATCTGATGAGTCGGAACCACGATTTCATGCTTCTGCCGGATATCCGCAATGCCATCACCGACGAAACCAGGGGCCCGCGAACGGTTAAGCTGTGGACGGATGATTATTCCAGCCTCTTCCCCGTGCTGAAATGACGGGCGGCCTCATGGTTCCGTTGCGCCCGGCGCATGATAGGCTTTGCCGTGACGATATACTTCGAGCAACGCGGTGTTTCTTTGCACCAATTCGATCTGGCCGGTGGTGGTCGCGAGGTCGCGGGCTTTTTCGGCCGTGGCGATCGCGTCACTGAAACGTCCGGCTTCCGCGTACGCCGCCGCGAGGGTGCCAAGGGCCATCGCATCTTCCCGCAAGGTCAACGCCACGGCGCGTTCCGCGAGCCGTACCGCTTCGTCGCCGTTGCGCACAACGGGATCGGCGTCGGTTGCCAGCAGCCAGGCCTGGCTGTTTAGGAGATCAAGCGCATCGGGCAGCGCTTCCAAGGCGGCGGTATAATGTGTTTTGGCCTGGGGCGATTTCCCCAGCGATTCATATAGTCGCGCCAGTTGCGCGTGTGTGCGAAAATCTCCGGGCTGATCGCGCAAGCCTTCCTCAAGACGGGCCGCGGCGGCGGGCACTTGGGATTGTTTCATCATAAGCATGGCCGACAGGAACCGTGTGTCGGAATCCTTCGGATCGGTCCGCAGCTTTTCCTCGTAACCGGCCAGCGCCTGCACCGGGGTCTGATTGGTGGCCGCAGGCAACACGATGTTCCACGACGAATACGCGAACGGCTGGACAACCTTGATGACGTAGAATCGTTCCGGTTCGATGGCGCCGAATGCGAACGGGACAGGCCCCCAAAAATCGGAATGAAAACCGGCGCCCGCACTGCGATCCATGGTGGTGAGCCAGGAATTAGGTTTCAATTCCAGCACCTCCACCAGCTTGGTCGCCTCCGTGGGCAGCTTGTAATTGCTGGCGTTACCGGAGGGAACCAGGATGATATCGCCGGGATTTAACGCTGACTTGAGAAAATCCACGGGCTGTGCGCCGCGGTCCTGGAGGTAATATTGGAAGCCCCAATGTCCCTGAAACCACAACGTGCCGGTAGGCATGGTATATTTTGCGCTCAACGTGTTCGCGCCTTCGCGCGCCGCGTTTGCCAGACCGTAATCCGCCGCGGACACCGCCAGGGCGCTCGCCGCCGCCACACCGAGGCAGACACGGAGCGCCAGCGGTGTGGGTGCGTTTTCAGCTGCGATCTCGCCTGCCTGCCGAATTGAGTCGTCGGCGAAGTTTCGATCCAGCCGTCGCACCAGCAGCAGGGCGACAGCGGGCAGCAGGGGCAGAACCGAGCGACCGTTGATGGTCCAATTGAATGCGCTGGCAAAAA
Source organism: Limisphaerales bacterium (assembly GCA_044223735.1). GTDB lineage: Bacteria > Verrucomicrobiota > Verrucomicrobiia > Limisphaerales > UBA8199 > JBGALR01. The sequence goes on along the minus strand of JBGALR010000021.1, from coordinate 54,753 downwards.
CAAGGATGCCCAGAACCCATAACCCCAACAAAATCGACGTGGCATCGCGCGTTCGACGCAAATCATCGATTGCCAGCAAGACAATGCTGGTACCACCCAAAAGCCATACAGCACGCTGGAGATTTAAAAACCAGTTGGCTTGCAGGGAGAGCCACCCGTTGCGCGCCATGGTTCCCAAGCTAACGCCACTGCTATCCTGGGCGAATAGCACTGTGCCTAAAACCGGCGGAGCCACCATGATGAAGACGAGCAGCCCGGCTCCGATGAGCAATCCGCGCTTTGACCATAGGCACGGTGCCAGGGCTATCACCGGCAGCGCGCAGCCGCCCGCGAAGACCAGCGCAGTGAGCGCATGGCCGGGCAGATCGGCAAGGGTGGCGGGTCGCACCTCTTTTGCATATGCCGCTGCGTTTGAGAACAGCACGACGCCATACGTGCGGTAAGCGAACCATTCGTAAGCGCCGAGCATCGCCACCGGAATCAAAAAGGCCAGAATCCAGAAGCCGGGTTTTCGTCGACGCACGGCAGCGTACGCCAGCAGCAAAGGCAGTACCGCCAAGCCGCTGTACTTCGCCAGACCACACGACCCGGCAAGCACGCTGGCAAATATATAATAGGCGGCAACCCCTTTGTTCAGGCCCCTTTCCCACCAGACGAGTGACCAGACCCACAGCGCGAGCATCGTGATGTCGCACATCACGCTGGTGCTGCACACGAGAAAGCCGGGCGTCAAAACGACTAACGTGGCGGCAAGAACCGGCCGTGTCGAAAATTTCTTCGCCAACTCGAACGTGCCCAGGGCGACCGCAACTGCGGGAACCAAGGCCGTCAGATGCAAAACCATCTCACCCCAGCCGAGCGCCACGGACACCAGCGCGAGGATAAGAGACATCAGCGGCGGATTGCAGGTGGCATCAGTCATGGCCATTTCGAAGCCGAACCAATTCACCTTAAAATTATAAAACTCCCCAGGAGACACCCGCATATGCCGGGCCGCCCATAAAAACAAGGGATCATCAATGTAGAAAGCCTTGTTAGCGAATGGGATCACACAAGCCGCCGTCAACAAAACCACCCAAAGGGCAGATGGCAGGGTGGAAAATCCAATTCTCTTCATGCGACGCGATGACATTATTCAGAAATTCGCTGGATGGCACAGGTGAAAATTTACGCCTTCAGATCGGTGAGGCCGGATCGCGATTTAGGTGGGAATTCGCGCTCGGAACCAAAACAGGCGCATTTGGGAGAGCGAGGGGCTACGAGAGCAAATGGTCAAAAATCGCCACTCTTTAGGAAGCGCAAAATGTCGAAAAATCGAACCGCAACCAAGTGAACGAATGGCGACTTAGAGATCTTCACAAATGGGGGATGTTTTAATAAAAGCTAATTTTAATTCATAATAAATTAACTATCAACTAGATATGTGAATATTTAGTGGAACGATGTGTCGGGCGGGAGCCTAGTCGTTTAATGTTGATTTAAGGCTCTGAAATCAGCCAAAATGACCCCCGAAAAATGTTCAAAAAAAAATCTAAAAAGCTGTTGACACGGGGCTTTTTATTAGCGATACTTCCTCCACACACGGTAAACACATAACTACATACATGAGAACAAAAGCATTACTTGGCGTGGCCGCTTTGGTCACGGGAATCGCCAGTTCAGCACTGGCTCAATCAAACGTTTATTCATTGAACGTCGTTGGTTATTACAACGTCACGGTCAATGCTGGTCAGAAGTTGATCATTGCGAATCAGCTCAATACGACTAACAACACAATCGGTGTTCTTTTGGCTCCGCCGATGGTCGATAATAACGATCTGCTATTTAAGTATAGTGGCGGCTTTGCAGCTTATCAGTACTCTACTGATGACGGTGCTTGGCTTCCTGATGGCAATGCGACGCTGAATCCCGGTGAAGCAGCCTTCTTCCAGCCTGTTGGTGCGAGAACGTTGACGTTTGTTGGTGAAGTGCTCCAAGGTTCGTTGACCAATACCCTGCCGTTGGGTGTAAAGGTTCTTCGTTCCTCGAAGGTTCCGCAAGCGGGATTGGTTACCACGACTCTCGGCCTGCCTGCGGCAAACAACGATAATTTATTCACATTCGCGGGTGGTTACACTGCTTATCAGTATTCCGATGACGACGGTGCTTGGCTCCCTAGCGAACCGAACATCAATGTTGGCCAAGGCTTTTTCTACACCAAGTCGCCCACAGCTCCGACGCCGAACTGGGTCCGCAACTTCACTGTGCAATAACCTTGTATCAGTTAACGATCAAAATAATTTAACGTCCCACAACTAATCAAATAATACCTATGAAAAAACTAGTACTCGCAGCGTTCGCGCTGACCACTGCTGCAAGCGTGTTCGCCCAAGGCACCGTCATCCTATACATGCGCACCGGCCTCGGCACGACACACGTCTATAGCCCAGCTCCGGGCAATCCGACCTTATCTTTGGTTGGCAATGGCACTGCGGACAGTCCGTCCGGCTCAGTCAACTATCTCGGTAATGGTATGGTTGCAATCGGTCAAAGCGGCACCGCCGGTCAGTACGGCGCGGCTGGAACCTTCGCGCAATTGCTCGCCGCCAACGGCGCCAATGCTCCCGAAGGCAGCTTGACCCCTCAAGGTGCCATTGTCACCTTCCGCACCGGCACGACTGCTGGTAGCACAATCCTCATCACGGATACCATCGGTAACGTGCCCAAGGATTCTCCGGCGGCCACGTTTGAGTTGGTTGCATGGGACAATAGCTCTGGTCTGTATTCCACTTGGGCACTGGCCTCGCAAGCGTGGAGCACGGGCTTAATCGCCGCCGGTAAGTCGGGCGCGTTCACGGTCAACACCATCGGTGGTGACTCGAACACCCCGCCGAACCTGCCGATTCCGAGCTTCAACCTGTATTTCGTTCCGGAACCGTCCACGTTCGCGTTGGCCGGTCTGGGCGCTGCGGCGATGATGATCTTCCGCCGCCGCAAGTAATACGGCTTACATATTTATCCAAAAGCCGCCCTTCGGGGCGGCTTCTTTTTTGTACAACAGTAATTCGCAGGCTTTGCAAAGCTTTGCAAAAATCGTACGACACCGATAGATCCGTTGTCGGATTGAGAAACTCGGAAATTGAGCAACAGTAAATTGGCTGCTGACGGGCAACCAGCCTTGCTAACCCTGACACTCCACTTCGACCGTCACAGCCAACACCGCTTGCGTTTTGGAAGATCAGTGGAAAGGTATTAAAATTGGATTTTCCGATTTCGAGATACACATCACCACACCAAAAGGTTTATCCAAGTAAAGATTATGTCTCTGCAACATGCTCCTGATTTAACTAAAACCCCACCCCGCAGCGCACGGGTGCGCCTGGGCGGATATGTGATTCTTCCGCGGATGCTCGACAAAGGCCGCGCGACCATTGCTGGCCGGAATGGCGGCTATCACTACGATTGTCCCATGGATCAACGGTTCATCAATTTTGTGGGGGTCGATGCCAGTGCGCTCAGGAAGGAACTCGAGGCGGGCAAGGGCGACGGCGAAATCCTTGAGTGGATCGACAAGCATGCGAAGCACAAGCGCTCGGACTTTGAGATCGCCGCGTGGTCCACTTATAGCGAGCAACGAGCGCCGTCCGATGTGGAGTCACGCGAGTTCTACCACGGTGAACAAGTAAGAATCGGGCCTAAGCGGGAGGACATTGCCACCTGGTTCGATTATCTCGATTTGGACGATTACGTTAGTTTCGGCGGCAAGCCCTGACCAGCGCGGCGGCAACGCGACGATCAGGGTGTTGCACCAATACCTCTCACCACGCTAAGGGAGGCGTTTTCATAAATGTTTGCGCCAACGCCAAAGTCAATAGCGACAGGTTCCACACGGAGCCGATGTATGGTCAATAAATACTCCGCCTGCCTGCCCCAAACATACGAGTAGGGCACGTCAAACCAGCCCTGTGGGCCGTTAGGCGCGGGCGGAAGGTCAGGAGGCGCGGTTTCATCCTCCAGCGGATGAGGGAGGTCGCCGACGATCCATAATTTTCCTCCGCCTGCCACTGCTTGCAGGATTTGAGCGAAGATCGGTTGCATGGGCGCGGTTTCTGCAAGTTTTTCTCGAAGGAGATCGTAACGGGCAACGCCGGAATCCGGCAGAATAGGCAAAGTAATCCAAGGGGCGGCCCCGTGATAGTACCGATGAAAAGTGACACTGCAGTACCAGGGATAAACGAGAATCAGGTCGTTTGCTTTCGCCTCCTGATTCAATCGCTTTGCGACGAGATCGATGGTGGTCTGCCGTTGCCGGATGGGGTTTAGATTGCAAAGGAACGGAACGAACACCAGCACCGCCACCAATCCCAGCCGCCCGGCGCGGTGGGGAGCCAGCCAGTCTCGCAGCCCGGCATCGGTGCATACCGCCACCATCACCATCGGCGGCAGCCAGTACCACGGCTGCGTCGGCAATCGCGCAACCACGACGAAGAGCACGAAGAGTATGATGCAGAAGCTGCTGGTGACAGTGGCGAATAGCGGCAAATCCTCATCGCCAACGGGATCGCGTCGTTTGATGATGGGGACAAAGGTAAACCCTCGCACCATCGCCGCCAGCGCGAGGATAACCCAAAAAGCAATCGGCCAGTAGCCCGGATTGCCCAAGGCGTTCGCCCAGGTATCAAATACAATCGAGGCATTGAAACCAACGCGCGCCACCGCGAAAGATTGTTGCGAAGCGGTAATGGTCCCCAAATACGGTAACAGTGAAATCGCCGCGATGGCTCCGACACCGACCACCATGAATGCCACCTTTTCCTGCTGCCGGCGGAAGCAAACGAAGCAGGCTCCCAGGCAAATGGCGAGCAGCAGGAAAGCATTTTGATAAAGACATTGAACGCTGAGGACGGCAGCGAGACTTGCGGCCGCGAAACGTGCGGCCCCTGGCTTTTTGATCAACTGCCAGACGAGGAGCAGGGTGAGCACTATCAACGAGCAACCAATCCCATAAGCGCGCAAGGAATCACCCCAGCGAATCAAAGTGAGATTTGTGGCAAGTAGTGCGAGCGAAATGAAAGGTAAAGTACCTGTCAGGACGCGCGCGCTCAGCCAAAGGACGGCCAGCACCGAAAGCCCCGCCAAAAAGCCCAGCCCGCGCAATGCCGCGTCGCTCGAGCCCAACCCGATCATCGACCACACCCGAATTATCGTGTGGAACAGTCCGGGGAAAGATTCGTAACGCAGGAGGTGGCCCATCTGACCCAGGGAACCCGCCGTCCCGATATAGACGCTGGTCGCCTCATCCCGCCACAAGCCACCGGCGTAGCACCAATAAAGAATGTGCAGCAGAAGTGCCGCGATCGTCGCGCCTCCGCAAACGGCCCATTCCATCCTCGCCAGTAACCGAGGTCGTTCCATGCCGGGGAAGGTTAACTAGACGCTCCGAAGTCGGGAATCAAAATCCCCAGGGCGCGGGCGGCAGCCGACGTTGTCGGCTGGCCGCGCGAACCGCTAACCGGGTTGCCGGTTAGGTAACGGGCTGCGCTGATTCCGCCGAGGGAGCGGAGTCTGAAAGCTGGCTGGATGCAGCCGGCTTGAAGGCTTCGATGGACTCGATGCGATGGTGATGGCGGACGCCATGAATTTCAAATTCAACCTCATCACCCGCCTTGTGTCCGATCAAAGCCTGGGCGACCGGCGTGAGATAACTGACGATGTCCTTATCGGGATCGGAATCCCAGGCGCCGAGAATGTTGAAGGTGGTCTTTTGCTTCGACGCCAGGTCGATGGTCCGGACGACATTGCCGATGCTGACGAGATCCGTGGTCGTGTTGGCGAAATCCGTGCCTCGGGCGCGCACCAGTTGTGCCTCCAGTTCGGCTTTGCGGCGCTGCAGGATTTTCTGCGTTTCCTTGGCGGCCTTGTACTCGTGGTTTTCGCGCAAGTCGCCGTAGCTGCGGGCGATGGCGATTTCCTCGCGATTGGCCGGCATCTTCTTTTCGACCAGTTCGCGATACTCCACCTTGCGGCGTTCCAGGCTCTCCCACGAAACCACGAGGGCGGCTTCCTGCTTGGTCTGATCCCCGGATATGAGCGATTGAATCGCCGGGTAGCTTTTGACGATGCGCGCGAGCAGCGAGCGCTTGTCCATGTCGTCGAAGGACGGCGAAAGCTGCAATGCGCGCGTCAGATCCTTGATGACTTCGAGGTCGGCCGAGCCGATCAATTCCACGAGCAATTCCTGGTCGTCGAGGATGAAATCGCGCAGTCGATTTGAGCGGCGTTCATTGAATTGGTCCCGCTCCATGGCGGTTACCATCGAACGGAAGACTTCCGGTCCGAGAATGTCAGCGAAGGAGTCGTTGCGATCCTTGGCCAGCCAGAGGAGCAATTCGCTGCTGGCCGTGTGCTGACTGATCAATTTCGCCAGGGTTTCCTTCAGTAAATTGATTTTGCCTTCGTGAATGAGCAATCCGGCCAGCTCGCGGCAGAGCTTGGCGGAGACGGTGTTCAACGTGCGTTGCAGTGCTTCGGGCCAGGTATCCGGATTGGCTGCTTTGAAGGATTCCAGCGCACGGCGATGCTTTGCGGCGGGCAGGGATTCGAGTAACGTTCCGAGCTTCAAATCCTGTCCCCAAATCGCGGCGGCGGTCAACTCGCCCTCGACGGGCGCGGTCTTCGCTTCCGCGCGAATTTCGTCGCGGATAAAAATTCCCTCAAGTGCGACGGATGGCTGGGTGCGTTGGTGGCTGGCAATTTCGATGTTCAACACCGGAATGACTTCGCCGGCCGCAGCGGCTTTGTCCGAGAGATCCGCCATATTGCGCAGGACGTCCGTGGCGACGGCGACATGCTCCTTCAAGCCTTTGGCGGCTTTGAACTCTTCCATCAGGCGCTGTTGCAGCGAAACTTCCTGGACCTGATAAACGATCGGCTCGCTCTTCTTTTGCGGCACTTGAAAATGACCGTCCTTCTTGAGTTCCCGGCGGGCGGTCTCCCACCACTTCTTCCAATCATCCTTGATGATGTCGGGCACGAGCACTTTTTGAATCTGATCCGCCGTGGCCTGACCGCCGTAGCTGTTCAAAACCATCTTGACGAGTTCGAGATGGTTTTGGGCCGCCATCTGGCGGAGGCTCTCGGCGTCGGAGGCTTTGCGCGCCAGGATGTGGTCCTGGGGAATGGGCTTCAGGGACTCGGCGGCGAAGGCGAGGTCCATGTGGTGGCCCGCCTTGCTTTCGAAATCAATCGTGAATCGGGCAAAAACAGTGTCCACCGTCTTGATGCGGCCAAAGCCCCAGCTTCGGTGCATGCAAAAACCGGTCGTCGTCAATTGCACCAGTGGTTCGATGTGGTTACGGTCGAGCTTTCCCGCCGCCGCCATTTTTTCGAATTCGTCTCTCATAAAATGCTTAGCGCTCGCGTTCGTCGAGCGGTACGTCTTTATTAAATGTTGTGAGCGGCCAAAAACCAAGAGAAATAGCACTGCGCCTCCTCCGGCGACGCGAAAAAGGCGAGTTTATTGAGAACTTGCTCGAAGCTTCGCTGGCAGACGCGGCCCTTTCGCCGCCGGATCGACACCTTTGCCAGGAACTAACCTATGGCATCATTCGACAGCAAGGCACCTTGGACTGGCTGATTTCGCGGAAAACCGGCGGCCGTCCGCAACGACCTGAGTTGCAGGATCTGCTGCGGCTCGGTCTTTACCAACTTTTCTGGCTTGACCGCATTCCCAACCACGCGGCGGTTCACGAAACCGTGGAATTGGCCAAACGAAATGGCTTCAGTTCCCAGGCGGGTTTTGTGAACGCCATATTGCGCGGTTACGTGCGAGAGCTGGATGCCACGCGGGAACTGCTGCGAGACCTCAAAGCCAAGGAGCCCGCCATCGGTTATTCGCATCCGGAATGGCTCGCGACGCGGTGGCGCGCCCGATGGGGCGGGGAGAAGGCTGCGGAACTGATGGAATGGAACAACACGCGCCCGAAAACGTTCGCACGGGTAAACAGCCTCAAGACCGACGCCGAGAAGTTGATTCCCCAATGGCGTGATGAAGGCGTGGAATACGATTTCGTCGCCCGCGACTGGCTGGACGAAAACTCGATGTTCGAGTTGAAATCTCATCCGCCATTAAATTGCCTGCCCAGCTTTCAACAGGGACTCTTTTACATACAGGATCCCAGCACCATGCTGGCCGTCCGCGAACTCGGCTCCCAGCCCGGCGAAACCATTCTGGACCTCTGCGCGGCGCCCGGCGGCAAGGTGACAGGTGTCGCCCAAGTGATGCGCAATGAAGGAGAGATCATCGCGCACGATGTCACGGCGGATCGCTTGAGTTTGGTGAAAGAGAACTGCCTTCGCCTGGGTGTGACCTGCGTCAGGACGATGCTGCCCTCCGAACTCGAAGCGCAGGGCGCGAAAGCTTACGACCGGATCTTATTGGATGTGCCGTGTTCCAACACGGGAACGATGCGTCGCCGCGTGGACCTGCGATGGCGCATTCGCGCTGAGGAGATCGAGCGCTTGCGCGCCACCCAGTTGCAATTATTGCGGCAGTCTCTGGCCAGACTGAAGCCGGGTGGAACGCTGATTTACAGCACGTGCAGTCTTGAGTCCGAGGAAAACCGGGATCTCGTCATGGAGTTTCTCCGCGATCGCTCCGATGTGAAGTTGGAGCGTGATCGCGAGCTGCTGCCATTTGTGGACGGAGTGGATGGTGCTTATGTCGCGCTGTTCGTTAAGAACCGCTGAACGCAGCCCTCCGTCTCACATGCCCATGATTTCGTAGCCGGCGTCCACGTAAAGCACCTGGCCGGTGATGGCAGCCGCGCCGTCGCTGGCAAGAAAGAGGCCGGTGGCGCCGAGTTCTTCCGGTGTCACATTGCGCTTCAAGGGCGCATGGGTCTCATAGTGCTTCAACATCGCGCCGAAGCCGGAGATGCCGCGTGCGGCCAGCGTGTTCATCGGGCCGGCGCTGATGCAATTCACGCGAATCTTTTTGGGACCCAAATCATAGGCGAGATACCGCGTGCTCGCTTCCAGCGCGGCCTTGGCGACACCCATCACGTTGTAATGCGGCACCACTTTCACGGAGCCGTAATAGCTCATGGCGGTGATGCTGCCACCCTCGGTCATCAGTGGCGCCGCTGCTCGTGAAAGCGCGACCAGCGAATAGGCACTGACATCATGCGCCACGCGAAATGCTTCGCGGCTGGTGTTCACAAATTCCCCCTCCAACGCTTCCTTCGGAGCGAACGCCACCGAGTGCAGCATCAGGTGCAGCTTGCCGAACTTGTCGCCGACCGTCCGGAACACGCTCGCGATTTCTTCGTCTTTCGTGACGTCGCAGGGCAGGATCAATGTGTCGGAGCCGAAAGTGGCGCCGAGTTCCTCGACGTTTTCCTTGAGGCGTTCGCCCTGGTAGGTGAAGGCGAGCTTCGCGCCCGCCTTGTGCCACGCCTGCGCGATGGCCCAGGCAATGGAGCGTTTATTGGCGACGCCGAATACGATTCCCAGTTTGCCAGCGAGTAGAGACATGTGTTCCTGATTTGTTAAAATTGGTTGTTACGGTTAACGCGCCAAAACGGTTTGGTCGCCAATATTACTAGGGAAAACCGGCATTCGGGGCAAGGTGTTTCACCGCGCGGAACGCCAGATGGCGAGCAATCCGCCCAACCCCAGAAGCATCAAGCCGCCGACCGCATAGGCGGAGCTGTTGGCATATTGCGGCAGAAAATAGAGCGACGCCGCGCCGACCGCCGGGCCCGCGAAGTTTCCGACACCGATGGCCGCTTCGTGAATGCCGCCGTGTTCGCCTTTCGTGTCGCTGAGGTCCATCGAGTAGTAGAGCGAGGAGTAATAAATCAGCCCCGCGGCGATGCCGAAAACGATTTGTGCGGCGATCAGCACCGGCAGATTCGGCACGATGAGAATCGCCGTGAAGGATCCCACCAGCGCGATATAGGAACCCAGCAGCCAGGCGAATCGATAATGCCAGCCGTTCCATCGCCACAACGTGACGAACGCCGCGAGGCGGGCGAAGCACCAGAGGGAGCAGCAAAAGCCGGCCGCCATGGTGGACAGTTGCAACCGTCCCGCCACGCCGGGGATCACCGCGATCAAGGTGTTGATGGAAATGTAGGCAAACGGATTCGTCAGCCATGCCATGCGCAGAAACATTTTTGCTTTCGCAATGGGCCGCACTTCTATTTCAGATGGTGCGGCCATCGTGGCGGGCGCCTCGGAAACGTTACTTGCCAGGCGAGCCTGTTTCCGCAGCCAGAACGTCAGAGCGATCTGACAGAGTTGCATTGCCACCGGCAGCAGGAAGAGAATCTTGAAACCGAATTTCTCGATGAGGGCGCCGCCCAGGAAGTACGACAGCGCGGCAGTGGCGGCCCACACGATGTTGTAGATGCCCACCATGTGCTGCACGCCCCCCGGCGTTTCGCCCTCGCTCACCAGCGCCTCGAGCGTCGGCCAGGTGAAGCTCTGGCCGAAGACCACCACGGCCATCGCGATAATCTGGCCCGTCGCCGAATCCATCTGACTGCCCGCAATGAGCGCGAGCATCATCGTGGTGAAGCCCAGCTTGAGCGCGGTGAAATATCCGTGGCGTTGCGCGAACTTGCCGCCATACCACGAAAACACCATGTAGATGATCCCGTTCAGCGCCGCGAGACTCAGGTTCGCCTGGTCGCCGAAACCGAACCGCTGCTGCATGAAGAAGTAGAAGTAGTAAACATAGTGGACGGTCGCGTAGGAGTTTAGTCCTTCGAGAACGAAGTAACCGGCCTTGAGTTGGCGGTGAGTCATGCGCCAGCGAATCCCGAGGCGACGACAGCTTCACGTCACCCCGGCTTTGCTATTGGATCTCCTTCAGCGCCTGGTGGCAATACCACTTCACCGCGTTGCTCATCGGCGGTTGCAGTGTCTCCAGTTCTTCGCGGGAGCACCAGCGGATGTCGTGATGTTCGGCCTCCGCGAGCGTGAGCGTGCCCGCCTTCGGCCGCGCCCAGTAAATCATGCCGATGTGTTCGTGCGTGTCGTTGATGCGATGGATGTCGAGAAAGCGCGGGGCGATGAGCGCGCGTGTGCCGGTCTCGGTGGTTGGCGGCCGTTCGCCCACCAATTCGACGTCGAGGCCGCTCTCCTCTTTCGTTTCGCGCAACGCGGCGATTTCCGGGTCCTCGTCGAGTTCGATGTGGCCGCCCACGGGCAGCCACTTCTTGAGGTTGCGATGGAGAATGAGCAGGACCTTGTTGTCCTGAACCACAAAGATCGCGACCGTGAAATCGATTTTTTCGTGAATATGAGCCATGGCGTTCGCAGGGAAACACTGACGTTATCGAATTGTGGTCTGCGGCTCAATAGTCGTATAGCCCGCCGTCGTGAGAATACGATTCGCCGCCGCGTGTGGAACCGCCCGCACCGCCCATCAATTCGCCGAGCACGTCGCCCATGTCGGCCTCAATCTTTTCGGGTTCTTCGCCCGCTTCCAGTCGCTTGATGGCGACGTCCAGGTCTTTGGGCACCGAGCCCGGCGGCATCAAGTCTTTCATTTTGCGCATCATTTGCGCCATGTGCCGCGGATTGTTTTCATCCATGTGCTCCATGTCGCGTTCGAGATCCATCATGGCGCTCTCGACGCGCGGATCATCGAAATTTGGCGTCACGCCCTCGGCGCCTTCCGCTCCAGTCGGCGGCGCCGGTTCCTTCAAGCCGCGCGACATTGCGAACCGGCTCAACTGCTTGGTCATCTTTTTATTCCCGCACTTGGGGCAGACCGGCAGGCGGTCGGGGTTGATCCGCTTCGAAAGGAAGTTAAATATCACCCGGCACTTCGGGCAGGCATATTCGTAAATTGGCATAACGTCAGGATCAGGGCGTTGCACGATGCTATTCGAAACGAGCTGAATCGAAAAGCGACATTGCGGTTACCATATAATATACGGCGGCCCGCAGCCTAAAAAAGGAAGACGCGCCGTGGCGCGTCTTCGCTTGAGATCGATTGGCCGGTGACGATTACTTCATCCGGTCGAAGGTCTTCTGCAAGATCTGCCAGTCCTTCAGGTCTTTCACCTTTTCGCGCGCGGCGCTGTTGATCGCGGCTTCCTTGGCATTCTTCGTCGGCTTCTTCACGTCGTAGAAGATGCCGAAATAGCCGGGGAACGCTTCGTCCGCCAGCTTGTAAGCTTCCATTTCATTCGTCACGTCGTGCGTGGCGGGAATGAGATTGAACACGCCGCCTTTGCGCGGGTTGGCCGCATCGAAGGCGCCTTCGTAGAACTCGACGCATTCGCTGAGACATTCGATGAAGCTGAAACCATCATGATCCATCGCCGCCTCCATCATCTGGAGCACGTGATTGGGATTCGTGCTCGTGGTCCGCGCGACAAACGACGCGCCGGCGGCAATCGCCTGCTTCATCGGGTTGATCGGATAATCCACCGCGCCCCACGTGTCCGTCTTGCTCTTGAAGCCGAGCGGCGAGGTCGGCGACGTCTGCTTCTTCGTCAGGCCGTAAACCCAGTTGTCCATGACCACGTAGGTCATCTTGATGTTCTTGCGCGCGGTATGATTGAAATGATTGCCGCCGATCGAGAACGCATCGCCGTCACCGCCGAACACAAACAAATGCAGGTCGGGGCGCGAGAGCGAGATGCCGCTGGCGAAGGGCAGGGCGCGGCCGTGGATGTAGTGGGCGCCATGCGCCTGGACGAAATACGGGAACCGGCTGGAGCAGCCGATGCCGGCGACGGTGGTGATCTTCTCGTGCCAGAGCTTGCGCTTTTCAATCAACTTGAAATACAGCGCGAGCACGGAGAAATCGCCGCAGCCGGGGCACCAGGTCGGGTGGTCGGCGGCGATTTCCTTCTTGGTCAAACCTTTGCGTTCGGTGGACGGCGCGGGGACCGCCACGGCGGCGTTATTGGAAGGGGCATCGGATACGGGGGCACTCATATGAATCTTAAAATTAAATCAGTTTGAAAGGTTACGCCTGGGCTTTGCCGGCGGCGAGGTCGGTCGTGACGCGGTCAAGAATCTCCTTGACTTTCCACGTCAATCCGTCGGTCTTGTTGATGCCGCGGATCTTCGGGTCGCAGAAGCGCGCGCGCAGCATGGCGGCGAGCTGGCCGTAGCCATACAGGCCCTGGTCGTTCATTTCCACCACGAGCACATGGTTGAAGCCCGAGAAAATGTTCTCCAAACCGGGCGGCAGCGGATTGAGATAACGGATGTGCAGCGCCGAGATGCTGTCTCCCGCGGCGCGGGCGCGGTCCACGGCTTCCTTGATCGGGCCCTGGGTGGAACCCCAGCCGACGAGCAGGACGTTGCCTTCGGGCGGGCCGTAAACCTTGGGCGTCTGATAGGTCTCCGCGAGCGCCAGCAACTTCTTGCGGCGCTTGTTCGTCATCTGCGTGTGCAGCTTCGGCGAGCCGGTCGGATGACCGCCCTCATCGTGTTCCAGACCGGTGGCAATCGGGTAAATGCCGCTCATGATGCGGGTGCCGGCCACCACGCGCTGCGTGACGCCGTTGGGCGTGGACAAATCATACGGCTTGTGAGCCGCCACCGGCGTAAGATCCGGGGTGATGTCCTGGCAAACCTTCGCCAGATCGGGTTCCGGGAACGCCTCGATGCGCGTGGCGATCGACTGGTCGCTCAGCACGAACACCGGCACGTTGTAATTCCGCGCGATGTTCACGGCTTCGATGGCCGTGTAGAAACAATCTTCAACACTCGCCGGCGCGAGCACGACGCGCGGGGCGTCGCCATGGCTGCCGTAGGTGGCGAGGTTCAAATCCGACTGCTCGACGTTCGTCGGCATGCCCGTCGAGGGGCCGCCGCGTTGAATGTTGAGGATCACCAGCGGCACCTCGGCCATGATTGCCCAGCCCACCGATTCCATTTTCAGCGAGATGCCGGGACCGCTCGAGCCGGTGACCGCCACGCGACCCGCGAAACCCGCGCCGTTCGCCATGGATACCGCCGCGATTTCGTCCTCGCATTGCACGAACGTGCCGCCGTATTTGGGCAGTTCGCGACGCAGGATTTCCATCACTTCCGACCACGGGGTGATCGGGTAGCCGGCGCCAAACCGCACGCCGGCGGCGATGATGCCGTAGGCCAGCGCGTCGTTGCCGGTCATCACCACCTGGGTGCCGGTCTTCTGCTGGCTGTCCACAAACTTGAAAGTCTCCAGCACGTTTTCCAGCGAATGGCGATAGCCCGCATGGAACGCCGCGAGCGCGTTGTTCAGGATGCTCGGATCCTTGCCGGTGAAACGTTCACCGATCAGCTTCTCGAGCTTCGGCACGTTCAAATCGAACATCTTGGCGATCAAGCCCAGCGAAAAAATGTTTTTGCCCTTGTCCTTCGCGGTGCCGCCGATCGCCTCAATCGTCAGGCTCGAAATCGGAATGCCAACATGATGATAGTCACCCTTCCATTCCTGCTTGGGCTCGACGTGGTCCGAATCGTAAAGGACGATGCCGCCCTTTTTCAGGGAGTTGATGTGGCCTTCGTAGGAATGCTGGTAGAATGAGAGGAGCACGTCGGCATCATCGCCGGCGCTCAACACTTCGCCGGAACCAATCCGGACCTGGAAGATGGAAGGACCACCGGAAATGGTCGCGGGAATCGTCATGAACGTCATGACTTCCTGCTCGCTGCGGCCCGCCAGCCGGGCCAGAAAACCACCGATTGCCTGAATACCGTCCTGCGAATTGCCGGCCAGACGAATCACCGCCTCGGACACTTTCGATACTTTCGGACTGCCGCCCTGCGCTGTGGCGGTTGCTGTTGCGTCACTCATGTTATCAAGTAATTTAATTCAAATTTTTCCGCTATCTGTGATGTTAGACGGGCGAACTTAATCAGGCCGAATAACCAATGCTATAAAAGGGTACCATGAACCCCGCTGCTGTCAAACTCGGAAGAGGGGTTTGTATCATATTGATTTATAGATACTTGTGCAAGCCATTTTCACATCCCGCCGGGGGTGAAAAAACACCTATTAATAGTGTTAATATTCCTCGTCGTGCGCATCATGGCAGGTGTTCACCCGCCCGCTGGAGTTGATGTTCCAATCCTTCCGCCAGTCCGTGGCCATGCGTCAGTTCACTGACGAAGCCATCCTGTCGGCGCACGGCGTCCTTGACTGCTGACACCCCGTTGCCCGGCGTGGCCAGCCAGCGCGCGTAGCGATGAGAAAGCATCGGCAGGTCATTCAGATGATCGCCCGCCGCGAACACCTGGCCGGGCCGCAATCCCAGCCGCTGCGCCAACTGGGCCAGCGCCGTGCCTTTGTTGTAATCCACATGGCTGAACCGCGCGTAAACGTCGTTCCGCACCACCGTCAGATGCGGCACGGTGCGACAATAGTTCTCCAGATGATCGTGAATCACGTCGGCGTCCCCGTTGTTGCCCGCGATCAGGCAAAACGGCGAGAACGAATCCTCATAGATCCGCGCGTGAAACCGGGCGTTGATCCACGCCACGATGGCCGGCAAATCGGCGCGCACGCGGGCGAATAGCTCGGCATGGGCGTTCGTGCAGGCGGCGTTCCAATCCTCGAGCGCGACGTAGCTGGATTCCTGGTGCAAAAAAATCTCCCGTTCCACCAGCACCAGAAAATCCGGCTCTACTGGTATCCGCGCCCGGGCCAATGCTTCCATCAGGCTGGACATGTCGCGCCCGGTATTGATCACCCATTTCGCGCCGCGCGCCTGCAATCGGGCGATCAACCGCACAAAACGCTCCGGAATCGGCGGATTTTCAAACTCCGCAAACATCGTCCCGTCAAAATCAGTGGATATGAGCTCAATCGCCATGGTTCGGTTTATCATCCGGTCGGCCGATGCTTTGTCAAACTCCTAAAGAAATAGTGCTGCGAACAGGTGCTATCAGGTGCGAATTGGTGCGAATCGCCCTCCCAACTCTCCCATTCCAAAGCGCCCCGCCTCCCTCATTTTGCATTCTAAAATCTCCATTTTTCATTTGAGAAATTGGGTTCGTTTTTCATTTCATTAATGTGAAAAAACTTCGCAAGATATTATCAATAAGCAGGTTGTGTATTTTTAGAGTTGGGTTCGTTTGGTAAAATTTACATTTTATCGAACCAACCTCGCCGTCGTATGGCTCGTCCAGGAGCGCCCTCGCAGCACTATTAAGTTTGGTTCCCGCATAACTCGTTCCTCAGGTTCGTCAGTCACGGTCCTTCGCTCTTGCTCATGGCAATCAGTTCGCTCATTTCTTCCTTCCAAAACGCCCCGGCGTCCGGTCGCGGGCACGATGAAGCCGCCGGATGGAGAATTGGATTCGTCACCTCGCTGGACTTTCGATCGGGTCCAGTGGCGGCCTGCCCTCGCCATCAATTTTACCTGCTCTGAAAAATGTTGCAAGGGGTGAACTGCCAAAAAGCAGAAGTTTTCCCGGCAAGCCCGGCAAACGCCGCAATCTCGGAAGCGCCAGGCGTGTTTGTGATGGCGAAAATCAAATCCGACAGGATTCGATGAGGGGAGTAGGCGAAAGCTGAGATGCGCCCGCGTGACCCGCTCCTGTCCAGTTCGCGCGCGAGGATTATTACTGTTGAATTCCGAAGGCCCAACGGGCCGAAATTCCTTTTCCCAGGCCAACGGCCTGGGATCTGGTCTTTCTCATTTCGCAATGCGCTTTGCCGCGTCCGCCTTGCCATTCAGCCCGCGAGTTATAGGATTCGACGCCCGTATCATATGAATCTTGGAATGAAGCATTTAATCTTTGCACTCGGTGTGCTGTTTGCGTTTGGCGAGCTGCGGGCGCAGACGAATGTCTGGCGGCCGTCGCGGGGACATACCCAGGTGCCGGTCTGGCCGGGGGCAGCGCCGGGTACGAAGCCGCTCGCGGGGCCGGAAGGGGTGACGACGTCATCCGATCTGGTTGGTGGGAAGACGGTGGCGATCGTGACCAACGTCTCGCAACCCACGTTCACGGTCTATTCGCCCACCGGCACCAATACGGGAGTGGCCATGGTGGTGTTTCCCGGCGGGGGTTATCAAATACTGGCCATGGATATCGAAGGGACGGAGATTTGTGACTGGCTGGTTTCCAAAGGCATCACGGCGGTGCTTTTGAAATACCGCGTGCCGGTCAAGCGGGAGGGGCCCTACGGCGAATCCACCCCGGCGCTGCAGGATGCCCAACGGACGATCAGTCTGGTCCGCCATCACGCCGCCGAATGGCACATTGACCCGCACAAGATCGGCGTCATCGGATTTTCCGCCGGCGGACACATGGTCGCCGCCACGAGCACGCTTTATCCGAAGCGTTCCTATCGGGCCGTGGATGCGGCCGACCAGGAAAGCTGCCGCCCGGATTTCGCCATCGCGGTTTTTCCGGGTCATCTGACCCGCGGAAGTCCCAAGGATCCCGACACGTGGAAAGGCCCGGGGCGATTGGAATTAAATCCGAACGTGCCGGTCACCAGCAATACGCCGCCGACATTTTTGTTGCAGGCGCAGAACGATCCGGTGGATGACGTCCGAAACTCGATGGCTTACTCCATCGCGCTACGGAACGCGCACGTCCCCGTCGAACTGCATCTGTATGCCGAGGGAGGCCACGCCTTCGGCCTGCGGCGCACGAAGTATCCGATCACGGAATGGCCGGCCCTGGCGGAGAAATGGCTCGGAACCATCGGGATGATTTCGCGATAGATGTCCGTGAAGATGACACGTGGCCCCGCGCCGTGCGGGCCGGGTGTGGAGTGGTCGAATGGTTTTCGTGGCGGCATCCGCCACAAATTCAAAACGCCGCAGGCGTGGCATATTTGCCGCGCCTACGGCGCTTGGAATTCGCGCGGACTGGCGGTCGATTGGCAGACCGGAGTCGGCGCAGTCATCAATCCCCGCTCTTGACTCTGACCGCCAAAGGGCATTCTTCTAGATGAGACATGAAAAGCGCATATGAACTGGCGATGGAACGGCTGAGCAAATCCACGCCCACAGTTTCGCTGTCGGCTGCGCAAAAGGCCGAGCTGGCCGACCTGGAATCCCAATGCGTCGCCAAAATTGCCGAGCGCGAACTTTTGCTGAATGGCGAGATTGAAAAAGCGGTCCAGCGCGGTGACGCCGAGGCGATGCAGCAATTGGAGAAGCAACTGGCCAGCGATCGCAAGACATTGCGGGCGCAGTTCGACGACAAGAAGGACAAAGTCCGCGCCGGTGGAAAGTAAGGCCTCGCGCTTAAGCCTGCAAACGGAGCCGCGCCCACGGCGTTCTCAGTGGTTACGCCGCCAGAGTTCGTAGTAGTATAACGCCACGACCACCAGCGAGTGCTGGATTTTTCCCGACGCCACCAGATTCGGAATGTCCACCACCGGCACCAGCCGCGTGACGAGGTCCTCGCCCTGGTCAAACTCCACGGCGTGCGCGAGCCGGCAATTCTCCACCAGCACGGTGTAGCAGACGTTGCTCATGATGGCCGGGTTCGGAAAAATCTGGCCGATGCGCCGCACGTTCTCGCCCTCGTAACCGGTTTCCTCGCGCAACTCGCGCAGGCCCGCCACTTCCGGCGACGCATCCTTCGCGTCGATCATGCCGCCGGGGATTTCCAATTCCACCGTGGTCGAGCCGTGGCGGTACTGCTCGATCATCACCAGCTCTTGAGCGGGCGTCACGGCGATGACGTTCACCCAGTTGACGCAGTCGATGACGAAAAAGTCGTGCTCCTTTTCCGTGCGAGGCGACACGGAGCGGTCGGTGCGAATGGTGAAGATGCGAAAATCGCCCGCGGGTTTGGAGCCCACCTTTTTCCACGGCCTGACTTTGTGTGGTGTATCCACTTAGAGACCTTTTTCCTTGGCCGCCCAGCCTTGCCGCATCAGTTGCAGCAAATGGGTGAGCGAATCCTCGTAGGAGCGTTGTTTTTGTTCTGCAAGCTGGCGGGCCCGTTTGTCGAGCTGCGCCGCCATTTCCTGCGTCTTGTCGGCGGGACAACCCATGGCGGCCAGCACGGCCGCCAGTTGATTCAAATCCATCGCCAAGCGTGCGCTTTCCGCGCCCGGCGCGTGTTTACGCGGCCGGAACGATCTTGATGCTCTCGACCACCATCTTCTTGACGGGCCGGTCGGGCGTGCGCGTCGGTGTGGTGCCGATCTTTTCGAGGACGTCGTCCCCTTTGATCACCTTGCCGAACGCGGTGTATTGCTTGTCGAGAAAGCGCGGATTGCCGTGGCAGATGAAAAACTGGCTGCCGGCGGAGTCCGGATGCTGGGAGCGCGCCATGGAGAGCACGCCGCGATCATGATGGCGGTCGTTGAACTCGGCCTTGATCTTGTAACCGGGGTCGCCTGTGCCCCAACTGCCTTCCTTGCTCGCATCCTTGGTCAGCGGATCGCCGCCCTGGATCATGAAATCCTTGATGACCCGGTGAAAGCAGGTGCCGTCGTAGAAGCCCTTTTTGGCCAGGGTCTTGAAGTTCTCGACGGTTTTCGGCGCGACATCGCTCCAAAATTCGACCGTCATTTCGCCTTCACTCGTCGTGATGATGGCCAGTTCTTTGGCGTCTGTGCTCATTAAGATATCCTCCGGGGTTAAGGGTTACTTGACTGAATCGGCGGGCACGATTTTGATGCTTTCGATCTCCATGCGCTTGTCGGGCCGGTCCTGCGGATGCGTGGGCGTGGTGGCGATTTTCTCCAGCACGTCGTCACCTTTGATCAGCTTGCCGAACGCGGTGTACTGATGATCGAGAAAGCTCGGATTGCCGTGACAGATGAAAAACTGGCTGCCGGCCGAATCCGGGTCGCGGGAACGCGCCATGGAGATCACGCCGCGGACATGCGGGCGGTCGTTGAACTCAGCTTTGACCTTGTAACCAGGATCGCCCGTGCCCCAACGGCTTTCCTGGCTGGGATCCTTCGTGAGCGGATCGCCGCCCTGAATCATGAAACCCTTGATGACGCGATGGAAGCAGGTGCCGTCATAAAATCCCTTTTTGGCCAGCGTCTCGAAATTTTCGACCGTCTTCGGCGCCACATCCGGCCAGAATTCGATCACCATGGTGCCTTCGGTGGTCTTGATGACCGCGACCATGTTGGTGCTGGTGGAAGGCTTGGCGTCCTTCGCCTCGGGTTTGGCTGCGGGAGCGTTGGTGGCGGCTTTATCCTCCGCCCGGACACTCGCCAGGCCGAGTGCCAAAGCCACAATACATAATGAAAAAAGTGATTTCATAGTCAGACAGTTTTCCACGCTCGGATGGTAAAGTCACGCCCGGAGTTCTGGGAGGGGGAAAGCCGAGATTAACCGCGGAGGCGCGGAGGCGCGGAGAGACGGATGGGAGGCAGGGACAGGGATTGGGGTTTGCTCTTCTGCTTTGCGCCTTTGCGTTTGAATTTTCGAGCCTCTTGTAAAATCGGGTTTTGGGATATCAACGCAAAGGCGCAAAGGCGCAAAGACGCGAAGAGGGGATGACGGGATGATGGGACGATACAAATACGAGCCTGAATGCCTGAAAGCTTTTTGGCGGATTTCCCGTGGAATGGCGCGCGATGACCCGTGATGCCGTGCCTGAAAATCCCGAAGGGATTTCGCCCTCCAGCCCTAGGTTGCCGGCACACGGCAACCTGGGGTAATCTTGCGCAAATTTTTCAACCTCGAAGGAGGTTGCGCCCATTTACCCAAGCTATGCCACAAGCACTATCGGCAGTTTACCTTCATCTGGTTTTCTCGACGAAAGATCGGCGTCCCTTGCTCCGGGAAAAATCGTTACGCGATAAACTTCACTCGCAACTTGGCGGGATTGCCAAAACTTTGGAATGCCCGCCCCTCGCTGTGGGTGGAACGGAAGACCACGTCCACATGCTTTGCCGGCTTGGACGAACAATCACACAGGCTGAATTGGTCAAGGAAGTGAAACGTGTCTCCAATAACTGGCTTGAGGCTGAAGACCGGAGCTTCAGCGATTTTCAATGGCAGGGCGGCTATGCGGTATTTTCCGTTAGTCAGTCCAATCTCAAGCAGGTCACACAGTACGTCCTCACGCAGGAAACGCATCATCAAAAGTTGTCGTTTCAAGAGGAGTTGCGGGCGTTGTTGCGCCGGCACCAGATCGAACCCGATGAAAAATATTTGTGGGACTGAGGCGCAACCTCTTGCGAGGTTGGGGATCGCGGGGTCGGTTACCCCAGGTTGCCTTAAGCCGGCAACCTGGGGCTGGAGGGCGAAATCCCTTCGGGATTTTGGCTGCTGCCCTTTCGGGATATCGTGCGTTACTAATTTAATTTACCCTCGCACTTGACTGGAATCGTCGGACTTCCTGAATCGCACCGCGTTGCTTCCCTGAATAAAAAGAGCGCCCCTTCGCTGTCCTGAAGCGAAGGGGCGGTGCGTCTAGGATGACGCGCGCACTATTCCCACCTCCCTGGCCCTGAAGATCCCCAATTGTTTTTGACGATTACGATTGTGGAGTGGCAGCAATCGCAACGTCGCCTTCCCTGATCTCCGCAAAATCCCAGCCGGTCAGCATGTTGGCCACGCAACGGTCCGGTTGCACCCGGCTCACGCGGGCCTTGCCTACCAGCTTGTCGCCGCGGCGCAACAACACTTCGCCGTTTTCGAGAACGCCCTGGCTCGCGCCGACGTCGAGCACCAGGAAACGCCACTTCGCGTCAGTGGAAATCACGGTGCCCTTCAAGTCCGCCGGCAGCGGCACGGGATTATCTTCACCGCTGATGCTGCTCAGCATTTTCACTTGCAGCTCCAGAAATCCGACGCGCTTCTCGGCGGTCGCCAGCGATTTCTGCAAATTCCTGATCTCCGACGCGGCCGCGAGAATCTGTTCCGGCTCCAGGCCCGCCCCCACGTAGCGCGCCAGCGATTGCTGCGCCTCGTCGAGCTTGCGGTGGGTGACGGCCAGTTCCTTCGCCTGCTTTTCGGCCAGCGCGGTTTGCTCCGTGGCCCGGGCGAGCGCGGTTTGCTTGTCAGCGGTGGTCTGGTCGAGGTCAGCCTTGAACACCTTCAGGCGCACCGCGGCGGCCGCCATTTCCTTTTGTGAACGGGCAAGATCGCTTTCGGCCTTTTGCGCGATGGTGGTTTGGGCCGCGAGCTCCGCATGCAAGCCATCGATTTTTTCTTTTATCCGAAAATAGTTCAGGCCGCCGACGGTCAGCCCTGCGACCATGGCAACCACCAAACTGATTCTGCGAATCACGGTGGGGTTAAAGCGGGCTCTCATACGCTTTCGTCTCTTAGCATCGCCGATGCCAAGCCCGTTTTTCGCTGGAATCGTAGGGGTTTGAGCAGGGCCGATGCGTGACGCGAGTCTTTTTCACGCGGGTTGCGTGAGATTGACGCTCAGCGTGCGCAGTTGCATTTCGGCTGCGAGGATAGAGCGGCAGCGGCGACGCCGTTTTCGGAGATGCAGATGAGGCGCCTGTTGCCCGATGATTCCGGTCGACACCCTGATTCTGATTTCGACCCGGTACAAAGTCCAAAGCGATGTCGCGTCCGCTGGCACGGACTTCCCGCCGCACTCCAAAACGTCCTTCCACGATTCGGGCCGGGTTTGGGAAATGCGAAAACCAGCCGCATTCGCTGTCCGCCGGTCCCCTAAAACATTGACAGTTCACGGGTCCGGGCGGCAGCATGGTTTCTCTCAAGTGCCGATAACGTATTCTCAGTTGAGCCTGGAACATTACAGCTTTGCGCCTGTTTCCCGGAAGTTGAAGCGAGGAACATCGCTTCGAATCTTCCGTGGTGGCCTTGGCTTGTCGCAAGGCTGGCGTCCCGCGCGCACGCCATGAATATCGAGTTCCAGCGCGCGGTGGATCGCTACGCCGGCGTCCCGCTCTGCGCGGCGTTTTCCTGTCTCAACGCCCTCCTGCCGTCAGCCCGGCCGGCCAAACCTCCCCGTCGCATCCTGGTAATCCTGCTCTCGGAAATGGGCAGTCTGGTGCTGGCCCGGCCGATGTTCGCGCGGTTGAAGCAGCTTTATCCCGGCGCTTCGATTCACGCGCTGTTGTTCGCCAAGAACCGCGAGGTGCTGGACTTGCTGGAAGTCATTCCGAAGGAAAACCTGCTGGTCATTGACGACCGCTCTATGGGCGGCTTCGCGGGCGATATCTTCAAGGTGCTGCGCGATATGCGCGCGCTGAAGTTTGATGTGGTGATCGACTGCGAATTGTTCGCGCGCGTCAGCAGTATTTTCTCCTACCTGTCCGGCGCGCCGATCCGGGTGGGCTTTCACCGTCACACCCAGGAGGGGTTGTATCGCGGTTCGTTCATGAACCGGCCGGTGATGTACAATCCCTACCGTCATCTCTCACAGCAATTTCTAACGCTTGTGGGCGCGATCGAATCCTCGACCGTCCCTGTGGCCAAGGATGCGCCGATGCCGGAGGTGGAACCGCCTCCCATGCTGGCGTTCGGCCCTGGGGAGTTGCAACAAATCACCGGGCGGCTGCACACGGATTTTCCCGCGATCAAGGACAAGAAACTCATTCTCGTTTACCCGAGCGGCGGTTTGCTGCCGATTCGCGCGTGGCCGCTGGATCATTATTATCGCCTCTGCGACAGCCTGCTGGCGGAAGGCTATGCGGTGGGAATCATCGGGCTGAAGGCGGACAAGGCGTTCGGTGAATCCATTGTCGCGCATTGTCGCAGTCCGCATTGCGTGGATTTGACCGGCTACACCGATTCCGTGCGGCACTTGCTCGGGTTGTTTCACCGGGCCTCGCTGCTCATCACGAATGACGGCGGCCCGGGACAATTCGCGGCGCTCACCCCGGTGCCGGCGATCATCTTTTTCGGGCCGGAAACGCCGCTGCTATACCGTTCGCTGGCGAAGAACGCCTACTGCTTTCATCTCGCGCTGCCGTGTTCGCCGTGTCTGACGGCGTATAATCATCGCACCTCGCCGTGCGACGGCGACAATCAATGCCTCAAGCGCATTTCGCCGGAGCAAGTGCTGGCCAAGGCGCGTGAACTGCTTGCGGTTTCCGCGGCGGCGTGACGCGAGGCGGGCCGATGCGCACATTGCCACCGTTTAATCCCGGCGAGCCCGGTTCCCGGCTGCTGTGGTGGGGGCTGGCGACGTTGCTGGCGTTGTTCACTTATTTTTACGGCCTGGGCAGCGATCACATTCCCAAAAACGGCGATGAATTTCCCTACGCCCATCTCACGCGCGTGACCGCGGCGAGCGGCCACTTGTTGCCGCTCAAATCGGACATTGAAAGCCTGCGCAACACGAAGCCGCCGCTGGTTTTCTGGCAGGGCATCGCCTCCACGAACTGGGGCAAAAACTGGACGCTGACGCGCCTGCGCTATCCCAGCGTCCTCTACACGCTGTTGACAGCCGGATTGATATTGCTGTTGGGAACGAAACTTTCCGGTCGCTGGGAAACGGGCTTTCTCGCGCTGCTCATCTTCCTCGCCTTCTTCAGCACCTACCGCTACGGCCGGCCTTATCTGACGGATCCGCCTGTGGTGTTCTGGCTGTTCCTGCCGTTCTTTGTGCTGCTGTTCTGGGAGGCGCCGGCGTTCGAATCGCGTTTGATCGTGCCGTGCGGTCTGGGATTGATGATCGGCATCGGACTGCTCTACAAATCGTTTGCGCTCGCACTGCCCGTCATACTGGGCCTCTCGTGGTGGTATCTGCGCCATCGCCAATACGACTTGAAGAAATTCATCGTTCGCGATTCGTGGAAGCTCATCCTGATGGGCTGCATTTCGGCGGCGACGTTTGCGATGTGGTTCGTGCTCGATCCTGACCCGCAAGCCATCGTGCGGGAGTTTATCCTCGGGGAAAACGTGGCGAAGTTCGATTCCCACGGCGGCGGCTATCTCGCAAAACTGTTGTGGGGCGGCTCCAGCATCTGGAGTCTGGCGGCAGGTTACCTGGCAGACGCAGGCCTGCTCGCATTACCGGTGTTGGCGCTGTTTATCTTTGCGGTGAAGCATCGCAAGGAACTGCCCGACGCGGAAAAGTTGCTCTGGTTCTGGATCATCACTTTGTTCCTCGTGTTCAGCCTGCCGAGTCAGCGGTCGGAACGTTATCTTTTGCCCGCGATGCCCGCGCTCGCGATTTTGTGCGCGTTGAACTGGCAGCGAATCAACCGCAAGTTTTTTGCTGTCAGTTTGGTGATTGTCGCCGTGGCCGTGGTGGTGGCTGGCTGGTTGTCGGTCAGGCTGCAAGCGGGCCTGCCGGAGGTGACGCTGTATTCGATGCTGTATTGGGTATTTCTCGCGGCGGTTTTTGCGTTTGTTTTGCTCGCGCTATTTTCGCCCGCGCTGACGCGTCCGGGCCTGGTCGTGGCCAGTCTGCTGGCCTCGCTGTGTTTCGCCGCGTTTCTGCGGCCGTTCGATGGTGCCTTGGGAAATTACAGCGAATCGGCGCGGCAATTTGCACGCGGCAAAGATGTCTGGGTGCCGGTGAATTTTAAGGCGAAGGAGGAGGGCTTTGTTTTCTTTCTGCCCGGCGCGAAGGTGCATCCCTATACCTACGATCGAAACGTGACAGCCGCAGCGCTCGCTGCGAAGTATCCGCTGTTCGCGATACGACAACCCATCACGAGCACCAACGTGGCGGGACGGATTGTGGGTGAACGTCTGGAATTGGGCAGCCGCCACACCTCGAGCCAGATCAGGGAAATGCTCCAGGGCAAAATCTATGAGCACCTGTTCCTGAAGGAGCTGTTGATCGAATCCGCCGACGCTCCCGCGAACCCACCCAAAGACGAGCGGCGCTAAGCCGTAGCAGTTCTCAGCGCGCAGGCGTTCCAAGCCTATCCGGACTTGGCCAAAAACGCGGCCGCTTCCGGCCGCGTTTGTGTTCGACGACTAAAGCGTCAGAAATTCCATCCCTTACGGCGAGACCATGCCGAAGGTGGTGTGGCGGAACGTCCGCTTTGCGCCGCAGATGCCGCCGCACACGGTGACGATCAGGAAGGCGAAGAAGGTGACGGTCGCCGAGCAGGCGAGGTCTTTCGCGGCGTTGTCGGCGGCGACGCGCGCCTTTTGTTCGGCGATGGCTTTTGCGCTCGCCAATTGCGCTTTCAAGGTGTTGTAGGAGGCGATCCATTCGCCGACCATTTTGCGCGCGTCGTCTTCGCTCATGCCTTTATAGGTGGTGAGCGCCTTGACGACGGCGGTGGATTTCCTGAATGCAGATCGCACACTCCTCCGATCATATCAAAAGTTTTGCACACTGTCACAGCCCCGGAATGGCGGTTTTCCAGCGTAAAGCCCGCAGGCACTTCCCCTGCTACGAAACCAAGCATCGTAAAAAACAAATTACCAAAAAATATTATGGCTACATTGAAAGACTTATTTCTGGATGAACTGGCGGACATGCATGACGCGGAAAACCGCATTGTGAAGGCTCTCCCGAAAATGGCGAAGGCCGCCACCGACGAGACGCTGGGTGACGCCCTGCTGGCCCACCTCGAAGAGACCAAGGGTCATGTGGAAAAGCTCAAGCAGGTCTTCGCTGCTTTTGGTGAGAAGCCGAAGAGCAAGGAATGCAAAGCCACCGTCGGTCTCTTGAAGGAAGGCGACGAAATCGCCGCCGACAACAAGGGCGAGCCGACGCTCAACGCCGGCCTCATCTCCGCCTGCCAAAAGGTGGAGCATTATGAGATCGCCTCCTACGGCACGCTGATCGCCTGGGCGAAACTGCTCCAGAACGACGAAGCCGTCGACCTGCTGGAGGAAATCCTCGAAGAGGAAAAGGCCGCCAATGAAAAATTGACGGATTTGTCCGAGGACCAAAACGCGCAGGCGCTCGGCGACGAGGACGACGACAACGAACCCGTGGCCTCCGCGCCCAAAGCCGCCAAGCGCCGTTGATCCCGAGACCGGCGCGGCTGCGCGCCGGGTCGCCGGGCTCTCCTTATGACAACAATCAGCCCGTCAGGCCGGTCGTGCAGACTGAACGAGACCGCGAAATCTAATTCAGCCTGCACACGTTGTTCAGACCGGCCGGGCGGGCGCTCTTTCCCGTCGAAGCGGAAACACAAGCTGCTCCGTTGTGTGACGGAACGCAGATTGGCCACGCTCTACGCTTCGACGGATTTTTTCCCAGCCACACTTTCCCGCCGGGGTGGTGGCGCGAACTGCTCCCTTGCTTGGCTGTCGGGGACAGTTCGTAAATTGCCTTGGCCATCTCGGCGGGTTTGCACCGTGGGGCTTAAAAAATACGCGCGCCCAACCGGGTGACTGTTATGACTCAGCGGGTCGCTGGCTTAGGTGGTGCCTCGCGCCATCTCGTCCATATACGGATGCTGGCGAGAAAAACGATCATCCCGAGATTCAACCAGAACAGCAGATATCCCCAATAGCCTTCCTCATAACCGCTCTTGAGGTCCAGCCGGTAAATCCTGCCTCGCTCATTTTGCACTTCGAGTTTGCCCTCCACGATCGCGAGATTGTTGATGAAAACATCCTGAACGTCGGTTTCGGCAAAAAGGAGGGAAGTACCAAACTTGATATACCTTCCTTCGCCACGATCTCCTTCCCGAAGCCAGATCCGTTGCCTCGACGCAACACATGTCGCGGGCCCTATAATCAACGCCCTCATTCACCAGTGGAGGGACACGCTTTGGCGCTTTTCGCTTGGCATGAGCCGCGCACGGGCAAAGCAAAACCAAGACGAGCAAGAGTAATCCAGCTTTTCGGCCCACAAGCATCCCGTTTAAAATTTAACGCTCATTGGCACAGCCCTCTATCAGTCTCAATTCCGGTGATCCTCCCTCTGTCCCACGTTTTCCCATCTCCGCGCCTCCGCGACTCAGCGGTTCAATTCGGCGTCGGCGAGTTCGCCCGCAGCTTCGCAATGATGCCCGGCAGATGCTTCAGCACGTAATCCACCTCCGCCTCCGTGCTGTCGGTGCTCAGGCTGAAGCGGATGCTGCTGCGCGCGCGCGCCGCGTCGCAACCCATGGCGGTCAACACATGCGAAGGATCCAGCGAACCGGTCGTGCACGCCGACCCGCTCGAAGCGCAAATGTACGCCTGGTCGAGCAGCATCAAAATGCCTTCCGCCTCGACGTGGTCAAACGCGATATTGGTGGTGTTGGCGAGCCGCGGCTCCTTCGCTCCGTTGATCCGGGTGCCCTTGATTTGCGTCAGGATTCCGCTTTCCAATTTATCCCGTAACGCACGCACGCGGATATTTTCGTCGTCGATACGCGTCATCGCCAGCTCCGCCGCGCGGCCGAAGGCGACGATGTTGGCCACGTTTTCGGTCCCACCGCGGCGACCCCGCTCCTGCCCGCCGCCCAGTAGATACGGTTGATACTTCGCGCGGCGCTTCACATAGAGCATACCGATGCCTTTCGGCGCGTGCAGCTTGTGCGCGGACAATGAGAGAAAATCAACGCCGAGCGCCCGCACATCCATCTTCAATTTCCCCGGCACCTGCACGGCGTCCGTGTGAAACGGCACGCCCTTGTCGCGGCAGAGCGCGGCGATTTCATCGATCGGAAACAGGATGCCTGTTTCGTTGTTCGCCCACATGGCGGACACCATGGCGGTGTCGGATCGGATGGATTTTTCGAGCAGGTCGAAATCCAGCGCGCCATCGGACGACACGGGCACGACCGTGACCGCGGAGCCGCGCTTTTCGCGGAACTCGCAAAATTTCATCGTCGCCGAATGCTCGACGGCGGTGATGACCAGATGCCGTTTTTCCGGCTGCGTGGTGAGCGCGCTCTGCAGCGCGGAATTGATGCTTTCGGTGCCGCAACTGGTGAAAACGATTTCGCGCGGTTCGGCGTTGATGAGCGCCGCCACTTTCGTCCGGGCCTCATCGATGTGCGCCGCGAGTTCACGACCGAACGAATAGGCGCTGGAAGGATTGCCCCAATGATCCCGCAGAAACGGCAACATGGCGTCCAGCACCTCCGGCGCCACGCGCGTCGTCGCGTTGTTGTCGAAATAATAAATGGCCCGTTGATTCATCGCCGATCCCGTAGGTGCGTAGTCTAACCGATAATCACCGGATTTCAAATCCCGCGCCCTTTCGCGCCTGCGCGTTCACGGATGCGCCTGAGCGTGGGCGGATTTGTGGAAAAGTTCGACGAACCACGGCGGCGGTCGAATGGCTCTGCCCTGCTTATCCACGAAGGCGTGGACCGTGTAGCCCTTCACCACCGCGCGGCCGGAATCGTGTTGATTAATCTGCACATCAAACCGCAATTTCGCGCGACCCAAAAACGCCACCGTGGTGGTGATGCTCAGCAAATCGTCATAACGCGCGCCGCCTTGAAATTCGAGATGCGCCTCCACGAGTGGAAGAAAAGCCCCGCGCGTTTCCAGCTCGACGTAACTCATCCCCATCCAGCGCCGCATGATTTCGGTGCGCCCGCACTCGAACCATTCCAGCGCACGCGAATTGTAAAACGTGCCCATCTGGTCGGTCTCGCTATAGCGCACCCGCAATTGCAACACGTCGGTTAAACTCGTCATATTTCGAGGATTGCCGAAGCCGCCCCGCAACTCAACCCCGCGTGCTACAGCACAGGCCAAACAATCAACCCCGATAAGCAGCTAGGCCCCACTCCAACTCGGTAGGGCGTTGCTGCTGAGACAGTCTCAGCAGCTCGGCACTACCAATTTTGTTATATCGCACCAATAACGCACCGCGCTTGTCTCCATCGCGCTTTTTAACTACGCTCAAATCATGATTCCTCTGCGATGTCTGCTCACGGCGGCCTCTTTATTCCTTTTCGTCTCCCCCGGTTTCGCCGCGCCGAAGGACAATCTCACCGCCGAACAAAAAGCCTGGGTCGCCAAGGGTAAACGCTCGGAGCGCGCCGGCTGGATCTATTTGCACATCGAAGGCGAAGCGCGGGAGCGCGGCTTTCAACATGGTTATCTGCTTGCAAAGGAAATTGGCGAAGGTTTGCGTGTGACCCGGATTCAATGGGAACACGACACCGCCATGGAATGGTCCTGGCTCGTCACCAACGCGGCGGCGATGTTCGTGCCCAAGATCGATCCGGAAAACATGACGGAAATGGAAGGCATCGCCGAGGGCGCCCGCGCCGCCGGGGTCAGCGCCTCACGCGATGAGATCATCACTTACAATGGCATCATCGAGTTGAGCAGCTATTGGTGGAAGCAGGAAAAGAAACGCATCAAGGATGATCCCCGCCTCGTCGCCCGCGAATCGTGCAGTTCGTTTATCGCGACCGGCAAATGGACGAAGGACGGCAACGTGGTGCTCGGCCATAACACGATGGAAAGTTACGCGGACGTTTTTCCGAATGTCATTCAGGACATCATGCCCGCGCGCGGCCACCGGATTTTCTGGCAGACGACGCCGGGCTGGATCCACAGCGGCACCGACTTTTTCGTCACCGACGCCGGCCTCGTTGGTTCGGAAACCACCATCGGACAGTTCCAGGGCTTCGACACCAACGGCATTCCGGAATTTGTCCGCATGCGGCGCGCGACGCAGGATGCCTCCTCGCTCGACGGCTGGAGCGAGATCATGAAGCGTGGCAACAACGGCGGCTACGCAAACGCCTGGCTGCTCGGCGACATCAACACGAAGGAGATCGCGCGGCTGGAGTTGGGCCTGCAATACATCGGCTGGGAGAAAAAGAAGGACGGCTATTTCGTCGGTTCCAACGTTGCGGAAAACCGGAAGATTCTCCTCTTCGAAACCGAGCGTGACGACACCGACATCCGCCTCTCCTCGGTGGCGCGCCGCGTGCGTTGGAAACAATTGATGAAGGAACACGAGGGTTCGATCGATCTGTCGCTCGCGAAGCGTTTCGAGGCGGACCATTTCGACACGTGGAAGGAAAAGACCGAAGCGGGCGGGCGGACTTTGTGCGGCCATTTTGACCTCGATCCCATGGGACAGGGCCACGATGTGCCGTTCGATTGCAGCGGCACGGTGGACGGCAAAGTGGTGGATGCGAAGCTCGCGAAGAAAATGTCCTTCGACGCCCGCTGGGGTTCGTCTTGCGGAATGGCGTTCAACGCCGAAAAGTTTCTCGCCGCCCATCCGCAGTTTGACTGGATGGAAGGCATATTGAAAGACCGCCCGAGTGAGGGCTGGAAAACTTTCCGCGCGGGAGAATAGTCCGGCAAGGGTTTCCCTCTCGTCCGGCTGGTTTATTACGGATGCGAATATCCGTAATGTAAAGTGCCCAAAAAGCCCTGTTTCCCTTGGTATTAGAGGTGCTCCTCACCGATACTATCAGGCGAAAATGGGAATGATTCGATTGATGTTCCGCACGGGCATGTTGTTGCCGGCGAAAGCCGCGCTCCGGGCCTTCTCCTGCCTTGCCCTGCTGCTGCTCTCGGCGGGCGCGGCGTCCGCCATCGACATTCATGTCACGGTGGACGGCTCGCAAACGTTTCAAACGATCGATGGCTTCGGCGTGAACGCCAATCATCGCAGCTTCACCAATAACGAAGTCACGCCCGTCCTCGACGCCTTGATCGATCAAGCCGGCATCTCCCTTTTCCGCGTGGTGTTCGACAACGCCGATTGGGAAGCCACCAATGACAACAGTAATTCCAAAATCATGAATTGGGATTACTACAAGACGATCTACAGCAGTCCCGATTTTCAGATGATGTGGAACCTGATGGCTTATCTGAATCAGAAGGGAATCACCAACGGCGTCATGCCGAATTTCCAGGGCTTCGGCCCCTCGTGGATGGGCGGCTTGTCACTCACGCCCGGCTTCGAGGACGAATGGGCGGAAACGATCGCGTCCGCGTTGGTATACGCGCGTTACACCAATCATCTGCAATTCAACATCATCGCTCCCAACAACGAACCCGACCTGCCCGGCACCGGCGTCGGCATCGCCGATGGCACCCAATACACCCTCACCCTTCACAAGCTCTCACAGCAACTCGACGCCAACGGCCTTGGCGATCTTCGTTTCGTCGGCCCGGACCGCAGCGACAGCGGCACGAACTGGCTGCCGGAGATCATGAAGGACTCGCTCGTGATGTCCAAGGTCGCGCATTTCGGGCTGCACAGTTATTCGGACTACGGCACCTGGTCGTATGGCGTGCAGGATTTCATCGAGCAATCGCCTTATCCCAAGAGCACTTTCTGGATGACCGAGTTCAACGTCTGGTGCGAGCCGTGCCAGGCCAGCATTTCGGGCACAAACAGTTGGGACTACGCCTTCGGCACCGCGGAATATCTCCTTTATCACCTCGCCAACAACGCCTCGGCCGCGTTCGTCTGGGAAGCCTACGACAGTCACTTCTTCAACAACTACGACAGCAACATGCACTGGAGTTACTGGGGCTTGTTCGGCATCAACGACATCAACGCGCCGGTGAAGACTTACACCCCGCGCAAGGCCTACTACACGATGTCGCAGATTTCGAAATTCGTGCGGCCCGGCGCGCAACGCATCGCGGTCAGCCCCACCGGCTCGTCCATGGTATTGCTCGGCTTCTATCATCCCGACACGAAGCAACTGACGCTCACCGGCATCAACTACGACGACAATCCCGCCGCGTTATCGGCCGACTTGAGCAGCCTGCCGGGCATCGAGAATCTCGAACTCTACGTCACCACCGCCTCCGCCAATCTCGTTCATGCCGGCACCGTGGGTGTAACTAACGACTCCATTTCCACAACGATCCCGGGCTACAGCGTTTTCACACTCACTGGCTACGTTCCCTCAGCCATTACGATTTTGACCCAGCCTGCCGGCGGCATCGTGCGCAGCGGTGCGACGACGACTTTGAATGTGGACGCCATCGGCACCGCCGCTCTGAATTATCAATGGCAGCGCAACAAGGTAAACGTTCCCGGCGCGACCAATTCCTCCCTCACGCTCACTAACATCAAGGCGATCAATGCGCGCGACGCCGGCACGTATCGCGTCGTCATCACCAGCACCGGTTCCACGCTGATTAGTTCGAACGCCGTTTTGTTGGTGGACCAAAAAGTTCCCTCACTCAGTCTGACCTCGCCCCGCTCCGGCACACGTTTGACGACCGCGGCGGCCGCGCTTGCCGGACGCTGCAGCGATGACATTCAAGTCGCGACGGTGTTCTATCAAGTGAATGGCTCCGCGTGGCTGCCCGCAAGCGGCACAACCAACTGGACTGCCCTCGCCAATCTCGTTGCCGGGCCGAACGTGGTCCGCACCTACGCGATTGATTCCGTCGGCAACAATTCCGTGACTAATACTCTTACCCTGACCCTGGTGGTAAACGCGCCGGTCACATTGATCACCAACGGCCTCGGTCGCATCGCGACGAATTTCAAAACCAACTCGCTTGAAATCGGCAAACCCTACATCGTTACCGCGATTCCCAGCCCCGGCCAGGTGTTCTCAAATTGGGTCGGCGGCGCATCGTCGAGCAGCGCCACGCTGAGTTTCGTCATGTCGTCGAACCTCGTGCTGCAGGCGAACTTCATTCCCAATCCATTCCTGCAAGCCACGGGCACATTCAACGGTCTTTTTCAAGAGGCCAGCCGCGCGCAGGATCACTCCGGCTTTTTCACACTGACCTTGAGCGGCAGTGGCGGCTACAGCACGCGTGCGCAATTCGGCGGCACCAGTTATTCCGCCTCGGGTCAACTCCCGCTTTCGGGTGTTCTAAATCTCAATCTCGCCCGGCGCGGCCTCACGCCGCTGCAACTCGCGCTCATCGTTGATCTTGCCGGTGGGAATCTTGTGACTGGCACCATCGGCGATGGCACATGGTCCGCGGATGTGCATGCGGAACGGGCGACGTTCAATGCCAAAAGCAATCCCGCTAATCAGTACCTCGGCAAATATAACGTGATGATTCCTGGTGGCGATTTCGGCGATATCTCGTTCCCCGCAGGCGACGGTTATGGAAATGTCACCATCGATTCGTCCGGCAAAATTACACTCGGCGGCGCGCTTGCTGACGGCAGCACGCTCTCGCAATCCATTCCCATTTCCGGCGCGGGCAACTGGCCGTTGTATGTGCCGCTCTATGGCGGCAAAGGTTCGCTGCAAGGATGGTTCAACTTCGACACCAACCAGCCCTCCGGCGGCCTCGACGGTTTGGTGAGTTGGATCCGGCCCGCGCAAAAGACCGCGCTCTATCCCAACGGCTTTACCAACGTCATCTTCAGCGCCGGCTCGCGTTACACTCCTCCCGGCAGCGCCACCAACCAGGTTCTTTCGTTCACCAACGGAGTGCTGAGTCTCGAAGGCGGCAATCTGGCGGCGCCATTTACAAATGCCATCGTGCTCTCGCCCGGCAATCGCATCGCCAACGCCAGTCTGACAAATCGTTTCACTTTAAGCCTCACGACCGCGAGTGGATTGTTCAAAGGAACGATCATTCCCGCCGGCACCTCCCGTGGAATCGCCGTTCAGGGCGTGATCTATCAGGACCTCGGCGTAGGCTACGGCTATTTTCTCGGCACGAACCAGTCGGGCCGCGTCTATTTGGGCCCTTAGCTTTTTCAAACCCCCCTTCAAACCCCTGTTTATCAACGAGTTCCGCCGCTGGACTCGTCGGTGAACAAACCGAAAAAGGGGGTCGTCTAATACTGTGGTTGCAATCAACCATCGGATGTTGAAACAACAGTGACGATTAAAGTTATGAAAAAGCTCTCTTTGCTGGTTTTGCTCGGATTGGGCTTTGCGGTCTCGGCCCAGGCTCAATTTCTCGGAATATCGGTCGGCCGTTGCGGTGTCTCCGTCGGCCTCGGCCTGGGTGTCTGCGCCCCGGCTCCTGCGCCGGTCGTTTATTCCGCGCCCGCCCCGGTGGTTTACGCTGCGCCAGTCACATATGCGGCGCCGGTAGCCTACGCCGCGCCGGCTCCAGTCGTATACGCACAACCCGCGCCCGTGGTTTACGCCCAGCCGGCGCCGGTCGTCTGTGCGACTCCCGCTCCATACTATGGCTACGGCCCGACGGTGGTCGTCGGCGGTGGTTACCGTGGTTGCTACGGTGGCGGCTATTATAACAATTGCGGATATCGTGGAGGTTACCCCGCCGGCTACTGCGGCGTTTATCGAGGTGGCGGTTACGGCGGAGGCTGCTGGCGTCGGTGAGGAACCCGGAAAAGCACTCGAGCTGATCAATCGCTCTCTCAACCGCCCTGTGCCCCGGCGCCGGGCGGTTTTATTTTCGTCGAAGGCAAAACGCCCCGCCAAGAAACGTCACTGCGAACGGCCGAATTTCTTTTCCAGCTCGCGAAAATTCATTTCGATCAATGTCGGCCTTCCGTGCGGACACGTGTAGGGCATGGCGCAATGGCGCAAGTCCTCCACGAGATTTTCCAGTTCGGGTCCCGTGAGCGGATCGTTCGCTTTCACTGCGTGACGGCAAACCGTTTTGGCCACCGTGTGCTCGCCGAGGCGAAGCGAATTGACCTCCTGCCCCGCCGCTTTCAATTCGTCCACCAGCTCGATCACAAAACGACGCGCATCCGTCGCCTTCACGAGCGGCGGCAGCGCATCGAGCAAAAACGTCCGATCGCCAAACTCGCTCAAGCCGACTCCAAGCCGGGTAAGCGTCGCCAGTTGCCCGCGCAAAAAATTGGCGTCGCGCGCCGACAGCTCCACCGTCTCTGGCAAAAGCAGCCGTTGCGACGCCGCCTGCCCGTTCTGTTCGAGCCGCGCCAGCATCTGCTCATAGAGTATTCGTTCGTGCGCCGCGTGTTGATCGAGCAACACGAGACCGCGATCGGATTCCAACACCACATAGAGCCGGCCAATCACACCGACCAAACGCAGTGGAACATTCAGCAACGGCACCGCCGGGGCGACGCCTGGCGAAGCAACAGGTGCAGCGACATCCTGCGGCGCATCGACGGAAACGCCCGGGACGGCTCGCGGTGTCGCCGTGATCAACGGCGGCGATGTGATCGGGCGAAAGCCCATCTGCAATGACGGCTGCTCCGCTGACGGCATCGACACCTCACTCGCCGACGGTCTCAACGCCGGCGGAAAATTCGGCAGCGGTTTCTGCGTAACCAGCGCTGCGGGCTGCACCGTCGTCTCAGGTGCCACCGCCTGCGCAATTGACTTCGTCTCAATCGTGCGGCTGTCCGCTGGCGACTGACTCGCGTGAAAATCGAGCAGCGTCTGCCGCACCGCCTGCACCACCAGTTTTCGCACGTCGCCTTCGCGATGAAATTTCACCTCGCGTTTGGCCGGGTGGATATTCACGTCCACCGCCGCCGGATCGATCTCAAGAAAAAGACAGCACACCGGGTAGCGTCCTTTCATCAGCGCCGTGTGGTAACCCTCCATGAGGGCGAAATTCAAACCGCGATTTTCCACCGGCCGGCGATTCACGAAGAGATGCTGGTCCTCCCGCGTGGAACGCGACACGCCCGGCGCGCCGATGAAACCCCACAGCCTAAAAAGACTCCCTGTCTCCTCACGCAATGGCGACGCCGTTTCGAAATTTTCTCCCTCGATGCCGAGTTCGCTCGTTTGATCGCGATCCACCATGCGCGTCGAGAAATCCACCGTCAGCAACTTCGTTTCGCTGCCATACAATGCGCGCAGGCGTTCGCGCAAGGCCGCCATCCGTGCGGGAATGTCCTGCCCGGATTTCACCGCGGGCAATTGCCAGAGCAACCGCGCGTCTTTCTGAAATGAAAACGCCACCTCGGGATACGCCAGCGCCGCGAGCGTAAGATAATGCTGAATGTGCGCGGATTCCGTTTCCTCCGTGCGCAAAAATTTTCGCCGCGCCGGCAAATTGAAAAAAAGCTGCCGCACCTCGACCGTCGTGCCCGTCGCCGCACCCGCCGCTTTCACTTCGACGATCTTGCCGCCCGCGATGACCACCTGCGTCGCTTCCACCGATTCGCCGGACCGCTCACGCGTCGTCAACGTGAACCGGCTCACGCTCGCGATGCTCGGCAGCGCTTCGCCGCGAAAACCCATCGTCGCAATCGCCGCGAGATCCTCCGCGCGCCGTATCTTGCTCGTCGCATGACGCTCAAGGCAAAGCAACGCGTCATCACGGTTCATGCCGATGCCGTCGTCGCTCACGCGCACCAGACTGCGGCCGCCCGCCTGTATCTCGACGGCGATGCGCGTGGACTCCGCGTCGAGCGCGTTTTCGACCAACTCTTTCACCACGCTCGCCGGCCGCTCCACCACCTCGCCCGCGGCGATTTGATTGGCCACTTGCTCGGAAAGCAGGCGAATCCGGTTCATGGAATTGTCTCCGTCGTCACACCCGCGCGGTCGAAGCGAACGCGGCGCGGTCGGAAAAACTTTTTTGGTCGGGCTTCATTTGTTCTTCGTGTCCGGCAAACGCCTTGGCAATCCGAACGAAAACACCGCGCCGCGTCCGGCTTCGTTGCGCGCGGAAATCCAGCCGTGATGATCCTCGATAATGCGTTTGCATATCGAGAGCCCCAGCCCCGTCCCGTGCGCCTTGCCATGCGTCGCGAACGCCTCGAACAACTGCCCCGTCATCTCCGGCGCGATCCCCTGGCCCGAATCCTCCACCTCCGTGACGACTTCCGCCGGCGTCACGCGAAAGCGCACATAAATTTTCCCGCCATCCGGCATCGCATCGGTCGCGTTGTGCAACAGATTGAAAAACACCCGCCGCAGCCGCTTGGGATGCAGCGACAACTCCACGTGCTCGTGCATCGGCTCCACTTCGATCGTTGCCGACTTCAACCCGACTTCCGGCGCGAGTTCCTTGATGAGTTGATCCACGAACGACCCGTAATCCGCGGGGGACAGCACGAAATTCGACGACGACCCTTGCGTAAATTCCAGGATTTCGCTGATCAAATCGCTGATGCGATCCACCTGTTTGCGGATGCGTTCCTTCGCCTGCTGCCGCATCTCCAGTGTCGCTTTTTCCATCCCCGCCATCTCCGCCGTGAGACCGATGATGTTTAGCGGATTTTTCAAATCATGAACGATCGACCGCGCGAACCGCCCGATCACCGCCAGCCGCTCCGTCTGGATCACCTCGTTGAGATACTGCCGGTTGAATTCGCGCAGCCGGTGGCTGATGTCCCGCAGCAACGCCATGGCCAGCGCCGGCGAATGCTCCACCAGCGACAACATCTCGGCGCGCGGAATGAAATACACCGTCGTATCGGCCCGGGCCACCGCCCATGCCGAGCGCGGCTTGTTTTCGATCACCGCCATCTCGCCAAAAATCTCCCCCGGCTCCACCTGCGAAAACACCAGCCGCACCTCCTGGCCCACGCGCCCCGAGATTTCCACCAGGCCTTCCTTCACCGCGTAAACGCCGTCACCGTTGCTGCCCTCCTTGAAAATTTCCGCGCCCGCCGCGAACTTCTGTTCGCGGGCAATCATGCGCAGCGCCTTCAACTCCACCGGGTTGAGTTCGCTGAAAAGTTTGACCGCTTCAAGTGCAACCACGCCGCCACCTTAGTGAATACCCAAAATCGTTAAAAGCGCTAAAGTGCCGGTTCGTCTCCCGACTGCCAATCTTGAGTCGAAACGGCACCCTCGGATTTGCCGCCCACCCGTTCAAACACCTTAATCGCGAAGTGCGAATTACCGCCAATTGCCTTTAAAACTCCCCGTTTCATCGCGCCCATTTACCGGCGTATTGAGTCTACGCGGCGGATTTGAGAAAGACCGGATTAGGCCGGAACTGGCAGGAAAAGGCCGGAAACAAAGGGTTTCGTGACCGGAAGCCAGGCGGATGCTGGTTTGAGAAACAAACCGCCGCAAACGCCCGTTTTGAAATGGTTTAACCTCATTTTAAAGCAAGGTTAGCTGTTCCTTAACCGGAGCCTTGACCGTGCGTTTTTTGGGGTCAATCAGCCGGGCGGCCGTCGCCAAGTCCTTGATCGGGTCAGCCGTCTTGACGGCAAGCCTGCCTACGAGCGCCAGGGCGTTGTCAGCGAGGTTTCGGACGGCCTTGGCCTTGTTGTAGTAGTCCTCACCGTGAATGCGCAAATGCGATTGCAGGACGTAACGGAGGTATGCGGGCCGATACTTGATTTTCCCGGTTCCGTGGACGGCCGCTTCCATGAGGACTTTGGTCACAATATCCTTGTAATCAGCGAGCGGCAGACTGACCGCTTTTCCGTCCAGCCACGCGGCGAAATACAGCACAACCCACTTGAGCAAAAGGCGGCGGTCCTTGGCAAACGCGACGTTGTCGCCGGGGTAGAATTTGACCCGGATGAACTCAAGTAATCCGTCCGTCAATTCTGGCGACGTTGGTTGCCTGCGGACGAATTGCTTTGAGTCCTTTTTTACCACGGCTGGTTGTTCTCCGCGCCAACGGTTTCAAGCTTCCTGATGCGCCGTTTTTCGGCGGCGCGGTCGGTCAGGGTATAGAGCAATTGAGTCAATTGCTCGTCGGTCAAACTGTGGACGTTCATCGTCCCAAATTTATCCCGCATGACCGTCCCGATGTAGGTGTTGCTGAACGGAAAAGAATCAACTTTCGACGTGCATAATTCGCGTCCCACTTCCCGGATTTTATATTCCAAAACCCGGCGATCATTTTGATCGGCGCGGAGCATTCCGCCGAGGTCGTCGCGCATTGCTGCGAGTTCGTTCAATACGCGACTGAAACCCTTCACCTTATCCACCAAAGTCAGGCTTGAAAAACCGGCGCGGGCGATCAATGCCTTGCGTTCCTTTTCTGCTTCGGGACGAGCCCACTTTTTCGACACGACGATTGCATTCCACTCGCGCCAGAATCGACGGTTTTGATCGGGACTTATGAGCATAAAGTTTCAGTGTTTAAAACAGCGGGCGATATGGCGGGCAAGCGGCTCATAAATGACGGCTCGGTCTGCCTTTTGTTTGGAGCCGAAGCTTTCCTTTTTTCGGCCATGGAATGGCGGGAGAATCGCAGGCACCGAGCCCCACAGATGGAACGGGCCGCAATGACCAGACGAGCGACCCATGAAGGGCTGCGCGCCGCGCACGTTTTCTGTGACGCAGGGCACGCCCAATTGAGCCGCGATAAATTCTCCGCGCCGCCACAAATCCTCTCGGGGGGGGGGTGGATTTTTAGCGCGAGTCCACGGCATGGACCAACGTGAAAATTCTTCGCACGGTGGCGATGAAACGACCGCAACAATCCCGCGCAAATCCCGCCAGCCTTCCCATTTCAAAAGGTCCGCTTGCACGAAAACGCCGGGGTAAAATTCACTGAAATCGTTGAGGTCAACGCCGATGATTTGAAACCCTTCAGCAATGAAGCCGGAAGCCCATCCGCCCTTTCCGCAATACAAATCGAGAGCGCGAAGCATCATCGGTCTTTCGGTTCGCGGTATTCCAGCCCGGCCAGGGCGAACACGTCCTGTTCGCTGGTCGCGGGGATTATTTTGCCACGCTCGTCGGTGAATCCGGCGTCGTAGGGGTGCCACTTCCAGCCTTTCTTTTGGGCGGCTTCGGAAATGCGGATGTTGTTTTCAGCGGAGCCGGTTCGGCAAACGAGATAGTTCCACCAATTCACGGCCGTGGCCTTGAAGAAATCGACGGGTATTTGCGTGCGGATATGGACGGCGTATTTGTTTTTCTCGCCCCACGTCACATGGCCCGTGGCGTTCCGGCGTTGAGTGATCAAATAATTTTTGGCGCGGAAAGGCACGCCGGTCACAGCGTGCTTGAAATATCCGGCCATCGCGTTGATCTGGCATTCAGCCAGGTCGCGGAATTGCGGCGCGGGCGGCGGTGCGAGCAAGTCGGCTTGAACCATCTGCGGCATCACTTCGAGTTTGGGGACGTAAAGAATCTCGATGTCGCCAACGGACTCTTTCCGGCGACGAAGCGAGCCCGCCACAATCAGCCGCTCGCAGTGCGGCTTGAGCACGTCGCAAATTTCCTTCGCGGCTGAAATGGCCAGGGCTCGTGGGTAGCGGATTTTTGGAGCGGCAGTGCTCATGCCTGTGCGAGTTCGGAGCCAATCGGGATGCCACATGCCAGCCGTTCCAGTTTCGCAATGCGCAAGGACAGGCGGTAAAGGACATCAAGGTCTTTGATCGTGTCGAAGCGACGATTGTCGATTAGATGCTTCTCGGCATGAGCGCGGCCGGAATTGGGAGCCCGATAGGATATGATGTCATCAATCCAAGCCGACTTTATTTCCGTGTCGAACTCGAATGCAAGCTCCCGGGCGAGCTTGTCGCGCTCGCCCCGGAGATAAAGCAGGCTGGATGCTTGCGGTTCGCGCAGGCACTCAAATTCCACACGGGTGAGATACATAACATTAAGCCGCCAAGCTGATGGCCGGGTTGCGCAATGCGTCGATTACCAGCGCTTCGATTTTGAATAGTGTTTGACGAAACGCCGGGTTGGCCTCCGCTTCGTGAGCCACGTCGCCGAGAGCTTTCAATACCGTGCTCCTGTCCTTATCCAGCAGCACGCCGATCACCTTGGGATGGATGAGGGTGTATTTGCGAATCAAGTGCATCACTATCCAGCGAGCCCAAACTATGGGCGTGTGCCGGTCACTGGATTCGAGCGCCGACATCGGCAAATGAAATTCCCGGCAAACGGTCTGGATAATGAACGCCGCCACCGTGAGATCATCGGGTCTGGTTTTCATAGGTGTGCGCGAAAGAGCCAACCCATCAACGCCCCGCCGATGAACACGGCGACGGTCCACACGACGAGGCGGCGCGTGTTACGCTCGCCGCGTTCCTTGCTGAGTATCGGCAACTGGCAAAGGTCATTGCGCCGTTGCAACTTCGCGAGGATGTTGCGCCGGACCTGCGGATGAATCGGCGCGGTCCGGCGCTCGAAAACGTAGCGCGGGCTGGTGTGAGAGTTGAACATTCTCATGCTGCCACCTCGGAAGTTTGGCGGGCCGTGGTGTCCGCAAGTTTGGCTTCGACGAAGAAGCTTTCCTCCTGGGTGACCTTGACGCCAACGTTTTTATACAGCGCATCGACGTCCGATTTTTTCTCCGAGGCGGCGTGCTCCGCGAGCATCGCTTCCTTGTTTACCTCTTCGACGGTGCGGATGAACGCGAGCGCCTTGGAGGCTCGCAGTGCAGCCAGGATTTTGACCCAAGTCCAACTGCGATTCAGGGTCGCCAGCTTCGGCGTGCCCTTCCGAAAACCGAGGGTGCCGCTCAACATTTCGAGCGACTTCCGATCCTTGGGAAACTCGGTGGGATTGGCCGTGGCCCATACTTGCAGTGCGTTGTGCTTTTCGGAAATGAGCGCATCGCAATCCGCGAGCGGTGCCTCAAAACTTTTGTTAATCGCGAGAATGGCTGCGTCGCGTTGCGCCTGAATGGAGCGCTGATTGTTGAGCGCGCTAGCCAGTTCGGTCATCACTTCCTCTGCCTCCACGCGACTGGCGAGGACGATCACGGGTTTTTTGATACGTTTGCTTTTCATTTTGGTTGCTGCGGTTATCGATGGTTAAACTGTGGTGAGTTCGGCGGGTTTGAGGATTGCTCTTTCAAGCGCGGCGACGGGCGTGCAGAAGCGGAGCGGCACATCCATACGGATGCCTTCGAGGCGGATGACCACTTCGCCGGACAGGGTCATAAATGCGCAGGTCTCGGCTTTGGTCACATACGCGTTTTTTTCCACAACCACGCGGACGTAGTCGCCGACAGAAACGGCATTGTTCCAATCCGAGGCGCGCTCATCCGGGGTTTTGTGTGTGGCTGGTTTCATGCGGCCTCCAAAAGTTTCATCGTGTTGAACATGTCCACGCCATCCGCCTGCAACGCCGTGGCGAGCAATAATTCTTCGGCCGGGGTGAGAGTCCAGAGTCCCTGCTTGCCGCGTGCGGGAACCCATCGACCAACCTCGATGATGTGGTCGAACTCCCATACCCAACGATCTTCGGAGAAGTCCCCGAAAAATAATTGTTCGGACGCCCACTGACGCGCGCCTGCGTCTTTATCTCCCGCCATCACGCGCTGCAAATGGTATTCGGCGGCATCCGCAGGCACGCAGTTTTTAACGCGCACCACGGCGACGATAAGTCCGAAATTCAACTCGCCGTAAAGATCGCCCCAATTGTCAGGGAGATAGCGGTCCCACGGCATTCGATACAGCGGAGCTTTGGTGTTGCTAGCGAGCAATACCGAGTCGGCTTCGACGGTGCGATAATCAGCGGCCGCATGGATGGCCAGGTGTCCGCGATAGTTGGTTTTCCAGGAGCGAGTCTCCAAGGTTTTGATTCCCTGCGCGACCAAGTGCGCCCAAGGCTGGTGAAGAGTTAATGCTTTCATAGGCTGCTTTTATTGAGGGGTTAATTGTTCTTTCCTTCGAGGCTTTCGAGTCCCTTGTGTGCGCTAATTACGTGCGCCCATCCGATGCTTTGTTTTTTGCTGGCGGCGAGCTTGGCTCCGAGGCGAAGAACCGTTAGCCACATACCCAAGGCTTCGTCATCAATCATGCGCTTCTCCAGTTCGCGGGCCTGCCCTTCGCTCGGCGGCAGGCCGTGCGCGTCGGCAAAGGTGTTGAGGTCTTTTTGGGACGGACGATCTGGCAGGCGGTGCAGGCAAAGACGGCGGCGCTTCATTTGCCGGAACACTTCTGCGAACGCGCCGCTTTCGAGCTCCTTGGCAAAAACGCTCGTGGCGATGCACGCGAGCCCGCATTGAGTCCGGTCGAAGATTTCGCGAATGAACTCGATTACCCTGATGCGTCGGACGCCGGTTGAACCCTTTGGCATGCAGAGGCTGAGCTCGTCGATGATGAGCAACATGCGGCTGTCGATGGCCCCGAAAATGGCGCGGTTCAAATCCGCCGCGCACAACTTGCCAAGCCGCATCTTGGCCGCGAGTTCAAGCCGGAATTCGATTACGCTCCCACTGGCCGGCATCCGGGTGTAAATGGTGCGGCCGTGGTTGTTCTCGTGCGTGTAACGTTCCGCGATGGTCGTCTTTCCGATCTGGGTGTCGCCAATCATGAACGCGACCTTTTGCGTCTCGCGAGCCAGGTCGAAGATGGACCACATTTTTTCGGACAGGTCCGTTTTGATAAACGACAGCTTGCCGCCCTCGGCCCGCTTCGCTTCGAGGTTCAGGAAAAACGACATCTTCTCGACGACACGGTCCAGGTTCGCCGGGTATTTGCCTTTGAAGATTTGGCTGAGCGTGGAGTTGTCTCGGTCGATTAACTGACCGGCCTCTTTTAGCGTCAGTCCATTGTCCATGTAGTGCGCGTGAAACGCACGGATGACGCTGCGCTGAGAATCGGGCAAATGTTTGGTGGCTTCCGCGACGGTTGAACCGTCAATGCGTTCGTTGCGTCGGCCGTCGCCGGGGCGTTCGGAGATTTCAACGGCCGTGGATGGAGTGGCGATTTCCGGCGCGTCGTCG
This sequence comes from Limisphaerales bacterium, assembly GCA_044223735.1. GTDB lineage: Bacteria > Verrucomicrobiota > Verrucomicrobiia > Limisphaerales > UBA8199 > JBGALR01. The sequence goes on along the minus strand of JBGALR010000021.1, from coordinate 10,546 downwards.
CGGTCGGCTGGAGGTAATGATTGATTGTGCATGGCTGCTGTTGTGTTGGTTGTTTAGAGGGCTGCGGATGTTAAGTTTTCGATGGCATCGCTCACCGAACTGGCGGCGTCTGATAAGTAGCCGATCGCCGCTTCGGATTGCTGCCCTTTTTCTCCCGGCTGCAAGCCCTCGGGCATGTTGTCGAAAGCGGATTGCTCATCCGCTTCGAGGGTCTCGATCTGCGTATTAAGTTCAGACAAAGCGGTTATGATTTCTTTAATTTCAGATCTTCGTGCTGCATTCATGGCTGCTGTTGTGTTGGTTGTTGTTGGCTAACTCTCAGGCGCTGACTTCGTCAGAGCTCTGAGCAAATCGTCTCCCGCCGTGGATTCGGCGGCGTCATCGGCCGGGGCGCTCGCGCTTGCGAGCAACGCATCAGCGGCGGCTTGGGATTCCTGGCGGTCGCGCTCCGATACTTTCTTGCGTTCCTTCCGCATCGCGTTCAGCGCATTGGCGATGGGCGATTGCTTTTCCTTCGTGGGCGCGGGCGTTTCGGTCACGGCCACGAACGTGCTCGCGGCAAGCAGTGCGGTGTTGTTCTCCCGCATGGATTCCAGCGCGGCGCGTTTGTCGGCCGTGTAGTCGGACGCCATTTGCTTCGCGGCCTTGATGGCGGATTGCTTGTAGTGAATCGCGTCGTCGAGAGTCTGCCGGTCGTGCGCGTAGTCCTTCCGAACCCAGACGCCGACGAGCTCACCCTTGCCGCTGGTGAGATATAGAAAGCGCGGTTCGTCGGGATGGAAGTAGGCGAGCAACTTCGCGCCGGGCACTTGCGGCTCCCAACCGGGGCCGGGCTTAAATTCAAACTCGCGGCCTTCGCAACGGAACCGGACCAAGCCATTGTCTTGAACCCACACGTCCCGAATGGTGTGGACGTAAAGTGCGCGAACAATTTCCGGCGAGACGTTGGACCACGATTGCCGATATGGAGCGACGAGCCGGGCGCAACGCTCCATCGGTGATTCCTTCCGCTTGCGAAATTTTACGTTGGGTTGACCGGCAAACACGGCCTGCGAAAGCCAGCGGCCTTCGGTGGGCTCATACCATTCGACGACATCAGCGAAGCCTTGTAGATCGTGTTCCGTGCGGGTGTTTTGCAGTCCAAACACGCGGAGCAAATGAGCGCGGGCGTCGTTGATAGTCAGAACTGGATACCCGGCCTGGTTACGCAGGTGCTCGGGCAAATGCTGGACGCTCTCCCAAATGTCCTCCGCTTCGTCGGCGCGTGCCTTGATGTCAGCCGGGCGGCGTCCGTAGTCGCGTCCGATCTGCGCGGGCAGGCAGCTTGTCATCGTGTGCTGCAAACGGTTCTGTGATTCCAGCGAACCCTTGGCCGTGCTGTTGCCGATTCCGCGTTGCTCGTAGCCGGTGACAGATTTCCCGCCCGTCATGCCGGTGTAGGAAATATCGACCATGCCGTCGAACATCTCGCGCATGGCCTTTTGAATCGCGGGCGGCAGCGTCGCGGTGCCGCGCTCCAACCGCCAGAGAGAGCGATACGGCGGAAGCCCGTAGCGTTCGAGCAGCCAGCCGCCGAGTTGCTTCATGTCACGAAGCTTCAAATGTTCCTGGGTGCCATCCTCGCGAGAGCGAGCCGGGCGCAGGCCGAAGCCGAGCAACATGCCGGTGCCACGGTCGCGAGCGATCAAGAGCCAGAGGTCGCACGCCTGCCCGGACTTTTCGTCCAACACCAGGAAATCGCAACGCACGTCGTCGAACTCGATCATTTCCAGGAACCGAAGCGGCCCGCCGTCTGCGCCTGCGCTGTTGCGGTCAAAGCGGACATGCGGGGCAAACTCGCGGGCAGCGGCATCGCCTTCGTGAACGATTGCCCGGACGATCTTGGGAAAGAGATTCGCGGCGTTGATCTGCGTCGTGATGTTGGAGTAACTACCGCCCGGCAGCTTGGGCGCTTCGGCGGGAAGTCGCACGCCGGGGAACTCAGCGCGAAACCATTCCTGCCAAAATCCGAAACCGGGAATGGGCTCGCGATCTCCGTTTTCGTTTCGACCAGTCCGCCATTGGCGATTGATGGACATCACCGCCTGCCGCTTGCCGTCATCTCGTTCAAAATCTGAAAGGCGCTTCGCCGCGAACCGCAAAAACTCAAGGGGCAAACCATCCTCGCGTTGCTGCCACGCGGCCCCGGCTTTGGCGCGATTGACCAGGCAAACCCAATCCTTCGCCTCAGCCCAAAGGTCATAGCGTGCGCGATTGCGCGGGATGGAGCCCGGCAGCTTGAATTGCCGACACGCTTCGACGACCGCCCGCGAGACGGAGACCGCGCCTTTGCCGTGCGTGAGGCTGTAAATCAAACCGAACGCGCCACCGCCCGGGCGCATGCCGAGCAAACGAGTCAGTTCCGATTTGATCTTGTCCGGCAACCGAACGAAGAGCGATTGCTCGCTGGCGAAGTGAGGGACGGGCTGACGCTGATTCAGATACGCACGCACATCCGACACGGGCAGAAAGGTTGGAGCCGGGAGGATGGACTGTTCAGTATCCGCCCGCGTCATCAGGGCGGTCGCTCCCGGCTCCGAAATTGTTCCACGTGTAACTTCCATGCTCATTTCCTCCTTAGCGGGATATGCGGCTTGAATGCATCGCGCTCCTTTTCCAGTTGCTCTTTCTTCGCCTCAAGGGTTGAGGCGGGCAATGCGAGCAGATAGTTGCGATAGCGTTCGCGATTCGGAACGGTGCCCGAAATGGCTAGGACGCGATCTGCCAACTGTTCTTTTTCGGGGTCGCTCACTTGCCAAGTCTCCGTAGGAATGAAGCGCCGAGTTCGAGCGCGTCTTTCAGTTTTCCGCGCAGTTCCTCGTTCATGCAGCCGAAGCCCTTCGCGTCGGCATGATTCTCAATCCACGTGATGAACTCGCCCGCGCTGATTTCGATCTCTTCGATGCGGGCTTGCTCGGCCTTGTCGGCGGCTGCCTCGCGTTGAGCCTTGGTTGCGCCGCCCTTCCCTTTGCCACGTCCAACCTTCGGTTTGGCATTGTCCTCGTCATCGTCGTCCGATTGCTTGAACTCCATAAAGAGTTGGTTGGCGGATTTGCCGTCGACGGTGTCGAAGTATTTGGTGCGGGCGGCTTCCAACTTTTCAGGCAGCTTTGCCTCGGGCAACAAGAGCAGTTCGCCGGGGTGATTCAAATTGGCAGAGCCTTTGCCAATTTGATCGGCCAGATTTTTAATCCACGGCTTGATGGCCTTGACCTTGCATTCCTTTTCGAGGACGGACTTGCAAAGCCCCATGTGACCGCGCACGGCGCGATATGATTCCTTCCCATAGGTCGCTTCGACCCAAGGGCCGAACTGGCCATGCTTGAGCAAATTGTGTTTAACGTGGAAGGCGTAGAGCGCGAATGCGCCAACGATGCGCAAACCGTTTTGCGCCTTCTGGAAAAGTTCCTGGAATCGCGCAATGACTTCCTCGTCATTGCCGCCTTTGAGTTTGGGCGCGACCGGGGTTGTCAGCGCGACTGCCGTTTCTTCTTTTTTCTTTTTGCTCATGCTTGGGAGGTGGAGTCGGATTGAGGTTGGGAATCGACGCGAGCGATCACGTCGACCTGAATTGTTTTTGGCTTCCGGGTTTCGGGCAGCAACGAAGCTTGAACGAGCACGGCCTTCTGGGTGCCAGCCGGGGCAAAGGGAATGCCCGGCATGAAATGCTCCCAGAGATTTTTGACGGCGAGAGGCGTTGTCGCGACCAGCGCAAATTGAATACCGCTGATTTCGCCGAAGGCAACGACACCGCGAAAGCCGGTGAACTTTTTTAGTTTGCTCATAATTTTCCGATGACTCGGGATTCTAAAAAGTTGATGAAGTCAGCGCGGGCGATGCTCGGCGTTCCGCCCGGGCCTTTGTGACACTTCGTTCCGGGAAGCTGGCCCTCGTTAACAAGGTTGATGAAGTGAACACGCCGGAGGTTGAGGGCTCGCTTGCACTCGCTGCCCGAGAAAAAAGGTTTGTCGTGTTTCGGCAGAACCAGCCGCAGAACATCTGACCACGCCGGAGAGCGCTTCGGCAGATCGTCGGACGCAAGCAGCGCGTCGATGTCGCCGCCCGTCTCTCGAACGAAGCCTTGCAACATCGCAACGCTCGCAGCGAGAAAGCGCAGGTTTCGGCGGCGCGAGGTCGAGTCGCCAACGTTCCAAGCCCAGACCCATCCGAAGTCAACGAGGTCGCCGATCTGCGATTCAGTCGCGCTCCCGAGGATCGCGAATGCCCCGGCCATGTCGACCATGGGGAGCGCGATGCGGGGAGTTTTGATGGCGAGCGCGAGTTGCATCACTTGGAGCCGCGAAGCTTTTTGAACTCGGGTTTGGCGGAGAGCGAATGCGAAACCCGCTTCCCTTCCAACACGAGATAAAGGTGAATGCGGGTAACTTTCAGGCGGCGGGCGGCATCGCTAATGCCTCTGTATTTGACCCGACCCGATTTCCCCTTTATTTTTGCGCTTGTTACCCGTAACATGCAGATAGTTTTAAGAGTTTCTGAATAGTTGTCAACGCGGAATCTGAAAATACTTTGAAAAATTCTTTAAGATATTATCGCGAAGGAAAGGGCCTAACGCAGAAGGAATTGGCGGAACGAACCGGATTTAAGCCGCAAACTGTTGCCAGCTACGAGAGTTACCCCCGGCCGCTGCCTAGCGACTTTTCAGAAAAGGCCGCAAAAGTATTGGGAGTCTCTGAAGAGGAATTGCAAAGCTCGCCGCCCGGGGCGCAAGGCGATAAGGCGATGGTGCCGATTGATATTCTCCCAGTGTGGTTGCTGGGAGAGATTCTCCGCGTCCTTTCCGCCAGGCTCCCCAATAGCAGCGGAGCCGAGCAAACGCGGATTGTGCAATCCATCGTTTGCGTGACCGACGAAATTAAGCAACGCCCGCCTGAGCCGCCACGCGAGCGAGGCAGGTCTAGTTCAACTCAAGTTTCTCAGGAGGACAGAACGGCAATCGGGCTGGCTTTGGACGACGTCGAAGGTAAGCCTCGCGAATTGAAATCAGGACATCAATCTGATGAGCCCATCGGCGAAACTTCGCCCCAAGCGCCCTCAAAGCCTTCAGGGACAAAAGGGAAACGCCCATAGCTTCGAGAGCTGGCTCAAGTATGACAATCGGCATTTTATCTTTCTTGTTCATAGTCGGTGGAGGAACCTCTATTTCTCGCAAGGCTACAAACAAGGGTTGGACATTTTCTGTCCCATGGTCCCAGTAACCTAAAAAAGTTGTTCACATTTCGTCGGGTAAACTACTGAGCGCAAAGGAGAGAAAAATGAAAAAGCAGTTGCCAGCAATCGTTGTCGGAGTCGCGGCTTTGATTATAGTCGCCATCGTTTTAAGCCGAGCCGACAAACGACCTGCCCCACAAGTTGAGACACGGAAGCAGGAAGTCGAAGGCGCGTTTGGATTTCAGTTTGGCAAAGTGCTCGCCGAGAATTACGAGATCAAAGAAGACAAGGATGGAGCGTTTTCCGCCTGGGTGAATTTGCCCGACGATCAAAAGCCGTTCACCGACGTGTCGGTGGGAGTGACAAAAAGCCGGGTCATATTTTCCATCAGCGCGACTGCCACTTGCGAGGATGAGTCAGCGGCAGAAAAATTATTTCAAGCCTGCGCCAAATCGATGCGGGAAAAATACGGCCTGCGTTTCCACCGTGACAGCGAAAGATTTGAGACGGTTCTTCGGCACCCAGAAGCGCTGACATTTGGAGAGGCTCCCAGGTTGGTGACGCTGATGCCCGCTCGAAGCACTGTAATGGTATGGTATGAGGACGGCTCGATTTCTGGACCGCTTAAAAAGGAACTCGATAATCAGAAGCAATCGACCATGGAGAGTGTTGCCGGGAAATTGTGATCGCATAGCGGACGATTAAATAATTCTTGGACGGCGGACGCGAGTGCGTCCGCTTTTTTATTTGCATTGACCTAGCCCTAAGCCGGGTTTAAAAGCCGCTCGCGGAGTTGCAGTCAAAGGAGAAAACCACTGTGGTCTATGTCGCCTTGCTAGTTTCGGCGGCGTGAAGAGCAGCCAAGAATCTAACGCGGAAAATCTGACAACTGAAACGCCGTACGGCACCTGCCTAACGCGTCGCGATTCTGGCTGCTTTGCGCGCACCATGCACGCTCGGGCGGCGTTTCAGTTGCCAACCAACCAAAGGAAATCCGTGAAGTTCAAAGCTCTCAGTCTCTCCATAGTCACACTCGCCGCGTCTCTGATCTGCGGTTGTGTATTCGTTCCGAAGACCAAAATCAAAGGCTCCGTCGCCGGGCAACCGTTCAACATCGTTTCCCCGAAAGACAGCGACCTCAAAGGACTGGAGATCACCGTCCAGACGAACGGCACCTGCACGATCAAGATCGACGAATTGAAAGCGCGGATGAATCCCGACGTGGTCGGTGCGACCGCCGATGGGCAGGCGAAGTTCGCCGAGTCCATCATGAACGGCTCCGCAAAAATTTCCGGCGAGGTCACCGACAAGGCGATGAAAGCATTCGCCGCTTACCTCGGAGTGCCGCCCGCTCCGGTTTCCTCGGCGTCATCCAACGCCCCGGCGAAATAATTTGGTCCCGGCTAAAAGCGCCAAGTCCACTGACGTGAATCAAGACGACAAAGATCAAGCGGCGTGGGCGGCTTCCTTTCCGAAGCCGCCCACGCTCAACGCTCGTGAGTTGAGCGCTCGTCTCGTCGCGGCCGGAATCCCGGTTGAATGCGTTCAGATTTACGACAACTGCTATCGCATGCTGACAGTGGAATACATGCAAGGTTCTTTGGCCGACGCCTTCCAAGATTTTTTGCTGAAGTGGGGAATCAATTGGACGGAGGACAATTTCGATTGCAACGCGTTCGCGATGACGGCCGCGCTGGGCGCGAAACTTTCGTGGGCGGCTGACAAACGCGGAAAGCAGGAAGGCTCATCCACCGCGCTCGGTGTCATCGGCGTTCCCTCGCACATGTTCTGTGTCGCCGTTCACAACGAGGGCGTGAAGTTCTACGAGCCGCAACCCTCGGTGCCTGGCAGCAATCGGGTGTTCGCGTTGCGCTCCATGCTCGAAGTCCATCCGACCGCCGAACTGTTGTCCGCCTGCACGTCGTGCATTTTTATATGACAACCAACGCAAAAATATTTTGGCTGGTGTTGCTCTGTGTGGGGCTCGCGATTTCCGGTTGCGCACATCGCAAGGTGCTTTACCTCCCGCCGCCCGCAGTTGAGGACGCAGACCCGAATCGTCCTGACGTTAGCGACATCGAAGTCCCGCCCGTCCCGTCCGCCGATTTGCCCGCGACGGCAAAGCGAATCGCGCAAGCGAAGCGTGATGCTGCCATCGACGCGCTTGGGCAGATCGCCGAAGTGCAGGCGCTCGCGGGCCTCATCGTCTACTGGACCAACCCGCCAACGCCCGCACGCTGGCCCGGCTCGTCGAAGCGATGGCCTGCGGATTGGTATTTCTCCGGGCTCACGATCTCAACCGATCTAGTGACGTGGACGGAATACGTCCGCGTTGCCTACGCAACGAATTGCTCCGTTCCTGTTGTGCCTTCAGGCAACCAAATGTTTTTCCGGGCGTTCAACGGCCCGCGCTCAATCCCTCGCAGCGAATGAAAACCATGTTCCTCATTGGCGGCCCTCATAACGGCGTGTGGTCCGAAGACCACGGTGCGCCCGTGCTGCGCTTGGGACTCTACCGCCCCATGGCGAACGGCGAGTTTGAATGCGGCGATGCTATTTACGAAGTAACAGAGGACCGCACCCAGGCATTTTGGTTGGAGAACCGCTGGTCGGGAATGGTGTTTATGGAGCGCATCCCACAATGAACCCCGCTGGCTTCAATCCCAACATGGCGATTGCCTGCGCTTCCGCTGCCGCTGGCAGTTACGGAAGCGAGACGCTTTCGACGGAGCTCGCGCATGTGTGGCGAAGCGCGCCTGGGTATTTGGCGTTTCGCGGTTCGGCTTCGTTGCGGGACTGGCTTACCAACTTCCATATTCGTCGCGACCGTTTCGAGAAAACCGAACTGGGATTTTGTTCCGTTCACGCGGGCTTTTACGCGGCAATTAAATCCGTCATCGATCAGATACAGGGGCCGATGAGCATCCCCCTGGTTATCGCCGGGCACAGCCTCGGCGGCGCCCTCGCGATGCTGTGCGCGTATCTGCTGTGGAAGCGCGGCTACACCGTCGCGGCGGTTTACACTTTCGGCGGCCCTCGCGTTGGTGACTGGCGTTTTGCGCACGCATACAATCAGGCGCTCGGCGATGTGACCTATCGCCTGGTTTACAAAGAGGACATCGTCCCGCGTCTCCCGCCCGCGTTGCTCGGATACTGCCACGCTGGCACCGAAGTTTTCTTTCCGTCGCTCGGCCGCATGCGCTTTGGCGCGCCGCTCTGGTTCAAACTGGCCAGCGACATTTGGGGAACATGGCGCTCATTCCAACAAGGCCGCATATCTCAATTCGCGGACCATCCGATTTCTGAATACGCGGCATTGGTTGAAACACTCCGGCCCGCAAGAACCATCACGCCATGACGCAAATAATTTTCGCTGATGCGGCTGAACTCTGGCGATGGGCTGAGCGGCTCGGTTGGTTGATAACCATTTTCAGTTTCGCTGTGGCGCTCATCCAGGCGAGGCGGAAAAAATTGCCGCGCAAAGCCGACGCCAATCAACCCCCGCGAAAATACGAAAAGCGGGCAACCGAGTTCGATTGCCGGGAGCGTTACAACGAAGCCATGGGCGAAATTGAAAAGCTACGGCTCCGCACGGCCGACGACATCCGTCGCGTGGAAGACAAGATGGACGAAGTCGAAAAGCGTTCCGCCGCAAACCTCATGGCATTCGCCACCGGCATCAATGAGACCGTCCGCAAAATGCCGCAGGAACTCGTCAAGCTGTTGAAAGATGCCGGAGTCATCGGACACAACGACCAAACCAAACCGAAGGACCAACACGGATGAGAGAGATTCAATATTTTCTTTTGCGCGCTTTGCGGGCGGCCGCCCCAACGCCGATGAATCAGGACACGCTGCTAACCTCCGTGAAGAATGGAATGCAACCGCGCCCGCTCGAAAGCGACATCGTCGCCGCGTTGCATCAACTCGAATCGACCAAGCACATCGAAGGCCACGACGACGCACTCGACGGCCGGGCCTGGGCTCTCACAACTCTCGGCGCGATCAAAGCTAAAAATTTATGACTGACGCACTCTGCCCATATCAAGGCGGCAAGCGCAGCTTGCTGAAGCATTTGCTCCCGCTGGTCCCGGAGCATCACTGCTACACCGAAGTGTTTTGCGGTGCGGCCGCTTTGCTTTTTGCGAAGGAGCCATCGCCACTGGAAGTGATCAATGACATCAACGGCGATCTGGTGAACGCGTTCCGTTGCGCCCGGCATCACAACTCCGCGTTAGTGGAGGAAATGTTTCTGCGCCTCAATTCGCGTCAGGAGTTTCGGCAGAAGCACGGCGAAGGTCAGACCGACATCCAGCGGGCTGCTGAGTTTCTTATTCATCGTTCGCTTTCATTTGGCGGCAACGCAACGTGCTTCGGTGTTACGCGCACTGGCGGTGGCGGCGGCGCTGCCACGTCGCTCGCTCGCGTCCGGTCCAGAATCGAACGCCTGGGAGACCGGCTTGATGGGGTCTCGGTTGAAAACCTTGATTGGCGTCGTTGCCTCAAGCTCTATGAGTCGAGCAAAACATTTTTCTTTTGCGATCCGCCGTATATCGGAACCAACCAATCAGCCTACGAGTCCTGGACCGCAGAGAATTTCGCCGAACTGATGGACGTGCTGCGGAGCGGCAAGGCCCGCTGGCTGGTGACCATCAACGATTGCCCGGAAGCAAAGCGCTCGCTCAAGGGCGTGAAGAAAGTTAAGCGCGTCGTGCGGGCGCGAGGCATCAACAACAAGGACGGCGGGAAACGTTTCGCGGAACTCATCGCGATGAACTGAATGAATGAGCAAGACCGTCAAAAACAAACTGGACCCCTTTCGCGAGAGCATCCGCGATTGGGCAACGGAGGGAAAGACGCTCGCGGAAATCGTCGCGCAGTTGAAAGCCGATGGCTGTGTTACATCGGTCTCGTCTGTTGGGGAATACTTGCAGCGCATGCGGAATGCGGAGGCGGAAGAGAGGATGTTTGGACTGATCGCGTCGGGCGGTCAGATGAATCAGGAGCTCACTGTCGCGTTCGATGCGAATCCAGACCCGGCCGTCGAGCGGCTAATCCAGGTGACCAAAACGCACATCATGGCCTTGCAGGTTCACGGAGCCGCCAACCCCAAGCTTCTGAGCCTCTCCAACTCCATGCTGCAAACCGTGCTGGATTATTTGCGCGGCAAGACGAAAGCGGATTTGGAAGCGCGTCGTTTGGAAATCGACGAGCGGAAAATGAAGCTGCTCGAAGAGAAGCAGACGCGAGCCAAGGAAGAGTTGCAGAAACTCCGAGACCCGAAAGCGGAAATGTCCGATGCGGACCGCGCCGCGATTGTCGACAAGGTGGACGAAAT
>JBGALR010000064.1:0-15248 GCA_044223735.1 Limisphaerales bacterium | reverse complement strand
GTGACGGAAAACCACTCCGACAACATCGCGGGCGCCGCATGAATCGCGCGCTTTTCTACCTCTGGTTCACCCAGATAAAACGGCGCCTGCTTCGTTTCGCCACCGGCCTGCGCCGGCCGTCGATGTTTCTCGGGTTCGCCGCCGTGGTGAGTTCCAATGCCTTCCTGTTTCACTACCGGCACGAGGAGATGTTCGCCCAGGTCGTCCGGCCCGCCAGCCTCGTCGGCGGCGCGCTGATCATGTTGTACGGTTCGGTGTTTACCGGGTTTCGCCAGCGGGGGCTGGTCTTCGAACCGCCCGATCTTGAATTTATTTTCACCGCGCCGTTCACCCGCCGGCAGATCATCGTGTATCGGCTGCTGCCGAATTATCTCTACGCGGTGGTGCAAAGCCTCGTCTTTCTGCTGCTCTTCGCGACACACCTGAAGCATCCGCTGTTCGCCGCCGTGTGCCTGACCCTGTTTCAGGTCGCGTGCTTTCATATCGCTGCCGCAGCCGCAATTTTTTCCGGCACGCTCCCGGAACAACTTTACGAACGCCTCCGTTGGATGATGTTCTGCGTGTTTGCGTTCAGCGCGGTATTTTATTTTCGCGTCGCGTGGGGCTTCAAAATGATTCCGGGGATTCTCTCCCTACCGCTCGCGCAGCTTCTATTTTATCCCGCCGTCAATGTGCCCGATCTCGACGTCGCGGCTTTCGCGTCCGCATGGCTCGCCCGGTTTCTCCCGTCGCGCGACTTTCCCATCAGACAGCTTTGGGAACCCGCGCTGTTTCTGGCTGCGTTTGCGGCACTGGCGGCCGGCACGCTCTGGTGTTTGCTGAAAATCAAAGTCGATATTTTTGAAGCGTCGCTCGTCTCCACGGAACGCACCGCGACCAAAGGACGCCAGCTCAAGGAAGGCCACCTCTCCGAAATCATCGCCGCGTCACCCTCCCAATCCGTGCCGCTGCCGTCGCTTCGTCTGTTTCAGGGAGTGGGCGCCATCGTCTGGAAAAATCTGGTGGTCGCCCTCCGTTCGCGGCGGTCGCTGGTGTTTGCGGCGGCGTTCACGCTGCTCTACACCGGCTTTCTCGTCGGGCTGCGCATGACGTTGCGTCACCTGCTGGCGGGCGATGTGGACCTGCCCGCGTCGGAAATCCAAGCGTTCGATGCCTCGCTCGTCTCGCTCCTTTTCTTTCTGCCATTTTTTCTGCAACGCGCCTTTCCCTTCGATTTTCGCCGCGACGGAAATCATCTCGTGGGCTTTCGCACACTGCCGGTCGGGCCACTCGCGTTGACGCTGGCGGAACTCGCGGTACCCACCGGCTTGTGCATAGCCTTTCAGGCGCTCGGGTTCGTCATCCTTTTGTCGTTCGCCCGCTTCCCCTGGTATCTTGTGTTTCTCATCGTAGTGATTTATCCGGCGGTCGTGCTGGCGTTGAACAGCGTCTGGAATCTTCATTACCTCCTCGCCGCGACCAAACGCGCGGGCGGCAAGGCGGAATCCGCCAGCCCCGCCGCCACGCTCATGGTGGTGGCCTTTTCGTTCTGCGTTTTTCTGCCGGCGATCTGGACGGGCCAGTTCGTGGGGAAATTGCTGCCGTGGCCGGCGGGATTGCCCATCGGTTTCGGCAGTGCGGTGGCCGTTCAATGCGTGATCGATCTGCTGCTCGTGTTGCTCCTCGCCCGGATTTATCAAAATTTCGAAGTCTCCCGCGACTTCCAGTGACATGCCCGCCGAGACCATCAGCACCGAACCGCCTGCCGCGACCTCGCTCGGCGAGAAGTTGTTGGACCTCTTCGTCGCGCCCGGCGAGGTCTTCGATGAAATCGCCGCCGCCCCGCACCGCGTGCGCAACTGGCTGGTCCCGACCGCGCTCGTGTGTCTCGTCACAGCGTTCTGGCCAAAAATTTTTGCAGGCGCGAGTCCAGCGCCGGGAAACGAAGCCGCCCGGATGCTGGCGAACGCCCTCGGTCCCATCGCAGGTACGCTTTGGTCCGCGTTGATTCTCTGGATCATCGGCCGCCTGTTTTTGAAAACCGATTTCTCATTCCTCAAAAGTCTCGAAGTCGTGGCACTCGGCGGAATGATCCTGATCCTCGGCAGCGTGGTTACCGGATTGCTGATCGTGATTTGCGGCGACGACGACGCGCGGCCGGCGCTTTCGCTGTTGCTGCCCCGGACGCACCCCGCCGATCACCTGCGCGCCTCGCTCGACGCCTTGAACCTCTTCCATCTCTGGACCACCGCCGTGCTCGCCATCGGCCTGTCGCGCCTCACCGGCGTATCGTTCAAGGAGGCCGCGTTCTGGACATTCGGCTACTGGGTCGCGTTGCGGCTCGCGTTCATCCTGCTCGCCTGACTCACTTCGTCGGAAACCACACCCGCATTTCGTTCGCGCCGCGATGGCACCACGCGTAATACGGGATGCACGTGAGCGATGTCTCATCGTTGCGTGAAGTCATTTTGATCGTCGTCACGCCGCCCAGCAGGTTGGTGGTAAACTGCGTCTCAAACTTCGGTTCGGCGGGAAAAATCTTGTCGAGCACGCGTCCGCCGTTGTCCGCGCCCTCCGCGCAATACACCAGCGGGCCGCGCTCGATGGCGAAGCGATCCCGGTCGGCCGCCACCAGCGGATTCGCCACCATGCGACGCACGAGCATGGGAAAATTCACCTCGATGGTGTCGCCCGGCCGCCACTTGCCGCCGAGTGAGAGATAGCCGTTGTTCATCGCGCCACCCACGAAGGCGTCGCCATTCACCTTCACCGAAAGCCCGGAAACGCCGTGCCCGGCGAGCGGATCGAAATCGGCGTCGCGATACAAGTCGCCCGGCACGGGCTTGCCCATCACAAATCCGGGGACGCGCACGTTGACGGTGAACTTCGCCGCCTTTTTCGGCGTCACCGTGATCAGCACCTTGCCGTCCCAGGGATACCGCGTCTCCTGCTGGATGCCGACCGGCAGCCCGTCGAGATCGATTTTCGCGCGGCTGCCGATGAAGAGATTCACAAACAGCTCCTTGCCCCGCGTGGCGTAAATGAAACCCGCGATCTCCGGGATAAACCGCACGTCGTTCACCGGACAGCACGAACAGCCGAACCACGGCGCGCGCTCGCAGGAACCGTGGTTGAACTTACCCTGGCCGTCGCTCTCCAGCGGGTTCGGATAGAAAAATTTGTCACCGGTCATCGCGACGCCGGAGAGAAAGCCGTTGTAAAGCACGCGCTCCAGCACATCCACATACTTCGAATTGCCGTGCAGCAGAAACATCCGCTCGTTCCACATCGCGTTGGCGATGGCCGCGCAGGTTTCGAGGTAGGCGGTGTCGTTCGGCAATTCATAGTTCGCGCCGAACGCCTCGCCTTTCGGCGACGCCCCGATCCCGCCGGTCAGGTGCATTTTCTTGCCGACCACATTTTCCCAGAGCCGGTCCACGGAATCGATATAGACCTGCTGGCCCGTCAGCGCCCCGACGTCGGCGACGCCCGAATAAAAATAACCCGCGCGCACCGCGTGCCCCACCGCCTCGTCCTGTTCCGAAATCGGCTTGTGATCCTGCTGATAGGCCCCGCGGAGTTGATGCGTGCCCTGGCGGCCGCGGATGTCGCAGAAATATTTCGCCTGATCCAGATACTTCTTCCGGCCGGTGGCGCGATATAATTTCACCAGGCCCATCTCGATCTCCTCGTGGCCGGGCGGCTCCTGCAACTGGCCTTTCGCCGGGCCGAACGTCTTGCAAATGAGGTCGGCGTTTTTCGTGGCGACGTCCAGGAGACTGCGCTTGCCGGTCGCCTCGTAATACGCCACCGCCGCCTCGTAGAGATGCCCCACGTTGTAGAGCTCGTGACTGCCCGCGAGTTTCGACCAGCGCGTCGGCCCGAAAAAATCCACGCGGCTTTTCGGATCGATCGTGCGCGCCGTGTAGAGATAACCGTCCGGCTCCTGCGCCGCCGCGATTTTGACGATCAACCCGTCGAGATATTTCTCCAGCTTCGGATCCGGATGCACCGCCAGCGTGTAAGCCGCGCCTTCGATCACCTTGAACACATCCGAATCGTCGAACGGCGTGCCGCGAAATTCGCCCGGCATCAGCTTGCCCGCCTTGGAAAAATTATCGATGCGCCCCGTCTCCTCGCATTTTTGAATGTCATACCACACCGTCGTCACGCGATTCGTCTCCATGCGCGGCGACCAAAACCCATCCGTCACCTGCACCGCCGACAACGGCACCGGACGAATCGGATAATCCACGACCTCCGCCGCGCCCCGGACATCCGAAGCGAGCAAACCACCACACAAAACCAGCAGAATAGGATATTTCATGACGAGTCAGCGGCCACATCAGGCCGCAGGTGTCATGTAAGCCGGAAACGAAGAGGCCGCCAAGGTGAATCGGGTTGGGAAGAACCCGGCAAATAGGAGCTCTACAATCGAGAAAGTTTAAATCGGTTCCGCCATCCCCCGCGTTGGCCATCTACCTTGGAGATTTCCAAACGGCACTATTAGTGATGAGGGCCAGACAAACGTGGTCGCCTGGATAGCCGGCAGTTGTGGCCCGGATGACAGGCAGCGGCGGTAGGGAGCGCGAGGGCTGTGGCACAGGCGTGGGCGGCCGACTAATTTCGCGCTGACCGGTAGCGCGCCAGATTCCTTCTTGGCTTTTGGCGAAACACCGGCGGTTCACTCTCGATACTCAAACACGCGAGGAGCGACTTTGGTGATTCGCCAATTGCGGCCTTTTTCGGGAACGAAGTTCGGGTCTTTGCTGAGGCAGACGACAAGGTATCCACGATGTTGAAAGCCCCCCGAAGTTTGGATGTCAACGATGGTTGCGGGTGGCGACTCTGTTACCCGCAACTGCACAACCTGAGGTGACAGGGACTTAATCGCCGGTGGAAGAGGGTCGCTTGCAGTCCATGTGTCTTTACCTTGGGCCGCTCCGTCGTGAGCGAGTGTTTCGCATTCAGCAACCAAGTTGCTCATGTTCGTTTGCCCCGTTGGACTCGTTAGGCTGCTGGATTGCCCGCAACCACTACACAACACAACCATCGCCCCCGCAACGGCAAGCCATGATGTTTCGAGTCTCATAGCCAAGTTGTTGAGAAGACAGAACTGTTTTTCCGGGCCGCTCGCTCCGGCCTTGCAGGGGTAGGTCCTATAATCTTGAAACATTGGCGATGGCTTTCGCCATTTGTGACTTTGTTTCGCACGGCGCCGGGACTGCAACATTTATGCGGAGCGGGCCAATCTCTCATCCGATTGAAAGGTTGCCATGCGAAGAACTCCTTGCAAGGTTTTCGTCATTCCGGCGACAGCGATTCGATTTTTGATGCGTCCCAGGATTTTTCTTTGCCGCAAACTTTCACAATTCTAGGACCCCTTTACGACGGAGTACGTCGGTTGGCAGACCGAGAATAAGCGATCAGCTGATCTTCCTCTTTCTGCGGGGGCAGAAGGTTGAGATGAGGGCGAGGCGGAGGACAAATTCATTTAGTCGGCGGTGTAATACCGGTGTGGCGTTGGGAGGTTCGGAATTTGCTCGCGTGGGGGCGGGCGGGTTATGTTTTATTCAGGCATGGCGGATTTTCGACGAGGCGGCAGCTTTGCGGAAGGAGAACGTGATTCATGAGGAGTGCCAAAATACTGATTTTTGCGGTGCTGGCGGCAGCGGCGGTTTTCTGGCTGTTCGGGATGCCGCGACTGGGCCTGGCGCGACGCGAGCGCGTGAATGGGCAGATGAAGGAGCTGGTTGATCGGGCAAAAAGTTCGCCGCCGGATAGCGACGCGTTGAATTTGTTGATCCAAAAATTGTCGGCGCGGGACTCGTTTGAACGTTACGCCGCGGCCGCGAATTTGGGAAAGGTGGGGCCTGCGGCCGAGCCGGGGGTTGATGCGCTGGTGGTGGTGCTGGAGGGGAATGATTTGTACGCGGCCCGTGAGGCGGCAATAAGTCTGGGGGAGATTGGGCCGGGCGCCCGGCGGGCGACGGCGGCTTTGCTAACGGCGATTCGCCGGTACCCATCGGCGGACATAGGATGGTTTGCAGCGGAATCCGCAGGCAAGGTGGCCAGTATTACGAACAGCGAGGTCGAGGTCGTATTGACTGAGGCGGCCGGAAGTACAGATAGCCGGATGCAGCATAACGCCCGGTCGGGCCTTGAGAGTTTTCAAGCGCGAAGGGCCGCGGGTGAACATTCAGCCAAGCCGTAGTGCGGTGATGGTGCCCGGGGGGATGCCGCCGGAGCATCATTGTGATTACCAGTGTCAGCAGTGAAGAGGTCGCGATGCAACGGACGGGCGCACTCCTCCCCTGCCAGAGGGCGGCCGTCCCGGCCGCAGCAACTGCCGATGTGGTCCTGACCCAGGGCATGGTTGAACGTGTGCCACTGTCTCGAATTATAGGAGAGGCCTTCCACGCATTTCAGCTTTTGAAAAGCGCTGCGCCGGCAGTCAGCAGTGATGGTGGATTGCTGCGTCCGGGGTCGGGCGTCCTCAGCTTTCAGGCGATTTCGCCATGGCGGGCGCAAAAAGGATTTCCGCGATTGCTGATCCTTCCGGGATTTCCGATAAAACTTGCACTTTCCTATACTTTTGCCCTTGAAAGTTTTTTTGCCGGGGGTATGGTCGAAGAGTTGGTGTCCGACCAGGGGCCTGCGTGCAGGACCGGGGCGCGATGATCTTTGACATTTTAAAAATGGCAGCAGTCCCGCATGTGGGATCGCTGATCCAAAACCAAACAGAGCCGAGACGGCTCTGCCACTATTTGGAAAACCAGCTCTTTTCGCCTTCTTATGAAGACGGGGAAGTACCACGGATTTCACAGGTGGCACGGATATCGAAAGATCAACGCAAAGTCGCAAGGGCGCCAGAACGCAAGGCAGGAAAGAAAATTTCCAGGAAATACTATTTCCGGATTTTGTTATCCGAGATATCCGCGTCATCCGTGGTTCAATTTTTTTGGGCGAATTTCAGCGTCGAAGGGTTAGACAGCATTTGTCCAACCCCCTGATTTAGGATCGGGTTGTTAGAATTTTGTTCTTTGAAAATAGCAGGTGGAGTGGTGGTAGGGCGGCCTCTCCGAGGGCGCCGTCGGGAACTTCGGACAAGAAATGTTTGGGCAGTCGCCGAGACCGCCGAGACACGCTTTCTTTTTCGGCGCTTTCGGAGAAATCGCCCTACCTCGAAACCCGCTCCGTCGGACCGGAAGTCCGAGCTGGGAAGGACGGACTAGTCTGGACTTTTGCACGCGGTTAATGGGCGCCATGGGCGGTGTTGAGTCGCCTGGAGGACGTGATGGAAGTGGGTGGGTCCGGGTTGGTCGCAGCCTGGTTCGGCTTGCTCATGGAGCCATACGGCATGGCGCGCTGTGTGTCGTGGCGTTGCGCGCCGTTGCGTAGCTGGAATTTTTGAGAGCGAAGTGGAACCTCGCGAAAATGTAAATTTTACCAAACGAACCCAACTTGAAAAACTCACAAAGATTTACAGGATAGCGAGTTATGATGTTTTTCGGAAGTTCCGAGATCGAAAACGAAGCCAACTCTTGAATGAAAATTGAAGAATGCACATTTCAGAATGAAGGGACCAGAAATGGAAGAATAAAGGCGATTCGCGGTAATTCGCACCTTATAGCACCCCTTCGCACCGTAAGATATGCCGGGCGACCGCGAAACTCGCAATGAACCCGCAGGGAGAACAGCGGCGAGACGCCACTGCCACTTTGGGGTGTGGCGGTGACTTGCCACGTGAGATAGATTGTAGGAGGCAAATAGTATGCCCTCGATTAAAATCATATTCATCGCCGCCGTAGCGCTGTTGGTGGTGGCGGTTTTTGTAAGGGCGCGGCGCGGAAGTGCGCGGCCCGTTGACATTTCAATTTACGAACCGGAAAGCATGAAAAATTTCAAGAAACCAGACGCGGCCGATTTGAAACAGAAACTGACGTCGGAGCAGTTTCACGTGACCCAACAGTGCGGCACCGAGCCGGCGTTTCGCAACGCCTACTGGGACAATCACCAGCCGGGCATTTATGTGGACGTGGTGTCGGGTGAACCGCTTTTCAGTTCGCTCGATAAATTCGATTCGGGCACGGGCTGGCCGAGTTTCACGCAGCCGGTGCAAGGCACGGATATCGTCGAGAAAAAAGATACGGCGTATGGCATGACGCGCACGGAGGTGCGGTCGAAGGTGGCGGATTCGCACCTCGGCCATGTGTTCGAGGATGGTCCGAGCCCGAAGGGCATGCGTTACTGCATCAACTCGGCGTCGCTAAAATTCATTCCGGTGGCGGACATGGACAAGGCGGGCTACGGGGAATATCTGGCGCCGTTCGTCAAGGCGGGGCTGGTGAAAGAGGCGACGCACGAAACGGCCATTCTCGCGGGCGGCTGTTTCTGGGGCGTGGAGGAAATCATCCGTCAGCTTCCCGGAGTGATCAAGACGACGGTGGGCTACAGCGGCGGCAAAACCGCCGATCCCACTTACGAGGAAGTGTGCACCGGCGGCACGGGCCACGCGGAGGCGCTCGAGGTCGTGTTCGATCCGGGGAAGCTCAGCTACGAGGAATTGTTGCGCTACTTTTTCCGGATGCACGATCCGACGACGTTGAACCGGCAGCACAACGACGTGGGCACGCAATATCGCTCGGCGATTTTTTTCACGAGCCCGCAACAAAAGGCGACGGCGGAGAAAGTGAAGGCGGAACTGGACCAGTCCGGCAAATTCAAACGGCCGATCACGACCGAGATCACGCCGGCGTCGAAATTTTATTCGGCGGAGGATTATCACCAGAAATATCTGGTGAAACATCCCGACGGATATAATTGTCATGTGCTGCGGGATTGATGCGGGCGAAAAAAACATTGAGATACAGATTATAGCTTTAGAATCAGATCATTATGAAATTCATTCGTTTGTCAGTTGCGGCGTTGATGCTCCTCGGTGCTTTCTCGTGCGTTGCGGCGGGCGCGACGCCGATCAAGACGGGCGATGCCGCGCCCGATTTCACGCTCAAGACGCTTGATGATCACAGTGTGCGATTCAGCAGCCTGACCTCCAACGGTCCGGTGGTGCTGGTGGTGTTGCGCGGCTGGCCGGGGTATCAATGCCCCGCGTGCACCGCGCAGGTGCGGGACTACACGCTGGCGGCGTCCGCATTCGCGGGCGCCAATGCGAAAGTGTTGATGGTTTATCCGGGGCCTTCCGCCGAGTTGAAAGCGCACGCGCAGGATTTTCTCAAGAGCAAGGAATGGCCGAAGGATTTTACCTTCGTCATCGATCCCGACTACACGATGGTCAACGCCTACGGCGTGCGCTGGGATGCCAAAGGCGAGACCAGCTATCCGTCAACCTTCGTCGTGGATCCGAAAGGCACCGTGCGCTTTGTGAAAATCAGCCACAGCCACGGCGACCGCACCAAAGCGGCGGAAGCACTCGCGGAGTTGAAGAAGTTGAAGGCGAACTAACTCGCCGTCGGTTTCACTTCCAACGGGCGCGCGAACATGACGCCGGTCAGCTTCGGCGACCAATCGAGGCAGGTGCTGATTTGGGGTTCGAGGGTGACGCGCATGTTCTTCTTCGAAGACGACGCGTCCATGAAGTGCACCACGCCCTGATCGTCCTTGATGCACAGGCCAGTATGCGCGATGTCGATGCCCTTTTCAGTGGTGCAGACGCCGACGATATCGCCGGTTTGCAACAGATGTTCGGCGGCGGCGAGTTTGTCCATCGGCAGATATTTGAGGGAGCGGCCGTTGATGGTGTCCTCAAGGTTGCGAATCGTCGGCACGAGTTCGGGATGCGCGGCGAGTTGACGATAGTTCGCCGGACGTTGCGACATGATGCCGACTTTCTGCGTGAAAGGCTGCGCGCCGGGGAGTTCGGGCGTCAGAATTTTGATGGTGCCCTTGGCCTCGTTGTCCACGAACCAATCGGTGGTGTAATGGAGACGCGTGGTGAAGTCGCCCATCTTGCCGCCGCGATAGCGTGTGAGTTGCACTTCGGCGAGCAGATCCGCGGGATGGCTTTTGCCCTTTTTGAGCATTCGCGCCATGCAGAGGGAATCCTCAAAAAAGGTCACACAATCGAGGGCCTTGAGATTCACGACGCAGGATTCCTGATCCTTGGAAAGTTCGAGCGTGAAACCGACGTAGGGCGTGCCTTCCAATTCCATCGCGATCTTGCCGATCAACTCGCCGATCGGCAGCGCGGTCCAATTTTCGGCCTTGGACTTTTTGACGATGCGCTGGAAGACGTCGTCGCCGGTGAAGTGATTGAATTTGTCCCCCGACTGCGCGGCGGTTTCGGCGAACGCCGACGACGCGAGCAAGCCGAGCAATCCCAGAGAGGTCAGGCGCAAAACGTCGCGGCGGGTCATCAGAGAGGAAGCATTACGGAAAAAAACGGACATCGTATCGTTGGCATTCATGCTGCCCACAATCTGCCAGAGGAATTGGAGGTATCAAGTGGCGATCGGCGGCGGCCGCGAAGCGGCGGGTGACAATCTCACAAAAAAATCAGAAACTGCTTGGCAAGATTCCGCAATGCTCCTACAAGGGAACTGTTCTTTGAAAACGATGGATGCGAGTCCATCTTTTATCGCAGCTAAATGTCAGGGAATCCGGTGAGAATCCGGAACGGTTGCGCCACTGTAACGGGCCACAAACTCCCCAATGCCACTGCTCGCTTGTCAAAGCGGCGGGAAGGCGGGAGCCAGGATCAAGCCCGAAGCCAGGATACCGGTTTGGCTGCGCTCGTCACGGTTTCGTCCCCGCACGGGACGCGACCGGCTTCTCCGCAAAGAGAAGGATGGGGCCAGCCGGTTTCGCGGGTGCGAAATGGGATTTCGATGGATGCCTTTATTCTCCGATTTTGCGGGGGGTGAAGGCTTTTTATTTTGCGGCGGCGAGAGGGATCGGTTTGACGCCCGACCGCGTCAGGCGGATTCGCCCGCCGCCGCTCCTTTGCTTCCCGAGTGGTCTCTCAACCCGAACCCGTCCGCCGTTTGGCGGGCCAGCTTGAAAGATCAATCATGAAAAAGCCCGAACGGATCGTCTGCCTTTCCGCCGAGGCCGCCGACTGGTTATGCCGCATCGGCGCCTGGGATCAGGTGGCGGGGGTGACCGCCTTTTTCAGCATCCCGTCGGACCGCGCGCAAAAGCCGCGGGT
Source organism: Limisphaerales bacterium (assembly GCA_044223735.1). Classification (GTDB taxonomy): domain Bacteria; phylum Verrucomicrobiota; class Verrucomicrobiia; order Limisphaerales; family UBA8199; genus JBGALR01. The sequence continues at coordinate 4,102 of JBGALR010000064.1, read as the reverse complement.
CGGTGGCTTCAGCACCGCGCAATTCGATGAGATTGTGAAGTTGAAGCCCGACCTCGTCATTACCTTCTCCGATGTTCAGGCGACGCTCACGAGTGAGTTGATGCAGCGCGGCTTCAGCGTCCTCGCCACCAATCAACGAACGCTCGCCGAGATCGATGCCACCCTGCGACTGCTCGCCCGTGTGGTGGACGCCGCGGCGGAAGGAGAGCGTTGTCTCGCGGAATTTCACCGGCGGCTCACACCCGTCGCCAGGATGAAAACACGGCCGCGCGTTTATTTCGAGGAATGGAACGACCCGCTCGTCTCCGGCATCGCGTGGGTGAGCGAATTGATCGAGCGCGCGGGCGGCGAGGACGTATTCGCGAAACTGCGCACTCATCGCGCCGCCGCCGATCGCGTTGTCCGGCCGCAACAGGTCTGCGAGCGCAATCCGGAAATCATCCTCGCCTCGTGGTGCGGCCGTCCGGTGCGCATCGCCGACATCAAAATCCGCGACGGCTGGAACAAACTGGCTGCCGTGCGAAACGACCGAATCCACGAAATCGCCGGCGAAGAGATTCTACAGCCAGGTTTCCGCCTGGTGGATGGCTACGAGAAAATGAAAGAGCTTTTCCAGGGCTTCAATGCCGGACAAAAAACAAAGGTGAGGGAAGCCGAATATTGACCGCTGTGATCTCCAGGGATTCACGCCTTATAGTTCATCCTCGCGCTCGGTGTAGAACAGCCGGTGGGCCTGCTCGTAATCCGCTTCCGGCACCAACACCTTCGAGGCCCGGCTTAAATCCCCATCATCGGGCAATTCCGGGTCCACAAACTCATGCGTCGCGATGATGCCGTGCTTTTCAAGCATCATTACCAGCATCTCCGCGTTAACCAGCGGCCCCGTGTAAAAAAGCTTCACACGGATATTTTAGCGAGGATGGCTGGAAATGCATTCAGAATCCCTATGCGGCAAGAGCGCTTCAAATCGCTGCGTATCCGGCGCTTGACCTCATTGCCAATTCCAGAATACGGTGCTGCTCCATTCAAAATATTATGATACGAAAACTTTCCATCGTTACCGCGGCCGCCCTTTGTCTCGTCGGCTGCGATAAAGGCGCCCAACCCGGCGCAAGCACTCCTGGATCCGCAACCAGTACCACGAGCACAGCTCCGGCCCCCGCAGGCACCAACGCGCCCGCAGGCGACATGAAAACCACCGCGAGCGGGCTCAAATATCAGGTGATGAAGCAGGGCACCGGCACCGTCTCGCCGAAGGCCACCGACACGGTGAAGGTGCATTATCACGGCACACTACAGGACGGCACTGTCTTCGACAGCTCCGTGCAGCGCGGCGAGCCCGCCGTCTTTCCGCTCAACCGTGTCATCCCCGGCTGGACCGAAGGCCTGCAACTCATGAAGGTCGGCGATAAATTTAAATTCGTGATCCCGCCGGACCTCGCTTACGGCCCCGGCGGCCAGGGCCCGATTCCGCCAAACAGCACGCTCGTCTTCGAAGTCGAGTTGCTGGAGATCCAGTAAGCGGGTTCCATGGCGATGCCGTTGTGATCGCAAATCCAGCGGCCTCTTTGCTTTCCAAAACTGTCGCCGCTCACGCGACAGTTTTGTTCTGCTGAACGTCGCTTTCGTTTGCGAGCTTGATGCCCAATATCCCGAAGTCCCGACAACGTTGCTCCCACGCATCCGCGGTGAGTTCCCGGTCAACCAGCGCCTTCCAGACGCCAAACGGTTCGAGGGTGGCGGTTCCAAGTGTTACCGTAATCTCCTGACCCGGCGCAGACTCCAGCTTGCCGCCCCTGGCAATCAATGCGCGAACCAGAGCCGCGCCCACGGTGGCACCCGTCAGTCCTTCCAAATTCTCGCCGGCGGGCTTTTGGCCGGAAGGCGTCACAAGCGTCTCGCCAAATGCCGCAGGGTCCGTCGCAAGTTTCGACAAGCTTTCAGGAGTGATATCTTTGAGCGCCGCGGCATTGGCCTCCACGAGACTTTGCCATTGCGGCAGATAAATGCGCGCACAGACATCGTCCCAACCAATCGGCTTAAGTTTTTCGGCCTCCTGCGCGCCGGCGATGCCGGAAAGTAATTGCGCCTCCAGCGCCGGTATGTTGTCGAGCAGGCTGGTGGCGGGCGTATCCCCATCCGCAAGTTCTCCCGCCGGCAAATGTTCCACCGCGAGGATTCGTTCCTTCAAGGGCGGATGGGTGTCATAAGGATCCGTCTTTCCGGTTTTGAGCTCCTCTTCCAAATGTTTGCTGATGAGGCCGGAGATGCGTTCCGCGCCGATAAATCTTCGGAATCCTTCGGTCAACGGCGGCTTGTAACCCGCATTCAGGACCGGAGCGCATTCGTTGGCCCAATATAATTGAAAGGCCGGCCCCGCCCCATGGACGGTCCGCAAGCCATGGATCAACGGTTGCGAACCCACCACGCGCGCAGCGAGATCATCCGCAACAAATTCCTGCCGGCGCGATATCGCATGGGTAATTCGCAAAAACACTTTTCCATACCAAAGGAAAGGCAGTTGGAGGAGGGAGCCCTTGCCGTCGGCCCCGCCCAACGCCCCCAGCGTGCGGCCGATCGTTCCTCTGGTTTTATAAATCCAGGGTCCCAGTTTTGTATCGCCACCGTGGTAATGGCCAAATTCGTGCGCGAGGACGGCGCGCAACTGCGCCCGCGTCAACAAATGCATCAAGGGCAGACCGAGGCCCATCACTCGCCGGCTGCCAATGCCCATGATCCCGCCGCGTTGGGCCACCCACGCGTTCACATCGCCAACGAGAAACACCTCCGCCGGCATTTCCTGCTGCACTGATTTTGCAATCGTCTCGATTTCTGCGAAGAGACGCGGCTGTTGCTCGCGCGTGAGTTCCGGTCCGGGGGCTTCAAACTTGTCCACTCGGGGAACCACCGACCAAAGAATCGCCAGGCCGGCCACGATGCATATCAGCGCAAGCTTCGGATGGATCCGGTGTGCGTAAACCGCCTCGGCGTATGGAATGTAAAACAGACCGCCACAAATTGCGACGGCCAGGACATAGAACCCGATCATCAAAACCACGGCCAGCAACACACGTCCAACAAATGAAGGCGATGATTTGATCATAGGCTGCACGAATCACACATTTTGGCTGGTTAACTCTCATTGCCCCTTCGGGTTGGTTTTAGTAACGGATTTTTAGCGCCCAATGTCAATAAATCCTTCGCAAAACCAGGAATTTTCCCCTCCGGCCCTACGCAAAATCCATTTCCTCCCCGGGTAAGTTATCAGGCAGCAAACTACCTGGAGCCGTCGTCAACATTTTCCGGATTCGAGGTCAATCCATGCTCGCAGAATCTCATGATCAAGTGCGACGAAATGAACACCGTTTCCCCATCTCCTTGCTCCAGTTCCAGAAACTCCGCGAAGAAATCGTGTTCGTGCGCGGAAAGAGCTTTTTCCGGGACTTGAAAAGCACGTTTCGGTAGACCACCAAAGCGCCGCCGTTCTTTTCGGCGCAATAGACATCGTAGCGTTTCGTGACGTCGAGGAAAAAAGTTTGGGCGGCCATGGGATTTGTGGACGGGGCGGGATTAGGAACGACGGAGGCATTGTCACCAGGGACGAAATTAGGATCCAGTTCTTTCAAGATTTCCTGACGGACATGCTCCGCACTGACATCGAGATTTTTCAGCACCCGGGCCGCAACCCCATCACCCTCACGAAGAAGTCCCAGCAAAATATGCTCTGTGCCGACGTAGGTATGATTGAGTGATTTGGCTTCCTTTTGAGCCAGCCCGAGGACTGTCCTCACGCGGGGGTGGGCGAATATGTCCTCCCGGCCCTTGATCCGGTCCACTGCCAACTCTGAGTTTCCACTTCATGCCGCACAGTTTCCAAATCGAGCCCCACTCGCTGAATCACATTCACGGCGACGCCCTGCCCAAGCTTGATGAGACCGCTGGCAGCAAATGCTCAGCTGACAACGCGGGTATGAGATCAGCCCCCTCCGGCGTTAAGAGGGGCCAGCACTTGTTGCGCGCGCGGTGTAAAGTTGCTGAAACTGTCACCGGATTCTGAATTGCAGGAATATTTTTCGAAACGAGTCTAGCCATGCCATGGTTA
>JBGALR010000020.1:0-118499 GCA_044223735.1 Limisphaerales bacterium | reverse complement strand
TAGTTATGGGCGTATTGGAATTTGAGGTCGTTGCCGCCCCGGTCGGAATCCTGGCGGATGGCGACCACCGTGCCGCCGCGCGCGGCGCAGACGCGGGTGCCGACCGGCATGGCCCAGTCTATGGCGTGCTCGTTGCGCGAGCCTTTTTGATGACTGAAACCGCCCTCGTCCGCCTGGACGACGGTGTAGGCGCCATGAAGATAAGGCAGGTGATAGGCAAAGGTATTGGCCGCCGCTTTGCCGCGCGCGCCGGGCTGCCATTGGTAATGGAAAAGATAGCTCCAGGACCGTGCGGGATCGGTCGGCCAGACCGTGTTCAGGACAAAGGAAGTGCGCCCCCTGGAATCGACGGTCAAAGGCAAATCGTTGGAGGTCGAGCCGTTGGCGAGGGTCATGGCCAGCGTAATGGTGGCTTCGGAACAGTTGGTCAGTTGCGCATACAAGGTGGTCGTCCCGTTCGCCGATCGCTTTTGAATGACTCGGAAGTTCCCGTCATCATTTTCCGCCCCGGAGACGGCGGGCTCAGCGCCCGAAACGAGCAGATGAAGCGCCAGGAAGATCAGCAGGCACCACCCCACGCGGCAAAACTCTGGTGAGCGCTCGCGGAAGTGGCGCGCCCGCGCATTACGACATTTTTCAGGCATCAAGGTGACTCTCGGATTTTTCACAGCATTTGACGCGACCAATTTTCATGGCGAAGGCGGGCAAGGCAAGGACGATCACACCAGGTTATGCGTGCGAGGAGTTGGCCCCGGTTTGCCTGCGCGAAAACGATTGAATTGCCTGATGGCAAAATTTGATTTCGGTCTGGGACAGGGAAAGCCCAAGCCTGATCGTCACCCTGGCAGACGCAAAAGCCTTCCGCGATTTTCAATCCGGCTGACCTGGCTGACTTTCTGCCGCACCAAGTTAACGACAATGGCCATCGTGGCCGCGGCATCTCGCCGCCGTTCAAGCCTTGCAAGGTCTGGCGGTGCGGGCAGGTTCAGGATGTCTGCTCAGCCGGTGAGATACGTGTGAAGGGTCGGTCCTATAATCTTGAATTTCTGATAGCGCATTGAGAATTTTTTGCCGAGAAAACGCGGCATCGCAAAAACGATTTGGACGGCGGCGCAATGCTCATGCGTTTGGTTGCCGGTTCCGGCGGGTGCGTCGGAATCGCGACCAAGCTACCGCTCCGCCTGCGCCTACCAGCGCCAACGAGCTTGTGGTGGGTTCGGGCACGCCGGTGACTACTATGTTGTCCACTGACCACTTGCCGTAGGAAAAAGAAACCCCTAGCAGGTTTATAAAATCTGTGGTCAGGTAAAAGGTCTGAAAGTCCTTCTGAGGTCCGGTTCCGTCGTTGATCCCGTCCAAAGTGAAGTAATTGGTGACGGGCGAAGACATCGCGGGAAAGCCGATAACGGCCAGCGTAATGGGGGAAAGGCTATTGGCATACTCAGCCGCATCGAACGAAATGAACGAAAAATAATTTCCAGGTGACATAAATGACAAGTAGCCATCGGGCATAAACAGGTAGCCAGACCCATTATCGGGATGCCCGGAAACGCCACCGCCGGAGAGCCATAGACTGCCGACACCACCAGGATAAAATTCCATGCCTGGCACCAAATAAGCGCCCGAGTTCGCCGATGTTCCAGACGGGGTTCCCTCGAAGGTGTAAGTCATTGTGCCCTGAGCATACCCTGAGGAAAGGACGGCGAAGAAAACCGCTGACGCGGCCACGAGTGCTTCGGCGTGTAAAACGCGCCGTCGCAAAAACGGTTTGGCCTGCGGCGCAGTGCTCATGCGTTTGTTTGCCGGTTCCGACGGGTGCGTCGGAATCGCGACCAAGCTACCGCTCCAACTGCGCCTACCAGCGCCAACGAGCCTGTGGAGGGTTCGGGCACGCCGCTGATGACCACGTTGTCCAGTGACCAACTGGCATTTAGTACGTCCACCCGGAAGACATTTTGGAAGCTAGAATCCAGATAAAACGTCTGAAAGATCTGGCTCGAAACGGTGAAGTAGTTGGTGACAGTAATGAGTGGTCCCATCACCTGTGGGATTTGGTATCCGACAACTTCGAGCGTTTGCGGGCCGAAGCTGGCGTATTCGGCAGCATCGAACGAGACAAGATTAAACGGATAACTTTGTGTGGGCGGAAAAACGTTAAAACCAAATCGCATACTTCCGGCAGGGATTTCAAGATAAGTAGTTCCGTTGTTTGGATACCCTGGGATGCCGCCGCCGTTTAGGTAAAGACTCTGCGGGGTAAGAGAGCCAAACTGCATCCCGGAGGGATCGTTGTACGGATTCGCTCCGCTTTGAGTATGCTGTCCCGGTGGTGGGCCAGTGAAGGTGATCGTCATCGTCCCCTGAGCGAGGCAGACCGTCGAACCAAGACAGATTCCCAAACAGGAAAGGGCGGCATAGACGCGCGGGCGAAAAGGCCGGACCTGTTGGCCGCGAAATTGCATTGTGGATTTCATAAAACAGTGAGGATACATATTATATAGACGCGTTGTTATGGCGCGTTGGTGACAATCAATCCTTGGACCGACATCGTGTAGGTAAAAGAACCGGTCCACAGGTCAAAACTTATTCCACCGCTTGAGTAATCAGCATCTGAGGCACTTACTTTTGGAGTGGAAAGCTCATCGAAAAACGCACTGATTGTCGAGCCGTTGACGGCCAATTTTACTGTGTGATTCGTGGTTCCCACGCTTGCGAGCCCAACTTGCGCCAGCGGGGAGCCATTGCTGGCGCTTGGGTCATTGCCCCACGTGGTCCACGTGGAGAATTTTATGATGGCTAAAACGTTGGACGGCGACCCCGTTTTTTCTGGATATATCCATGCAGCGTAGTGGGCTCCAGTGGTCGGATTGAGCCGGGCTCCGATGCCGCCCCCATATCCTCCGGCGGAGAAGGCGATTTGTGCCTGCACGGAGCAGGATGTCCAATTGGTAGCTAGGAAACAATAACCATATAAACCCGAAGAACTGCCCCCCTGCAGGCTCCCCCCGCCAAGGCTCCAATCGCCGTCAGAAGGTGCTGGAGGCGTCTGCCACGGAAGGAACGTTTGCGCAGGGCACCTAGAGAAGTCATCCGCGAAGAAGGCGTTCGGCGGTCTGACAAAAATCGAGACGCCGGCGTTGCCATAGCTTCCTTGAGAATCCCGTGCTTCGTATGAAAAGCACTCGGTCCCCCAAAAATTGCTGTTTGGGGTGTACGAAAAGCTGCCGTCGCTGCTCAACGACAGTGAACCGTGTGAGATGCCAGTCACGTTTGTGGCAAACAAGCCAGGCCAAGTGCCCGCAACGTCATTTGTCAACACACCACCGTTGGTTGCAGCGGAAAGTGTCTGGCCTTGCACCATCGTATAAAAATCGCTTCGCGCTACCGGCCCTGGAAAGTACTCCAAGACTACATTGGTAACCGTGGTGCCGACGCGCACCTTTATCAACTCCCCAATAGTACGGTATGAATTGGTGCCGGCCACAGCACCGTTTGTCCAAATTCGAGAAACGGCAGTCGTGCCAAATCCCGCCGCCAGAACTTCCACCGAAGTATTGGTGTCCTCAGCTCCTGTCACTGCGACCGTGACTAGGGAGTGGGTACCATTGGTGGTGGCATAGCTCGCGCTCACTCGCGTGTTTGCGCGTTTGAGCCACCACTGATAGACGCCACAAGCATTGGTTGACCATAGCCGTGGAAAGGCGTTCGTATTCATGCAGTAGCCAACGTAGTCCGGAATAAGATAGCTGGCGGTGTTGGATCGGAGTCCTGTGGTCAGCCCATGCGCGTAAAAGTTCACCAAAAGACCGTTTGTGTAATAAAAATCCACGCCCGCATGAACGGTGTTCGTCGTGTGAATGCCGGGTGAGTGCCAGGGATCCATGGACTGCGCCACGGAGCCGTTAACAAACCAGTCGCTTACGGGTTCGCTTAACAAAGTGTAGCGTTTGCCGTCAGTTCGGGTCGAAATCGTAAATGCCGGGAAGGGAGTGAGCTTTTGGTCGCCAGTGATTTTCACGCCGAGGGCCTCCTCGATCTCGTAACTGTCCTCTCGTGTCGCATTGAAATACGGCGCGCACCAAAGCCGGGGTGTACCAGGGCGATTTGTCACCCAGGAATCTACCTGAGCGAACGCGATAGCGAGGGAGTTCGATGCGTAGTCCTTCCCACCGTCCAAATCGAGCGCTTCGTCCAGTCCCCAATGCCAATATTCGTAGGTACCATTGTTCATTACGCAACAAGACGCCAAGCTGTCCGTGGCATGGGGGTTTGGTAGACCGCCGTTGTGAGGTCCAATCGTTGCGCCGTAGGTGCTGACGGCATATTGTAAGCCTGTGACGATGGAAGCGTAGTTGGCTTCATTGGTGATACGCCCCGTACTAAAGTAGTAATCTCCAAAAGCCCAGTTCGCGTATTCGATGGCAGCCGAATCGTAAATGTCAGAGATTTCGTCGGCATAGTCTTCCAGGTCGTGGCGAATCATGAACGCCGCATTATATTGATACGGCCATGGACTCACCTTTACAACGGGACGCTGCGCGGATTCAAATGCCCATTCAATTGCTCGTCGGAAAATCATGTACGTATACATTCCGGGAGCGAAGCCGCCATGCCCAATGAGCGGCTGCAGTGCAGCGTCATAAATGTATTGTCCGCTGCCGTAGGATTTTACCGTGATGTACGGATATGAGCCATCTTCGGTAGCCAGAACACTAGCCGTTGAGTTCGTGACCACCCAGATCTGATGGGGGCCTTCAAAGCCTTTATTGGTAATGCAGGCTAAAGAGTGTTCATGGCATGTGCCCCACGAAGTTTCTTCCGGTGAGGTTGGCATTCGCCAGACGAGCTGGCCCTCGGGAATGTCCCGCAGCATCGGGTGATCGATTTGTTTTGTGAAATTGGTATTATTATACCAATTGTTCGTGGACGGACTGCATCCAATGCCCATTTGTCCTGCCAAAGCGAAATTGGAGCGGAAACCCCCGTTGGTCATCTTTGTAAATGCCGAACCTCCGGCGAACACAAACCCTCCGGCGGCAACGTAATTTGTCAACGCAGCAATCTCTTCGTCCCTGATGGATTCTGCGCAGAGGCTAATCAGAATCGGGTATTTGGGCGTCCCATTCGTATTTAGCAACACGCCGTTCGCGATGTCCAAGTCGCTAACGACCACATAAGGAGTGCCATCCGAACGCATGGCCTCCTTCATGGCTTCCGGCAGGACGAAGTAATTCCAGTTGGTCGTGGAAAGTTTATTAAACCGGGTCCACCCTGAGTCGAGAATGGCCACGGCCATGCCGGAGGGTCGCGGGTCGTATATCTTCAAGGTTGCCGTGGCGCTACTCGGATTGACCAAATATCCATTCGAAAGCACCAAAGTCAAGGTGACCGACTCGTCGAACTCCGGCAGGGTGTCATACAGCGGCTGGACTTCGATGATGGCATTGGTCTGCCCCGCGCTGATCGTGCCGGAACCGCTCAGGGTGTAGTCCACTCCGTTGCTCGCCGTGCCGCTGATGGTATAAGTCACGGTCACGGAATAGGATGCGGCGGTATTGAGGGTGATCTGGAATTTTCCGTTTTGGGCGGTGCCGCCGTTGGTGGCGGGTTCCACAGCGAGGTTATAGTCCGGGTGCAGCCGGATGGAGGCGATGACATCCGCGCCCACGCCGCGAAAGAATCGGCGGCTGGGGCAGTCGGTCCGGGCATTATCAAAAAAGGTATGGCTGGAACTGGCCGTAACGATCTGGCCCAGTTGCTAGGGTGAGTTGGTCACGGCGGCCGCGCTCATCAACTGATAATATTTGCCACTGACGGTATTAGTGAGGGCAAGCCAGGCGAAGTGGTTGGTCAGCGGACCGATGTCCAGGTAGAGGTCGGTGCCGATATCAACAGGGCGGCCGAGCGGTACGCCGGGATCTTCGCCTTCGCCGGGGTCGTCGGGAGTGGGCGGGTCATCCTCGCCACGGTTTAGTCGTGGCCGGTCGTCGTAGGCGAAGGCGGTGACGCCGTTGAGGGTACCCAAGGCATAGACGGTCATGTTGGTTGGATACAGAGGCAACCACGGCAAGGGCGGTCCATCAGGCCCGAGCTTCATGGAGTAGAAGTTGCCGTAGGCCGGAGGATCATAAACGATCTGGCCCTCGGACCATTGACCGTGGGCACGGTAGCCCCCGCATATAATGAGCAACAGTGACAGCAGCCCGCCGCCGAGCGGACCATAAGCTGACTTCCGCGCCCTTAACCTTTTCCCCGTTGTGATGTTGTTCACGTGGCCCTGGTCTTTCCATGGTATGGGTTGACTCCCTTGTTCGGAATGGAAAATGGCGGGAATGAGTGGGAATGTAAAGTCATATCTGGGTTGCATTGATTTAACCGCGGAGACGCGGAGGCGCGGAGTTGAGAAGAGGAATTAACCACAGAGGAGCAGAGGCACAGAGATAGCCGGTTGGTGGGGTGTGGGGTTTTTGAGCGGTTGTGGGAGAAGGGGTCACGATTGACCGTTGAGCTCGGGGATGTTGATGGGTGGTAGGGCGGCCTCTCCGAGGGCGCCGAAAAAGAAAAGAGTTTCTCGGCGGTCGCGGTGACCGACCAAATATTTTTGTTTGAATGTTTGGGGGCGAAGCGAGGAGGATTTTTGAGCGGTCTTGGGACCGCTGAGGTGTCGCTTTTTCTTTCGGCGCGCCCGGAGGTCGCGGCCCTACCTCGGAGGCGCTTCTGGGTTCGGGCGGGGGCATGGCGATCCCGTTTTACCTTTGAAAATGTGTGTTGATGGTTTCGGATTTAATCATTGTGCAGACGATTGAGGGTTGGCCTCTAGAACGTCGGCGGTGGTAGGGCGGCCTCTCCGAGGGCGCCGAAAAAGAAAAGAGTTTCTCGGCGGTCGCAGCGACCGTCCTGATATTGTTGTTTGAATGTTTGAGGGCGAAGCGGGGAGGATTTTTGAGCGGTTTTGAGACCGCTGAGGGGTCACTTGTTTTCTCGGCGCGCTCGGAGAGCACGCCCTACCTCGGAGGCGCTTCCGGGTTTGGGCGGGGTTCGTGGACACGGTTTTGCTGACCGCAGGTTGATCCGAAGGTTTTCGGGTTAACGTGGGGCGAAATCCCCTTGGGATTTTCCGAGGGACGGGTGGTGAATGGTGGGCTGGCACCCCTGTCCGGGGTGCTGGTTTTTTGGGGATCGTGGTCCGGTGGTGGTTGCGGGCGGCGGTGGTGAGGGATGCTTGATTTGGCATTCAGCCGGGGGCAGGCACGGGCTCGCAGAAAGGATTCAAAATCCCGAAGGTTTCACGCGTTGGGCTTCCCCTCATTCCACACGCACGCGGTAATACCGTTGATAATTTGTGGCGGAGGCATCGACGAGAACTTGCACGGTGTTGTTACCGTTCACCGATTGCACGTCCAGCCAGTTTGTCGCCGCCAACTCATCGCTGCATTCGAGGACGTAGAGCCGGCCGCTTAGCGTGGGCACGGACAGTTGAAACGAACCGGCCTGGTAGGTCGCACCACTCACCAGCGGAACGGTTAGTCCGGAGGAAACAACCAAATCAACGGGTGTGCCGGCGGCCACGCTTGCCCCCGCCACCGGGTTCTGACTGATCACGGAGCCTGCCGGGACGCTGCCGCTGGGAACGCTCGTGATGCTGCCGATATTCAGACCGGCACCAAGAATCGCGGTCGTCGCATTTGATTGGGCCAGCAATGCGACGTTCGGAACGGTAACGGGCGGGACCACCAGAGTCGCACTCGCATAGAGCTCACCGCCGGCTCCGAGGGCGCCAAAATAAATATTTCCACCGCCAAGATCGAAATGGATGTGTTGTAGAAAATCAGCGTCGGGTGGAGTGCCGCCGGAGAAGACGATTTTATCGTTCGAGCCCAATCCTCCCGCCGCGCCCGACCAGCCGGTGATGGCAAGGATGCCGTGGGCGACGCCCGAAACTCCGGCGAAAGTCAGGGTCGCGGCTGTGCCGCCGGGGGATAAATTGAGGGTCGAATTGGTGGTGAGGGTCAACGCGCCGATGGTGTTGTCGCTCGTATTATTGGCGTTCAAAGTGCCGCCCGCAAAGACAAACCCGCCGCTGCCCAGGGCATTGGCGATTCCCAGGGTGATCGCGCCCTGGCTCAAGGTCGTGCCACCGGCGTAGCTGCCGGCGCCATTCAAGAGGAGCGTGCCGTTGCCGGTCTTCGTCAAGGACCGGGCTCCGCCCGATTGCCCGATCGCGCCCAGTGTCAATCGCGCGCCGGCACTGCCACGGTTGACCACCTCAAAGGTGGTGTTGCCCGAAAGCGTGGTGGCGCCAAAGGTCAGGCCGGCGGTGCCGTTGGTGGCGCTGTTCCCCGCAGTCACCGACAACGTCTGTGCTCCAATGTGCAGCGGGCCGAGCGAGTGGGTGACGCCAGCCCCCGGGATCAACCGGTCCGAGCGAATCGTTGCGTTGCTGCTCACCGTGGTTACACGGCTGGATGAACCAAATGTCAGGCCGGTGTCATTGGCCAATTCCAGCGCGCCTCCGGCCAGATTGATGCTATTGCGCGTGCTCGAACTGCCCAATGCGTTGGCGCTGGTGGTTGCACGCAGGATGCCGCCGTTCACGGTGAGGGCGCTGAGCATGCTCGTGTTGTTGGAGCTCACAACCAGTGAGCCGGCGTTGACAATGGTGGCTCCGTCGTAGCGCACATCGCCCGGAAACACGAGCGTGCCGGTGCCGTTCTTCGTCAGCCCATAATCAATGACTGAATCGTCCTCGATCGTCCCAGTCACCGTCAGGGTCGTCGTCCCGCCGATGACCCACGTTTGGTTGGTAAGGAAGAATACTACAGCGGCGGTGATGGACTGATCGGCCGCGCCGCCCGCAACGGTGATGCCCACCCCGCCGAAGCTGGCGGCCGGACTGAGATAGAGAATGGCAGCGCCGCTCCCCGTGATCGTATAGCCCGGCGCGGTGGCTGAGAACTGAAGCTGGCCGTTGGTTACGTTCGCGGACAGATTTGGAGAAAGCTTGGTCTGGCCCACGGGGTCATCGGTGAACAGAGCCGCTTCCCCCGGCCCATCGGGAACATTGTTTGAGCTCCAGTTGCCGGCGGTTGACCAGTTGTTGCCGGAGCCGCCGCCGTTCCAGGTTCGCGTTATCTGCGCTGGCGCGGTGTTCCCGAGCAAGGTCAGCAACAAACCCAGCGTCGCGCTCAAAGGCAGGATGTGAAGCGGGAGTCGTGATGGGTGAGGCGGAATGACACGCGAGGAACGTTTTAATCCAGGATTTTCCATTGGGTTTCGTCCCCACCACCAGCGTAGGCTTGTGGGATGATTTTCTTCTTTCTTCAAAGATTTGCAAGCCATTCCCCGGGGCGGACGAAGCTTTTCCACAGAACGATGTGTCGGGGGGAAGGCGGAATGGATTTCTGATGGCGATTAATCATCGGGACCATGGGACAGCATTTGTCCAACCCTCTGGATTAGGATCGCGGGGTCGGTAGATTTGTTCTTTGAAAATAATGGGGATGGCGAAATGCAGAATGGAAAGTGAAAAATGCAAAGTGCCGGGGAAGGACGACCTTGGCTGTCCACTTGCATGGGGGCTGTCCACGTTGAGTATGGGGTTGGAGGCGGCGTGGTTCGGCCAAGTCATGGAGGGTTACGGCATGATGCGCTGTGTGGAGCGTCGTTGCGCAGCGCGGATTTTTGGGCGAGGCGGGAGCGGGGGTGTCGCGTGAAATGTAAATTTTACCAAACGAACCCAACTCAATAAAATCATAAACATCCTATTGATAATATATTACGTGATTTTTTATGGTTAAGAAAATAAAAAACGAACCCAACTTTTGAATGCAAAATGAAGAATGCACATTTTAGAATGAAATGGGAAATGAGGGGCGATGATATTGCGGGGTTTAACAGCAATTCGCGGTAATTCGCACCTTATAGCACCAAATCGCACCAGGATTTATTGGCGGGCGACATCGCTGGCTTGGAACTGGGGCCGGATGCGGCCTGCCCGGATTTTCGACTTTGAACCGGTGGGTGGGGGCTTCATATTTCCGGCATGAATCGGGACCTGGCGGCGGAGATTTTGATCAATATTGCGACCTTGCTGGAGTTGAAAGGGGAAAACCCTTTCAAGTCGCGCGCCTACACGAATGCGGCGCGGACGCTGGAAGGCATGACCGAGCCGTTGGACAAGGTGATCGCCGAGGGCAGGCTGGGCGAGATGAAGGGGATCGGTGATGCGTTGCAGAAAAAGCTCACGGAACTTTTCACCACCGGGAAGATGACTTATTACGAGGAGTTGAAGGCGGCGACTCCGCCGGGGCTGGTGCTGATGCTGGAAATTCAAGGGCTTGGCCCGAAGAAGATCAAGGTTTTGCACGACGAGTTGAAGATCGAAACGATCGAACAATTGGAGAAGGCCTGTCAAGATGGAAAAATAGCCGGGTTGAAAGGCTTCGGTGAGAAGACGCAGGTCAACATTCTCGATGGCATCAATCGCCGCCGGTCGTACGCGTCGCGGCATCTGATCAGCAAGGCGCTGGCGGTGGCGGAGCCGTTGCTGGAGGCGCTGCGGTCGCATCCGGATGTGATTCGCTGCAGCTCGGCGGGCAGCTTGCGGCGTCACCGTGAAGTGATTGGCGATGTGGATTTGCTGGCGTCCTCCAAAAACCCCGCGAGCGTCATCGATTTCTTCACGAGTCAGCGCGGGATTTTGAATGTGATCGCCAGGGGGGACACCAAGGCGAGCGTGCTGCTGGAAGGCGGCGTTCAATCGGATTTGCGGGTGGTGAGCGACGCGGAGTTTCCGTTCGCGCTGATGTATTTCACGGGCAGCAAGGAGCATAACATCGTGATGCGGCAGCGCGCCATTGAGCGCGGGTTGCGGCTGAATGAATACGGGCTGTTTCGCTCGAAGACCGAGACTCGCGATGCGAAGTTGCTCGTATCCTGCAAAACGGAGGCGGACGTTTTTGAAAAACTGGATTTGCATGAGGTGCCGCCGGAGATGCGCGAGGACATGGGCGAATTTGCCGCGGCGGAAAAAGGGCCGTTGCCGCGGCTGCTGGAGTGGACTGATTTGAAGGGATCGCTGCACAATCATTCGACGTGGAGCGACGGGCATCAGCGGACGGAGGAGATCGCGAAGTCGATGATGGAACTGGGACTGGCGTATTGGGCGATCACGGACCATTCCAAGGCGTCGTTTCAGGCGAACGGCCTCGATGCCGCGCGAGTGAGGCAGCAGATCAAGGAGGTGCAAAAAATCAACGAGCGCCTCGCGGACGAAGGTGCGGATTTCCGGCTGCTGACCGGCACGGAGGTGGATATTTTAAAGGACGGGAAGCTCGATTTTCCCGACGACCTGCTCGCGGAATTGGATGTGGTGGTCGCCAGTGTGCATCAGAGTTTCACGTTGTCAGAAGAGGAAAATACGCAGCGGCTCATCGGTGTCGCGCGCAATCCTTATGTGCACATGCTCGGCCATTTGACGGGACGGTTGTTGCTGGATCGCGAGCCTTACAAGCTGGACCAGCGGGCGGTGATCGATGCGTGCGCGGAGACGGGCACGTGGATCGAACTCAACGCGAGCCCGCGTCGCTTTGACATGGATTGGCGCTTGTGGCCTTACGCGAAAAGCAAGGGCGTGAAGTGCGTGGTGAATTGCGACGCGCATCGCGTTGAACACGCCGGCTTCCTCCGGCTCGGCACGGGCATCGCGCGCAAAGGCTGGCTGACGAAGGAGGATGTGATCAACACGCTGCCGCTGAAGGCGCTGCTCAAGGAATTGGCGAAGAAGCGGGCGAAGCTGGCTTGACCGGCTGGTCATAGCCATCCGCCTTCGCGGGCCAGGCGGCGATGAACAGCAGCGTGCCGATGACCGCCACGATCATGAGGCCCATGAACCCGGCGTCCCAGCCGTGGTGTTGGACGAGCCATCCGAGACCCCATCCCGAAAAGAGCGTGCTCCCGTAGCCGAATAGTCCCGTGAGGCCGATCGCAGTGGCGGCGGCGCGTTTGGTCGCCAGTTTCGCGACGGCGACGCCGACGAGGCATTGCGGGCCGTAAATGAAAAAGCCCGCGCCGCAAAGGAGCAGCGTATTCCACAGCGCGGAATCGCCGGCGACTTTCCAGAAGAGAAAAATAAACAATCCGGCAAGTACCATGTAAAAAACCCCCGCCCGCATGGCGCGTCCACCGAAAATCCGATCGGTCAGCCAGCCCGAGAGCAACGCGCCCACCACGCCGGCTGCTTCGAACGCGGCCACGATCCAACTCGCGTGACTGATGCTGAGATGCTTGAAGTCGTGAAGCAGTGTGGGACCCCAATCCAGCACGGCGTAACGCAGGATGTAAACGAAGAAATTCGCGATGGAGATGATCCAGATGAATTTGTTTTGAAACACATACTTCATCAGCGTTTCGAAAAAGTCGGACATCGTTTCACCTTCGGTGCTGCCGGTGTGCGTGCCTTCCACTTCAGGGAGGCCGACGGACGGCGGAGTGTCCGGGAGCGCGAGCCACAAATAGACCGCGCAAATCAACGCGATGGCCGCCGGTACCAAAAAGCAAAGCCGCCAGCTAATCGGCGCGAGGAGGGTGCCACATAGAATAACGATCAACCCGGCGCCGAGGGAGTGGGAGATGTTCCAGATGGACATCTTCATTGCAAAAATTTTTGGCGGAAACCAATGCGCGAGCAAACGGGCGCACGGGGGAAAGCCCATGCCTTGAAACCAGCCGTTGATCATCCAGACGACGCCGAAGGTGATGACCGCGGAGCCGAAGCCGAAAAACACATTCATCAGGGCCGAGCCGACGAGGCCGACGACCATGAAGGAGCGCGCGTTGCAGCGGTCGCCCAGAAAGCCATTGGAGAATTTCGAAAGGCCGTAAATGACGCCGTGCAGGGTGAGAAACAGGCCGAGACTGGTCTTCGAGATGCCGAGATCTTTTTCCATAACCGGCATGGCGACGCTCAAATT
The DNA here is from genome assembly GCA_044223735.1 of Limisphaerales bacterium. Classification (GTDB taxonomy): domain Bacteria; phylum Verrucomicrobiota; class Verrucomicrobiia; order Limisphaerales; family UBA8199; genus JBGALR01. Next base: position 105,528 of record JBGALR010000020.1, on the reverse strand, counting down.
TTTGCGGACGAAATAAAATGTGGCGTAACCGATGATGCTCGAGATCAGGACGCGCGTTTGCCAGGAGTTTAAACTGTGGCGGAGCGCGGCGGGGTCGGTGAGCGTGACCGGTTTTGGCGCGGCGGGTCGAAAGAAGCGCAGCCAGACGGGAAGAGGGCGGGGCGCGACTATCGTCGGGGTATCATTCGGCATGACATTCGGGGTGTGTAAGCGTGAAAGCGCCAATTATTCCCGGGCCACGCGTTGGGCGCACGCCAAAAATCAAATGAGTTTAGCTTTTTGCAGGAGCGAGACGTAGTTCTCGATGAGGAAGAGGTGGCTGTCCTTTAACTGCTGATAGCGGGGAAGCGCCAGCGGCTGGGAGTAGAAGGGCTCGTCCGAGCCGAACATTACCTTGCGTTTGACGCGCTCGTATTGAAGGCCGTATTCGATGCACTGGCCAACGTGTGGCAGCAGCGGTTGCGTGCCGACCCAGCCGAAGTATTCCTGGGTTAAAGAGAAATCGAGCCAGATGTTGGGCGTGAAGTCCGCCATCTTGATAAAATCCAAAATGTCATAGCCACCGGCGTGGCAGAAGATGAATTGGATTTCCGAAAACGCGCGGGCGATCCGCCAGTAATCCACCGGCTGCCAGTGCGGCTGATTGAGCGTATCAATGATGCACAGCTTCGGCTGGGATTGACGGATGCTATTGGTGACGAACTCGGGGGAATAATGTTCGCGCCGCGGATGGTACTTAAGCAGCGGATGCGTGCCGGTTTTGGCGGTGGTGGTGACGTATTCCACGGCGAAGCGAAGCCGTGATTTGTCTTCGAGCGCGAACGCACCGGCGTTGTCGAGCACGTCGGGAAACACCGGCTTGCCCTCGAGGCCGATGAAGAGGCCGCCATCCTGTGCCAGCAGCTTGTGGGAATGTGCATCGTGGAATTTCATAAAGTCGCTCCGTCGAACATCGCGGTCAGCATTTGCTGTTCGGCGGCGGTCACCGCCTCGATCGTCAGCACGTCGCGATCGCCTTTTAAGATGGCGTAACCGTGACGTTCCGCATCGTTGTCGATGGTTGAATACGTTATGCCCGAAGCGATGGCTTCGTGGTCATGGTAGAGAATATCAATTCCCGGCGGCAAGTGTTCGCCCAAGTGCGATGCGTGGCGGCAGGCATGACCGGTGGGCAGATCGTAAAAGAAATACATCGAGGATTGCGTGCTCCGATAAAAAGAGGGCGACACCGATTTCCCGCGCAACATTGTCGTATAATCTCCCAGAAAATCCCGGCCACTTGCGATCTCGGCCAACGGACTCAAGATCAGGCCGCTGGAGCGCGCGCCGATTTCCACCGGGCTGAGCCGGCCGTCGTCGCGCAGCACGATTTCCAAATGGCCAAGGCAGCAATGCAGCCCAAGGCTGGTATAACATTTTCTCGCGTAATCGGCGATGCATTCGTAGGTGGCATCGGGATACGCCGTGGAATTGTAATGCAGCTTGTTGGCGACGCGGTTCGGTCCGGCGTTGCGTGTGTGATATTTCACGGAAATGCCGTAAACCGCCACATTGCCTGCGCTGTCGCCGAGCATCTCGACGGTGAACTCGCGACCCGACACGAACTCTTCAACCAGCGCCCGACCGTCGAAGGAGGTTTTTTCCGCTCGCCGCAATGCCGTCCGAAGCGATTCCGGTGATGCGCCCGGTTGGAGAATGGTGATCCCGCGCGAACTGCTGGAAAGGTTGGGCTTCACGATCACCTTGCGACCGTTGGCGGCCTCGCGCAGCGCGGCCTCGTCTCCGTCCGCCAGCAATTGCGACGCGCGATTTAGCAGGCCCGCTTCCTGCCAAACCCGGGTCATCTCTGCTTTGGTCAGCGGTTTTTCAAAGCGCGGTCCATGTGGAGTGGCGAGCCCGTATTGGCGATGGATGGCAACCACGGTCGGCACGGCGACGTCGATGGAAGTATAAGCGACCTGAACGTCGAGGTGGGGTATTTCGGCTAATGCGGCCAGGACGCCATGGGAATCTTTGACATCGATTTGCAGGTGGCGATCGCCCGGCAATTCCGGGGTGGCATTCCAGTCCACCACAATAACCTGGAAACCGGCCGCCTTGAATTTATCCAATACGCCCGCATTGAGTTTGTTGCCCCCCAACAAAATAGCCGTATGCGTATTCACAGGTTTTTAGGTCCCTCCACCTTTAGTGCCAGTTCCACGATGCGAACACGAGCATTTTCCAATTTGCCTAAGTGCTTGAAATATCGTGTCTTGACAATGTTCGGGCGTGATCCGCGGAGTGGAGGCCGTTCAATCAGAAATTTTCCATAAATTGATGTTTTTAATGAACAAAACGTCAACTTCAGTTGTCTTTAATACCAAATGAAGATAAAGGCCCAACGACAAAATGGCTTGGCGAAAGGTCAGGTTTGGAAAACCCGTGCTGCGGATATTGAAATCCTCGCGCTGGGCCGCCGCCTCATTCATTACAAGATTACCCGCCAATTGGGCCAAAAAGAAGTCAGCGCGCAAATTAGTGGAATTGAGGCGATGGAGAATTATCTCCGTTCAAATTCCGCCCAACTAGCGGCGGTTGATACGGCCAATTAAGTCGTAATTCCCCCTCCAAGCCGATTATCGGCTTTATTCTTTTACGCCACGCTACGCGCGGCGTTTTTCGCGTCGGCCTGTCCACAGGTGATAACCCGACCAACCCAGCAACAGGATGGCTGCGAGACCAGCCAGTTTGAGACCCAGTGTGAAGCTGCCTGGCTCGTAACGAAACTCCACAGTCGCCGTTCCGGCTGGGACCAAAACTCCGCGTAGCGTGTGGTTTGCTCGGAGGATGGGCGTCGGTAGCCCGTCCAAGTAAGCTCGCCAGCCTTTGTCCCAATTATCGGCTAATACTACCAGCCCATCAGTTTGCATTGTGGCCGACAGGGTGATGCGGGTGGGCGTTTCACTTGTTATTTGTGCTTTGCCGAGGCAAAGGTTCGAGAGTTTCAGCGGCGATTCGACGTAGGCAATTTCGAGCGCGTTGAAATCACGCGACTTCATTTTCTCCAGCCGCACGGCATCGTCCGTCACCGTTTCCACGCGTTGCGGAACATACACGCGCGGCAGCGCCCGCTTGTTTTCCATGATCCAATAATCCGGACTGACGAACGCGGGGCGGGCGCCTGCGAGGACCGGGCCGCGAAGGATCAAATAACGAACGCCGAGCATGTCCAGCACCGGTGGCAATCGCAGATCTTCGTCGACGCGATTGAAAGTGAGGGGGGTCATCAATTGCGTGACTGCGTAAGGATAGGGAGCGGAGCTGTTGGCGGAGAGCAGCACTACATCGGTCATTCTTGCGGGATCCACCGCGTCGTAGCCGCGGACGTCGGGCAGATTTTCCATCATGCCCATGATTGCCTGAAAACAGTGGTAGCCCATGATTCGGCCCGGAGCGGAAGCCCGGATCTGCTGGAGCGCGGGGATTTTCGGATAATATTGTTCGGGTGGCGATTGCACTGCCCGGCCGTAACCGAGCCAGAGGAGATCGGCGACCATAAAGAATCCAAGCAGGGGAAAGAATTTTTGCGCCAGGCTTTTGTGATACCGCAGCCACATCCAGGCGGCGATGACCGCAGCACACTGGAGCGCTTCCACAGCGTAGGTTCGGGCAAACCATGCTTGCGCAGTTCGCACGTCTGCGATGCTGGTTCCCCATCCAAACGAGCCTCCCTGGGTAATAAGCATGCTTAACCCGCTATCCACCGTATCCGGTGGCATGATCAGGCGAAAAGCGCACCAGCTGCACAAGGAAGCCAGCACACCCACGGGAAGCCAGAACCATTTCCGCCATTCAATTCTCCCGCGCCATAGCGCGTCGAGCCCTGTCGCGGCGAGCGCCAGAAAAGCGAATGCCGCGGCAAATACGAACCGGTTATGCGACATTAGATTCAGTCCGGGCAGGCGTAAAAGACTGACCATCACCGGAATATTCAGACACCAACTTAGCGCGAAGAAAGCCAGACCCAGCCAGAAAAAATTGAGCGAACGATAGCGGCGGCGGCACCAGGCGAGCGGCGCCAAAAAAAGCGTCGCCAGCATGCCGGCGTATGCCGAGGGCGAGCTTTCCGCGAGATTTCCCTGGCGGGGCGGAAAATCGGGGTAACTGCCACGCTCCGAAGTGCCATACAATTTGGGCAGGACGACTTGCGGCAGCGCTGCCAGTCCGATGGGCGGGCGTTCTTCCACACCCTTGACCCGCTTAACCGCGCGCGCTCCCGTTTGGGCGTATTCCGCCAGCGGAAGCATGTAGGGCATGGCGAGCAAAAACCCGAGCACCCAGCCAACGGTCAAAAATCCTGCCGCCGGGGCTAAACGCCGGACCGCCCAGCGCTTGCGGCGCCACGCATCAGCCAGGCACCAAAGCGCATAGAAACCCGACGTCAGAAGCACCTGTCCGGCCACGTCCAGTTGTCCCGCCAACAGCACCAGACCGGTCGCCACGCTCAGTCCCGCCACCGCGAACGGTTTCGTGCCAAGCACGGTTTGATGAACCGCCAGCAGGAGCCAGGGGAGCCAAAGCGCGGGGGCGCTCGTGTTGTAACCCGGCCACAGGACAAAAAATCCCGTCAGTGGAAAACACCAGCCGACAATGGCAGCCGGCCAAAACGCGACGCGCAATCCCCGGCGGCAGAAGCAGTAGGCGCCCAGGCCACCCACCAAGGCTTTCAACAATTCAATCCAGGGCAGAATTTTTGGCGATACGACCAGTGCGCCCAGCAAAAGGAAGGGAGAAAATTTCGGCGAAATATCGGGTGAACCTGCAAACTCCAGAGGATTCCAAAGAGGGAATCGACCCGCTCTAAGTTCGGCGCCGAGGTGAACCCGAGTTGGCTCCGCATTAAAGACCAAATCGACAAATTGAAGATTATAGGGGTAGGGAGGAGGGTTGTTCGGATCGACTGGGGTGTAGGCGGACCAATAGTTCAAGATGTCCAGCGGGAGAAGAATCTTGAAGCCCGCGAGAGACGGCCCGTACAACGCCACCTGGCCGACGAGTATTCCGGCGAACAAAATGAGGAGCCGCAACAGTCTCGGGCGAGGTGTGGGACGATGCGAAGTCACAAAACTAGAGTTGCCGGTCGTAGACGGATGCCACGCCTTCGGCAAACCAGGCGCGCATTTTTTCAATGCCCTCCGCCAGCGTGTGGCGCGGCTGCCAGCCGAGTTCCTCACGGATTTTTCGATTGTCGGCCACCCAGACGTTCGCGTCCCAATGGCGATTGGGCATCGTGTTCCACACGGGTTCAACCGGGATTGCCATGACTTTTTTCGCTGTCTCGACCAACTCACCAAGGCTGGTTTGCACGCCCGTGCCGACGTTGTAGATCGCCCCGGGATCGGCGCCGCGATGTTGCGCCGCGAGCACGTAAGCCTCAACGACGTCGTCGACATAAACAAAATCGCGCGCCACTTTTGGATCCGCTAGGGTGGGTAACTGTCCGTTCATTCCGTGTTGAATCAAGGTCGGCAGCAGGCGTCCCGGTTCCTCAAACGGACCATAGGCGGAATACAAACGCAGCGTCGGCAAATAAAGTTTGTGCGCATGCGCCGTCTGGCGGCAAAACATCGTGGCCGCCGCTTTGGTGACGGCGTAATGACTGTTGGGCTCGATCGCTTCGGCTTCGGACGGTGCATGATCCTTGAGGCCGTACTCGGAGGACGAACCGGTATTGATGAACGCTTCAAATCCCGTGCTCAAGCAGGCTGACACCAGGCTCATCGTTCCCTGAATGTTGGTGCGCACCATTTGTTCCCAGTCCTTTTCCCAGGAGTACGCCCCATGCACCGCCAGATGAAAAATCCATTCCGGACGAATTTCCGCCACCGCTTTCGCAACGGCTGCGGTGTCGTGAAGCTGCAGTTCGTGCAGGCGCACGCTGTTACGTAGTTCCTCGATTCGCCAGGGTTTGTAGCCGGGTCGCACGAGGAGATGCAATTCGTAGCCGTCGCGCAGCAGCCGTCGCGCGAGGTTGGCGCCTACGAAACCGGTCGCGCCGGTAATGATGACTCGTTTCATTTTCGTTTTGCCACCAGCACCACGACCGCGCAGGCGAGGGCGCGCATTCCCGGAAGGGCTTCCAGCGCGGGCTCCACTGCTTTCATTGTCTTCGCGAGCCAGTCTGGGCAAAACATCGGTACAAAGCCGGCGTAGGTGCGGGATTGTAATTCACCGCCGCACTGCCAAATCCATTTCGTCAGTTGCCCGGTCGAATAGGATTTTTCGCCGTGTTCACGATGATAACGCAAGGTTTTTTCCAGCAACTTCAACCCGGGATTGTTGCCGTTCGGCTCGTGGATGATAATTGTCGGCGCAACGCGAAAAGCTTCACGAATCATGTCGGACGGATTGTCATCGTGGTGGAGGATGCTTTGCACTAGTGCAACATCAAAACTGTTGTCGGGAAACGGCACGGTGTGCGCGTCGGCGACTTCGAACTGTATGGGGCGCTGTTGCTTTCGCTCATTGGCAACCTTGATTGCCGCCGCGGCGCCGTCCACGCCGGTCAATCGGGCGGGTTTGGCCTTGTCCCAATACTGAATCGTGTAGTAACCATCGCCGCAACCGATATCGAGCACCTTACGCCCGTCGAACTGCCCGGTGCCGATGATGGCCCGCAACGAACGCTCCGTGGCAAGGCGGCAACTCAGCCGGGATTCCGAGGTGTACACGTAACTGCCACCCGCTGCGGCGTCGCGGTCAAAAACATCAACGTTCGGATTGGGCTGCGTCACTAGGTGCTCGGTTTACCGGCTGGCGCGCTGACCGCCTGCGGGTTTCTCCGCCACCAAATACAAATTACCGAGCGGTACGGAAAGTCGAATCCGACCCACGCTGTGACGTTGCAACCACCCCAGAGCCGCCTGTTTCGGCTTGGTGGGCAGCGGCAGCAGGCGCACCAGGTAGCGCAACGCGTAATGGTTCCAAACCGAACCCGCCTCCCGCACCTGAAAACCGTGGCTGGTAAAAATGCGGGCCATCGTCGCCGGATTATAGAGGTAGGTATGCTCGATATCGATGATTGGGCTGCGCTCGCCGAGGAGGCGCGCTGAAACTGCGGACGTATTGTGGTTGATGGAGAGCACCATGCCGCCCGGCCGCAGTGCGGCGAAGCAATCGTCCAACAACGCACCGGGGTTTGGCACATGATCAAACACCTGAAAGAGACAGATCACGTCAAATTGCGCGGGCGGAAAAAGTCCCGGACCCATCAGGCCGCAAACAATGGAATCGCGCACGGGGGGCGCTGCCTGGTCCACCGCCGAACGGCTCGGCTCCACGCCGCGCACCGAGCGATAGCCCTGGGCCAGCGCCTGTTCCAGAAAGAAACCATTGCCGCAGCCGACTTCCAGCAGCGAGTCCTTGCGCACACCCAGGCGATCAAGACGGGCGAGGTAACGACCGTAAGTTCGTTTGAGATCGGCGACCTCCTCGTTGTAGGTGAAGGTGCTGTCGTGATAGAGCTTTTCGAGCAACGCCGGGTCCGCAATCGGATCCGAACGAAGCAGGCCGCACTCATTGCATTTTACCAGCCGATAGTGAATCCGGTCCGGCAGGCGTCGCGCGGAAAATACCTCGGGGTTGAGCGCGGCGAGATCGAAGTTCGCGGGATAAAGTTCGTTCGCGTTTCCTTCGCTGCCGCAAATGGCGCAGCGGGTATGTATTAATTTAGTGGACGCCATGTTTATTTGCCCGCGCCGGTTGGGGCGCGCACCTCCCAAATTTCAAACGGCGGGACGGTCTGTCGCAATTGATATCGTTGGGTGACCATTCCGTAAAGGGGTGCCCACACAAACTCCCAGCGGGGCGGTCGCTGGTAATCCTTCCCCATCATGACGACAAAGCGTGGTTGATTTTCCGTCAACTGTCCCTGGATCATCTCCACCGATTGCTGCGTCAGCAACATGTGAAACAGGGAGGCATAGCGCGACCACGGTCGCGTGTGGGAAAGGTGGTACAGGATGGTGTCGGTGGAATCCAGGATAGCCACATTTTCGCCATCCGGGGCCAGCGTTCGAATGGCAGCGCCAATCTCCTGGAACTCAGGCGGGAAATTTTCGGCGGAAAGGCTGGCGGACGGCGTGCCGTCGAAGAACGAACGCAGGCAACTGGGATAGCGCTGGAACTCGGGCTTCGTCAGGATTAGAACGAGGAGGCCACAAAAGAGAATCCACGGCAGCAGTGAAGGCGCGAGTTGCCTTTGCATGACGGCGTAACCCTGAGCCATCAACGCTGTCAGAATCACCGCGAGTGGAACGGCTGCGTGGCAAAGATTGTAGGGATGGGAGCGATTTACAAATAACAGGAGCAAGGCCATGCCGTACGCGGCAACCGTGGCCAGCAAAACGGTTCCTTCATTGAGGTTTCGGTGCCATCCACGCACCACTGCATAAGCAATCACTGCCAGGTAAACAGTAATCATCAGCGCGAACATGACGAACGGAGAATCCGGCAGTTCGGCAATGGGGAGAGCGCCGACGCCCTGGCCCGCATACATTTTGAAGGCCTCCATCCAGCCATTCCAGAAGGCGCGCGTGGACAGTGTGCCGCGGCTGGCGTAGAGAAGGAGCGCGAGGGTCGCAACCAAGGTGGTGACGCCAAACAGCAGTGGCGACGCAAGCCAGCGCTTGAACGACGTTGCGGGGCGTTCGGCGGTGGCGACGCCTGCTTGAAAGACCGCATACACCAAAAAAGTCACGCCAAGATAAATTCCCGTTTCGGTTTCAAAAATCACGCCCAGACCGCATGCGGCACCGGCGAGCGCGGCCCAGGTAAGCTTGCCGGAACGTTGATGCATAACGACCGCCAGGAAGAACCAGACATCCATGGGATGCCTCATGGCCGTGGAGGAGGGAAAAACCCAGATCAATTCGTTGGGGTTCATCCCGCTGAACATTTGCCAGTAGAGCGCAAATCCCAAGGCCACTGCCGCCCAGACCGGCTCTTTGAAATAATTGCGCAGGAGCAGGAACAGCGTCACATAGTAGACACAGGAATACACAATCTCGAGGCCGATCAATGTGCCGTAGCTCAGCGCGGAAAAGCGGGACAACAGCACCGACACGAGCGGCCAGCCGACGCCATATTGTGAATAGATGCCAGTGCCGAATGCCTGTCCATGCTCGAAGAGCAGCGCAGGTCCCATCATGAAAAAATTCAAATGATGATGCAGGTCCACGCCGAGGAATTGCGTGGCCAGCGAACTCCAGCGACCGGGTGGGATACCGACCATCAGGATGACCAAAATCGGGACCGCCACGAGCAACGTTTTGCCGGCACGCAGACGCCAGCGTTCAAAACCGGCGACGGGTAAAGGCGCGCCGAGCCAGCCGCACTCGAGATCAAGAATCGCGCAGAGAAAGGCGAGCGCCGCGGGTAGAAGCATCGATAAACCCTCGGCGGCATCCGGTAATGGCCGCGCGGCATTGGGCGCGATGTGAAAATCCCTGGAGAACCAGCAGCTGGAGGCAAGCAGCAGACACGCCAACAAACTTACGACTGCCAATACGCCCTGCGTCGTCGCGGAAGCAGTCATTGTCCCCGTGAGATGCGGGGATTTCAAAGAGCCCAGCTTTGCGCGCCAATACCAAACCGAGCCGAACACGAGTCCCATGGTCAGGCACGAGCCGATCAGGAAAATCAGCAGATCGTTTTCCGCATGTGCCATCGTTTTCCCGTAATCGTTCAGCGGACTTGTGGCGCCCTCAAGATTTGCGGGACCCAAAGTCAACAGCGCCATCAAAGTGATTTGTATGCCCAGCGATATGCCCAGCGCCAGCGGACCAAGGACGCAAATGAAATAGCGGCGGGAATCAGCTCCTAGTAGCGGCGCCAGTACTATTTTTTGGGCGAAGTTCAAATCGTTTTCTCAATAAGTCCCCCAGCGGTGCGAGGAGCGAAAGCGGCCCCAGACCGGGCGCGTTGCGGTGTGTTCACGGCGAACCGGGCGCGCCGGTTTGAGGGGGCGGCGTCTGTTTTTGATCGGGAGCATTCAGAATGCTTTCGACGATGTAGGGCGGCCGGCGTTTCACCTCGTCGTAAATGTGGGCCAGATACGAGCCGATGATGCTGAGGCAGAGCAGTTGAATGCCCCCCAGGAACAGGAAGAATACGATGAGGGTCGTGAACCCAGGAGGCGCGAGGTCAGGGAAAAAGATGCGGCCAACAATCTGGAGGGCGATGGCGAGGAAGGAAAATCCCACGGTGATGAGCGCGATCCACGTGATGAAATCCAGCGGTGCATAGGAGAAGGACAGGATGGCTTTGCGCGCCCAGCCGAGATTTTTAATCAGCGAATTGGTCGTGCGACCGAACATCCGCTCAGGGCGTACGTAGGGCACGCCGATTTGCTTGAAGCCGACCCATGCGCGCAAGCCGCGCATGAAACGGTTATTCTCCGGCAGGCTGTTCATCGCCTTCACGACACGTTTGTCGATCAGCGAAAAATCGCCGGCATCCAGTGGGATCGGCACGTAGGAAGCGGAGCGAAAGAGCCGGTAAAAAGCCTTGTAGGCAATTTTCAGGAAGAGCGTGGCCTCGCGCTTCACGCGGTTGCCGTAAACGACGTCGTAACCCTCGCACCACTTTTGATGGAAAGGCTCGATCAATTCCGGTGGGTCCTGGAGGTCGCCATCCAGCAATACCACAGCATCGCCAGTGGCGATCTTCATGCCGCTGGTGAAGCCGCTTTGCGACCCAAAATTTCGCGAGTGATTGATGACGACCACGTGCGGGTCGCGGGCGGCGAGTTGCGCCAGGACTTCGCGCGCGTTGTCGGGGCTGTTGTCGTTGACGAAAATGATTTCGTAATCGACGCCGATTTTGTTGAACACCGCCGTCAACCTCTCGTGCATGATCGGTACGGCGGGCGCGTCGCGATAGCACGCGATGATCGCGCTGATTTTTTTGCGGCCGGGCTCGCTCATGGTTTCGCCTTTCCCAACGCCGCCAGCGAAGTGGCGACGAGTTTCTCGGCGGACAAACCATAAAGATGATGCAGGTAACGCTGGCTGCCCGTGATGCCCGCAGGCATGGTTGCCACTCCGCATCGAGTCAGGTGCGAGGGCAGGCCCTTTTCCGCGATCAATTCCGCCACCAGCGAGCCGGCGCCACCGTTGCGGTAATGGGCCTCGACAGTTATCACCGTGGGAAATTTTGTGAGCAACTCTGTGAGTTCGTCGAGGGGTGGGGGACTCACGCTCGCGAGAATTGCCAGCGTGCAACGGACGCCTTGCTGTTCCAGTGCAGTCACCGCCGCCGCCGCCTCGCTCGACACGCTGCCCATCGAGACCATCAATAAATCCCGCCCGTCGCCGATGCGTTGCAGTTTGCCCAGTTCGAAGCGGCCATCGAGGCCCGGCACAGTCGTCTTGTCGTCCTTGCCCAGCCGAAAATAAATCGGTCCCGGGAGATTCCATGATGCTGTCAGCGCGCGGCGCGTCTGCCGGTGATCGGCCGGCGCGATAATGGATATGGCCGGTTGCGCGCGCATCACCGCCACGTCTTCCAGACCATAATGGCTCAGGCCGTTCTGGCCGTATTCGAGTCCGCCGCCCACGCCCACTATGCGAACCGGAAACCGATGTTGAATCGGACCGTTGCGAATAAATTCATACGGGCGCAAAACCGCGAATGGCGTGATGGAATAGACGAAGGGAATAAAGCCCGCCTCGGCGAGGCCCGTTGCGACACCGACCATGTTTTGCTCCGCCACGCCGACGTTCAGAAAACGATTGGGATGCTTTTCCATGAACGGCTCCAGCGCCATGAAACCCAGATCGCCCGTCAGCAGCATGATCCGCGAGTCGCTGGTCGCGAGTTCCGTCAAGGTTTCGACAAAGGCCGTTCTCATGCCTGCACCCCAATTTCCCGGAGCGCCTGCTTATATTCGGTGTCGGACATGGGCCAGTAATGCCATTTGATTTTGCCTTCCATGTAGGAGACGCCTTTGCCAAACGTCGTGCGCGCAATGAATACGTGCGGCGGGCCGGATTTGGTGTCCAGTTTGGCAACTGCTTCTTTGAGCGCGCCACGATGGTGGCCGTCCACTTCATGCACGTCCCACCCGAACGCGCGCCAGCGGTCTGCCAGCGGGTCCAGCGACATCACCTGGTTGGTATAACCGAGCGCCTGCTGGCCGTTGAGGTCCACGAACGCAATTAGATTGGAAAGTTTGTGATGCGCGGCAAACATGACGGCTTCCCACACGGAGCCTTCGTTGCATTCGGCGTCGCTCAGCAGGGCGAATGACCGGCGTTCGGAGCGTTGCAAGCGAGCCGCGATCGCCGCACCGGCGGCGATGGAAAGCCCCTGGCCGAGCGAGCCCGACGCGAAATCCACGCCGCGGAGTCCGTATTCCGGATGCACGCCGAGCAACGAGCCGTCGCCACAATAGGTGTCCAACTCCTGCTGGGTGAGCCAGCCTTTGAGAAACATCGCCGCGTAAACCGCCACCATTGCGTGGCCCTTTGAGAGCACGAAACGATCGCGGTCCGGGTCGGTGGGGTCCTTCGCTTTCAAAATCTCTCCGTACAACGCGGCCACGATATCCGCCACGGACAATGCCGATCCGATATGGCCGACGTTGGCGCGTTTCGATTGCTCGAGAATGACGCGCCGGATCTGGTTCGCGATGGAATCGGTCATTTGGTCACGCGCACAATAGTTAGCCGCTGTCATCGGTTCAAGTACGCTTCCAGCGTGCAAAACGCTCGGTGCGACAGCCAGCTGACGCGGTTAGGTTACAGTTTTTTTATCTTGGGCGATTGTCGCCAGGCGACAGCCAGCCAGCAGAACAGCACTATCGTTGCCAAAAGTGCGAGCCGGGTTCCCATTTTGAAGCTCCGGGGTTCATAACGAAACTCCAGCGTGCCCGTTCCAGCCGGCGCGACGACGCCTCGGAGCGCGTGATTGACCCGTAAAATCGGGACGGGAACGCCATTCAACGCTGCCTGCCAGCCTTTATCCCAGAGATCGGCGAGCACCACCAGCCCCGGGGTGTTCATGTGCAAACTTACGACGATCCGTGTCGCATTTTCAGCCACTATGTCGGCAACGCCCAGGCAGACTGGTGGCAACTCGATGGTCGTTTGAACAGGCGTTTCGAGGTAGGCGACCTTGCGCGGGTCGAAGTCTGCCGCGCCCAATTTCTCCAATCGCTTCTTTCCGTCGCTCACGATTTCGTTGCGCTCGGGAACGAAAACGCGCGGCAGTGCGTTGGAATTCACCAGCACCCAATAATCCTCGCTGACAAAAGCCGGGCGGGAATTTGTCGGCGCCTCGCCGCGTCCGACGAAGTACCGCACGTTCAACAAGTCCAGCACTGGGGAAAGCTGCAGTCCGCCGTTTGCACCGAGCGTGTATTTGGGCGTGAGCCGGCGCATCAGCCCGTACGAATAGGACTTCGAATTCGTGCTCGTGAACAGCGGCGAGAGTTCGACCAATTGCGCAGGATCGACGCCGTCGTAACCGCGGAGGTCATGCAGTCCGCGCATCGACGCCATCGCGGCAGGCAGGCAATCGTCGCCGATGATGCGTCCGGGAGTGGCATGGCCGATGGCGTCAAGGGCCGGTATCGGCGGGAAATAAAGTGACGGATCGCACTGCGGATTTCTTCCCGAGCCAAACCAAAGCAGGTCCGCCACGAGCACCGTCGCCAGAAACGGAAACAGCCGCGCTGGGTGAGTGGCATCCCGTCGAATGAGCCACCATCCGGCGGCGCCCAATCCGCAGAGCAGGGCGGTGATGGCGTAATATTGCGCATACCATGCCTTGACCCGCAGCACGTCGTCCACGGTCGTAATCCATCGTAATTGATAACCGTTTCGCACCGCCTCCAGTAATTGCGATGCGACGGGCTGCGGCGGCATGACAGCGCGGTACACGCACCAGCCGAAGGTGGTGATGAGCACTCCGCCACTGAGCCATAACCACCAACGCCAGCGCAGCCCTCCTTCCCGCAATACCTCCAGGCCGATGGCCATCATCGCCACGAACGCGAACGAGGCCGCGAAAACAAAGCGGTTGTGCGACATCATGTTCAAACCCGGCAGCCGTAATAATTCCACATAGCCCGGCACATTCAGGCACCAGCTCAGCGAGACGAACGCAAGCAACACGAAAAACAAATTGACGCGCCGATGCCGGACACTGCACCACGCCAGCGGCACGAGCAACAGCGTGGCGACAACGCCCGCGTAGGCGGTTGCCGAGCTTTCGATCTCGTTATCGTCCGACAGACGCAGGCTGCCGGTCTGGCGCGTGCCATACATATAAGGCAGGACGGTTTGCGGCAGGGCCTTCAATCCGATGGGCGGTCGTTCCTCCTCGCCGGAACCGCGCCGCGAGAGGCGCGCTCCGGAATGCGCGTAGTCCAGCACCGGCAGCAGATACGGCGCTGCGAGGAGAAATCCCAAAAGCCAGCCGGCCACCACGCCGCCAATCGCCTTCGCCATTGGGCGGCTGAGCCATTGGCGGCCATGCAGGTCAAAGAGCGTCCAGAGCGCATACAAGCCCGACGCGAGCATGACCTGCGCGGCGACGTCCAATTGCCCGCTGATGAGCACCAGGCACGTCACGACGCTCAATGCCAGAGGCGCGAAGGGGTTAATACGACGCGCGGTTTTGTCCACCGCCAGCAACACCCACGGCAGCCAGATGACGGGCAGGGAAGTGGGATAGCCCTGCCACAAAATAAAAAATCCCGTCAGCGGATAGCACCAGCCCGCGATCGTGGCGGGCCAAAATCCCACGCTCAACACCCGGCGGCAAAAGCTGTAAGCGCCCACGCCCGCAATGATGGCCGCGAACATCTGGGACCACGCGATCACTGCCCGTGAGGCGAACAGACATTGGAAAATGAAAAACGGCGAAAAATTGGAACGCGTGAACGGCGCCCCCGCGAAGTTATACGGCGTCCACAGCGGAAGGCGGAGCGCATGAAATTCCTCGTGGCCAAACCTTCGCGCCGGCTCCTCCACTTCCACGAGGTCGGACAGGGTGGTGTTTTGCGTTTCGATTTTCCGCACCTCCGGCGTGCGCGGCAGATACATGCCCGGCGCGGCGAGAATATCCAGCGGGAGCAAAATCTTCCGTCCCACGAGCGACGGCCCGTACAAAATAAATTGCCCGATAAAAATGCCGCCCAGCAAAATCAGCAGTCGGACAAGCCTGGCCTGTGGCCCGATCCACTTAGCCGGCGATGGCCCGTCAGTCATGGGCGGATTTTCGTTTGGAAGCCATTGAACGCCGCGAAACTAACGCCCGTGAACCTTGAGCCGCAAGGAAATTGAAAACCCGCCTTCGCCTCTCTCATGGAGGAGCGCTCGCAGTGAGCCTGCCTTGCCCTGAGGATTGCCGGGCGTCGTAGGCAGACGTTTTGATGCATTTCTTTTCGTTCAGGTGACCGGTTGTTCGGGAAAGTGCTATCATCTGCTCCGCTAGTGGGAAGCGAGAAATTCCGAGCGAGCAGGCGTTGGTTTGCGTTCGTCGTCCGCCCCGTTTCCAGCGCCGGATTGGCACGGGAAAGCCTGCGGTTTTTTAGTGTCTCGCTATTTATGACCCCTCAGGGTCTCGACAGGACAAAATACGGCTAAGCGTTCCCCGGGATTTCGGTCGTTACCGCTATTTACAGATTGAAACCGCTCATTAATATAACGGGCTTATGCCACTGACCCACACGAAGGATTTGTTTGCGAAGGCGTTGAAAGGGAAATACGCGCTCGGCGCGTTCAACGTCAACAACATGGAATTGCTCCAGGCCATCGTTGAGGCCTGCGAGGAGGAGAAGGCCCCCGTGATGTTGCAAATCTCGCGCGGCGCACGGACTTATGCCAATCCGGTTTACCTCAAAAAACTCATCGAGGCCGCCGTTAGCCTTTCCAACATCCCTATTGCCGTCCATCTGGACCACGGCGACACATTCGAACTCTGCAAGGATTGCATCGACGAAGGCTTCACCAGCGTGATGATTGACGCCAGTCACGAGCCGTTCGATAAAAATGTCGAGATCTGCCGTCGCGTGGTGGATTACGCGCACAAACATAACTGCGTGGTGGAAGGCGAACTTGGCCATCTCGTCGGCGCGCAGTTCGACGAGGGTGAAGAGGGCGGAAATTTCTCGACCTCCGGGCATTACACGAATCCCGATGAAGCGGTGGATTTCGTGAAGAAATCCGGCGTGGATTCGCTGGCGGTGGCGATCGGGAATTCCCACGGCGCTTACAAATTCAAGGGCGAACAGCATCTGGATCTTGAACGGCTTAAGGCCATCAAGAAAGCCCTCATGGACGCCGGCCTCGGCGATTATCCCCTCGTGCTTCACGGCGCGTCGAGCGTGCCCAAGGATCTCGTCGAAGACATCAATAAATACGGCGGCAAGATGGGTGCCGATACCGCTGGCGTGCCTGAGGCGGATATCGAAGTCGCCCGGCGCGTGGGCTGCACCAAGGTAAACATCGACACCGATCTGCGTCTGGCGATGACCGCCGGGATCCGCAAGGCTTTCGCCGATAATCCTCAGGAATTTGATCCGCGCAAGTATCTGATTCCCGCCCGCTCCCGTGTGAAGGAACTTGTGCGCCACAAAGTGCGCGACGTCCTCTGCTGCGCCGGTCACGCCTTTGACTAGGACGGGCGCGCGTATCCCGGGAAAAATCCAATGGCGGACGGAACCCTTCCGTCCGCCATTTTTATCGGATCAGTTCGAAGACGTTGTCGCCTGCGCCCGCCGCGAAGACAAACAAACTCCCGCAGCGTGCGTGCGTGCGTTTTAAGCCTTCGATCATTCGCTGCCATCAATGCCCGTGCTCTAGCAGTGTCAAGCTAAATAGGCTCGCACGCGCGCGGCGATTGGGACAAAGTGTGCCCGTGAGAGCCAGGTTCTTCGCCCTTGCCCTGCTGATGTTTGCCTGAGGTCTTCCTGGTGTGAACTCGGCCGCCTTTGTGGGCTACGTCAATGTGGAGTTCGTGGCGGGGAGCAAACCTTTTTAACAATCCGGTGCTGGCGACCAACAACAGCCTCAACGCCCTTTTCGACCCAACTCATGTGCCGGCGGGGAGCACGATTTCGTTTTGGCACCCAGCCAGCGCTTCGTTCGACGTCACCGCCACAATGGATGATGGGTCTTGGTCGCCGAATCTTTTGCTGCCTCCGGGGAGAGGTGCGCGGGTGATTTCACCGCGACCGTTCATCGACTTGTGCGTGGAAGAGGGGCTCGATCACTCCAGCAATCCCATCGATAATAGCGAAAATCCACTGCTGCCCGTGTTCGCGATCCCTGATGGCGTCTCTCGTGGGCGACCAAATGCCCGTTTCCAACGTTGGGACAAACTTCTTTCTAAATATCATTCGCCGGTAGCCGAAATATTGGTGAGGAGATGAAACTTTCAGGCCAACTGGCCAAAATGACACACTTGCCTGACTCAGTCTTCGCTTGTATGTGCCATATTGGCGCATAAATGGAAGCCCGATGTCTCCATCTCATAATACATAAATACTTGTAAATAGCTTAATTATGTACATTTAATCGTCTTGGCATTGCTGAAGCTTGGAGGGTAATACGCACTAAACAATTGCGACGAATATATAACAACAAACAAGAAACAAAGGCATATGATGAACGAATTAACCAGATGGCAGCGGCCCGGGTTTCTGGGCTTTAGCAGGGCAAATAGTTTTCGTGACGAGTTGGAAGCGCTTTTTGGAACGTCACTCGCGGCGTTCGCGCAACTCGGTGAGGGTTCGGCGCCCGCGCTTGATCTTTTCGAGGGCAAGGAACACTTCGTCGTGACGGCGGAATTGCCGGGATTGAATCGGGAAGACATCCAGGTGTCGTTCCACGAGGGCAACCTTCACATTTCCGGCGAGCGGAAGGCTGAGGAAAAGCAAAAGGACGCCCAAGTTTATCGCAACGAACGCTATTTCGGACGGTTTGAACGCGTCGTCACGCTCCCTACCGCCGTGGTCGCGGACAAGGTTAGCGCCGAGTACAGAGACGGCGTGCTGACGGTCACGCTACCGAAGGCGGAGGAAGCGAAGCCAAAACAGATCAACGTAAACGTTAACTAAATTAACCAACAATTCCCCGGCGCATGCGCCGGAACAATTCCAAAAAACGAATCACATGAATACCACAATTGAAAAAGAAGCGCCGGTATCTGCCGATGCCAAGACCAGCACACGCTATGTCATTCCCGAGGTGAATATTTTCGAAACGCAGGATGCCTATGTTCTCGAAGCCGAAATGCCGGGAGTGGGCAAGGAAGGCTTGGAAGTGACGGTTGAAGACCGCGAGATCACGCTCATCGGGCGGCGTCTGAATATTCCCGTTGCGGGAACGCCCCTCTTTCGCGAGCGGCATCAGGCGGATTACCGCCGCGTTTTCGAACTCGATCCGGTAATTGATACCGCCCGTATCGCGGCGAAGATCCACCAGGGCATGGTGACGGTGACGTTGCCAAAGGTGGAAAAGATTAAGCCGCGCAAAATCACGATCGAATAAGTTTGGGGGGTGGGGCGGTTTGGTGGCTGACGGTAGGCAAGTCAGAGTAGCGTGATGCCTGGTCCCCGCGAAGTGAGGGCTTCGCGGGGACTTTTGTTTTCAGCCGAGGGCTAGTTCCGTGGCGGGATCGAAGAATCGAGCCTTCGTCGTGTCAAAGCACAGCGACATCCGTTCGTTCACGCGCGGGCGTATGGACGGGCTTACTCGCGCAATGACCGGGCGGCCCGCATTGAGATGGAGATGGATTTCCGATCCCAGCAATTCCACAATTTCCACGACGGCTTCAATGGTTGCACCGATGACATGTGCGTTTCCCAGAGCTGACACAGAAATATCTTCGGGACGCAGGCCGAGGATGATTTCATTGCCAACGCAGGATTTTATCATTTGAGGTGCCGGCGAAGAGAGAGCGACTTTGAAGTTGCCGGGCGCTTCTGCGTTGAGTTGAAAATACAATGTGCCATCGCTTTCCAAAATCATTCCTCGGAAAAAATTCATCGGTGGCGAGCCCATGAAGCGGCCAACAAATACATTTGCCGGGTCGCGATAGAGCGTGAGCGGCTCGGCGACTTGCAGAATTTTTCCACCGCGCATCACCGCGATGCGGGAGCCGAGCGTCATGGCTTCGACCTGGTCGTGTGTCACGTAAATCATCGTCGCACCGAGTTTCGTGTGCAGCCGGGCCAGTTCTGCCCGCAACTGCCCGCGCATGGGCAAATCGAGGTTCGACAGCGGTTCGTCGAATAAAAACAAACGCGGCTTCAGCACGATCGCACGACCGAGTGCCACGCGTTGCCGCTGGCCGCCGGACAACTCCTCGGGCCGGCGCGAGAGACAATTGCCAAGCCCCAGCATATCGACCGCTTCCTGGATGCGCCGATCAATTTCCGCGCGGGAAAATTTTCGCACGTTGAGGCCGAACGCGAGATTCTCAAATACCGTCATGTGTGGGTAGAGCGCATGATTCTGAAACACCATCGCGATATCGCGATCCTTGGGGGCAACCTTGTTCACCACTTTTCCGTCAATGGAGATGGTGCCCGCCCCGACTTCCTCCAGCCCCGCGATCAGTCGCAGCGTGGTGGTCTTGCCACAGCCGGAAGGTCCGACCAGGACGAGTAATTCTCCCTCCTCGACGGCGAAACTGACCTCCTCGACGGCACGAATCTCCTCGCCCTTCGGTCCGCGAAAGACTTTGCCGACGTGTTCAAGGACAACCCGTGCCATGTTGGAGAAGCTTATTCAAATCGTTCGTCGATTGCGATGGCAAAGCCGCTCGAAGTATCGAATAGACGACGCCCGGAAGGCGATTGACTCCCGGTTTCGGTCCGGCAAAATTGGCGGGGCATGGGACAACCGGACGCCGCTTCGGGAAATCGTGAAATCCAGAAGCGATTCCTTTTCCTCCTGCTTGCGAATTTGGGTGTGATGATGTAGTTGCTGGGATTGCGGCATTTCCTGGGCACGCGCAACTCCGTCTATAAGGGCAAATCCCTCAGCGCGTGAATTGTCCCGTTCTGCCACCAAACCGCCAACGGCTTCAACACTCCGGGCGGACCCGCATTTTTCGACGAGCTGCAACCAACCCGCCGGGCGATCAAGGAGATCGGCACGAATGGTCTGCCGTTTCTCATGGCGACGTTGAATGATCGCGAGAGCACTCTTCACCAGAAACTGCGACAATGGTCCAACAAACAACCCTTTCCCGGACTCCGGTTGAAGGATCCGCGCGTCAGCCGGGTGCGGGCGATTCGCGCACTGGCGGTGTTGGGTCCCGTCGCGTGCGCGGCAATTCCCGCACTGGCGGCGCAGCTTGGGGATCCGGTACTCGGCACTCATGCTGTATATGCCCTGCAAGCCACGGTAGGGATGGATTGCGGGCCATGGTCAACCAACTGACCAATCGAAGCTCTTTGATCCAAATGGAAATCGGAACCGCCATCATGACTTCTTCATCGGCAACCGATGACGCCGGCAGAGCGGCGCGGTGCAGCGGCTCGCCATGATGCGCTCTGCCGCCAGCAACGCGGTCCTCATCTTGCTGGCGGCGCTCAATGACCCAAACCCCATGTTTCGCGACATGTCGATTCGTGCTTTGGGAGAAATACACTCCCACCCGGAGCTGGCAATTCCGGCGCTTACAAATTTTCTCGATGACGCGGACATGAACACTCGAATCGCGGCCCTTTTCGCGCTTCAGCGGCTTGGCTACCCTGCCACCCTGAAAATGCCGGGCGGTTTTGCCAGTGGTATCGGCACCAACCGAGCCGTTCGAGGGCCGCAGATGCGAACGTGGCCATAGTCCGAATCAAATTGACGCTTCCGGGCCATTCTCCACATTATTATGTCTTGTTGGCGGCCTATCCGCTGCCGACGTATCACTTTTGTTAAATTTACTGAACTGATCGCACGACACTATGAATCTGGACGCTGTTTATTCTGAACTAACTTTAAAAACCAACGCCAAGGTGGTGTTGATGGTGCTCGACGGCCTCGGCGACGTGGCCACTCGCGAACAGGGTTATCTGACGCCGCTGGAAGCGGCTTACACGCCGAATCTCGACGCGCTGGCCAAGGACTCCGCTCAAGGCCGCATGATTCCGGTAGCGCCGGGCATCACGCCGGGCAGCGGGCCGGGCCACCTCGGTTTGTTTGGGTATGATCCGTTGGAATTTCAAGTCGGCCGCGGCGTGATCGAAGCGCTGGGGCTTGGACTGGAACTGCGCGGCGGCGACGTCGCGGCGCGCGCGAATTTTTGCACGCTCGATAAAAAGGGCATCGTCACCGATCGCCGCGCCGGCCGGATCGACACCTCCGTCTGCGAACAACTGTGCGCGTTGCTGTCCGCGAAAATCAAAAAGATCGGCAGCACGCAGGTGATCATCAAGCCGGGCAAGGGTCATCGTTTCGTGGTGGTTTTCCGCGGCGCCGGACTCGAAGGGCCGCTGACCGACGCCGATCCGCATCGCGAAGGTCTGCCGGTGCCGAAGGTTTCGGCGGTGAACAGCAAATCCGCCAAGGCGAAAAAAGCGGCCAAACTCGTCGCCGATTTTTACAAGCTCGCGCTGCCAGTGCTCGCCGGCAAAGCCCCGGCGAACGGCTTCCTGATGCGCGGCATCGCGCACCAGCCGAACATCCCGTTGTTCAAGGACCGCTACCTGTTGCGTCCCGGTTGCATCGCGGTCTATCCGATGTACAAAGGCCTCGCGCAGTTGGTCGGAATGACGAAACTCGAAGGTCCGCAAACCATCGCTGACCAATTCGAGCGCTACATCGCTGAATACGACAACTACGATTATTTCTTCATTCACTACAAGTACACCGACATGCACGGTGAGGATGGAAATTTCCAGGCGAAGAAAAAGGCGATCGAGGAGTTCGACGCCGCGCTGCCAATTCTGCTGCGCAAGAAGCCGGACGTCCTCGCCATCACCGGCGATCACTCGACGCCGTGCCTGCTCAAAGGCCACTCGTGGCATCCCCAACCGGTGTTGCTGCATTCGGCCGTGTCCGGCTCGGACAAGCTGGAGCGCTTCACCGAAACGGGCGCGAACTCGGGTTCGCTCGGCGTGATCGAGGCGAAGTACCTCATCCGCCTGATGCAGGCCAACGCCAAAATGTTCGATAAGTTCGGCGCGTAATGGCCAAGCTGGTATTCGACATCGAGACTTCGTCGCTGCCGCTGGAGATGTTTGATGAGGGGCAGCAGGAGTATCTTTTTCGCGAGTGCCAGAAAATCACCGACGAGACGGCGAGGGAAACGCGCCGTCACGAAATCCGCCAGCAGTTTAACCTGTGGCCATTCACGGCGCAGGTCGTGTGCATCGCGATGCTTAACGCTGAAACCTCGCGCGGTCAGGTGTTGTTCACCGCCGAGGATTTTGACGAGGAGGGCGAGAATGTCGGTCCGGTTGAATTTGTGCAGTGCATGGATGAGGTCGAACTCCTCACCGCTTTCTGGGACGTCTCGAAACACTACGACAGCATTGTAACGTTCAACGGCCGCGGGTTCGACGTGCCGTTCATTTACTTGCGGTCGGCGCTGTTGAATGTCCCGATCACCCGCAAAGACTGGCTGGGCTATCGTTACCAGACCGAGCCGCATTGCGACCTGGCGGAGCAATTCACATTCTACAATGTGAGCGGCCGGGAGGGCGCCGCGCGGCGCTTCAATCTCGACTTTTACTGCAAGGCCTTCGGCATCGAATCGCCGAAAAGCCATGGCGTGACCGGCATGGACGTGAACACGCTGATGGCGGAAGGGCGGTTTCGAGAGATCGCCGAGTATTGTTTGCGCGACGTCAAGGCGACTGTGCTGCTCTATCAGGTTTGGCGGGATCGTCTGGCGGGTATCAAATAACTTCTCATGAAACTTGTCTGTTTTGCGGTAAAGGAAGAGGCGTCGGCATTCAAGAGCGTGGCTGATGGAATGCCGAACGTGACCGTGCTGGTCACCGGCATGGGCCGTCGCAACGCCGAAAAATCATTTCGCGCCGCCATCGCAAAACAAAAACCGGAACTGGTGATTACCAGCGGCTTCGCCGGCGGCTTGCGCTCCGAGCTGGCTCTGGGCGACATCATTTTTGATGCCGACCCAGCCGCCAAACTGGAGGCGGCGTTTTCTGTGGCGGGTGCGAAACCGGGAAAATTTCATTGCGTGGATCGGATTGCCACCACGGCGAAGGAGAAGCATGAGTTGCGACGCCAAAGCGGCGCGGACGCGGTGGAAATGGAGTCTGAGATCATTCGCAAAGTGTGCCGCGAGGAGGAGATTCCCTCTGCCACCGTGCGGGTCATCCTCGATACTGCCGACGAAGACCTCGCGCTGGACTTCAATCAGTTTCTCAACGCCGACATGGAACTCGACACCGGCAAACTTGCGTGGTCGGTCGCGATGTCGCCGGGCAAGGTCGGCGCGCTGATGAAGTTGCAAAAGCAGGGCAAGGCCGCCGCCGAAAAACTCGCGGGCGTGCTGAAAAATATTCTAAGCTCGCAGGCCTGAACGCCACGACTTTCAAGGGCGGTCAACTGCGGGCGCGGATTGCGGTTCCAGCGCGGGCGCGGATTTTGGCCGTGCGTGTTCGCTGTAACTGATCAACGCCGCGCCGAGCATGATGAACACCACCCCGGCCCAGCGAACCGGTGAAATTTTTTCACCCAAAAACCACATCGCCGCAAACGTCGCAAAGACGAAGCTCAACGCCGTCATTGGCCAGAGAAAACTGATGTCGGCGCGGTTCATGAGGATGAGCAGGCTGGCGAAAAAGGTGGCTTCAAACAGCACGCCGAGCAGGATGTTTACGTTGGTCGCGCCGGCCTTGGCTACGCGCCAGATTTCCGGCACGCTGAATTGCTTCGCTTCACCGATGCTGGTGATGCCTTTCTTGAGCAACACCACGCCGGCCGATTCAAATGCCAGACCGATGAGCAGAATCACGAGAAGTTTGGCCATGTTACAAATCCTGGTAGCGAATCAATTGAATGCCGCTTTTTTTGACTTCGTCCCGCACGCGGGGACTAATGAGCGCGTCGAACTCATGTTTAAACTCATCCAGCGACGGATGTGAGTAAAGCTCGGAATCTCCGGGCGGCAGTTGCGTGAGCAGGCGATGCACGTATGCCTCATCCACGCGTGCGTTTTGCAAAAGGCCAAACACGGCGTTCGTATGGCGGATGTTCCGTTGCCGCAAAGCCGGGCGCGCGCCGCGCGAAAGCGGATGAAAAATCGTCATGTGCAGGGCGCGATAAAGAAAATTTCCGGAGGCCAGGCGCAGGTTGAGGCGGAAGGGATCGTACGTGAGCCGCATCCGCTCAATTTCCAGTTTCGTCAGGTCGGCCATCAGGATGCGAAAGATCGTCGGGTGCAGGTGCATGTGCAAATGGCCGTTCACATGGTCCAGCATCAGGCCGGTGGCGCGGAATTTTCGAAATTGTTCGTGAATCTCCCGGCGCAATTGCTCGCGGAGTTTGCTCTGAAAAAAATAGCGAAAGCCTGCGCCGGCGGGATTGTTGGTGAAATGCCCCTGCCGATTCACCAATCCCGGAATCTCCTGATGCGCAAGCGCCGAATGGCCGCAGAGCAATGTGAGGTGCAGGCCCACGCCGAGACGCGGATTTTCCCGGGCCAGCTTCACCGCTTCGTCGAATGCCGGCTCGTTGACCATCAGGCTGGCGGTGGTGAGGATGCCTTCGCGATGCGCGCGAATGACGGCTTCGTTGATGGCGGCGGACCGGCCAAAGTCGTCGGCATTGACGATCAGGCGGCGGGTCGGTGGAGCGGACTTCATGGCGGGGCCGGCGATGCGCCTCGAAATCAGACGCCGTAGTTGGGCGTCATCGCGCCCGAGGCCGACCGGCACCAGGTGCGGAAAATGAGCATGATCTTCTGTCCCCGGCTCAGTCGTGTGGGTTTGGGCCCGAACACGTCAAAGCGCTGGCGCTCCAACTTGCGCAGCAGCCGCCAGTAAACCGAGCCCATCAACTCGGCGGCAAACATTGCGCGCCGGTCCGTCGCCGGCAGCGTCTCCCGCGCCGCCTGGTAAAAATGCCGGGCGCGCTGGGCTACGCTGTTCGCCAGGTCGAAAAAGCGGGGCGAATATTCGTAGCGTAGAATTTCCTCGGGCGTGATTTTGAAGCGCGCGAGTTCCGATAGCGGCAGATATATTCGGCCGCGCTCAGCGTCGGTGCGGACGTCGCGCAGAATATTCGTCAATTGCAGCGCCTTGCCGAGATAGACCGCGTAGTCATGACAGCGCTGATCCTGGTAGCCGAAAATCTCAATGCTCAACAATCCCACAACTGAGGCGACACGATAGCAGTACAATTCAAGCTGTTCGTAATCGGCGTAACGTTTGACATCGAGATCCATCTCCACGCCTTGCAGCAGGGCATCGAAAAGTTCGAACTTCAGACCAAACTGCCGAATCACCGGTTGCAGCTCGCGATTGACGGTAAATTCCGGGGTTTCATTGCCGCACGCGCGTCGAATGTCCTCGCGCCAGGCCTGGAGTTGCTCGCGGCGGCGGCCGGTCGGCACCGATTCCTCATCCGCCACATCGTCCACTTCGCGGCAAAAGGCGTAGAGCGCGGACATGCCGTCGCGTTTCGCCTGGGGCAGCATGAAAAATGCGAGCGTCAGGTTCGACCCACTCTTACGCGTGATGGTGCGGCTGGCTTCCATGCATCAGAATTGGGAATCAGAGGGGTCCGGGGTGCGGGGCGGCGGCAGACCGCCCGTCTCCGCGAGCGTGGGATTGCGCGGGCGATGTTCCCGGCGCGGGCGGCGCCACTTGCGTCGTCGTTGACCGGAACTTTCGCCGTCCGCTTCCCTGACTTCGCTGGAATGGCGGGGCCGCCCATGAGACGAATGCCGGGAATTTTTATTATGCCGGCGTTTGGGCTTTCGAATGAAAACCACCCAGACAATCGACAAACCGACCACGAGTATTAACGCGCCGAAAATGATCAGGCCATTGCGAGCGGAGTCGCTGAGCCCCTGCCATTGTACGAGCACATCGTCGGTGGAAATTGAAGCGGCGAAGAAAGGCACATTCCTCCTCATGCCGTATCGCCCTTGCCCGTCGTGCTCGTGTCATCCTCGGCGTCCGTGCCGGTGGAGATGTTGAGACGCTGCATCCGGTAGCGCAGGGCATGGCGCGTGATTTTTAATTGCTCGGCGGTGCGGGTCAGGCTGAAGTGATTTTGCCCGAGCATCGAGTTGATCAATTCGCGCTCGAACCCCGCCATCATTTCGTCGAGCGAGCCATTGCCAACCGGCTTGGGCGGGGCGGCCGATTCCTTGTGCAGGCGGCCTTCGAGATGAAAATCCGGCAGGCTGACGGCCTGGATCTCACTGCCGGTTTCCAGAATCAAGGCGCGTTCGATGACGTTTCGCAGTTCGCGAACATTGCCCGGCCAGTGATGCGCGAGCAGTTTTTGACGTGCCGCGCGCGAGATCGTGCGCGTGCTCTTGTTCATTGAAATGCCGAATGTCCTAAGAAAATAATCCGCCAGCAGCAACACGTCGTCACCGCGCTCGCGCAGCGGCGGCAGGCGGAATTGCACGACATTCAGGCGGTGAAACAAATCCTCGCGAAACTGGTTCTCGCGGATCGCCTCGACGATATCGCGATTGGTGGCGGCGAGCAGGCGCACATTAACCCGCAATTCGTGCGTGCCACCCACACGGGTGAAGGAGCCATCTTCGAGAAATCGCAGGAGCTTGGCCTGCAAGGGCCGGCTCATATCCGCGATTTCATCCAGGAAAATTGTGCCGCCGTCCGCTTCCTCCACCCGGCCAAGCTTTTGCTTGAGCGCGCCAGTGAACGCGCCTTTTTCATGACCGAATAATTCGCTTTCCAGCAACGTTTCGGGAATGGCCGCGCAGTTGATGCGCACGTAATTCGCGGTGCCGCGCTGGCCGAGACTATGCAAAGCGCCCGCCACCAATTCCTTCCCGGTGCCACTCTCGCCCAGAATCAAGACGCGCGCGCCGGTCGGGGCCACGGTTTGAATCAACTGGCGCAGTTCCTTGATCTTCGGGCTGTCGCCGACGATTTGTTCGAGGCCGAAATTTTCGGTGGCGCGGGCCCGAAGGTTTGCGTTGTCCTGGAGCAGCTTGTGACGCTCCGCGCAGCGCGCCACGGCGTGGAGCAATTCCTCCGGCGCGAACGGTTTCGGCAAATAATCGATGGCGCCCGCGCGGATGGCTTCCACGGCCAGCTTGGGCGTGGCGTACGCGGTAATCATCAAGACCGGCAAATCCGGCCATTGCGCGCGCGCTTTCGAAAGAAATTCGTAGCCGCTGATGCCCCCGAGCCGCGCGTCGGTGATGACCATCAGGAAATCCTCGCGTCCCAAAAGAGTGAGGGCCTCCTCCGCCGACTCCACCATGCGCACCGCATATTGCTCATCCGTGAGGACATTCTTCAGCGAGAGCCGCATGTTTTTCTCGTCGTCAACGACGAGCACGGGAGGGAGGCGGGAGTTCATGAAGCGAGGGCAACTCCCTTCGTCGGGGCAGGGTGGGTAACGCCCGCCGACGGCGGAATAATCGCCGGCTGCGACCCTGATGCTTCAAAAATGTCTTTTGCCGTCTTCAAACTGACTTGGGCAGCTTGATCAATGCCCTGGCTGGAAATATTAGGGTAAACGTGGCACCCTTTCCAAGCTCCGATTCCACTCGCACAGTGCCGCCGTAAAGCTCCACGTTATGCTTCACCGAGGCCAGACCGAGGCCCGTGCCCTTGGGCTTGGTGGTGTAGTACGCCTCGAAAATCCTGATTAATTTATCCGGCGGGATGCCGGGGCCTTCGTCACGAACGGATACTTCCACCGACAGATCAGTGTCACAATCGGCTTTCACCCACACGTTGCCGCCCGCGGGTTCCATCGCTTCCCGGGCGTTTTGCAGCAGATTGGACAGGGTGTCTGTCAAATGCCGCCGCTGCATGAACATGGGCGGAAATTCCTGGGCGTAGTCGCGATGCACCGTCATCGGGTAGCCGGCCGCCGGAGGAAACACCCGCTCGATGGCCATGTCCAATTCTTCGATCAGGTTTAGCTTTTCGACATGGCTTTCGCTCAACTGGGCGTAACCCATGATCTGGGTGATGATCTTGTCCGAGTGCTCGACCTCTTCCTGAATGATGCGGATCTGCTCAGGGGAAACCGGCCGGCCCATCTTCAGCGCGCGCTGGATGGAAAACGCGGCGTTGTTGATAATTGCCAGCGGGTTTTTGATCTGGTGCGTGAACTCCGCCGCCACGCGCCCGGCGGAGCGCAATTGTCCCTCGCGCATCGCAAATTCCCGCGCCTCCTCGACAGCGCGCCGCTGTCGCTCCAGCAAGACCTGCACCCCGTAACAACACACGGTCATCAGAATCAGCAGGACGAGCCGCACCGTCAGCGTCTGCGTCGGATTGTCGAGCGTGCCGTACAACGCGGCGGGATCCGTTTCCGCCGGGTGCTGAGTATTCGCCTGCAATTTCCAGTCGTTGGTGACGACTTGCACCACGCTGATCGAGGGGGACACTGGAACGGACTCACCTTGCCTGCGCGCGCCATTTTTGGCGGTGTGATTGTTGGTATAGTGAGCCCGCATCGCGCCGCGCCGGTCGGGATTGAGGTATCGAAGTTCTTCCTCCTGCGTTTTGACGATCGAGATGGTGATGATGCCCGCGATGACGTAGTACGCCGTCAGGGTAAGGTTCAGCAGGATTTGCGACGTCGCCCGCGGCACGCTGACCGCGCCCCGTATGATCAAGGCGAGGAACAGCCAGTAAAAGATACTGTCGTAGCCGCCCGTCACCACGATCAATGCTGAAAGAAAAATCCCGTCCACCAAACTCATCGCGAAGACGGCCCACTGGACGATGGGCAGCGGCACGCGGTCCATGGCCAGCAGCAACGCCGCCACCACGATGTTGAGCGCGATGTAAACCCAAAGGAAATATTGCGTGGCTTCGACGGCAATTTCCAGCGGTCCAAGCAGGTTTTGCCCGATCCAGGCACGCTTGTAGTGAAAGGAATAGACGAGCATCACGATGCCCGCCGCTTTCACGGGCAGGACCAAATCCCGCTCCATCGTCGTGATGCGATCGATGAGTTGCGCCGCGTCCGGCGCGGAGATCTTCAACAGCTCAATGGCGCGGCTGGGAAACCGGGCGAGGCCTCGTAAAAGGTCTCCCAGGCTGTAATGCCGGAGTCGCTGCCAGACACCAAAATTCATACAACAAATCGATTCGGAATACGGTAACCCGGTCTTGCCTTGCGATTGCGCCCGTGCCGGCAGGCAGGTGAAGCTCCTATCCGAGCACTTTGGTCACACGCGCCGCGATCTTATCCACCGGCCATAGGCGGCCAATGCCCTCGTAGCCGCACGACAACAAGCCCGCTTCAGGCCCGATAAACTCCGCGCCACGTGACCTCAACGTGGCCACGTTTTGCTGTGTCGCCGCGTGCAGCCACATTTTGCCGTTCATGGCAGGCGCGATCAAAAGTTTCGCCTTTGGATTTAACGCGAGCGCGATGCAACTCAGCGCGTCATCAGCCAGGCCGTACGCCAGCTTTGCGACAGTGTTGGCCGTGGCGGGTGCGATCAATAGTAAATCAGCCGTATCGGCAAATTCGATGTGGGTCGGTTTCCAATCTTCCTCTTCGTCGTAAAGGTCGGTCACGACGGGATGGCGCGAAAGCGTTTTGAAGGGCAGTGGCGTGATGAAGCGCAATGCATCGGCGGTCATGACCACGCGCACGTCGTGACCGTGCTTTGTCAGCAGGCTGGTCAGATCGGCCGCTTTGTAGGCGGCGATCGAACCGGTGACTCCCAGCACGATGCTTTTGCGTTTGCTCATCTTGATTTGCGACCGGGCGATTCCGAAAGGCGCCTCACGATTACATGTCCGGCAGATGCACACGCGGCGAACGCATGCTTTCAGCCTCCACAATGGCGAGCATCCGCCGCAAATCCTCGGCGATGCTGCCGCTCAGGAGCAGGTAATCAAAATGTTTCCATTGCGCGATCTCCTGCTTTGCCACGCTCAACCGCTTTTGGATCACGGCGGGCGCGTCGGTGCCGCGTTTATTGAGGCGGGCCTCCAGCACCGTCAACGACGGTGGCGTGAGAAAGACCGAAACCAGCGCGCGTTTCAATTCGGGATCTTCCTGCGCCTTTTCGCGAATTGTCGCCGCGCCCTGAACGTCCACCGTCAGCAGGACATCCTTGCCCTGGCGCAATTTGCCGAGCACCTCGGCTTTGAGAATGCCGTAGCTGTGGCCATAAACGGTCGCGTGCTCCAGAAAATTACCGGCCTGCAAGCGTTTGAGAAACGACGTGGCATCGAGAAAGTAATAATCCTCGCCGTCTTTTTCGCCGTCGCGAGGCGGACGGGTGGTGCAGGTGACTGCACGGGTCATCTGCGGGCGCGAGGCGAGCAACTGCTGGCAGACCGTGGTTTTCCCGCCGCCCGACGGCGCGGAAACGAGCACGAGCAGCGCGTTCGCGGTCGGCATTGATTTGGTTTGTTGGCTGTCCATTCTCGCAACGGGAGCTTCCACGTTCATTATTCCACATTCTGGGCCTGCTCACGGAATTTTTCCAACTCCGCTTTCAAGACCACGACTTCCCGCGAGATCAGGCTGTCATTTGCTTTGGAGCCGATGGTGTTTATCTCGCGATTCATTTCCTGCGCCAGAAAATCCAGCATCCGCCCGACGGGCTCCTTCGATTTTCGGCCTTCGTCAAATTGTTGATAATGGCTCTGCAGACGCGTCAATTCCTCGGAAATATCCGATCGATCGGCGAAGTATACCACTTCCTTCAGCAACCTGTCGTCGTCCACGCCCGGCGCCTCGATCCCGGCGCTTTTGATGCGCTCGATCAATTGCTGGCGATAGCGCTCCGCGACCGTCGGGGCGTGTTTGCGCACGTGGTCAGTGGCCTTGCGCATGACGCCGATTCGTTTCGTCAGATCCTCCGACAGATGAGCGCCTTCGTGCTCGCGCATTTTCACGAGTTGCGTGAGGCCTTGCTTCAGCGCCTTTTCGACGCCGGGCCAGAAATCCTCCTCGAACGCCAGGTCCTCGTCGGTTTGAAACACCCCCGGCGCGCGTGCCAGATGATCCAGCGTTACCGGTCCGGGAAGTTTAAGTTGTTTGGCGAGGCGCCCCAATTCGCGGGCATAGGCTTTCGCGAGTGGAATGTTCAGATGCATCCGGGCCGCCGATTTGCCGCCGGTGGAGTGCAGGGTGACGCGCACCGTGAGGCGGCCGCGCGAGATGTAACGATTGATGAGCTCGCGCATCTGGCCTTCGAGGATTTCCAGTTCGCGCGGCAGGTTCACGGAAATCTCAGCTTGCTTGCGATTCACCGAGCTGAGTTCCACCGTGATCCTGAAGCCGTCCTGCGAGCAATCCCCTCGCCCATAACCCGTCATCGATTTCATCGGCCCGCAGTATGTCCCAGGGCGGCGGGGCAGGCGAACAAATTCTGTGTGCCACATGGCCATTGATGGCACGGGTTTTGGTTGCTATTGTCCCGCGGAGTGCGTTTGGGATTTTCATTCATCAACGGTGGCCTGGTGGCACTAACGTTCCTGTTCGCCGGCTGTTTGCCGCAAGGCAACCGACCGCCGGGCAGCGTATCCGGCACCATCGAAACTGACCAGGTCCGCGTCGCCTCCCGCTACGGCGGGCGCGTGCAGCGACTTTTTGTCACTGAGGGCGAGGCGTTGACCAATGGGCAGGCCATTGCGGAACTGGACGCCGCGGAACTCGCCGCGCGGCATGATCAGGCCGCCGCGCAACTGGCAGAACTCCAGGCTGGCCCGCGCGCGCAGGAAATCGAATCAGCCAGACACGATTGGGAGGCGCTCCAGACGCAAACCACCCAGGCTGGTATCGACGCGAAGCGGGCGAACGATCTTTTCGAGCAAAAGGCCATCTCCGCGACGGAACACGATCAAACCGTTTCGCGCTGGCACATGCTGGAAGGGAACGTCGCCGCCGCGAAAAGCCGCTACGAATTGCTGCTCGCCGGCACCCGCGCCGAACGCATCACCCAGGCCCGTGCCGAACTGGCGGAGATCGACACCCATCTGCGCGAGATGAAGGTCGCCGCGCCGTCGGACTCCGTCGTCGAGGTGTTAGGCGTCAAAGTTGGTGACGTGCTGTCGCCGAACCAGGAAATCGCCACGTTGCTGCTCACGAATCACCTCTGGGTGCGGGTGTATGTGCCGGAGCCGTGGCTGGGACGCATTCAGGTGGGTGACAAGGTAAAGGTCAGCGTGGATTCCGATCCCAACGTGGATTTTTCCGGGGCCGTGGAACAAATCGCCCGCGCTGCCGAATTCACTCCGCGCAATGTGCAAACCGTGGACGAACGCATCAAGCAGGTATTCGGCATCAAAGTCCGCCTGGATAATCCCGACGGGAAACTCAGAGCCGGCATGGCTGCCGATGTAACGTTTCCCAACGTGGCGGGCAAACTTCGTTAGCCTCGGTCATTCGATGTCCACCGCCTTTGCTCAACTCATGGAAGCGGCGGAAGCTGGCGACAAAAATAGGGTCGAACGCCTCTTGGGATGTGGGGTGGACATCAACCAACGCGATGCTCTCGGCTGCACGGCGTTGTTCGAAGCGGTCTCGGCGGGTCACATCAACGTCGTGCAATTCCTTTTAATGCGGGGGGCCAATCCAAACATTGGCGAAAACAATGGGACAAGTCCCTTGATGGATGCCGCATCGGGCTGTGACACTGCCATGATGCGTGTGCTGATACAAGCCGGCGCGCAGGTTTCTGCCCGGGACAATTTCGGCGATGATGCACTCACGTATGCGAAGGCTCAAAAACAACGCCAGGCGGTCAAGTTATTGACAAATTTGGGCAATTCTTCCTAATCGCCGGCTGCCACTTCGGATTCGGCGCTCGCACTTTGTGCCTTTACATTACTGCTTTTGCGCGATACGGAAGGCACATCCGAAGCACCAATTACCATTATGAAAATACTGCTTAACGTCAAAATCCCCCATAAGACCTTCAACGCGGCGGTCCGGGACGGCACGATCGGCACGAAGCTGAACAAGATACTCGAGGCCACCAAGCCGGAGGCGGTTTATTTCACCGAACACAACGAGCTGCGTGGTGCAGTTATCGCGGTGGATTTGCCCGACGCCTCGAAAATCCCCTCACTCGCCGAACCATGGTTCCTCACGTTTGAAGCCGACGTGGAGTTGCGCGTCGCGATGAGCCCGGCTGATTTGAAAAATGCCGGCCTCGAAGAACTGGCCAAGAAGTGGAGCTGAGTTTGCGGCAATGGCATCGCCGCCCGAGACGGTGGTGATTGACTTATCCACCGTCGGCTCAATCGAGCAATTGCATGCCGTGTTACAGGATCGATTTCAGTTTCCAGATTTCTACGGCCGAAATTGGGACGCGTTTTGGGATTCGATCACGGATCTGGTGGTATTGCCACCGCGCATTCGTCTGGCAGGGTGGGAGAATTTCAAATCGCGCTTTCCGCGGGACGCGCAGATTTTGCAAAAGTGCTTCGATGATTACCGGCAGTTGCTCGGCGAGAACGCCAGCGAAGTCGAGTTTATGTGAGCGCCCACCTCAATTCGCATTGTGGACGCGTCTCGCGAAGATTGTCTTAATTCTCGTTGCGGGTATGCTCTGCTTCCTGTGACAAGTGCGCGATTTTCTCTAATTTTACTGGCCGCGTTCTTCGCTGCGTTTCCCGGCGAAGCGCGGGCGGACGTGTATTCCATCATCACCAATCCGGGGGAGGATTGTTCGATGCAGATGAACATCGGGTGGCAGGCGGATCGCGGAGATACCAATTGCACGGTTATTTATACCGTCGCAACGGACGCATCCTGGGCACAGGCGCGGACGGCCAAAGGAACCTCCAAATGGTGCGAAATATTCGACGGCATCAATTCCAAGACGCCCGCCGGGGTTGATTGGAAGGAGGAGGCGAAGTTTTGGGACTACGGCGCGAGCCTCACGGAACTGACACCGAATACGCGCTATATGTATAAGGTGGAATCCGGTGCTGGTAATCCGGGTGAGACGAATCGCGTGAACGGTCGTGGCGAAACTGCGGTGCACTACTTCAAGACTGCGGGAGCCTCAGATTTCAGTTTCGTCTGGATCAGCGATATCCACGCGTATACGCCAATTCCCAACCGCGTGAAGAATGCCAACGCGGTGCTCGAAGCGGCGATCAAGATCGATCCGCGCGTGGATTTTGTTTTCGGCACCGGCGATGTCGTCGCCTGGGGCGCGAGCTATTCGTTCTGGCGATACCTGTATGACCAGCCCTTCGCGAAGAACCACATGTTCGCCAACGTGATCGGCAATCACGACTGGATGGCGCGTGGCGGCGATGGATCAAACGATTACTTTTGCATCGCCAACAACAAC
This sequence comes from Limisphaerales bacterium, assembly GCA_044223735.1. Lineage (GTDB taxonomy): Bacteria > Verrucomicrobiota > Verrucomicrobiia > Limisphaerales > UBA8199 > JBGALR01. The sequence continues at coordinate 71,061 of JBGALR010000020.1, read as the reverse complement.
CCGGCCAATGGTTATGCAGGTCAGGAAGGCGTTTGCTATTGGTTCATATACGGGGACGTACTATTTCTGATGTTCAACAACGAACTCATGAAAAAAAGCGCCGTCGCCGAGGAGACCGCCAAGACCTGGGCGGCGCACGTGATTGAAAATCAGAAGGGAAAGTACAAACGGATTGTTATCGCCGAACATTACCAGTGGTTTGACGGTCGAAACGGCAAGGCAAGCTGGTATGACCACTGGAAGGATTTTTGTGACAAGTATAACGTAGCCCTTGCGCTCTCCGGCAATAATCACGTCTATGCGCGGAGCCGGCCGCTGCGCGGTGGCAAAGTGGTTCCCGCCGGCCAAGGCACCGTATATATGCAAGCGCCGTCCTCCGACGGTGAGCGGGGCGTTGAAGCGGGCGAGGTGACGGCAAATGGCGACAAGCTGGCGTTTACGTATTCCAGCCACGAGCACTCGAATGTCAAGGAAGTGAAGACGATCGGTTGCGTGCTCGTCCATGTCACGCCCGCGGCAATCGCCACGAAGTTGGTTTATCTGGATGAAAAGCGGGCGGTGCAGGTGGCGGACGAAGTCGAATTTTAAGGCAAGCATAGCTCACCATGATATGAAATTGTCGCTGCTGATATTTACCGCCGCCTTAAGTTCATGTCTCGCGGAAAGCCCCTGGGCGGAAACCAACATTGTCCGCATCGATTCGGCGATGGTGATTCGGGGCAACGACCGCAGCTTGAAGCAGATCGAAAAGACCTACGCCGGGATGTCTCCGGTAAACTTCACCCCGCCGCCGGCCCGATGGCAACAGCTCCCGCGCACGCAGAAATGTTTGCAGAACGGCCCGGCGCTTCGCGTGGTGATGCTCGGCGACAGCATCGTCACCGACACCTCGCACTCCGCGTGGGATTTGCTGACGCAACAGCGGTATCCCCATTGCCGGATTGAAAAAATCACCTCGGTTCGCGGTAGCACGGGGTGCTGGTGGTACAAGGAAAACAACCGCGTCCAATCCCTCGTTCTCGATTTCAAGCCGGACCTGCTCATCATGGGCGGCATCAGTCAACACGATGACACCGATTCGATCCGGGAAGTGATCCGGCAGGTGCGCGCGGGTGGCAGCACCGCGGACGTTCTGCTGATGACGGGCGCGTTTGGGAAAGTTGATCCGCGTGATGACAAACAGTGGCAGGAAAAGATCGATCCGGGGAGCGACGAGTATCGGGCGCGCCTGCAAAAGCTGGCGGTGGAAACCGGCTCGGCTTTCCTCGATCTGTCCGCTGCGTGGGGCCGTTACCTCCGGGCTGACAGCCATGAACTCACCTGGTTCAAACGGGATGAAATCCATTCGAACGAGCGCGGGGAGCAAATTCTGGGACGCGTGCTCGATCGCTATCTCGCGCCGGACTCTGCCGCTTCCACCACGAGGCCGGCCAGCCCCGGAACCAACCGCTGAGGAAACAACCATTGCTATTCAGATGAACCGCCGCCGTTTTATTTCCCTAAGCGCCACTGCCGCCGCGTTCGCCACCTTTGCGGGTTGTCGCAGCGCTGACGAAAATCGCGACACCGTGAAAAAGAGCGACTGGCTTTTCTTCACATCCCAGGGCCGCACCGCCTTGATCAAAGCCGACGGCACGGGATTGCGCTATTTCGACTTCAAGATGCCGGGACAAGTCGCCTGGCAGCCGGGCCCGTTTCTTTCGGACGGACGAAGAGTGATTTTTCTCAGCATGGAAGAGCGTCGTGACGGACCCGGTCGCCCGTTCGACCAGTATTTCACCAAAACGCCGACGCATCTCTGGCTTTATGATCTCGAACGCGATTCGCTTACAGAAATCGCCACTCACGACCGCGTCGCCGTTTACTACACGCCGGCGTTGCTGTTGTCGGATGACCGTCTGCTGGTGCAGGTGGTGCGGGAGGAGGGCGGCCAGATTCTCAGCATCAACCTCGATGGGAGCGACGCGAAGGAGTTCACGCGCATGGGCGAAGGTCTGCCCTATGGCTTCAGCCTCAGCCCGGATCGGCGTCGCGTGGCGTATCATATCGCCGGCCCAAAAGGTTATCAGATTTGGAATAGTGACATTCACGGGTCGGATCGCATCCTTGTGGCCGCGAATCCCGATCACCTTTACTTCGGGCCGAGCTGGTCGCCGGACAGCCAGTGGCTGCTGTTTCAGGTTTGCCATTTCAAAACCGATCCCGGGCACGATTGGTGCGACCTGTGCATCGGCCGTCCCGATGGCTCGGAGAATCGCCTCCTGACCGAGGGGCAGGCCATGTGGTTTGCGGCCACCTATGGAAATCCGGCCAACCGTGGCCGCGGCTCGAACATCGCCAGTTGGACCCACGATGGCCAGATTCTGTTTCCGAAGAGGCTTCCCGGCTCGAAAGTGGCCTGGGAATACCAGGCGCAACGGCCGGACACGGATCATTTCAACCGTGATTTCAAACTCGAAGAAGTACGCGGCGGCGTCGATATCTGTCGGTTGAACCCGCGCGATGGCAGCATCACCCGCCTGACGCAAAGTGTCCCGCCTGTCTGGGATTTTCGTGCCAGCGAATCACCGGATGGCCGGTCGATTGCCTTTTGCCGCGCCAACACCGGCGAGACCTCCGCGATCTGGGTGATGGACGCAAACGGCAACCATCAGCGACTCCTGACCCGCGGGCTCGAGGACAAGGGGGCGGACCATCCGCGATGGCTGCCGGCAAGGGCATAGAAACTGTCCTGATTGCCGGCGGACTGAAATCAGCCGTTAAGATGAAACCTCGCGTAGTATTTTCGCGAGGGAATCGGGTAACAAGTGGAGCGCGCGCGTTTTTATGGTATGGTACCCCATGGACCCACAATCACAGGCCGGCAAAGGCAGCGCTGCGTGCCTGGATTCAACCCGACTCCGAAACCAAAAATGCAAACCTCACGTCGTCAATTCATTCACTCCGCGCTTGGCTGCGCCGCGGGTCTGACTTTGGGTGAAACTCTCTCCATGGCCGCGATGCAATCCAAAAACATACCGATTGGCTTTCAACTGTTCACCGTGCGCGGGGCGTTCGAAAAGGACGTGCCCGGCTCCATCAAAAAACTGGCGCAGATGGGTTACGCCGGCGTCGAGTTTTGGGCCTACACTGGCACGCCGGACGTCTGGCCCAAATATTCCGCGGCGGACCTGCGTAAAATTCTGGACGATTGCGGCATCAAGTGTTGCGGCATTCACATGGATTCCAAGGCGCTCACGAAGGAAAATATCCAACGCACCATCGATAACAACCAGGTACTTGGAAACATTTATCTGAATGTCGCTGGTGCGAAGGAACGCGTGGGGACCAGGGATGCGATCAGGCAATTCGCCGATTATCTAAATGACGCGCAGACCCAATGCGCGCCTCATGGAATGACGGTTGGCTATCACGCGCACTCGTTTGATTTCGACCGCATTGACGGAAAATTTGCCTGGGAGCTTCTGTTCTCGCAGCTTCGACCCGAGCTGAACATGCAGATGGACGTTGGCAATTCCCTCTCGGGCAACGGCGATCCGCTGGGAATGCTGAAGGAATTTCCCGGACGCACGCGCAGCATCCATATCAAGGAATACAAGGACAAGACGTTCGACAGCGATTACTACAAGGAAATCTTCAAGCTGTGCGAAACCACTTCCGGCACGAAATGGTACATCGTCGAGATGGGCGACGCCGAGGGTGATGGCTTTGACGTGCCGCGCGAGGCGCTGGCGAAATTGCATCGCGTCGGAAAATAATCAGGGTCAAAAACTCTTCCGAAATCGTGACGATGAAAAATACATCTCCACGCACACAATCGCGCCCGCCTGCTTCCTCCGCCAAAGGCGGCATGTCCCGGCGGCAGTTCATCGTTACGGGCGGGGCCGTGGCCACAGCCATCACAATCATTCCGGGGCATGTGCTGGGGCGCGGCGGCTTTGTGGCGCCGAGCGAAAAAGTCACGGTGGCGCACATCGGGTGCGGCACGCAGGGATTGCGGGAGTTGCAATATCTACTGGCCATGCCGGACGTGCAGGTGGTGTCCGCGTGCGACCCGGTGAAGGACAGCCAGGACTACGTTGATTGGTCCAAAGACGGCATGCGGGCGGACATCGCGCATACGTTGGGAAAGCCCGACTGGCGCAAAGGCGTGCCGGGCATTCCGGGCGGCCGCGACGTGGCGAAGGAAATGGTGGAGACGGTTTATGCCACGCAGCGAAAAGCGGAGAAATTCACCGGGTGTTCCACCTACGCCGATTTTCGCGAGTTGCTGGAAAAGGAAAAGGATGTGAACGCCGTCAAGATCATGACGCCGGATCATCTGCACGCCACGATCGCCATCGCCCCGATGAATCGTGGCAAACATGTGCTCATGCATAAACCGATCGCCAATCGCGTGCAGGAGGCGCGCTGGGTGGTGGATACCGCGAGGCGGACGAAAGTAGCGACCCACTTTTTACCCGCAAGCAACGGCTCCAACATTCATACGATCAAGGATTGGGTGGATGGCGACGCCATCGGGACGCTGCGCGAAATCCATAACTGGTCGAGCCGTCCGATGTGGCCGCAGTATCCAGTGATCCCGACGGAGACGCCGCCGGTGCCCGAGGGCTTCGACTGGCAGCTTTGGCTTGGACCCTCGCTGGACCGGCCGTATTCGCCGCAATACACGCACGCGGTCTTTCGCGGCTGGTATGAATTTGGCGGCGGCTCGATTGCGGACATGGGTCACTACAGCTTGTGGCCGGTGTTTCAACTGTTCGATCTCGACGCGCCGGTCGCGGTCGAATCCAACGCCGCGCATGTGTGCGTCGTCCGGGATCACGTGGCTTCCCGCATCCGCAACGACTACTCCTTTCCCGCGGCGTGCACGATCCGGTTCAAATTCGCCGCGAAGGGCAATCGTCCCGCGCTCGATCTCTTTTGGTACGACGGCTCGATGAAACCGCCGACGCCCGAGGAACTCGAAACGCAAAACGACGACCTCGCGTCCGAAGGCATGCTGTTCGTTGGAGCGAAGGGAAAAATCCTCGCCGGCTTTCGCGGTGAAAACCCGCAGTTGCTCAGCGGCCAAAAATCCAGGGTCGAAGGCCTGCCCAAACGGCAGCGCGACGTGAAGCCGACCGATGCGCTGGCCTTATGGGTCGCCGCGTGCAAAGGCGGCGAGCCGACGTTCGGCGATTTTCTGCTCGCCGGCCCCATCTCCGATGCCTTCAACCTCGGCGCGGTATCGCTGCGCACCGGCGGCCAGCGGCTGGTATTCGACGCGGCGAATGTGAAAATTCCGAACCTGCCCGAGGCTGAGCAATATCTGCGGCGCGAATATCGCAAAGGCTGGGAACTGACCGGGCCGGGTAAAATTTAAGGTGGAATAAATGCCGGTCCGGGAGCTGAGGAAGCGTCCCGGACCAGCGCTGGCTTCCGGTTAATATCCTGCGCGGAACCGGAAGAAATTTGGCGGCGCATTCGGATCGACCGGGATGGGGCAGATGATCGCATTGTTGGAGCCGGTTATCACTCCGCCGTACGGTGCCCAGTCCACGAAGTTGGTCGATACGAGCACCTGATAGGTCGCGCCCTTGAGGCCATACCACGAGATATTCAGGTTGGTGCCACTTTGCTGGCTGGTCAGCGTGAGCGAGGACGTCACGGTCATCAGAAAATTTTCATTCGTGAGATCGCCGTTCACGTTGACGTACGTGCGCGAGGGCGGAATGAAAATGCGTCCGCCGCGTTCCGGGGTGATGGTCCCCGACCAGCCCGGATAAACATCGATGGAGTAGTAACCCTGGGCGTCGGTGAGGATGGGGAAGCCATTGCTGGAAACTTGCAACGTGAGGAACGGCACGCCGAGGCCGTTGGCATCCACCACGCGGCCCGCAACCACCAGCGGGATGATGGCGAAATTTCCGAAATAAGGCGCCGCCATGAACTGGCCGTAGATATCGGCGATATGCGGTCCGGCTGCGAACTCGTAATAACCCAGCTCGTTTTGCGTGGGGAAACTCACGCGCAATTTGCTGCCGTCGAGAATGGCGGTCGTGAAACTATTGGGCGGCAACAGGCCGTTCGGAGTGTCCAGGCTAAACTCCGTTGGGGAAACCGCGCTGAAATCCATGACCGAGTCAAAGGCGAGATCCAGGTAAGTGATGTTCGAATCCACGAGGCCCGACGGTGTTTGGGCGATGATCTGTGGCGGAGGAATATTGGTGGCAAGATAGATGGTGCCATCCCCGCCCGGCGTGGCGCCATCGCCGCCATCGGCCGCGATCGTGCCGGCGAAATTATTGGTGAGGGCATACATCGCGATGCGCCCGCCACCGCCACCACCGCCTTCTTCGGGTTCGCCGGCTCCGCCGTTGGCCAGAACCATGCCGGCACCGGTCAACTTGCGCGCGGTTATCCAAATGCTGCCGCCCGCGCCGCCACCAGCGCCTTCTATCGAGGCGGCATTGCCGCTGGCAGTGATGAGGCCGTCGAGCGCCAGAGTGCCGCCCACCCGAAGGCGGGCGGCCCCTCCTCCCTGGCAAAACGCGGACAAAAGCGGCAAGACTCCGCCGCGACTTCCGCGATCAGTGGGTTGCGTGGCCGAGCCGTAGGTCGTGCCACCGGGGATGCCGGAACTGCCCGCACCGCCCGCGCCACCGTAACCCGCCCCACTGCCGCTGATGAAATTGGTCATTTGTCCCGCGCCGGGTCCGCCATTGGCGCCGTTGTAACCAAGACCGCTCACGCCGATGAAGCCTTCCACGGCGAGCGTGGCGTTCGACAATACGGTGACGTCGAGATTGGTTTGCGAATCCAAATGCGTGAGCAATCCGCCGGAATGGATGGCGAGGCTGCTGAAGAAAAGCGGTCCGGATTGCGGATGCACCACGGCCGCGCCGGAGATCGTCAAACCAAAGGTGTTGGAAGACAGGATTGTGCCCAATGACGCGATGGGAGTATTCGTGCCAGCGAAGCCATCATTATTTACCACTACCTGGCCGACCGAGTTTTGGCTGCCTTTCGTATAAATCGTGCCCGCACCGCCGACGAGCGCGCCCAATCCGCCCCAGGCGGTTATCGGGCCCTGAAACTGGTTGGTTGCATAGTAGAGGGCGATGCGGCCGCCGCCACCGCCGCCGCCTTGCGCGTAATCGCCGTCGCCGCCGTTGGCCGAGATGGAGCCGGTGCCCGTGAGCCTGGCGACAGAAAGCCAAAGGCTGCCGCCGGAGCCGCCACCCGCGCCGTCCGTCTGAAACTCGCCGCCGTTGCCGGTCAGAGTACCGTCCAGTTGCAGCGTTCCATTAACGGTCAGTCTGAAAGCTCCACCACCGGCACCGCCGACGAGAAACGGCGAATTAATGCCGCCGCCACTGCCTTGAAGTGAGGGCTGCAGAATCGAGTCGTAGGCGGTTCCGCCGGAAGCACCGGCGATGCTGCTTGCGCCGTAACCACCGTGACCGCCGCCTCCGCTGGTGAAACCGTAGAGCTCATCCTGACTGTAAGCGCCCGCGCCGTTGCCCAAGCCGGGGCCAAAGCCCGCGCCTTTCAAAGAGATGCCTCCGCCGCGCTGAATGACGACGTTGCTTACCACTGTCAACGCGGCTTGATAATTGTTCGAGTAGTACAGCCAGCTATTGGAATTAATCGTCAGGCTGTTTAGAAATGTGAGACTAGTGGGAACGCCCGAACCGCCACCCGATAGAATCAGGTCCACGCCCGAAGGAACGGAGAGCGGTGTGTTGGTGCCAATAAGCCCGCCGTTATCGACGACGAGCTGGTAGAAGCCCTTTCGTTGATTGGGATTCAGATAGACCGTGCCCGCCGCACCGCCAGACCCGCCGGCGCCGCCCCGCGCGGTAATCGAACCGGCAAACAGGTTGGTATCAAAATAGAAGGCAATGCGACCTCCTGCACCGCCGCCGCCGTAAGGTAGATCACCCGCTCCACCGGTGGCTGAGATAAGTCCCGAGCCGGTCAGCGTTTTGGCAGTGAGATAGAGACTGCCACCCGAACCACCGCCACTAGCGCTGCCGATTCCCGCAAGGCCATCCGCGCTCAATCGACCGTTCACGGTGAGCACTCCGTTTACGGTAAAGCGAAAACTGCCGCCACCGGATCCTCCCGCTTTTGGAGCGGATCCACTGCCCGCGGTCGCGCCGCCGCTCCCGACGTCAGTTGGTGTGGTGGTCACGCCATAGGAGATGCCGCCGGGTGCGCCAAAATAGCTTGCCCCGCCATAGCCGCCGTAACCGCCGCCGCCGCCGGTGATTCCGTAGGACGACGTCGAAGTGCGCCCGGCGCCCGGGCCGAGATTCGCCGGATAGCCGAGGCCATCCACCGTAAAGGCGCTGCCGCTTTGAATCGTGGCGTTGGAAAGAACGGTCAGGGTGCTGGTGTTGGAACTGATCAATACGCTATTTCCCGTTACCAGAATGTTTCGGATGAGGCTGGCGGATATCACCGCGCGAGCTCCGCCGGTGATCGTGATGTCAGGACTATCTTGAAAGTTGTTGATCAACGTGTTGGTTGGATTGGGCAGGTTGCCGTTATCAACGAACAACTGGGAGACCTGGTTCGTATTTGCCTTGGTATATAAAGTTCCGGCGCCACCACCAAATGCACCGTTACCGCCGTAAGCGGCGAAGACACCGGTGAATTGATTCGTGGCGTAGTAGAACGCGATGCGACCGCCGGCACCACCACCGCCGGCGCCCTGGCTGCCACCGAGAAAATTGCCCGCCGCCGCTGCCGAGATCCGTGGCGGACAATCCATTCGCACTCAGATTGCCGTTGACCGTCAAGCTGCCCGAGACGTTGAGCCGAAAGGCGCCGCCGCCGGCTCCGCCGGAAGGAACGGTGGGAAGCGAGCCGTTGCCACCGCCGCTGCCGGAAAGAGTGGGCGCGGAGATGGAGTCATAGATGATGCCTCCGGGACCAAACGAACTCGCGCCGCCCGCGCCGCCATGGCCGGCGCCGCTGCCGACGGATCCCCCTAATCCTATTTGGCTGGAAGAATGCCCCGCGCCTTGTCCTGCGCCGGCGGCCGATCCGAAACCGTCCGCGATGATTCCGCCTCCCGCCTGGATGCTGGCGTTGGTGATGTTAAAAACGGTTTGTTGGAGGTTGGTTATCAGCAGCCAGGAGTTGGAGGTGATCAGCAGAGTGCGAAACATGTAGGGCGAAGTTAATGGTCCGGTGACCGCCCGCGCGCCTCCCGAAATCGTCAGGTCGTAGGTGAGGTTGGTGGCGGTGAGAGGAGTATTGGTGCCGCTTTTTCCGCCGTTGTCGATGGTGAGAATACCGTTCGGAAGCGGCTGAGTGACGGATTGCATTCCTATAAAAACCGTTCCCGCGCCGCCATAAGTGTAGCCGGAGCCACCGTAGGCCCGTAGGTTGCCAGCGAATAAATTGGTTCGGTAACTGACCGCGACGCGGCCGCCGCCACCACCGCCGCCGTAGGGCAGGTCGCCATTGCCGCCGGCAGCCAGAATGTTGCCATTGCCGGAAATGGTCCCGGCGGTGATTTGCAAGGTGCCACCCGAGCCGCCGCCGCTCCCGCGACCCACACCAGATTTTCCGTTTGCAGTGATGCTTCCGTCCACGATCAAAGAATTACCGACCGTCAGTTGCAACGCGCCGCCGCCGCTGCCACCTGCGTTATTGGGAGCCGTGCCTGTGCCATTGCCTCCTCCGCTTCCGCTGACGGATGGGGCGGCGAAATTACCGTAAGCGGTTCCGCCGGGATTGTTGGAGATGCTCGCGCCGCCGGCACCGCCGTAGCCGCCGCCGCTGCCGACGGTTCCATAAAATGTGCTCACGACAGTGCGCCCGGCGCCGGTTCCAGAGCCGGCAGCGCTGCCCAAACCATCCAGGGTGATGCCACCGCCCGATTGAATGGTGGCACTGTTCGTCACAGAAATTTGAAGCAGCGCCGATCCGCTCAGGCTGGTGAGCCAGCTATTGGAAGCGATGAGCAGATTGGCAATCGTGGCATTCGTGTGGGACGCCATCGCCCGTCCGCTGATGGTGAGATTGCAAGGAACGCCGGTAAGGACCAGGACAGTATTGCCCGGACTCGCGAGGCCGGCGTTGTCCACGGTCACTTGAGGCAGCGTGCTGCCCTGGCCTCGCCAGTAAATTGTGCCCGCGCCGCCGTTGGTTGCGCCGGCGCCACCGTGAGCCATCACGTTGCCGGTGAATTGCAGATTGGTGTATTGGATCGCCACGCGTCCGCCACCGCCACCCCCACCAAAAGGCAGAACCCCCGCGCCACCATTCGCCGAGATTGTGCCGTTGCCGGCGATGGTTGTCACCAGCAGCCAGATAGTGCCGCCGGAGCCGCCGCCGCTGCCCGGGCCGCCGCCGGATGAACCGTTCGCTGATACCAGACCGTTGACGGTCAGCACACCTTGCACACTCAATTGAGCGCGACCGCCGCCCGATCCTCCCGTGTTTCCCTGCGCGTTACCACTTCCCCCTCCGCTACCCAGGTCCTGAGGTTGGGTCATGGAGCCATAGGCAATTCCTGCGGTCGCCCCATATGCGCTCGGACCGCCGATGCCGGCGTAGCTCGCGCCACTGCCCGTGAAAACATTGGAGGCGAGCACACTGTGTCCCGCGCCAGTACCAAGACCTGACGTAAAGCCTTTGCCATCGGCGGTGATGCCACCTCGCGCATCAATCGTGGCGTTTGATAAAATCGTGATGGTCTGGCTTTGGTTCGGCCCCCACGTGAGCCAGCAATTCGAACGAATCGTGAGCGAACGGAGCGTGAGATTCGCAGCGGGTTGCGCGATGGCGCCACCGCTCAAGGTAACCACCGCAATGCCGGCGGCAGAAAGCAGGGTGCTGGCTCCGTTTTGTCCGCCGTTATCCACCACAAGCCGCGGGTTTATATTCGTGAGCGGGTTGGCCGAATAAATTGTACCCGCACCTCCGGACGCAGCCCGCGTTCCGCCGGCCGCCGAAAGGATACCGCTGAACGTATTGCTGTTGATCGAATAAAGGGCGATTTGTCCGCCGCCACCGCCACCCCCGTCCTGGGGTTCGCCACCACCGCCGTTTGCCGAGATGGTTCCGCTTCCGGATATGGCTTGTGCCGATAGCAAAATGGAGCCTCCCGCGCCGCCACCGGAATGCGGATTCACGCCGTTCGCCCCGTTGCTCTTGAGTTGTCCATTCACTCGCAAGAGTCCGCCGACGCTCAGATTGACCACCCCGCCCCCCCAGCCGCCGGCGCCGGTGCCCGCACCGCCGCCGCTCCCGGAATCGGTGGGGGTGGTGATTGATCCATAAGCATTGCCGCCTTCGGCTCGGGTGACGCTGATGCCGCCAAACCCACCGTGGCCGCCGCCGCTACCGGCGTAATAGGACGAGGGAAAGTTGGTTAAGAGACTGTTGCCGGCCCCGGGGCCAAAGCCGGGACCATAACCCTTGCCGTTCGCATTAATCGCGCCGCCTACTTCGATCTCCACGTCGTTGGTTACTGCGAGTTGGAGCCCGGTGAAAACCAGCGCGTCGAGGGCCGTGTAGTTTGCCAGCACGGTGGCGCCGTCCGGAATGCCTGATCCGGGCAATAAGTTGATCGACGTGAAAGCATTACTCACCGTGAGGCTATAATCACTACCCGCTAGAAAGACATTGGACCCCGTCGGGTCAGTGACCACCACCGAGCCGAGATCCACATTCGGATGATTCAGCACGGCCGGGAAAGCCGGGCTCATGGAGTGGGCTTCGTCGGTGACGACGAGCGAGTTGGTGCCGAGCACGGTGTTCGTCGTGGCTGTGTGAGTGAGCACGCCACCGTTGAGAATGTGAACTCCGAGAAATCCGTGCGCGCCGTCCACGGTCACCGTGCAATTGGTGACGATGAGGTCGAGGCCGTCATAGGCAAAATTGGTGTAACTGATCAACGTGTCCTGCGTAAACGTCACGCCGAAACAGGGCGCGACGGTGCCAAACAACAGCAAGGCTAAAGCTGGAAGCAGACCCGCGTGAAATGTCCACCAGTTTGTAGAGGCGCTTGGACGGGACGGGGAAAGGGCACATTGCTCGCGGTTGGAAGGCAGAACGAACCTATTCATAAGAAAATTGGATCCCGAGTTTTCACACCTTTGGTTTTTGCTGGCAAATCCTGAGCGTTGTTATACCGAAATCGCCGGGCTCTGGGAAGTGTGCGTTCAACCGCACACGTGAAATTGGCTGCGGATAGGAGGGGCCTGGCTTTGCGAAAACTGGTCCGTTGGCGGGGTTAAGGCATCGGAATTGCTCCGTTTCCAGCATGATTTCGAGGATGTTGGCGATCGCCCTGGTTCTGGCTGCCCCCGGTTTGCGGGCGGAGGACGAACAGTTTCCGATCCTAAAAGCGGGGTCGGAAGTGTATACGAATGTGACAGTTACCTCCGTGACTGCCACTCATCTCTACTTCATGCACAGTCGGGGGATCGGTAATGCGAAATTGCAGGATTTGTCCCCGGCGTTGCAAAAAGAGTTTAATTATAATCCGACGAATGCGGCGGCGGCGAGTGCGCAACGCGCGCAAGCGAACGCTCAATATCGTCAGGCCCTTGCCGTGGCTGGCGCCGCGGCCGCGGCCAAAGCTGCGGCTGCTCCGCCGCCGGAAGCGGCCGCACCGCCCGTTTCCGGCGGGAACGATGGCGTCGAGCCCCACGAAGTCCATGCGAAATCCGTGATAAATCAGTATGCCCCGGATATCAAAGTGGAGAAGTGGCTGACTCCGGAACCTGATACGCGGGGCAAGTTTGTGCTGGTGGATTTTTGGGCCACCTGGTGCGGGCCCTGCCGCCAGTCGATCCCGGGATTAAACGCCCTCGCGGCCCGGTTTGGCGATCGGTTGGTCGTGATCGGCCTTTCCAGTGAGGTGGAATACGACGTTCGTAAAATGCACAGTCCGGAAATCAAGTATTCCGTGGCCATTGATACCCAACAGCGGACGTCCAGCGTATTGCAGATTCGCGGAATTCCGCATGCAGTGCTGATTGATCCCAAGGGCGTGGTCCGTTTTGAGGGCATGCCGCATTATTTGAATGATCGCAACCTTGCCGCCTTGATGGCGAAATACGGCGGCTAGTTTAATGGAAAAAGGACGTCCCCGAAAAGCGACGCGCGGGAAATGCGCGGGCCACCTTTTCGTTGGACGCCCGTAATGAAAAGCTCTTTATTGGCTTATACTCCTGAATTGATTCAGCCAATGAAGAAAGCTTACGGCGGCGTGGTGATCAGTCCGAACGGCCTGGTGCTGCTGCGGGAACCCGCCGGCCACTACAAAGGCGACGTCTGGACTTTTGCCAAGGGCAAGCCCGATCGCGGGGAATCGCCCGAGCGCACCGCCGTGCGCGAGGTGCTGGAGGAAACCGGTTGTCGCGCGGAAATCCTGGGCAAAATTCCCGGCTCGTTTGGAAATTCGCGTACGACCTGCGAATATTTTCTGATGACCCCGGTGGAGGAGACCAAACAATTCGACGCCGAGACGCAGGCGATTCGCTGGGCGGCCGGCGAGGAGGCCCGGCGCCTGATCTTGATGAACGAAAAGCCCAAACGCAGGCGCCGCGATCTGCGCGTGCTGAAACTCGCGCTGGCACTTTTTCAATCGCTGGGCAAAAAACCGTCGCGGACCACTGCCCGTTCGTAGGTTTTTTTCACGCCGCCCGTCTTGCATAAGCCGTTCAAGCTCGCTTTTTCCTCCGCTTCAAGTATGACTTTCGCCGTCCGGACGGGCGGATTTTCATGCCAGGCGAAACGATGATCGAGTGCGATGGGCTGACCAAAAGGTTCGGCCATTTCACCGCTGTGGATCAGGTCAGCTTCAAGGTGGCGAAGGGTTCCATTTTCGGTTTTCTCGGTCCCAACGGCTCCGGCAAGTCCACCGTGATCCGGTTGCTCTGCGGCCTGCTGCAACCGAGTGAAGGCTACGCCCGCACCGCCGGCAAGGACGTCGTGACGGAGCTCGATGAGATCAAAACGCTCATCGGTTACATGTCGCAGAAATTCTCGCTCTACGACGAATTGACCGCGCACGAGAATATCCAGTTTTACGCGCGGCTATACGGCCTGCGGGGTGCGGCGTTGAAAAAACGTTACGACCAGCTCGTGGCGATGACGCATCTCGAGCCTTATCTCAATCGGCGCGCCTCGCTGCTGTCCGGCGGCTGGCGTCAGCGCCTCGCGATGGCCTGCTCGCTGTTGCATCATCCCTCGGTTTTGTTTCTCGACGAACCGACCGCCGGCATCGATCCGGTGGCGCGCCGCGAGTTATGGGACTTGTTGTTCGAATTTTCCAGCACGGGCATGACGCTGTTTGTGACAACCCACTACATGGACGAGGCGGAACGTTGCTCGCATGTCGGCTACATTTACATGTCCAAGCTCGTGGTCTGTGGCGAGCCGGATGACTTGAAGCATCTGCCGGTGGTTAACCCCACCGATGCCCGGCGGCTCGATGTGACCTGTGATCATGTGACGGTCGGCTTGCAGGCGATGCGGCATTTACCCGGCGTGCGAACGGCGACGGTGTTTGGACAGTCCATGCACCTGCTTGTGGACCAGGGCGTGTCCGAGGATTATTTGCGCGGCGAATTGACGAAAGTCGGGATACCGCGGGCGGACATACGGCCCATCGCGCCGTCACTGGAGGATGTTTTTGTGGCGTTGACCACCAATCGGAACGGAGGCGAAAAGTGAGTTCCCCGTTTCGCGGCTTCAACGCGATTCTCTACAAGGAGTTTTTGGTGGTCTTCCGGGATCCGTTGACGCTGTTTTTCATGTTCTTCCCGCCGCTGGTGCAATTGGTGGCATTCGGTTTCGCACTGGACACGGATGTAAAACATATCGCGACGCTCGTGTTGAACGAGGACCGCACGCGGGAGAGCCGGGAATTGATTGATCAGTTCGTGAACACGCAAACGTTTCGGATCGTTGGCGAAGTGCACAGCGTTTCGGAACTGGCGGCGGCGATCCGGCGCGGCCAGGCCTATGTCGGTATTCAGATTCCGCCGAACTTCACGCGGGACCTGCGGGCGGGGCGCACGGCTCGGATTCAAGTGGTGATCGACGGGTCGAATTCAACCATCGCCTCCTCGTCGCTGAACACCGCGTTGAACATCGGCTTTCGTACCGCGATGATGCAGCTGGCGAAGCGCACCGGGCTGCACGACCTGCCGGTGGATGTGCGACCGCAGATTCTCTACAACCCGGAAATGCGCAGTCCCAACTTTTTCGTTCCGGGTGTGATCGGCCTCGTCCTCCAAATCGCCACGATGTTTGCGACGGCGATGTCGCTGGTGCGGGAGCGTGAGCGCGGCACGCTGGAGCAACTGATGGTCAGCCCGCTGTCGCGCTGGGGCCTGATGCTGGGAAAGCTGGTGCCGTACCTCCTGATCTCGATGGTGATGGCGGTGGGACTCATCCTCATCATGCAAACGGTGTTTCGCGTGCCGGTGGCGGGGGATTTGACGGCGCTGTTGGTGGCGACGGCGCTTTACGTGTTCGCGTTGCTGAGCTTCGGACTGTTGATTTCGACGAAGGCGCAGAATCAGATTCAGGCTTTGCAGATGTGCATGGTTTTCATTCTGCCGTCGGTCTTTTTCTCGGGCTTCATTTTTCCGCGGGAAACGATGCCATGGATTTTTTACGCGTTGGGCACCGTGCTGCCCGCCACGTACTACATCGAATTGCAACGCGCCATCGTATTGCGCGGCGCGAGCCTGCAGGATTTCTGGGTGAACATCGTGGTGCTCGCCGGCATGGGGATCGCCGTGTTCAGCCTGTGCGCGCTGCGCTTCAAACAGAAGCTGGCGTGACTTCGCGCGGGGGCTCGGGCGCCTTTTGCGGCCGGGGTTGCGGCAGGCGGAGGTGTTCCGGCTGGATGTCGGTAATGATGCGCGCGCCGCGTTTGTAGGTGAAATAGGAGTAGGTCCATTGCAGCAGCACGGCGAGGCGATTGCGAAATCCGACCAGATAAATCAAATGGATGAATAGCCAGGCCAGCCACGCGAGCAGGCCGGAAAAATGAAAGCGTCCCACGGCGGCAACTGCGGCTTTGCGTCCGATGGTGGCCATCGTTCCCTTGTCCCAATACTTGAAGGGCTCGCGTCTGGCTTTGCCGCGCCCGTCCTTGAGTTCTGCGCTGATGAGCTGCGAGACGTGCCGCGCCATTTGCATGGCGGCGGGCGAAACCCCGGGCACTTGCCGGCCTTTTTCGTCCATAACCTGCGCCATATCGCCGATGGCGAAAGTTTCCGGATGACCGGGCAGGCTTAAGTCGGGATTCACTTTGACGCGACCGGCGCGGTCGAGTTCGACGCCGAGCTTCCTCGTGGTCGGCACGGCCGAAACACCGGCGGCCCAGATGATATTTTCCGCGTGGATGATTTCGCCGTCCGCTAGTTGAACCTCGCCGCGGCGGATGTCGCCCACGCGAGTCGAGGTGCGAACCTGCACGCCGAGACGTTCCAATTGACGCTTCGCGCTCGCCGAGAGATCGGGGGGCATGTGACCCAATATCACCGGTGCCGCCTCGATCAAAACAATTTTGGTTTGGGTGGGATCGATGCGTCGAAAATCCCGCTTCAACACCTTTCGCGATAGCTCCGCGAAGGCGCCCGCGAGTTCCACGCCGGTCGGCCCGCCGCCGACCACCACGAATGTCAGCAACGCTTTCCGCTGACCGGCATCGTCGGCGTTCTCCGCTTTTTCAAATGCCAGCAGCGCATGCGTGCGGATGTGCAGCGCGTCATCCAGGCTCTTCAAACCGGGCGCGAATTGCTCCCACTCGGGATGTCCGAAATAGCTCGTGCCACTGCCCAATGCGAGGACGAGATAATCGTATTCCAGCGTGTCATTGTGCTCGAGGGTCACCCGGCGGCTGGCAAGGTCGAAACTGACGACCTCGTCGAGTAGAACGGTGACATCGGGGCGGTCGGCGAAGATGGAACGAATGGGTTGGGCGATCTCGGGGGCGGACACGCCGGCTGTTGCCACCTGGTAGAGCAAGGGTTGAAAAAGATGATGATTGGTCCGGTCCACGAGGGTGATGGTCGCCCGCGGGTCGTGGAAATGCTGGCAGAAGGTCAATCCGCCAAATCCCGCGCCCAGCACCAGCACCCGAATTTTTCTTTCATCCGCCATGTAACAACCTTTCGCTATATCTGAATAAATGCAACCCTGACCGGATGGAACCAAAGGCCCATGCGAAATCCAGGGCGCTGCCGCGATTGCGGTTGCGCGTAAGCCCGGCGGCCGAGTCCATAGTGCGATCGGGCCATCCGTGGCTGTTTGCCGACAGCGTGCGTTCGGTAAATCGAAAGGGCGAGGTTGGCGAAGTCGCTGTGGTTTATGATCGTAACGATGCCTTTCTCGCGGTGGGACTCTTCGATCCGGATTCGCCGATTCAGTTGCGGGTGTTGCATGCGGGCAAGCCGCAGACGATTGATCGCGCGTGGTGGGGGACGCGACTGGAACAAACGGTCAAACGGCGGGAAGGCTTGTTCGATGGGCGAACGACCGGGTGGCGCTGGATCAACGGCGAGAATGATGGCTGGCCCGGTCTCGTTTTGGATCGATACGACACCACGCTGGTGCTCAAGCTTTACTCCGCCACATGGCTGCCGCGCCTGGATGAAATCACCGACCTGATCAACGAACGGTTGCATCCCGAAAGAATTATTCTGCGGTTGAGCCGGAACATCCAGAAGCTCGCGGCGGAACGATTCCGGCGGTCCGACGCTGCCGTATTGCACGGGCCCGGAGTGGAGGCGACGGTGGTATTCCGTGAATCCGGTTTGCGGTTTGAATCAGAGGTCTTGCGGGGTCAAAAGACGGGATTCTTTCTCGACCAGCGTGAAAATCGGCGACGAGTAGAAACGCTCGCGCGAGGCAGAATGGTATTAAATGCCTTTAGCTTTTCCGGTGGCTTTTCCCTTTATGCCGCGCGCGGTGGGGCGCGTTCCGTGACTGACCTCGACCTGAGCCCGCATGCGCTGGCGTCCGCGAAGCGAAACTTTGCGCTCAATCAGACGGACGCGGCGGTCGCGTCCTGTGCTCACGAGACGATTCAGGCGGACGCGTTCAAATGGCTCGCCACGCCGCCGGACCGCAAGTTCGGCCTTGTGGTGCTGGACCCGCCGTCACTGGCGAAGCGGGAAAGCGAACGCGAAGGGGCGGTGCGCGCGTATGAAAAACTTGCGGCTTCCGGTATCGAACTGCTCAGCCCCGGTGGGATTCTGCTGGCGTGTTCGTGTTCCGCGCACGTGACAACGGACGAGTTTTACTCGGCCGTACGCCGTGCGGCGCTGGGCTCAAAGCGAAAGTTCGAGGAATTGCAAACTACCGGCCACGCACCCGACCACGCGGCGACATTCCCGGAAGGCGAATATTTGAAGGGGATCTACCTGCGATTTTAGGCAGGGCTTCGTAACGGACGTGCTGCTTCGTTTCGTCAGAAGAGATTGTTCACGAGAATACCCATCACGCTGAGCGGGCCCTGGTCTTCCAGGCCTTCGGTGGCTTTGTCGAGCTTTTGCAGCGAAAGCTTGGCGTTTTTGTAAAATTCCTGGTCGTTGATGAGTTTGCCGACGGTGCCCTGGCCCTGGTTCACCTTTTGGAGGATCTCCTTGAGATTGGTCATCGACTCGGTCGCTTCGCGATAGAGCGTTTCGTCTTTCATCAGTTTACCGATGGTGCCCTGGCCGGAGTTGATTTGGTCCACGACCTTGCGGGCGTCGGCGAGGGTTACTTTGACCTCGGAGGCCGTTTCCTGGAAGTTGCTGATGGTGGAGAGCGTGGTGTTGTAGAGCGCCTCGTCCTTGATGAGTTTGCCGAGCGTGCCTTTGCCTTGCGAAACCGAAAGCGAGACTTCGGCGGTGATGGACTGCAAGTTGGAAATGGTCGCGGTCAGCGGGTCGCGGTTGGCCTTGAGGAAGTCCGTGAACGGCCCCAGGAGATTGTCGATTTTGTCGCCGGTGAAACTTTTGGTCAGGTTTTCGACCCCGCTGGCGACGCTATCCAGCTTGGCAATCATCGCGCTGAAATCCGGTTGCTCCACGGTGGAGATGTATTGATCGTCCTTTAGCCGCGCCGCGCTGGGAGAACCAAAATCAATCGAGACAAAATTCTGGCCCATCAAGCCGGTGAATTTAATGGTCGCGATGCTGTCGGTCTTGACCATGGCCTTGGTGCTGACCTTGATGCGCACGCGGACCTTGCTGTTGGTTTCATCCAGACCGATATCCTCGACCCGGCCGATCTCGACGCCGGCCATTTTGACGGGGTCGCCTTTCTTGAGGTCCTGGACGCCGGAGAACAGCGCGTTGAAATGATTGCCACGTTTGAACAATTCGGGGCCGCCGACCGTTTCCACGATGACGGCGGTCGCCAGCACGGCGAGGGCCACAAAGAGGCCGAGACGGGTTTCGAGAGAGTTTTTCATAAGCTTGGGCGTGAGGCTTTGGCGTGATGGGGACGCTTGAAACTGGCGTTGAGAAATTCCTGCACCTTCGGATCGGTGTTGCTTCGGACTTCGTCGGGTGTGCCGATCGCGAGAATGCGGCCTTCGTTGATGACAGCGATACGGTCGGCGACGCCGAAGGCGAGGTCGCGGTCGTGCGATACGACCACGGAGGTGACCTGAATGCGGTCGTTCAAATGCACGATTTCCTCGGCGATGACTACGGAGGAAAGTGGATCGAGTTCGCTGGTCGGTTCGTCGTAGAGGAGCAATTGCGGTTCGCTGACCAGGGCGCGGGCAATGGCGACGCGCTTCTTCATGCCGCCCGACAGCTCACTGGGCATTTTATCCTCAGTATCCTTGAGGCCTACGACGTCCAGCTTTTCCGTGACGATTTTGTCAATTTCCTCCGGCGATTTCAGCCGATGTTCGGCAAGGTAGAGGCCGACGTTCTCTGCGACCGTCAGGGAATTGAGCAAGGCGCCGGATTGGAAAACCATGGCCATGCGATATTTGGTGGCGAGTTCCGGCGATTGCACCGGCTGGCCATCAATCAGAATCTCCCCGGCATCGGGCTCCTCGAGGCCGGCGAGGTGGCGCAGCAACACCGTCTTGCCACTGCCGCTGGGTCCCATGAGCACGAAAATCTCGCCGGGCTTGACGTCAAAATCCAGCCCGGCCAGCACTTCCTTGCCTTCGTAGCTTTTGCGCAGCCCGCGCACCTGAACGCCGACGCCTTTTTGGTTGGTGGAAGTTTCGTCCATCACTTGAGCAACATGCGGGTGAGGAGATAATCGCAGATGACGATCAGCACGATGGAGTTAACCACCGCCTTGGTGACCGAGCGGCCAATGCCGCGCGGACCGCCACGCGTGATCAAGCCCTGATGACAGGAGACCACCGCAATGACCACTCCGAAAATGAAACTTTTAAAGACGCCGTTGGCGACGTCCGCGAGATCGACCGCGCTGCGCAAACCGGAGAAAAAAGCGGCGAAGGAGATGGATATCTGATTGTTCGATACGGATACGACTGCGCCGCCGACCCAGCCGACCAAAATCGCGAAGGTGACCAGCAGCGGAAGCGCGATGGCGATGGCCACCAGGCGGGGCAGCACGAGGTAGTTGATCGGGCTGATGTTCATTGTCCGCAACGCGTCGATTTCCTGATAGACACGCATCGAGCCGATTTCCGCCGCCATCGCCGAACCAATGCGGCCGGCAATCAGGATGGACATCATCACCGGTGCGAGTTCCTTGCAGATCGAATAGCCGACCACGCCGCCGACATAACCGCCCAAGCCGCGCTCGACGAGCAATGGCCCGGTTTGGAGGGCGATGACACCGCCGATGAAAAACGACAGGATGCAAACCATCAGCAGGCTGGCATTGCCGATTTCGAATAACTGATCAAACACCTTCTGTCGCTGACGCCACGCGGTGGGCACCGTGGTGAGCGTGCGCCAGAATAAAAGAGCCATTTCGCCAACGTTTTGAAACATGCGGGAGAATCGGTTAGGTGGCGGGCAGCGTGAACGAGGATGTTTCCATCCAGCGTCGCATGCCTTTGTGGCTCTTCTTAAATGACACTTTCAACGTCGTGTTGTACCCGGGTTCCGGGCAATGTTGCCTGACAACCGCAATTGCGCCACTCAAAATTTGGCGGACAGAGCTTGTCGTCGGAAAAATCCCCCGCATTTATGAACCTTTCGCCTTCGCTTTCGTTTTGGTGATCGGAATATAAAACAGGCGGAGCGTCTGGCTCTTATCGTCGGACTTCGTTTGAAACAGGCCGAACAGGGCGGAGGTCTTTTTCGTCGTGGGCGTCGTATCGCGCCGGTAAAGATTCCACAAGAGCGACTGGCTTTTGGCGCCGGTGCGGGGATTGTGCTGCGAACGCCAGAGCGACCAAAGCTGCGAATAATCTCGCTCGATGCTTTTGTTGTTCGGCACCAGCGGCTCCAGCGGCGCGAGAATTTGCAGCCAGGAATTGCCGTTGAAATCCTTGTGATAGGTGAACAACGGCCACAAGTCCATGCGTCGCCGGTCGGCGCCGGTCTCGGTGTTCTTTTCGATCACCTTTGAAAAGAGGAAATAGCAAATCCGCGTGCGCTTGCGGTCAAGTGGGTCGGAGTGGACGCGATTGAATTTATAGATCGGCCACATATAGAAATCGCTTTCCAGGATGGGGCTGTGGGACCGGCTGAAAAAGGGAAACACGCGATCGGTCGTCTTGCCTTCGCCGCGCGCAAACACCACGAACGGCCAGGGAAGCTCCCATTCGCGATATTTTTTCTCGCGGTCGTCGATGTGCGAGAAAAAGGGCCACAGGACCGTCGTCGAGTCGCGTTGCGGTGAGCGGAGGTAGGCGAAAAACGGAATGGAACCGCGATTGTGTTCGGGATTGGCCGTGCCGATGCCGGCTTTGGTGTCGAAGTATAACGGCCACATGATGAACGATTTGTCGTGGCCGCCGATAAGCTGGACGTCGCCGAAGCCGTTGGTCTTGGTGGTGACCCCTTTGGTTTCCGTCCCGTAAAAAGGCCAGAACTGCCAGCCCTCCAGGCTGTTTCCGCGGCGGACATGGACGAAGGGATAAACGTAATTGTCGGTAACGACGTCAGCCTTTTTGGACTGGAGATAAATCGGAAAGACGACAAAAAAGACTTCCTCGCGGAACAGGCGGTTTTTGAGGTGTCCGTAGATCGGAAAAAATGCCGTGTAATCCTGCTTGGGATCCGCCGAGCGCTGCTGGAAATAAAACGGGAAAATCGTCAGGCGGTCGCGGTAGGCTTCATTTTGGGTCGGTCCGCCGGAAAAGGCGAACAACTGGAATATCTCCCAGCGATATTGCTCACCAAAACGATCATAGGTCAGCAGCGGATAAAGAATGTCGTATTCCTTCGATTCCGTGGCGGGATCCTCGTCATAACTGAAGAAAGGGGAGATCGCCCAAGTGTGGCGTGTATCGCGGGTTTCGGAATAATAGAACGGCCCTCCCGCCTCAGTGCGATGCCCGAGTTCGAGAGTAAGATCAAATTCGTCGAACAAAAAGCCGGCGCTTGGACCCTTGGCTCGTGCTGTCAAGGGACCGATCAGAAAAGCTCCTAAAAAGCCAAATATCGCGTAACGGCGAAGGTTTTTCCCGATTTTTTGCGATATTTCCCCCCGGAAGCGCGTTTGGCTAAATCCAGCCGAAAAAAGGCAAAGAATTTTCAAAGATTTTGATTTAACGGTAACGCTCATCGACTGGACGCGAAAGCCAAAATGGTGTAAATGGTATTCGTTAACGTTAACGAATCCATGTAGTTCGCCTTTAGTTCTGAATAAACATAACTATTGACATTAACTGCCATTTATATATACTTTCGTTACTGACTTGAGGTTTTTACCTCGGTTCCTCCCGACCCAGTGTCGATCGTGCATTGTCGACACTGGGTTGTTCAGTTTTAGCGCTTCCCCGGGTAATCAAATTCACCAAAGCCGGCAAAAACGTCAGTCCTGCGATCATACAGGTCGCCAAGCCGGTGGTCATGACGCACCCCAAGCTATGGATGCCCCGATGTTGCGCGATGATCAGGCTGCCGAAACCCGCCATGGCCGTCAACCCCGAGACCAGCACTGCTTTGCCTGTGCTGCGCGAAAGCAGGTCGGCCGTTTGCTCCTCGGCGAAGCGATTCAGAATGTGGATGCCGTTGGTGACGCCAATACCGATGACGAGCGGCAGGGTCATGATGTTCGCCGGATTTAAAGGCACCCCGAACAGCCCCATCAGTCCCCCAAGCCATAACGAGCCGATGGCGACGGGCAGCAAGGCCAGAATGACCGACAGCAGGCTGCGGAAGTGGACGAAGACGAGGATCGCGATGGCTGCGAGGGAATACCATGCCGCCTGCACGTAACTGCTCTTGAGCAGATCGGTGTAGTGAAAGAGTTGCACGGGTGTGCCGGTGACGTCGCGATCAATACGTTCGATCTGCTCGATGAACTCCTTTTGGTTTTCGCGATTCCAGACGTCTTTTTTCGGATTCACCATCAGAAGATGTTTTCCCGTCACGCCGATGAATCGATCGTGCAGTGCCTGCGGCAGGTCTTCCGCTTTCAACGGACCGCTGTCGTCCTGGGTTTGCAACGCATGGAATGTATCGCGCAGATCGTCGAACAGGGCGTATTGAAACTTGGCCAGCTTGACGGCATTGGAAGCCACATGCGCCTCGCTGCCATGATACATCTCCTTGCGCAATTCTCCGATGGCCGTCCGCAGGCTATCGAGCTGTTTCGTCAAGGCGGGGTTGTCGTTGCCCACTTCCTGTATCGCCGCGCCGAGATAGCCGGCGGTTCTATACAGCGTGGCACTCAGTTCGGGGATATCCACGGGCCGTTCGTCGGGGTCGCGGAAATTCACCGTCGCAAGGTCCTGCTTCACCGTGCGAATAATTCGCAGCTTGCCGCTGGAATCCTCGGCGAGATATTTCGTCATCGAATCCACGCCCGAAACCGCCGGCAGGTTGGTCAGCATCCGTTCATATTCCACCGCTTGTTGCAGGTTGGTGGCGACGATGGCGGCGAACAGGACCGATTTGGGGGCGGAGTTTGTTTCGTTGGGCGCGGTATTGGTGGCGTTGATCAGGTCTTTTTCGAATTCCACCGCCGGCAGTCCCGCGCTCTGCATGTTCAGCAAATTGTAATCGAAATTCACCTTGCCGATCTGGGTGGCGGCCAGCACGCAAAGCGCGCCGGTGATTCCCATGACCCAGCCCGGCCGTTCCAGCCAGTAGCGTTCGATGTTGGCGCGCTTCTGCGCCATGGTGGAAATTTCGTGGTCCACCACGTTCTGACGCCCGCGCAGCAACAGCACCGGCAGCATCGTGATCATCGGAATCAGGCAGATCAGCAGGCCGCCGCCGCAAATGACGCCCATTTCCTGGATGCCTTTGAAGTCCGTGAAATACATCGCCAGAAATGCTCCCGCCGTCGTGAACGCCCCGGTAAAAATTCCCTGACCCGTGAACACCAGCGCCTTGGTCAGCGCCGCTTCCTCGCTCTTGCCGCTGCGCAATTCCTCTTCGTAACGCGAAATCAGGTGGACGCCGTAATCGATGGCCAGACCAATCAGGATCGGCACGAACGTAATCGTGAGAATATTCAGGTGCCCGATGGTCGCCGTGGCAAATGCCAGCGTGTATGCCAGCCCCACGATCAAACAAATCGTCGCCTTGATGGGCCGCCCCGTTTCGTGATAGCCGTAGATGAAAATCAACGCACAGAGCACCAGCGAGACGATGGTGGCAATCGTGGTGTCCTTTTGCGATTGCGCCATTTCGTCCAGCTCCAGCACCGGTTCGCCCGTGATGCCGACGTTCAAGCCGGGCACTTCGAGCCGGGTTTCCTCCACGAGTTCGCGCATGCGATAAACAGCGTCGTCGTTCAGGTCTTCATTCGGCGCCTGCGCGGTGACGAGATAGATGCGGCCCGCGCCAAAGGTGATGTACATCTGCTGTTCCGCTTCCTGGCCGGCATTGAAGAGCGCGGTCAGGCCCGGGGAAGGGGGCGTGCCTGAGCGTTTCAAGCTGTCCTTCGCCTGCTGCACGATGCGTTCGAGCGCGGGGATGGCCTTGACCAGCGAATCATTTTCCGCGTTGGACTCGCGCTTGGCGGTGCGGAACTGCTTGCAGATCATCTCGAAAAGCGAAACGAGATTTGTGGTCTGGGTAAATTGCGTGATGAACGGACGATAATCCTTCAGGGTCTTGCTGAGTTCGGTGAGGTCGTTCTCGGGAACAAACAATAGCGCCTTGTGGCCCATCAACTTCAAATCGCCCTTGTAAAAAACGTCGTGAAACACCTTCGGTTCCGCGTCGAGCTTGGCGCCGAGGCGCTCGACGAACTGCCGGTTTTTTTCCGGGTTCTCGCTCTCCACCACCACGACGAGGTCGTCCTGGGTCGGGAACTCTTTTTTGAAACTCAGGAAATTCTGGTGATACTTCTTGTCCGAGCCCACGAGGTTGTTGCGGCTCGTGTCGAACTCCAAAAACTTGATTGTGAACAGGACGCAGAGCACGAACAGCCCGATCTGCGGGTACAAAAACCAGGCGCGATGCTTGATGATCGCCCGCGCGAGCCACCCCAGCGAGCGCGCAACCAGATTGGTGTCGTTAAGCTGCCGCAGCTTCATGGGCGCGGCCGATCTGGACCCCAGTGTGAACCCGCATCCTTCCCGCGAAGGTCGCCGGACTTAATCTCGCCCCGGAGCGCAGGTGCCGCCTGGGTCAGGTTTGGCATGGTCGTTCGCTCACTCGGGAATTTCGGCATTCGAATACACTTCCTTTACATCATCGTGATCTTCCAGAGCGTCCACCAATTTACTTACCGCCACCACCGGCGCGCCTTCCAGCGGCACGGTCACGCTTGGCAGGGCGGTGATTTCCGCCACCGCCGGTTTGATGCCTTTGGCTTCGATCTGTTTATGCACGGCCTCGAACTGTGACGGCTCGGTGATGATTTCGTAACCCTGTGGCTCGGCCTTAAAATCCTCGGCGCCCGCTTCCAGCGCGATTTCCATCAACTGATCTTCGTTCGCCAATTCGCGCGGGACGATGATTTGCCCCTTTCGGTGAAACAACCGCGTGACGGAGCCGGCCGTCGCGATGGACCCGCCCGCCTTGGTGACAATGCTGCGGATTTCGGAGGCGGTGCGATTACGATTGTCAGTGCTCAGTTCCACGAGCAGTGCCACGCCATGCGGCGCGTAAATTTCGTAGGTCAGGTCCTCAAACATTGCCGCTTCGCCGCCGCCGGTGCCTTTTTTAATGGCCCGATCGATGTTGTCGTTCGGCATGTTGGCCGCGCGGCTCTTGAGCAGCGCCATGCGCAGGCGGGGGTTCATGTTGGGGTCCCCGCCGCCCAATTTGGAGGCGATGGTGATTTCCTTGCTCAATTTGGAAAAAATTTTGCCGCGCTTCGCGTCAATTGCGCCTTTGAAGGTTTTGACCTTCGCCCATTTGCTATGTCCCGCCATGGCTAAAGAGTGGTTTAAAGATTCAGTTTCGTTGAGAGAGGCAGTCCATCGGCGGCCATCACGCGACCGCATGTTCGACGTATACCGCCGTGCCGTAGCACAGCACCTCGGTAATGCCTGGAGCGAGTTCCGTGGCATCATAGCGGACGCCGATGACGGCGTTCGCGCCCAACTGACCTGCGTGGGTCAGCATCTGGTTAAAGGTGTCCTCCCGGGTGCGTTCGCAGAGCGACGTGTACAACGAGATGTTACCCCCGAAAATACTTTGGATTTGGGCGCCAAAAGTCCCGATCACCGACCGTGAGCGGACGATGATGCCGCGCACCACGCCAAACGATTTCACGACCCGATAGCCGGGGAGGTCAAAGGTCGTCGTGGTCAATGGATGCGTCTGGTTCATAACATCCGAAATTGAACACAAGTTTGCCCCCGGGCAGAAGGAAATTTTTTGGAGCCGCCCTGATTAAGTGGAGGAAAGTCAGGATTTCCGGCCGGCGGCGGGCTGCACGTCCCACAGATGTTTGATGACATACAGGAGAACCAGGCCGCTGACCACGAACACACCGGATAAAATCCACGCCGTTTGCATGCGTCCATAAAGGAAATTGCCAATGCAAAATAGCGAGGACCAGATGACACTGCACCCGGAGATCCACCCCACGGTCGCCTTCCCCATATGATCGCCGTGCAACGCCGCTGCGCCTTCGCTTACTCCCGCTTCCAGCCGCACTTTGGTCCAGCCGGGACCGGCGGGATGCACCTTTTTATAAAATTCAACCAGCTTCGCCCGATCTGTTTGCGGTCCCACGAAAGCGGCCAGCAGCCAGCAGGCGGTCGTGAAACCCACTTGAATGATGGTGGTCTCCGCAAAACCGAGATGCGGCAGCATTCCCTTGTGAGTTATCACCGCGAAGCCTGCCGCACTGATTAGTGAAGCGGCCATCGCGACCACCTCGCACCATGCCGATACCCGCCACCAGAACCAGCGCAGCAGGTACAGCAGCCCCGTGCCCGCGCCGATGGACAGCAGGATTTGAAACGCCTCCTGTGCCGAACTCATCACGGTGCTCAACAGCGCGGCCACGCAATAAAGCATCACCGTACAGATCCGTGCGGCGCCCACGTAGTGTCGCTCGCTGGCGTCGGCCTTGATAAATCGACGGTAGAAGTCGTGCACTAGGTAGGAGGAACCCCAATTCAAATGCGTGAGTATCGTGGAGGAATTGGCGGCGATTAATCCGCCGACCATCAGTCCGACAAACCCCGCAGGCAAAAAGGTAAGCATCGCGGGGAAGGCGCTGTCGTGACCGATCAAATTCGGATCGGCATTCGGGAATGCAGCCTTGATGGAGGCGAGATCCGGGAAAACAATAATGGAGCACAGCGCCGTGATAATCCATGGCCAGGGCCGCAGGACATAATGGGCGACATTAAAAAAAAGCGTGCCGCCGAGGGAATCCTTTTCAGTTTTGGAGGCGAGCATTCGTTGCGCGATATAGCTGCCGCCGCCCGGTTCGGAGCCGGGATACCAGTTGGCCCACCAGCCGATGGCCACCGGCATGATGAACACCATCAGCGCGAGCTGCCACAGACTGAAATTCGGGAGGATATCGAGAATGGGCTGGCCGGTGCCATTGATGGGCGACATCAACGGCTGTCCGCCGTCAGCCGTGACCACCTGCAAGTGCCCGAGCTTTTCGACAAGCACGCTCAGGCCGCCGACTTTTTTCAACGAGAAATAAGCAGCCGCAATAACGGCCGTCATCTTGATGAAGAACTGGATCATGTCGATGACCAGCACGCCCCACAGGCCGGACGTGGAGGCGAAGACCATGTTCAATACCCCGCAAATGACGATTGTCTGCCACGGAGGCATTTCAAAAAGGATGTTCGCAATTTTACAACCGGCCAGTGTCACCATCCCCATGATGAAACAGTTGAAAAACAGGCCGAGATATACGGCGCGAAACCCGCGCACGACCGACGCCGCGTTACCGGAATAGCGCAATTCGTAAAACTCGAGGTCGGTCATCACGCCGGAGCGACGCCATAAGCGCGCGAAGAAAAAAACGGTCGCGACTCCAGTGAGCACGAAGGCCCACCATTGCCAGTTGCCGGCCACGCCGAACTTGCGCACCTGCTCGGTCACCCAGTTGGGTGTGTCGCTGCTGAACGTGGTGGCGACCATCGACAGCCCGGCGAGCCACCAAGGCACGGAACGTCCCGAAACGAAAAATTCCGAAGTGCTCTTGCTGGAGCGTTTGAAGAAGAAGAGGGACGGAACGAAGCAAATCAACAGGGTGGCGAGGACGATGATCCAATCGACCGGCTGCAAATGCATATAAAAGAATGGTTTTCGCCGGTTGCCAGGAAAGCATTGGCGATGCGCGACGGTACTGGTATGTGAAATAAAATACAAGCAATACACCTATGTCATTATGCAAGAATAGCTTAGGTGTGATTTTAGGTTTGGGTGTGGGGCCGTTCTCATGATTGCAAAAATCTGCGGTGTAGAGCTTCCATCCGGGCCGGATTGAGGCTATGTTGATTTCCTAAACTCTGGTATGCGTTGGCGGCCTTTGACCTGGCTATGGTTGGCAGCGATGTTCCTTGTGGCGTTGCTCATCACACAGCGCATTGGGGGCAAACATTCCATTTGGCGAGCGCGCCAGCCGGTTCAAAGCCATTCCGCAAAAAGTCCAAACCCGGAAACGGGAACGACTTCGGTTTCATCAGTTTCTTCCACCAACCGACCCCACGAGCCCGCACCACTTCGCCTTTCCAATACTGCCGCGCCTTTGCGGCAATTAATTCGTAGTCCCAAAGCGATCCTTCTCGAGAACGCCTTTTTCGATACCTCGCGTCCGCTGGGCGGCGTTCCCGAACATCTCCGGTCGCAGGGCGATTCCGGCGCGTACATCGTCCAGTCACGCGCGCCGCCGGATGGTGCGTTCCGACGGCGGTTGGAAGCCGCCGGCGCGGAAATTGTTTCGTATATCCCGAACAACGCTTACCTCGTTCACGCTTCTGCCAGCTTCGCCCAACAGGTTACGGCCGATCCCCAGGTCGGAGCCGTTCTGCCATACGAACCTTATTTCAAGCTGAAGTCTCCGCTTTTAGAAATAGCGGTGGCCCAGGAAGCGCTGCCTGAAGGCTGGCAGTTGAAAGTGTTGTCGTTTGCCGGCGCGCAATCGGCGGTGGCCAGCGCGGCCCATGGGCTCGCCTGGGAAGTGATCGCCGAAGAACCGTCGCCGTTTGGCCCGGTGCTGACGATACAGCGAATGTTTGGCGCTGCGACGGTTAGCGTCACCCCCGCCCGGATTCTTCCAACCCTTGCCGCGTTGCCCGGCGTGCAGGAATTGGAAGTGCGACGTTCGCGCGTTTTCGCCACCGACTTGACGCGTCCGCGAATCGGAGTCGCAGTTTCATCCACCGCGCCAGGAAATTATCTCGGCCTTATCGGCACGAATGTGCTCGTGAACATCAATGACTCGGGCGTGGATGCCTCGCACCCCGACCTCACCAATCGCGTGTTGTCCGATCTGCCCATCAACAGTGTGGATACCAACGGCCACGGCACACACGTGGCGGGAATTATTGCCGGGAGCGGTCAAAAATCCTTTACGGTTACCAACTCCAGCGGATCGGTGATGCCCGCCCATCCCGCGCAATTCCGCGGCATGGCGCCCGCCGCCCGACTCTTTGCCATGGCGGCCAATCCGGAGCATGGTCCTGTGTCCGATACTTATTTGCAGGAAACGGCAGCCCGTACCAACGCGCTGATATCCAACAATAGCTGGCACTACGGTGATGACAGTTCCTACGACCTCGCGGCGGCGCGATACGATGCGGCGGTGCGCGATGCGCTGCCGGGTGTTACGGGTTCGCAGCCGCTGCTGTTTGTTTTCAGCGCGGGCAACGCGGGGAATGGTGATGACGACGGCCTCGGCGGCGATCCCGATTCGATTCGTTCTCCCGGCACGGCGAAAAATGTCATTACCGTGGGCGCGATCGAGCAGATGCGGAAAATTACGAATCAAGTTTGGGCGTGCTCGACGGTGGACGCGACCAATGTCTGCGTTACGAACGCCCCATGGTATGGCTTGACGGATACCAATAATGACGTCGCGGCTTTTTCGAGCCGGGGCAACGTCGGCATCGGCACGGAAGGTGATTTCGGCCGGTTCAAACCGGATGTGGTCGCACCCGGCACGTTCGTGATTTCGGCAAGGTCGGCGCAGTGGAACCAGGGCGCTTATTACGCCACGACCAATCCGCTGACAGATTATTCCACGGTGCTGAGCAATTTGAATCGCGCGATTGGCCCGTACTATCGTTACGAATCCGGCACCAGCATGTCCGCGGCGGATGTCTCCGGCACGCTGGCATTGATGCAGGAATTCTTCGCGCGGCTCGGACGCACGAATAGCCCCGCGTTGATGAAGGCGTTGCTGGTCAACGGCGCGCGCGGTCTTGGTGCGCCGTATGATTTTTCGATCAATCAAATCACCAATGCCCAGGGCTGGGGTTTGATCAATCTGAGCAACAGCGTTCCGAAAACGTTGACCAATCTCAGCAGCGTCTCCGGGCCATCGCTGCTGTTCGATCAAAGCCCTGCTGAGGCGCTCGCGACCGGCCAGACCCGCACACGCTTCATTTCAGTCGCGGACGACGCTACCAACCAGCCGCTTCGCTTCACGCTCGTGTGGACCGATCCGCCGGGCAATCCCGTTGCGAGCATCAAGCTCGTCAACAATCTCGATTTAATCGTCACCAATCTCACCACGGGCGAGGTTTTCTTTGGCAACGCCTTTGCTCCTGGAAATCCATTCGTCGCGGCGTGGGATGGAAACGAACCTCCGAATCTCGACCTCGTCAACAATGTCGAAAATGTCTTTCTCGCTCCGTCGCCGGGCGCCGACTACTCGGTCACGGTTATTGGCCGCAATGTGAACGTGAACGCCGTCACCGCGCAGACCAACGGTGTTGTGCAGGATTACGCGCTGGTGATCGCCAGTGACGACAACGACAATCCAGCCGCATTGACGATGATCGGCGATTCCAACGCAGCGACCAACGTTGCGAGCGTCATTACCTTGACCAATGGCTTCGTTTCGCTCCCAGGAATCTCCGGCTCGCTTGTGATGAAGGAACGGGTGGGCGCGAACTCACCGTGGCAAAACACCAATCCCATTCCGTTGCCGGCCGGCACGAATGGCGTCCTCACTTCCGGGCAGACCAATCAATGGCGCTTCTACGTTTTGACGAACGATCAGAATTATACCAACGCCGCGTTCGTTACGTTTCGCCCGCCTGCTCTGGCGGTCACGCAAGACGATATCGCGGGAACTAATCGGGTCGCGACCCAGTGCGAGCAGGCGGATGTGGACCTCTATGTCTCAACTGACCCGGCTTTGACCTGGTTGGATCCGGCGGCGCTGGCGGCGGCGGACAAATCCGTTCACCGCGGCGGCACGGAGATGATCACTTACACAAACGCACAGCCCGGCGCCTATTACATCGGCGTCAAAGTCGAAAGCCAGCAGGCGGCGGAGTTTGCCTTCATGGGCGTGTTCAGTTCGTCGCCGTTCGGCACGCAGGATTCTTCCGGGGTCTGGACACTGAAAGGTATCAATCTGCCGGCGGTGATTCCGGACGCGAGTGGCACCAGCCACACGAGCGAGACGAATATCCTCGCGCTCGCGCCCCAGCCGGTGCCCGTTCGCCGTGTGGTGGTGACCAATGAGGTGGCGCATGAAGATTTTTCGCAACTCGTGGGCACGCTGAGCCATGACGGTAAATACGCCACGCTCAATAATGATACGGTTCCGCCCGGTGATCCGACGCCTAACGATTACACGTTCATTTACGAGGACAACGGCGAGGGAGACATTCCGGATTCGCAACCCACCGCCGGGCCCGGCAGCCTGCGGAATTTCGCGGGCGGGCAAGGGCAGGGGGTATGGCTGTTGACGATGAAAAACACCGGGCTTGCGAGCACCGGCCGGGTCGAGAATCTGAGCATTCGACTGGACCCGCAGAATATCGGCGGCGCGCCCCGTGACGTAAGCACGAACGCGTTTACGTTTGATTTCATCGACGTGCCGATGGGTGCGACGAACCTCACGGTCTGCTGTGAAAACACCTCCGAAATCGCGCTGCCCGTGGCGCTGTATCTTCGCTCCGGGAATTTTCCAAATCTCACCAATTACGACCAAATGGCGCCGGTGACGTCCGGCTCGGCGTGCCTGTCGA
Source organism: Limisphaerales bacterium (assembly GCA_044223735.1). Classification (GTDB taxonomy): domain Bacteria; phylum Verrucomicrobiota; class Verrucomicrobiia; order Limisphaerales; family UBA8199; genus JBGALR01. Next base: position 38,339 of record JBGALR010000020.1, on the reverse strand, counting down.
TTGACCTTACGTCGCTGCCGCCGGTCAGCCCGGGGCGCTATTTCATCGGCGTGTTTAACTCGAACTCGATGGTGCAGACGATTGCACTCGAGGCCACTGTGAGCGGCGATCCGACCAACGCGTTGAGTGCGAGTTATTTGGCGTCGCCAGTCATGATCATTCCCGATGCGGTGACGAACGCGAGCGTTTTTGTTACAAATCAACTGCCCGTGGCGGCCGTCGAGGTGGAAGTGCATCTGGATGACCCGCAAATTTCTGACATGACGTTGACACTGATCAGTCCGGGGGGCACGCGGGTGGTGCTGTTTCAAAATCGCGGGGGCATGACCACCAATGGTCTCGGTGGCTTTCCGCTGTCCACGAATGTTTTCCCGACCCGCACCTCCGGTGATTTCAATGCCAACACCAACGTGCTCCCGGTCGGTCATGGTGCTGGCACACTTTACGTGAATTATGAGTTCTACGCGCTGCCGGATTCGATGCGGGTTTATTACGACGACGCGCCGATCTTCGATTCCGGCGAGGTCAACGGCGGTGGCACCTTCATGATTCCCTATGGTCCGGGCAGTTCCACCAACGTCACCATCGTGATGAATGAGGGGAATAACGAAAACACCAACACGCTGTGGGGTTACACCGCCACGGACGTGAGTCCGGTTTCCGGCAGCGTGGTTTTCACGGAGGACACAAACCTCGCGCGCGTGCCCATCAAGTTTGCGCCGGCGCCCTTCATTTCGACCGGCACCAATTCACAATTGTTTTATAAACCGGAACAATCGCTCGACGCGTTCGCCGGCGAACAGGCGGCCGGTGAGTGGCGTTTGGAAATGCGCAACGTGGGAGGCTTGGTGGTGGGGCCGCCGACCCGATTGTCGCGGTGGCAGTTGCATCTGGTGTTTCAGAATGTCGTGCCCTTGCCGGTGAACTTGCTGTCGGGCAGTCCCGGGACGAATGCGATTCCACCGGGAGAGATTGCGTACTTCGAAGTCAACGTTCCCGTTTGGGCCAGTTTCGCCACCAACACACTGATTTCCGCCTCGGGTCCGGTAAACCTCCTCTTCAACCCAACCAACCCGCCGACTGGCACCAACGACGGCGACGCGTTGCTGCTTTCAGGAACGACTGCCGGAAGCGCCGTCGTCGGCCGCACGGGTTCGCCGTCGTTCATTCCCGGCGGCCGCTATTTTCTGGGAGTGCAAAACACTAATGCGTTTCCGGTGACCGCCTCGCTCGAAATGGAGTTCGATATTTTCGTGACACCCCTTACGAATGGCATCGCTTTCGCCGCCAACAATGCCGGCGGCCCGAACACGACCGATTATTACATCTACACGGTCAGCACGAACGCGGTTCGCGCCCAATTCGAAATCGAGAACCCCACCGACGACATGACCCTGGTGGCTCGCAACGGCTTCCCCGCGGCCACCTTGCAAGACTACCAGTTCATCAGCGCGAATCCCGCCGCCAATGACGAACTGATCGTCGTGTTCAAAAATTCCACTCCGATTCCGCTGACGCCGGGCGATTGGTACGTTTCGGCGGTGAACGTTTCCGGCCTGCCGGTGGCTTACTCAATTCGCGCGACGGAATTTCCGGTCTATGGCACGAATGTCATTGTCACCGACTTTGCCTATTCCACCGATGCGTTCTGCCTCACCTGGACCTCCTTGCCTGGCGTGAATTATTACGTGCAAGGCCGGACCGATCTGAACGCGACGAATTGGGTCACGGTATCGCCGACGGTCACGGCGGACGATGTCCTGGCTTCGTGGTGTGTGCCGCTGCCGTCCGCATATCACTTCTTCCGCGTTCATGAAGGTCTCGCGGTCACGCCGTTTGTCCCGCAAATCAGCATCGAAAGCATCACCTGCCGCACCAACGGTATGATGTTGCAGTGGACCGCGCCGCTCAATTTACATTTTGCAGTACAGTATTCGCCCACGCTTTCGCCGGCCGCCTGGATGCCGTTCACAAATGTGATCACGTCCACCAACGGCGCCTGCTCCTTCTTCGATGACGGCACGCAATGCGGCGGCTTGTCCGGCCCGCGTTACTATCGGCTGCAGTTGACTCCGTAGTGCTCTCTGATCGAGAGAAAACTTCCTTCGCGTTTGCTTCACCGTTGAATTTTTGTTACGTTAACGGATTGTCAAAATTGGGAATTTCGACTCCGTGAGCAAAGAATTCATCCGAATCGGGGGCGCCCGCGAGCACAACCTGAAGAACCTGACGCTGAGCATTCCGCGCGACAAGCTGGTGGTCATCACCGGCCTGAGCGGTTCCGGCAAGTCCTCGCTCGCATTCGACACGATCTACGCGGAGGGCCAGCGCAAATACGTCGAATCGCTCTCCGCTTACGCGCGGCAGTTTCTCGATCAGATGCAGAAGCCGGACGTGGATTTCATCGAAGGGCTCTCTCCCTCCATTGCCATCGAGCAACGCAGTTCCGGTTCCAGTCCGCGCTCAATCATCGCAACCACGACGGAGATTTACGATTACCTCCGACTTTTATACGCGCACGTGGGCCAGCCTTATTGCCCGGAAACCGGCGTCGCCATCGTGCGGCAAAGCACGAGCGATATCGTGGACCGAATTCTGGCGCTGCCGCCGCGGACGAAAGTCATGCTGCTCGCGCCGGTCGTGCGGGGTCAGAAAGGGGAATTTCGTGATGTGATTGAACGCCTCGCGCGCGAGGGTTTCGTGCGGGCGCGCGTGGATGGCACGATGGTGGAACTTTCCGACGGTGTCCGCGTGAAGCTCGATCCCAAGACATCGCATACCATCGAGGCGGTGGTGGATCGCCTGGTGATTGACGACAAAATCCGTGTACGCCTGAGCGATTCAGTGGAGACCTCGCTTCGCTGGGGTGAAGGCGTGTTGCTCGCGTTGCATCAGGAGCCCGAAGTGAAGCCCGATCCGAAAAGCGCGCGGCCGGCCATGGCGCCGTCGGCGGGCGTCTGGCACGAAACGCTGCATTCGAATCGCAATCTCAGCCCCGCCACCGGCAAAAGTTACGAGCCGCTCACGCCCAAACATTTTTCCTTCAACGCACCGGCGGGCGCCTGCCCGGTGTGCCATGGCCTCGGGCAGAAGATGGTTTTCGACGAGGGCCTCGTCGTGCCCGACCCGGAGAAGTCGCTGGAGCAGGGTGCCGTGCTGCCGTGGCGTCGCGGCGGCAAGCGGATGGTCGTTTATTACAAGGGCATGCTTCGCGGTGTCGCCGCGCACTACGGGCAGAGCATGGAGACGCCCTACAAGGATTTACCGGAGGACTTTAAACGCGCGTTGCTGCACGGCTCGGGCGGGGCGGACGTGACGTTCAATTTCTTCCGCGCGGGCAAGGCCAGCAAAATCACGCGGCCCTTCGAAGGCGTCGTGCCGAATCTCGAACGGCTGTATCAGGAGAGCGAAAGCGAATTCACGCGGAACCGGCTCAAGGCGTTCATGAGCCCGCAATTTTGCGATGCGTGCGATGGCCAGCGGCTCAAGCCGGAAATTCTCGCGGTGCGACTGGGCGACAACCCGCCCGCGCCGAAAGCGAAAGGGGCAAAGCCGGGCCCGGCGCTGCCGGGGCTTTCCATCATGGATGTCTGCGCCCTGTCAGTGGAGAAGGCGGATGTCTTTTTTACCGGGCTCAAGCTCAGCGAGTTTCAGCAAAAAATCGCGAACGATATCATCAAGGAGATTCGCGCGCGGCTGGGTTTCCTGAAGAATGTTGGGTTGAACTATCTCACGTTGAATCGTGAGAGTGCGACGTTGAGCGGCGGCGAGGCGCAGCGTATCCGGCTGGCAACGCAGATTGGTGCCGGCCTCGTGGGCGTCCTTTACATCCTCGACGAGCCGAGCATCGGGCTGCACCAGCGCGATAATGACCGGCTGTTGCACACGCTCGCTGGGCTGCGGGATCTCGGCAATTCCGTCCTCGTGGTCGAGCACGATGCGGACACGATTCGCCAGGCCGACTATATTCTCGATCTTGGACCCGGGGCCGGGGTGCGCGGCGGGGAATTGGTCGCCGCGGGAACATTGCCGGAAATTCTCAAGGATCCGCATTCGCTGACGGCGAAGTACCTCACGGGCGAACTCGCCATCGCCGTGCCGCGCCAGCGCATCAAGCCTGATAACGAACGCGGCTGGATCGAAGTGTTGGGCGCCACCGAAAACAATCTGAAAAACGTCGATGCGCGCATCCCGCTCGGCACGCTCACGTGTGTCACGGGCGTGAGCGGTTCCGGCAAAAGCACGCTGGTGGATGACATCCTGCGGCGTGCGCTGGCGCGGAAATTCTTCGGCTCCAAGGAGCGGCCGGGGGCGCATCGCGTTTTGAAGGGCTTCGATCTGCTCGACAAGATGATCGTCATCGATCAATCGCCGATTGGCCGCACGCCCCGCAGCAATCCCGCCACCTACACCGGCATGTTCAACCAGATTCGCGACCTCTTCGCGAAACTGCCGGCGGCGAAAATTCGCGGCTATGAGGCCGGGCGTTTCAGTTTCAATGTCAAAGGGGGCCGCTGCGAAAAATGCCAGGGCGACGGGCTCATCAAGATCGAGATGAATTTTCTGCCGGCGGTCTATGTCACGTGCGAGGCCTGCAACGGCCGCCGTTACAATCGTGAAACGCTGGAGATCAATTACAAGGGCCAGAACATCGCCGACGTGCTCGATATGACGGTGGATGAGGCGGTGACCTTTTTCCGGGCGGTGCCCAAGATTTACGATCCGCTGCTGACGCTCGCCGAAGTCGGGCTCGGCTATGTTCACCTCGGCCAGTCGGCCACCACGTTGAGCGGCGGCGAGGCGCAGCGGGTCAAACTCGCCGCCGAACTGAGCCGCAAAGCCACCGGTCATACCCTCTACATTCTCGACGAACCCACCACCGGTTTGCATTTCCACGATGTCGCCAAACTGCTGGAGGTGTTGTTCAAGCTGCGCGCATCCGGCAACACGCTGGTCGTGATCGAACACAATCTCGACGTCATCAAAACCGCCGATTGGATCATCGATCTCGGTCCGGAAGGCGGCGACGGCGGCGGCCGGATTGTCGCCGAGGGAACGCCCGAAGCCGTGGCGCAGACTCCCGGCAGCCACACCGGGAAATATCTCGCGCCAATGCTCAAGGGGCGTTGATTTCGTTTTCGTCCGATTGAAGGCGGCGTAGTTCCGTTTCAAATTTGCCTGCTGATTGTTGAAACAATCTCGCGGGCTGCGGTGTGTTTTCGGGGAAGCAACCAACGGAACCCAGCGCGTGATCTTATTTGCGGCCAAACCAGAGTTCAGCACACGGCGGCGACTCGCGGCGGTCGTAATCATACTGATGCTCGCAGGGGCGGCACTCCTGGCGGTGCGGGCGCGCAGTGCCAGTGGTGAGAAACAAATCGGCGGCAAATTCCCGGAGGAGTTGGTTCACGTACGGGCCAAGGACGATATCGTGAGCGGCGGCGCGATATTCGTGCCGCCGAAGGAATCCGCCAGGCCGATCGCCGTGATTTGGGTTCACGGCTGGGGCGTCAATTTTTATCAGCCGACGTACATCAATATTGGCCGGGCGCTCGCGGAGCGCGGCTACACCTGCATCAGCGCCAACACGCGGATGCATGACCTTGGCAATGTGGCGGCATGGCGCGGGAGCAAACGAGTTCGCGGCGGCGGCTATTGGGGTGTGGCCAGTGAGGAAGTGCGCGACCTGGCGGCGTGGGTCGATTTCGCGGAGGCGCGAGGTTTCGAGCGCGTGGTGCTCGTGGGGCACAGCGCGGGTTGGGCTGCCGTGCGCCGGTATCAATCAGAGAAGCAGGACCCGCGTGTGGTCGGAGTGGTTCTCGCCTCTGGCGCAGTGTTTGCCGAGGCGCGGATGACCGACCCGGATCAACTGGCCCAAGCCACGCGCCTCATGGCGGAGGGAAAAGGCGACGACCTGATCCGCGATCCGAAGAGGTCGTTTCCCTCGTTCGTCAGCGCGGCCACGTTCATTGATATCGCCAACACGCCTTCGCAGTACAAGGATTTTTTTGGATTTCGAGAAAAGAGTCCGGGAGTGAAGCGCATCCGTTGTCCCCTCCTCGCATTCTTCGGCACAAACGAACGCGAGGTCGGCACCGAGCGCGATTTGGAGCAACTCAAAGCCTCTCTCTGGCGGCTGCCCGAGGGACCGAGTCGCGTGGAAACCGTCATGATTCAGGGCGCGGACCATATGTATAAAGGGGAGGAGGCGCAGGTGGCGGACATCATAGCGAAGTGGACGGATAAGCTGTTGCCACCGGCGCCGCCAGCGCCGACAAATGCGGCGGCGGCCGCGCGGTAATTTGACGCCTCTCGCGCGAAGCTCACGCGCCACTTCACGCGGCTTCTCCTTGCCGCCGTGATTTCGCCAGGAAATCGGCATGGCATTCGTGATGCTTGAGCCATAGCCGTGTCAAAAGGATAGGTATGAAAATTCCCCAACGTGCGTTTACCCTCATCGAACTGCTCGTCGTCATTGCCATCATTGCCGTCCTGGCCGCGCTCTTGTTGCCCGCGCTGAGCACCGCCAAGCAGAAAGCACTGCGGATCAGCATGAAAAACGCCGAAAAAGCGGCATCGCATTCGTCGCCGTCGCCGCCCGCCCCGGCGTCACCGTCCGCGGTGCCGGAGACCGTCCTGGCCAACGTGAAAAGCTTTTCGGCGACGGTTTCGCTCCGGCCGGGTCTGAGCGTGGGCACGGCGGATCCTGAATCCATCTACACCGCGCAACTCAGCAGCCAGTTCGTGGCGTACAATCCCTCGCAAAGCCAATCGTGCGAAGTTCACCTGCCGCTCCCGCCGCAGATTATTTCGCTGGCGGATTTGGAAGTGACCGTCAATTCGCTGCCGAGCGAGTCGGTGGAAATTCGCGGGAACGAAGTGGTGTGGATCGGCGCGTTGCCGCCCGAACCGACCGCGATGTCGGTCACCTATTCCGCCGTCGGCAAGGGGCTGTATCATCTCGGCACGCCGCCCAGCGGCATTCTCGATACCTTTCACATCGACCTGACGGCGGTGGGCTCCGACGTGCGGATGCTCGACCTTTCGCTGCAACCGACCAAATACGTCCGCAGCAAAGGCCAGACGGTGTATACGTGGGATTACAAACGCCTGCTCTACGGACGCCCCATCGCTCTGGACGTGCTGGGCATCGCGCCGATCGATCGCCTCGGCGAACTCACCTGGCTCGGACCCTCGAGCGTGGTGATTTTCGGACTGGTGCTCGGATTGGTCGCGCGCGCATTCAATATTCAAAATATCGACCGCTGGATGCTGTTATTGATTCTCGGAACCTTCACCGGCGCGTATCCGCTGATGTATTTCGCGCAGGAATTCATCTCGCTGCCCGCTGCGATGCTCGCGTCCTCCGCCGGTGTGCTGGTTGTGATCGCCTTACGCGCGCTGACTATCATGGAATGGCGGCTCGCCTTGTTCGGCACGGTGCTGCCCGCCACCGCCATCATGGCGCTGACGCTCCTGGCCGCGATTCATCCGCGCCTGCAAGGCATGCTGATAACGATCACCGGCATCCTGCTCTTCATCATTGCGATGTTGCTGATGCCCCGATTGAAAATCGAACTCCCGCCAACGTTTGCGAAGAATATGGCGGAGGTGAAAAGTTGAGTCGGTGAAAGTAGGTGCCGGGTTCAATGGCCGAGCCATGAAACGTCTTTTTCATGGCTCGCTTTTCTTGTTCCCGGTTTTCATCATGCCGCGGTGAGAAAGCGGGTTAAGGTCATCCTCCTGGTGGTGTCGATTGCGGCGTTAGGCGCGACCATGCTCCAACTCCTGCGTCCGCGAGAGCCGATGTATCAGGGAAAGGCTTTGAGCGTCTGGCTGGAGATACTCGGTACTCAGGGGCGCAGATACGAGGAATATTTAGAGGCAAAGAATGCTATTGAGGTGATAGGCACCAATGCGCTTCCTCAAATTGTGGCTATGCTGAGTGCGGAAGATTCGGTGTTCAAATTAAAGCTTATCACGCTGGCGCGAAGTCAGGGAGTCATCAGAATTGATTTTAGGCCTGCATGGCAGAAACATCGGCAGGCGGTATTTGCGCTCGACGCGCTGGGGCCGGCTGCCACACCGGCAATCCCGCAATTGATCGAGGTCTTAAATACAGGAAATACAGATGCAAGGCGCCTCACCGTCCGACTCCTTGGATCGATGCGAGCACGGGAGGAACTGGTTATGCCAGCGCTTGCGAACGCCCTTGGCGATTCCGACTTCTATGTGCGCCAGGCGGCCATTGAAAGTCTCATTCGTAATTGTGAAAGGCCCGACATTGCTGTTCCCGCGCTGGTGGCGCGACTGGATTGCACCAGTATATATGAATTCGAAGCTCTCACTTCCGCACTGAAAGAATTTGGCTCAAGCGCTCGGCCCGCAATCCCGATGCTTATGGCACGCCTTCAAGATCGAAACCCCGCGATCCGCGATAAAGCTTCCAACACCATCAAATATCTAGATCCCGAAGCCGCGGCCAAAGCGGGAATTAAGTAGCGGGGCGGAAACTGGCCACGCGCTGACAAATATTGATCTGATCCAAACGTTAAAGCGTCGCAAACAACTGCTCGAGAAACTCGCGGTTTTTGGCGGCGTTGGCCGTGACGATTTCCGGGGTGTCGCCGAGCGCGCAGCATTCCACCATGCTCGGACCGTGGAAGCCAGCTTCCTTCAGCACCGTGTACACGGCGCGGAAATCCACCTTGCCCGTGCCGAACTGGATGAAGACGTCGCCCTTTTCCTTGCCGCAATCCTTGGCGCAAAAGCCGGTGACCTTGTCGGCGATGGGCTTGAGTTGTTCCACCGGATCCTTGCCGGTGTAGTAGATGATGTTGCCGGCATCGAACCAGATTTTGAAATTGGGATGCTTCACCTTGTCGAGGCAGCGTAGGATTTCCTCCGAGGCGCCGCTCGCGCCGCCGTGCGGTTTCAACACCAGCTTGAGGCCGCGTTCCTGCGCGTAGGGCGCGGCGTCCTGCATGAGCTTGTAGTAATTCTCGAAGTCCGCCGGTTTATCGACGCCGAACGTGAGGAGATATTCCACGCCGACGGTTTTGCCGTTGTCGATCTGCTGGCGCATGTCCTTGATCTGGTCGTCGAGCGGCAGTTCGTTGCGCGTGCGCAACGCGGCCATGATGCACTTGAGATCATGCGCGGCGATTCTCTTTTTCAACGCGGCAAGATATTCGGGCGTGGCCTCGGCGGCGATGAACGGCTCCTCCTTGCCCGGGCGCGTGAGCAGGCCGGTGATTTTGTAACCGGCACCCTTCATGCCATCGAGGGCGATGTTGTAATTCCAGCTATTTTTGGGTCCCAGCCAGGGCCGGTTGAAACAGCCGATGGGCCACTTCACACCCCTCGCGGATTCGGCGGCGGAGACGGAGGAAAGGGGCAGGGCGGCGCCCGCGGCTGCCACGGCGGCAGTCTGGATAAATTGACGGCGATTCATGGGCCGATTTGGAGGCATTCAGCCCCGGCGCACAAGCAAAATGTGGCTGGGTAAACCGCGCGCCCACGGTTAAGCAGCGATGATAAAGAGACGCAAGCGATTCGGCACGTTAGTCAAGTGATCGGGTGCCTACGATTTCCTCAATCCAGTAATCGTGACGATCAGGAGTGCGCCGACTGTGAGGTTGAACAGCGAGCATCCGATCACCCAACCCAACGGAAACCAATTTGGATTTGCGTCTCTCTGAACCAGAAGCATTGGGATGAATGAAACGAAGACGAGCGGCATCACCGGCAGCCAAAATGGGTCTGCATGCCCCGGTTTGTGAATCTCATAAACGCACCAAAAGATCCACGGCAGCAGCGCCCAAATCCAAACCGGCAGGATCAGAAACCATTTCCTGGCTTTCGTCAGTTCAACGTCCCGCATTTCGTGCCGAGGGCGACTGGGTTACGGGTGGGGAAATAAATATTGTTAGCGCTGCAGCGTATGGTTGGGAGGCCGCCGCATCCGAAGTGACTCAAGAGTCCTGCTCCACCAACCCTGCGCTGGTGGACTAATCCAGTCAGGATGATCGAACCAGAATGACTCGTAAGAAACGCCCAGATCCCACGCGCTGTAACGTCGCATCAACTCCGCTGGCATCCGAAACCAATCGAACTCGCCGGTGACGCCGTGCGGATGCTGAGGTGTGACGTGGTAAATAATGTCAATGAACGGACTGAACCGTGGGCGAAGACTCGGCAGACGTGATGCGAATGACTCAATGGCGTCTGCGAGTGCGTAGAGCCGTGCTGTAGGGTCGCCGTCGGCGTAACTCTTGGGCGAGTCGAACATCCAAGTGTGGTGGATTTGCTCCTCCCAACCGGCGCCGTCGAGCTTCGCACTCTGCGTCTTGCTCTCGCGCACGCGAGTCGGTTGCACGCCAAGCAACTCCGTGACGGTCGCTGCACTATCAGCGTCGCACGGAATCAGAAGGCTGACATGTGAGTATCGAATCATCGAGCGATGTGCGATAAAGTGGCCTAACAGATATTTACGCCAAGCGCGGATCTGGTCGTGATGGGTTGATTGACCTAGCTCCTAAAAGCATGCGCCCATTTAAGCTTAAAAATGGGATGCGGGTCAAATTAACAGTTTGATCGGGCACTTCATGCGACCGGCGATTCGCTTTTGCGCCGCCGAGCCCGGTCGTATCAAGGAATCCGAGTTCAAGCTTTTGCGGTAGGAACGCGAGTGCTTTTGACGAGCAGGAGTTTTCTTTCGTTAAAATCGGAACAGATAGCGGCAGCGCGGTGCTTCACGTCCCGCCGATCCCTGTCCGCTCCATCAGACAATGGAGCGGACAGAGAAAATGTTAGGGGGCGGTTTAACCCCGGATGGCGCTCTCGGAATCGCTTATCCGGGGCTATTATCGTTTGCCCCTGCCGGGGCAAGTCAGATGGACTTTGTGCGGGTTGGAAGGCCAGCAAGCGGGGGCGATGGGAAAGAGAAAAAGGCGAAAAACGGCATCTGCAAAAACCAGCAGTATAAAAAACTCTGCGCTTCCATGTATTTCAGTCGGGCCGTGCCGGAAATGCGTTTTCGTGGCGGGAAATTCAGATTTCGAGTGAGTGCGCGCGATTAATTGCTTCCGCGATTGCCGATCCTTCCGGGATTGCAGATAAATATTGCAGTTTCTTATACGTTTGATATTGAAAGTTTTTACAATGGGGGGTAGGGTCGAGGTGTTGGTCCTGCATGCGGGACCGCTGAGCTCGGAATGCATGTCCGGGCTGAGGAGATCTTTGATATATTAATTTTGAAGGGTGGATTTTCACCGCGGAGCGGAGACGCGAAGAGCCGAGAGGAATTTCGAATGCAGATTTTCGAATGACGAATTGGGGCGGGGAGTTTTACAGAAGAGCGCGAAGGGAACGAAGTCGTGGATATCGGCTCTTTGTTTTCTGGCGGTTGTTTATCCGTGAAATCCGTGTCCATCCGTGGTCAATTCCTTTTCCCGAATGGCGGAGGGACTGCTGAGGAATGCAGGAAATGAGGAACGAATTCGGGTTGGAGGACGGAGTTTTACCACGGATGGACGGGATGGCACGGATGGGAGGGAACTTGGAGAACGGCAATTGCGGCGCGTCGATGGCTGGAGCGCGCTGGGAGAGTTTTGAGCGGGATTAACGGTCGGGCTGCTGCGGGTCCCGCATGCGGGACCCGCGCTCCGTCCGAACTGAGCCGCAGGCGTCCGGGACACCAAGGCGAGGCTGGTGTTCTGAGGGACTCGAAGCAGAGCACACGAGTTGGAAAGGACAAACTCTACGGCGGGCGCAACCGCAGGCTCCGATTGCGGAAGCCGCAGGGATAAATTTGAACCCGTTTCACGGCCGGGCTGTTGCGGCTGGTCGCCCTACTTGGGATGGATGGTGTTTGAGGGCGACCATGGGAACGCTGAGGATTGGGTTTTGAAGGCTGGCCTTGTCTGGACTTTTGTGGGCTGTGGGCGTCCAGTTTTGGTCGGTTTGGTAACGGATGGGCGAGCGTGGAAAATGTGAATTTTACCAAACGAACCCAACTCAAGAAAATCGCAAACAGCTTATTGATAACGCATTGCGTGATTTTCAAAGGTTAAGAAATAAAAAAACGAACCCAACTTTCAAATGCAAAATGATGAATGCAGATTTTAAAATGTGGGAAAAAAGCGAACGGCAATTGGGTGCCATAAGATGGCAGGGTTTAACGGTTTCGCACCTTATCGCACCTGTTCGCACCTCGATTGCTCCGGTCCGTGCCGGAGTAGACGTGAAGCGGGGGGAGGCTGGCACGCGGGAAGCTTTAGCTGACGGCAGAGGGGATTTCGAGCGGGATGTAGGCCCGCGAGATTCCCGCCGTGAGGTCCGGTTCGCTGCCGGAAGGGACGGTGTATCAGGGCGGGACAGCTTGTCCTGTTTGAAATCGATAAACACGTCACGATTGCTGTTATGGTTTGGTGGAATAGCTTAAGACTGAAGTCCGGCAACGCCGAGGTTCGCCGGAAAGCCATCGAGGGGCTGAGTGCCGCCGGTGAAGGCTCCCGCAAATTGTTGCTGGCCAGCATGCGCGATGAGGACGCCCGGGTGCGTTGCGCCGCGGTGACGGGCCTCGAGCAACTCAGCGATGACGAGGCGGTGAACGATCTCGTGGCCGCGTTGCATGATCCGAGTGCGGAGGTTCGGGAAGTGGCTGCCGGCGGCTTGGGCCGCATCGGCGACGCGCGGGCGTATCATTTTCTCGCGAATCTGTTGAAGGATCGCACGCCGGCGGTGCGGGCGGCGGCGGGTGGGGCATTACGTCATCTGGGCTGGAAGCCGTCAACCAATGAGGAGCAGGCGCTATTTGAAGTGGCGCTGGGGCACACTCGCGCGGCGGCATTTGCCGGTCAGGCGGCGGTTACGGCTTTGGTCACCGAACTCAAGCATGACACGAGTTTCAAACGCCGGGCGGCGGCGGAGGCATTGGAAGATGTGGATGATCCGCGCGCGACGATTCCGTTGCTGGAGGCGTTGACCGATGAGGATGCGACGGTGCGAGTTTCGGCCATTCACGCTTTGTCCCGGTCCGAAAGCTCCGAGGTGGTCTTCCGGCTTTTGGAATTGTTGCGCGACGCTGATCCTCGCGTAAGACTTGCGACGGCTGAGGTATTGTCGAAGCGGGTCGATCCGGCGCTGACACCGGACTTTCGCGCGTTGTTGGGTGACGAGAATTTCGAAGTGCGACTGACGGCGGTGAAGTTTCTGGGCCGGATTTGCGATCCCGACCTGCCGGCGGCGCTGCTGCCGTTGCTGTCGGACCCGGACAATGACGTTCGCCAGGCGGTGGCGCAGTCGCTCGGAACCATGGGCGGGGAGACGGCGATCCTGGGTTTGGTGCTGGCGTTGACCGACGAAGAACGGCCGGTGCGGCAAGCGGCGGAGCTGGCGTTGAACCGGATCGATCCGGCATGGGCGACCTCCCCGGCGGCGCAATTGGCGATTCCGCGGTTGGAGAGATTGTTGGATGACGAACGAGGCTGGGTACGCTCGGCGGTGACGCAGGTGTTGTCGCGATTGCAAGGGCCGGTGCTGGCGTTTCCGACGTTGTCGTCGTAGTGGTGTCGCGGAGCTCGGTGGTGGTGCTTAACAGTTGCCCGCGTGTAAAGCGTGCGGCAAACTGTTAGTGCATGGCAATTGCCGGAATGCCAAATAGGTCTTTGCGCCGCGACCAGTCGGGATATTCACGCCTGTACTGGGCCCTGGTGATTTCGGCGGTTTTCCATGTGCTGGCCTACGGCGCTTACAGGGTTGAAAAGAAATATTCCCTGCTGGAACAGGTCCATTTGCCGACCTGGCTCACGCCGGTAAAGAAGGTGGCCGAAGCGATCAAGAAGCAGATCGAACCGCCCAAACAGCCCACGGCAGTACCGCTTGTATTCGTGGATGTCAGCCCCTCGCAAGCGGTGACGGAAGCGCCCAAGAATCCGAAGTTCTACTCGGACAAAAGCTCGGTGGCGGCAAACAAAAATTCCGAAGCCGACAAGGATATCCCGAAGATCGACGGCAAACAGACGGATATCGTGAAAAGCGCCGATGTCTCGCGGGAGAAATTTTTGCCGCTGCAGCCTTCGCCGCCGGCTCCGCCGACCAAGGAACCGCCCCAAAAGCCCGTGGCCGCGGCGCCGCAGGAAAAGCCAGTGCCGACACCGACGCCGGATGAAAGGCCGCCGACGCCAAAAGTCGCGGATGAAAAACCGAAATCGAAACCGGAGCAGCCGCCCGGCGACCTGGCGATGATCAAGCCGACGCCCGCCGCACCGCCGCAAGAAAGCAAAGTGGAGCCACCCGCCAAACGTCCGCGCACGATCAAGGAAGCGCTGGCACAGCAACCGCAGGCCGCGCGCGACCAGTTGGTCGGGCAAAAAATGAAACAGGATGGCGGGGTCAAACGCCAGGCGCTGGATCCTGGATTCGACGTGGCCGCCTCGCCCTTCGGCGCATATGACCGCGCGCTGATCGAGGCCATTTCGCAGCGTTGGTACGATCTGCTGGATGCGCGGGACTATTCGTCCGACGGCCGCGGAAAAGTGGTGTTGCAGTTCCGCCTGCACTATGATGGCCGCATCACCGACGTGAGCATTGCCGAAAACAATGCCGGTGAGATGCTGGGATTGCTCTGCCAGAAGGCGCTCGTGGATCCGGCGCCGTTCGCCGTGTGGCCGGCGGACATGCGGCGTCTGCTGGGCGACACGCGGAACATCCAGTTCACTTTTTATTACAACTGAAATATGGAATTACTCGTTTATATCCTGTTGATCTTCACCTCGGTGGTGGGACTGACCTTCATCATTGAGCGCGCGATCGCGCTGCGATGGGAACGCGTGCTGCCGACCGAGATCGAGGCGGCAGTGGAAGCGTGCCGGGACGCCCAGGATCTCCCGGTCCTGCGGCGGGTTTGTCAGGAGCACGATTCGCCGATCGGACGATTGCTGCTGGAGGCGGCGGATCATCTGGACTGGCCGCAGGCGGACGTGGAGGCGGCGTTGCAAACGCGGGCGCGCCACGAGATCGTGCGGTTGGAGCGCGGCCTGGTCGTGCTGGAAATCATCGTCGGCATCGCACCGCTGCTTGGTTTGGTGGGCACCATCGTCGGCATGATGACGGTGTTCGGCGATGTGACGAAGGCAGGCTTCACGGATGCGGGAACGCTGGCGACAGGCATCGCACTTATTCTGCGCGCGACGCTGCTCGGTTTGTTGATCGCCATCCCTTCGCTGATTTTTTGGAGTTACTACACGAAAAAAATCGAACACGTCAGCGTCGAAATGGAGTCGTTATGTGACGGATTCATACGGCGCCAATATCGCGGGTCCCACGTCGAACACGGGAAAGCGCATGTCTGATCCGGGGCTGTTTTCGATCCTGGCCTTATGCAATTTCAAATCCGAAAACGACGGCAGGCGCCTGCGGTCATTATTGTCGCGTTGATCGACGTGCTGATCGTGCTGCTGATTTATTTGATGGTTACGACCACCTTCAAACAGCAGCCGGCGTTGAAGCTGGCGCTGCCCGATTCCAGCCAGGCGAAAAAAGGCGGCACTCAGGAGGAAGCTCCACTGGTGATCAGCATCGATCCCAAAGGCATCTTTCGCGTCGGCCTGGATGCGAAGCCGGTGACGGCGGAACGCATGAAAGAGGAACTCGTGGCGGCAGCGAAGAAAACGCCGAACTTGAAAGTGGCGATCAGCGCCGACAAGGACGCGCCGTTCGGGCAGATCGTAAAAGTGATGGATGCTGCCAAAGACGCGAACATCAAAGTCATCAGCGCTTTTGCGAACGCGGCCGCGCCCTGAGCGCGGCAATTACAAGCGCGGGGAATTTTTGGACTTGGCGATCCGGCGGGGGGCGGTTAGAAACATTTGATGGATGGTAAGATCTTTGGTCGCAGGGATTGGCAAAGCAACGGGTGAGCGGTTTCCAGGGGCGAACTATGATGTACTCAATCATCGGGGCGGATGGCAGGCAATACGGTCCCATTACCGCCGATCAATTGCGGCAGTGGATTGCCGAGGGCCGCGCCAACGCGCAAAGCCAGGTGCTGGCTGAAGGCGCCGCTGAGTGGAAGCCGCTTGGACAATTTCCCGAATTTGCATCCGCGCTTACCGGCATCCCCCGGCCGGGAACCATCGGCCCCATCCCGACCGCTCCCCGCAATAATCCCATGGCGGTGGCGGGGCTTATCCTGGGAATTATTTCGATCACTGTGGGGTTGTGCTGCTGTCACGGCTTGCCCTTCAATTTGCTGGGGATTGTTTTTTCCGTCATCGGACTTTCGCAGATCAAAGAAGATCCGGATGGGCAGCAGGGACGCGGCCTGGCGATTGCCGGGCTCGTTTTGAGCATACTCAGCCTCGTCGTGGCGGGTCTCATGCTGGCGCTGGCCGGTGTGATGAGTTCATCGCATTGGTTTCAATCGTTGCCGAACTAAACCCATGGAACTGCCGCCGATCATCAAGCCATCGCCGCGCCGGATCATCCTGGTCTCGGTGCTCGCGCCAGTTTTGTTGGCGGCGGCGATGCTGTTCATATTTGATCCGAGCCGGTATGGATTTTATCCGGGGTGCATGTTTTATAAAACGACCGGGTTGCTGTGCGCGGGTTGCGGGGCGACGCGGGCGATGTATCAATTGTTGCACGGGCACGCGTTCACGGCGTTTCGTTTCAACCCGTTGCTGATGATTTCACTGCCGTTTATCCTCGGTTACGGAGCGAGGTTTTTGGTGCGGGCGAGTCGTGGGCAGTCCTGCGAGGTGAATATCCGGCCCCGGTGGCTATGGACGATCCTGGTGATATTGGTGGTGTTTTCGGTGGTGCGCAACCTGCCGGTCATTCCGAATGGGTTGCGGCCGCCGGATACTTTGCCAACCGTGGACTTGCACGCCACCCGGTAATCGCATACAAGCGAGATAGTTGGACGGAAACAAACACAAAAACCTATGTATAAAATCATTGGAGCCGATGGCAAGGAGTACGGACCAATCACAATAGAGCAGTTGCGGCAATGGGTCGCCGAAGGGCGTGCCAATATGCAAACGCAAGTGCGCCTGGATGGCACCACCGAATGGATCACGGTGGGCGATGTTCCGGATATTGGCGGCGCTGCGGCGCCGTTTGTTGCCGGAGTGCCGGGCATACCGGCGTTCCCAACAGCCGCCCCTGCGAGTGCGTCGGTAGTCAACGGGCCCGCGACCGGGCTGTTGTGTGTCGCGATCATTGGTTTTCTCGCGCAAGTCATCGGCCTGATTTTCAACCTCGGCGCGGGCGCGGCCATGATGGGGCATCAGGCAAATAACCCGTTTGCCGCCATGGGCTCGCCGGTGTTTTCCATCATTGGGGGCGTCATCGGCATCCTCGTCAGCGGCTTTATTGTCTTTGGCGCTCTGAAAATGAAGAAGCTGGAGAACCATGGTTTGGCGATGGCCACGAGCATCATTGCCATGATTCCGTGCATTTCGCCGTGTTGTATAATCGGTTTGCCGATTGGCATCTGGGCACTGGTTGTGCTTGCCAAGCCGGAAGTGAAGAGTGCATTTCATTGAGCGGGATATACGTATGTATAAGATCATCGGCGGAGATCAGAAGGAATACGGTCCGGTAACCGGCGAGCAACTGCGGCAATGGTTCACCGAAGGGCGAATCAATGGGCAAACCTCGATTTTGCCCGACGGCGCGTCCCAATGGACGCCGTTTTCCGCGTTGCCGGAATTTGCCGACCTGTTTGGCCCGATTGCTCCCGCCGTCGCGACGCTGCCGTATGCTCGCCCGGCCGACGCATCCGAGGAAGCGATCCTCGGCCGCGATTACGCGCTGGATATTGGTGGCTGTATCTCGCGAAGTTGGACACTGGTCAAAGATAACTTCTGGCCGATGGTGGGGATTTCCACGATGGTGGTTTTCATTATTGGCGGGATTAACCAGGTGCTGAGCTTGGTGACCGCGCCGGTAACCACCGACATGATGCAGAATCATCATTTCAGTCCGTTCGGGATTTTGGTGGTGCTCGGGGTTTCCATGCTGAGCGGGCCCATCGATGCCGTTTTTTCAGGCGGGCTTTTCAAATATTACCTCAAGTTAATTCGGCATGAGCCTGCTTCCATTGGCGACGCGTTTTCGGGTTTCAACTCTTTTGGTCCATTGTTGCTGCTTGGACTGGTGAGGACACTCCTGGTTTGGGTGGGGCTCGCTTTTTGTGTAATTCCGGGAATTTATTTGAGCGTCGCATGGATCTTTTCAGTGCCGCTCATCATCGACCGGGGAATGAACTTTTGGGATGCCATGGAGTTCAGTCGCAAGGTGGTGAGCAGGCATTGGTTCATCGTGTTTGCTTTTCTGCTGGTGGCCGGGCTGGTGATGATGTGCGGGGTTCTCGCCTGCTGCGTCGGAATTTTTGTGACCATGACAATCGGGTGGGTGGCCATGATGTATGCATATGAAGACATCTTCGGCCGCCGCGCCGCTTAGCCGCACCGCTGCGCGCAATTGCATTCTGATCAACCAACTGGCAACTCCCGGTTTGGGTTCCGTGATGGCGGGCCGGCGTATGGTCGGCTTCGGCCAGCTGCTTTTGGCGGTCACGGGTTTTGCCCTCGTGTGCGGTTGGTTTATACTGACGGTGCTCAATACTTACAACGGATTGAAAAATGATATCGAACCCCGGCCGGTGGGGTGGGTGGGCGGTTGCGGTGGACTGGTTTTTTTCGCCGCGTGGGTGTGGGCGCTGTTCACGAGTTTTCAAATTCATCGGTCCTTCAAAACGGCGGCGCCGGGCGAGGTGCCGCCTCGATTGAACTGATCCGTGACGAGGCCGGACGCACCATCCCTGTTCAGGCGGCATTTCAATTTCACCCCGCCGCATCTCGTGCGCGCGCCCGGCCACGTGGAGTTGCTGGGCGACCGGTCGCTGTGCGCGGACGGCCTGGTCGTTTCCGCTGCCATCAACAAATTCGTTACCATCGCTTCCGCGCCGCGTCCGGATGGCAAAATCGAATTGGTTTCGTCCCGCGCGCCGGAACGGGAAATATTCTGGGCGAGTCAGGTGAAGCCGAATCCCTCCGCCCCGTGGGCTGACGGGGTAAAGCGCGCGATCTGCCGGGTGCAACAACTCGGCGTCAATGTGGCCGGCTTCAGCGCGGCCATTGTGGATGACCTGCCGGAGGGCGCCGATTTCGGTGCGGGGCCCGCGCTCGAAGTCGCCACCTTCATGACATTGCGCGAGATGTTCACTTTCAGCCTCACGGAAAGCGGGTTGGCCCCGCCGCCGCTGCGAAATCGCAAAGGGGAGTTCCCGCCATTGTCCATAAAAGAGAAATTGCAATTCGCGAAACTGGGGCAAGCTGCGGAAGGACTCCATCCGGCGGAGGGTCCGGCGGGACTGGGATTTCTCTCCGCTTATTTTGGAAAGGCGTGGCACGTCCTGAACATTGACCTGCGATTTGGCACGGTCGAAGTTGCACCGTTGGCGGGCGAGGCGCTGGTGGTTTGTGACGCAGGCCTGCCCGGTGATTCGGCGGAGACGAAGGTGATACCAGTGCTCTCGGCGTTCGGTGCCGACGAAATCGAGCGCGCGTGCCTCTCGGCCGCGGAGCATCTCGGCGCAAAGTCGCTGCGTTCCGTGGAGCTGGACGGGCTGAAAGCAGGCAAGTCGAAACTCACGCCGCGCGAATACGATTGCGCGACGCATGTCGTGGGCGAGATTTCGCGAGTGGTCGGCTCCGAACGCGCGCTGCGCGAGGATGACCACCGGCAGTTTGGACAGTTCATGCTTCAAAGCCACGACAGCGAACGCGACTTGCTTAAAAACATTGCTCCCGAAGTGGAGTTCCTGGTGAAGCTGGCCCGCGTGATGCCCGGATGCCTCGGTGCCCGCCGATGCGCGTCCGCCTCGCCGCGTGCCACGCTCAATCTGGTTTCGTATCACCAGGCGGAAATCTTTATGAAGCTGATGGCCCAACAATTCGATGAGCGGATGGGGCGAAAGCTGCAAACATACGTGTTGCAAATGGCCGATGGTGCAAGCTGATTGCCTGATCCGGTTGGTGTTGCGGGAAATAGCTCAATACTTTTCCATTGAACGAGGCTGTACGCCGTTCTGTCGAATCCCGTGTGAATGCATCAATGCTTAGTGATCGGACGCGCAAATATTGGCGCAAGGAAATCCTTCCTCTGCTGATTTTATGCCTGGTCATCTTTTCCCTGCGTTCTTCGCTGGCGGATTGGAACGACGTTCCCACCGGCTCGATGAAACCCACCATTCTCGAAGGCGATCGCGTTTACGTGAACAAACTCGCGTATGATTTGAAAGTGCCGTTCACGACGCGTCACCTCGCCGAATGGGGCAATCCGCAACGCGGCGACATTGTCGTCTTTTATTCGCCGCGCGACGGCACTCGACTGGTGAAGCGCGTGGTGGGTTTGCCCGGCGATAGCATCGAGTTGAAACAAAATGCGTTGATCATCAACGGTACGCCGGTGCAATACCAGCCGGTGCAGGAATCACTCCTGCGCGATGTGTCGATAACCGATCGGGCGAGCCACGATTTCGCGGGGGAACAACTGCCAGGCAGGGCGCACGCGGTCGCGGCCTTTCCGGCGGTGAGGGCGATGCGGGATTTCGGGCCGCTCACCGTTCCCGACGGCCGCTACTTTATGATGGGCGACAATCGGGACGACAGTTTCGATTCGCGCTATTTCGGCCCGGTGGAGCGCCAGAACATCGTGGGCCGCGCGTCTTCGGTGGTCCTGTCTTTCGACCGCGATAATTACTGGCTGCCCCGGTGGCAGCGGTGCTTAAGTGCTCTTGACCGGTAAGGCCGCTCTTACTTCGCTTCCTTGGCTTCGGAAGTCTTGTTCGTCGACTTGCTGTCGTCGGCCTCCTTCGGCGTATCCTTGGTATCGCCCTTGGCTTCGGGCGCCTGTTTGGCGGCCTTGAGAATGTCTTCTGCCGGCAGAATAATGTTGGTGACCGCGTCGCGGTAGTTGCGATTGGAACTGGTCTTGCCGCTCATCGCACGGACCACGAACATGCCGAGAATTTTCCCGTCCAACGCGAACGCCGGAGAACCCATGGAGGTGCCGGTCATGTTGCTGTCGGGAATGTAAAACGTCCTGGGCTTGCGGATGACCGCGCTGATGCGCTCCCCGGACGCGGAGTAAGCCCGTCCGGCGGCGCTATTAAGCCGGTTCAGTGCGATAACTTGGTCCAGGATTTGTGCGGTGGCCGCGTTGCTAAGGTCAATGGCCGCCATGGGAGTGCTCAGCTTGGTCTTGGGTCGGATGAACGCCAGATCCAGGTCTTTGTCGCGCAGCACAATCTCCGCCGGCACTTCGGTTCCGTCATCGAGCAGGATTTTCAAATCAGTGACCTCGGTTTCGACGCGGCGCGCATACTCCTCGCCCATCATGCGGGACACGATTTCGGAGGGGTCAGCTTGCGACAAGGCCAGGACGGTAAGGCCGTTGGGATCAACCACGGTGCCGGTCAGGTCCTGTTTTGTTTCCTGCGCGCGGCCCGACATGGAGACTTTCAGGACCTCGGTCACGGTTACGACCGCGTGTTGGTTCTTTTCGAAGATTTCGCGGCCCTTTTGGGCCAGCTCGTCGGCGTGGGCGGTGATAGCCATGCCCAGCAGACCGGTGATGGCAAGGAGCGCGGAGTAGGATTTGAGACGCATAAAATTCCTTTAATGTTTTAGCTTTTCCAGTTTGGTTCGATTTCGAGATATGAGGTATGAATGCCCCGGAGCACCTTGATCACCACGCGCTTGTCCTTGTCGGTGGCGATTTGATCCAGTTGCTTGCGAAGCTCGTCCAGCGTGTTGACCGGGTGACCGTTGATTTCGACAATCAGGTCGCCGCCGTAGAGTCCGCCGAGTTCCGCCCAGCTCCCGGTTTTGACATCCTCCACCAAAACGCCGTGCTGGGAGTTCTTCCACTGTTCGGTGACGGTGTCGAAGAAGGAAACTTCGCGCGCGGTAAAATCAAAATCGTCGTTGCGATATTTTTTCATTTCGCGCGTCAGGCGCGGCGAACGGATCAGCTCCACGGAAACCTTCATTTCCTTTTTGTCGCGAATCACGGTCAGGTCCACCTTCTTGCCGACGTCGTATTGCCGGATCAGCGTGGAAAGTTCGTCCTCAAACTCCGAGTCGGACGCGGACAATTTCTCGCCATCCACCGCGACGATGAAATCACCGGCCTTGAGTCCAGCCACGGCCGCCGTGGTGTCGGGATATACGCGGGTGATGTAAAATCCTTTCAGCGACGGCTGGCCCAACTGCCTGGCGATTTCCCGGCTGATGACGTGCGTTTCCACCGGCAGCCACGCTTTGGTGACTTCGAGACCCGGATCTTTTACCTCCTCCAGGCCGACGCGGACAACTGCCAGGTAGCGCGCGGCCTTGCGCTCGAAGGTGGCGATCACCGGCACCGGCTGGCTCTTGCCTTCGGTAATCTTGCGGGTCACGGCGGTAAGATCCTTCACGCTCTTGATCACCTCGCTGTTGACCTCGACAATCACGTCACCGCGTTCGATCGAAGGCTTGGCGCTCCCGGCGGGGCCGCCGGGCCGGACCGTGGTCACCACCACGCCATCCAGGTTTGGTCGTTTCATTTCGCGGGCGAGCAAGCCCGAGAAATTGCGGGCGGTGATGCCCCATTGCTTCAGTTCGGTCTGCGGGGGATAGATATCTTCGCGCGCGGCGGCTTTCAATTGCAGGGTGACCTCTTTGCCGTCGCGCTTGACCACGCAGGGCACTTCCTTGCCGACCGGAAGGTTGCAGAGGAGCAACATCAATTCGGGCATTTGTTCCTCGAAGCGGACGTTGGTCGCCTGGCCATTGACGCGCAAGAGCACATCACCGGCCTTGAATCCCGCCTCGGCCGCCGGTGACTTGTCGAGCACGCCACTGATCAACACACCATGTTCGTCGCTGCCCCGTTTGAAGAGCGGCTGGACGTCAAAGCCCACCCAGCTCCGCGCCACCTTTCCGTTGGCGATGATCTGGTCCGCGACGCTTTTCGCGAGGTTGCCCGGAATCGCGCCGGAAAGGCCGTAACTGATTTCGTTGATGCCGACGATCTGGCCTTCGAGATTCACGAGCGGGCCGCCGGAATTGCCGCCGTAGATGGCGGCGTCATGACCGATCCAGCGCACCAGCGCACCGACGTCTTCGCCATCCAGGCGAAAGGAGCCTTTGGAACCCCAAAACCGCGGCATGACCATCTCGGTGTTGCTGATGATGCCGAGGGTGACCGATTGAGAAAGCGCCATGGGACTGCCCATCGCGAGGACGTAATCGCCGACGCGCAATTTCGCGGAGTCGCCGAAGCTCACGGGCTGGAAGCTGGCGGCCTTTTCCGGCTTGAGTTTGATGACGGAAATATCCGTCAGCGGATCTGTCCCGATTAATTCGGCTTCGACCTCCTCGCGATTCCACAAGGTGCAGAACATCCGCGCCGCATGGCCGGCGACGTGATGGTTGGTGATGATATAACCGTCCTTGGTGATGATCGCGCCGCTGCCGACCTCCTGCATTTTGATTTCACGGCCGTCGCTGTAATCGGTGGAGACCACCCGGATCCGCACCAGCGCCGGCTTGACTTTGGCGACGGCGGCGTCGACTTGTGAGCGCACGGCGGCGGGGGTGGATGTGTCTTTTGAAGTGGCTGGAAGTCTGGTAAAAACCAGCGCGAGCGCCACGCCAAATCCCGTCAACCTCCCCGATCGCATAAAAGAATTACCTTGAAGCATCGTCTTCGTTTTAGAGGAATTCACCCGCCTTGCAAGTACTCATTTGGCCGCCACCAGCGCGGCAAAACCCCTCGCCGGCGGATGCGGAATTTGAAGGTGGCTGAATCATTCAATGGGTCGCGCCGAGTGTCCACAGATGGCGGCTTTGAAATAACAAAGCCCACCACCAGACCAGCGGCAGCCCGCCGCGTAACAAAAAGTAAACGGCCAGCGTGCCGACGCCCAGCCGCATCAGCAACATTTCCGCGAACAGATCCCATGGCAGCGGAGTCGGCGAGGATCGGTTTTTGATGATGAGTACGAACGCGCCGAAAATCACCGTCAACACTCCAGCCACCATGACGTGCCGGGACAATCTCATCAGCCAGGCAAACGGGGCGAAGATAAGGCAAAGTTGCGTGAAGGTAAGCGTCCAAAGAACGAGGGCCAGCCATTGTGTCGGGGTCTCGGGGTATTCCAAGGGCACGAGTGTCCGGGCCACGGGGTCGAACCAAAAATGCGAAATGAGTGCCGCCGCGATCGCGGAAACAGTGGCAGCGGTGAAAGACACCATTCCGGGGCGGGCATTGAACAATGGGCGTCGCGTGTATTTTGTGTGCCAGGCGAAAACGAAAGCCCATAGCACGGTTCCGCAGAGAAACAGCATGGTGAGCAGATACCACAGGGCGTTCGGCCGGGCGGCCCACAAAAGAAGGCGCGGAGTGGAGGCGATCGTCGAAATCAATGCCGCGGCGATGGCCGACTTGAGGACTTCAGGCTTCGCCAGCGCTCGCATGAATGATTTTGAAGTGAGCCTGGCGTGGAGGGATGGACTCGATCACTGCTTCTTTGCGGCGGGTTTCACGCCTGCGGCGGCCGTCAATTCGTCCGCCAGCTCCGTGGCAGTCCATTCGTTGCCGATGAATATGTTTTTAATGCGTCCATTGGTATCCAATACCACCGTGCGCAGATTATGATTGAAGCTGACACCGTCGCGCTGAATGGTCAGGTCGCAACGCTGGGCCAGTTCCGCGATTGTCACCGGGGCGCCGGTGACAAAACTCCAGTGGCCCGGATTGTACTGGTGAAATTCAGCGTAACGCTTCAACACGGCCGGTGTGTCGTTTTCGGGATCAAAGGAAATAGATAGCAGGTGCCAGTTTGTGGGTCCGTTGCTCAAAGCGGATAGTTTCAGAGCGGTCTGTTCAAATTGTTTGGACATGCGCGGGCAAAACTCCGGAAACGGACAGCGGGTGAAAATAAACGTCATGGCCACCGCCTGGCCACGGAACTGGCCGAGAGTTATCGCCTTGCCAAATTCATTGGTAAGCGTGACGTCCGGCATTTGCTCGCCGACTTTCAACGGCGGCGAATAAATCAAGGTTTTAATCGGAGCGGTGGTGGCGGGCGCCACGTTTTCCTTCCCGATGCGGATGAGCCCGTCGATCCAGCCTTCGTCCTCCGTCACCATCATTTTAAACTCCACCTTGTCGCCCGGGGCCAGGCCTTGCAGTTCGTTGGTGTGCGCCACGCGAAATTCCATGGTCATCGCGGCCATATAGCCGGGAATCTCCTCGTGTCGGATCAAGACATTCGTGCCGCTCGCGGGCAACTCCTTGATCACCCCTTTGACCTGATAGACCTGGAGGTTGGTAACGCTCGTGGCCGGGGTCGCCGCCCACAGGGATCGCCCCGCGCCGGCTATTGCGGCGAGGACACCGAGAAACGTCATCGCGCGTGTGATGAGGTTCATCCCAACGGACGTCGGTTTCAATTTTATTGAATCATTTTCACACCGCATTTGCACAGCATTCATCATACCCCGTTCGCGGCGAGAGGGAAAAATATTTTAGTCACAACATTTTCTTTCGGCCGGAGGCCTGTTAGGATTAAAAAGATAATATGCGGTGGTGCATCACGAAATGTCCGGCCGGGAATTGGCTGGCGAACCTGGTTGTGTGGTTTCCGCTGGCTCTCGCCTGCGCTCCCGCCCTCGGCAGGGGCGCGGAAGCGGTGGTGGCCACCAATAAACTGACGGGAGGCACGGTGGTGGAAGATCCGTTTTTATGGCTGGAAGAGATTTCCGGTGAGCGTGCGTTGGAATGGGTGCAGAAGCAGGATGCAGTGACGAAAAAGCAGCTTGAGGCCGTTCCCGATTTTGAAAAAGTGCGGCATCGTTTGCTGACGATTCTCGATTCGAAGGAGCGGATACCCTACATCGAAAAGCAGGGGGCGTTTTATTACAATTTCTGGCGCGACGAAAAGAATCCGCGCGGCTTGTGGCGGCGCACGACGATGTCGCAATACAAGAAAGCCGACCCGGAGTGGGAGATTGTGCTGGATCTCGACAAGTTGGCGGCTTCGGAAAAGGAGAACTGGGTTTGGAAGGGCTACGAGATTCTTTACCCGACCTATGATCGTTGCCTGCTGAATCTCTCGCGCGGCGGCGGGGATGCCGTGGTCGTTCGTGAATTTGACCTGCGCACGAAGGAATTTGTTAAAGACGGGTTTACGCTGCCGGAAGCCAAGAGCGAGGTGTCGTGGCGGGATCGCGACTCGCTTTACGTGGGCACTGATTTCGGCTCGAACTCGCTGACGAAGTCGGGCTATCCGCGAATCGTGAAGGAGTGGAAGCGCGGCACGCCCCTCGCCAAAGCGCAGTTTATCTTCGAAGGCGAACCGGGCGATGTAAGTGTGGGGGCCAAGGTGGTGCATGATCACGGGCGGACCTATGAATTCATCCAGCGTGCGGTGACGTTTTTCACCAGTCAGGATTTTGTGCGGCAGGGTGATCGATGGGTTCGCATCGACAAACCCGACGACGCGCAGGTCAGCACCTTTGAGAATCAGCTCCTGCTGCAACTGCGATCCGACTGGGTGCGAGGCAAAAAGACCTATCCGGCCGGCTCGTTGGTCGCCGCCGATTTCGCCGCCTGGATGAAGGGTGAGCGGAAGCTCACTTTTGTATTTGAGCCCGGCCCGCGCGCCAGTCTCGCGGGCATGAGCGCGACCAAAAATTATCTCATCCTTAATGCGCTCGAAAATGTGCGCAATCGCGTCTACGTGTCGAAGCTCGAAGACGGACGGTGGACTCGCAAGGCGCTGGAGACGCCAACATTTGGAGCCATCGGCATCAGTGGCGTCGATGCCGACGAATCGGATGAATACTTTATGACGGTGACGGATTTTCTGACTCCAACGTCGCTTTATCTGGGTACCGTGGGCCAGCCGGAGCGGACATTGCTGAAAAGCTTGCCGGCGTTCTTTAACGTGCAGGGCCTCAACATTACCCAGCACGAAGCGACGTCGAAGGACGGAACGAAGGTGCCGTATTTTCAAGTCAGCCGGAAAGATCTCGAGTCCGACGGGGCGAACCCGACGCTGCTGTACGGCTATGGCGGCTTCGAAATCCCCATGTTACCCAATTACAACGCCGCCGTGGGGGCGGCCTGGCTGGAACAGGGCGGGGTGTATGTGCTGGCGAACATTCGCGGCGGCGGCGAGTTCGGCCCGAAATGGCACGAGGCGGCGCGGAAAGAAAACCGGCAGCGGGCCTACGACGACTTCATCGCGGTGGCGGAGGATTTGATTGCCCGCAAGGTGACTTCACCGCGACATCTCGGCATTCAAGGCGGATCGAATGGCGGGTTGCTGATGGGCGTAATGTTGACCCAGCGGCCCGAGTTGTTTAAAGCCGTGGTTTGTCAGGTCCCGTTGCTCGACATGAAGCGCTTTCATTACCTGCTCGCGGGCGCAAGCTGGGTGGATGAATACGGCAATCCCGACAACGGGGTGGAGTGGGAATACATTTCCAAATATTCGCCTTATCAAAATGTGGTGAAAGGGCGCCAGTATCCGCGCACGTTATTTCTGACCTCCACGAAGGACGACCGGGTGCATCCGGGCCACGCACGGAAGATGGTGGCGAAGATGCAGGACCAGGGCCACGAGGTGTTCTATTACGAAAACACCGAAGGCGGTCACGCCGGTGCGGCAAATAATCAGCAGCAGGCCTTCATGGCGGCGCTGGCTTATATTTTTTTGCGGCAGGAATTGTAGGCTGACGCGATTCCGGTTTGCTGTGCCTCGGAAGGCATTTGAGATTGCGGCACGGGCATTTTCGATCCGGGGAAGAGTGCCTGTTTGGATGCGTCGTGACATGGCTATCCCGCGATTCATGCCCGCTGGCGATGAAATGTCCCGTCGGCGATGCCCCGATGGCTTACACGCTGATCAGCGGCACGACCGTTACCGGGATCACCAATACTGCCAGCGCGGTCATCTCCGGCTCCGCAGAATCCTACCAGGCGACCGTGGCCGCCAGTGGCCCCCAGCAATTCTATCGCATCAAGCGGTGGGAAATTGCCAACCGTGCGATCCCTGAAATCTATTTGATATCCGTGCGGAACGGCGTCGCGGGCAGGCCTTCCTTGTTGAAAAGATTCACGTCCGGGGTGTTCGCCCAGCCGTAACGCACCGCCACCGGCTTGCTGACCGACGGGCTGGAGACAACCACCGTGTTGCCTTCGATTTTGGCCGAGGCGGGGGTGAATTTCCCATCGTCGCCCGCGATCGTGAAGCCCTTCAAATCGCCGCCTTTCGCCATCAGGCCGCCGCCGTTATGCTTGAAGCTGAGGACGACTTCGTTGCCCCTTACCTTCATCGAATCATACACCGGGCCGGAGTATTCGATTTTTTCGCCGTAGGCGACGGCGCGAGCCGCGAGCGCGAGACGGGCGCCAACCGGTTCCTTTTTCGTGGGATGAATGTCGTGTTCCTCACCGACATCGGTGATGACCGCCATGGCGGTGTGCGGCACCTTTTGCCAGCTCAGCAGTTGCGCCTCGCGGATTTCCGGGGTGATTCGTTCGAACGGCGCGATTTGCACGAACAGAAACGGAAAATCACCTTCGTTCCAGGCCTTGCGCCAGTCGCCGATCATCGCGGGAAAAAGTTTTTGATATTCCGTGGCGCGCGCGTAATTGGCCTCGCCCTGATACCAGATGACCCCCGCGATGCCGTAGGGTTCCAGCGGCGCGATCATGCCGTTATAAAGCGCGC
Organism: Limisphaerales bacterium; assembly: GCA_044223735.1. Lineage (GTDB taxonomy): Bacteria > Verrucomicrobiota > Verrucomicrobiia > Limisphaerales > UBA8199 > JBGALR01. The sequence continues at coordinate 9,538 of JBGALR010000020.1, read as the reverse complement.
TCGGGCGGCTGTGGCTGCGCTCGGGATTGTCTTGCAGCTTGGGGGCCTTCGGGACCGGTTTTCCCTCGGCTTTCGCGGCCGCCGCCACCTGCTTGTGTTTTTCCATCGCCTTCTTCTGCCGCGCGGCGGCGGCTTCGGGATCGTATTTCTCCACCGCTTCCTTGTGGCGCGCGAGAATCTTCTTCAAGTCGGCGTCGCCGGCCAGCGTGCCATGGGAAGTCCACGCCTCCGCCGGCGTGCCGCCCACGGACGACGAAATCAACCCCACCGGCACTTTGAGCGCCGCGCGCAAATCGCGCCCGAAGAAATAGGCGACCGCGGAAAAATTGGAAACGCTTTCCGGCGTCACGTCGCTCCACTTGCCATTGACATCGGTATTCGGGACGTCCGGCGCATCGTGCGGCACGGTGAACAGGCGAAGCTGCGTGTCACGAGCGGCGGGAATGATATCGGCGGCATTGTTGGCGCGATGAAGCTGGAAGGCCATGTTCGATTGCCCGCTGCAAAGCCAGACTTCGCCCACGAGCACGTCGTTGATCGTGACGTTGTTGTTGCCCGTGATTTCCAAAGTGAACGGCCCGCCGGACTTCAACGGCTTGAGCCACACCTGCCAGCGTCCATCCTTGGCGACCGTGGTGACGGTCTGTCCCTGAAATTTCACGGTGATTTTTTCGCCATCCGCGGCCGTGCCCCAGACGGGCAGCTTGATGCCCTGTTGCAGCACCGCGCCGTCGCGGAACAAACCATTCGGCTTGACGTCGGCGCGAAGAGTGGCGGTCGCGACCATCAAAAGCGCGAGCGCGAGTGAGGTGGAAAAAAATCGGGTAAGATTTCGGGGCGAGTTCATCGCCGCCGAAACTAGCGGGAAACCCGGGACTCGGCTACTGGATTTCCGCCATGTCCCCGCGGGCGCATCTTCCGAGGCGATAATTGAAGCGACCATATCGCTGCAAAATATCCAGGCGCGATCTGGTGCTATAAGGTGCGAATTACCGCGAATTGACTTTAAAGTCAGCCAACTCATAGCACCCCCTTTCGTGGCATCCCCTTTTTCCTCCACATTGTCATTCGACATTTGAAAATCTCCATTCGTCATTTCCCAGTTGGGTTCGTTTTTCAAACGGAAACCGTTCAAAGTGCTCATAACCAGCTATGCCTGAAGCATTTGTGAATTTCTTGAGTTGGGTTCGTTTGGTAAAATTTACATTTGCGACGGTTGTCGCCTCGCTTCCAAAAAAACCCGAGTGCGCAACGGTGCGCAACACAGCGACACATGCCGTAACGCTCCGTGACTCGGCCGTACCATGACCTTTCCCCTCCACCGAAAACACCGGTGCGAAGGGGTTCGAAGCGGGGCGAAGCGTCCGTAACACCCCATCGTCCATGCCCCCTTCAAGGTCGGACGCGAAGCCCAGTCCGGCACGGACCTCGCCTGCCTGCGAGACCGAAAAGGACGGTGATACCTCGACAGAATTGTAGAGTCCCACCCGATCCAGTCGTTGCCGGCGAATGCCGACATAGTGGCAGCGGCGTCCGGCCGCTGTTCCCTTTTTCATAACTCTTTGATAAATGCCCGTTCTCATAGCGTCACAAACTGTCCTTCCCACTTCGAGCTTCCGTTCGGACCGAGCGCGGGTCCCGCATGCGGCACCCGCAGCGGCCCGACGTTCCCCATCGAGCCATGACTTTACCAACCCCCCTTGCGCCATCGACATGCCGCCTCGCCCGCCGCCCGCCTTCATGCCCCCAAAGCTCCGCCTCGCCGGTCCCGACGCTTAAAAACGCGACGACCCCGGCGGCGCAAAAATCAATATGTTCGATCATAACTCTCCCTGGACGTGCGAAAGGGTCCAACGGCAGGACACCGACACCCCGACCCTACCTCGCGTTTAAAAACATTGCAAGCACTTTCTAGAAACTTCTCAAGAAAGTCGGAAATCCTTGGGCCGCAGGGACGCTGCGTGAAGGTGGGCCGGGCTCTCCGAGGGTGCCAAGAGAGAAATTGATAATTCGCCGGACTCGCGGAGTCTGACCTGACATTTTGTCTGGCTGCCGCCGATAAGAGATGTTTGGGCGGTCGTTGCGACCGCCGCGAAACGCTTTTTACCTTTGGTCCCGCATGCGGGAGAGAAATCGCCCTGCCTCGGGCAGGCGCAGGTGACTTGGAGCAGCGTTTGGAAGCCGACGGAGGTGCGCGAATGTGGTCGGGCTTGGATTTTTGTTTGGAGGTAGGGCCGGCGCTGCCGCGCCGCCCAAATATCCCTGGCCCCCATGGTCATCGATGTTCTGCGCGCGTGAATCAAGGCCAATGCGATGACGGAAGATTCAGACCGGCGGAAATTGAGAATTATATTCGTAGTCTTTGGAATATGGTTTGCCGCTGTTTGTCTGAGGGAGAGGAGGCTCTGTTATCACAGCCACCACCACCCTGATGGACGACCCACTTTATGCGCTGTCATTGCCATTCGCGGCGGGACGCGCGGACCGGGGAATTTAGCTATGGGAAATAAATTTTGGTCCAATATACTCGTCACATGAAAATGCCTGGATCCATGCTGGTTCGGATTTTCCTCCTGGGGATTCTCGGATTGGCAATCTTCGGCGCTGGATGCGCCACCAATGACAATGATCTTTCGGATAAACCCTGGAATACCGCCCAGCCTTGGGAACAAAGACCGCCCCCGGGTGCTGAACCGTCGTATGGGCTTTGAGTCATTCTGAAATAGGTGCCGACTTATGCGCGACGCGGAGCGGACCTCAAAATTACGATAAATTCAGCATCTCCTATACCCTCTTCCGGGGCTTCAGTGCATCCTTTCGGCGCCTGCGAGCTTCGGTTCGTTTGCGAGGTATTAATTGTGGTCTACTGGCGTCGGTTGGCAACTGACTCATCACGAGGGGGTGATGATTCTTTGGACTTTGTCGGTCGCGCTCGGACTATGGGGAGCTGTGAATTCCATTCGTTTCTCACGAGGGGTGGTTAAGACTTTTCGGCAACGGTCGGAACCGTTTTGGTCTTGTTTTATTTGCTGTCCCTCCTTGCAATGTTGATTTTTGTGACAGTGCTCCAAAAGCAGTGGACCGTGCCCATGAGAGCGAGGTGGTAATTTTGTTTGCAGATATGAGAGGAGTCCGTGAGAGACTGATGCCTTGACATTTCTCACAAGCGGGAAATTAAGATTTGACTTGCTCGAATTGTTTTAATAATAGAGCCTGTAATTTAGGATAAGGATTATGAAAATTGACCAGGCATTTCGCTCTTTATTTCTGACCTCTGGATTGTTCGTTTTATCAGCCTGCCTCATCGTGGGGTGCGTTGGGAATATGTCTGGTCGCGGTGGAAATAGCATCAATGGGAATGGTGGCGATGGAATTACCGTTGGGGGCTCAAGTGCTCCAACTTTTACACTCTCTCCGTCCCTCGTCGCTGCGGTGGGCGACGAAGCCATAAAAGCAGCCACGGATGCAGCGAGGAACTATTTGACAACAAATCCTACGGCACTGGCGGCAACAGCAGCAGCTGCCGGTGTGAATGCTGCGAAAGATTCCTATCAGCAGAAAAATGGCTCCGATATGCCCGCGAATATTCAAGAGGAATTGAAAGGGCAGCTTACGAAGTCTCTTTCGCAAGCAAAAACTCAGAAATGACATGCGCGCAGCAGATCAAATGAGGCACCCTTCTTGGAAATCCTTGATTATCGCCGTTTTGCTGGGATTCACCGCTTTATTTGCTGGGTGCATGGTTGGGCGCGGCGGCGATAGTATTAACGGAAACGGTGGCGATGGCGTTCATATAGACCGACAAATTTACGATTGGCGTAATAATTGATGCTCGCAACCATGTTTTTCCTACGGCGTATTCCTTGTGTTGCAAATGCACCTCAGGCCATGTTTTTGAGTTTGGCGCTTTTTTGCGTTTCAGCACCTGTAACTGGCTGTGTCTCGCAAGGCGGGCCCGGAGAAAACGGAATTAATGGAGAGGAGCGGGTTGATGAATATGATTATGGGAGATCGAGTGCGGGTGTCTACAAAGGGACCGGTTGGCAGGGCTATAAATTCTGGAATTGGTGGGGTCCTCGCAATAATCGTAACACGGAAAGTGACTGACCGGAGGCCATAGTTTTTCAGTCGTTGAACTGTAAAACGAACAAGATGCATCCGCCAAATTAAAATAGCGTCAGCGACAAGGGTTTCAGAAGCGGATAAAATCGCGGAATGCTTGGATATATATGTATATATCGGATTGGAATCGAGTTATTGGGCTGTGAGGCGCGGTCGTAAAATTATGAAATTGCGCTTTGGACGGTTTTGGAGGGAGGCCATTAGCAAGAGGGTAATTGTCGGAGCAAATCGAAATGCACGCACTGGAAGCCTCGCGGAGCGTTCGAGATATGATACAGTGTCTCGGAGGATGATGAATGACCGCGTTGCCAATCGAAAAAGCTCCGGCCACGCGGTACTACGCGGAAGCGTCCGGGTCATTTTTCCAAAACTGTCACAATTATAGAGCCGCCCCTCTACGGCCATCGGAGAAATCATGATTCTGACGTCGGTTCACACTCCCTATGGTGCGCTGAACAGGGACCGGTATTTGTCCTTCAATTTTCCGATCCAGATACGATACGGGTTGTAAACCCGGGCGTGGCGCGTCCAGTTGTTGCTGTTGCCCCAAGCCGTAAAGAGCGCGCCGTCGCGGATCTGAAAGCGGGCGATGACCTTGTCTTCGCCTTCCAGGGGCGACCAAAACATTTCCGAATGGGGCAGTCCGAGAATTTCCCATTCCCCGCCATGCGGGCGAATCGCAAACGAACGGTGCTCCGGCACACCATGCCCCGGCGAATATTGGTAATACCCATCGTCGCGGATATGGATGAAACAATCGTGACCGCAGAGACAACGACCGGCCTCAAAGTAGCCGTGCGTGCCGCCTCCCGAAAGCGCGCTAAAAAGTATTGGCGACGCGAGGAGTGCGGCGATTGCTGCGGCCGCGCCGAGCGTGCGTGTGTGTTTGGTGGTCAAAGTAATGCCTCAGGTTCGTAAGCTTGAAGCGCCGGCGTAGCCATATATCTGTGCATCACCATCGGCGGAACCACCGGCACCTTTATTGTCCCCGACATACCCAAAGGATAGCGCTGGTGCGGCCCAACGGGCCGCCAGAGTCCAGCCCAGGGCTGAGGCCGCGTGGCCGATGCCCTGGGATTCGCGCCGCGAACATCCCGCGTCCTGAAGGGACGCCAGAGCCTCCATCGCACACATACCGTTCATCTTGCAAAAATGTCAGATTCCAGGACCGATCCCTTTACGCTTACGCCCGTGTGCCGCCTACCGAGGGCGCGCTAAAAAGTATTGGCAACGCCACGAGGATGGCGATTGCAGCCGCCACCCCGATCGTTCGTTTTTGTTTGGTGGTCAAAGTATCACCTCATCAGTCCGGTTTCGACCAGTGGGGCGCCGCCAATCCGGGCTGAGTTCCTGTGGGTTACGGCTCCATGGCCCATATGGATACTTAAGCGCGAGTGGATGATTTCGCAAGTCAATGGTTGCCAGCGTATCTTTCCGGGGGCACATGCGACGCAACTGCCGATGGTGTAGGTGGGATTTCTCTCTGGATTTTAGACAATTACCGCTGGCAACGATGCGATGTGAATTCTAAGCTCGGGTCAACTTACCTATTCACCATGCGACCAGCCTGCTTGATTAAACGCCCCATGCTCTCGGTACTGGCCGCACTTTTGGGCGCCGCCTTTTCCTCCAGCGCGGGGGATTTCTCCGGGGACGAATTGAAAGTCGGTCGCATGAATCCCGCATTCGATCACCTGGGCGCTTTTAGCGAGCAGTTGGATGCGGCGATTGCGAGCCGTTGCACGCTGGTGTATGCGACCGGGCTGGGCGCTTACAGTTATTCCGGGCTGCCACCCAAGGCTAAGCTGGATGCGTATCTGGACCACCTCCGCGATTACAATCGCAAGGCGCACTCCAACGGCGTGCTGGTGCTCAGTTATCTGTGCGCCACGTCCATCGTGGACCCGGAAAAGTTCGCGACCGATTTGGGCGACTATTTTCCCGGCCGGCCTGAGGCGTTCACCCCGCGCCGCATGTTGCAGCAGGACATCAACGGGACGAATCTGCCGTCGTGGTATGGCGGCGCGTACACGCCCGCGGACATGTGGAATCCTTACTGGCGCGAATACACCAAACTCACCATCAAGCTGGTCGTGGCGTCGGACCACGACGGCGTGTTTTTCGACAATCCCACGGTGCATCCGCAGGGGAATTATTCCGAATACGCCATGAAGGCCTGGGCAAGATTTCTCCAGGACGAAGGAACAAAAGCCGCGACGAATGACCTCGCTGCGTTGCGGTCCCTCACCAAGTCGCAACCGGAATTGTGGCGCAAGTTTCGCACGACGGAGGCCGCGGATTTCTTCCGGGAGATGCGTGAGTATGGGCGTTCGCTGAAGCCGGGATTTATTCTGACGGTGAACAACAGCCTCAACTCGTGGGACAGTTTTTATTCGCAGTCGCAGGATTACGGCTACAGCATCCTGGAGCAGAGCCGCCATGAGGACGTCGTCACCATCGAGGATATGAGCAGCCAGCCGCGCCGCGACGGTGCGGCGTTCGTGTCGTACGCGGGACCGCTGCGCATGCTGCACGCGATCAACAACGGCCGGCCGCTTTCGATTTGCACGATCGACGGCAATTACACCGCCCCGGCCGGCTTCATGAAACTGGCGATTGCTGAATGCGCCGCCCACGACGCCGCCTACATGGTGTGGAGTTGCTGGGAACTGGCGGCCCGCACCGCGCTCGAAGAGAACGTGGCCGCGTATCATGATTTCATGCGGAAGCACGAAAAGTTGTTCGTCGATTCGCGTTCCGCTCCGGAAATGCTGCTGATATGGCCCTCCGAAAACTGGGTGCGCACGCGCGACTGTGCGACGGCCTCGCTGGCGCGTGAACTGAGCGCGGCGAATCTGCAATATGACGTCGTGACCGAATCCGATCTAAGCGCAGGCGTCCTCAGGCAGTATCGCATGGTGATATATGCGACGGCGGAGCCGATGGCCCGAAAGGCGACGATGGAAGTTTTTGGGGCTTACAAAAAAGGCGGGGGCAGGGTGATTCCCCTGAGTCTGAAGGCAGGCGCAACCGCCGGCACCAATGACGTCATGACGGTGGCTCGGCTTCAGCAGATGTTGAAGACTCCCGCCGTGACCGTGACCGGGGCCGCGGGCGTTCGCGCGGTGATGCGACAAAGCAACGCCGGCGCACCGCTGTTGCACGTTTATAATTTGGACGTGGCGCGCAAGGACGCCTACCACGATACAGTGAAACCCGTGAAAGACGTAAAGATCACATGGCGTTTGCCACCCGAAGCAGAGGCGATCACGGACCTTCGCCTGTTGACGCCGGACGATGAGGCGACAAGCGGCGAGGTGGCTTTCATGAGAATCATCGAAAATGGCGGGGTGAAATTTGAGCTCGTTGTTCCGGAGTTGCGGCAGTGGACGGTGGTGGTGGCGAAATAGCCAGACTTTTGCGCGACGGGGCGCATCCCACTTTTTGGAACTGATAATGTTTTGGGGAAAAGCGATGATGTTTCACAGCAAAATCGCGGGTACGGGCATTGGCGTGCCAGGTTGATTGACATTTTGTGCGGCGTCGCGGATTTGGATGCACAACCTGCCCTGCCGAGCTCGGTGGGTCCCGCATGCGGGATGCCGCTCGGCCCAAATCTTTTTGCCCCAAAGGCCAGGCTAACGAAACAATGGCCAGCCGCATTCCAAGGACTACGAATATCATTCTCAGTTTCCGGCGATCTGATTTTCGGTCACCGTGTTGGGGTTGATTCGGATGCACGCAGAATATCGATGGCCATGGGGGCGAAAGATATTTGGGCGGCGCAGCAGCACCGCCCTGCCAGATGTAAACTGCGTCGCCACAACGCGCGCCCGAAGCTGGAATCGCACAGGACGCAATGGCGCTCAACTCTCTCGCCCTGGGACGCCGCGGGGAGAGAGCCGGTGAGAGGGGATTTTGAACTCGACCAGGAACAGGCTTATTTACGCTGATCGAATCCGGGGTCACGAGCGGATGGGGCGCATTTACACGCCTTCCTCGAAACGTTTGATTCTGAGAAGGGCAGATGCCCAAAGAGCCGTTATGAGGATGAAAACCATGTATCCCAGGGAATGATCAATGTTCAAAAAATGATATGCGCCCTGCGCGACGGCCTCTGTCATTCGCGGATCGCGCAACGCGGCATCCGGCGCAACATTTATAAGGCGCTGGCGCGCGCGGTCCGCTAGACTCGAGCCATGGATGCATCAACAGCCAAATCCGAATACCTGGTGATCTCGCGCGGGCAGTGGGACCCGCAGGCTTCGCCCGAGGATATCCAAAAGGCGATCGACCAGTTTTATGTCTGGCTCGAGCGGCTCGTGGCCGAGGGAAAGATGAAGCGGGGCCAGCGGCTGGCGAGCACCGGGGCGACGGTGTCGCGGCATAACATCATGACGGACGGTCCTTTTGGCGAGAGCAAGGAGGTCGTGGGTGGCTATTGGTTCATCCTGGCAAACAGCCTGGAGGAAGCGGCAAATACCGCGTCCGGCAATCCTTGTCTCAATTACGGTTTGTTTTACGAAGTCCGCCCGATCGAAGGCGTCAAGGCCAGCGCCTTTCAAGTGACGACTGAAACCCCGCGCGAGCGGAGGAAATGAACAAAGGGCAGGCCGGCGATCGGGGCAACTGGAATGGAGATTAAAAACTTATGAATGGCGACTACACGGAGTGTCCGGAGGACGACAATGGGGAGGTCTTGTAAAAGTGTCGCTGCGAGGGCGATATGCTCACGGAGCCGCGCGACATTGATTTCACGGTGATCTTTCCCTCGGAGGAGGCGGCCCTTGATTTCGCGGTGACGTGCCTGCGCAGCGGGTTTGAGGTGGAAATGGGCCAGAGCGGGGAGCGCCAGGACGTCGGTTTGAATGGGGAGGTCCTGGTTTATACCACGGCCGTGCCGACGCATACGGACATCACGGCGATTGAGGCTGCGCTCCAGGAACAGGCGGAGCCGCTGGGAGGCCGCACGAGCGGCTGGTCGGCGATCTTTGTCCCGCCACCTTGACCTCTTGTCACCAGTTCTGGTGACTGGCTGGGGACGCGGGTTCTGGTAAGTTAATGGCGTGTATCCGATGCTGTGCGTCGGATGAGAATTTAAAGTCGTTCTCAGTGTAAACTGTGTGTGGGAAAGGCCGGACCAAAAGTCCGGCCTTTCTTTTTGTCCAAATTCGGTGGTTTTGAGGCAAATCCGCGCTGGGGACGGGGTAGTGTCCTAATTTGAACTGAAAGTTACGCTGCGTAACAAACCGCACCAATCAATTATTTATTGTCCCCTAGTGTCCTGAGTCATTGATTATTTGATAATTGTTTAGCCGTGGGCGCGTAGGGTCTCGGCAGCATATCGTGCCACTTTGTCCAGGATTTCATCGGCCGTCTTGGTCCAGACGAATGGTTTTGGAGCATCGTTGGAAGC